>CAVPAT010000015.1:0-14601 GCA_963701625.1 uncultured Acidimicrobiia bacterium | reverse complement strand
AGTTCGCTGTAATGTGAAGCCAGCAAATGTTCTTTGAAATAGATAAACCGGTCAAGGAAAAACCAGTTTTTCATTGGATCCGGAACCTGCCCTGCACACCGTGTAAAAATAGGGTGTTAAACCGATGATACCGAACATACAGATAAAAGCCAGGTTTCTCCACTCGATTCTTTTTTTCAACAGTGTGGCGAGAAAAAAAATCGAAAATACAGGTAAATAGAGTCCCAGGGTCATGTGATTGGAGAGAGCCAACCCATAAACGAACGGGAAAAGAAAAATCAACCGGAGGCTTTTTTTCTCCGACAGGATACGTTGAATCAACAGGAGGACAACGGTGAAAAAGATGTTTAATGCGTAAACCTCCGCAACAACACCTTCAGACCACCAGGGAGAAAGGAATCCCGCATAAAACACGGCAAACAATATACCGGCGTTGAACGCAGGACGGGAGGTGCCAGGTTGTAAACGCCTGAAAAAGTGAACCATGACCAGGGAGAATAACGTGATTCCCAGCGCTGCACTCAATGCAGAAACAAGATTGACCCGATAGGGGATGTCGCCAAGAAAAAGGTACCCCGTGCATTTTCCGATTATGCAGTAGGTCGGATATCCTGTCGGGTGGGTTATTCCAAGAGAATGCGCTGCCGTAATGAATTCCGATGAGTCTTCCCAGTAAACCGTCGGACACATTGTCATGAGATAGAGCTGAAAAAAAACAAGAAAAATAAGGCAGGGATAAATAAGTTGTATGCCGCAAACATGATTCAGGAAATCCCGGTTTCTGAATGAGTTCATGGTGAAACAGGCTACTCAAGATCAAGGTATTGATGTTGGTGTTGACGCACAATCAGGTCATAAATCGAAGGGGAACCAGAACACCGATGATCAGAATCATGATATCTGATTCCCTGATATCTTTCAGTATCCGCCAATCATACACCAATTTGATTAATCCGAATAAACATAAAAAAAGACTGAGAGGAAAAAAGAATTTCAGCGGATTAAAAAACATTATTGTGCGAATCACCAGAGCAATGTAATTGGCTGTATCTTTGATCGGATGAAAAGTGGACGAACCTTTTCTCGGAAAATAGGAGATGGGGTGAAACCCGACGGTGTATCCGGTGCTTAAATATGCTATGGTGATTGTGCTTACCCAGGAATGGCCCTCCGGAAGAATATTGAAAAATTTCAGGGCTGTTTTGCGTCGAAACAGACGGAGTCCCGAGTTCAGATCCTTGATTTTTACACCGCATACAAACGAAGCCAGCCGCCTGATAAACCATTTTGCCAGTGAACGAAGAACGGGCAATGTGCCGGCTTCACGTGTCCGGGCGCCGATAACCATATGCGCCCGTCTGAACACGGATTTCGCCGACATCGTGGCGTCGGGTGAGATCAGGGTGTCGGGACCCACGCCGCACGAAGAACGTGACGGGGACGAGGTTCACCTCGACCGGGTCGTGCTGCGGTTCGACAACTACCGGTGGGCTCGCCTCCGTCGACTCATCGACACGCTCAACGCCCTCTGAGCCGCCGCAAGGGCGGCCGCCGTTCAACCGGAACGAGCGCGGCGGTAGGCCGCGATCGCGCGCTCCCGGGCGACTGCATGGTCGATGATCGGCGCCGGGTACGTCTCGCCCAACACGACGCCGGCGGCGGCGAGTTCGAGGGGACCGAGCGTCGCCGGCTCGTGGATCGCGTCGTCGGCCAGGCCGGCGAGTTCGGCAGCCAGCGCCGGAGGTACCGGCCGGTCGGGTCGAACTTCCGGCTTTGGCGCACGGGGTTGAACACCCGGAAATACGGTGCCGCGTCTGGGCCGGTCCCCGCCACCCACTGCCAGTTGCCGACGTTCTGGGCGACATCGCCGTCGGCGAGCCACCGGCGGAAATGCCGCTCGCCCCGACGCCAGTCGACGAGGAGGTCCTTGACAAGGAATGAAGCGGTGATCATCCGCACGCGGTTGTGCATCCCGCCCGTCGCGTGAAGTTGGCGCATCCCCGCATCGACGATCGGGACCCCGGTCTCGCCGCGGGTCCACGCGGCGAATCCTTCGGGGTCGGAACGCCACACGATCCGGTCGTACTCGGGTCGCAGGGCGTGATCTTCGAGGTCGGGTCGCTCGGCGAGCAGGTGCGCGAACCAATCGCGCCAGGCGATCTGGCGGACGAACGGCTCCGCGTCCGCGCCCCCGATGGCGGCATGGTCCCGGGCCGCACGTACGAGCGCAGCCGGCGAGATGGCACCGACCTTCAAAGCCACGGAGAGCTCGGAAGTGCCGTCGACACCCGGGTCGTCTCGGTCCCCGACGTAGCGACGAAGCCGATGGGCGAGGAAGTTCTCGAGGAGGCGGGCCGCGGGGCTCGCGGGGTCGACCGGGTCGTCGCGAACGTCGCGACTCTGCCACCGCCGCCAGAAGGCGCCGAAGACCAGGGGTACTGCCCCGGCGTTCGTCAAGATCGATCCGGGAGGGTGGACCAGGGTTCCCCAGGAGGCGCCGAGTGGAACCGGGAGGTTCGCGGCGACGGCTGCGTCGCGCTCGGTCGAGGATCGGGTGACGTCACTGTTGACGAGAACCCGCGTCGCTCCGAGTTCTCGCGCGACCGTAGGTACGACGATGCTGGGGTCACCGTCACGGATCAGGAGCCGGGATCCGAGGCGATCGGCGACGGCTTCCACGGCTTTGGTCCACGCCTCCTGCCGGAAGGCCCCGGCCGAGGTCAGGAGCCGATGGTCCCGGACGACCAGCCCCAGCGGTTCAGGGTCGTCACGAATCGCGTCCTCCCAGGCGGGATTGCCCACGACGCGGAGGTCGCGTCGGAACCAGACGAGCGCGGGACCCGTCACGGTCCGGCGTCGAAGCCGCCGCCGGGGTCGAGCGCCTTGATTGCCCGGGCGATGGCGCGCCGGGCCTGGAGGAGACGCTTCTCCGTCGCCGCGGCATCCTCGTCGCCGGTCGCAGCCTGCCGGAGCGCGTCGTACGCCCGGTCGCGGAGATCCTCTTCGATCGTGCGCAGTCGTTCGGCGAGGTCAGTCAGGTCCACGGGCGGCCTCCAGGAGGGTGACGGGGTGCACGACGGTGAGCCCAGCCGCGGCGAGGTGCCAGGTGCAGCCGGGGTTGGCCGCGGCGACGATGAACTCGTCGACGCCGGCGGCGCTGCGGAGCGACGCCACCTTGCGGTCTCGGATGGCTCGGGCACGGTCCGGCTCGGCTGCGGCGTACGCGCCACCCGCACCACAACACAGTCCGTCGTCGTCGGGGACACGGATGTCGTAGGCCATCGCGAGGAGCCGATGCACGGGTTCCTGCGCCCGTTGGACATGGCGGAGGTGACACGGGTCCGAGATCACGACCACCTGGTCCTGCCGGTCGAGGCTGAGCGGGCGTGCCTCCAGCCATGTCGCGATGTCCACCACCCGCGCCGCGAATCCTCCCGCCTCGTCCGTGCCGAGCAGCCGGCCGTAGTCGAGCAGCGCTGCGCCGCACCCGGCGCTGTCGACGACCACCGGCGCATCACCGGGGAAGGCGTCGATGACCCGTCGTCCCAGCTCCACGGCGTCCGCCCTCCGACCCGCATGGATGTGCAGTGCACCGCAGCAAGCGCCGCCGGCGCCGGCGAGTCCGACGCGGGTTCCGGTCGCGCGCATGAGGGCGAGCGCATCGCGGTGGGTGTCGCGATCCCACGCGTCCATGACACATCCCGTGAACAGATAGGCCTCCGGATCGGCGTCCGTGGTGAGCGGGTCCGGTGCACGGATCGGTAGCGGTGGGATCCCCAGCCGATCCGGCACCAAGTGGACCCGTTGAGCGAGGGCCAGCGCGACGGTGGCGGCGCGCAGCCGCCGCGGATGGGGCAGGATTCCGCGGAGCCCGACCGCCTCGGCGACCCGACGCAGCCGTGGACGGCGGGGGGCGAGGGCGGTGCGAACGTCCTCGATCAGATGGCCGAACTCGACACCGGATGGACACGCGGCCTCGCAGCCGCGGCACTGCACGCAGGCGTCCATGGCCGCGACAAAGGAGTTGTCGACGATCGCGTCGCCGTCGACGACGGCACGCATCGCGGTGATGCGCCCTCGCGGTGATGCGATCTCGTCCCCCGAGGTCCGATACGTCGGGCAGTGCGGGAGACAGAGGCCGCAGCCGACGCAGGCGAGGAGCTCACCTTCGTCGAGACCGAGCTGGTTCGAGAGCGTCTTCACCGCGGCTCCGTCGCCGAGACCCGTCCGGGCGCGAGTTTGCCGGTGGGATCGAGTGCGGTTCGTATCCGGCGCTGAAGATCGCTCGCTGCGACCTCGCGGCCGAAGGGGTCGAGTCCCGGAGCGCCGGCCTCCCGGAGCATCCAACCGCCGTGCGTTTCCGCGGTGGTGCGGGCCCACGCGAGCGTGGCTTCGTCATCGGTCGCGACGTGCACTGTCCCGACGCCGACCTCTCCTACTGAACGCAGTCCGGAGCGACCGGTCAGCGACTCGACGGTCCGACCCAACCGTCCCGGTGGGACCGAGATACGACCGCGATGGGGGCCGTCGGGCAACGGGGGCGCATCAGTTGCTTCGAGGCCGAGGGTGCGACATTCGGCCGCGAGGTCGGCCGGGTCGCCTTCGAGCCTGACGTAGTCGCCCGCCATCGTTTTGAGAATCGCGACGGGGGCGACCAGCCGGTGCAACAGGTCCGGGGTGTCGTCCGGCGCCCGAAACCACCCGGCCGCCGCGGGCTGGGGTCGGGTCCGGAGGGTGACCTCGACGAGGACGCCGAGCGTGCCGAGCGAGCCGACGAGGAGGCGGGGCAGGTCGTAGCCGGTGACGTTCTTGACCGTGGGACCGCCCCCGCGCACGACCCGTCCATCCGCAAGGACGACGACGACCTCGAGCAGGGTGTCGCGCAGCGGTCCGAGTCCGAGTCGCCGTACGCCCGACAGACCGGCCGCGAGGGTGCCGCCGATGGTGGCGTTCGGGTCTCGGGGATCCAGGGGGCAGCCTTGCCGGTGTTCAGCCAGGGCCGCTTCGAGTTCGCGAACGGTCGTGCCGGCCGCGGCGGTGATCGTCAGGTCGGCAGGCTCGAGTGCGACGATCCCACCGGCGACCGCGACGTCAACGGCGCGTGTGACCGGACCGCCGATCTCGGCGTGCGTCCGGCTCCCGACCGCCACGACATGATCCGCGGCGAGCACGTCGGTCGCGGTGGCGGCGTAGGTCGTGGCCAGGTCGCGGCGAGGCGCGGCGCTCACACCCATGCGCCGGCCGGAATTGTCTGGAGTTCGCCGCAACGACTGCCCCGAGGCAGCACCTTGTCCGGGTTGGCCATGCCGTCCGGATCGAAGGCATCGCGCAGCCGGGCCTGCACGTCGAGATCGTCGGGTCCGAAGTAGCGGCGCATGGCGTCGCGCTTCTCGAGGCCGATGCCGTGTTCGCCGGAAAGCACACCGCCCGCCTCGATGCAGACGTCGAGGATCTCATCGCCCGCCGCGTGCACCCGATCCCAGATTCCCGGTTCCCTACCGTCGAACACCAGGAGGGGGTGGAGGTTGCCGTCGCCGGCATGAAAGACGTTCATGCAAATCAGCGCGTGCCGCTCGGTGATCTCGTACACCGCGCGGACGACCTCCACGAGACGCGTGCGTGGCACCACTGCGTCATGGAGGTAGTAGTCGGGAGCGATCCGGGCGACCGCGCCGAACGCGGACTTCCGGGCTTTCCACAATGTGGCACGTTCGTCGGCATCGGTGGCAACGCGTACGTCGCGGGCTCCGTGCTCGCGACAGATCTGCACGATCGCCTCGGACTGCTTGGCCACCCCGTCGGGAAGGCCGATGACCTCGATGAGCAGCACCGCATCCGCGTCCCGTGGGAGTCCGGCGCCGACGAAGTCCTCGACTGCCCGCGTCGCCTGCGCATCCATCATCTCGATGGCCGCCGGGACGATGCCGGAGGCAATGACCGCCGAGACGGTGGCCGCGGCGTCGTCGATGGCGGTGAAGTCGGCGAGCAGCGTGCGGACGGCGGGTGGGTCCGGCGTGAGCCGCACGGCGATGCGGGTCGCGATTCCCATCGTGCCCTCACTCCCGACGAACAGCCCGCGAAGGTCGAAACCGGGGGTGTCGGGTTCCAGGCCGCCGAGCATCGCGACGGTGCCGTCCGGCAGTACGACTTCGACGGCCAGGACATGGGCCGAGGTCACACCCGCCGCGAGGCAGTGCGGACCTCCGGCGTTGGTGCCGACGTTGCCGCCGATCGTGCACGCCTGCTGCGAGGACGGGTCGGGCGCGGTAGTGGAGTCCGAGTG
Organism: uncultured Acidimicrobiia bacterium; assembly: GCA_963701625.1. Classification (GTDB taxonomy): domain Bacteria; phylum Actinomycetota; class Acidimicrobiia; order IMCC26256; family JAENVU01; genus JAENVU01. The sequence goes on along the minus strand of CAVPAT010000015.1, from coordinate 8,318 downwards.
ACGCGACTGCGTGCGAGAGATCCAGGTTGAGGACGCCGGGCTCCACCCAGGCCACGCGCGCGTCGGGATCCACCTCGAGGATCCGGTTCATCCGGGTTGTGACGATCACGAGTGCATCATCGAGGGGCGTCGCCCCGCCGGCGAGCCCGGTGCCGCTCCCCCGGGCCACGAAGGGCACTCCGTGGGCCGCGGCCACGGTGACCGCGTGCGCGACCTCCACGGTCGAGGTGGGAAAGCAGACCACGCCGGCCCGGCCCATGGCGGTGCCGGCGTCGCGCCGGTACAGGGTCAACTCGAGTGGGTCGATCCGGACCTGATCGGCGCGCAGGGCCTGACCGAGGGCGGCAACGAGGGCGGCGCGGCGTTCCGGATTCGTGACGATGCGCCGATGCTACCGACGGGCGCCACTACATTCGGCCCCGTGGTGGAGTGGTCGTGAGTGAACCGGTCCTGACGGCATTCGTCGCCGAGTCGCGCGAGGAGATCCTGCAGACGTTGGTCGAGTGGCTGCGGATCCCGGCGATCTCGGCCGACCCGGCCCACGCGCCGGATGTGCGGACGTCGGCCGACTGGTGTGCTCGACGGATGCGTGAGGTGGGCTTGGAGCAGGTTCGGCTCCTGGAGACCGCGGGCCATCCCGCGGTCTACGGCGAATGGTTGCACGCATCCGGGGCACCGACGGTGCTCGTGTACGGGCATCACGATGTGCAGCCGGTGGATCCGCTGGATGCGTGGGTGTCGCCGCCGTTCGGGCCCGAGGTCCGAGATGGACAGCTCTTCGCACGCGGTGCCGTCGACGACAAGGGGCAGGTGCTGTACCACCTCGAGGCGGTTCGGGCGCTGCTCGCCGCCGACGGGCGGTTGCCGGTGAATCTCGAAATTTCTCGTCGAGGGCGAGGAGGAGGTTGGCAGTCCGAACTTCGAGGACCTCCTGGTTCGTGAGCAAGCTCTGCTCGACGCAGATGTGGTGGTGGTCTCCGATACCGCTATGTGGTCGGCGGACACGCCGTCGATGTGCACCGGGATGCGAGGACTGGTGGCTTTCGGTGTCGAGTTGCGAACCTCCTCGACGGACCTCCACTCGGGCAGCTTCGGTGGCGCGGTTCGAAATGCGACGCACGTCGCGGCCACGGTCGTCACGGCGCTCCACGACGACGCCGGCCGTGTGACGCTTCCCAACTTCTACGATTCGGTCCGACCGGTGACTGAATCGGTGCGTGAGGCCATTGGTGCACTGCCGTTCGCAATGGAGGAGTTCTCGACCAACGCCGGTGGCGCCACCCTGGCGGGTGAACACGGGTTCTCGACGCTCGAACGGATCTGGGTCAGACCGACGGCGGAGGTCACCGGGCTCGCGAGCGGCTACGCCGGCGAGGGCATGAAGACCATTGTGCCCGCGACCGCGAGTATCAAAGTGACGTTCCGTCTCGTGCCCGATCAGTCGCCCGAGGCAGTCGGCGATGCCTTTCTGGCGTGGCTCGCGGCGACGGTTCCCGACGGCGTCGACTACACGGTCACGCCGTTTGGGGCCGTCGCGCCGGCACTCACCCCATTGGACCACCCGGCCGTGATGGCCGCGGCGCGGTCGATCGAGCGGGTGTGGGGCCGGCCGTGCCGTTTCACGCGGGAAGGCGGCAGCGGTCCCGAGGAGGCGCTGGGGCGGGTCCTCGGGGCACCAGTCGTCTTCCTCGGGGTGGGTCTCCCCGACGATCAGATCCATGCCCCGAACGAACGAATCGTTCTCGATCAGTTCTGGAAAGGTCTGCTGGCGGTCGGTGAGCTCTGGCACGAGCTCGCGGCGGTCGGCAGCGCAGTGATGACTCAACCCGAACCCTTGGAGTTGTGAGATGACCGGTCCCGTCCGCGAATGGGTGACGTTCCCCGACCCCAAGCGCAAGCGTCACGTCTGGCACTTCGACGTCACGTACCTCACGTCCTCGCACACGTGCATCTTCGGACGCGGTTGCCAGGGGGTGCTGGTCGAGAAGGCGCCCGAGCAGAACGAAGGCTGCTGCTCCTACGGCGCGCACGCCGCGGATGCCAAGGATCGCAAGCACGTGGAGAAGGTCGCCGCGAAGCTGAGCGACGACGAGTGGCAGTTCGCCAAGAAGGGCCGCAAGAAGGGGGTGTGGGCGAAGGTCGGCAAGGGCGATTTTCGTACCCGTCTGGTCGACGACGCCTGCATCTTTCTGAATCGCCCCGGGTTCGCCGGCGGCGCGGGGTGTGCTTTCCACATTCACGCCGAGCGGACCGGTGTGCACCACAGCGACGTGAAACCCGAGGTGTGCTGGCAGGTGCCGCTGCGCAACATCGAGGAGTACGACGAGGACGCCGAGGACGGCATCGTGTACCACCGCTTCACCGAGTTCGCCCGGCACGGCTGGGGCGATGGCGGCGCCGAGTTCGCGTGGTGGTGCACGGAGGCCCCCGAAGCGTTCGTGGGTGCGGAGCCGGTTTATCGCAGCTCCGAGGTGGAGATTCGCAAGATGGTGGGTGACGCGCTCTACGAATCGGTCGCGGAGTACCTCGATGCGCGACTTGCGGCGGCGGTTCCGCCTGTCGCCCACCCTGTCTCGGTGCCGGTCGTCCTGCGACCGACGCGGAAATCCGCCTGAGCTGGGAGGCCGCCATGCCGCAGTACTCGTTCGAAGGGCTCGCGCCCCAGGTCCATGCGCGCGCGTTCGTGGCCCCAACGGCAACCCTCGTCGGTGATGTGATCGTCGAGGCCGGTGCCTCGGTCTGGTACGGCGCGGTCATCCGGGCGGACTACGCACCGGTCGTGATCCGGGCGGGTGCGAACATCCAGGACGGGGCGGTGCTCCATGGTCCGCCCGGGCTCACGACCGAGGTGGGTCGCGGTGCCACCGTCGCTCATAACTGTGTGGTGCACGGCGCGATCCTCGGCGCCGAGTGTCTGGTGGCCAACGGCTCGATCGTGTTGGATGGGGCCAGCATCGGCGCCGGCGGCGCTGATCGCGGCGGGTTCGGTCGTGGCGTCCGGGACCACGATCCCGCCCGGAGTGCTCGCGGCCGGCGCCCCCGCGGTGGTGAAACGACAGGTGGAAGGGTCTCCGGCCGAGATGTGGGTCAAGGCCAATCCCGAGGCCTACGCCGAACTGGCACAGCGCCACCGCATCAGCGTGACCTGGCTCCGCGACTGACCACCCTCTTGCTGCCTGCCTGACGCAAGGTCCCTCCGGCGCTGAGGCGGGAGCACTACGGCGGAGAGTCAGGCGCGGAGGAGAGCGCCGCCGTCGACGACGAGGGTGGAACCGGTGATCCAGCTCGCGGCGTCGGACGCCAGGAACACCGCGGCGTTGGCGATATCCGCCGGCTCGCCGAGCCGTCCTGCCGGTAGCAGTTTGGCGATCGCCGCTTCGTTGGGTTCCCACAGCGCCCGGGCCATGTCGGTCTTGACGAGTCCCGGCGCGATCGCGTTGACCCGGACGCCCGGCGCGAGTTCGGCGGCCAGGGTGCGGGTGAGGTGCAACAGCGCGGCTTTGGTTGCGTTGTACGCGCCGATGGAGGTCTCGACCGAGAGCCCACCGATCGATGCGATGTTGATGACGGCCCCGCCTCGGTCGCGCATCGAACGCTCCCACGCGAGCTGCGCCCACATGAGGGGCCCTGCCCAGTTCACCGAGATGGTCTTGTCCAGGCGCGGCCGGTCGATGTCGATCGTCTTGCCCATGTACGGGTTCGTCGCGGCGTTGTTGACGAGGATGTCGACCTGTCCGAAACGCTCGAGCGTCGCGTCCATGCACGCCGACGCGTCGTCGGGCTCGCCGGCATTGGCCGCGAACCAGGCGGACTCCCCGTCGATGGTCGCGCACGCGGCTTCGAGTGCGTCAGGTTTGCGTGACGAGATCATGATGCGTGCCCCGCTGGCCGCCATCGCCTGCGCGATCGCGAGACCGATGCCACGCGAACCACCGGTGATCAGCGCGACCCGACCGTCCAGACGAACATCCACAGGCCGAACTCCGTCTAGAGGTAGAGGCCGGTCTGGCCGTTGTCGCGTTCGCTGGCCACTGCGTGCACGTCACGTTCGCGCAGAATCAGGTACTCGTCGGCCCGGATCTCGACTTCGAAACCGGTGTCGGGCGCGAACAGGATGAGGTCGCCCTCCTGGATGTTGCGGACCGTGGGGCCGACCTGGATCACTTCGGCCCACACGAGGCGGCGGTCCACGTTGGCGGTCGCGGGAATCAGAATGCCGGAGCGGGACTTTCTCTCGCCTGCCTCCGACGACGGCTGGCAGAGCAACCGGTCGGCCGTCATGCGGATCGAGTGCTTGGCGTCGATGCCGCTGCGGATCGGGGTCGGGTCGGCCACGGCCCGGAGAATAGCGGTCGGGCTGCTTCGTCAGCCCATGGGGGTCACTGCTACCGTCGCCCGTCGTGACTGCGGTACCGGAGGAACTCGCGTCGGCCAGCCCGGCTGTTCGGAGGCCGTCGCTGCTGTCCACGATCCGGGCGTTCGTCATGCTCACGAAGCCCCGGGTCATCGAGTTGCTCCTCGTGACGACGGTGCCGGCGATGGTCCTTGCCGCCGGCAAGCTCCCGTCGCTCGGGTTGATCGGCGCGGTCCTGCTCGGTGGTGCCCTGTCCGCGGGTGGGGCGAACACCATCAACTGCTGGATCGAGCGTGATCGGGACCAGGTCATGCGCCGGACCCACAGTCGGCCGTTGCCGGCCGGCGACGTCTCGCCGCAGGCCGCACTGTGGTTCGGGCTCGTGCTCGAGGCGGTCGCGTTCGCCTGGTTGACGGTGACGGTCAACCTGCTCTCGGCCTCCCTGTCAGTCAGCGCCATGCTCTTTTACATCTTCGTGTACACGATCTGGCTCAAGCCGCGCAGTGTGCAGAACATCGTCATCGGCGGCGCCGCGGGGGCGGTGCCCGCGCTCGTCGGTTGGGCCGCGGTAACCAACTCGCTGTCGGTCTCGGCCTGGGTGATGTTCGCAATCGTGTTCTGCTGGACGCCGCCGCACTTCTGGGCGCTGTCGGTCCGGTACCGCGAGGATTACGCCCGGGCGGGGATTCCGATGCTGCCAGTCGTCGTCGGAACCGCGGCGGCGGCACGCCAGATCCTCGTCTACGCGATCGTCACCGTCGTCGTGTCGTTTGCGCTCGTCCCGGTCAGTGACCTCGGCTGGATATACGCCATCGCGTCGCTCGTCCTCGGCGTGATGTTCGTCCTCGCTGCCGCAGACCTACTGCGGCGACCGACGCCCGAAGGCGCGATGCGCCTCTTCCACTTCTCGAACACGTACCTCGCATTGCTGTTCGTCGCGATCGCGGTGGACGTCATCGTTCGTGCCGGGTAGCGGCCGTCGCCGGGGCGGCGCGCTCCTGCTCATCCTGGGTGCGGCGCTCGCCCTCGCCGCGGTCATCGGCGCGGTGCGCGTCGGCGACGACGGTACGCCGCCAGATGACGCGCGTCGCCAGCAGACCGTCGGGCGCGACGCGCCCAGCTCGGGGAAGCCCGCGCCGGACTTCACGCTGCGTCGGCTCCGGGGTCCCGGAACCGTGACCCTCTCGGATCACCGCGGGCAGGTCGTACTCGTGAACTTCTGGGCGTCGTGGTGTGGCCCCTGCAAGGAGGAGTTCCCAGCGCTGCGCACCGTCGTCGCCCAGCATCCCGAGGTCGAGGTGATCGGGATCACGTATCGCGACATCAACTCGGACGCTCGCCAGTTCGCATACCAGGAGCAGCGCGGCGACGTGGACGCTCGTACGCGGCGGTGATGGCGACCCGGTCGCGAAGGAGTACGGCATTCGCGCGGTGCCCCAGCTGTTCTTCCTGGACGCCGACGGGCGGATCGTGGAGCGCCGATTCGGCGGCGCGTCAGTCGAGGAGATCAACCGGTTGATCGCCAAGGCGAAGCGTCGCTGACGCCTCACTCCTCCCAGCGGAACCAGCGGGCCGCGGCAAGGGGTGCGGCGATCGCCCAGACGAGGAGAACGACGAAGGCGCCGCTGGGGAACGCGTCACTGCTCAGAACCGCCCGTACGCATTCCGCCAACGCTGCGGCCGGGAGGAGTCGCGCGATGGCTTCGATCGCGTCCGGCAACTTGTTCAACGGATACGCCATGCCGCCGAGGAACATCAGCACGAGGAACAAGCCGTTGGCGGCCGCGAGGTTCGCCTCCGCGCGCAGGGTTCCCGCCATCAGTAGTCCGATGCCCGCGAACGCGATCGTGCCGAGGAGGAGCAGCGCGACGGCGCCAATGATCGCGGCGTCGGTGGTCCAACCGAGGGCCAGACCGGTCACCACGATGGCCACGGCCTGCAGGATCTCGACGATGAGCACCTGCACGGTCTTGGCGGCCAGGAGGCCGCCGCGGGACAGCGGTGTGGCGCCGAGTCGCTTGAGCACGCCGTAGCGCCGCTCGAAGCCGGTCGCGATACCGAGGCTGACCATCGCGTTGGCCATGACCGCGAGCGCAAGCACTCCCGGAACGAGGAACGCGACCGGGTCACCCTTGATGGTGCTGAGGGCGTCGACCTTCCCGAAGAACACGAGGATGCCGACGGGAATGAGCAAGGTGACCATCAGGCTCTCGCCGCGACGCAGGGTCATCATGAGTTCGATGCGGGTCTGGGCCCGGATCGCGCCCCGGTTCATCGGGGGCTCCGGGAGCGGCCGCCGGTCGGGGCCGGCTCGACGTCGGGTTCCTCGGTCAGCCGGAGGAACACTTCCTCCAGCGAGGCGGAGCCGGTGCGTAACCCGATGATCTGCACCTCGCCCTCGGCCAGCCATGCCGTCAATGAGGCCACCAGCGCGGGTGAGGGCGGTTGCAGGATTCGGTACTCCCCCGGCCCTTCGCCCGCGACCACGGGCGCGCCGAGCCGGGCGGACGCCTCGGTCGCGTCGATCGTGCCGTCGACGGTGAACCGGATTGCCGGCTCGGTGGCGGCGCGCGTGACGTCCGCCGGCGAACCGGCCGCCACGATTCTTCCGCGGTCGAGAATCGCCAAGCGGTCGCAGAGCTGTTCGACCTCGTCCATGTGGTGAGTCGTCAGCACCACGGTTGCCCCTCGATCGCGACGGTCCCGGATCAGTTGCCAGGTATCGGCGCGCGCCCACGGGTCCATGCCGGCGGTGGGTTCGTCGAGGAACAGGACCCGTGGCCGCCCGATCAGCGCGGCGGCGAGCGAGACCCGTTGCGCCTGCCCGCCCGAAAGCCGCCGGATCATCGTGGAACCCGCATCGCTGAGTCCGACCGCAGCCAGGAGATCCTCCGGCTCGTCCGCTTCGTCGTAGAACGCCGCGAAGAGGCGCAGCAGCTCCCGGGGGGTCACGCCCGGGTAGAGACCGCCCTCCTGGAGCATCAGGCCGACCTGGCCGCGCAAAGAGGCGGCATCGGCGATGGGATCGAGGCCGAGCACCCGGACCGTTCCCGCGTCGGCGGTGCGGTAGCCCTCGAGGATCTCGACCGTCGTGGTCTTGCCGGCGCCGTTGGGGCCGAGCAGTCCATAGATCTCGCCCGCCTCGATGCGCAGCGAGACGCCGTCGACCGCGAGGCGGTGGCCGTAGCGCTTTTCGAGGCCGACGACGTCGACCGCGGTCGTCATCGGTCTCGCCACGCGACGTAGGTGCCGAGGTCGGCGAGCGCCGCGCGGGCTTCGTCGGTGACCGGCGCCTGATCCAGCGCAGCGAGCGCTTCGGTCACGAGCCCGCCGATCGCATCCTCGACCTCCGAGACCGCGCCGCAGTCCACCATCAGGGCCTGGAGCGCGGCGATCTCGTCGGCGCTGATATCGGGCGCGCCGATCCGTTCGAGTCGTTTGCGGTCGTCGCCGGACACGCGTTTGGCCGTGGTGGCGACGAGCGGCGTCAGCTTGCCCTCGCGGAGGTCATCGCCCACGGGTTTGCCGGTCAGCTCCGGATCGCCGAAGACCGAGAGCAGGTCGTCGCGCATCTGAAACGCCTCGCCCAGTGGGAGCCCGAACGCCGAAAGCGAGAGCTGGAGATCACCGATGCGATCTGCGAGCGCGGCGCCGAGGTGCAGCGGTCGCTCGACGGTGTACTTCCCGCTCTTGTACCACTCGATGCGGCGCGCCGTCTCCGCGTCTCGCACCCCGGACGCGGTGGCGGCGAGGTCCAGGTACTGCCCGACGCACAGTTCGACACGCAGTTCGTGGTACAGCGAGCGCGCGATCGGGTCCAGGTCCCCGGCGAGCATGTCGGAATAGACGAACGCGAAGTCGCCCACGAGGATGCCCACGCCTTCGCCGAAGCGCCGCCCTTCGCCGCGCCAGTCGGCGGCTGCGTGCTGCACTGCCGCGGCGGTATGGACTGACGGACCGCCCC
>CAVPAT010000014.1:0-46109 GCA_963701625.1 uncultured Acidimicrobiia bacterium | reverse complement strand
AGCCTTTCGACTTTAGACTACGTATTGCTCCCCCTCCAAAGACCTCGTCTCCACCACCGGCGCCGACGGCGGCTTCGTCGAACTGTTCGCCCGGGCACCGTTCACCGACCTGACCACCTACCGCAACGAAGACCTCTGGCGCCAAGACGTCGACATGCTCGCCGACGCCGGCGCCGACGGCCACCAACTCCTCGTCACCACCAAAACCTGGACCACCGGCACCGCCACCCAGAAACAGGCGTGGCACACCTACGCCCTCGCCACCTTCCTCCTCGGCACCAACGGCACCTCCTACTTCTCGTTCCTCGAACAGCAGAGCTGGGCCGCCATCACCGGCGACGACCCCCTCGACCACCTCAACCTCGGCACCCCCACCAGCACCTACACCCAACGCGACGGCGCCTACCAACGCACCTTCACCAACGGCACCGTCATCGTGAACCCCACCGACACCATCACCACCACCAACCTCACCACCCCCCACACCACCACCACCGGCAGCATCACCACCACCGTCACCCTCGCCCCCCACACCGCCCAAATCCTCCACCACACACCCACCACCACCACGACGTTGCCGACCACGACGACCACGACGTTGCCGACCACGACGACCACGACGTTGCCGACCACGACGACTACGACGTTGCCCACCACGACGACCCGACACGGCCGACGCCGCCGACCACCGGCACGAACGCTGGTGGGTTCACCCTGGACAAGTGGGGTGGCCTGCACGGATTCGCGGCGGGCCCGACGCGACGGTCCCCGAGGCCCATGGCAACGGCCGCTGGGGTTCGTCGGGACATCGCCGCGTGGAGAGCGCGGTGGCGTCGGACGCGACTGGTGGTTACACGCTCGACGGGTTTGGGGGAATCCATGGCTTCTCATCGGGACCAATCCGCAGGCTCCGCGCGTGTCGGGTGCTCCGTACTGGCTGGGTTGGGACATCGCGCCGCGGGTGTCGCGGTCTCGCCCGACGGGACTGGTGGTTACACGCTCGACGGGTTTGGGGGAATCCACGGCTTCTCGATCGGGGCCAAAGCGCAGGCTCCGCGCCGCGTGCTCGGGTGCTCCGTACTGGCTGGGTTGGGACATCGCGCGGCGAGCAATCCAGTGATCCATATGGCGGCGGTGGCTACGTGCTGCAGATGCCACGGTGGCCTCCACCCGTTCGCGTCGGAAGACATCGGCTCCGCCGCGAGTCGTGACGGCGCCATACTGGGCGGGCTCGGACGTGGCTCAGGGCGTCACAATCCTTGATGACGGCACGGGCGGCTACGTCGTCGATCGCACCGGTCAGCTTCATCCGTTCTCGATCGGCCGCAACTCGATGCCGATCCACGGCGGCGCGGTCTTTCCAGGTTTGGACATTGCGCGCGACGTCTCGGTGATGTCGCCTCCGAGCTGATTCTCGATTCTGAAGGCAGGTTCCGCCCCGACCGGTCAGCGCCATGCCGAACCGGTTTCGGTTCAGACCGCTCCACCCGAGAGCTCGGAGCGGACCCGCTTGACTTCGTTACGACCGACGACGAGCAGTATTGCAACGAGCACGGCACCGCCGAACGCCGCAACTGCAAGACAACCCACTATGAGAATCGCGCTCGAATGAACCGAGCGGAGGAGGACCGTCCGACCGACGAACAAGACGAACGAAGCCGCACCCGTCGCGATCAGGAGTGGAACAGCGAAGCCACGTGCTCCGGCGAACGGATGGTCGACGATTTCCCGCAGGCGATACCAGGCGTGCGCAACATTGACGTACTGGGCGACGGAGTACGCCAGTCGCGACGCCGGCGATGGCGAGATCACATTGTTGCGAACGGGAAGAGCAAAATGGGGAGAAGTACGAGGTTCGCCGCAATCCCATAGGCGGTATTCCTCAGGGGGCTTTTGTGTCCAGCCGGGCGAAGAACGGGGCGAGAAGGGCGCGGTCGCACGCCGGAGCCGATGAAACTGAGGGCGTAGACGGCCAGGACCAAGCCCAGGACCCGGGTGTCAGCCTCGCTCGAAGTTCCCGCGGCGAAAGATGGCGGTGGTGGCGGGCCGCAGGCCAGCAATGCGAGAAATGCGGTCAGCGGAATCGAGACGGCGAGCATGAGCGTGAGGCCGTTCCTCGTCGTCCGCGGTGTGACGGCCCTCGTCCGGCCGGCCGCGGTCTGTTCGGTCAGGCGTGGGACGATCACGACGATGATCGACCGGAAGAACACCGAGCCACCAATCGCAGAAATCAGCCGATAGGCGTAGTTGAGCAGAGTGATGGAACCGGCTGGAAGAAAGGAAACGATGACTTGTTCGAGGATACGAGCGACGGGGTTCATCGAGGCGGCGACGAGCGGCCGGACCGTCAGTCTTCCAGCGGCAAGGACATCGGGATCACGTATGGGGCACCGCTCGCTGGCCCGGTATCCCAAGTGGGCTGCGACGACGAACAAGTACACAAGCTGAAGCCCGGCGCCGAACAGAAATGCGTAGGCGACCATTTCGATGCCGGCACCGCCAAAGACGATGACAACTGCGGCTGCGCCGCAGGTACGCACGGCACTCATGGCAGCCGGGGCGCCGAAGGAGTAGCGGGCATCGAGGAGCGCCCGCAGGACTTCGGCGGCGACGAGGAGCGGGATCGATATCGCCATGATGCGGAGAAGGGGCACTGCGTCGGCCGACCTTCTCCGACGAGATCCCGGTGCGGTGAGCCTTACGATCGGAGAAGCCAGGAGCGCCATCGCGCCGGCAACGAGGACGCCGATGACCAGAGCCCCGACGAGGGCACCGGTCGTGCGCCGATCTGCACGCGGACCCCGTGACGTGCCGTCCACGTAGATATCGCGGGTACCAGCGCCTGGTTGCCTCCAACGAGCAGAATCGCGGCGATCGCGATCGGCAGCCGAGCGGCGACCCAGAACGTGTCAGTAGCGGCGTCAGCGCCGAACCTGGTGGCGATGGCCACGTCGAGCAGCAAGCCACCGCCGATGCCAATAACGAGGCACCGATGGCGCGACCCGGAATGGCGCACCACGGACCTTCCTTTGGCGCCGCGCTCGGCGGTTGTTGGCCCTGAGGGACCCCGCGGTGTCCGAGGCTTCGTCAGGCATGGAGGTCGAGCATCGCGGCCGCCCGCTGGTCCAGCTTCTGTTGAAGTTCTTCGCACCGGGACCGAAGCGACGCTTCGATCGGCTGGCGACGCTCGGTTCGTGTCGGGTGCTCACCGCTGACCAGAAATCGGGCCGAGGTTCGAGGCCGAGAAAATGGCTGAGCGCGATCATCGATCGCGCAGGATCTTGCACCAGCGTCAGGTCATACGAGAGCAGCGTGACGTCCTTCCGTCGATCGAGACCCTGTTCGAAATAGATGGAGTTCCGCACGTACCAGAAAGCTGCTGCACCCGTCTCGGGGGTTGCACTCGACCAATCGATGCCGGCCAAGACCTCCCGACCGGTCTCGGACAGTCCTTGCGCTTGCCAGCGATCAAGGCCACGTCCGACCGCGATCTCGGCCATGACCCGCAGGTTGACGTCACCGAACTTCGCTACGGCCGATCTCACGCGTCCGTCGACTCCCCGGAAGGCCCAGACGGCCCTTCCCGCTCTCGCGGTGCCGAGATCGTCCAGCAGTTCAGGCACGCGGTGAGAGTCACACAGCGGTTTGAAGAGAACGAACTGATGTCGGCTGGCGCCGATCAGTCCTTGGATCGCGGGATCTGGGCGCAGCCGGAAGCGGACAAATGCCCGGCGATCGTTCTCGTTGTGTACCTCGACCTCAGGTGCCCGCTCGAGGCCGTGGGTGATCATGTTGGTGCCGGATCGTTGGGCGCCCACGAGGAAGACGGGAACCGCGTCCGGCCGGGCGCCAACTGGTGGGTTCGCCTCCAGCGCCATCGCCCGAAAGCAACGTGCGTTCGGTCGAGCGGGTCCAGATGGTCTTCTTCGACGAGACGGGAGCCTCGCTGGGTCCTACCCCAGTGGACATGTCCGCGAGCCGAGCTTTCGTGCGCGCGAGCGGTCCGCGTCCTCAACGAACTCCTGCTCGAACTGAGCTGGTCCCGGCTTCCCGCCGGGATCGCCCGTCTTACTCATTTTGCCCCTACCTCGCCCGCGCTACGCTGTCCGCGGCGCAGCGTAGCGTACGCTGGGTTGCATCCCGGCGGTGTCTTGAGCGGGTCCCACGACTGCCAGCGGGCAATTATACGGGGTTCGGTGCCCCTCCACGACCAGGTGTCCAACGTGCCTATCGAGTCAGATCCCGTATCGAAGTCCACGGAGGATCCCCGACGCACGACGGTTGCGTTCATCGCAGGCACCGGACGCAGCGGGAGCACGCTTCTGGCCCGAGCCTTGGGTCAGTCTCCAGAGCGCTTCGCTGCTGGTGAGGTTCGGTACCTTTTCGACCGCGGTATCGAACAGAACCGCCGTTGCGGTTGTGGAAAGCCATTTGCGGAGTGTCCACCTGGCTCGCCGTCCTGGAGGAGGCATTCGGGACGCTGGGCAGCTTCGACGCCGGCCGCTGCAGTCGCCTGCTCGCCGCGAATACACGGATTCGACATCTGCCTTCCCTCGTGGAGTCCGCCCTCGGGCGGGTCGGCCTCGCCGGACCTGGTCCAGCTTCGCGAGGCGCTCCGGCGTCTTTACGCAGCGATTCAGTCGGTGACCGGCGCTGAGGTCATCGTCGATTCATCGAAGCTTCCGGCCTATCTGTGGATACTCGCCGGGATCCCTGAGCTGGACCTTCGCGTCGTCCACCTGGTTCGCGACCCTCGGGGAGCTGCGTTCAGCTGGCAGCGGCCGAAGGAACTCACCGACGGAGCGCCGGTCTCGACGATGCAGCAGCTCCCGCCGATGAAGAGCGCTCTGTTGTGGTTGTGGTGGAACGCTGCGACCAGCGTTCGACGAGTGGTCCACTGCAGCATTATCAGAGGATCCGCTACGAGGACCTGGTTCGGTCTCCCGAGCCCGAGCTTCGCCGCGTTCTCGGGTCGATCGGCCTGCCGACGTCGACCGCCCTGCCGATCTCGGATGCCGGTATCGACCTCGAGCGGGGCCATTTGATGGCGGGGAACCCCGACCGCATGCGGTCAGGTCGAGTCAGGGTCGGCCCGATGATGATTGGCGCACCGCGATGAGCGCTACCGACCGGCGTGTCGTTGCTGCGCTGACATCGCCGCTCAGGTGGCGATACGGCTACTGATCCGACCCGACCCGGCGACGCGCTGGGCGAAGGCGCGGATCAGTGCGGCGTCGCCCTGGCGCCAAACCCGGCCAGGTCGCCGCGTCATGGCGAAGGCGCGGATCAGTGCGGCGTCGCCCTGGCCGCCACCACCGCAGAGGGCGGCGGCGCCGAGGCCACCACCACGGCGGCGCAGTTCGTGGATCAGGGTCATCGCGATCCGGGCACCGGACATCCCGACCGGGTGACCGAGGGCGATCGCGCCGCCGTTGACGTTGACGACGTCGTTGCCGACCTTCAGGTCGCGCATGCTCGCCACGCCGACCGCGGCGAACGCCTCGTTGATCTCGAAGAGGTCCACATCGCTGAGGGGCACGTTCGCGGCGTCGAGCGCGCGCTTGATGGCACGCGACGGCTGGTGCAGCAGTGAAGGGTCGGGACCGGCGACCATGCCGAAGCCGACGAGCTCGGCGATCGGGCTCACGCCGAGCTCGTCGGCCTTCTCGCGACTCGTCACGACGAGCGCGGCCGCGCCGTCCGAGATCTGCGACGCGTTGCCCGCCGTGATCGTGCCTTCCTTGTGGAACGCCGGACGGAGTCCGCTCAAAGATTCGACCGTCGTGCCGGGACGGACGCCCTCGTCCTCCTCGACGAGGATCGGGTCGCCCTTGCGCTGCGGAACGGGCACCGGCGCGATCTCGTCGGCGAAGCGGCCCTCCTTCATTGCGGCGGCGGCGCGCTCATGACTCCTGGCCGCGAGCTCGTCCTGGGCCGACCGCTCGATCTCGTGCTCATTCGCGTAGCGCTGGGTGCCGCTGCCCATGTGTTCCATGTCGAACGCGCACCACAGGCCGTCGTGGATCAGCGAGTCGATCACTTCGCCGTTGCCCATGCGGTACCCGCCGCGGGCCTTGGGCAGCAGGTAGGGAGCGTTGGTCATGGACTCCATGCCTCCCGCGACCACGACCTCCGCGTCGCCGGCCTGGATCATCTGGTCGGCGAGGTACAACGCGTTGACGCCCGAGAGGCAGACCTTGTTCACCGTGAGGGCCGGAACGCTCATCGGGATGCCGGCCTGGTTCGCCGCCTGGCGGGCGGTGATCTGGCCCTGCCCGGCCTGGAGCACGTGGCCCATGATCACGTAGTCCACCTGCTCGCCGCCGAAGCCGCCACGCTCGAGGGCCGCCTTGATGGCGATGCCGCCGAGATCCATGGCGCTGAAGGCGCCCAGGGCACCCGAGAGCTTGCCGATCGGGGTGCGGGCGGTGGAGACGATCACGGATCCGGGCATGCTGACTCCCTCAGAGCTGACAAATGGCGGTTCCCCGCCGGGAAGGACCGGAATCGTACCCCTGCCGTCGCAGGTCCGGTCCAGGCGTGGCGGGTTGGGTCCGATCGGGCGGTCCTACTACCGTCCCCGGCCATGACGACCGAGATCGACGCCATCCGTTCCGCAGTTCTCGAAGGCGCCCCGGGTGAGGAACTCGCCGCGCTTCCGCTTCCCGAAGCGGTCCGCGGTGCGCTTGTTCGGGCCGACGAGCAGGAAATGTTTGCCGACCTGCCCTCCGAGCGAGAAGGACCCGCGGGCCTCGACCCACGTCGAGGAGTTCCCGTTCCCGGAGATTGCCCCCGACGAAGTTGTGATGGCAGTGATGGCCAGCTCGATCAACTTCAACACCGTCTGGACGTCGATCTTCGAGCCGGTCCCGACCTTCGGGTTCCTGAAACGGCTCGGTCGGGAGAGCGTCTGGGGCGCCCGCCACGACCAGCCGTTCCACGTGATGGGGAGCGACGCGTCGGGCGTCGTGTTGCGCGTGGGTTCGGCGGTACGCAACTGGAAGCCCGGGGACACCGTCACCGTGCACTGCAACTATCTCGACGACCAGGACCCCACCGCGCACGACGACTCGATGATGGCCGCCAACCAGCGGATCTGGGGGTTCGAATCCAACTTCGGTGGCCTCGCGGATCTCAGCGTCGTCAAGGCCAACCAGCTCATGCCGAAGGCCGCGCACCTCACGTGGGAAGAAGCCGCGGTCAACGCGTTGTGCAACAGCACGAGCTACCGCATGATCGTGAGCCCCAACGGCTCGCAGATGACCCAGGGTCAGAGCGTGCTGGTGTGGGGTGCGACGGGCGGGATCGGTGCCTACGCATGCCAGTACGTCAGGAACGGCGGCGGCACACCGATCGCGGTGGTGTCGAGCGAGAAGCGGGTCGCGCTGCTCAACGATATGGGCATCGACGCGGTGATCGATCGTCGCGCCGAGGGGTACAACTTCTGGAAGAGCGACACGGAGCAGGACCCCACGGAGTGGCGGCGGCTCGGCAAGAAGATTCGCGAACTGAACGGTGGGCGCGACGTCGACATCGTGTTCGAACATCCCGGTCGTTCCACCATGGGGGCCTCGGTCTTCGTCACCAAGCGCGGCGGGATGATCATCACCTGCGCGGCGACGAGTGGGTTCATGATCGAGTACGACAACCGCTACCTCTGGATGAACCTCAAGACTCTGAAGGGGTGCCACTTCGCGAACTATCGCGAAGCGTGGGAGGCGAACCAGCGCGATCTGTGAGGGCAAGGTCCACCCGACCTTGTCCAAGACGTACACCCTGGAGCAGACGGGCGAAGCTGCCCTCGCGGTGCACCACAACCAGGCCGAGGGCAAGCTCGGCGTCCTCTGCCTCGCGCCCGAGGAGGGCCTCGGTGTGACCGACGGCGAGATGCGAGAGCGGTTGCTTCCCGAAATCACGCTCTTCCGCCGACACGCGTAGCGGCGGGCGTCCGACAATCGTCGACGTCACCCGCTACCGTGCCCGACCCATGACCGACCTTCGCCGCTTGATTCCGCTCGCCCTTGTCATGGCCGGGGCTCTCGTCCTGGTCGCCTGTGGGAGCGACGGATCGTCGCCCGCCGCGGACTCCGCCACTGCCGGTCTGCCGGCCTCGGCCAAGGGCAAACCCTGTGTCGCTGTCGCCGGAGAACTCCCCGCCGGTGCGCCCGAGGTCCCGGTGAAGGAGGGACCGCCGCCGACGGAGTTGATCATCGAAGACCTCGGGGAGGGCGCCGGGACCGAGGTGACCGCGGACTCCACTGTGGTGGCCGACTACATCGGTGTGTCGTGTTCGACCGGAGAGATCTTCGACTCCTCCTACAGCCGCGGCGAACCGGCCACGTTCCCGCTCGCCCAGGTCATCCCCGGTTGGCAGCAGGGACTGCTCGGTATGAAGGTCGGCGGCAAGCGCCTCCTCGGGATCCCACCCGAGCAGGCCTACGGGACTGACGGCCGGCCACCGGTCATCGCACCCGACGAGACGCTCTGGTTCGTCGTCGAGCTGCGCGACGTGCAGGGCGCGGCGCCTGCTCGCCGGCCTCGTAGTCGCCCTTCGGAAGCCGCCCACGGCTCGGTACGATCCGCGTGATGCAGTTCACCGAGATCGATCACGTCGCCATCGCCGTCGCGGACCTCGACGCCGCGATCGCCTACTACCACGACACGTTCGGTGCACCGTCGACCATCGCGAGGTCGTCGAATCGGACGGCGTCGAGGAGGCCCTGCTCAAGGTGGCGGACTCCTACGTGCAGTTGCTGACGCCGACCCGCGACGACTCGCCGGTGGCCAAGTACCTGGCCAAGAAGGGTGAAGGCCTCCATCACGTCGGCTACCGGGTCGACGGACTGCGGCGAGGCGCTCGAGCGCGGTGAAGGCCGCCGGCCATCGGGTCATCGACGAGGCGCCCGCGCCCCGGCAGCCGCGGCACGACGGTTGCGTTCGTCCACCCCAAGACGGCATTCGGGACCCTGATCGAGCTGGTCCAGGAGTAGCCGCCGGTGGCCGGTTCGGGCGCAGGATCATCGGCCCCCGCCCGGCCGGAATCGCATCGCCCTGCCCGCCGGTATCGTTGCGGGTCCACCATCCGCGGAGAGAGATACTGATGACGAGCGCCGCCCCGGTGCCCCATCCCATCGAGGAGCGCATGGCGCAGCTCGCCGACAAGCGTGAGCAGGCGCTGCACGCCGGCAGCCCTGCGGCCGTCGAGCGCCAGCACGAGCGGGGCAAGCTCACCGCCCGCGAGCGTATCGAGCTGCTTCGTGGACCCCGGCTCGTTCCACGAGTTGGACATGCTCGCCCGGCACCGTGCGCACGGCTTCGGGATCGAGAACACCCGACCGCTCACCGACGGTGTGATCACCGGCTGGGGCACCGTCGACGGTCGCAAGATCTTTCTCTTCGCCCAGGACTTCACGATCTTCGGCGGCGCGCTCGGCGAGGTGTTCGCCGAGAAGATCCACAAGGTGATGGATCTCGCGGCGAGCGTCGGCGCACCGTTCGTCGGACTCAACGACGGTGCCGGCGCACGGATCCAGGAAGGTGTCGTCTCGCTGGCGAGCTACGGCGGGATCTTCTACCGCAACGTCCAGGCGAGCGGTGTCATCCCGCAGATCAGCGTGATCCTCGGACCGTGCGCGGGTGGCGCGGTCTACTCGCCTGCGATGACGGACTTCATCTTCATGGTGAAGGGCACGTCGCACATGTTCATCACCGGTCCGGACGTCGTGAAGGCCGCGACCGGCCAGGACGTCACCCAGGAGGAACTCGGCGGCGCGGTGACCCACGCGTCGAAGTCCGGCGTGGCGACGTTCGCGTTCGACGACGAGCAGACGTGTCTCGAGCAGGTGCGCTACCTCCTGTCGTTCCTGCCCGTCGAACAACCTCGAGGACCCGCCGTACTACGAGCCCGAGGATGACCCCGAGCGCCCGTGCGACGCGATCCCAGGTCTCATGCCCGACGCACCCAACAAGCCCTACGACATGAAGGACGTGATCGCCGACGTCGTCGACGACGGCGAGTTCTTCGAGGTCAACCCGCTCTGGGCCATGAACATCGTGTGCGGCTACGCGCGGGTGGACGGTCACGTCGTCGGGATCGTCGGGAACCAGCCGAAGATCCTCGCCGGGTGCCTGGACATCGAGGCCTCCGAGAAGGCCGCACGATTCGTGCGCACGTGCGACGCCTTCAACGTGCCGCTCGTGACCTTCGTGGACGTCCCCGGGTTCCTGCCGGGCACCAATCAGGAGCACGGCGGCATCATCCGCCACGGCGCCAAGCTGCTCTACGCCTACTGCGAGGCGACGGTCCCGCGCGGTGCAGATCATCACGCGCAAGGGCTACGGCGGCGCGTTCGTGGTCATGAACTCGAAGTCCATCGGCGCGGACCTTGCGTACGCGTGGCCGTCGGCGGAGATCGCGGTCATGGACGCCAACGGTGCCGCGAACATCTTGTTGCGTCGCGAGCTGGCCGAATCCGAGGACCCGGTCGCGCGGCAAGGCGCAGTGGGACGAGGAGTACTCGGAGCGCTTCGCCAACCCGTACAACGCGGCCGAGCGCGGGTACGTGGACGACGTCATCGACCCGCGGGATACCCGCAAGGTGCTCGTCGCGGCGCTGGATGTCCTCCGCACCAAGAAAGAGCAGATGCCGTCGCGCAAGCACGGGAACGTGCCTCTCTGATGACTTCCGAGCCGACGCTGCGGGTCGTGGACCCGGACGCCTCGCCCGAGGAGGTTGCGGCGATCGTCGCGGCAGTCACCGCTGCGCTCGCGAGTCCCGCGCCGACGGTGGCGGACCGCCAGCCACCATCCCGCTGGGTGCACGCCGCGCGCCTCGCGGCGCGCCGGACGGGCCTGAGCCGCGGTGAGTGGCGGCTCTCGGGCCGGATTGGCCGGCGGGCACGCGCGTCGAGCCAGGTCCGTTCCGCCGAGGTCGTCTCGGTGGCCCCGGATGCAGTGACGGTCTCGTTCGTGACCGAACCCGGAGCGGAACGGTCCACGAACGTCGGCGAGGTGGAGGTACGGACGTCCGGGCCGCACCACGTCGCCACGGCCACAGGGTTGGCGCCGGACACCGAGTACCCGGTGGCCATCGACGGCCACGGCGAGATCACCGACGCGTTCCCGGCGTCGGTCCGCACCCTGGCGGACCCCGGCGGACGGCTGCTCACGACGTTGGCCACCGTCAACGACGTGCACTTCGGCGAGACCGTGTGCGGGATGCTCCACAACGTCTCGGAAGCCGAACTCGGTCCTTGGGTCCGGTCCGAGCCGGGCGAGGACCCGTACCCGGTCATGATGAATCGCGCCGCAGTGGCCGAGATCGTCGCCGCCCATCCCGCGACGGTGATCGCGAAGGGCGATCTCACGTGTGTCGGGAGCGTCGAGGAGTACCAGGCATTCCTCGACACGTACTCGCCGCTGGGCGACCGGCTGTTCCACGTGCGCGGCAATCACGACGCCATGGTCGATCCGACGCTCGCGCTTCAGGGCGCGCCCTACGCGATCGAGCGCGGCGGCGTGACCTTCGCGGTGATCGACACCGTCGATCCGGGTCGGGCGGGGGGTCGGATCACCCGGGATCAGCTCGGTTGGTTGGCCGAGACCGCGGCCGCGACCTCGGGCCCGGTCCTGGTCTTCGGTCATCACCAGATCTGGGATCTGGATTCACCGACGCGCTCGACCGACTACTTCGGGATCGACCCGGACAGCAGCGAGGCCTTCGTCGCCGTCGTGGGTGAGCAGGAGAACATCGCCGGGTACTTCGCCGGCCACACGCACCGGAACCGGATCCGTCGCTTCCCCGAGGGTCGCAACGTGCCGTTCGTGGAGATCGGTGCGGTGAAGGAGTACATGGGGGTCTGGGCCGAGTACCGGATCACCGACCGGGGCTACACGCAGGTGGTCCACCGGCTCCGGGCTCCGGAGGCGTTGTCGTGGTCCGAGCGCACCCGGTTCCTCTACGGGGGTCTCTACCCCGAGTACAGCCGCGGCCTCCTCGACCACCGCGCCTTCACCCACACCTTCTGACCCTCCGACGCCGCGGCCCAACCGGCGACGCGCTCGCCTTGCGGGATCTGGTGGTCAGTCGGTCAAGGGGCCGTAGGTCTCGGGGCGGCGGGTGGTGAGGAACGGGAACAGTGTGAGCCAGTCCCGTCGGGCGTCGAGGTCGAGGTCGGCGACGATGACCGCGGGTTCGTCACGTGGTGCCTGGACCAAGACTCGTCCGTACGGGTCGGAGATGAACGACGAGCCGTAGAAGGTGACCGACGTGCCGGCGACGGTCTCGGTCCCGATTCGGTTCACCGCGACCATGAAGGTGCCGTTGGCGATGCCGTTCGCTCGGATCACCTGCTCCCACAGTGGCTGGGTGTCGAAGTCGGGGTGGTCGGGTTCGGAGCCGATCGCGGTCGGGTACACCAGTACCTCCGCACCGGCGAGCGAGTAGGCACGCGCCAGCTCCGGGAACCACTGATCCCAGCATGTCGGGAAGCCGAAGGTCGCGTCATCGATCGCGACGACCGGATAGCCGGTGTCGCCCGGTCGGAAGTACCGGTCTTCGCGGTAGCCCGCGGTGACGGGGATGTGCACTTTGCGGGTCCACGCGAGCAGCGCCCCATCGGGTGCCACCACGATCGCGGTATTGAACCCGAGCCCGCCGTCGGGTGCCGCCTCGTACAGCGAGGCGTGCACCGGGATCCCGTTGGCTGCCGCGAGTTCGGTGACGAACCGTTGGGTCGGACCGCCGGGGAGGGCTTCGGGCGCGGCATCGGAGCCGGCGGGCTCACCGATCGCGAAGTACCTCGACAGTGTGAGTTCCTGGAGGCAGATGAGTTGGGCCCCGCGGCCGCGGCCGCGGCCACACCGGTGCCCAGCGCGGCGCGGTGCTCCTCGGGGTCGGCGTGCCACCGGTGCTGGACCGCGGCGATCCGGAACGCGGCGCGGCGACGCGAATCGACCCGGGCCGGGGAGTCGGGAACGCCGTCGGCGCGCAGCACCTGCACTGGTCCGGCAAGGTAGCTCCCTATCCTGGGCCCCGTGCAGGCGCTCGACGGCATCCGGGTCATCGACATGGCGACGGTCATCGCAGGTCCCGGCGCGGCTCGGTACCTCGCCGACTTCGGCGCGGACGTCATCAAGGTCGAGCCGCCTGGTGGCGACGGGACCCGACGCCTCGGGTGGGTCGATCCGCGTCGACGGCGACTCGTACATGTGGAAGCTGGTGTCCCGAGGCAAGCGCACGATCGAGCTGGACCTCAAGTCGGACTCGGGGCTCGACCGGATGCGGCGGCTCGTCGACGGCGCCGACGTGCTGATCGAGAATCTCCGCCCCGGAACGCTCGAGCGACTCGGACTCGATCCCGTTGCGTTGCTCCAGGCCAACCCCGGACTCGTGGTCCTGCGGGTGACCGGGTTCGGCCAGGACGGTCCCTATGCCTCGCGACCGGGCTTCGCGACGATGGCGGAAGCGATGAGTGGTTTCGCCAGCATCAACGGTGAGCCGGACGGTGCGCCGCTACCACCGCCGATCGCGTTGACCGACGAGGTGACCGCGCTGGCCGGCAGCGTTCGCGGTCATGGTCGCGCTGCGCCACCGCGACGCGACCGGCGACGGCCAGGTCGTCGACGTCAGCCTGCTCGAAACCATGATCTCGCTCATGGGTCCGCTCCACAGCGCCTGGGCCCACCTCGGATACGAGCAGCCGCGGCTTGGCAGCGGGATTCCGTACAGCGTCCACCGCGGCACCTACCAATGCGCCGACGGGCGCTGGGTCGCGGTCTCGTCGTCCGCCGAGTCGGTGGCGATGCGCCTGATGGGGCTGCTCGGCGTCGCGGAGGACCCCCGCTTCGGTTCGTTCGCGGATCGGGCTGCCCACCGCGCCGAACTCGATGAGATTCTCGGCGCGTGGATCGGGGCCCGTCCCTTGGAGGAGGTCGTCGAGGCCTTCAACGCCGCCGAAGCGGCGGTCGCGCCGGTCCATTCGATCGCCGACGTGGCCGCAGATCCGCATGTTCTCGAGCGGGGCTCCCTGGTGACGGTCGACGGCGTGACGATGCCGGGACTCGTCGCCCGCTTTTCCGCTTCGCCGGGCGAGATCCGGTGGGCGGGGCGCAAACTCGGTGCCGATACTGACGCGGTGCTCCGCGAGATCGACGCCGACTCGGACCCTGCCTGAGCGCCCGGGTCCACCGAGTCGCGGCCTTTGTCACGGAGCGCGCGGGCCGGAACCACCCCCGGGACGCGGGCGGGGAAAACCCTGGGGAAAAGCTGTGGACAGGCGGTGGACAGACTGGGGATGACCGGACGGCACCCTGTGGACGGTCCTGTGGGGTTCACCGACGGTGGCGCCGTCGGCGACTGCCTGCCGCCGGGCAGGTGACCTCCTGGAACGATCGCGGCTGTCCCCAGGCTTGTCCACAGGTGTGGTGCTCGTTGTCCCCAGCTCAGTCGCTGGTTGCCACCTCGAGGCGGTCCCGACCGTGCGAACGGGCGGTCTCGAGCGCCCTGACGGTGCGTTCCATGAGTTCAGGTGCACTGAGGGCGTGGGTCGGATAGCAGGCGATGCCCGCGGAGACGGTGATCTCGAGGTGATCGGATTCGGCCACGAGCGAGCCCCGGATGCGCTCTGCCGCCCACACCGCGCCGGCCTCGGAGGTGTCCTCGAGAATGGCGGCGGCCATCGTCGTGCCGATACGGCAGGCCGCGTCGGACTCGCGCAGCGTCGCGGTGATCACCGTTCCGAGGATTCGGATCGCCTCGTCACAGCGATCGGGGGGCGCACCTTCGAGCCCGTCGATCTCGAACATCACCACCGAGATGGGCTGGAGTTGGCGGCGAGCCGCAGCCAACCGTTTGGTGACGAGCACCTGGTAGTGGGCCTCGGCGAGGAGTCCGGATGCGGTGTCCACGATGTTCTCCTTGAGCCCTTGGGTCGCGAGGGGGAGGGTGTCGATCTTCGGGCTGCTGGCTTCTTCGGCGAAGATCGCGGCCAGCGCGGCGAGCTCCCGTCGTAGTGATGCTCGCTCCTCGGTGAGTTGCACGACGTGTCGCTCCGCGACCGTCAACCGGCCGGCGATGGCGGCCGCGAGGATGGCCGCGATGAAGCCCGAGCGCGCCGGCGATCGTGCCGCTCATCGAGAAGCCGGCCGCGTCTGCGGCCAACCCGACGGCGAGGGCGGCACCGCCGGCCGCGATGGAACCGGCCAGATAGCGATCCTTCACGCCAGGAACATCGGCCTCAGAACGGGATTAGTGGAGGGCTTTTGTGTGAGTCCGGCGATAGTTCGTCGCCAGTTCCACGATCTCGTCCATGATCGCCGAGAGCGAGTAGTCCTTCGGCGTGTAAACCCGGGCGATTCCGCCGGCCTCGAGTCGCTGCGCATCGGCCGGCGGGATGATCCCGCCGAGCACGACGGGTGCGTCGACCCCCAGGTCCCGGAGCCGGCCCAGGGTGTCGGGCACGAGCTCCAGATGGGACCCGGACAGGATCGACAGGCCGACGATATCCACATCCTCGTCCCGAGCGGCGGCCGCGATCTGTTCCGGCGTCAGCCGGATGCCCTGGTACACGACCTCCATGCCGGCGTCCCGAGCGGCAACGGCGATCTGCTCCGCGCCGTTGCTGTGACCGTCGAGTCCAGGCTTGCCGACGAGGATCCGCAGCGGCCCGCCGAGTTCGTCGGCGATGGTACGGGCTCGGGCCCGAACCTCGAGCATGCCCTCGGCCGACGATGCGCCGACCCCGGCGATGCCGGTGGGGGCCCGGTACTCGCCGAAGACCTCGCGCAGTGCCCCGGCCCACTCGCCGACGGTTCCCCCGGCCTGCGCCAACGCCACCGTCGCGTCCATCAGGTTGGCGTCGCTCGCCGCCACCTCGCGCACGGCGTCGAGGGCTCGTCCGACGGCGTCGTTGTCGCGCGCCACGCGCCACTCTTCGAGTCGCGCGAGCTGGTCGGCCTCGGCAGCGGGGTCGAGCGTCAGGATGTGGCCGACGCCCTCGGCGGTCAGCGGTGAATCAGCCGACTCGGTGAAGCAGTTCACGCCGACCACCTTGCGGGTCCCGGCCTCGATCGCGCGGACTCGTTCGGCGTTGGACTGCACGAGCCGCGCCTTGACGTCGTCGATCATGGCGAACGCACCGCCGCCGTCGAGGACCCAGTCCAGCTCTGCGGTCGCTTCGTCGACGAGCTGGCCGACTTTGGCCTCGACGACCTTGGACCCTTCGAAGAGGTCGCCGTATTCCAGGAGGTCGGTCTCGAACGCGAGGACCTGCTGCATCCGCAGCGACCACTGTTGATCCCATGGTCGAGGGAGGCCCAGGGCCTCGTTCCAGCAGGGCAGTTGGATGGCCCGGGCGCGGGCGTCACGCGAGAGGGTCACGCCGAGCATTTCGAGCACGATCCGTTGCACGTTGTTCTCGGGCTGGGCTTCGGTGAGGCCCAACGAGTTGACCTGGACGCCGTACCGGAACCGCCGGAGCTTCTCGTCGGTGACGCCGTAGCGCTCGCGGCAGATGCGGTCCCACATCTGCGTGAAGGCGCGCATCTTGCACATCTCCTCGACGAAGCGCGTGCTGACGTCGATGAAGAACGAGATACGACCGACGAATTCGGGGAGGTCGGCCTCGTCGATCTGGCCCGAGTCCCTGACTGCGTCGAGGACGTCCACCGCGGTCGCAAGACCGTAGGCCAGTTCCTGAACCGGGGTCGCCCCCGCCTCCTGGAGGTGGTACGGGCATACGTTGATCGGGTTCCACTTCGGGATCTCGCGCACGGTCGACGTGATGAGGTCCACCGTCAGGCGCTTGCTCGCTTCGGGTCCGAAGATGAAGGTGCCGCGCGAGAGGTACTCCTTGACGATGTCGTTCTGAGTCGTGCCCGACAACGCAGATCGGGCGACGCCTTGTTCGTCGGCGAGCGCGACGTACATCGCGAGCAGCCACATCGCCGTCGCGTTGATCGTCATCGACGTGTTCATCTCGTCCAACGGAATCCCGTCGAACAGTGTGCGCATCTCACCGAGGTGCGGCACCGGTACCCCGACCTTGCCGACCTCGCCGCGCGCCAGTTCGTGGTCCGGGTCGTATCCGGTCTGGGTGGGCAGGTCGAAGGCGACAGAAAGGCCGGTTTGACCCTTTGCGAGGTTTGAGCGGTACAGCTCATTGGAGGCACGGGCCGATGAATGTCCCGAGTACGTACGCATGAGCCAGGGGCGATCAGTCACAGGTGGCATTGTCCCCCTTGGGGTGCCCGGCTGTCACTACCGGGCGGCGATCAACCGGGAGTGAGTGCTGTCATGACGGACCGACCGACACTGCGACGGGCCCGTTTCGGCGCCGCGGCCGTGGCCACTGTGGTCGCGCTGAGTGCCGCGGGAATCGCCGGGGCGGCCGACCCCGAGCAGTCGCCGTCCGAGGTCACGGCGTGGAAGGTCCCGCGGGCGCAAGTCCGTGCCGCGGTGCGTGATCTCGACGGCATCGTGCGCAGCGTGCAGCGGCGCAGCGGGGTACCCGGGATCTCGGTCGCGGTGGTTTCGCGGGACCGTGTCGTCGCGTCACGCGGGTTCGGCACGACCAACACGAACGACGGGCGCAGAGTCCGCCCGAACACGGTGTTCGAGCTCGCGTCGCTGTCCAAGAGCGTCGGCGCGACCGTCGTGGCAGCACGCGGCCGGTCAGGGCACCGTGGCCTGGACGGACCCGGTGGTCGAACACCTCCCCGATTTCGCGCTCTCCGATCCGTACGTCACCGAGCACGTCACGGTCGAGGACATGTACGCGCACCGGAGCGGTCTGCCCAACCACGCCGGGGACCTGCTCGAAGACCTCGGCTACCCCCGGGACGAAGTGCTCCAGCGATTGCGCTACCTACCGTTGCGACCCTTCCACGCGGTCTACAACTACACGAACTTCGGTCTGACCGCGGCAGCCGAGAGCGTGGCGAACGCCGCCGGAATGCCCTGGGAGGATCTGTCCCGGTCGCTGCTGTACGAGCCGCTCGGCATGCAGGACACCAGCTCGCGATTCTCGGACTACGCCGCGCATCCCGATCGCGCGGACCTGCACGTCAAGGTCGGGAAACGCTGGCAGCCTGAGTTCGTCCGGAACGCCGACGCGCAGAGTCCGGCCGGTGGGGTGTCGTCGAGCGCGCGCGACCTTGCCAAGTGGATGCGGATGGTCCTGGCCAACGGCCGCTTCGACGGTGAGCGGATCCTGCGTCGGTCCCAGATCCTCGAACTGCGGACCCCACGGATGACCACCAGGCAGTCGAGCGCCACCGCTCGCCCGTCTCAGTACTCCTTGGGTTTCAACGTCAGCGTCGACGAGACCGGTCGGCTGCGCCTCGGCCACTCCGGCGCGTTCGCCCTGGGTGCCGGCACTGCCTTCGCGATGTCGCCGGCCGAGCAGCTCGGCATCGTCGTCTTGACCAATGGGATGCCGATCGGCGCGGCCGAGGCGATCGTGGGCGAGTTCATGGAGCGCGCCCTGGTCGGCGACACCAGTCGAGACTGGTACGCGACGTACTCGGGACTGTTCGCGCAGCTCCTCGATCACCCGACCGCGCTCGGTGATCGCCGCCCGGGTCAACCCGAGGCGCCCCAACCGAACGCCGCCTACGTCGGCACCTACGACAGCGACTATTACGGCCCGCTCACCATCGTGGAACGCGATGGGGGCCTCGTCCTGCAGCTGGGTCCCGAGCCCATGGAGTTCGCGCTGGAACCATGGACCGGGAACACCTTCGCGTACGAGACGGTCGGCGAGAACGCGTCGGGCCGCCAGGCAGTCCGGTTCCGGGGGAATCGGGGGCAGGCGACGTCGGTGACGGTCGCGAACCTCCACGATCCGTTCGGGCGTGGCTCCGACGTCGGAGTGTTCACCCGTTGACGGGGATCAATACTCGAAGAAGCCGCGCTTGGACTTGCGTCCCAGACGCTCGGCGCTGACCATGCGCCGGAGGAGAGGCGCGGGGGCGTAGTTGGGGTCCTTGAACTCGGCGTACAGGGCTTCGAGGATGGCAAGGCTGGTGTCCAGGCCTACCAAGTCGAGCAGCGCGAGCGGCCCCATCGGGAAGTTGCAGCCGCCCTGCATCGCCGAGTCGATGTCCTCCCGGGTCGCCACGCCGGCGTCGTAGAGCTTCACTGCGTTGTTGAGGTAAGGGAACAGCAACGCGTTGACGATGAAACCCGCCTGGTCCTTGACCTCGACCGGGTTCTTGCCGCACGCCTCGGCGAACGCACGGGCGTTCGTCATGGTCTCGTCGCTCGTGGTGATGGCGCGCACGATCTCGACCAGCGGCATCATCGGTGCGGGGTTGAAGAAGTGGACCCCGCAGACGAGTTCAGGCCGGCCCGTCTCCATCGCCATCTCGACCACCGGCAGCGTCGAGGTGTTCGTCGCGAGGATCGCGCCGGCCTTCACAATCCGGTCGAGCTCGGAGAAGAGGTGCTTCTTCGCGGCGAGGTCCTCGAGAATGGACTCGATGACGAGATCACAATCCGCCAGCGCGTCGAGGTCGGAGACCCCCTGCACCCGCCCGAGCGCGGCGGTGCGGTCGGCGTCCTCGAGCTTGCCGCGATCGACCTGCTTGGCGAGGGACTTCTCGAGCCCCGCGATCATCGCGTCGGCCGAGGACTGCGACCGGCTGCGGAGTACGACGTCGCATCCCGCCTTGGCCGCGACCTCCGCGATCCCACTGCCCATGATCCCGGAACCGACGATTCCGACCCGCTGCACCATTGTCTGCTCCTGTCCGAGAAAGCGCGCAGGTTAGTGAGCGGTCGGTCCGGTTCGCCAAGGGAGCTTCCGCCTAGTCTGCGACGCGGTATGGCGACGCAGCAGGCTCCGAGCGGCACACTGGCGCTGATCGGCGGCGGTGAATGGGACGAACACCATCAGGCGCTGGACCAGCGATTGCTGGCCCTCGCGGACACGGCGGAAGTGGTCGTCCTGCCCACCGCGGCTGCATTCGAGCACCCGGACCGGGTCGCCGAGAAGGCCGCGGAACATTTCGAGCCACTCCGGGCCTCGGCCCGGACGCTGCACGTCCTCAACCGGCGTGACGCGGAGGATCCGGACACCGCCGCGACCGTGGCGGCGGCGAAGTTCGTCTACTTGGCAGATGGTTCCCCGATGCATCTGCGCTCGGTCCTCAAGGGCTCGGCGGTCTTCGACGCGATGCTGACGGCGTACCGGGCCGGAGCGGTGATCGCCGCGTCGGGCGCGGGCGCGACGGTGCTCTGCGATCCGATGGTTGATCCCCGGGGGGGCGCATACACCGTCGGACTCGGCTTCGTCACCGGGCTCGCAGTCTTTCCCTATCACGGCACTGCGGCCGATCATCTCCGGCAGCGCTCGATCGAACTCAAGCCGCGCGACGCGATCCTGGTCGGCGTGGACCACGAGACCGCGCTCGTGCGAGAAGCAGGCCCGAACTGGTCGGTGGCCGGTCCCGGGAAGGTCACCGTGTACGACGACGAGGGTTCGACGGCCTATACCCGCGGCGCGACGGGCCTGCCCCTGCCCTGACCTACCCGCTCGCGCTACGGGGCGCTGGGCGGTGTGCTGTCGGCGGGTGGCGCCGTGGTCGTCGAGTTGGACGGCGGCTTCTCGGCCTTGACCGGCTTGTCCGTGGTCGAGATCTTGACCGACACGATCGTCACCTTCGTGGCCGGCTTCTCGGTCCCCGGCTCGACGGGCAGTTGCTCGATCTTCTGCGCGACGTCCAGGCCACTGACGACGCTGCCGAATCGCGCGTAGTCGTTCGGCAGGGTCGCGCCTTGCGAACCGGTCACGATGAAGAACTGCGAGTCGAAGGTTCCCGGCGCATCGGTGCCGGTCTTCGCCCCCGCCAGTGAACCGATCGGATAGTTGTCGGTCGGGACCTCGCCGGTGACCGGGTTGCCCTCGCCGCCCTGCTGGTCGCAGTTCGGCGAGCCGCCCTGAATCACAAAGTCCGGGGCAAGGCGATCGATGCACTTGTCGTCGTAGTAGCCCTGCTTGGCGAGTTCGATGAATCGGTTGGACGCCTTCGGCGCGTTCTCGGTGTCGAGCTTGGTGACGATCGTGCCTTCGCTGGTCTCGATCGTTGCGAGTGTGGTGGTCGTCGTGCCGTTGTCGCTGCTGCTGAATACCGCGATCAGCACGGCGATGATCACCAGCGGCGCGAGGAGGAACCCGAGGGTGCGCAGCGAGCGCATCTGGCGCTGGCGTTTGACCATCCGCTCGCGCTCGGCGCGTGCGAGTTCCCGGTTCTGCTTCTGACGTTCGCGCTTGGCAGCTTTGGACACGGCGGCGGATTCTAGGAGGTCGGCCGGATCAACCGACAGCCGGCGCGACGTACGCGCGGCACGGTTGGCCGCGCAGGGATGGGCAGGGAGCGGGGTCGGTGCCCAGGTCCGGGTTCACGGCCAGGATCGGCAACACGATGCGACTCGCCCGGCGGGAGTCGCGGGCCACCACGTTGCGGACGCCGCCGCCCGTCGCCGGAGTGCGGAAGGTCCATTCGGGACGGTCGCCGCCGGGGGCCTGGATCGTGAGGCGAATCCGGCTACCAGCGCGGAACTGGTGTGCGAACGGGAACAGGGCGATTCGGGCCTTCACGAGCCGGTTCGGGACGAGGTCAGCCATGTCCTCGGCGCGGTCGGTGTGGACGGGGTTGAGTTTCGTCGAGTGCTCCCGGTCCACCTTGCGGTGACTCAGGCGCAGCCAGCCGCTCTGGACGTAACGCTCCTGACCGTCGGCGCGGACTTCGCTGAGCGTCACCTGCACGTCGTTGTCGGGTGCGCTCGAGGAGATCCACAGGTCCACGCTGCCGGTTCCGGCCATCGACATGGTCCGACCGAGCGGCTTGGTGACGTAGGCGAGCGATGCGCCGTCCACCACGGGCGCCCAGTTGTAGGTCGGGTCCGCGGCCCAGATGTTGCCGCCGTTGAAGTTCTTGCGCGGTCGCGCGGCCGGGTCGGGGCGGTATTCGTCGCCCCGGTTCCGGCCCGGGACGGGGCGAGCACCCCGAAGCTCGCCGTTGTCGTGCAGGTACCAGGTCTTGGCGCGGACCGGGATCGGCCAGGAGTCGTACCGGGTTTCGGCCCGGGCCATGGGCGCGCCCGGGACGAAGCCGTCGGCGTTGCCGGTCTCCCAGAGCAATTTGACCTGGGGCTCGGCTTCGTAGGTCGCGAGCGCCTGCTCCCACGTCTTGCCGGTGAAGCGGTCCGGCGGCACCGAAAGGCCGCCGACTCCCATGATCGCCGACCACAACAGTGGGGCGAACCCGCGCACGGCCGGCGAGACCTCGGGGGTCCGGCGTCCGACGTAGAGGTCGAGGAACTCGAGCATGTCGAAGGCGACCTGCGGGTCGAGGGACTCGGTATGGGTGCCGTTCTGACCCTCGGCGCGCACGAGGACCCCGTCGGCGAAGCGGTCCAGGATGTTGGGCCAATGCCCGCCAGTCTGCTCGTCCTGCCAGGCGCCGGCGAGGAACGTCTTGGCCCGGATCCGGCGCGCGAACTCGGCGGGCGCGAGCGAATCCGAACCGCGCGGGAACTCGAAGCGGAACTCCGGATCGATCTCACTCGCCGGGTTCGGGTGCTGCTCGATCTGGTCCAGCAGGTCCACGTTCTGACCACGCAACAGCATGTTGTCGGCGCAGGTTTCGTCGCCGCCGGCGATGCGGTCCTTGACCCAGCCGGGCGCGTCCGGGTTCGGCCACTGGTTCTGCTCGGTCCGTTGCCGGACCCAGCCGAGGGCGAAGCCGTCGTTCAGGATGCCGCCGGGGTACAGCGTCGCCCGCCAGGAGTCGTCGAGGACCGAAACGGGAGTGATGGCGTCGAGGTGGGGAGGCTGGGTCCGCGCGACGAAGAGCTGGCTGATCCCTGCATACGAGATGCCGGCCATGCCGACGTGTCCGTTCGACCACGGTTGCGCAGCGATGGTCTCGATCGCGTCGTAGCCGTCAAGTGCCTGGAGATTCTCGAAGAAGTTGAAGGCGCCGCCGCTGCATCCACTGCCCCGGATGTTGACCCCTATCCATGCGTACCCGCTCGGGGGAAGCAGGAGCTGGTACTGCGGCTGACCGGTGGTGGGGCTCGAGGGGTCGTACCCCGAGTACTCCATGACCGCCGGGTAGGGGCCGTTCTCAGGAGGCCCCGGGAGCACGACGTGCACCGAGAGTTGCGTGCCGTCCCGGGTGGTGAGGTAGCCGTAGCCCGCGGTCGGGCTGAGGTTGCCGACCTCGAGTTGTTGGTCGGCGTAGAACGACGGTGGGGGAACGTCGCGCGGTCGCATGACGCGGACGGGGCCGGCAGTGGTCGTCTCCGCGCCGTTGTCGATCTCGACCTGGTATCCGCGCCGGGCCTCGACGTTGCGGAACAACATGCTGCCGAGATCGTCGACGGTGTCGGTCTGGAGCACCTCGCCGCGGCGCACGAGTCGGATCGGGGCGCCCGGCGGCGCGTGCTTGACCGCAACCTGATGGACGCTGCCCCGCACGATGAGGCCGGGGTCCACCGCCACCGGCGCAGCCGGGACCGCGGCCCCGGCCGCGGTCACTGGTGCCGCCAAGGCGATCACCACGCCGACGCCGATCCATCGAATGCTTCGCACGAGTGCTCCCCCAGGAATGAACGGGTCATTGTGTCAGAAACCTGGCTCCCATGATTCCGCGCGTCGGGCTTCGAACGAGCCCGGAACGGCGGCCGCGCGCCAGTACCCTGGGCGTCCGTGGGCATGATCGTGCAGAAGTTCGGCGGCACCTCGGTCGCGGATCCGGATCGGATCCGTGCGGTCGCCGACCACATCGTGCGGACCCACCACGCCGGCCACGAGGTGGTCGTCGCCGTCTCGGCGATGGGCAAGACCACCGATGATCTGGTGCGTTTGGCCCACGACGTGTCGCGCGACCCGCACGGCCGCGAGATGGACATGCTGCTCACCTCGGGCGAGCGGATCTCCATGGCGTTGCTGTGCATGGCGATCATGGACCACGGCGTCCACGCCGTGAGCTTCACCGGATCCCAGGCCGGGATCGTGACCGACACGGTGCATGGCAAGGCGAAGATTCTCGAAATCAAAGGTGATCGGATCCGGGAGACCCTGCGCGCCGGCGCGGTTGCCGTGGTTGCCGGGTTCCAGGGCATCTCGACCGCCAAGGACATCACCACCCTCGGCCGCGGTGGTTCCGACACCACCGCCGTTGCGCTCGCCGCGTCGCTCGGCGCCGAAGTCTGTGAGATCTACACGGACGTGTCCGGGGTGTTCACCGCGGACCCGCGGCTCGTTCCCGAGGCCCGCAAATTGTCCCAGGTCTCGTTCGAAGAAATGCTCGAAATGGCGGCAACCGGCGGACGCGTGCTCGCGCTGCGGTCCGTCGAGTTCGCCCGCAACTACGGCGTACCCGTGCACGTCCGGTCTTCCTTCACCTGGGAACCGGGCACCTGGGTGGTCGAGGAGGACCCCACCATGGAACAGGCAATCATCTCGGGTGTCACCCACGACACCTCCGAGGCCAAGGTCACGATCGCGCAGGTGGCCGACCGCCCGGGAGTCGCGGCAGTGCTCTTTCGCGCGCTGGCCGACGCAGCCGTCAACGTCGACATGATCGTGCAGAACGTGTCCACTGCCGGCCACACCGACATCTCCTTCACGGTGCCCAAGGACGATCTCCACCGCGCGCTCGGGGTGATGGAGAAGGTCGCGAGCGAGATCGAGGCCACGGGCGTGACTCACGACACCGACATCGCCCGGGTCAGCGTGGTCGGCGCGGGCATGCGCACCAATCCCGGTGTCGCCGCGAAGGTGTTCGAGGTGCTGGCCGCCGAGGGTGTGAACATCGAGATGATCAGCACGTCGTCGATCCGCATGTCGTGCGTCGTCCCCGCCAGGCACGTCGAGACCGCTGTCCGAGCACTGCATCAGGCCTTCGAGCTGCAAAACGCTTGATGGGTCGGCGCGCCGCGTCGATACCCTGGAACGGATCTGCTGGCGTCGAAGGATCGTGACGTGGTCAATGTCGGAGTGATCGGTGCGACCGGGCTGGTCGGCCAGGAGATGCTGCGCATCCTCGAGACGCGGGAGTTTCCGGTGGCGAGGTTGCGGGCGTACGCGTCGCCGAGATCCGAGGGCCGGATGCTGCCCTTCGCCGGTGGTGATGTGGCGTGTGAGGTGCTGCGCGACGGTTGCTTCGACGGGCTCGATCTCGTCATCGTCGACGTCGACGATCCGCTCGCCTTGGACTGGGCCCCACGGGCCGCCGCGTCGGGCGCGCGGGTCATCGACAACTCGGCGGCGTTCCGTATGGAGCCGGACGTGCCGCTCGTGGTGGCCGAGGTCAACCCCGAGGACCTTGCGGAGCTGCCACGCGGTATCGCGTCCTGCCCGAACTGCACGACGATGGTGTTGGTGACCGCGCTCGCTCCGCTCCAACAGGCGGCGGGGATCGAGCGCCTCGTGGTTTCCACGTACCAGTCGGTGTCGGGTGCCGGTGTGCCGGGGATCGCCGAGTTGGACGCGCAATGGAACAAGTTCGCCGGGTCGGCCGACGCCTTGCGCCGCGCCGCGACCGTGGACGGGTTGATCGTGCCCGGTGAGGTGTGGCCGAAGCCGATCGCCGGCAACGTGATCCCGCTCGCGGGATCAGTGAAGGAGTCGGGTTACACGAGCGAGGAATGGAAGCTCGTGCACGAGAGCCGCAAGATTCTCCACACGCCGGAGATGGCCGTGACCGCGACCTGCGTACGGGTCCCGGTCTACGTCGGACACACGATGACCGCCAACGTCGAGTTCACCCGCCCGATGGATCGAGCGCAGGCGGTCGAGGCCTTGCGTGACGCGCCCGGTGTCCGCCTCGTCGACGAGGGCGCCGGCGCGCCCACCGCGCTGGACGGGGCCGGGATCGATCCGGTCCTGGTGGGAAGGCTCCGGGAGGATCCGAGCCGGGCGAACACCCTCGACCTCTGGGTGACCGGCGACAACCTGCGCAAGGGCGCGGCGTTGAATGCGGTGCAGATGGCCGAGGTGCTCATCGCCTGACCGCGTGGTTTGCGGGGCGCTCTAGGCCATCTATCCTTATATGTCCCGTTTCTCCGAAGGAACGGGCGGAGGTCGGGGATCGATGCGGCGAGGGGTGGGCATTGCCCGCCGGGCACTGGGATTCGGTACGGCGCTGTGCGTCGCGCTCGGATTGCTGCCCGCGGTCGCCGGGGCGACGGAGGGCTCCTGGTCGGTGACCGCGACGCCGGCGGACGTGCGCGCAGTCCATGTGTCGTTGCTCCACACCGGCGAGGTGTTGCTGATTGCGGGATCGGGCAACGATCGCAACAGCTTTGCGGCCGGATCGTTCAAGACCTCGATCTGGAATCCGACGACCGGCGCGCTGCGTCCGGTGGCGACCCCGTGGGACGCGTTCTGCTCTGGCCACGCGTTCCTTCCCGACGGCGAACTCCTCGTCGCCGGCGGCACCACCGCGTACCCCGGTCCCGCGACCAACAACAGCTCCGCGGGATCGAAGCGCGCATACGTCTTCGATCCAGTGACCGAGCGCTACCGCGCGGTGCCGGACATGAACCTCGCGCGCTGGTACCCGTCGGTCACCGAGTTGGGCGATGGCTCGCAGTTCGTGCTCGGCGGCCTCGACGAGACGGGGAACTACACCCGGAACTATGAGATCTTCGATCCGCAGACCGAGACCTGGAGCCCGCAGCAAGCTGGACCGAGCGCCTACACCTGGCAACCGATGTATCCGGCGGTGCACCTGCTGCGCGACGGGCGTCTCTTCTATTCCGGGGTCAATACGTTCGGCGGGAACGCCACCGAGGTGCCACCCGGCATCTTCGACCTCGCAACGAGGGGTTACCAGCCGGTGCCCGGGCTCACCGACGACCGCCGTCGGGACCAGGGCGCGAGCGTGTTGTTGCCGCCCGCACAGGATCAACGCGTCATGGTCATCGGTGGTGGTGACCAGTACAAAGACGTCGGCGCCACCGCATCGACGGCCATCGCGGACCTGAAGGGACCGGTTCCCACCTTCAGCGCAGGTCCGTCGCTCAGCGCGGCGAAGATGTACGTCAGTGCGGTCGTCCTCCCCGACAGCACCGTGCTGGAGACAGGTGGAGGAACCAAGAGCGTCGTCTACGACGGCACCAGCGTTCGGACCACTCAGATCTTCGATCCGCAGACCAACTCATGGCGACCTGTGGCCTCACCAGCGGTGGACCGGCTGTACCACTCGTCCGCGATCCTGTTGCCGGATGGTCGCGTCGCGACCTTCGGGAGCAACCCGACGAACTCGTTCGAGATGCGTATCGAGGTGTACACGCCGCCGTATCTGCAGACGGGCACCGCACGCCCGGTGCTGACCGGGGGACCGACGGAGCTGCGGTACGGCGACTCGGCCGGCTTCGTGACGAGCCAGGCCGCGCCGATCCGCGCCGCAGCGCTCGTGCGACCGGGTTCGACGACCCACTCGAGCGACCCGAACCAGCGGCTCGTCGCGCTGTCCTTCACGACGACGCCGACAGGTCTCTCGATCACGATGCCGACCGAGCCCAACCTGGCGCCGCCGGGTTGGTACATGCTCAATGTGGTCGATGCGAACGGAGTCCCTTCGGTGTCGCGTTGGGTCCACCTCCAAGGTCAGGCGCCGGCTCCCGACGGCGGGTACGTGCTCGACGGTTTTGGTGGTCTCCACCCCTTCTCGCTGGCCGGCGGCCCTGCCGCGCCCGGCGGGGTCCGGGGTCCTTACTGGCCCGGCTGGGACATCGCCCGCGGCGTGACGCGTCGTCCCGACGGCCAGACCGGATACATCGTCGACGGCTTCGGCGGTATTCACAGCTTCGCGACCGGGGCAGCCGGGTTGCCTCCGCAGGTGCGTGGCAACCCCTATTGGGTCGGTTGGGACATTGCCCGGGGCATCGCCATGCTCCCCGACGGTTCCGGCGGGTACATGCTCGACGGCTTCGGGGGGATCCACCCCTTCTCGACTGGCAGTAGCGCACCACCGCCCACGGTGCGGGGGAATCCGTACTGGCCCGGGATCGACATTGCCCGTGGCATCACGGTGATGCCCGATGGCACGGGCGGCTACGTCGTGGATGCGTTCGGTCGGCTTCATCCCTTCGGCATCGGCTCGGGGGTCGCGCCACCATCGGCACCCCCGAGCTATATGCCCGGGCCGGCGCCGGTCCGCGGCGCCGCGCTCAAGCCGGATGGTTCGGCGGGGTTCGTGCTCGACGGCTGGGGTGGTCTGCACGGGTTCTCGGTCGCCGGCGGGGTGCCGGGCGGAGCCGTGGGTTCCGGTTTCTGGCCCGGGTGGGCAATCGCCCGCAACGTCACCACCTGATCCCGGCTCCGCCGCTCGAACGTCGGTGTTGACCGGAGGTCTACGCGCTCGCCCGTCCCGCAGTGGCGCGCACGGCGTCGAACACGACTTCATCGAAATCGGCACGGGCACAGGCGAAATGGCCGGCGTCGTGGTCGAGGACCTTGGCCGTGGGGATGCGCTCGAGGAGGTCGGTTTGGCGGGCCGGGTCCACGAGCCGGTCGCGGTTCGTGCGCACGACCGTCGTGGGGACGTCGACGCCATCGAGCCAGGAATGGGAATCGAATCGCTGGATGCTGCGGGCGGCCTCGGTGAGCATGCGTACGTCGTGACGGCGGAGTTCCTCGCCGGCCCATTCGAGGAACCCGGCAGGGCGGTTCGCGCGGACTCGTCGGAGCAGATTCGCCCCGGCGGCGGGCACGGCCGCGAGGTGACCCGCGGTGCGGGTCAGGCTGCTGAGGAGCGCAAGGTACGTCTCATTGAGGGGCTGGAGTCCGAAGTCGAAACGCGCCGCGGTCGCGCACAGCACCAGACCTGCGACCTGATCCGGATGGCGCCGCCACATGAGCTGCGCAATCGGACCGCCCATCGAATAGCCGGCAACGATCGCCGGGCCGGTCTGGAGTTCCCGGCACAGTGCGGCGATGTCGTCGGCGCAGTCGGCGAGTCGCATGCCGCGTGGGGAGCGGAGGCCGCGAGAGTGCCCGCGCAGATCCGGGGCGATGACGCGGAACTCGCGGCTGAGGCTCTCGAAGTTCCGGAACCAGTTCAGTCCGCCGCTGGCGAAGTAGCCGTGGAGCAGGATGACGGTCGGCGCGCCGGGCGGTCCGGGGACTTCGCGGATGAAGGTGGTGCCGCGTCCCGGGAGATCGACCCTCCGCCCGAGGGGGACGGCCGGACCGAGCCGACCGTCCGCGCGTAGGACCGACGGTGGGACGGCATCACCGGCGAACAGCCGGACGATGTCTGACCCCGTATTCGCCATGAGCCCCCCAAGGTCACGCAAGCCGTACAGATTGCCACGGATCGTGGCCGTTGGGAATGGATCACCCGACCTGGTTGGGGGATGCAGCGTTCGGCACCAGATGCGTAGAGTCCCCGGCATGGCTGCAATCGTGGAGTTCGCGAGTAACGGGTCGACCGCCTCGGGTTATCTCGCCCGGCCGCCGGGAGGGTCTGGGCCGGGAGTTCTGGTCATCCAGGAGTGGTGGGGGCTGAGCGACGACCTCCGCGCGGTGGCCGACCGGTTGGCCGCGGCGGGGTTCACGGCGTTGGTCCCCGACCTGTACCACGGTGAGGTCGCCGGTCACGACGAGATGGACCGGGCGGCACAGCTCATGACCGACCTACCCCCCGACCGCGCCGCACGCGACATGAGTGGCGCGGTGGACTTTCTGCTCGCCGACGCGGGAGCGACCGGGTCCGGCGTCGGCGTGGTCGGCTTCTGCATGGGCGGCATGCTGACGTTGCTGATCGCGGCGAACCGCGGCGACGCCGTCAAGGCCGCGGTGCCCTTCTACGGATTCCCGCAAGGCGACGCCGAGCCAGACTGGTCCGGACTCAGCGCCGTCGTGCGCGGCCATATGGCCGAACAGGACGACTTCTTCGGTCCGGACGCGGCGACGGCACTGGAGAGCAAGCTCCAGGGATTGGGCAAGGACGTCACGCTGACCGTCCACCCGGGAACGGGGCACGCGTTCATGGGTCCCCACAACGCGCTCGGCACGCTCGACGAGG
Source organism: uncultured Acidimicrobiia bacterium (assembly GCA_963701625.1). Taxonomy (GTDB): domain Bacteria; phylum Actinomycetota; class Acidimicrobiia; order IMCC26256; family JAENVU01; genus JAENVU01. Next base: position 16,063 of record CAVPAT010000014.1, on the reverse strand, counting down.
CCCTGGCGGAGCAGATCTGGCCCGAGGTCACCTCCTTCCTCCACGCCCAACTCGGCTGAACCGCGGAGCCCCGGCTACCAGTCGCGGCGGAGGGGCATCCCGCTCACCCCGTCGGCGTCGGGTATCACCCCGAGTACCTGGTGGACGGCGATGTCGCCTTCCTCGAAACCCACGACGGATCCCGCCATGTAGGCGCGCCAGACTCGAGCGCGCCCTTCGCCGACGTCGCGCACCGCCTCGTCCCAGTTCTCCTCGAGCGCGGCGATCCAGGCCCGGAGGGTGAGCGCGTAGTGCTCACGCAGCGATTCCACGTCGCGGACTTCGAACCCGGCGGTCTCCATCGACCGCACGACGTCACCCACGTCCAGCAATTCGCCGTCGGGGAACACGTACCGCCCGATGAAGGTGCGTGAGCCCAGCCGAGAGCCGCCGACCTTCGAGATCGCGTGGTTGAGGAGCCGACCCTGGGGACGGAGCAACCGACGCAAGGTGCCGAAGTACTCGGCTGTCCGCCGGGCGCCGACGTGCTCGAACATCCCGACGGAGGAGATCGCATCGAACGTCTCGCCGTCGAGGGTGCGGTAGTCCTGGAGCCGGAGTTCCACCAGATCGTCGAGACCGGCGTCCTTGATCCTCTCGGTGGCGAGCTCGTACTGCTCGCGACTGATCGTGATGCCGACGACTCTCGCCTCGTAGTGGCGCGCGGCATGGAGCGCCATGGAGCCCCAGCCGCAGCCGACGTCGAGCAGCCGGAGACCCGGTTGCCGGTGGAGGCCGAGTTTGCGGGCAACGAGGTCGTGCTTCGCCGCCTGCGCGTCCGCGACCGTCTCGGTGTCGTCGGCCCACCGAGCACACGAGTAGGTGAGGCTGGGTCCGAGGACCAACCGGTAGAACGCGTTCCCCACGTCGTAGTGGTGTGAGATCACCTGGGCGTCGCGGAGCCGTGAGTGCAGCCAACCGCGGGGGTGGGCTTCCTCCGGCGGCGGGGCCGGAGGCGGGCCGAGGATGCCGAGATCGCGGGCCACCCGCACCGCGGCCGCGACGAGGCGTCCTCGGGTCGGGAGGTCCGGTCGTGGAATTCTCAGCGCCCGCATCGTTTCGACGATGTCCCCGTCGAGGTCGGCCTCGCCGGCGACGTAAGCACGGCCGAGCCCCAACTCGTCGGGGGACCAGAGGACCCGCTGGAGTGCAGCGGGTGACCGGAGCCGGATCGTGCCCGGCGAGTTGTCGGGCCCGAGTCGGCTGCCGTCCCACGCCTCGAACCGCACGGGCGTCGGACCCGCGAACGCCAATTCGGTGAGCGGCTCCAGTCGGGGGGCGACGGCCGCCGTCCGGTTCCTGGCCAGTTGGGTGGTCATGAACCCACCTCCTGCTCGCTGCCTGCACGTCGGTTGTAGCAAATCCGTGCGCCGAGGTCACGCGATCCTTCGCGTGACCTCGCCGGGACATTGGTGCTCAGACGCGTTCAGTGGTGGAGGATCTTCTCGAAGAACTGACGGGTCCGCTCCTCGCGGGGGGACTCGAAGAGCTGGGCCGGCGGGCCCTGCTCCACGATTCGGCCTTCGTCCATCACGACGAGGGTGTCGGCCGCGGCGCGGGCGAAGCCCATCTCGTGGGTGACGACGATCATCGTCATCCCGGCCTTCGCGAGCTCGAGCATGACGTCGAGCACTTCGTTGATCATCTCCGGGTCCAGCGCACTCGTCGGCTCGTCGAAGAGCATCAGCTTCGGGTTCATCGCGAGCGACCGAGCGATCGCGACTCGCTGCTGCTGTCCGCCGCTCAGCTCCCGCGGGTAGCTGTCAGCCTTCTCCGGGATCCCGACGCGATGCAGCTGCTCCTGTGCGATCCACTTGGCCTCGTTCTTCCCGCGCTTCCGAACGACCCGTTGTGCGAGGGTGACGTTTTCGAGAACGGTGAGATGAGCGAAGAGGTTGAACTGCTGGAACACCATGCCGACCTCTTGGCGGATGGTGTCGAGATCGGCGCCCTTCGTGGTCAGTCTGCGTCCGTCGACGGTGACGGAGCCGGCGGTCGCGGTCTCGAGCCCGTTGATGCACCGAAGGACCGTGCTCTTCCCGGATCCTGACGGACCCACGATGACGATCACGCTCCCCGAGGCCGACGCGAAGGTCCACCCCGTCGACGGCCCGGACGTTGCCCTTGGTGAAGACCTTGACCAGTCCCTCGATGACGACCATGTCGCTCGTCGAGTCAGTCGTCGGCTCAGTCATCGTCGAGTCCCAACCGCGAGCGGTACCAGCGCAGGAGGAGCGAGAGCACCAACGTCATGCTGAGGTAGAAGAAGGTCAAGACGAAGTAGCCGGCTTCGTACTTGAAGGTCGACGACGTGAAGATCTTGTTCTGTTGGGTGAGTTCGCGGATACCGAGTACCGAGAGCAGCGAGGAGTCCTTCAGCATCGCGATGAGGTCGTTGCCGATTGCCGGTGTCATGTTGCGGACCGCCTGAGGCAGCACGATCAAACGCATCGTCTGACTGCGGCTCAGCCCGAGAGAGCGGCCGGCCTCGCTCTGGCCTTTGGGGACGGACTCGATCCCGGCGCGGAAGACCTCGGCGAGGTACGCGCCGTAGATGAGCGCCAGTGCGATCGCGGCGCGCCAGAAGAAGTCGATCGACGAGTTGTCCAGACCGAACGCGGTCGCGAGGTTCGGAACGATGACGAACGCGGTCATCGCGATGAGGACGAGGATCGGGACGCCCCGGACGAACTCGATGTAGGTCAGCGCAACGTTGCGGATGATCGGGTTCTTGGCGATCCGCCCGAGGCCGGCGAGCAGTCCGATGGCGAGGGCCATGCCGAAGCCCGTGAGGGTCGCCCGGATCGTGAGCCAGAACCCCGGTGAGATCCGGTGGAACGCGAGGTTGAAGTCCTCGTTGGTGACGATGAGGTAGCCCATCCACCCGAGGATGCCGAGGATGATGACGAGCCAGTAGGGGAAGTCCCGTGCGTTGATCCGCCAGCGGGGCACCCGACCCGGCGCCGACGAGGGGCCTTCGATCTCGGTGGCGGGCGGGTCGACGCTCATGGCTCCTTTCGTGGACGCGAGATGGGCCAGGCCCGGCGGCCTGGCCCATCTCGTGCGTTCATTGGGTCGTGCGGGTGACCTAGCTCGGGTCCTTGAAGCTGGCCCCGAAGTACTCACTGTTCAGCTGCGCCATGGTCCCGTCGGCGTCGAGCTGTGCCAGCGCGTAGTTGACCGGTCCGACGAGGTCGGAGCCCTTCGGGAAGATGAAGCCGAGCTCGTCGGAGCTGAGGCTGCCCTCGAGGAGCTTGAGTTGGTCGGAGTCCTCGCCGACGTAGCCCTGGCCGGCGGTGTCGTCGATGATCACCGCGTCGACGTCACCGTTGATCAGCGCCTGGACTGCCAGGGCGAACGTCTCGAACCCTGACACTCGATCCTCGCCGTACTCCTCGGTTGCGGTGTCGAAGTTGGTAGTCCCGGTCTGGGTGCCGATCTTGTAGTCACCGGACTTGACTTCGTCGAGCGTCGTGAAGCGGTCCTCGTCGTTCTGGACGATGAGGCGCTGCTCGACGTTGATGTAGCCGTCCGAGAAGTCGACCTCCTGGGCGCGCTCCTCGGTGATCGTGATGCCGTCGGCTGCCGCGTCGAACTGGTCCTGCGAGACCGCCTGGATCATGCCGTCCCAGGCCGCTTCGGTGAACTTGACCTTGCAGTTGATCTGCTTGCAGATGGCCCGCCAGACGTCGTAGTCCCAGCCCTCGGCCTTGTTGGTGTCCTTGTTGATGTAGTTGAACGGCGGATAGGCGTTCTCGACGGCGACCGTGACCGTCCGGCCCCCGAGGTCGTTCGGGTCGCTCGAGTCGCCGGAGCTGGCCGTGCTTCCGTCGCTGCCGCACGCAGCGAGCATTGTGACGAGCGCGATTGCCGCGCCGAACCGGACGAGGTGTCGGGTCTTCATGGTCTGCCTCCCCAGGAGCCAATGAGATCGGCGACCCTACCGCCTCGCGATTGTCGACGCCCGGGTGCGATCAGGCGTCGGTGAGCACTGCGACGGTCCGACCGATCGTCTCGCGGTTGCCCATGGATTCGATGGCAGCGGGCAGGTCCTCGAAGTCGATCACGCGGCCGATGACCGCCTTGACCCGGTTTGCCAGCACCCGCTCCACGACCTCGTGCATGATCTGCGTTCCCAGCTCCGGGCTGGCGAAGTTCCAGCCCATCGCGGTCTTGAGGAATCCGGCCATGTCCGGTGGCGCGTACGCGAGCATCACGGTGCAGAGCTTGATGTTGGAGAGCATCAGCCGCCGCGGAACGAGGAACGGCTCGTCGGCGACCTCCTTGTTCGACGCGAAGCCCATCATCACGTAGCGCCCGTTGTACTTCGTGCACTTGAGCGAGTCTTCGAGGACTGCCTCGCCGACGTTGTCGAACACCACGTCCACGCCCGCGCCGCCGGTCTCGGCGAGCACAGTCTCGGCGAAGTCCTCGGTGGAGTAGTCGATGACCACGTCCGCGCCGAGTTCCTTGCAGAGGGCGACCTTCTCGGCGGCGCCCGCGGTCGCGAAGACCCGCGCGCCCGCGTCCTTGGCGAGCTGGATCGCCGCCGACCCCGAGCCCCCCGCCGCTGCGTGGATCAGGACGGACTCCCCCGAGACCAACTCGGCGCGGTCGAACAGACCGAGCCACGCGAGGTGGAAGGGGAAGTAGAGCGCCGCCGCGTCGGGAAGGGGGATCGAGTCCGGCACTTCGAACGCGGAGGCCGACGGACAGATCGCGTACTCGGCGTACCCACCGTGTGCACCTTTGGTGGTCGCGGCGACGCGGCGCCCGAGGTAACCCTCTGCGCCAGGACCACACGCGTCGACGACGCCGAATACTTCCATCCCCGGCGGATAGGGGAAGTCCGGCCGCACCATCATGTTGCCGCCGGTGATGCGTTCGAGGTCGTTGAGATTGAGCGGGATCGCCTGGACTGCGACACGTAGTTCACCCGCGTCCGGCGTCGGGATGTCGACGGTGTCGAGTTGCAGCACCTCGGTGGGCTTCCCGTACTCGTGCACCTGCCAGGCGCGCATCTGCTCGCTCATGTTCCCCCCCCCCCCCCCGATGTCGTCGGGGTGAGTCTGGCCGATGGAGTGGATTGAGATGACACGAGGGTCTCGGCAACTGCCGAGACCCTCGTGTGAACCTTGAACGTCGGGGGTTCCCGTTACCGCGCGAGCTGCGGAGCGAGTCCGTCCACGTGCATCTCGTAATACTCGTTCTTCGCCCAGGCTCCGACCGCACCTTCGACGACGTCGCGCACCGCGTCGACCGACTCGCCTTCCCAGATGCAGACGCCGAGTCCGTGGTCATTGGTCGCGGCGTGGATCGGCAACGCGACGTGGGAAGGGAGCCCGGCTTCCATCGCCTTGGCCTCGGCGGCCTGAAAGCCTTCGGGGTCGTGAATTCGGTGGATCACTGTCACAAACATGGGGACCGTCCGTTCTTCTCGGGGTGGCCGTATTGCCATCCAAAGAAGAGGCGTTCGTTCCCGACCACTCCGGTTCGTTCCGAACGAACCACACCCTGGGGTCACGTCGTCCAGGCGATGTTGACCCGCGGTTCGTAGCAGCAGGACACCCCGGTGACGATCGACTCGTCCAGATGCGCCGCGAGCTCCGGCACGCGACCTGAGAGGTCGGTGATCGCGTGGCGGATCGTCCGGGTCACGTTGAGGCGCGCTTTCTCGGACGGCGAGCCGGCCCGCCGCGGCCGGCCGCCGAGTCCCGTGGCCCGCTTGAGCTCGGCGATCAGCGCGTCGCGCTCGGCGTTCCGCTCCGCCTGCCGCTCGGCGTCGCCATGGACCGCGGCGTCGTCCAACTCGTCATCCAGCGCGGCGAGGCGCTGTCGATACTGCCTGAGCGCCTCTCGATCGAGCATGGGACCGGCGTCACCGCTCGGAATCGGCTCGTCGCTCGACGCTCCGATGAGCGCGAGGGCGGAGACGAACTCACCCGGCCGAGCCACGAGCTCGCGGAGATGCCAGAACCCCTTCAGGTCGGGAATGTGGATGGCCGTGCCGTTGAACTCGACGCACCAGACTCCCTCCTCGGGTCGAAGCGTCGCGCGCTGTTGGGGTTCGACCTGCGATGTCTCCCTGAGGAGCTCGACCATTGCTTGCGCGGTGTCGACCTCGCGCTGTTCCTCTGCGATCGGGAGGCCCTCGCGCAACAACCTCGACGCCGTGGCCAGGTCTCCTTGCTTGGCGGCGACGCGGGCGACGGCGAGCAGGCCGGTCGGCATCGAGCCGTGTACGTGGCCGATGCGCAGAGCACCGAGGTCCCGCCGGACCTGGAGCGCGCGCTCCCAGAACATTCGGGACGTGTCGAGGTCGCCGCGCGCGCCTCCCAGATCTCACCCAACGAGTTGCAGCCGACCATGTCGGCGATGCCGTACCCTCCGGCCTCGGTCAGGGTGATCATCTCCGTGAAGAGCGCGACCGCAGCGTCCTCGTCCCCGACGGCCAATCGCGCGTAGGCCGCGTTCCACAGGCAGAAGCCCCGACCCCACGTTCCCGGGTACAAGGAGGCGATTTCGAGCCCTGCTTCCGTACGAACGACGGCCGACGTGGGCTCGCCGTTGAAGACGTCGCACTCTCCGCGTAGGCAGTGCAGCATCCCGAGGACCAACGGAGGTTCCTCGGCATCGACGAGTGCGTCGATCCCGGCATCGATCAGTTTCGCCGCGGCCTGCCAGTCGTCGGTGTCGTGCGCGACGAGGAAGCCTTCGCAGAACAGGCTCGTCGCTCGAAGTTCCGCCGGCGCGTCCGGTGCGGCCGCGCGTCCTCGCTCGAGCCAGCCGATGCCCTCTCGAAGTTTGCCCTGCGTCCACCAGAAGATGTTGAGGCTCGCCGCGAGCGCCAAGGCCGATTCGGGGTCGGTCGTGAGGAGGCGTTCGAGCGCGACCCGGGTGTTGTCCTCGATGCGACGCAGCACGTCGAGGTGGGGTCGCTCGGGGCCGGTGAGCGTCGCGCCGGATTCTTCCATTGCGATCCCGAGGTAGCGGCGGGCGTGGCGATCGCGGATCGTGTCCAGCTCGCCGGCGAGGTCGAGTTGTTCGACGGCGTACTGGCGGATCGTCTCGAGCAGCTGGTACATGCCGGTCGCATCCTGTTTGAGCAGCAGCGACTTCTCGACGAGCCGGGCGGTGAGATCCGCAACCCTCGCCGCGCTCTGGTCGTCGCTCGCACACACCTCATTGATCGCCGCGAGGTCGAACTCGCCGGCGAACACGGCCATGCGCCGCAGGAGATCCCGCTCGTCCTCGCTGAGCAGGGCGTCGCTCCACTCGACCGTGGCGCGCAACGACCGTTGCCCGCCGTCGGCCCGCCGCACGGCTTGCGGGAGCAGGTCGAACAGGTCGTCGAGATGGGCCGAGATGTCCTCCAGATCGAGGCCGACCACCCGTGCCGCCGCGAGTTCGATGGCAAGCGGAAGGCCGTCGACGCGGCGACAGATCTCGCCGAGGAGTTGACCCGCGCGGTCCGTGTCGAGCGCGGCCTGCGACCGGGCACCGGCCCGCTCCCGGAACAAGCGCACCGCCGGACTCGCATCGATCTCCGTACGGTTCGCGTCCGTGTCCACCACGGGCAATGGCGCGAGCCGATAGCTCAGCTCGTCCACGGCCCAGAGTGGTTCGCGACTCGTCGCCAACACCCGCAGACGGGGGAGCCGAGCCGTGAGGCCTTCGACGAGATCGGCCACCGCCGAGACCACGTGCTCGCAGTTGTCGAGCACGAGCAGGACATCGCGAGCAGCCAGCCACTGGGCGAGCGCGTCCTCGTAGGACTGACCGCCGAGCCTCGGTAATCCGACCTGGGACGCCACCTCGCCGGCGACGTGCTCCGCTGACCGCAACGAGGCGAGCCAGACCACGAACACCCCATCGGGAAACTGCGCCTCCGACGCGGCCGCCACCGCCAGCGCGAGCGCCGTCTTGCCGACGCCGCCCGGGCCGGTCACGGTCGTCAACGGCGTCAACGCGATCCGTTCGCTCACCTCGACGATCTCGGAATCCCTGCCCACGAGCCGACGCGGCCGCGACGCCGCTGCACCATGAGTCGCCGGCTTCACGCCGAAATCTCCCGCGCCGACGCGACCGGTCCCAGCTTCCGTCATGTCGGAAGCCTCTCAAGGGCAGCGAGCCCCCGCAAGGCGCCCGGTACTTCCGACCCGCTCATCGCGTTGCTACCGAACGCGGTAGCGGAGGTGCACGGCTCCGCCGTCGAATCGGTGCTCGTCGAGAAGCTCGAGGTCGACCCGGGTATCGGTCGGGAGCGCGGGGTTGCGCCCACCGAGGACGACCGGCCAGACGTACAGGACCACCTCGTCGACGAGTCCCGCGGCGAGCGCCTGCGCTGCGAGGTTCGGGCCACCGACCAGGAGGTCGCCGTTCGAGGCGGTCTTGAGGTCGCGAACCGCGACGGGGTCGAATCGGCGTTCGAGGCGGGTGTTCGCCGTGGCCGGCGCGGCGAGGGTCGAGGAGTAGACGACCTTGTCCGCCTCCTGCCATGCCCTCGCGTAGTCCGCCGTGAGGTCCGAGTGCGCGGCCAGGGTGGCGTCGGTCTCCCACACGGCCAGCGTCTCGTACATGCGTCTCCCGTAGAGGTAGGTCCTCGCGGACCGCATGAGGCCGGTGATGTGCGCGAAGACGTCGTCGTCCGGCTGCGTCCAGTCGAAGCCACCGCTCGCGTCCTCGGTGTAGCCGTCGATCGACATGTTGGATCCGTAGATCAGCTGCGCCATGACCGCTCCGTCCTCGTCGTCGTCACGGTCTCGATGGCTGCGCCGGCGAACCGCGGGATCTCGGCGCAGCCACTCGGTGATCGTCTGCGACATCGCGGTCGGCGCCCGTCGGACCGGAGTGATGGTCAAGGCGGTGCTGCGACCAGCCGAAAGGTGGTCGGGATGCCGGGATTTGAACCCGGGGCCTCAGCGTCCCGAACGCTGCGCGCTAACCAAACTGCGCCACATCCCGTAGGGGGCGAGAGTGTAGCGACCCGCTACTGCTCGACCGGAGCCGTAGTGGCGAGCGCGGCCTTCGCGGCCCGCCGCAGCAGCCCGGCATCGATTGGCTTGATCAGTTCGCCGTCGGTCTCGACCCGCTTCGCGAGGAACCGGTCGGCCTCGCGGTCCAGCAGCAGCAGGATCTTGGTGGGGGGGATGCGGCCTTCGGCGGCTTCCAGCCGGAGGTCGATCGCCACTGCGATCCCGCCCATGTTGGCGATCTGCATGTCCAGGACCACAAGGTCCGGCGCGTGCTGGGCGACGGCGTCACGCACGTCCTGACCGCGTCGGACCTCCATCACTTCCTGGTCCGGGCCGGTGAACGCGGTGGTGACCTGGTCCCGCACCCAGGCGGCTTCGGCAGCAACGAGGATCGTGGTCACGGCACCCAAGCTACTCGCCGACCGGCGCCCGGCCGGTCTCGATATCGGGCGCGAACAGCAGTGTGCCGACCTCGGCCAGCGCGGTGAAGTCGTGGACGTCGTGAGGGAGGTAGGGCACGAAGCAGACCGCGGCCGAGCGCGTCCGGACCCGGACCGATTCCACCTGGACTCGTTCCCGTTCGGCGATCTCGTTGAACTCGGCGAGGTTCTGATAGCGGGCCGCGAGTCGGTCGCGCGCGGCCCGCTGTTCCTTGGAAGCGACGTGGAGGTCGCGGAACGACGTTGCGCGGGCGTGAAGGCCGGCCGCGAGCTCGTTGCCGAACCTCGGGTGGACCCGGTTCACGACCAGCGCGTCGACGGAGAGGTTGTGGTCGCCGATCTTCTCCGCGAAGAACCGGGCCTCGTCGATGGCGTCGCGCCGAGGCGAGGTCACGAGCACGAAACGAGTCTCGGGCTGACCGAGGATCTCCACCACGCGTGCGGCTCGGGTCCGGAACCCCTCCTCCATCCCCTCGAACGACCGGAAGAAGGCGACGATGTCGTCCACCACCTCCGCGCCGATGACGCGTGACACGGTGCGGATGAACGCCTGTACCGCCGCGCCGGCGACCTTGAGGTAGGTCCGGGTCGGCACCATCAGAACGCGGAAGATCGGGTTGTTGAGGAGTCGGAGTAGGCGGGCCGGCGCGTCGAGGAAATCCAACGCGTGGCGCGACGGTGGCGTATCCACCACGATGAGTTCGTAGCCGCCTTCCTCGTGGAGCTCGTGCAGCTTCTCCATCGCCATGTACTCCTGCGTTCCCGAGAGGGCCGAGGAGATGTTCTTGTAGAAGTTGTTGGCGAGAATCCGCTCCGCTTGTTCCGGGGAGGAGGCGTGTTGCGTGACGAGCCCGTCGAAGGTGCTCTTGGTGTCGAGCATCATTGCGGACAGTTCACCGCCGGGGAGTCGGTCGTTGTCGGGATCCCAGCGGGCCGGGTCGATCACGCGTGGTTCGTTGGTGAGTCCGTCGAGTCCCAACGTGTTGGCGAGACGCTTGGCCGGATCGATGGTGACCACGACCGTGCGGCGCCCGCGGCGCGCACCTTCGATCGCGATGACGGCCGCGGTCGTCGTCTTGCCGACGCCTCCCGAGCCGCAGCAGACCGCGATGCGCCCGTGGTCGACGACGTCACCCAACGTGTGCACGGTGCTCACCGTCCGACCGCCGCGAGCAATGAGTCGGCGAGGACGCCGATCTCGGTCGACGCCGAGTTCGCTGCTGAAGACGAAGGGCAGCCGGACCTGTGGGAGCGGAAGCTGCTCGGCGAGGCGGTCCGCCTGGACCCGCTGAATCGCAGCCCGCTCCGTGCGGAACTCGGCGGCCGCGGCGAGGTCCGACGCTTCGTGATCGGAGAGGAACACGTCGAGTTGTGCAGCATCGGACTGCGCGGCCGCGGCAGTGGCGTCCTCGGCCGCGATCGGCAACTCCTCGTAGCAGCCGTTCACGACGACGGGACCGAGGCGGACCCCGACCTTGTCCTCGATGGTGAAGGCAGTGTCGACAGCCTCGTTGACCGGGGTCTCCTCGGGGAGCGTGACGAGCAGTACCTGGCAACGCTCGGGATCCGAGAGCATCTCCACGACATCCGCCGCCTGCTTCCGGACCGGGCCGACGCTCACGGCGTCCAGGAGCCCGCGGGCGGAAGTCAGGAACGTGATGGCGTGGCCCGCCGCCGGGGCGTCCACGATGATGAGGTCGGCCACCCTCGACTGTTCGAGGCTCTTGACCTTGCCGAGCACCAGGATGTCCTTCATCCCGGGCACCGCGGTGGCGATCACATCGAGCGCCCCGGTCTGGACGAGGCGTTTCGAGATCCGCTTGAGCCCGTTGCTCTCGAGCCAGTCCCGCAGCGCCGCATCCGGGTTCAGGCAGCGCCCCCGGATACCGTCGGCGAGTTCACGCTCCTCGTAGCCGAGTCCGTCGACGCCGAATGCCGTCGGGAGCCCCGATTTGCCCTCCACCTCCACGATCAGCACGCTCAGGCCCTGGCGCCGCGCGGCGACGGCCAACGTGGCGGCGACGGTCGTCTTGCCGACGCCACCCTTGCCCGCCACGATGACCACCCGGGAGGTGGGCCAGAAGTTGAGCACGCTCCATCGGCCGGAGCCTACGGGAGCGCGATCGCGCGTCCTTCGACGCACGGCGATCGGTTGTGTCCTGCTCGGCCTCCTTGTCGGAGTCGCGCCCGGGCTGGGGGCCGGAACCGCGGCGGCGCCGCCGCGCCGGCGGAGCGCACCATCGACGTCATCCAGGTCGATGGGCTCATCGATCCGCCCGAACGCGGACCTGATCCGGACGCGGTCCGCGCGCGCGAACCGAAACGAGTCGCAGCTGCTGATGATCAAGTTCAACTCGGGCGGCGCCGTGGACGTGGACCCGGTGCCACTGGCCCGGGCGATCCGACGCTCGCGGGTCCCCGTCGTGGCCTGGGTCGGCCCGTCCGGCGCCGAAGGCGCGCGGGTCTCGCTGCGGTCCTGGCCCTCGAGGCGTCGGTCGCCGCGGTCTCGAACGGGTCGAGCATCGGCCCGGTTGATCCGGTGATGTTGGACGATCCCTCAGTGCCGACGCCGCCGCTGCCGCCGCGCCGGAACGCTCGGCCCATTCAGGGCCGGGCACTGAGCGGCGACGCGGCGGCGGCCCGGCGACGTCGACCGACGCCCCCTGCAATGCCCCGCCCGGCTGCGCAACCATCGGCGACCTCCTGGTTGCACTCGACGGTCAGACGCTGCCGACCGCGTTCGGGCCCGTCGAGGTGGACACTGCCCGGGTCGTCAACCGAGGTCCGGACCGGCGTCGCGAGCCGGAGTTCGACATCCGGTTCCGGAAGCTCGACCTCGTCGGCCAGGCCGTCCATACGCTCACGAGTCCGTCGATCGCGTACTTCCTGCTCGTCGTCGGGCTCGCACTGATCATCTTCGAGTTCTTCACCATCTCGATCGGGCTCGCGGGCGGGACCGGAGCCGTCGCGCTCGATCGGCGCGTTCGTCGGCTTCTCCCACCTGCCGGTCACCTGGTGGGCGCTCGCACTGATCTTGTTGGCCGGCTTCGGCTACGCGATCGATGTCCAGGCCGGCCGGGCCTACTCCTGGACCGTCATCGCCACCGTCCTGCTGTTGATCGGGTCACTCTTCCTCTACGGCGGCTCGTCCCGGCTCGACGTCTACTGGTGGGTCATCGCGTCGGTCGTGATCCTGACGGTGGTCTTCTTCGTCTCCGCGATGCCCGTCGCGGTCCGGTCGCGCTTTTCGACACCGACCATCGGGCGCGAGTCGCTGGTCGGCGAGATGGGCGAGGCCGCGGTCGATATCGCCCCGGACGGGGTGATCGTGCTGCGGGGTGCCCGGTGGCGAGCCCGGACCAATCGGGCGACGCCGATCCTGGCGGGTGCACCCGTTCGGGTCGTCGAGGTCGATGGCCTGGTGCTCGAGGTCGAGCCCGAGACCGGGGCCGCCCGCGACTACCGCGAGCCGAAGCCACCGAAGCCTTCCTGAGCCTGGGTTCGGCGAGTCTCGGTGCCGGTCGTGCCCTCGGCGTCGGCTCCCGTCAGGCGCTTCAAGGCCGGAATCTCCTAGGAAAATCGGGCTCTTGTGGCGTGTCACTCCCTCGGGGTAGGTTCGCCGGGCGGGCCGTGGCGGACGGTCCGAGGCGACCCGAAAGGCAGGGGAGCGTTGAGCGTCACAACGGCGAACGACACGACCAGCGAACTCGAACCGGACCCGTGGCAGCTGCGAGCCGCGTGTCGCGGCCCTCGTTCCACGGTGTTCTTCCCTCCGACCAGCGGTGAGCGCCGCGACGAGCGGGAGTTGCGAGAGGCTCGCGCCAAGCAGATCTGCGCCGAGTGCGCCGTGCAGGCCGAATGCCTCGACTACGCACTCTCGATCAAAGAGCCTCACGGCATCTGGGGTGGGCTCAACGAGGCCGAGCGTTCCGAGCTGCTCACGAGCACTTCCAGCAACTGAACGGGCGCTCACTCGGCGGCGGGGAGCCCTGACCTCGGTCCGGGGATGCGGTCGTCGCCGCGACGGCGGGTCACACCGGTTGCATCGAGGTGACCCATGATTGGGAGCACGAACTTCCGGGTACTGCCGAGGAGGTCGCGCGCGTCGGCGACGGTGACCGTCCCCCGCTCGGCCAACGCCGCGACGATGCGATCTCTTGCCTGATCGATCGCACCGGTGCTGAACACCACGCCGTCGAGATCGATCACCAGTCCCTCGCGCACCAGGGCCCGCACCAGGCCCCGGTCCGACGCCGGTGGCGGTGCAAATGGCTCGGCATCCAGCGCGGCCAGGAGATCTCGGCCGGCGGTGGACTCGGACGCCCGCCCCTGGTGGTCGGGTCGATGCACCCGTCCACTGGTGAGGCTGACGTCGGGTGCCGCCGCGACGAGGGCCGTGACCCGAGCCTCGTCGAGTCCGATTGCGCGGGCGGCCTCGGCGACGGCGATGCCGACGTCGTCAGGGTGGTTCCGATGGTGGGCATCGAGCACGTCGCGCAGCTGCCGCGCGGGCCGCGTGTGCCGCATCGGGCGCGGCCAGCCACCCGCCGACCTCGGTTGCACCGACCTCTGCCAGCAGCGCGCGCGCGTCGGGATCGGAGAGTCCGGTGCGGGCGCTGAGCCCGGCGGTGGGCACCCAGCCGTCCGCGAGGATGCGCTGGGCCAGCGGCAGGGCCAGCCGGCCGCCGGCGGCTGCGGCTCGGCCGGCCGGCAGTACCTCCAGGACCTCGGCGCCGGCAACGGTGGTCGCGGTGCCGCTGTCGCGCAGCACGATCCGGTCGCCCGGTGCCAGCGGGAGCGGTGTGTCGAACCGCAATCGGCCGAATGACTCGTCGATCCGCCGGCACCAGACTCCCTGCTCACCGGAACCGACGGCGGCCCGGAGCCGACTCCGGCGCTTGAGGGTCGCGTCGGGGAGGATGCTGACCGCGACGTCGGCCGTCGTGACGGCGTGCCATTGGGCGGGGCGAACGAGCGCGTCGCCCCTCCTGAGTGCGTGGTGATCGACGCCGACGAGGTTGAGCGCGACCCGTTCCCCGGGCGCCGCGCGGTCGACGGTCGTGCCGTGTTGCTGGATCTGGCGGATCCGCACTGTCTGTCCCGTCACGACGAGCTCGTCGTCGACGAGCACCTCGCCACCGGTCAGCGTGCCGGTGGCCACCGTCCCGGCGCCCTTGGCGGCGAACACGCGGTCCACCCACAGTCGCGGGCGACCGAGGTCGCGGGCCTCGGGCGCAGCGGCGAGGGCCCGATCGAACGCCGGCGCGCACGTCGTCGAGCCCGCGGCCCAGAACGCGCGGCGCACACGACCGTCTCGACCGTGGCGAAGGTCGTGCCGGCAACGTGGTCTGCCACCTCCAACCGGGCGATCTCGACGGTCTCGTCGTCGACGAGGTCGGCCTTGGTGACGACGATGATCCCGTGGCGGACGTCGAGGAGGTCGAGGATCCGCAGATGTTCCTCGCTCTGCGGTTTCCATCCCTCGTTCGCGGCGACGATCAGCATCGCGACGTCCACCGCGCCGACCCCGGCGAGCATGTTCTTGATGAAGCGCGTGTGCCCGGGGACGTCGACGAAGCCCACCTCCGCGCCGGACGGCAATGTGCAGAACGCGAAACCGAGGTCGATCGTCAGGCCGCGGGCGCGCTCCTCGGGGAACCGGTCGGGGTTCGTCCCCGTCAATGCCTGGACGAGCGTCGACTTGCCGTGGTCGACGTGGCCTGCGGTCGCGACGACTCTCATCCGAGGCGAGCGAGCGCCCTGGCGACGACGCCGTCGTCGCCAGGGTCGACGCTGCGGAGGTCGCACAGGACGCGCTGGTCCTCGGTCCGGGCGATCACGCCTGAGTCGCGGAGCGCGGCGAGCGCGGCGCGCGCGGACGTGGGTTCGACGGCTACGCCGACCGATGGGATGGTCAAGCCAGGGAGCGATCCACCGCCCGCGGCGGCCTCGCTGTCCACCACGGTGCCGAGGCCGATCTCGGCCACGATCCGCTCGGCGCGCGTTCGGAGGTCCTCGACCGAAGTCGTGGCCATGCGCCAGAGCGGGATCGTGGTGGCGTCGCCCGAGAGGTACACGAGGGCCACCTGTTGGAGCGCGGCGAGCGTCATCTTGTCGGCGCGCATCGCGCGGGCGAACGGGTGTCGGGCGATCGCAGCGATGGCCTCCGCCTTCCCGACGATGACGCCCGCCTGCGGTCCGCCGAGCAGCTTGTCGCCCGAGAAGGTCACGACCTCGGCGCCCCGCCTCGAGTGCTTGGCGGATGCCCGGCTCGTCGCGCAGCCACGAGGGTCGCTCCGGGAGCCACGGCGTGGTCTCGTCGAGGAGTCCCGAGCCGGCGTCCACCATCACCGGCAGCCCGAGCGGCGCGAGGTCCTCGACCGGCGCGGCCTCGGTGAAGCCGACCATCCGGTAGTTCGACGCGTGCACCTTGAGGAGCAGCGCGGTGGCATCGGTGATCGCGGCTTCGTAGTCGGCGCGCCGCGTGCGGTTGGTGGTCCCGACTTCGACGAGCGCGCAGCGCGACTCCGCCATGATGTCGGGAACCCGGAAACCACCGCCGATCTCCACGAGTTCGCCGCGCGAGACGACGACCTCGCGGTCACGCGC
>CAVPAT010000013.1:0-786811 GCA_963701625.1 uncultured Acidimicrobiia bacterium | reverse complement strand
CACCCATACCCAGACCTCCTCAGCCAGTGCGGCCCTCGCCGTTCAGGTCTTCGACGACGCCTCCGGTCAGCAATCGGGTCGGGCACCCGATGGTGGTGGGCAGTGACGAGCTGGGTTTGTCCGGCGAGCGCGGCATGACCTCCCGGTAGGGGAGGGCACGGTTCATGGAGAGGCATCGAGGCACACCGGCCTCGTCGACGCACCGCGCCGCACTGGGACGCTGCCGGTGGACGCCGTGACCGCCCCGCACGAGACTGGTCGCCGACGCCGAAGGAGGGGTCGGAGGGGGACCGGATGCCCATGTCGATCGGCGAGGACCGATGACCTCGCAGGGCCTCGCGGTCGGCGTCACCGGCCCGACGGGGACGATCGGGCTCGCACTCGTGCCGTTGCTCGAGGCCGACGACCGCATCGATCGGATCGTGGGAATCGCGCGGCGTCCGTTCGACCCCACGGTGGAGGGGTGGACGAAGACGACGTACCGGCAGGGCGACGTGCGCGACCGCGCCGTGTTGGTCGACGCCTTCCGTGGCGTCGACGTCGTGGTGCACCTCGCGTTCCAGATCATCGGGGCCACGTCCCGCGCGACGACCCGTGGCATCAACGTCGAGGGGACGCGGCACGCGTTCCGGGCGGCCGTCGACGCCGGCGCGTCCCGCTTCGTGTACACGTCGTCGGCGGCGGCCTACGGGTTCCATCCGGACAACCCGATCGGGATGACCGAGGATTGGCCGACGCGTCCCGATCCCCGGTTCTTCTACGCACAGGAGAAGGCCGAGATCGAGCAGCTCCTACGGGACGAGGCGGCCGCGCACCCCGAGATCGCGCTCTACGTGCTGCGCCCGCCCATCATCCTGGGACCCCACGCGGTCGGCGCGAAGGATCTCCTGCCCGAGTCGCTGTACCCGCTCGCCCGCGTCCTCTGGGGCGTGGTCCAGCGACCGCACGTCACCGTGCCGCTCGTCATCCCGGCAATGCCGATGCAGCTCGTGCACGAGGACGACGTGAGCCGTGCGATCGTCCGCTGCGTCGTCGGGGCCGGGCCGGCGGGCGCCTACAACATCGCGGGCGACGGGGTGCCGACCGCGCACGACGTCGCCCGCGAGCTCGGGTTCGCGCCGGTGCCGGTGCCCCTGTCCCTGGCGACGTGGGCCGCCCGGGCGCTCGCCTCCATGCCGCTCCCGTCGTTCGTCCCCCCGCTCACCGGGTGGGCCGAGACCGCGAGTCGACCGGCGGTCGTCGACACCACCAAGGCGAAGCGGGAGCTGGGATGGCGACCCCGGTACTCCGGGCTCGACGCCCTGCGCGCGACCCTGCACCCACCCGGAGCCGACACGACGTGACGCGCAGCGCGGGGTCGACATCCCGACGCCGGTTGTGCGCTGGATTGCGATACGCCGCTGGGTGCCCGGCCGGGAATCTGGGCTGTCACACGATGGTCTCGCCACTTCGAGGCCCTCTACCCGATGATCGGCGGTATCCGCGAGCGTCGGCGCGAAACCCGATGGTCGACGACCGCGTGGTCGATCTCCTGGGACCCGCACTTCGCGATGTCCGTCCCGCGCGATGCGGTCGTGGTCCTCGAGCGTCTCGGCGGTCGGCGCAGCCCGCTCCGGCACCGGCATCGCACCGGCACCGGCGGTCGGCGCGGTTCGGTCACTCGTCGACCGGTTGTCCCATCAGTGTGCGGACCGTTGCCTGGTCCTCGAGACCGGGAAGACCCCAGGCCGCAAGGTATCCGAACGCGTCCCTCGCAGGGGTCGTGCCGAGCCGGCCGTCGAGGAACTCCAGATGGTCCAGCCCGACCAGCGCCGGGTGAGGAACGCCGCATGCCTGCGCGAGGCTCAACAACTCCTTCCGGAGATGGGTGACGTATCGAGCGACGCGCTCGGCCTTGACCTCGGGGACCAGCCCGCGCTGGAGCCACTCGGAGTTCGTCGCGACTCCGGTGGGACAGCGGCCGGTATGGCAACGCTGGGCCTGGATGCAGCCGATGGCGAGCATGGCTTCGCGGCCGACGTTGATCGAGTCGCAGCCGAGGGCGAACGCGAGGAGGGCGTTGTCGGGGAGTCCGAGCTTGCCCGAGCCCGTGAACACCACCTGGTCCTGGATCCCGAGCTGCGCGAAGGCCCGGTAGACCCGACTGAAACCGACTTTGAACGGCAGCGCCACGTGATCGGCGAAGACCAGCGGTCCGGCGCCGGTCCCGCCTTCGCCGCCGTCCACCACGATGACGTCGACGCCGCGGTCGTCGCGGGCCATGAGGCGCGCGAGATCTGCGAAGAAGTCGATGTCGCCGACCGCGGACTTGATGGCGATCGGAAGCCCGCTCGCCTCCGCGAGGGTCTCGGCGAAGTCGAGCAGGCTGTCGGCATCCGAAAAAGCTGAATGCGCCGTCGGACTCCAACAGTCGACCCCTTCGGGAATTCCGCGCAGCCGCGCGACCTCGGGAGTCACCTTCGACGACGGGAGCAGGCCACCGAGCCCCGGTTTGGCGCCCTGGCTCAGCTTGATCTCGACCATCCGCACTTCGGGATGTGCGTCGACCACGCCGCGGAATCGCGCCAGGTCGAACCGCCCGTGCCCATCTCGGCAACCGAAATAGCCGGTGCCGATCTGCCACACGAGATCCGCGCCGTGCGCGTGGTACGGGCTGATCCCACCCTCACCGGTGCCGTGCAGGCAGCCCGCTTCGAGCGCGCCCCGGTTCAGGCCCTCGATCGCGCGTGCACCTAGTGAGCCGTAGCTCATCGACGAGATGTTGACGGCCGACGGGAACCGGAACGCCTTCGAGCGGCCCGCGGGCTGCGCCGGCGGTCTTGGCGGCGGGGAGCCGGTAGCCGGGGTCGTAGTCGGCGTCCGCGGGGAGCGGAGTCCGTGCGGGGAACGTGCTGTGTTTGACGATGAGGTAGCCCGGGGTCGTGTCGAGGTCGTTGTCGGTCCCGAACCCGAAGTAGGTGTTCTCACCTTTCGCCGCCGAGTACACCCAACGGCGTTGGTCTCGACTGAAGGGTTTCTCCGCGTCGTTGTCGACGACGATGTACTGGCGGAGCTCCGGTCCGACGCTCTCGAGCAGATAGCGGAAGTGACCGAGGATGGGGAAGTTCCGCAGGAGCGCGTGTTCCCGCTGGGTCAGGTCGTGGACGACCACCGCCGCAACGACGATCGCGACGACGACGAGGAGCCACGCCCACCAGTCCATCTGACGATCATCTCACCTGGGTTGACGCCGACGCGTCCAGGCGTCCGGTACGGCTGACTTGGTGGCGCGGCAAGTCCGTCGATCAAACGCATGACCTCGTGGGGTCCGTGATCTTCATCGAACTCCTCATCGCCGAGTCGGGTGAGGATGTCTGTGCTCCCCACCATGTCGGTGAAGAGGACGGTGACCGTCTGCGCGTCGGCCACAGATCAGGTCCTCGTGCTTGCCGGACCGAGCAACGACATGCACGGAAGCTATTCGCGATCCGAGCGCGACCTCCACTTGCCACAACCACCACTGCCAACAGAGGGAACGCCGGGTCGTGGAGTTGATCTCGGAGCGCGCTCTGAGCAGCCGGGAGCCGAACTTCGGCACCGAACAGCACGTTGGCGAACCCATGTCCTGACCGTTGGGCACATGATCTGATGAAATTGCGTCACACAGCACCGGGAACGAGCCCGGCCCGGGCCCGCGCCAGGGCCGACGGGGCCGCCTCGGCCGGGTCGCCGGTGTCCGCGGTAGACCGAAGGTGTGACGGGACCGGACGAGTCGATCCGACGACGGGTGCGGATCGCGGGACGCGTGCAGGGCGTGGGCTTCCGCGAGTCGTGCCGACGCGAAGCCGGACGGCTCGGGGTCGCCGGCACGGTGCGCAACCTGGGTGACGGGTCGGTCGAGGCCGTGTTCGAAGGTCCGGCACCGGCCGTCGAGCAGATGATCGCTTGGTGCCACCAAGGTCCCCGGTCGTCCCACGTTCGTAGCGTGGACGTCGCGCCCGAGCATCCGACCGGCATCGTCGGCTTCGCGATCTCGTTCACCCGGTGAGCGAGCACAGTCCGCCTGCGGGGTCGGACACCATGCGACCACCGGGGTGTATCGCCCGATGGTCGCATGGGGGTTGGAGGGGCGGTCGCGGCTACGGCCCGATCACGGTCAGCTCGCCTGTTCCCGACGGGTCGGCCAGGGGAGGAGCGCCGGGGTGCGATCCGCGTACGCGTCGAATCCGGGGCGTCGGGCCCGGCTGCGCTCGTCGAGCATCGGGATGGACGCGGTGAGGAACATCACGAGCATCGCCACCGGTCCGATCACGGTCCACCACCAGGCGGGGTCGGACGCGACCGCGAACAGCCACAAGGACCACCAGAAGAGGATCTCGCCGAAGTAGTTGGGGTGTCGTGAGTAGCGCCACAGCCCCCGGTCCATCACGGCGCCTGGCGCCTTGACGCGGCGCGAACCGGCGCATCTGCTCGTCGGCGACGAACTCGATGGCCGTGGCGCTCAGACCGATCACGACCGCGAGTCCGTCGAGCACACCGAGCGGGCGGTCACCCCACACGAGGGCGGGGACCATCGACAGCGAGCCGAGGAACACGACGAACGCCGGGAACAGATGCACCGCGCCGAGCGAGATCAACGGCTTCGGGCCCTTCGTGTAGAGGTCGAGGTAGCGCCAGTCCTCATGGTCCAGGCCCGGCCAGTCCCGCGCCCAGTTCGACGTCAACCTGATCGCCCACGCGCCGACGACCACGACCACGAGCGCAACACGCCCGTCCGGCGCCGCCGATGTCGTGGCGCCGGCGAGCCAGACGGCCGCGACCGGCGGGAGGACGCTCCACCACGCGTCGAACATCGAGCCGTTATCGAGCGCTAGTGACCAACCGTAGATCACAAGTGCCGACACCAGATACCCGAAGCCGAGCGCCGGTACCGGCTGGTCCGGCCCCGCAACGTCGGCAACCACCCATGCCGCACCGACCGCCGTCACGTAGGCAACCATGACGATCGCCAGACTGCCGGTCTTGCCGAGCCGTGGCCCGAGCCCGTGCCCACTCATCTACCCTCCCGCTGCGCCGGAACCGCGTGTCGTATCGCCGCGACCCTACGGTTCGCTCGGGTGGACAGGGTGGAGTCCCCGAGAGCCATCCACCGGCCAGAAGGTCTGGGTATGGGCGATGTCGCTACTGGAATGGCTGGCCCGTGATCCGGCTGATCGCGGCGAGGAAGGTCTCGAACGCGGGGCTGGGTTCGGTGGTGTCGCCGATGGGCGGGTAGCTGTTGCTGCCGCTTGCGGCGAGGAGCCGGGTGCCGTGCAGGATGCGGATCGACCAGTTCGTGCCGTCCATGACTTCGGGGTTGCGGTAGTCGCCGGACCAGTTCCACGCGTTGATCGCGTCGAGTGAGTTCCAGAACTGTTCCCAGGCCGATGGGTCGGGGAGGAGCCGCACCATGTCGGTCGGTTCGTAGTGCTCCAGCGTTTCGTGGGTGAGTGCGTCGCCATCGAGATGGACGCGGTAGGAGGTCCCCATGAACCCGCCGATGAAGCAATCGAGATGATGCGGCGGGGAGACCGCCAACTCGGTGGCGAGTTCGTGTTGCTCGGCGATCCGGCCGATCTCGGCGACGACGCTTGCGAGTTCGCTGGTGATGGGGTGCGGGTATCGGTGTATCAAGGCGTTGGTGAGTGAGCGGTAATACCAAAGTTGGTCGTGCATGCCGGCGTTGAACTTGTCCCAGACCCCTGGTCCGTGCTCGCGGAGGTCGGCGAGGATCGATCGTGCGTTGTGGAGCTTGTCGGCGACCGAGACCCGCAGGACGGTGTCGGGGATGGCGGGATCGGCGAGGTGCTCGATGTAGTTCCGCTTGCGTTCGAGCCACGTTGCCTCGTCGCGCGCATCGAGTTCGTCGATCCGGTCTGAACATGCGTCGACCGTGGCGTAGATCCGAGCCCCGAGTTCGACGCCGAAGGTCCGCTCGAAGTCCAGGAGCGTGAGGTCGCAATCTTCGATCGCATCGTGGAGCAGGGCGGCGATCGCGTCTTCCTCGTCCCCGCCGTCTTCGAGGACCAGCGACGCCACGCCGAGGAGATGCGAGATGTAGGGGATGGCGGTGCCCTTGCGGACCTGACCCTGATGCGATGTGTTCGCCAGCGCCAGCGCCAGCTCGAACGCCTCAGTCAGTTCGGTCGGTCGCTTCGGTCGTGCCGCCATCGGGCCACGGTACCGGCCTTTGCGCAAGAGCTGACGTTGCGAGGTTGAAGCGTCAGCAGATCCGGGCTACCCGTCGGGTCAAGAGGCGGGATATCAGCTGCGGGAGTTCTGCGCGGAGCGCGGCGATCGTCGACGGTTCGAGCCGAGTCCGCTTGATGGGAACTTGGGAGTCCTCGATTGCCCTGAATGACGACGGGTGCGCGGGCTGCGGAAGTCCGAGGCCGCAAGGTCGTTTGGCCCTGCCCGCCCTGCGCGGAGGGCGCGACCGTGACAGCTGTGAGAGCGACGGGTGCACGGACGATCTGGGACCGGCGGTAGTTCACGGTGCCTACCGTGAGCCGCGGCGACCTGACCATCTATTACGCCGAGCGGGGCGACCCGACAGGGCCTCCGGTGCTGCTGCTGCACGGTCTCACCCTGTCGTCGCGAACGATGGAGCGGCTCGCGGCCTCGCTGCCGGAGTATCGGGTCCTCCTCGTCGATCTGCATGGCCACGGCAAGTCGACCTCGCCCCGCAAGTCCGATCGCTACCTCGTGTCGGAGTTCGCTGACGACGTTGTCACGCTGCTCGATCATCTCGGGATCGAGCGGGCGATTCTCGGTGGCCTGTCGCTCGGTGCCAACGTCGCCTATGAGATCGCACTTCGCCATCCCGAGCGTGTGCGAGCCCTCATCCTCGAGATGCCGGTCTTCGCTCGGGGCGTGACCGCCGGCCGGATCTTCTTCAACGCGTTGTCCGTCATGTTCACCGCCTTCTACCCGGTGCTCACGCCGTGGCACCCACTGATCCGAAGGCTTCCGGTCTCGGATCGGGCCCACGAACTGGCGTGGTTCCGCGACTTCTTGGCCGCGGACCACTTGGCCCAGGCTGCGCTCCTACGTGGTATCGCGGCGCAAGACGCGCCACCGAAGGATGCCGCCACACTGACTCGGTTGACGATGCCGACCCTCGTCACGGCGCATTCCTACGATCCGATTCACTCCGTCGAGGACGCAGCCGAACTCGCCGCCGACTTGTCCGACGCGCAACGGGTCGACCTCCGCTCCATTCTCGACTTCGTCCTTCGTCACGGGGTGATCAACCAGTCGGTCGCTACGTTTCTGCGCGTGCTGGACGCAACGCCGAACGCTTCTGGGTAGACGGTGATAGCGGGCGCGATCTCAAGAGACCCGACACCCTCGCGCATGCGGCCCCAGGGACCATCGGCCCTGGTTGGTTGTCGTAGCGGGTCTTAGGTTGCAGAGACGGCGCGGGCTGACGGGGGTCCGATCGAGAGGAGCGTCTGATGCGCGCAGCAGTCGGTGATCGGTTGGTCATCAAGGGGCACAACCTTGGTGATCCCGACAAGGACGGCGAGGTGTTGGAGGTGCACGGTGAAGATGGTGCGCCCCCGTGGATGATCCGATGGAGTGATGACGGACACGAGGGCCTGTTCTTCCCCGGCCCCGACGCGGAGATCGAGCACTTCACTCATGGTGGTCGGGACTGAGCCAGCGTCCACGTACGCTCGAACGGACAGGTCACGAGTAGCTGGAGGCGTGGATGGCGCGGCACGAGGTTGAGATGAACATCCCGACGACGAAGATGGTTCTGCATGCCGATGTCGTCTTCGAGGTCCGCAGCGACGGCGAGAAGCTCGGCGAGCTCCGGGTGAGTCAGGGCACCATCGACTGGTCCCCGCGCCACGCTCACAACCCGACGAGCCTCACCTGGGAGCAGTACGACCGGCTCATGTCCGAGCAGCGGTAGCTGAGTCCGCCCCGAACGACGGAGGCCGGACCGATCTGCTGATCACGCCCAGATCGTCGGCTCGTGTCCGTTCCAGCCGGCACCACGATCGGGAACCGATCGGGCCCCACCGGTCCGGCACCGATCCGCCGACCACGCCGCGACGATCGCGTCGAGCACGTCGTCCGGCGATGCGAGCCAGCCGCGGCCTGATCCGAGACCGTTGCGGGTTCCAGGCCCGAGTTCCACAGCGCCGTGTGTCGCTCGGGGGCCATGCCGCATGGACACGCCGGTCACTGCGCGGCTGATTTCTCTCTTGCTGGTGACGGTACCGAGCTCCGCGACCCGAGTGGTGTTCTTCTGGTCGGAAGCGACGACGCGCCGATGTTTCACCCGCATGGGTTTCACCCATTGCGGCCCGGACGAAGGAACCCACCGATGAATTGACGCCGCGATCCGGGTGTTGCAGCGCATCGGGGTTGTAGCCCGCTGAGCCGTTGTGAGGACCCCGCTGCCACGAAAGCGACGACTGGCTCGCGGCGGAGGGGATGATCGAATACTCCTGCGTTCACCACCGACGACGGGATCGTGCCGTCGGGACGCGTCGTGGAAACGACAGCAAGGCCGTGATCGAGTGGCACCAGCTTGGAGAAGGCAGCGAGATCCGTCACCCACATGACGCTATGTCCACCCCCACGGGGCGAAAGACACGCTCACCGACCGGTCGGGCCGCGCCCTGACGGGCTGGTCCCCACGGCGGAGGGGGTCGACGATGCGCCCGGTGAACCCGGCCCCGACCGGTGCGAGCGGCGCCCCGAGAAGTGTCATTCGGCCCTACGGCCCACCGATCGACCGTTCTAGGTTCGCCTGGTTCGAACATCATCGGGGGAGTTGGGCGTATGACGGGTAGTAACCGTGTTCCGGTGGAGGCAGTGCTGCGTCGGCCGTTCGATCGTCGTGACTTCTTGCGCAACGCTGGCCGCGCGACCCTCGGTGTCGGGCTCCTGGGCGGTCTGAGCGGCGTCGCCGCGGCGTGCACCGACGACGGAGGCACCTCCGCCCAGACCACCAAGCCGGCCGAGTCGGGCGGCGGATTCTCCGGCATCTCGTCGCCGCTCAAGATCGGTGTCATCGTGCCGACGTCGGGCATCGGGCAGTTCCTCGGTGACATCGTCGGACGGTCCCTCGGTGCGGCCAAGCAGCACATCGAGGAGGCCGGACTCGTCAAGGGTGTGACCGTCGATTACGAGATCGTCAACGCGCCCGCCGAGCAGTTCGCCGACGGCACGACGAAGGCGTACAACAAGCTCGTCGCAGACCCGAACGTGATCGGCATCCTCTGGTGCACACCGGTCGGTCTGACCGAGGCGCTCCCCCAGATCCGGCGGGACCAGATCCCGGTTCTCGCGGTCTACGCCGACCCCTACACCGACGGCACCCTGTATCCGAAGGGTGACGGACCGCGCAACGTGTTCCAGATGCTGCTCCCCGACTCGATGTCGTTCGACGTTATGTGTCGCTACGCCGCCAGTGATCGCGGCTACAAGAACACGGCGCTCATCTACGACAGCGTCACCCTGCCGACGGCGAAGGACCAGTTCGAGACTTCGGCCCAGAAGGCGAAGCTCGCGGTCGCGGCGGTCGAGGAGTTCAGTCTCTTCACCGGTGACTACGGCGCGCAGCTCCAACGCATCAGCCAGGCCAAACCGCAATCACTCTTCGTCTGGGGCCTGTCGGACAACACCGCGACCATCGTGGAGAAGATCCAGGACCTCGGCGCCGGCTACGTCGACACGCCGACGGCGAAGGGCCCGACCTGGGCACCCCACATCCTCGGGTATCCCGGAGGGACGGGGGAGAAGAAGTGGGCGGAGCTCGCCGGAGACGCCGCCCGGACCGGCACCATCACCGCCTGGTACCTCGGCGGCCTCGTCGGCGGTCCGCGCTTCCCGATTCGCGACTGGCTCGTCGCCTACGACGGCAAGGGCGCGAGCGGCGGCGAGGAAGGCGCGGCGAACGCCTGGTGGGCACTGCTCGAGGCGGTTCGCAGGGCCGGTTCTACCGACCGGGCCAAGATCGTCGACGCCCTCGAGGCGCTTCCGGAGATCGAGTTTGCCGGGTTGCCGTTCCGATTCACCAAGGATCACCACCTCGGCATGACCGAAGACGATGTCGTTCTCATCACCCTCGAACGTTGGAACGGCCCCGAGCCGACCGACCCGCCGTACGTTCTCGGTCGTGAATGGGAGGAGACGTTCCCCCTGCTGAGCGACCGCTACGTCGGTCCGGCACACCTGGTGCGCCCGACCCTCGAAGCGAACCTGCGTGCCCAGCCGGAGTACATGGCCCAGATCCTCGGTGAGGGGTGGGGGACCCAGTGCACGAAGCGTCCACCGACCGCCACCGGTGAGCAGATCGCCATGTCCGACGCCTGCCGTATCCACTGAGTGATGGGCGAACTCGTCCAGGTCCTGGTCTACGCGGTCACGATCGGTTCCGCCTACGCCCTCGTCGCGTTCTCCTACAGCCTGGTCTTCTCGACCACCCGGATCATCAACTTCGCGCAGGGAACGCTCGTCGTCGTCGGCGGCTACCTCGCGTGGTGGCTGTGGAGCGGAGTGTTCGACCGCGAGGTGTCGATGCTCCTCGTCGTCGTCCCTGCGGTCGTACTTGCCGCGCTGGTGGGACTGGTGTTCGACCTCGTCGCGATCGAGCCGCTCGGCGAGTTCGACCCGACGTCGAACATCGCCTGGCTGGTCACCACCTTCGGTGCGGCGATCGTCGTCCAGGAGGTCGTCGCCGAGCTCATCAGCGACACCGGCGAGTCCATACCTGACCTGTTCCATTCGTTGTTCGGGTGGCAAGGCAGCGTTGTGCGTAACGTCGCCATCGGCCCATCGGACGTGGTGCTGGTCGTGGCGACGGCGGCGATCGTCGGTGTGGCCGCGCTCCTCCAAGCGCGAACGAAGGTGGGGCGGGCATTCCGCGCCGTCGCGCAGGATCGACAGGCCGCCGCGCTCATGGGCATCAACCCGAAGGTGATGGTTCGGCTCAGCTTCCTCGCCGCCGGTGCGATCACGGGTCTTTCCGGGATTCTCATCGCGCCCAATTACGGGGTCCGGTTCGCCATCGGGCTGAATCTCGGTCTCGCGGGGTTCGTCGCCGCGGTGCTCGGCGGTCTCGGGTCCACGAGTGGAGCGATCGTCGGTGGCTACGCGGTCGGTCTCGTCGAGGGCTTCGTCGGCGTGATGTCCAGCCGGGCGGACACCTACCGGCCCATCGCCGTGTTCGTCGTGTTCGTGCTCGTCCTGACGTTGCGTCCGACCGGACTTCTCGGCCGACCGGTCGTGGAGAAGGTGTGAGTCTGTCGCCCGCGCGTGTCCGCGCCGCGCTGTGGAGCGCTGCGCCGCTCCTGGCCCTCCTGGTATTCCTCACCTGGTTCGGGGTGGCCCAAGCGCACGACCGCTACTGGATCACGTTGGGGATCCAGGCGATGTGGGTCGGGGTCAGCGTGATCGGTCTCAACCTGCTCCTCGGCTACACGGGCCTCCTCTCGCTCGGCCACTTCGCCTTCTTCCTCTATGGCGGCTTCGTCGGCGCGATCTGGGCGGCCGAGGACCTCGGCGTCAGCCCGTGGCTCGGCTTCCCGATCGCGTTTCTCGTCGGCATGGCGATGGGTGCGCTCCTGGCGGTGACCTGTTGTCACCTGCGCGGCTTCTACCTCACGGTCGTGACGCTCGCATTCGCGCTCATCGCATCGTCACTCGCACTCATCTTCGAGAGCTTCTTCAACGGGCTCGCCGGTCGTGCGGTCACCAAACCGCTCGACACGAACTTTTCCTTCCTGAGCTCGGACAACCCCAACCGACCGTTCGTCGGGCTGTATTGGGTGGGGGTCCTCCTCCTCCTTCTGTGCCTCTTCATGACCTGGAACCTGCTGCGGAGCCGGTGGGGTCGAGGGTTCAAGGCCATTCGCGAATCCGAGATCGCGGCGGACGCCTGCGGCGTGCCCACCTACTGGTACAAGGTCACATCGTTCGCGCTCTCGGCGGGAATGGTCTCCCTCGGGGGGGTGCTCGCGGCCCAGACGAAGCTGCAGGTGACGATGGCCAGCGGCACTGCGATCGTCGGCCAGTCGTTCCAGCTCGTGATCGACGCGGTCATCGGCGGGCTCGGGACGCTCGCCGGGCCGGTCATCGGCGCGTTCTTCTTCACGCTCGGGCTTGGCGTCAACATCGGTTCCGAGAGCATCAGCGAGCGGCTCGGGGCATGGGAGACCGCCGTGCTCGCCGCGTTGGTCGTCGTGGTCATGATCGCCATGCCCGACGGCATCGTCGGACGCCTCCGGCGGATCGGAACTCGGCGACGGGCCGGTCGGCGATCGCCGGTGAGCGATCCGGAGGAAGTGACCGAACTCCGGATGCGCGGGCGCCGTGAGGGCGACGCT
The DNA here is from genome assembly GCA_963701625.1 of uncultured Acidimicrobiia bacterium. Classification (GTDB taxonomy): domain Bacteria; phylum Actinomycetota; class Acidimicrobiia; order IMCC26256; family JAENVU01; genus JAENVU01. The sequence goes on along the minus strand of CAVPAT010000013.1, from coordinate 774,446 downwards.
CCCGCGCTGCTGCTCGACGGCGTGACCCGTTCCTTCGGCGGGATCGACGCGGTCCGTGCGGTCGATCTGCGGGTCGAGGCAGACACGGTGCACGCGCTGATCGGTCCGAACGGCTCCGGCAAGACCACGCTCGTGAATCTCGTGACCGGCTTCTACAAGCCCGACATGGGCAGGGTGGTCCTCGGCGGCTCGGCGATCACGGGCTGGCGTCCTCACCGCTGCAACGGTGTCGGTCTCGCCCGGACCTTTCAGAGCTGCCAGATCTGGCGACGAATGACCGTGCTCGAGAACGTGATGGTCGGCGCCCACACGCGCACGCGTGGTGGGTTACTCGTCTCGGCACTGGTTCCGGTCTGGCTCCGCCCGTGGGAACGACGACTCCGGGCCCGCGCGCTCGGTCTGCTGGCTTTCGTGGGGCTCGCCGATCGCGCGCACGAGCTGGCCGGCGCGCTGCCGTTCGCCGCCCAGCGGAGCCTGGAGATCGCCCGAGCGCTGGCGGCTGATCCCGATGTGCTGATCCTCGACGAACCGGCCTCCGGCATGCACCCCGGTGAGGTCCAGAACGTCATCGCGTTGATCGCCCGGGTGCGCTCGGCCGGTATCACGGTGATGCTCATCGAACACCACATGGAGGTCGTCACCGAGTTGGCCGACCGCGTCACCGTCCTCAACGACGGCGAGGTGATCGCCGAGGGCACCCCGGCCGAGGTCGCCGAGAACCCGCTGGTCATCAGCGCGTACCTCGGCGAGGAATCCGAGGACCGCCAGACATCGAGACCGGCTCGCGTTCTGGAGCCCGCGGATTCCGTCGGGGGCGCGCCCGACTCGCTCCTGTCCCTGAGCAACGTGGAGGTGCACTACGGCGCGGCGGCCGCGCTCACGGGCGTAGACCTCGAGGTACGTGAAGGGGAGATCGTGAGCATCGTCGGCGCCAATGGCGCGGGCAAGACCACCGTGCTCAAGACGGTCTCGGCGATGAGCGAGCCGCTGCGCTCGGTGCAGGGCGAGATCACCTTCATGGGCGAGCGCATCGAGCGCCGTTCCGCACACCGGATCTCGCGGATGGGCCTGGCGCATGTCCCCGAGGGTCGCCGCATCTTTCCCGAGTCGACGGTCGACGAGAACCTGCTCCTCGGTGCCTACCAACGACGAGACGCCGCAGTGCGTGCCGACATCGACGCGATTTACGATCGCTTCCCGCGCCTGCGCAGCCGTCGTGACCAGCCGGCGGGTCTGCTGTCGGGAGGCGAGCAGCAGATGCTCGCCATCGGTCGTGCGCTGGCGTCGCGGCCCCGGTTCCTGCTGCTCGACGAGCCCTCCCTCGGCCTCGCGCCGCTGATCGTGGACGAAGTGTTCGAGATCGTGCGCGGCCTCGCCGACGACCACGTCACGATTCTCATCGTCGAGCAGATGGCGACCCGCGCCCTTGCGCTCGCCGACCGGGCCTACATCCTCGAGACCGGGCGTGTCGTCGCCGAAGGTCCCGCGGCTGTACTCGCCGATGACCCCGAGGTGCGTGTCGCCTACCTGGGGGGCTGACGGATCCGAGGCCGTGCGCCGCGCCGCTCCCCTTCGGTAGCGTTCTCGGCCATGCGTGCGTGGCAGGTCGTCGGGCATGGGGCGCCGCGCGATGCACTGCGACTTGTCGATATCGACCTTCCGGTTCCGGGGAGTGCCGAAGTTCGGTTGCAGGTGAGCGCCGCGGCGATCGGTGGACCCGATGCCCTGATGTGTCGTGGCACGTATCCGCTCACGCCACCTCTCCCGTTCGTGCCTGGTCAAGAGGTATGCGGCGTCGTGGACGCGGTCGGGCCCGGGGTCGCGATCGAGACCGGAACCCGCGTGATGGCGGTCACGAGCTTCTTCGACGGTCGCGGGGGATTCGCGGAGTACACGATCGCGCCGGCGTCGACCTGTTTCCGGGTTCCCGGTCACATGGATGATGTCCAGGCAGCCTCGTTCCGGATCGGCTTCTCGACTGCATGGATCGGCCTCGTTCGGAGAGGCGCGCTGCGCGCCGGTGAGTGGCTCGTCGTGCTCGGCGCAGCGGGAGGTTCGGGTGCGGCCGCGGTCCAGCTCGGGCACGCGCTGGGAGCGCGCGTCGTCGCAGTCGCGGCCGGGGCCGACAAACTCGGGTTCTGTGAAGGCCTCGGTGCCGACGCGCTCGTCGACCGAACTTCGGTGCCGGTTGCCAAGGCTGTCCTCGATGCCACCCTCGGTCACGGACCCGACGTGGTCTATGACCCCGTCGGCGGTGCGCTGGCAGGATCAGTGGCGCGTGTGATCGCGTCGCGGGGTCGTCATCTCGCGGTGGGTTTCGCGAGTGGCGAGTGGATCAGCCTTCCGACTTCCGACCTCGTCGTGAAGAACGCGTCGCTCGTCGGCGTGTACGCGGGGGCAGGCACCGACGACGAGAACGCCGAGGATCACGAGGCGCTGCTCGCACTTGCCTCGACCGGCGCCATCGGTGGTTTCGCGACCACGGGCGCGTTCGAGCAGGTTCCCGACCTCGTCGAGAAGGTGGATGCCGGCACCGTGATCGGCAAGCGGGGAGTCCTGATGCCCGGTGCTGGACGTCTCCAACGGCCCGGCTCCTAGAGCGGTGTCGCGATCAGGAACAAGGGAGGCCGTGATGACCTCGCCCGTCAGTTCTCGACGGGTACGTCGAGGGTCTCGCCGGGGCCGAGTTGGAAGGACTGATCGCCCACCGCGACGGTGATGGTCGCGCCTTCGTTCTCGTCCATCCGAATGCGTGCGCGCTCCGTCGTGAACTCGAGGTGGAGTAGGTGGCTCCGATAGCGGATGTCGAACGCCAGCGTGCCGAGCTCCGGTGGGATCTTCGGATCGAACCGGAGCACGTCGCCCCGGATCTCGAGGCCGGGGAAGCAGCGTTGGATCAGGTCGATGGTCCCTGCCATCGCACCGAGATGGATCCCCTCCTTGGTGGTTCCGCCCTGCACATCGTCCATGTCGCAGCGCAGGGCCTCCACGAAGATGTCCCATGACTGCTCATGGTCGACCAGCATTTGGTCCCAGGCGTGCACCACCCGGCTGAGCGTCGAGCCGTGCGCCGTGCGCGGTTCGTAGTAGTCGACCATCGCGGTCGCGACCCCTTCGTCGCACTCGTAGCCGAGCTGAGCCAGCAGCTCGAGCAGCTCGTCGCGTGAGAGCACGTAGAGCAACATGCGGGCATCGGCCTGTTTCGTGAGCTGGTAGCGGCTCGGGTCGTCGCCTTCGGCTTCGAGGATGCGATCAAGCCGTGTGATATTCCCGTAGCGATCCCGGTAGGCGGCCCAGTCGAGTTCTTCGAGGTCCTCGTACCCCTCGAACTGGCTGATGACGCCGTCGTGGAAGCAGACCCGCATCTTCCGGCTGATGTCCCGCCAGCGGTCGAGCTCCTGTTCGCTGAGCAACAGCCGCTCGCGCAGTTCCCGTGACGCCGCCGGGGGCAGCGCCGACAGCGTTTCGAACGCGCGGCCGAGGCACCAGACTGCCATCACGTTGGTGTAGCTGTTGTTGTCGATCCCCGCGGCTTCCTGGTCCGGGTATCGCTCGTGGAACTCGTCGGGACCCATCACGCCGAGGATCTCGTAGCGATCGAGCGCGCGGTTGTACGTGGTCGCGCTCGACCAGAAGCGTGCGATCTCGAGAATGAGTTCGGCGCCGAACGCGATCAGGAACTCCAAGTCGCCCGTCGCCTCGAAGTAGTGCCACGTGTTGTGAGCGATCGCAGCGTTGACGTGGCGCTGGCGGTGGGAGGCGTCCTCGATCCAGTGGCCAGAGATCGGGTTGAAATGAGTGGTGGGCGTCTCTTCTCGACCGCTGCTCGCGCTCTGCCACGGGAACATCGCGCCGGTGTAGCCGGAGTTGAGGGCGTTCAGCCGGGCCTGGTCGAGCCTGCGGTAGCGGTAGAGGAGGAGCTCGCGTGCGAGCTGCGGGATCCGCAGACTGAGGAAGGGGAGGATGAACAGTTCGTCCCAGAAGACGTGACCGCGGTACGCCTCGCCGTGAAGGCCGCGCGCGGGAACCCCGACGTCGAGCCCGATCGAGTTGTTCGACACCGTTTGGAGCACGTGGAACGTATGGAGGTTCAGCAATTGCGCCACGGAACCGTCGGTGCCGAGATCGAGCCGTACGCGATCCCAGAGCTGACGCCAGCTGACGACATGTCGCTCGAGTAGCACCTCGAACGACTCGCCCATCTGCGTCAGGCGCGCGCACGCCTCCTCGCCGGGCTCGCTGATGGCGTGGTCGCGCGAGGTGAAGAGAGACACGATCTTCTCGACGGTGGTCGGCTCGCCTTCGGCGATCTCGAGCGCGAGATCGAGCCCGACGTAGTCGCTGCGCTCGACGAGCGTCGTCTCCAGGCTAGGACGCTTCCCGTGGTGGTACACCCGAGTCCGCGCCGCCTCCGCGATCCGCACGTGTGACTGGTTCGTCTCGACGTGGAGACAGATGAGTTCATCGCTCTCCTGGTCGGTGCACAGCGTCCGGAGATGTCGGTTGGGCAGTGACGCGTACCGCGCCACACCGGCGTTGGTGACCGAGCCGTCGAGCGCGCTGCGGATACAGAGGCGTCCGGACCAGTTCTCGGCGACGACGGTGGTCTCCAAACCGGCGATGTGGGGGTCTCGCATGCTGACGAAGCGGCGCTGCGTGACCGAGACGATCCGGCCGTCAGGATCGCGCAGTCGCGAATGTCGCGTGAGTGTTCCCCGGAACATGTCGAGCTCGGTGCGGTGGTCCAGCACGTCGCACGTCTCGGTGGAGAACCACGTGCCGTCTTCGGCCCGGAACGAGAGCGGGAGCCAGTTGGGAGCGTTGACGAGGCTCTCGTTCTCGACTCTCCGCCCGGCGATTTCGGTCGGGAGACGGTTGTAGACCCCCGCGACGTAGGTGCCGGGGTAGTGCACGTCGTCGGCGACCGACTCCGACAGCGCCCCCCGAGTCGCGAAATAGCCGTTTCCGAGCGTGCACAGCGCCTCCCGGTGGCCCTCCTCGTCCGGGTCGAAGCCCTCGAACTCGATGAGAAACGCGCTCACGATTCCATCTCCTCCAGCAGATCGGCGACAAGCACGAGGAACTCGAGGACCTCACTCGTGTCCCCGAGCCGGTACGAGGCCGCCGTGGGACGGTCGCCGGACTCCACGACGATGCCGATCCCGCGGCCGGCGAGCGCGGCGAAGGCGTCCTCGTCGGTGAGATCGTCGCCGAGGTAGACGGCGAGCACCCCGTCGTCGGTCGCCAGGCAACGGTCGAGCAGCCACTCCACCGCACGGCCCTTGTCCCAGGTGACATCGGGGCGCAGTTCGAAGACCCGCTTCCCGCCGGTCTTGCGGAGCCCCGTGCTGTGGGCGAGCACCTCGTCGACCGCGGCTTCGACGTCGGGGACGAGTCGATCGTCGACCTGCCGGTGGTGGAGCGCGACTGCGAAGCGTTTTCGTTCCACCCAGGCGCCGGGGATCTTCGCGACCAGCCCTTCGAGGAGGTCCGCCGCCTCGGTGAGTGCCGGGACGCGGGCCCGCCCCTCGGGGAGCTCCTGATGCTCACCTCCCGGCCCCTGGATATCGAAGCCGTGGCTCCCGGCCAGCCAGACGCCCTCGGTCTGGACCAGGGCCCGGACCTCGGAGAGGTCCCGTCCGCTGACGATCCCGATGACGCATCGGCGGGCGAGGCGCCCGATGACGGCGGACATCTCCGGCGAGAGGACCGCGAGCTCTGGCCGCGCCACGATCGGCGTCAACGTCCCGTCGTAGTCGCAGAACACCGCAAGGGGAAAGCGAGTCAGACGCGACGTCAGCTCGGGATCGGCGAGCGCGCTCGGCAGCGTAGCGCTCGACTGCACCGTCGGGTTCCGGTGCCACCAGCCGCCAGGACCGCAGACGAGCTGCGCCAGGTCGCCGATGACCACATGCGCGCCGGCGCCAGTGAGGGCGTCTGCGTCACCGACCCGGTCGACGCCGACGACCAACCCGAAGCCACCCCGGCGTCCGGCGCGCACACCGGCGATCGCGTCCTCCACGATCGCCGCGGCCTCCGGCTCCACGCCGAGCCGGCTCGCCGCCTCGAGAAAGAGCGCCGGATCGGGCTTTCCGGGCAGCTCGAGCGCAGCCGCATCGAGCCCGTCGACCCGCACGTCGAAGAGATCATGCGCGCCTGCCGCCTCGAGGACGGTCCGGCAGTTCTCGCTCGCGGAGACCGCCGCGGTCCGGATGCCCAGCTCGCGCAGCGAGCGAACGAACGTCAGCGTCGACTCGAACGCCTCGACGCCGTGGGTCGCGACGTAGGACACGAACTCGTCGTTCTTGCGGATCCCGAGCCCGCAGACGGTCTCCGCGTCGGGTGGATCATTCGGGTGGCCCCACGGCAGTGCGATCTCGCGAGACTCGAGGAACGCCGATACGCCGTCATACCGGGCTCGACCGTCGACGTAGATGCGGTAGTCGGTGTCGCTGAAGGGAACGAATGGCGTGCCCGCAGCGGCAGCCCGCTGGGCGAGGAAATCGTCGAACATTTGCTTCCACGCGGCCGCATGGACGGTTGCGGTCCGAGTGATGACGCCGTCGGTGTCGAAGATGAACGCAGCGATGGACGGGCGGAAACGTTCCACGGTGGTCGTCGATTGCTCAGAGATGGGCGTCGGGGGAAAATGCCCACTCGGCGCCGGCTTCGAGGAGGCGACGGCCGGAGATGTGGAACGGCTCGACGATCAGCCACGAGTCACGGTCGTCCTGCAGCCAAGGCTCCGGGTCGAAGCGGCCGGCGAAGTCTGCCGCGTGCGCATCGACGTGCAGGAGCGATCCGCGCACGACGACGGACCAGCCGTGGTGCGCCTCGACGTCGATGCCGTCGATTTCGACCGCCACCGGCTGGGGCGCCTGGTCGATGACGCCGCCACGCCGGGTTCGCAATGCCAGCCAGGTCCCCCCGCCGTGTTCCGCGATCCGGAAATTCACCGGGAGTACCAGGGGGAACCCGTTCACGATGACCGAGACGCGAGCGACGCGCTCGGTCCGCAGGTGGTCGAGGCACTCCGCGAGCGACATCTCTTCGAGCCGAGTCTGGTCCATTGCGTCCTGACTGATGCGAGCTGATCGAGCCCCGAAGCTACCGTCGCCGGGCCCGACGGGCCGGATGAGCGGAGTGTCGTCCGCCGGATGCGGCGACGTCTCGAGGCACCGAGGCCGATGATCTCCACGGATCCGGCTGCCGGCGGAGATTGTGGCGCTCCCATTCCGTGGCTCGCTCAGGGGCCTTCGGCACTGGCATTCGCTGGGTGGCCCAAGGGCGGTTCGACGAACTGATGTCGCCCGATCAGGCACGCGCGGCATCGAGGAGGAGCCGGCGCTCCGCTGACGCGATCACGTTCCGGGCGCGCGAGACCGCGTCGGGGTTCACCGACACCGAGGTGATCCCGAACCGCACGAGGTGTTCGGCGAACTCGGGTCGGGTCGACGGGGCCTGCCCGCACAACGAGGACGTGATCCCGGACTCGCGTGCCGCGGTGATGATGTCGCGGATCGCGGCGAGCACCGCGACGTCAGACTCGTCGAAGAGCTCGGCGCAGGTCTCCGAGTCCCGGTCGACGCCGAGGACGAGCTGGGTCAGGTCGTTCGTGCCGATGGATACCCCGTCGATCCCCAGCGCGGCGTACTCCGGGATGCGGTAGATGACCGACGGCACCTCGGCCATCACCCATCGATGCAGCCCGCGTCGATGCCCGAGTGGGCTCGCGTCCATCAGGTCCAGACAGGCCTCCAGCTCCCACCGGGTGCGCACGAAGGGGATCATCACCGCAAGGTTCGGCGTCTCCTCGTGGACCCTCGCGAGCATTTCGCACTCGAGCGCGAACAGATCGGGATCGCGCACGTAGCGGTAACAACCGCGGTAGCCGATCATCGGGTTCGCCTCGACCGGTTCGAACTCCTCGCCACCGCGGAGGTTGCGGAACTCGTTGGTTCGGAAGTCGATCGTGCGGTACACGACCGGGCGGGGCGCGAACGCTCGCGTGATCCGGAGCAGCGACGCGGACATCTTCTCGATGAAGTCGTTGCCGCGGCCGTCCGCGAGGAGCCGACGTGGATGCTCCCCGTCGAGCGCGTCCGTAACCATGAACTCCGCTCGCAACAGCCCGACGCCGTCTACCGGCATCGCTGCGACCTCCTCGGCTCGATCGGCCATGGCGAGGTTCGCGTAGATGCGGGTGCCGAGCGGTGTGACCGCCTCCGTCATCGTGGTCCCGGACGCGGCGACGATCATCGGCCGGTCCTCACCGCCGAGTGCTGCGACCTGGTCGCCGAGGAACACGTGTCCGGACGCGCCGTCCACCGTGACGAGGTCCCCGTTGCGGAGTTGTGTCGTCGCGGTCCGGGCGCCGACGACACACGGCACCCGCAGCTCGCGGCTGACGATCGCGGCGTGGCACGTGATCCCACCGCCGTCGGTCACGAGCGCAGCGGCGCGCCGCATCGCCGGCACCCAGTCGGGCGTGGTCATCGGCGCGACGAGGACCTCACCGGCGACCAGGGACGCTGCTTCCTCCACCCGGTGCAAGATTCTGACCACCCCCGACACGATGCCGGGAGCCGCGCCGAGTCCGGTGAGGATCGGTTCGGAGCCGGCCGGCTCCAGGGTCGTGATGGGGCGCGACTGCACCAGGAAGATCTCGTCGTCGGCGATCGCCCATTCCATGTCCTGGGGCGTCTGGTAGTGGTGTTCCACCTCGATGGCCAGCCGGCCCAACGCGACCACCTGCTCGTCGGTGAGCACGGGTCGCGTGCCCTCCTCCGCGGTCAGCGTTTCGGTCCGCTCCACACCGTCGGCTCCTCGCCGGATCGCGACGGACTGATGACCGACACGCCGGCTGAGGAGTCGCAGTCCCTCCTTCGCGACGACGTAGGTGTCGGGCTCGACGATCCCGCCGACGACGACTTCGCCGAGACCGAGCGCGCCCTCGATGACGATGCGGCCCTCGTCCCCGCTGGCGGGATCGGCCGAGAACATCACCCCGGACCGATCGGCGTCGACCATGCGCTGAACGACGACAGCGATCGCGAGCTCGTCGACCATGCCGTTCGACGCTCGGTACGCGACAACCCGTTCGCCGAACAGCGATGCCCAGCACTCGACGACCGCCTTGACGAGCGCATCGGGACCTTCGACGTTGGTGAACGTCCGGTGCATTCCGGCGAAGCTGGTGCCGGCGGTGTCCTCCATCGTCGCCGAAGACCGCACCGCGACGCGCGCGTCGTCACCAAGTTGACGGTATGCCTCGACGATCGCGGCACGGAGGGGCTCGGTCATGCCGGCGGCGCGCACGACGTCGCGCAGTTCGGACGCGCGCGCCGCGACCTCGGCCGGGTCGTCGGCCGCGACCTCGATCGCTCCCTCACGCAACCGGTCCTGCACGCCGGCCTGATGCATCGCGTCGAGGTACGCAGGGGCGGATACGACGAAGCCCGGGGGCACCGGAAGTCCGGCGCGAGTCATCTCGCCGAGGTTGGCGCCCTTGCCTCCGACCGTTGCCGTGTCGTCCACTCCGATTGTGGCGAACCAATGAATCGTTTCCATGTCGCGATCGTGTCGGGTTCTTCGCCGCGCCGCCAGGGCCAAGGTCCCCGGATCGGCGCGGCCCATCGTCCGGTGGGCGCCGCTCAGGCCAGGACGGCTGCCGGGGCCGACCGCCGCGCGGGCGGTTCACCAGGTCGAGCTGATCGGCCGTCGTCCGGCGTAGCGAGCGGAGCCCGGCCGGCGACAGCCGCTCGCACACCCAGTCCCAGTGCATCGCCACCCAGTCGCCCGACGTCAGCCGGGGGACGAATCCGTACCCGTCGTCGCTCACGGTGACCGACTCCTCACGCGGCGGTCCCAACGAGAGTCGCCGGCCGTCCCAGGCGAGCGGACGGGATCGCACAACCGCGCTCCCGCGCGACGTGGTGAGCACCCGACCCCAGCGGATCCGGCACCGGTCGAGCACGGGGAGCGCGGCCGCGTCGTGACCGTCGTGTAGTAACCCCACCCACGGGTACACGGCGAAGACATGGAACTGGTGATGCGGCCGCGCGCCCGCGCTGATGCCGGCCGCGAGGTGCTCCCAGCCCGGACCGGCTCGGTGCCGGAACCGCGCTTCCAGCGAAGCGCCCAGCAGGGCTTCGGGCACCCGCTCCAGCAGCCGGTTTCCGATCCAGTAGGCCTCGACGACCCGGTCGTCGAGCGGGTCCGCCAGACCGTTCGCGGCGGCGATCAGCTCGAGGTAGGGCCAGGCGCCCTCGAAACCGCGCGCGAGGACTCGGAGGCCGCCGTCGGCGAGTGCCTCCCGCTCGGGCGCCGCACCGAGCTCGAGCAGCGTGCGGTACTCGTCGGGCCCGCAGTAGCCGAGGACGTTCGGCGGATACGCGAACCGCGCGAAGCGGATCGGCCCGGGGATCATGCCGGGACCCGAGGCCGCGACGATCGGCGGGGTCGGAGCGCGACCCCGGTCACCAGGGCGACACCGCCCGCGATCAGCACCAGACCGGCCGGATCGGCGGTGACCGGGTGGGCGGCGATCTCGTCGAGCAGGTAGGTCACGATCACGGCCGCGGTGAGGACGGCGGTCACGTCGACGGCGGGGGCGCGCCGCAGTGCGGCGAGCCACGTGACGACGTACGCGGCCAGGATCCCGCCGGTTGCGGCCGCCCATCCCCACCACGCGCGGTCCCAGGCGAGCCCGCCGAGATCGCCCGTCGCGCCGAGCCAGCCGATCAGCACCACGACGCCGATGCCCATCCGCGCGCTGGCGACGGTGAGGGGGGGCAGGTCGCCGAGGAGCCAGCGCGCGGTCACGGTCTCGGCCGCCCAGATGACGGTGGCGAGCGCGATCAGCAGCTCGCCGTCGCCGAGGCCGAGGCGCCCGAGGTCGCCGACGATCACGTACTGGCCCACGACGACCAGGCCGATCGCGGCCCCCACCGCCCAGCCGATGCGCTCACGCAGGAAGACGACGGCGAGCAGCGCGACCCAGATGACCAGGGTCTTGTGCAGGAACTGCGCCTGCGTGGCCCGCAAGGGGTCGCCCGTCGTGAGTGGCGACAGACGCGCGAGCCCCTCGAAGAAGAGCGCGAAGGCCACGCCGCCGCCGGCGACACCGATCGCGATCAGCGCGATCCACTGGCTCGGACGCGTCGGCGGGCGCGGCGCGCTGGGACGCCGCGCGCGGCGGGCGACCGTCGCGAGCCCGACGATCGCCAGCGCGGCGACGAGGTTCTTCGCCGTCGTGTACGTGACCCCGTTCGGCGCATGCCGCACCCCGTAGGTGTTCACGAACACCGCGACGCCGCTGATGAGGGCCGCGCCGAATGCCAGCCCGATCCCCGCTCGATAGCCGGTGTCATCGACGGCCGGCGGGTGCGTTCTCGTCCGGTCCGTTCCCATCGGAATGCTCATCGGGTCTCCTCGGTCGTCGCGTGCATCTCCCGGTGGAATGCGAGCAGCTCGGCCGCCTCACCGGGATCGAGGCGGCGCACGGCGAACCCGGTGTGGACGAGGACCCAGTCGCCCGGGTGTACCTCGACCCCGTCGGCGTCGAGCACGAGGAGCGACACCGGTCGGTCATGGCCGTCCACCTCGGCGCGCGCGCAGCCGTCGGCGCACGTGAGGATCCGCGCCGGCATCTCGAAGCACATCAGCCGGTCTCCGCCGCGATCTCGGCGAGCACCTCACGGACCGCAGGTCCGACCGCCTCGGCGACGGGCGGTGAGAGCCCCGGTCCTTCGCCGAGGTCGGCGGCCTCGACGCCGAGGACCACCAGGCGGGCGGGAAGGCGGTCGAGGGCCCGGCCGAGTGCAACTGCGTCGCCGATCCCGAGGGCGTGGCTGCTGGCCCGGTGGGCGCGATCGGGCACCGAACCGGCGCCGTCACGGACCTCGAATCGGTGCAGCTTCCCCGGTGCACCGTCGGGCGCGACCGCGTCCACGACGATCGCGAGCCGAGCACCGTCCCAGGCGTCGAGCAGGCCGGTCGGTTCGCCGTCGCGCTCGGTGAGACGCACGCCGTCCGGCACGTCACGGACCAACGCGTCGACGACCGCCGCGCCGACGCCGTCGTCGCGGCGGAACGGGTTGCCCGCGCCCACGACGACGACGTCGCCGGTCGGGTGGGGCGCCGGGGCGGTCACGATCGGTCCACGCGCAGGTCGAGGAAGTGGGTCGCGCACGAGATGCAGGGGTCGAAGTTACGGATCGCCTGTTCGCAGCGGTGCCGCAGGGTGTCGTCGTCGAGGGTGGGGTCCTGCTCGACCAGGTGCCACAGGTCGTGCTCGATCGTCGGCTGGTTCTGCGAGGTGGGCGGCACGATGCGCGCATCGGTGATCGTCCCGTCGGCGTCGAGCGCGTACTGGTGGAACAGGATCCCGCGCGGCGCCTCGGTGATGGCGCGGCCGACACCGGCGCGGGGGGCGACGTCGATCGCGGGGCGGGGCGGGGGCTCGTAGCGCTCGATGATCGCGAGCGCCTCGTCGCACGCCCAGAGGACCTCGACGGCGCGCACCACGATGCTGCGGAACGGGTTGTCGCACGAGTCCGAGAGCCCGGCCGCGGCGGCGGCCTCCCGGGCGACCGGGGAGAGCCGGTCCGCCGCGAGGTTGTAGCGCGCCATCGGTCCGACCAGATAATGGTCCCGGCCGACGACCCGAGCGTGCAACGCGTTCGAGTGCGCCACCTGCTCCTCCGCGATCACGGTGTCGAAGTCCGCCTCCGCCACGTCGATCCCCGCGTTCGAGACGAGGCGGCCGTCGAGCATCGGGTACCCGCGGTCCGGCATCAGCGCGACGTACTCGTACTCCTGGGCGAAATCCGGGAACTCGAAGCCGGCGACCCACATCACAGTGGCGAAGGCGTCGTCGCGTGCCCGGCGCAACTGCTCGGCGAGGGGCGCGAGCTCGTCGACGGTCGGGACCCGGTAGAACCCGCCCACGCGCACGTTGACCGGGTGGATCGCGCGGCCGCCGATCAGCTCCAGGACCGCGTTGCCGGCCTGTTTGAGCCGCAGCGCCCGCTCGACCGTCGGCCGATCGTGCTCCGCGAGCTCGATGGCGCTCGCGTAGCCGAGGAAGTCCGGCGCGTGCAGCATGGCGACGTGGAGGGTGTGACTCTCGATCCACTCGCCGCAGTAGAGGAGGCGGCGCAGCTCGCGCAGCCCGCCGGTGACCCCGACCCCGCAGGCGGCTTCGATCGCCCGACAGGCGCTCATCTGGTACGCGACCGGGCAGATTCCGCAGATGCGGGCGGTGATGTCCGGCGGCTCGCGGAACGATCGGCCGCGCAGGAACGCCTCGAAGAAGCGGGGTGGCTCGAAGATCCGGAGTTGGACGTCGGTGACGGTGTCGTCGTGGATCTCGACGTACATGGCGCCCTCGCCCTCGACGCGCGCGAGGTGGTCGACCTTCAGGGTGCGGCTGGCCGGGGTCTTGTGGGTCACGATCGGACCGTCCCCCGCGCGCCGGCCGCCCCGCTTGCGGTGCGGAACGGCTCGGACCAGGCGTTGAAGGTCCGGAAGACTCGCTCGATGTCCGCGTCGGGCATGCCCAGGTCGGCCAGGAGGGAGACGAGGGCCGGTGGGTTCGGCGAATCCATCGGACCGAAGCAGCCGTAGCAGCCGCGCGCGTAGGCCGGGCAGAGCGCTCCGCAACCTGCGTGGGTGACGGGGCCGAGGCAGGGAGTCCCGGCCGCGACGGTCAGGCAGACCACCCCGCGGGCCTTGCACTCCACGCAGACCGAGTGTGACGGGATCTCCGGGCGGCGTCTGGCGAGGAACGCGGTGATGACCTCGAGGAGTTGATGTTTGTCGATCGGGCATCCCCGCAGCTCGAAGTCCACCGGCACGTGGTCCGACACGGGCGTCGAGGTCTCGAGGGTCGCGACGAACTCGGGCTGGGCGTAGACGATCGCCGCGAACTCGCTGACGTCGGAGAAGTTCCGCAAGGCCTGGATACCGCCGGCGGTCGCGCACGCCCCGATCGTGACCAGGTGGCGCGAGGAGTCCCGGATCTCGCGCACCCGCTCCAGGTCGTCCGGTGTGGTCACCGAGCCTTCGACGAGCGAGAGGTCGTACGGGCCCTCGACGATCGCACTCGACGCTTCGAGGAAGTATGCGAGCTCGATCGCGCCGGCGACAGCAAGCAACTCGTCTTCGCAGTCGAGCAAGGTCAGCTGACAGCCGTCGCACGATGCGAGCTTCCAGACGGCCAGCCGGGGTCGGGTCGTGGTCATCGCTCGCGCACCGCCAGGAGTGGGGCCGCCTGCGGCCACGCGAAGACCGGCCCGTCGCGGCACACGAACGCGGCGCCGAGCTGGCAGTGTCCGCAGGTGCCGACGGCGCACTGCATGTTGCGTTCGAGCGAGACCGAGACCCGGTCGGGGACGAGGCCGCGTTCGGTCAGCGCCGCGGCGGTCAGGCGGATCATGAACTCGGGTCCGCACACCATGGCGTGCGCCGTTGATGGGTCGACGGCGGCGCGGGACACGAGGGAGGTCACGACGCCGACCTCACCGTTCCAGCTCGTGCGCGCGTGGTCGACGGTGACCTCGACCTGGATCCCTTGGTCGCGCGCGGCGTGAAGTTCCGCATCGAACAACAGCATCTCGGGGGAACGGGCGCCCACGAGGAGCGCGACGTGACCGAACCGGTCCCGGTCGTCGAGCACCTGCTGCAGCACCGGTCGCAGCGGCGCCAAACCGATTCCACCCGCGACGAGCACGAGGTCACGGCCGGCCGCGTCGTCGAGGGGCCAACCGGCGCCGAAGGGGCCGCGGATCCCGACCATCTCGCCCGGCATGTGGCCGGCCAATGCGGCCGAGACCGGTCCCACCGCCCGCACGGTGTGCGCGGTCTCGCCTTCTGGGCCGACCACGCTCACCGAGATGGGGATCTCACCGACGCCGAACGCGTACAGCATGTGGAACTGACCGGCTGCGGTCGGTCGCTCGCCGCGCGCCGGGTGCCGAGACCACGATCGTCGCGGTGTCGGCCGTTTCCTGCACCCGGTCCAGGACACGAGCCGGGATCGGTGTCATGGCGTCGGGACCGAGGGCGGCAGTGTCAACCATCGGCGTCGCCGTAGAGGTCGAGCAGTCGGAGCCGCGTCGCCTGGAGCCGATCGATGAGCACCCCCGCAAACCGGCGGGTGAGCTCGAAACCCAGCCGGGTGTCGTCGTCGCATTTCGCTCGTAGGCACGCGCCGTCGAGCGCGACCGCGGCCACGCGTTCGAGCGCGACGGCGTCGAATTGCCACCGGTACGGAGGGAACAGCCACGACCAGCCCACGACGTCGCCGGGTCCGAGGGTTTCGATCATGACGGCTCCGCGGGGCGGGGCGAACGTCTGCAGCGCGACGCGCCCGGACCGCAACAGGTAGAACGTCGACGGGGGTCACCCTCCCGGAGCAGGAAGTCGCCGGACGCGAAGGACGTGTTGACGCCACAACCGGCGATGAACTGCAGGTCCGACGCGTCGAGACCCGCGAAGACACTCTGTTCGGCCAGCAGGTCCGCGATCTGGCGCATCACGACCCTCCGACGGGTTCGGGTGCGGCGGTCTCCAACGCGGCGACTTCCTCGGTGAGGTCGATGCCGACCGGGCACCAGGCGATGCACCGGCCGCAGCCCACGCAGCCGGACTCTCCGAACTGGGCCCACCAGGTCCCGAGCTTGTGGGTGAGCCACTGCCGATACCGCGAGCGGGTGCTGCTGCGGATGGTGCCCCCGTGGACGAAGGAGAAGTCGAGGGAGAAGCACGAGTCCCATCGACGCCACCGCTCGGCGTGGTCGCCGGTGAGGTCGGTGACGTCCTCGGTGTCCGTGCAGAAGCAGGTCGGGCACACGAGTGTGCAGTTGGCACCGCGAGGCACCGATCGGCGACGTCGTCCCAGCGGGGTGCGTCCAGCGTGCGTTCGAGGAGGTCCGGGAGGTGCGGCGTGTCGATGCGTCGCGCGATCCGGGCCGCGGCGGCGGCGGTGACGTAGGTCGCCGCCGCCTCGTCGTCGGCGGTGGCCGGGCGGTGGGGCACTGCGGCGAGCAACGTCGCGCCACGGTCGCTCTCGGGAACGGCGAGGAGCCGATGCTCGTCGCCGAGGATCTCGGTCAGCACGAGGTCGGCGCCGGAGCCGGCGCGAGGGCCCGTTCCCATCGAGGTGCAGAAGCAGGTCGCGGCCGGGTCGCCGCAGTCCACGGCGATCAGGATGGCGTCCGCGCGCCGCCGGGCATGCCCGATGTCGACGCCTACGGCACCGAGCTGCACGCGATCCTGGACGCCGAGCGCCGCGAGTTCGCAGGGACGCACTCCGAGGAAGGCATAGCTCGGGGTGTCGGCCGGGGGACCCTCGACGGTGAATCCGTCGTCGGTCCGTCGGGCCCGCCAGGAGGAGCTCGCGTACCGGTGTGAGGAACCGGCGCCAGGACTGCGGGCCGACCGCATACCCGAAGCGTGCGTCGTCGTCGCGGCGACGGAGCCGGTAGGAGCCGGCGTCCTGGCGGTCCCCCCACCCGATCGGCAGCGCGTCGGCGGAGCGGATCACTGCGGGGACGATGGCGCCGTCGCGCACGGTCGGCGCGACCACGGTGCGACCCTGGGCGATCAACTCGTCCACGATCGCCGCGAGGCCGTCGAGCCCGATGACGACTCGTGCGGCGGGGGAAGACTCCACGAGGTCATTGTCCTGCGGGCGGGTCCGGTCGGGCCAGGGACCTCCGACCCAGGAGTGCCGGCCCCGGCCTCTGACCGCCCAAACGCCGACCAACAAGGTGCTTTCTACGTGCGACGGGGACCACCCGCACACGATGGTGCCCGCCCTGGAGGCGTCTCGGGGTCGTGCGACCAGCAGGGGATCAGACCGATGATCGGTGGTCAGGCTGGCAGGTTCAAGGGCCTTCGGCACTGGCACGCAGTCGAACGGGCGCGGATCCTGGTCATGACAGCTTCTCGGGGGAAGGGGGAGTACGCATGTCCGCCACGGCCTTCGAACGACACGTGACCGATGCCGACGCGTTCACGATGGCGCTCGAGCGGGATCCCCTCCTGCGCTCGACCGTGGTCGCCGTCGCCGTGTTGGACCGGTCGCCGGACTGGGAGGCCCTTGAACGACGGGTCGAGCTTGCGACGCGTCTCGCTCCGACGTTTCGCACGAAGTTGGTGTCATCTCCGCTCCACCTCGCACCGCCGCGCTGGGTCTTGGACGACGACTTCGACCTGTCGTGGCACCTGCAGCGCGCGGCCGTGCGTCCGGGCGGCGGATTCGCCTCCGTGCTGGCCTTCGCCCGCAATACGGGCATGAGCGCGTTCGACCACGACCGGCCGCTGTGGCGGATCACCATGCTCGAGGGACTCCCGGACGGTCGGACCGCTCTCGTCATCAAGGTCCATCATGCGCTCACGGACGGCATCGGTGGCATCCAGCTCGCGACCCACGTCGTGGACTTCGAGCGCAATCCCGACGCGACCCCCGAGTTGCCCGAGGTCCCCGCGGGCCACCGGCGCGGCCCGCTCGACGATCTGACCGACGTCGCGACCTACAACGCCCGGCGCATCGTCGGTGCGGCGCGCGAGCTTTCCGCCGCGGTGCCGGCTGCGGTCGGGCGGTTGGTGCGCGATCCGATCGGTGCCGTCAGCGATGTCGCCGCGACCACAGGGTCCATCGCCGGCTTCGTGCGGCCGGTGACCGACACGCGCTCTCCGGTGATGCGTGAGCGACGGCTCCAATGGCGGTACGACGTGCTCGATGTCCCGTTCGGTGCACTGCACGATGCCGCGCACCGAGGCCAGGGGTCGCTCAACGATGCGTTCCTCGCCGGCCTCGCCGGCGGGCTGCGCGCCTACCACGAACACCACGGCCGCGACGTCGACTCGCTGCGCCTGACTATGCCGATCAGCATTCGTGACGAGCACCACGACGAGGGCGGTAACCACGTCACCCTCGTTCGCTTCGAGATCCCGGTCGCCGTCACCGACGTGTACGAACGCATGCAGCTCATCGGTGACCGGTGTCGGGCGATGCGTGATGAGCGCGCGATCCCCTTCTCCAATGCCATCGCCGCGATGTTGAACCTGCTGCCTGTGTCGGTGACGGGTGGGATGCTCAAGCACGTCGACTTCCTCGCGAGCAACGTGCCCGGTTTTCCCGACGACGTCTACGTCGCCGGGGCGCGCCTCGAGGCCTTCTACCCGTTCGGGCCGACGCTGGGCTCCTCGGTGAACTTCACACTGATGTCCTACGGCGACGTCTGCAACATCGGCATCAACACCGACGCCGGCGCGATTCCCGATCCGGAGGTCCTCGTGGATTCGGTGCGACGTGGGTTCGAAGAGGTCATCGCCCTCGCGGCACGCCCCTGACTGGCCGGCCACGCCGTCAGGATCGGTCACCGCCGGGCGGTGTGCTCGATCTTGCCGTCCGGCATTTCGGGATGGTGGGGACGCGTTCCGAGGCTGTGCGCTCGCGAGCGCGGGCGACGGGTTCACACAGGGAGCGGTGCAGTCAACGCCTTGGTGACGCGGCCCGGGCGTCGAGTGCCCAACGCGCCGCCGAGCAGACCGCGGGGACCGCCGCGGCAACGTAGGCATGGCCCATACCGTCGACGATCTCGATCCGGCGCGGCTCGGGCGCAGCGGCATAGAGCTTGCGGGCCTCGTCGTGACGGATGAACGCGTCCCGGCGGCCGTGCACGATCGCGTGAGGCACCGTGATGCTGCTGGCGAGCTCCACCGGGGGTGACGGTGCGCTCCACGAATCGGCGAGTCGGACGTTGAGCGCGCGGCGGGCGATCCACCGGCCGACCCCGCTCTGGGTCAGCACGGCCGCGCCGATGCTCTGCGCCGTGCGGGGAAGGCTCCACTCGGCCGGACTGGAGACGGTGACGATCCCGTTCGGTGGTTCGTGGGCCGCGTGACGCAGCACCGCGATGGCGCCCATCGACGCACCGACCAGGACCACGCGGTCGGCGTCGCGACGTGCGAGTCTGGTGCCCGCTGCGACGTCGAGATGTTCGAGGTCGCCGAGCGTGCAGAGACCACCGGAGTTGCCATGACCGCGAGCCGTGTACGAGAGCACCTGGTGGCCGTCAGCGGTGAGTGCCGCGGCCACCCGGCCGACGGTCGCGCTGTCCTTGGTGGCGGCGAACCCGTGCGCGAGCACCACCGTCGATCCGGATGGTCGCGGTGGCGCCCAGTGCCGCACGGACAGACGCACGCCGTCGTCGGTCTGGATCCACTCGTCGCGATGCTCGTCGATCGGGTAACGGTAGCGGCCGTGCGCGGCGACAAGGGGATCGGCGTGACCGTTGCCGTGGTCGTCGACAGCGCGGCGTCGTTGCCCGAGGAACTGGTGACCGAGAACGGGATCGGCGTGGTGCCGATGGCCCTGGTGGTCGACGGCGAACTCCGTTCCGAGTCGTCGGTGGAGGTCTCCGAACTCCTGGAGTGGGCCGACGCGGGGCGGGTCACGACCGCCGCACCAGGCCCCGGGGACTTCGACGCTGCGATCGAGGCGGCCCGCACGAAGGCGGACGCTGTCCTCGTGCTCACCCTCTCGGCCGAGATGAGCAGCAGTTACAGCGCCGCGGCGCTGGCGGCCCGTTCCCATCCCGGCACGGTCCGGGTCATCGACACCCGGACCGCGGCGGGCGGCGAGGGGCTCGTTGCGCTCGCCGCAGCACGCGCCGGGGCGGAGGGCACGCTCGACGAAGCCGAGGACGCCGCGCGCCAGGTCATCGCGCGGGTTCAGCTCGTGGCGACGCTCGACGACCTCGACGCGCTCGCCCGCAGCGGCCGGGTCCCGAACCTCGCTCGGCGCGCCCGCGACCGTGCTGCACATCAAGCCGCTCTTCGAGTTCCGTGAGGGCACCGCCCACGCGCTCACCCCCGCCCATGGCGAGCGGGCCGCGCTTCGCCGACTCGTCGAGCGGTGTCTGGCCGACCGTCCCGCGGGGGAGGCCCGGCTGCACTTCGCCGCGCTCGATGCACTGGCCGGCGACCGGGCACACCTGCTCGTCGACGCGGTCCTCGCCGAGGTTCCCGACGCCGACTCGTTCGTCGGCTCGTTCGGTCCGGTGATGATCGTGCACGTCGGGCCCGGCCTGACCGGCCTGGCCTGGTGGTGGGAGTCCGCGGCCTGACCGTCGCCCGGGTGGTCAGACGCTCCCGTTGCGGAGGAATCGCACGAGGATGATCGCAGTCGACACCGTCGCGGCAATGGGGGTGGCGGCGGTCGCCGGCGGCCCCCAGAGGTTCGGCCACCCCCGGCGCCACCAGAGGACCGCGGACGCGATCCAACCCCCGCCGAGCGCAGCCGTGATCGTGAGCGACCGCCGCGTCGGCGCCAGCGCGCCGATCCCACCGGCGGCCACTTCGATCGGCCACGCGGCCGGGAGCGTGGCGAGGAACTGTCCGAAGCCGCTCGCCACCCCCTTCCCGCCGCGAAAGCGACTCCACACCGGATAGCAGTGGCCGACGACGGCCGCGGTCCCGCCGATGTGGGCACCCGTGTCGCCGGCGATCGCCCGCCCCACGCACGCGCCGGCCGCGCCTTTCGCGACGTCGGCGACGCCGACGGCGTAACCCCACCGCCGACCGAGCACGCCGATCGCGTTCAGCGCACCGGGATTGCCGGACCCGTCGAGGCGGAGGTCGACGGACCGTGCGTCGCGCGCCTCGTGGCGAGGTCTGCGAAGGGAATCGCTCCGAGGAGGTATCCCGCGACCGCGGCCGCGCCGAGCGGCCACCTGGTCCGACGGTCGCCGCAGGGCGGGCTCATCGGCTTCTGGAACAGTCTCGCCACATGTCTCACTCCCGAGCGGTGTCGCCTCCCCATCTTGGCTGGCGATCCGGCGTGCCGCACGCGGGCCCGCTCGACGGGCTCGCGGCGGCAGGGGCCTTCGTCGCATGCAGTGGGAGCTGGTGTCGGCCGCGCTCGCCTGGAGGGCGACCCGCCCGCCTCTCGACGTACCGTCGGAGCGCAGAGCCCTCGGGGGTCTACCGCTCGATCGGGGCGGGGAGCAGGAACGGGTATCGCCGCCGCCGGATCCGGGTTTGCCAGGTGCGGTCGGCCCGGCGAACGGCCTGGAGCAGGTTCCAGGTCCGAGCATCGCTTTGATAGTCGCGCCGGACCTCGTCCTCGGTCAGGGGCGGATCGAGCCGATCGCCGGCCGCGGCCAGAACGATCGGGATCCAGTCGTCGAGGCGCTCCTTGATCAGGTTGGCGGCGAGGTCGAGCACGACGCTGCGGGGCGTGTGGTACCGATGCAGGATCCCCGGCAGGACGAAGCGGCGCACGGGCGCCCGCAGCGACCAGGGCAGCGACGCCAGGAACACGCCGGTGTCGAGTTCGGGGGATCCGTCGGGTGTGGTGAGTAGCGGGGTGGTGACGTCGAAGTACGTCAGCCGGCCGTCGTGACGGGCCCAGTTGGAGAGCTGGGCGTCCAGACCCACGCGGGCGTCGACGACGGTGAGTGCGAGGTCGACGATCTCGCCGAGGATCGCTGCGGCCTCGTCGCCACCGGCTGCGACGATCGACGGGCCGAGGCTCTCGCGCGGTAACACCGGCTGCACGCAGTAGAGGACGACCTCGCCATCGGGGCGGGTGACCCGTCGGACCTCGGTCCCCACGACGTGCACACCGCGTGCGGTGAGGCGTTCGAGGTAGCGATCAACAACCTCGGTGTACCGATCGGCGGCGGCCGCCGACGGAAAGGGCGGCAGCCGCTTGCACGCCCACCGTGGCTCGGCGGCGGGGGAGCCGAGGACGAGCGAGATCTCACCGTGGCCGAGCAGGCACAACGTCTCGGCGTTCGCGCGGTCGAGCGCGTCGTCCACCGCCTGCTCGAGCCGTTCGAGGTCGGCATCGGCGATCATGCGATCGTCTCGCGGACGATGGCGATGATCTCACCGATCTCGTCGTCGGTCGCGACGAGTGGGGGGAGGAATTGCAGGACGGAGGTGTCGTTGTTGGCGAAGACTGCGAAGACTCCCGCGTTGATCAGGTCGCGAGCGGCGAGCATCCCATCGCCGTCACCGGCGAACTTCAACCCCATGAAGAGCCCGCGGCGACGCAAGGTGAAAGGCAGGTTCGCGAACTCGGCCTCGAACCGCTCTCCGACGCGGCGCACCCGAGCCAGGAAGTCCGGCGCCTCGATGATGTCGAGCACCGCGAGCGTGGCGACACACCCGAGCTCGGCGCCGCCGTACGTGGAGATGTGCACGAAGGGGTGTTCGTCGAAGAACGCATGCATCACCGGGGTCATCAACGTCGCGGTGATCGGGTAGATCCCGCCGCTCAGGCCCTTGCCGGTCGTGAGCATGTCCGGCTCCAGGCCCTCCTGAAGGAAGTACCAGGTCGAACCGGTGCGCCCGAGGCCGGTCTGGACCTCGTCGAGCACGAAGCACGCGCCCCGATCGCGACAGATCTGCTGCACTCCGGCGAGGTAGCCGGCATCGGGGATCGGCATGCCGAGGGTGGCCGGGATCGGTTCGAGGATCACCGCGGCGGTGGTGTCGCCGACGGCGCGGTCCAACGCATTGAGGTCGTTGAATGGCACCTGGGTGAAGCCGGGCAGGTTCGGGCCGAACGGATCTCGGTACTCGGGGTCGCCGGTCGCGAGCGCGAGGCCGGTGTGGCCGTGATAGCCGCCGACCGCCGACACCACACCGGTGCGACCCGTATGGGCTCGCGCGACCTTGATGGCGAGGTCGTTTGCCTCACCGCCGCCGACGCCGAACACCACGCCGGGGAGGAGCCCGTCGGTCGAGGCCGCGAGCCGCTCGGCCAGGGTGGCGCGCCAGCCCGACACGAGGTGGTGGTTGCCGATGTCGAGGTGGTCGAGCGCGGCCCGGACGGCGGCGATCACGCGTGGATGACGATGCCCGAGGTTGAACACGCCCCCGTTGCAGTGGCAGTTGTACAACCACCGCCCGTCGAACGCGTCCCGGAACCGAGCTCCTTCGCGTTCGCCCATCACGAGGTCGAGGCCGAGCGCCTCGAACGCGACGACCTTGCCGCGGTTCACATGGTTCGCGAACGCGTCGGTCGTCGCGGCACGAGACGGGTAGGGCTCGTCGAAGCTCATGGTGCGGCGACCGTCGGGTGCGATGCGCCGAGCGGGATCCCGGCTCGTCGGTTTCGGGTCCGCCAGTAGCGCCGGGCCCACAGAGGCCGCGTGTCGCGCGGCGTGGAGTCGGTGACCGCCTCCGTCCAGGCCGTGAGGAATCGGCCGGCATCGGCGAACGCATCTGCGGGGTCGGGCGGATCCGCGATCCAGCGCGCCTCGACCTCGTCGTGGGCCGAAGCGAACCTCGGCGTCAGGCGGTCGGGGTCGGCCAGCACCCGGCGGTGGAGCACCTCGTGGCGCCACCAGAGGCCGCGCTCGTCGAAGCGGTCGGTGGCCGGAGGCCCAAGGTCGAGCGGCTCGGTGACCCGGACCGGTTTGAAGAGGCCGGTGCAGGGCGCGGCGGTGCCGGTGACCCAGTGGGCGACCGCTCCCGGACGCAGCTCCGCGACCCAGGACGCCGTCGTCTGCGCGGCGGCGACTGTTCCACCGGCGTGCATGCACGGCGCCGCCATCGCACCGGTCGTGAGCGAATACCGGGGAGCCGGGCCGTCGGTCCCGTGCTCGCGCAGCACCGCCATCAGGTCACCGACTCCGAGACTCGATCGCGCGCCGGCCTCCGTGATCGCACGGCGGCGCGCACAGCGCGAGAAGTGGGTGTGGATCCGCTCGGCGTGCGTATCGAACCCGGGAATCGTCAGACCGTTGCTGATCGAGCGCGCGCCGGCGGTGACCTGCTCCACCGCCCAATGCCGGCCGGCCGTCTCGAGGACGTACGCCTCGGACCGGTCCGCCACGATGAAGCTGTTGTGATACGTGGCGCTCCGCCGCTCGTGCCCGCACCCGCCGCCCTGCCCGTGGCGTTCGAGCAGGGAAACGATGACCTCGACTCCCTCGGCGGCCGTTGGCGCGCGTTCGAGTGCGAGGCGGAGCAGGTCCATGCCGGTCAGCCCGAGCTTCGCGTACGGCTCGTCGGTGAAGACCGCCTCGTTCCCGATCGTCACCCCGTGTTCGTTGGCGCCTATTTCTGCGCCCCACATCCAGTACGGGCGGCTGAGCAGGACCGTGTGGGTCTCGCGCACGTCGTCGATCTCGATCCAGGTGCACCGGAGCTTCGACCCGCTCGGCGTCCGGCGAGCCGCCTGCCAGTCGAGGAGCTGCGCCTCGTTGGGATCGCGGTCCGAGTTCTTCGCGAACAGCACCCGACCGGGTTCGACGACGACCATCGTGTCGCACATGGCTGCGAGGCTACGCCGGGCCGGACATCACGTCCCCGGTCGCTCCTCCGGCGACCATGAGCCCCGCCGGATCGCTCAGCCCGGGGGTGGTGGGTCGCCGGGCCCGTCGTGGGAGTCTTCGTCCACGAACGTGTCCACACCGACCTCGTCGAGGCGCGCCCGGAACTCCTCGAGTTCCTCCTCGATCTGTTCCTCGTCGGGCAGGTCGGGGATCACGAAGCCGACCTCGTCGAGCAGGGTCTCGGCGACGAACATCGGTGCCTCCACCCGGAGCGCGAGCGCGACCGCATCCGACGGCCGGCTGTCGACGTGGGCGTCGCCCCCGGGCCCGCTCACCGCGAGCTCGGCGACGAATGCGCCCTCGCGAAGCTCGGTCACCTCGATCGCCTCCAGGCGGGCGCCGGTCGCAGCGAGGAGGCTGGCCATCAGGTCATGACTCGTCGGACGGGACGGCTCGTCCCCATTGACGGCCGACGCGATCGAGACGGCCTCGATGCCGCCGATCACGATCGGCACGACCCGTCCGGGCGGGTCGTGTTCCCGCAGCACCATCGCGACCGCCCCGGAACCGGGGTCGAGCTGCATCCCGAAGAACTCCACTTGTTTCACGTCGGGTGTAACAACTCGGAGGTGGGTCTGCATTCCGTCGTGCGAGCTCTCGGCCAGCGAAAGCGGGTGGTGATCCCCAACCCCGGTCCCGTCGGAGCCGAGGCACCCCCGGTCACCGTTGCCGTGGTTGACTGCTTCCGATGATGGTCGGAGGCAGACGCGCCGGTGACGGGCAATCGTGCGGCTCCTGACCCCCGCTGACCTCGTCGCCGCGACCCGGGTCTCGGGCCGGGCCGGGCTGCTCGCACCGATCGGGCCCGCCCGGGTGCTCGACATGGGGCGTGCCCTGCATCACTTCGGACCCACCCTCGCCGGTGGCTTCGCGGTCGCGGCGGCCCGGTTCCCGGACCGGACCGCAGCCGTGGACGAGGAGCGGTCGGTCACATTCCGCCAGTTGCACGATCGCAGTAACGCCCAGGCGAACGCGCTCCGGGCCGACGGGATCGAGGCCGGGGCCAAGGTCGGGGTGCTGTGTCGGAACCACGTCGGCTTCGTGGAGGTGACCGCGGCACTCGCGAAGCTCGGGGCCGACTCGGTGCTGTGCAACACCGGCTTCGGTGCCCCGCAACTCGCCGATGTGCTCGAGCGTGAGCGAGTGGTCGCCATCGTCCACGACGAGGACTTCGCGCCCGTCGTGCGCGGCGCAGTCCCGGATCTGCCCGCATATGTCGTCTGGTCCGGTGGGTCCCCGTCCGGTCCCACCTTCGACGATCTCGCCCGCCGCGGCGATCCCGGTGATCCCCCCGGCCCGCCGGTCGAGGGCCGGACCACGATCCTGACCTCGGGCACGACCGGCATCCCGAAGGGCGCACCCCGGGACCAGCGGGGCGGGGTCGGCCCGGGCGTCGCGCTGCTCGAGGCGCTGCCGTTGCGGGTCGGAGACGTGAGCGTGATCGCGGCACCGCTGTTCCACTCCTGGGGTTTCGCCCATCTCGCACTCGGCCTGCTCCTGGGGACGACCGTGGTGCTGCACCGGCGCTTCGACCCGGCGACCACGCTCGACGCGCTCGCGGCCCGCCGGGCCCAGGGACTGGTCGCGGTCCCGGTCATGCTCCAGCGGATCCTGGCCCTCCCGTCCGCAGTTCGTGACGCCGCCGACGTCGGCTCCCTCCGTTACGTGGCGGTGAGCGGCTCGTCGCTGCCCGGACCGCTGGCCCAGGATTTCATGGACGGCTTCGGCGATGTGCTCTACAACCTCTACGGTTCCACCGAGGTCGCCTACGCCACCGTCGCGAGCCCGGCTGATCTGCGGGCCGCACCCGGGACCGTGGGCCGGCCGCTGCGCGGCACGAAGATCGAGCTACGCGACGAGCACGGACGACCCGTCCCGACCGGTGAGCAGGGGCGGATCTTCGTGGCCAACCCGATGCTGTTCGAGGGCTACACCGACGGGGCGACGAAGCAGTTCAGCGGCGGCTTCATGCAGACGGGCGATGTCGGCCACGTGGACACCGAAGGCCGGTTGTTCGTCGACGGGCGCGAGGACGACATGATCGTCTCCGGCGGCGAGAACGTCTTCCCCGAAGAGGTCGAGGACCTGCTCGTGCGGCACCCGGCGGTGTCCGACGCCGCCGTGGTCGGGGTCCCCGACGACGACTTCGGCCAGCGACTCGTGGCCTACGTCGTGTCCTCCCCGGGCGTCTCGCCGACTGCCGCCGAGTTGCGCGACTACGTGCGCGACCACCTCGCCCGGCACAAGACCCCCCGTGACGTCCTGATCGTCGACGAACTGCCGCGCAACCCGACTGGCAAACTGCTGCGCCGCCGGCTCTCGGAACCGGGCGGTGCGGCCCCGTCGAGCGGAACCCGGCACTGACCGACTGAAGGTCCGGCGACTACGCCGCGCCCCGGTGTTCGCGGATCAGGCGGTCGCCCTCTTCCTCGCCGGCGCCTTCTTCTTGGCGGGAGCCTTCTTCTTGGCCGTGGTCTTCTTGGCTGGTGCTTTCCTCTTGGTGGTCGACTTCTTGGCGGGAGCCTTCTTCTTGGCTGCCGATTTCTTGGTCGTGGTCTTCTTGGCTGGCGCCTTCTTCTTGGCGGGAGCCTTCTTCTTGGTGGTGACCTTGGCAACCGCGTCTTTGCCGGCCTTGCGGGCCTTGGCGGTGCGTTTCGCGGTCTCGGCCCGGGTCCGGGCGAGTTGGCGCTCGAGTCGCTCGACCTCGCCGTGGAGACCATCGATCTGGCGATGCAGCTCGCGCTGCATGGTCTCGATCAGGCGCTCGGTCGCGGCCTCGCCGCGGCTCAAGAGCTCCTCGAGGCGGGTCTCGAAGGTGCGAAGCTGCTCCTCGGAGGCCTTGGCAAGACGTTTCGACGTCACGTCGAGTCGATCCAGCAGTTCCTCGGCCTGCCCATCTGTCGCCTGTGTCTTCTCCATGCATTCCTCCAGCTGACGCGGTCCGATCCAGCACAGGATGATGTCTCGACCGGTCGCCGACCAGGGGCCAACGTCCCGGCTCAGACAGATGAACGGCGGCGGGGACGGGCGTAGCCTCACTCGATGCCTTGGAATCCGGAGTTGCTCCACGTCGACGGTCCGTTCGGCGTGGTGCCCGCGACGTTGTTCGTCTCGCGCGACGCGCCCACCGGGGCTCCCTTGATCCTCCTGGGTCATGGTGCGCATACGTCGAAGGATGATCCGGTGATGCAGATCCTCGCCCGGGCGTTGGCGCGTGGTGTCGGCGGCGGGGTGGTGACCCTCGACTGTCCGGGACACGGGGAGCGACGACCGGCCGGTCTCGACGATGCCGGGTTCGACGCGCTCGTGCAGGCGAACATGACCGATCCGGCGGTCTTCGAACAGCTCGCCACCGAATGGCCGCTGGTCGCAGCCGCGGCCCGTTCACGCGACCCGCGCCTCGACGGGCCGATGGCCTATGCCGGATTCTCGATGGGAAGCGTGTTCGGCTTCGGTGTCGTGCCCGAGCTCGCGGAGGTGCGCGTCGTGCTGCTCGCGGTCGGCGGACTCATGGACGAGAGCATCGACGAGCCCGCTGCGGCGCGCCGCAACGTGGCGCGCAATCGCATCATCCGTGACGGTGCGAAGTGCTTCGGGGACCGTCAGGTCCTGATGACCAACATGACCCGTGATGAGCACTTCCCGATCGAGGGCGCACTCGAGGTCTTCGCGCTGCTCCCGGGTCCCAAACGCATGGGCATCTGGGAGGGAACGCACCAGGAGTTGTCGGCCGAGGCCATGACGATGGCCGTCGACTTTTTCCGGGCGCAGTTGCTTCGTTGACCGTGGCGCGCCCGCCGACACCGGGGGCTAGGTGGCGTCGATCTCGACTTCGACCCCGACCGCGACCTCGACGTCGGGTGCGAGGATCGCCGCGATCTGCTCCTGCAGCGCCCGACGGCTGCTCAACGCGTCCTGCACCAGTGTCGCGTCGCGTTCGATCGTCTTTTCGAGTTCGGTGAACGCACGCCACCGCACCCACCGGTCCCGCCAGGCGATCGCCGCGAGTCCGCTGGCGGGGGCGACGACGGCGAAGCCGAGCAGTGCGTTCCGACCGCGACGCCGCAGCAGTATCGCCTCGGTGCACCAGACCACCGGACAGAGCACGACCCCGGCAAGACCCTTGACCGTCGCCCGCCAGGCCGGGTCGCGCACCCTGCGACCGTAGGCGTAGATCGCGAGCGCGACCGGACCGTTCACCGCCACTCCGACCAGCGCGATCGGCGCGAGGGCGACGAGTTCGCGTGCAACCTGTCGACCGGCGCCCGGCGGCGGTCCCTCGAGCACCGGGGGGTCGCAGTCCGCGCCGAAGCCGAGCGCCGCGAGATCCGCGTCATGGTCGGCCACCGCAGCGGCGAGCGCCGGTCGGGTCAGATCAGCAGCGCCATCCCGGCCGAGCGCGTTGACCAGGGAGCGATGAAGGTCGTTCCTGCTCGGGGCGAGTATCGAATCGTCGGGGCGATCGACGGTCGCCGCCGCGACCGCGCGGTTGACGAGTTCGAGGTCGTCCCAGGATTCGGCGTTCAACGTCACGGTCCGCAACGAGGCACCGATGTCCTCGGTGAGGCGCCGCACCGCATCGCGTGGGTCCGTCCGGTAGTGGTCGGCGTAGCGGTCGACGTCGATCGCCGGGCCCACCTCCACGGTGGTCCGGGATCGGAACCGGCCCTTGTCCTCGTAGACGAGGCCCACCGGGACGATCGCGATCCCATCGACGCCGACGTCGAACGCAGCGCCGAGCGCGATCCGCGCGGCGCCGGTCTTCATCGGGAGCAGCGACGGTCCCTCGGACAACTCACCCTCGGGGAACATCGCCAAGTGCGCGCCGCCCGCCGAGCGCGGCGTGGCACGAGGCGAAGATTGATTGGTTCTCCACTGGAGGGGCACCGTCGCGGCGACGGTGGATCGGCACCACACCGGCGAGACCGAACAACCAACGGGCCGGCGCCGAGCGCCACCACGATCCGGCGGCGAGGTACCGGGGGAGACCCGGGAGCACGCCGAGGAGCACGGCGGGGTCGCCGAGCGAGTTGGCGTGGTTCACGACCAGCACGGTCGGTCGGTCCGCCCGCAGGTTCTCCCCGCCGACCACCTTGATCTCCCGGTAGAAGATCGACACGACGAGCCAAGCGAGGCGCTTGAGCCAACGGTACGTAACCGGTGGCGCATCGATCGCGGTCGTCGCCTTCAACTGCGCGCTTCGAACTCTCGGTCCAGGAGAGCGATCGGCTCGTTCTCCCAGATGCCCCAGCGCAGGTGCCAACGGCGAACGAAGCGCGGTGCCCACCAGTTCACCCTTCCCGCCAGCCGCATGAATGCGGGGACCAGCGTGGCTCGGATGAGGAATGCGTCCACGAGCACGGCGAGGCTCAGGCCGACGCCGAAGGCCTTCAGCAGCGCGACCTCCGAGGTTGCGATCCCGACGAAGACGATCGTGAGGAGCAGCGCCGCCGCCGTGACGATCCGGCCGGTGCGGGCGAGGCCGGTCGCGACCGCGTGTTCGTTGTCGCGGTCGAGGTCGTATTCCTCCTTGATCCGCGACAACAGGAAGACCTCGTAGTCCATCGAGAGTCCGAAGGCGATGCAGAACATGAGGATCGGAGTGAACACGTCGACGTAACCCGTCGGCGTGAACCCGAGGACACCCGAGAAATGACCGTCCTGGAAGATCCAGACCATCGCGCCGAAGGTCGCGGTGAGGCTCAACATGTTCAGGAGCAACGCCTTGAAGGGCACGAGGATGCTCCCGGTCATCAGGAACAGGAGCACGAAGGTCGCCAACGCGATCAAGCCGAGGGCATAGGGCAGCCGGTCGATGACCATCTGCTTGGTGTCGACGAACCTCGCAGACGGTCCGGTGACGGAGAAGTCGAACGGCGCTTCGATTCGCCGAAGATCGTCGACGAGTTGCTCGCCGGCGCTCGACATCGGTTCGATGTCGGGGACCACCGACAGATAGGTGCCCCGCGTCCCGGCATCGGCGGCGAAGCGGGCGGAGAGGTCGTCGGCCGGGAGGGCCACGAGTTCGCCGTCGGTCACGAGGTAGTACCCGGTGATGGCGTCGACCCGGGCCACGCCCGGGGTTTGTGCCATTCGGCGGGCGAGACGCTCGATCGCGGGGCCGTCGGTCGCGGGGTCCACGTCGGATGCCACGACTTGGAGGGCGTCGGACTCGCGGGTCGTGAAGTTCTCGCGGATCTGATCCGTCGCGGCCCGACCGGAAACGGAATCCGGCACCACCCGGTCGTCGGAGAGGCCGAGTTCGAGGTGCAGGAAGGGGACGGCGAGCACGAGGAGGGCGAGGCTGACGGTGACCGCGTACGGGACCGGGTGGCGCATGACGCGTACGGCCTGCGCGTGCCAGAAGCCCGTGTCGGTTTCGTTGCGCACCTTGAAGATCCGGCCCGTCTCGATGCGCCCTCCCAGCACCGCCAGCACGGCGGGGAGCACGACGATGGACGCGAACGCGGCGAGGAGTACGACCGCGACGCCGGCGTAGGCGAAGGAGCGCAGGTAGCTGACGGGGAAGATCAGCAGCGCCAGCAGTGAGATCGCGACGGTTCCCGCGCTGAACGCGACGGTGCGGCCCGCGGTCTGCATCGTGCGCCCGACGGCAACCGGCGACGAGACGCCCCGACTGAGCTCCTCCCGATAACGCGAGACGACGAAGAGGCTGTAGTCGATCGCCAGACCCAGCCCGAGGGCAGTCGTGAGGTTCAGGGCGAAGACGGAGACCTCGGTGAATCGGGTCAGGAGTGTCAGCGCGACGAAAGTTCCGAGGACCGCCAGGATGCCGACGCTGAGCGGTAGGAGCGCGGCAACGAGGCTGCCGAAGACGATGACGAGGGCGACGAAGGTGACCGGCGCCGAGAAGAACTCCGACTTCTGGAGATCCTTTTCGGCCTGCTCGCTGATCTGGCGGGTGAGTTCCGCCCGCCCGGTCACTGCAGTCGTGAACTTCGGGTCGTCGCTCGTGAACTCCGGTGAGAGCTCGCCCGCCAGTTCGATTTGCTCGTTCTCCGAGCCGCGGAGGGAGGCGACGATCAGGGCCTGACGACTGTCCCGGCTCCGAAGCGGCACACCGTTGCTGCCGAGGCTCCAGTAGGAGATCGCGCCCACGACGCCGTCCGATTCGGCGAGCTGATTCGTCAGGGCTGTGCCGCGTGCCGCCACGGCCGGGTCGTCGACCGTTCCGCTGGGCACGGTCACGAGGACCACGAAGTCCGACTGCGCGGCGGCAGGGAAGTCGTCGGCGATCGTGCTCGCCGCGCGGGACGACTCGGACGCCGGGTCGTCGAAGCCGCCCGACGACAGCTTCGAATGGACGTCACCGCCGAACAGTCCGGCTAACGGCACGGACACCAACGCGACGGCGATCACCCACCATCGGCGGTGCACGACGAAGATCGCTAAACGCCGCACGCGCCCCCTCGGCTTCCCTGCGTTCGGCCGGGCGGCCCGGTCGATGAGCTGTACAATATGGCTCGTCGCAAACCTGTGCACGCGACGGGGGGCACGAGTGGGCAGCAAACGAGATCTCGCGGACATGCTCGCGGACGTCGGACTGTTCTCGCGCTGCACGCCGCGAGAACGCCGGACCGTCGCTCGCCATGCTCAGATCGCGGAACTCCCGGCCGGGACCGATCTCGTCCGAGAAGGAGAGCCCGGCGACGCCCTCGTGGTCCTGATCGACGGGGAGGTCACCGTCACCGTCGCCGGCGCCGAGGTCAATCGCCTGCGATCGGGCGCCTCCTTCGGTGAGATGGCGATTCTCGACGGCGAACCGCGCAGCGCCACCGTGACGGCGGCGACCGATGTCACCGTCGCAGTGGTCGGCATCCGAATGTTCCGCACCTTGCTCCGCGAGGTCCCCGACCTCGCCGAACAGCTCCTGGTCGCACTTGCCGGCGAACTCCGGTCGGCGAGGGCCGAGCGCCGGCAATCGTCATGACGCCGGCGACGATCGAACGCGCGGCGATCGATACGCTCCTCCGGGAGAGCGAGGTGTTCGGCTCGCTCGACGCAGCCGCCCTCGAGGGCCTGGCGAGCGAGTTCGAGGTCCGGTCCTTCGGGCCGGGCGAGTTCGTCATCAGGCAGGGTGATGCGGCCGACGGGCTGTATCTCGTCGCGAGCGGCCGGCTCCGGGTGACCTACTCCGAGGAAGACGGCACCACGGTGCTGCTCGGCGAGGAAGGTCGGGGAAATCTCACCGGCGAGATGTCGCTCATCAGCGACGCCGCGCGCTCGGCCGACGTGCAGGCGATCCGGGAGAGCCATCTGCTCTTCCTGCCGACCGCCGGCTTCGAGCGCGTGGTCAGCGATCATCCGCACGCCCTGCGCCACATCACGAGTGCGTTGATCCGCAAGCTCGCGACGACTGCGCGCGGTGGTCTGAACACGAGTCCCGCTCGCAACGTGGTGATCCTTCCGCTCGGGCCCGAGGTCGACTCGGCCGAGTTCGGGCGGCGGCTCGTCCCGGCGCTCGCTCGGGCCGTCGGGTCCGCGCGGATGGTCACCGAGGCCGAGATCGGCGAGGACATCGGCGCGGACCACGACGATTTCACCCGAGCGACCTGGTTCGAAAGCGTCGAAGGAACGACCGGCGTCGCTCTGTACGTGGCCGATCCGAACGGTGGTCCATGGACCGAGGCCTGTCTTCGACGGGCGGACCTCGTCCTGCGGGTTGCGGCGGCCTCGTCGAGTCCGGAGATCCGGTCCGTCGAACGGCTCCTCGCGACGACGAGTTCGGTCACGCGCACCGAACTCGTCCTGTTGCACGAGCCGTCGGTCGCGAATCCGCGAGGAACAAAGCGGTGGCTCGAGGGTCGGGGAATCGATCGGCATCACCACGTGCGACGGGACCGCCAGGCCGACCACGACCGCGTGGTCCGCCTCCTGATGGGATGCGCCATCGGCGTCGTCTTCGGTGGCGGGGGAGCGCGAGGGATCGCTCATGTCGGCGTGCTGCGCGCGCTCGAGGACTTCGGGATACCGATCGACGCCGTCGGCGGAACCAGCATCGGGTCGATCATCGCGGGGGCGGCGACGCGTCAACTGAGCCCGGAGGGAACCGCGGCGATGCTCCGCGAAGCGCTCGTTGACGGGCGATCACCGGTCGATCTCACGTTTCCCGCCCTGTCGCTCGCAACCGGTGCCCGGGTGACCGAGCGTATCCAGCACGGCGCCGATGGGCTTGACCTCGAGGACACCTGGATCAACTTCTTCTGCGTGTCCACGAATCTCACGAAGGGTCGCGTGGAGACCCACACGAATGGTCCGGGCTGGATGGCGATCCCGCGAGCTTCTCGGTGCCAGGAGTCTTCCCCCCGGTTCCGAACGAAGCAGGGGACCTGCTCGTCGACGGCGGGCTGCTCGACAACCTCCCGGTTCGGGTCATGCGTGATGCCCATGCCGGAATCGCGGTCATCGCGATCGACGTCGGCGCGCAGCGGGAGCCGCTGTCGGCGGCGGTCCCCTCGACCGGCTTCGTCTCCGGATGGGGATATCTCTGGACGCAGCTTCGGGGCCGGACCTTCGGCAACCTTGCCAGCCTTCCTCGGATCCTGATGCGGCTGACAGAACTCGGGACCCAGGGCGGCGACGACGAAGGGGACTGCCACATCCGACCCGGCGTCGATTCGGTCGGCCTGCTCGAGTTCAGCGCGTTCGATCAGTTGATCGACATCGGTCGGCGTGACGCCGGACCGCCAATCGCGGCCTGGCTCGAATCGGAGCGTGCGCCCGAGTTCTGAGCCGAGCGTCGGCCCTACGATCCGCCGATGGTCGAACACCCTGAGCCCTTCGGTGCCCGTTGGCACGCGCGATGGATTTGGCATGGGCGGCCGGCGATCGGGGTGGAGACCGCCACGCGCGCCGTGCTCAAGGATCCCGTCGACCGGGTGATCCTGTTGCGCAAAGAGTTGGCCGTCACCCAGGTCCCGGACAGCGCACCCTGTCGCATCTGGGCCGACGGGCGGTACGTGCTGCGCGTCAACGGTGTCGAGGTCGCACGCGGACCCGTGAGGTCCGACCCGCGCCGCGCGCACTACGACGCCGTCGACCTTGCGTGCCACCTGCAAACCGGTCCCAACGTCATCGCGATCACCGCTCGCCACTTCGGCCGGTCCACCTCGTGGTGGATGCCCGCCCCACCCACCTACACCCTCGGCGCGGGCAGCGTGGTGTTCGAGGCGCGACTTGGCGACGAGTGGGTCGTCACCGACGGCACCTGGCGCAGCCATGCCGGCGACGCGTGGAGCCCGGTCCCGATGCCTGGCGACGTTGCGTGTCTCCCCCTCGAGTCGTTCGACGCCCGCGCCCACACCCACGGTTGGGATCATCCAGGCTTCGACGACGCAGGCTGGCCTGCGGCGAACGAGATCCTCCCGTTCCACACCGGCGCCCGCGGTGACGTGCACCCGCCGAGTGACCCGTTCGGGTCGCTGCTGCCACCCGTGCGCAGCGAGTTCCCTGACGGCGCGACGTACCCGGCCGCGCTCATCGAGCGACTCCGGATCGAAGGTGCCGAAGCGGTGGCCGACCCGGTACGCCAGGTCCTCGCCGACCAACATGCCTCAGCCGGCGGACCGGTGAGCCTGCACCGCTTCGATCTCGGCCGGATCGCGGCCGGCACCGTCGAGCTGCGCGTCAGGGGCGCGCACGCGGGAACGACGATCGATGTCGCCGCGGCGGAACACACCGACGGCGAAGGCCGCATCGTTCCGCTCGGCCAGCACGCCGGGCTGCGCTATGTGTGCCGCGGCGCCGCGGAGGAGCGCTTCGAGTCCCTCGACATCATCGGCACCCGCCACCTCCACGCGTCGGTGCGCGGCGGCGACCCCGAGTTGGAGATCGCGATCCATGATCGCCACCGGCCGCGCCCACCCGGCGCGAGCTTCGAATGTTCGGACCCCGTGCTCAACCGCATCGCCGAGGTCGGCCTGCGCACGGTGGACCTCTGCGCGCTCGACGCCTACGTGGACTGCCCGACCCGCGAGCAACGGGCGTGGACCGGCGACTCCGTCGTCCACCAGATGGTCGACCTCGTCACCAACCCCGACTGGTCCATGGCGCGCTGGCATCCCCACCTCGCTGCCACGCCCCGCGCGGACGGCATGCTCGCGATGGCCGTCGCGTCGGATTTCGCCGCGGACGACCGCATGGTCATCCCGGACTGGTCGCTGCACTGGGTGCGCTCGCTCTGGAACCTCTACCGGTACACGGGCGACCGCGAGCTCGTCGCCGAACTGCTCCCCGTCGCCGAACGCACCCTCCGCTGGTTCGAGAGTGCGCTCGGTGCCGACGGGCTCCTCCACCATGTAACCGGCTGGACGTTGATCGACTGGTCGAGCGTGTACACCGCCGACACGTCCAGCGCGCTCAACGCCCTGTGGGCACGCGGCCTCGAGGACTTCGCGCAGATGGCCCGCTGGCTACACAACGTCGGTGCCGCGCAGTGGGCCGAGCAGCGGTACGCCGGCGTGCGCGATGCGTTCGACACGTTCTGGGACGACGCCCGCGGCCGGTACGTGGACCACACCGTCGACGGGGTGCGCCAGATGCCGGCCGCGCGGCATGGCGGTGCCGCCGCGCTCACCGCGGGGCTCGTGCCGGCGGATCGCATCGACCGGGTGGTTGCCGGGCTCATCGATCGGTCCGCCCTGGTCCGCCACTCGTTCGTGATGGACCCCGTCACCGTCGACGGGAAATCCGACGGCTACATCTACCTCACCACCGGCTACCCCGAGCCCACGTGGGACGCCGAGCGTGAGATGGTCGAGGCCGAGCCGTTCTTCCGGTACGTCGTGCACGACGGCCTCGCGCGCGCCGGACGCGCGGACCTCGTCGCCGAGTTGTGCCGCGACTGGCAGGTTTTCCTCGACCGGGGCGAGACGAGCTGGCCGGAGTGTTGGCAGGGCGGCACCCGCTGCCACGGATGGTCGTCGACGCCGACTCGCGATCTCATCGTCCACACCCTCGGCATCACCCCCGCGGAGCCGGGCTACGCCACGGTGCGCGTCGCCCCCGCGCTCGGCGGGTTGGAGTGGGCGCGGGCGACCGTCCCGAGCCCGCACGGACCCATCTCCGTGCACGCGACGGCCGACGGCACCGTTGAGGTGGACAGCCCGGTTCCGGTGGTGCGGGGCTGACACCGCCGCGGAGTCAGAGGGTCGTGGGTCCCGATCCGCACGCTGTCGACGGGTCCCGGGCGAGCGAGGACCTCAGTCCCTGGTGACGCATCGGCGATCGGAGGACAATCCCGCCATGCGCAGGATGCTCATGGCGATCCTGGTGGCGTCGGCGGTGCTGGTCGGGTGTAGTAGCGACGGCAGCAAGGCGACGTCGACCACGACCCGGCGGACGACGAGGACCACCGCGACCTCGTCGACCACGAGCCCGTCGACCACCACGTCGTCGACGACCACGGCCCCGTCGACCACCACGTCGTCGACGACCGCCGCGTGCCGCGGATCGGCTCGACGGCGCCGGTGCGAGATCAGTTCCCGGACCGGATGAGCGCGTTCTTCGGTCAGGACGTCCGTACCGGGGCGCACGCTTGCTACGACCGCTTCGTCATCGAGCTCGGACCGTCCACCGCGGGCTACCAATTCCCGGGTTACTGGGTGCGCAGCGTCCCGAAGCCCATCACGCTCTCGCCGAGCGGTCTGCCCGTGACCATCAAGGGTGATGCGGTGCTGATGGTGTCGCTCGGCATCTGGATGGAGTCGCCCGAGGGCGGCGGCTACGCGGGCCCGCGCGATGTCGTGCCGACGAACGTGTCCACGATCCTCCAATACCGGCTCGTCGAGAACTTTGAGGGGCAGAGCGCGTGGGCCCTCGGGCTCGACCGCACCCGGGCGTTCCCGCGTGACGACTCTCACGGGCCCGCCCCGTCTGGTCGTGGACATCTCCAAGGCCTGAGCCGCCGCCCGTCCGGGCCACTCAGTCGCGCAGCTCGGAGCTCACCTTCTCCCAGTCGAACGGGATCTCGTCGTGGGTGTCGGGGTCCCAGTTGCTGCGCGGCGTTGCGAAGAGGTCGCCGCCGTAGGCGTGCATGGCGAAGAGCGGACTGTCGACGTTGTTGGCGATGGCGTGAATGGCCTCGGGTGGGTTGGCCAGCGTGCCGGGCGCCTCGACGTTGCGTTCTCCCACCTTTTTGAGTCCGCCGGCACGACGTTCGAAGAACTCGTTGTCCTCGCGGCCCCCGCGACCCCGACCACCGACCAGATGTTGTGATTGTGGGGCCCAGCCGAGAAGCCGGAGGGCAGGACGCCGACGAGCACCGTGAGCTTTTCGGAACGATGGATCGCCATGTCCTCGAGTGACCTGACCGTGTCGTAGGTAGCGATCGCGTCGCCGACTCGCGGATCGGCCATCGCGTCCTTCATTCTTGCCTCCACGCGATCTTGTGCATCGGCCTCGTCGACCAGGGCAAGGAATGCGTCGACGGTCTCTTGCAGTACGGGGTTCATGCAGGCCCTCCTCGTCCGATGGTTCGAGGGTATTTCCCGCCATTGGCGGAGGCAATCGGGAGATCCGACCCATGGCCCTGACTCCACTGGCCGCCGCGTCGCCGGACGATCAGAGCCCCGGTGGTTGCGACAGACTGGCGCCATGGTGAATCCACTCGGCGCCGGTCGCGAACACTTCGCTCGCCGGGAGTGGGCGGCGGCGTACGACGCGCTGGTATCCACCGAGCCCGAAACGCTCGATGCCGCGGACTGCGAGCGGGTCGCGGTCGCCGCGTATCTCATCGGTCGGGACGGGCCGAGTGCCCAAGCCTGGGAGCGCGCCTACCGAAGACACGTCGAGGCCGAAGCCTCGGATGAAGCAGCGCGGTGCGCGTTCTGGCTCGGGTTCGGGCTCCTCATGACCGGGCAGATGGCCCAGGCCGGAGGGTGGTTCGGGCGCGCCGCCGGTCTTGTCGAGGAGGGAACCGGTGCTGGTGCGGGCTATCTGATGATTCCGCGATTGCTCGGGGCCTTGGAGGACGGCGACGCCGAGGGGGCCCGCGATCTTCGCGGCTTCACGCGTTCGAGGTCGGCGCTCGATGCGACGACCCGGACCTCACGGCGCTCGCCACCCTTGGCCACGGCCAAGCGCTGCTTGCGCTCGGCGACGTCACGGCCGGCATTCCGCGTCTCGACGAGGCCATGGTCGCGGTGACGAGCAACGAGATCGGACCGGTCGCCTCGGGCATCGTCTACTGCGCCGTGATCCTCGAATGCATGCAACTCTTCGACCTGCGTCGCGCGTCGGAGTGGACCGACGCCCTGGGCGCGTGGTGCGACGGCCAGCCCGACCTCGTTCCGTACCGCGGGCAGTGTCTCGTACACCGCTCGCAGGTCGAGCAGGCGGCCGGGCGCTGGGAGGAGGCGACGCGAACCGCCGATTCGGCGTGCCGCCGCCTCGAGGACCCGCCGCACCCGGCGCTGGGACTCGCGCACTACCAGGCGGCGGAGCTGTTCCGGCTTCGTGGCGAGCTCGACGCCGCGGCCGACGAATACACGCGCGCAGGTGCTTCCGGGCATCCGACCGGGCCCGGGCTCGCCCTCCTTGAACTCCGTCGTGGGAACGCCGATGCCGCCGCCGCGACCATCCACCACGCGCTGGCCGAGACCCCTGCCCGGTACGCGAGGCCCGCGCTGTTGTCGGCTGCGGTGGCGGTCCGCCACGCGACCGACGATGGCGAGGGTGCCCGTGCTGCGGCCGTCGAGCTGGCCGAGATTGCGACCGAGCTGCGGTCGCCGGTGCTGCAGGCGGCGGCAAAGCAGGCGCTCGGCGCCGTTGCGCTCGACTCCGGTGACACGCTGGCCGCGCTCGGAGATCTCCGTGCCGCGGCCGACGCGTGGCGCGCCTTGCGCATGCCCTACGAAGGAGCGCAGGCCGCGGTGCTGATCGGACGCGCCTGCGATGCACTCGGCGACCGCGTGACTGCCGCCATCGAGCTCGCCGCCACGCGCGAGACCTTCGCCGCGCTCGGCGCGCGCCCAGACCTCGCCGACCTCGCCGCCGACGCGCCCGACGAGATCGCCGCGGGCGCCGACGCCCCTGGACTGCTGTCGCCCCGCGAGCGGGAAGTCCTCGCGCACATCGCGGCAGGTCGCACCAACCGCGAGATCGCCGCCGAACTGGTCATCAGCCCGCACACCGTGAATCGCCACCTCGAAAACATCTTCGCCAAGCTCGGTGTCACCAGCCGGGCTGCGGCGACGGCCTACGCCTACGAGCACGACCTGCTCTGAACGGCGTCGGCCCCGGGTCC
The DNA here is from genome assembly GCA_963701625.1 of uncultured Acidimicrobiia bacterium. Classification (GTDB taxonomy): domain Bacteria; phylum Actinomycetota; class Acidimicrobiia; order IMCC26256; family JAENVU01; genus JAENVU01. The sequence continues at coordinate 734,816 of CAVPAT010000013.1, read as the reverse complement.
CGCGGACCCGATGGTGGGTTCACCCCATACGCCGAGGATCCTGGAATGGCGTGTCCGGGCGATGGCGGACGGCCCGGATCTCCGTACCGTCGTCTCCGCACCACCGAGACGACCGAGGAGGATCCCCATGTCCGTATCCACCACCATTCCGCTCGACCAGCACACGGTCGACGATCTCAGCGCCGGGTTCCATCGCTGCTTCTCACACTTCGACGCCCGCGCGGATCTGTTCGCACCGGACACCTTCTTCGACCTGATGCCACCGATGTGGCGGTTCCAGTTCGAGGGACCAGGCGAAGCGTTCGCAGCGCAACTGCAGGACATCGCCGAAGGTCCGGTCGACATCGAGGTCATCCGCACCGTGCCGACCGCCACCGGGTTCGTCACCGAGCACATCGAGACCCAGCACACGCCCGCCGGGCGAATGGTGGCGCGCCGCATGCACCTCTGCGAAGTGCGCGACGGCCGGATCCACGCGGTCACCACCTACTGCAACGGCGGATGGGACGACGACCTGCGCGTGCGCCACGCCGCCGAGGCACCGATGGTCCGCCCGTAGACGCCCAGCCCATCATCCGCCAGGAGGAACCTCGCCATGACTGCACCGAGCTATCGCAACTACACCGGCACCGCCGCCGAGAACTATGAGCACTACTTCGTACCCACGATCGGCACGGCTGTCGCCACCGACCTGCTCCGCATCGCAGCGATTACTCCTGGCGAGCGTGTGCTCGACGTCGCGTGTGGCACCGGCGTGATCACCCGAGCCGCCGCGGCAAGCGTCGGCGCGAGCGGCGCGGTCACTGGCGTCGACGTCGCTCCCGACATGATCGACGTCGCCAAGTCCGCGATCCCCGCCGACGGCGTCCCCGTCGAGTGGCACGTCGCCGACGCGGCCGCGCTCCCGTTGCCCGACGCGGCCTACGACGTCGTCGTGTGCCAGATGGGTCTGATGTTCATGGAGGACCAGCCGGCCGCGCTGCGCGAGATGCGTCGGGTACTCGCACCGGGTGGCCGGATCGTCGTCAACACCCCAGGTTCGATCCAACCGTTGTTCGAACTGATGGAGCGCGCGATCGTCCAACACATCGGCGCAGAACTCGGCGGCTTCGTCCGTGGGGTGTTCTCGATGCCCGACCCCGCAGTGCTCGCAACGCTGCTGGCCGACGCCGGGTTCGCCGATCCCGCCGCGGAGGTCGCCGTTGCCCGGATCGTTCTGCCGCCCCCGGAGGAGTTTCTCTGGCAGTACGTGAGCCTGACCCCGTTGGCGATGTTCGTCGCCGAGGCCCCGGAGGCCGCGCAGGCGGCGCTCGAACGGGCCTTCGTCGACGCGGCGGCGCCGCTCGTGACCGACGGCCAGGTCGTCGTCGATCAGCCGATGGCGCTCGCGCACGCCCGCCGCGGGTGATGAACGAGGCGCTTACCCGGTCGGCCAGGGTCCGGTCCCCGATTCGGCAGCGGCCGGCCACAACACCTGCTCGTCGCGTCCGTAGGCGGACCACCAACTCGCGGTGCCGCGGTCGAGATCGATGATGGTGTGCGCGGGCATGGGCCCGGCGGAGCGACCCGCGTTGATTACCCACGAGGCTCCGATCCGGCTGATCCAAGAACCGTCGTCGCGAAACGGCGCGTCGTGGATGTGTCCGGTGAGCACGAGATCCGGCTGGTGCGTCTCGATCCAACCGTTGAGATCGGCATCACCGATGTGGCGCGACCCGATCCACGACACCGGCACGTCCTCGGGAGGGAAGTGGTAGATCCAGACCCACCTGGTCGGCCGATCGACGGCGTCGTCGGCCAGCTTGCGTCCCACGGCATCTCGGGTCGCCGGTCCGTCCCACCACGGGAACACGGAAATGCGAACGTCGCCGCGGTCGAGCGTCTGCCAGTCGCCGACGATGTCCTTCCCGTCGAGTGATTCGAGCCAGGGCGCGCTCTTCTCACCGTGGTGGTTGCGCGCGGTCAGATCGTGATTCCCCGAACAGACCAGCACCGGTGTGATCTCGGCGATCTTGCGCAAGTACGTCCGTACCGCCACGATCTGGGACTCGAGTGGCACCAACGACGAGATGTCGAGATGGTCGCCCGCGAGTACGACGGCATCGAAGTCGGCCGCCTGGTCGAGCACCCAGTCGAAGTGCGGGAGCGCGTAGTGCAGATCCGAGACCACCAGTAGCTGCATCGTCTGTCCGGCTCAGTAGCGCGGGTCCGGATCGCGCTCGGAACCGGATTCCACCTTGGTCTGCTGGCCGAAGGTGAGCTCGGACAGCACTTCGTCGAGCAGCCCCAGGTGACCACCCGCGTCGGCGTACTGCAGACGTACGTCGGCGAGGTATCTGGACAGACGATCCAGTCGACGGGCCAAGATCCGCCGCGATCTCGAGGAGACGCTCGTTGTCGCCCCGGATGAACTCGTCGATGTCCGAGACGACATGGACGACCGCCGGCGACGTGGCGGTCACCGTGGCGCCGTGGGTGGTGCCGAGCAACATCGCGGTCTCCCCGAGCACGGCGCCGGGTTCGCTGATGCTCGCAACGACCGAACCCTGGCGGGTGACCTGGAGCGTCCCGGACGCGACGACGAACAGCGCCTCTTGTTCCTGGCCTTCGTACATGAGCACGTCGCCGACTTGCAGCTCCCGGATCGGCAGGCCGCGACTCGCTTGGAGGAGCGCATTCATGGCTGGTGAATGTACCGACCATCATCGCCGGCGGGCGGCATGACGAAGCACGTGTCACCGAGCGTTCACAAACTTGGGATGCGTCGATGGGTGTCGACCGGCGTGCTCAGCGGCCGCGCCGCAGCGCGGGGGTCATGAGTGAGCCGAGGCAGCCACAGGCCGTCGGCTCCCAGTTGATGTCCACCTTGAAGTCGATGGTGCCGGTCACACCCGAGTAGCGCCCGGTGCCGCGGTCGACCGTCAGCGTCTGGGAGATCCGGTCCGGGTTCCCATAGGCGATGACGCCGGCCGTGTGGCCTTCCAACCTGCCGTACCGGTCGCTGAGCCAGAAGGTCCCGGTCGAGCTTGCGCCGCCGAGCGCGCCCGAGAACACGTAGCAGAGGTCGATCACCAACACCGCCGGACCGCGCTGGGTCCAGGTGACGCCGAGGAGCACCTGATGGAAGTCAGGAGCGTCGAACTCGGGATTCGGCGGGCAGGTGCCGTCGCCGACCATCGGTCCGACGTAGGCGACCATCGGCGTCGGCTGATTCGCGCCGGTCGCACCGGTCGCACCGGTCGCGCCGGCCGCGGTCGGCGCGACGACGAGCGCGAGCGCGATGCCTCCCACCAACAGTCCCGCGATGGTTCGACGCGATCGTTGCTGCTTCCCTGCCATGGTGATCCCTCCCGGTTCCCCGAACCGCGACGACGCGCGCCGCAGCTCGAGACGCTGCCTACGAAGCGATGCCTGTCGCTCCTGCCGGGCCGCCCGCCCTGCTCGCCGCCCGCGTTGGATCCTTCACGATGCAGCCGGCGACGGCAAGCGGCCCCACCCCGCAGCCTGCCGGGTGGCGTCGCGGCTCGATCTAGGGTGCGGCCCGTGACCGAAGTAATCGTCGTCGGTGGGGGAGTCGGGGGGCTGACAACTGCCCTGGTGCTCGGACGTGCGGGCCACACCGTCACGGTCTTCGAACGGGACCCGCTGCCCGCAGATGCAGACCCCGAAGCCGCGTTCCGTTCCGAGCGGTCCGGCGCGCCGCAGGCGCATCAGACCCACGGCTTCCTTGCCCGGATCGTCGTGGAACTGCGCGATCACCTGCCCGACGTGCTCGACGCGCTCATGGCCTCGGGCGGTTACACGCTCAACGGCACGGCGTCGCTCGGTGAACCGCAGCCCGGCGACGAGGATCTGGCGGTGCTCGTCGTGCGCCGTACCACCTTCGAATGGGTGTTGCGCCGGGCCGCGCTCGCCGAACCGGGGGTGACGATCACGACCGCCGCGCCTGTCGTCGGCCTCCTCGCCGACACCGGCGACGGCAGCCCGACCATCACCGGCGTCCGGCTCGAGGACGGCTCGGTCCACGACGCCGACCTCGTGGTCGCAGCTATGGGCCGACGCGCGCCGGTCCCCGAATGGTTGGCCGAACACGACGTGACCGTCACCGAGACGGTGCACGAGAGTGGCCTGATGTACCTCACCCGCTGGTACCACCTCGCGGCGGAAGCACGCGAGGCGCTCGACCCGAAACTCGGCGGCGACCTCACCTTCGTGAAGTACCTCGGCGTCCCCGGCGACGGCGACACCCTCTCCATCACGCTCGCGATCCGGCCCGACGACACCGAGCTGCGCCAGGCTCTCACCGATCCCGACGGTTTCGAGCGCGCGTGCCGGCTCCTGCCGGGCCCCGACCAGTTCTTCCGGATCGGACCGCTCGAACCGATCGGCGGCGTGCGTCCGATGGGTGGCCTGCTCAACCGGATCCGTCGTTTTACTGGCGAGCAGGGCGAGCCGCTCGTCGCGGGGTTCGCCGCGGTCGGCGATGCGCACACCTGCACCAACCCGCTCTACGGCCGTGGTTGTTCGCTCGCGGTGGTACAGGCGCTGCGGCTCGGCGCGGCGCTGGCCGCGTATCCCGACGACCTCGCCGCTGTCGGTTGCGACTACGAAGCGGCGTCAGTGCGCGAGGTCGCGCCGTCGTTCGAGTTCGCGGTCCAGATGGACCGCATGGGTGCGGACCCTGCGGGGATTCCGACCGCGGCCGCCGACGGCGGTGCCGCGGGCAAGGCCATGGCCGCGGTGTTCGCCGCCGGCGCGACCGACCCGATCATCGGCCGCGGGCTCATGCGCTTCTGGAATCTGCTCGCGTCCACCGAGGACCTCATGGCCGACCCGGTGTTCTTCGGACGGGTGATGGAGGTCATGGCTGACCCCGCTGCGTTCCCGCCCCCGAACGCGAGGGTCCGGCCCGGCGGGAGTTGCTCGCCGCGCTCGCGGAGGAGGCGGCATGACCGTGACGACTCGAACGCTGGACACCGGCGGGGCCCGCCTCCACCTCGCCGAGTGTGGCGACGGTCCGCTCGTCGTGCTCACCCACGGATTCCCGGACCTCGGCTACGCGTGGCGACACCAGATGGAGCCGCTTGCCGCCGCGGGGTTCCGAGTGATCGCGCCCGACATGCGTGGCTACGGCGCGAGCTCCGCGCCCACCGCGGTCGAGGACTACGACATTCACACGCTCACCGGCGACCTCCTCGCGATCCTCGACGACGCGGGGGAGGAACAGGCGACGTTCGTCGGTCACGACTTCGGCGCCATCGTGGTGTGGAACCTCGCGTTGCTCGCGCCGGAGCGCGTGCGCGCCGTCGTGGGGATGAGCGTGCCCTTCATCCCGCGGCCACCGATGGCACCGATCGAGATGCTGCGCGCCGCGCTGCCCGACACCTTCTTCTACATGGTGTACTTCCAGGAGCCCGGCGTCGCTGACGCCGATCTCGGCGCGGCCCCGGCCACCACCATGCGACGCCTGCTCGCGGCCACGATGCCCGACGACGACGCACCCCCGGATCCGGGCTTCATGGCGAACGACGGGCGGGGATTCGTCGACCGGATCCCGGAGGCCGAGGGATTGCCGACCTGGCTCAGCCCCGAGGATCTCGAGTTCTACGTCGCCGCGTTCACCCGCACCGGCTACACCGGGCCGATCAACTGGTACCGCAACCTCGACCGCAACTGGGCGACGACCGAGGCGCTCGCCGGCGCGCACGTCCGCGTCCCGTCGCTGTTCGTCGGTGGTGCGCGTGATCCGGTGCTGCGGATGACGCCACCCGGTACCGGAGCCGAGTTCCTCGACGACCACCGCGGCGACGTCATCGTGGACGGCGCCGGCCATTGGGTCAACCAGGAAGCGCCCGGCGCGGTCACCGCTGCGCTGCTCGAGTTCCTCGCCGGGTTGGACGCCTGATCCGCGCGGCGGCACTGCGCGACGGCCGTATGGTCCTGCGCGACGACGTGGCCGAACCCGTGCCCGAGTTCGGCCAGGCGCTGGTGGCGGTCAAGGCGTGCGGGATCTGCGGATCGGATCTGCACTTCGCGACGCACGGCGCCGACATGCTCGCCCTCGGCTCGGACCTCGAAGGCGTTCCCGACCTCGGCGCGCCGGATGTCGACCTTGCCGCGGATGTGTTCATGGGCCACGAGTTCGCCGCCGAAGTCCTGGAACTCGGACCCGGTACCGACGGCCCCGCGCCCGGCACCCTCGTCACGTCGTTGCCGGTCCTTCTGACCTCCACCGGGATTCGGCCGATCGTCGGCAACAACGACGTTCCCGGGGGCTACGGCGAACAGATGCTGCTCTCGGCGCCGCTCCTCCTCGAAGTGCCGAACGGACTCGACCCGCGCCACGCCGCGCTCACCGAGCCGATGGCCGTCGGCCTCCACGCCGTGAACCGCGGCGCGGTCCAGCGCGGTGAGGGCGCGGTGGTGCTCGGCTGTGGCCCCGTCGGCCTGGCGGTGATCGCCGCGCTGCGGCTCGCGGGCGTCGAGCACATCGTGGCCGCGGACTATTCGCCGGCCCGCCGTCAAATCGCCAGCCGGCTGGGTGCCCATGAAGCGGTCGATCCGCGCGACGAGTCGGCGTTCGCGGCGTGGGCGTGCACCGGCGGGGCGCGCGGGCTGGTGGTGTTCGAGGCGATCGGCGTACCGGGCATCCTCGACGAGATCCTGCGCGTCGCGCCGGCGCGCAGCCGCGTGGTCGTGGTCGGCGTGTGCATGCCCCCCGACACGCTCCACCCGTTCTACGGGATCAGCAAGGAACTGAGCATCCACTTCGTGCTCGCGTACGACCCGACCGAGTTCGCGGCCTCGCTCCGCCACATTGCCGAAGGTGAGATCGACGTCACGCCGATGATCACCGGTGAGGTCGGTCTCGACGGGGTGGCCGGCGCGTTCGCCGCGCTGGCCGACCCCGACGAGCACTGCAAGATTCTCGTGGTCCCCTGAACGGGGCCCCGGCCCGCAGTTACGCCGCGGGCGCGGCGACCGGACCGCGGTACTCCGAGCCGCCGTAGCCGAGGACGTACAGGAAGATGATCGGGAGGAACACGATCCCCAGCCACATCCCGACGCCGTGGCCGAAGCTCTTGGCCAGGTCGTACTCGGCGACGAGTAGGAAGATGAACCCGACGCACGGGACCAGCAGGATGATCAGCAGCCACCACCCCGGGCGTCCGACGACCTTCAACAGAAAGTAGATGTTGACGATCGGCACGAACCCGGCCCACGCGGGCTGGCCCGCCTTGCGGAAGATCCCGACATAGGCGAAGGCCACCAGCAGATAGCCGATGATGCCGATCGCGATGTACGCGCCGACGAGGTTGGTGTTGTCTGCTGCGAGCATGACCGTCCCCCTTTGGAAAGTGGCGAAACGCTACCGACGACCCGTGAACATCGGGGGGATGCTCCGACGCCGCCGAGCGGTCAGACGTTTCGCGACGGTCCCCAGCCGCCGCCGCCGGGGGTGAGCATGCGCAGGACGTCGCCGGCGCGCAGGTGCAGGGTGCATTTGTCGGCGAGGCGCTCGGCGTGGGTCTCGTCGCCGCCGGGGAGGAGCCAGTTCTCGCCGACTGCTCCCGGGTCGCCCCCGGCGAGGCCCCACGGCTGCGAGGAGCGTCGTTCGGTGATGAGCGAGACCGTCGCGTCGACCAGGACCTCGAGATCCCGCTCCAACCCGTCGCCGCCTGGCGCCGCGCCCGTGCCACCGCTCGCTCGGCGCAGCCGCTGGCGGAACACCCGCAGCGGGAACGCCCGCTCCAACGCTTCGACCGGGGTGTTGCGGGTGTTGGTCATCCCGGTGTGCACACCGCTCATCCCCGCGAGCGTGGGCGGCCGTCCGCCCTGGCCACCGGCGACGGTCTCGTAATACACCCAGGGCTCGGCGCCCTCCGCGCCGCTCCCGCCGACGAGCAGGTTGTTCATCGTTCCCTGTGAAGCCGCACCCACCTGGCTGGGTACGGCCAGGGCCAGCGCCCGCAAGCACACGTCGGCGATCCGCTGACTCACCTCCACGTTGCCGGCGCCGACCGCGGCCGGGAACTGCGCCGCGACCAGCGTCCCTTCGGGCGCGACGACCGTTACGGGTCGCATCGCGCCTGCGTTCGCCGGCAGCGTCGGGTCGAGCGCACTCCGCAGCGCGAACGCGACGCACGAGGCGGTGACCGCCTCGACCGCGTTGACGTTGCCCGACGACTGTGGATCGGTCCCGGTGAAGTCGAAGACGAGTCGACCGTCCGAAGACTCGATCCGACACCGGATCACCGCGGGCTGCTGCTGGTCGGCGCGCGGTCCGGTGGAGTCCATCACATCGGTCGCGCTCCACTCGCCGTCTCCCAACTCGGCGAGCGCGGCGCGGACTCGGCGTTCGCCGTAGTCGACCACTTCGGCGAACGGGGAGTCGACAAGTGTGGCCAGCCGCGCGATCCCCACGATGTTCGCGCCGACCTGCGCGTCGAGATCGCCCGCGCGCTCGACCGGTGTGCGCGACGACGCGACAATGAGGTCCCGCACCTCCGGTGTCAGTCGGACTGGCGGAATCCGCAGCCCCTCCTGCGCGATGTCGATCGCGTCGGCCGGCAGCGAGCCGGGCGCCGCGCCGCCGAGGTCCGCGTGGTGCGCGCGGTTGGCCACCCAGCCGACCAGCCGACCGTCGACGTGACAGGGCGCGACGACCGTCACGTCATTGAGATGGGTCCCACCCGCATACGGATCGTTCACCACCGCCTGTTCACCCGGCGCCAGGGCATCGTCACCACCGTCGAAGCGGGCGATCACGGCTGCGACCGACGCCGGCATGGAACCCAGGTGCACGGGTATGTGCTCGGCCTGGGCCAGCAACTCGCCCGCCGGGTCGAACACCGCGGCGGAGCAATCGGCGCGCTCCTTGATGTTCGGGCTGAACGCGGCGCGTTGCAGGACGGCGCCCATTTCCTCGGCGACACCGCTGAGCCGGGCAATGAGCACTTGGAGCGCGGCGGGGTCCAGGCTCACGGGGTTCCCTGGGAGGTGTGGGTGAGGACGAGGGATCCGAGCGGACCCTCCCGGCCGGTCCACCCGGCGGGGACCCAGATCGTGCAGTCCTCGCGGATCTCGACCGTCGGGCCGACCACTGGCTCGGGCCACCGGCCTTCCCAGCTCGAAAGCACCTCCGACAGTGCACACGGCGCGGGCGCTTCGGCGACGGCGCGCAGAACCGTGACCTCGATCGGGTCGGCACGCCGGTAGCCATTCACCTGTTCGTGCGCGACGGCGAAGTCCGCGACCGTGGCGACGCGGAGGTCGTGACTCTGCCCGGCGTACCGACAATCGACCGCGGTGGTGACCGCGCACGGCTCGACGCCGAGCGCGGCCCGGGCCGCGGCGCCCAGGGTCGCGAGCGCGTCGTCCAACCCGTCGAGGTGCGCGCCGCCAGGCCAGCTGCGGGCCAGCTCGCGATGGCGGGGTGAAATCAGGAGGCCGACCGCGGAGAGCACGCCAGCCGCCGCGGGCACCACGACCGTGCGCATGCCCATGGATTCAGCCAGCTCGCATGCGTGCAGCGGTCCCGCGCCACCGAAGGCAATGAGTGCGAGCCCGGTGGGATCCACACCCCGAACGACCGAGACCTGCCGTAGCGCCTGCTCCATACCCGCGTTCACCACAGCGACCACCCCGGCGGCGTCCACTCCCGCGCGCGTCAACGCGACGCGGGCCGCGTCGACGTCGAGTCGGCGGCGGTTGTCGTCCCTGCCCGCGCCGAACGCCGAGTCCGCGGGGATGCGACCGAGCACGAGGTTGGCGTCGGTGACCGTCGGGTTCTCGCCGCCGAGCCCGTAGCCCGCGGGACCGGGGTCGGCGCCGGCGGAGGCGGGCCCGACGACCAGCGCGCCGCCCGCGTCGACGCCGGCGATACTGCCGCCGCCCGCGCCGATGGTGTGGATGTCGACCGAGGGCAGTCGTACCGGGAACCCGGCGACGGTGTGTTGCGCGGTGACCGCCGGGGCCCCGTCGAGAATCAGACAGACATCGGTGCTGGTGCCGCCCATGTCGAAGCTGAGCGCGTCGGGGAACCCGCAGGCGCGGGCGACGTCGGCCGCGGCCCGCGCGCCGGCGGCGGGCCCGGAGAGGAGGAGGGTCGCGGGCAACTCCGCACCGCGGTCGATGTCGAGCAGACCGCCCGCGGAGGTCATGACCACCACGTCGTCGGCGGCGTCCATGAGTCCGCTGAGGTACGGGCGACACACCGGTCGCAGTGCTGCATTGACGACGGTCGTGACGGTCCGCTCGTACTCGCGGATCTCGGGCGAGACCTCGTGGGAGGCGCAGACGTCGAATCCCTCGGCGAGGAGTTCAGCCGCGAGTATCGCCTCGTGCGTCGGGTCGAGGTCGGCGTGCAGGAAACAGATCGCCACCGCTTCGGTGTCGGCCGGCACCGAGGGTGCGGAGCCCGCGAGGTAGGGGAGCAGCACGGAACCGTCGGCCGCGAGTCGTTCGTCGACTTCCATGCGACGGTCGCGCGCGACGAGTGGGGACGGCCGATCGACGAAGGGGTCGTACAGACTGGGACGGTCCTGGCGGCCGATCTCGATGACGTCCGCGAATCCGGCAGTGGTGTAGAGCGTCACCGACGCGAGGCGGCGTTCCAACAGCGCGTTCGTGGCCACCGTCGTGCCATGCGCCAGCACCTCGATGCCGTCGGGCGCGAGTTCCGCCCCCCCCGCACGTACTGCCGATCCGGGATCGGCGCGGGTCGAGAGCAGCTTGACGATGCGGCCGTCCGCGCCGACGACGTCGGTGAAGGTCCCGCCGCTGTCGGCTCCGATTCGCACGGGGTCACGGTAGTCAGGGCGCAGTGCGGAAGCACCGTGTCGACCGACGAACGCACCGTGGCTCGCCCGTCAGGCGTGGGCGGCGATCAGCCAGCCCGCAGCACCGAGTCGGACGCCGACGCCCGGCTCGTGGCGCTGGGCCAACTCGTCACGGATCGCGGCCATCGTCGAGTCCCGGTGTTCGGACGGGACCCGCTCCAGGAGGCCGCGCACCATGCCGGTCGAAAGGAGGAACTCCGCGCCGTCGTCGACCGAACCGCCGCCGCCGGCGAGCAGGCTCGGCGTGCACGCGTCGACCGTGACTTCGGTGAATCCCGAAGCGGTGAGAAGCGCCGCGGTCTCACGGGGATCCTGCAATGCGAACATTCCCGGCCCGCCCGCAAGCCCGCCGAGCTGGGGCAGATCGGCATGTTCGGCGACGGCCTTGCCGACGACCATGAGCCAATCGTTGGCGCTCAATCCCTGCCAACCGACGAACACCGCTCGACCTCCCGGCGCGAGCGACCGGTGCAGGTTGCTGAATGCGGTCAGTGGATCATCGAAGAACATGATGCCGAACTGGCTGATGATCCGATCGAAGGCGCCAGCCCCGAAATCGTGAGTCTGGGCGTCGGCGATGACGAACTCGACGTTGCCGACTCCGGCGGACTCGGCGCGCTCTCGGGCGAGGGTCAACAGAGGCACCGAGATGTCGGCGCCGACGGCGCGTCGAGCGACGCGAGCCGCGGCGACTGTGGTCGCGCCAGAGCCACAACCGATGTCCAGCACCGTGTCCGATGCTTCGAGGCGAATGTGGTCCATCAGCGCGTCCATGAACGGCGCGAGCTGTCGGTCGTACCGGTCGGCGTGGTCGACGTAGTGCGCAGACTCGGGCCCGTTCCACGCATCGGACTGTTGCTGGTTCGCGGGCATTGCCCCTCCACAAGTGCTCGAGTGTGCACCCTACCGACGGCGCGCGCCGCGCTCGGTCACTCGGTCCGATCGCAGGTGTACGTCATCACCAGGGCAGGCCGGTCTCGCTCAGCGTGTTGTTGACCTGGGTACGGAATGAGTCGTCGGCGACCCGCATGACGAACTCCTCGATGGTGAGTTCGAACCGCGCCGCGACGTGTCCGAGCATCCTGGGTTCGTCCCAGGCCTCGAGCTCTCGACCCCGCGCGACGATTGCCGCCAACGGCACGGCTTGACCGTCCACTGTCAGCGCGCCGGAGATCGCGCAGTAGCACCGGAGTGGTTCGCCGCCGGGCAGTGCCGGCACCGCTCGGACGTCGGTGAGTTCTTCGAGTTCATAGGCAATGCCCACCGCCTCGGTGACGTTCATCCGGGCAAGTTGTTCGTCGGTGAGCCACGTGACATGAAGCTGGGCCGTGACCCCGGGCGCTCGCTGCACCGTCGCGGGAATCGCGCCGTAGCGAGCGACCTGGGCGGCATAGACCGAGTCCAACCCGTTCACCGCCACGGCGGTCACCGGGATCGGACCGTCAGCCCCCGGCGCGGCACCGAACTTGTGTCGAAGTTGTTCCGGCGCGGCATTCGAGCCGACCGCGAGCACCGGGATGCGCCCGTCGACGGGGTCCCCGTCGAGGTCGAACCGGCCGACCGCCCCGGTCGCCGGATCGACGATGTAGGAGCCCCCCGGCCGTGCGAACGGGTACCCCATCGCTCGCTCGAGCCGCTCGCCCATCACTCCGACCGTAGCTGGGTGACCATGCCCGACGATACGGGCGAATCTCCCCTCAGTTCCGCGTCGAAGTCCGTCGATATCCCGACACATGGTGCGACGACTGTCGCTGATCGGCGGCTACGTCGCCGCCCTTGGCGCACTTGCGGTGTTCTGGTGGCTCCAGCAGCGTGGGTTGCTCGCCGCGACGCCGTACTGGCTGGTCCTCGCCTTCCTCGTGGTCGCCTGTGCGTTCGACGCGGGGGGCCGGATCGCCCAACGTCGGTGGCCGAGGTCCAGCGCCGACCGGGCCCGGCTCGCCGCCGCGGCTGGCACCACCGCGCTGGTGCTCTACGCCACCGGATGGGGATCGTTCCTCACCATCGGCTTCGCACTCGGCGCGACCCAGGTGCTGGCGCAATCCCATCGGCCCGACTGGCGGTGGGCCTACGGGTGCAGCGTCGTCGCCGTGGCCCTAGGAGAGGTTGCGGTGCAGATCGGAGTCGCACCGACGCTCATCGAGCTTCGCCTGGCTCACGCGGTGGCCCTGGTCGGGGTGTTGTGCCTGGCCGTCGTGCTGTGGATCCTCGGTGAAGCGCTGCTGGCCGCGCAGCGGAATGAGCGGCTGGCGCTCGAACGTCAGGACAAGCTGCTCGAGCAGGCAACCCACGATCCCCTCACCGGGCTGCCGAACCGCACCCTGTTCAACGACCGCCTCGATCAGGCGATCCAGCGTCGGGCGAGGGTCGGTGGCTACGTCGCGGTGCTCATCGTCGATCTCGACGCGTTCAAACATGTCAACGACAGCTTGGGTCACGTGGTTGGTGACGCGCTGACTCATCGAGGTCGCGCAACGGTTCCGATTGCAGCTCCGCGGCTGCGACACCATTGCCCGGTTGGGCGGTGACGAGTTCGCGATGGTCTTCGACGATCTTGATGCCCCGGACCAAGCCGGCCACATTGCGCAACGGGTGATCGACGCACTCGCCGAACCGCTCCAGCTGGCCGATCGGCAGGTTTCGATCGGGGCGAGTGTCGGTATCGCGCTCACCGACCGCCCGGATGTCGATCCCCATTTGCTGGTGAGCCATGCCGACATCGCGATGTATGAGGCCAAGCGCGCCGGCAAGGCCTGCTCCCGGGTCTTCGAGCCGGCGATGCACGCGCAGGCAGTCGATCGGATGAACCTCGAACAGGAGCTCCGGGCGGGAATCAGACTCGGGCAACTGATCGTCGAGTACCAACCGGTGTTCGATCTCGATGGTGACGAGATCTGTTGTTTCGAGGCGCTCGTCCGGTGGGACCACCCGACGCGCGGCCGGATTCCACCCAATCTCTTCATTCCGCTGGCGGAAGAGGCGGGCCTCATCGGCGAGCTCGGCCGGACCGTCCTGGGGACCGCATGCGCGGATGCAGCCGAGTGGCGTCGCCGGACTCGGGGTCGGCCCCCGACGGTGTCGGTCAACGTTTCGAGGTTTCAACTCGAGGATCCCAACTTTATGGACCTCGTGACTGACACGTTGCGTGACTGTGGGCTCGAACCCACTGCGCTTGTCCTCGAGGTCACGGAATCGGTACTGGGCCGCGACGCCGGACGCGTGCTCGCCGCTCTCGAACTCGCTCGGCGAGCCGGCATCGTGGTCGCGATCGACGATTTCGGCACCGGCTATTCGTCGTTGGCCTCGCTCGCCGAGCTCCCGGTCGACATTCTGAAGATCGACAAGAGCTTCATCGACAACATCGCACGTGATGCCGGCGGGCGGGGGCTGGTCGTCGCAATCATGCAGCTCGCGCAGACGCTCGGCCTGATGACGGTGGCAGAGGGCGTCGAGTACCCCGAACAGCGGGTGGCGCTCGAGGAACTCGGCTGCCATCACATTCAGGGATTCCTGCTCGCTCGGCCGATGCCCATCGGCGAGGCGCTCGACCTGCTCTCGGCGACCAGCACCTCAGGATCCTTGTCTCGCGTCTGGTAGGCGCTCATACTGCTCCAATGACAGATACTCCGGCTCCTCCGCCGCCGCCCGAAGTTGTTCCCGCCGGGGCACCAGGTCCCATCGGTCGGCCTCGATCGACCGGGCTGACCATTGTCGTGAGCCTGGTGACCTGCGGACTCTGGACGATCATCTGGTCCTACTTGAACGGGGAGGAACTCAAGAACTACCGCCGAGAGGGTCTTGGCGGCGTCGGCTACCTCCTCATCACCCTGCTCATCTCGCCGGTCACCATGTTCCTGATGGCCGGCGAGGTCGAACAGATGTATCGAGAAGCGGGCGCGGAGCCACCGATCACGACACTCTGGGGGCTGTGGTTCCTGCTTCCACTGATCGGCAACATCGTCTGGTACGTCCGTATGCAAGAGGCGCTCAACGGGTTCTGGCAGGCGCGGGGCGCGACCGGCGCTCCCGGGCTCACCTGACGATCGGTTCGTCGCCCGAGTCAGTCGATCGGGTAGTCGGTGAATACGACGCTGATTGCGTTCGTAGCGGACGGCCAGTTCGGCACGTTGATCACCTGGACGCGCTTCTTGTCGCCGCGTGGCACGTTTCTCACCGTGACCGTGCCGTCACCGGTGGGCGACGCGGGGAGGAACACGTCGATACCACTCTGGAACGGCTGGCTGGAGAAGTAGGGAAGCCCGAGTCCGGTCGTCGCTCCCGGAGTGTCGGCATCGTCATGGACGTGGAGTCCGATCGCGTCGTTGCCCACGTAGTCCTGCATGACATCTACCGGCTCGGTCTCATCGTTCACGCTGACTTCTAGTACGTCGCGCTGGTCGCCCTCCACGTCCGTGTCGTCGGTCGCGTACCACTCGCGCATGCGGATCGCGATGACCGCAGCGTGATCCTCGCCGGTATTCGTGTTCATCCGGGTCGCGCCGTCCGGTCCCGACGACAGCAGCCGCACCAGCTGGCTGCTCCGCACGTACGGCTGGAGGTAGATGTGGTGGACCACCGGTGTGTTCTCCGCCGAGATCGCGTACTCGTAGTGCGCACCGGAGTCGAGAATCACCGGCCCGAACTCGCCGTCGGCTCCGAGTGTGAACGAGGTCAGCGGCGCGTCCTCGGTGCGATGTCCGGTCTCGGGGTCGACGGACCAGATGTCGAGGGTGCCTTCGCGGCCGGTGTTGGCGGGGAAGTTCACCGCGCGACCAGAAATCTCCACCGGTTCGACCTGCGGAACGATGTCGACGACCTGCGGCCTCTCGCCGAGGAGGAACTCGTACTGTTCGGCGAACGACTCAGGTGAGGTCGCCACCTCGACGTGCGACTGGCCCGGGTGACCTTCTTGCGTCGGCGCGAGACAGGGAACAGTGTCGGGACAAACGGCGCCGTCGATGGCGATGTACTTCGCGACCTTGGCTGAGTTGGCCGGTTCGCTCAGGTACGCGGTGGAGACGAAGGTGCCACGCGAGTGACCGACCAGGTACACCTCTTCGGTGTCGAACTTCGCGAGAGTGGCGTCGATCACTTCGGAGACGCCGGCCGTGTAACCCTCGATGTCCATCCCGGCCCCGTCGTGGTCGTACCCGACGATCCGGTCCTGGGGATATCCGTTGGCGGCGAAGCGCATCGCCTGGGACTCGTACTGCTGTGCCGAACCGGCGAAGCCGTGCACGAACACGATCGGAAGTGCGACGTTGTCGTCGAGCGCCGGCCGTGGGTCCGCGCCGGTGGCGATACCCGTGGTCGCCGTCGGTTCGGTGCTGGCGTCGTCACTCGAGGAACAGCCAGAAAGCAGGATCACGCCGATCAGACCGATCACCAAGCTCACACTGTGCAGTCGTCGCACTATTCGTCGGCTCCGCAGTCTCGTGGTCAAGGGTGGGCAGTGTCGCACGTGCGGCACCGGGGGCGGAGTGCCACCCCGGTCGCCTGGTGGGACGCGAGACTGCACCTGCCCGCTCACGACCCCGACCGCGCGGAGAGAACGATGACGAGCGACGAGGATCGACCGTTCCACGGTCCGCCCCGCCCTGATGGTGGTTTGTTCCATGCCGCCGCGGATCAGTTGCACGAGATGTTCGGCGTGCATCGGCAGCTGGACAAGGTCCTGTACGAGTCGGCCCAGCGTGTCGGCGGTGTCGAGTTCGAGAGTATCTTCAATCCGGTCCCGCGTGAGGCGATGACCGCGACGCCCCGCCGCGACGCCATCAATCACGATCAGGCGTTCCTGCGCTCGACGCCGATGTCGGCGGCCGAGTCCGAAGGCGCGCTCGCGCTGCTGGAGATCCTGCACGGAGACCACGCGGCGGCAAACATCGAGGCTTTTGCTCGGTTCACCGAGCGCGAGAAGTTCTTCGAGCGATTGGTCGACGGGCAGTCGTTCATCTTCGTCGGCTCGCACCTCGAGTTCCAGGACGTCGGGTTCAACCTCGGCTACCTGACGCGAGCG
Source organism: uncultured Acidimicrobiia bacterium (assembly GCA_963701625.1). Lineage (GTDB taxonomy): Bacteria > Actinomycetota > Acidimicrobiia > IMCC26256 > JAENVU01 > JAENVU01. The sequence goes on along the minus strand of CAVPAT010000013.1, from coordinate 717,959 downwards.
GCACAGCAGTCCGGCTTCGACCGCCTCGACACTCGCACGACGCTGATGATCGGTCGGCTCCTCGGCTACCTCGAGGTCATGGGGCTGAATGTCATTGACGACGTGCTGCGCAAGGTGGCCAACGTGCTGAAGACCTTCCCCGTGAGCGGAGGGGAGGCTGTCAACGAAGGTGATATCACCGACGAGGATCTCAACCGGCGGGTGCGGAACTTCCGGCGCCGTCAGAACGCGCGGACGCGGTCAGAGTTCATGAACCTCATGACCTCTGACCACGGTCACGTCGTGATCGAAGCCGGCAGTGGTTCCCGCGATGCGAAGGACGCGCACGGATTCGTCGTCATGGAGCCGTTCGCCCACGGCACGCGTGAGGATCTCTACGACGCGGTGCGCGCCGGCGCCGTCATTTATCCGGTCTTCGGGGACTACGGCGACCGGGAAGAGCCGAGCGTCGTCGAGTTTGGTCCCGCGATCCGCCACCTCGAGAGTCCGCACCACGCCCACGCGATCGGCGAGATGATCGCCGGTATGGGCAACCGCGCCCGGGGAGCCGCATCGCAGCTGCACCCGACCGTTCGACGCTTCCGGACTCCGATCCGGTACGGGAACTACGAGGCCTAGCCGACGCGCCGGCCAATCAGGTGAAGATGATCTGACCGCCGGCCGCCTGGTCGTAGAACTCGCCGACGGTGATGATGTCCTGTACCTGCTCGACGAAGTCGTCCTGACTCAACCCGAACATGTCCACCGACGCCTTGCAGGCGTACATCCCCGCGCCGGTGTCACCGATCATCTCGATGAACTCGTCAATGGGCGGGATGTCGAGCGCCTCCATCTTCTTCTCCATCATGTGGGTCGCCAGCGCCGACATGCCCGGGAGTACACCCACGAACGTGGCCATGTGCATGCCGGGATTCCCGACCGTGGCGACCTTGATGTGCTCGACGCGCTTCCTGTGTATCGCGTCGAGGCCGAAGAACGTGAAGAACAGGTTGGCGTCGATCCCCTCGGCACGCGCCCCGTTGGCCATGATCAGGCCGGGGTAGATCCCTTCGAGGGATCCCTTCGAGATCACGATCGACACCTTTTCGATGGTGTCACCCATGGCGAGTTCCTTCCGTGGTGGTGTGGGACAGCTCAGATGCAGCCGCGGGGCTTGGGGATCCCGGCGATCCGGGCGGCGAGTTTCGCCGGACCCTTCGGGAACAGCTGGTACAGCTCTTTGACGGAGACACCCGAGGTCTTGCCGAGGACACGGACCGTCGGCCCGGTGCCCTTGTCGAAGAATTCGGAACGCATGAACTTGATGACCTGCCAGTGCTGGTCGGTCAACTCGTCGATGCCGGCTTCCTTCGCGAGGTCGACCGCCATCGCCTCGGTCCACTGGTTCGGGTCTTCGAAGAAGCCGTCGTCGTTCACGGTGACGTCGACACCGGCGAGGGTGGCGGTGGGCATGTCTGGTCCTTTCGTGATCAGTGCGGGTCGGGGAGGTGCTTGCCGGCCGTGGGCATGTCCGGTCCGATGCCGGGGATGTCGCGACCGGGAAGGAGGTTGTGCCAGTAGAACCACTGGAACATCAGCTTGCCGAGGTGGTTGAGCCGGGACTCCTTGAGCAGTGGTGCGCCCACCGGAGCGGGAAAGTGCCCACCCACCGGTTCGGTGTCGTAGTTGAAGTCGATCAGCATCGCCTTGTGGAAACCGGTTTCGATGAAGCAGTTCGCGTGGCCGTCGAACTCGCCCTCGAGCGGTTCGCCTTCGAGGAAGCTCTTGATGTTCTCGACGAGCACCTCGCCTTCGAAGTGCGTGACGGATCCGGCCTTCGATGCCGGGAGATTCGCGGCATCCCCGATGGCGAAAATGTTGCGCGCGACCTCGGCCTGAAGCGTGTGCGGGTCCGTCACCACGAAGTCGAGTGCGTCGCCGAGCCCCGGAGACTGGCCGACGTACTCGGCACCGGAATGCACCGGGATCACCACGGCGAGGTCGAACGGCACCTCCCGTTCGTCGTAACTCACGAGCCGTCCCTGTTCGCCGTCGACCTCGCCGGTATTGAACTCGGTGATCAATTCGATGCCCCGCTCGGCGAGCATCCCGCCGAGTTGCGCGGACGCGGTCGGCTTCGTGAACGCCCCGTCCAGTGGAGTGACGTACGTGAGTTCGACCTGGTCGCGGATGCCGCGTTCGTGGAAGTACCAGTCCGCGAGGAAGCAGAACTCGAGCGGCGCGACCGGGCACTTGATGGGCATGTCCACCACGTTGACCACGACCCGTCCGCCGTCGAACTCGGCCAACTTCGCTCCGAGCGCGGCGGCGCCTTCGAGGTCGTAGAAGGTGAAGACACTCTCCATCCAACCGGGGCCGGTGAGCCCCTCGGTCTCTTCTGGGACCAGCCGCGAGCCCGTCGCCACGACGAGGACGTCGTAGTCGAGCGTGGTCCCGTTGGTCAGGAAGACCTCTTGGGTCGCGATATCGACGTGGTCGATCTTCGAGGTGTGGTACTCCATCCCGCGATGGAGTTGCTTGCCGCGGGGCCGCACGATGTCCTCCGGATGCGCGAGCCCGAACGGTACGAACAGGAGCCCCGGTTGGTAGATATGCCGGTCGTTCTCGTCGACGACGGTGATCAACGCGTCCGGGACGGCCTTGCGGAGTCGATTGGCGGTCAGAGTCCCGCCGGTACCAGCTCCGAGGATGCAGATGCGTGCGGACACGAAAGCCTTTCCGGGTCCGGTCGGTCGGAGGCCGGATCTCAGGACCACGATGATGGTTGGGGCGGGCCGCTGCCCGGGCCGAAAGTCCATACCGAGTCCGCCTGACGGCACCTTCGAGGTGAGGCTCGGTCCGCTCAGACCCCGAGCGCTGTCAGTGCCCAGAAGACGGGCAGTCCGACGGCGAAGGCGTGCAGCACCGCGCCGGTACGCCGGACGACGATCGTTCCGGCGACGACCGCGACCAGTTCCGCGGCCGGCAAGGGACGAATCGCGCCGCCATGGGTGAAGACCAGGGCCGCAGTCAAGGCCGCAAGCGCGGCCGGCCCAACGAACCCGAGCGGTACCAGGACGCGCTCGGACACCGGCCGTCCGGCCACAGTGACGAGGATCGCCGCCGCGCAGCGCGTAGCTGGAGATGCCGATGGCGAGGATGGTGAGCCACGCCGTCATGACGAAGCATCCTGGTTCTCGCGGTCTTCGGCGCGCCGCAGGACGATCATCCCGCAGATGATGCCGGCGACCAGGCCGAGCGACGCGCCGATTTGGAACGGCAACGCCGTTCCCAGGACCGCGACTCCCGCCGCGGCCACTGCGGCAACCGTTGCCGGTCGTCCCACGGTGGTCTTGGCGAGGAGTCCGCCGAGGGCGAGGGGTGCGGCCAGATGCAGACCGCTCGATTCCGGCAGGCTGCTGCCCACCGCGACCACCAGTGCCTGGATCGCCATCCAGGCGAGCATCAGGAACCCGCCGGCGCCGGCGTAGTAGGCGAGCCGGGCGGACTGGTCGAGGTCCCCCCGTTCGAAACGAGCGGTCGCAGTGAAGAACGTCGGATCGATCAGTGGGATCGCGACGAGGAGACGCTGTCCGAGCGTCGCTTCCCGGAACCAGGGAGCGAGCGCCGCGCCGTAGGCCAGGACCCTGGCGTTGACGAGGAGTGCCGAGATCACGATGGCGAACGGGACGCTGCCCGCGTCGAGCATCTGGATGGTCAGCAGCTGTGCCGCGCCGCCGACGATGAGCGGTCCGGCGGCCCACCCGGCGACGGGCGAGATGTCCGCGGCGCTGATCGCGGCACCAATGGCGACGGCGATCGGTGCGACGCCGACGACCAGCGGCGTGATGTCGCGTGCGCCGCTGCGAACCAGGCGCCAGCGCCCGCCGGTCGCTCGGGGGAGGGCAACCGCCGTCATGCCGGGACCTCGTGGTCACGACGGCCGATGGTCGGCCGGCAGACGGCACAGGTGTCGGCTTCCATCGGGCTCGGGCGTCGGAACCACTCCGTATGCCACCACGCCCGGTAGGTCGCCTCGCCGATCAGCTCGGCCAAGGGTTCGGTCTGGCTCGCGTGGCGGCGCAGGACGGTCCGCTTCCGGTTGAGCTCGACCTCGTCGAGCGCGTACGCCCGGGCCAGCTCCGACGTCGGCTGAGATGCCGGGCCGCCGGCCAGCTCGGCGAAGAGTCCGATGCGATCGTGCAGCGGCACGTTCGCGACGACGAACTCGTCGGACATCGTGGCGTAGAGCAGCTCGGCGTCCCGCCCGGTGCGTCGCCAGGCCTCGGTCACCCACGCCGAGACCGTCCGGTGGTCCAGGTGTCCGGTGATCCCGTCGGGTCCGAAGGTCGCGATCGCCCCGGGGTCGACGGCCCGGATCGTGTCGGCGATGAGACTGATCGCGGTTTCCGGCTCGACCAGGTCACACTCGCCGTCGCGGAACGGACCGACGCGCACGTCGTCGACGCCGATCTCGGTCAGCGCGGCCCGCAGCTCATGTTCTCGTCGGATCGCGAAGTGTTCCTGGTCGAACTCGTTCGGATCCGCGGTGCCCTTCTCGCCGCGGGTGAGGGTGAGGACGGTCACGCTCCCGCCCGCCTCGACGACGCGGGCCATGAGTCCCGCGGAGAGATAGGCCTCGTCGTCGGGGTGGGGCCAGATCCCGAGAAGGTGGCGAGGGAGCGGTTCATGGTTCGGTGTGATGGACATGGAAGGGACCTCCATGGGTCGTCGTCGGCGACGGCTCGACGATGCCAGATGGGCTGGTGGATGTCGTGGGGCGCAGGTGGTGAAGGCATGGGGATCTCGCTGGATGTCGCGAGTCCCTGTGCGGAGTGGCGGATCGAGGGTCACGCCGGGGGCGCTTCCCTCGATCCGCGTGCCGCTAGACGTCGACGGTGACTCGCAGGAAGGTCGCCGGGATCCGGGTGGTGCCCGGAAGTTCACTCTCGTTCTGTTCGTTGAACAGGGCGTCGAGTTCGGCGAAGAGTTCATCCGCACGGCCGGCCGCGGAGGCGGCGGCGAACGCGTTCATCGTCGGGCCGTAGTAGTCCCGAAACGACACCAGCCACTCGGTCGGCGACTGCGCCGTCTCGAAGAGGAAGGTGTCGCGCTCGCACGGCGACGCGATCGGCCGGGATGTCCGCGGCGGCGAATCGCTCCACGACGTGTTCGGCCAGACCCCAGGTCATGGGGCTGACGAAGCCCTCGGGCGGTGGCGGCGAGTAGGCCGAGCTGATCCGCAGGATCTGGGCGACGAGGGTCGGGTCGCCGGGGATCCAGTTGCCCATCACGATGCGCCCGCCGGCCTTCGTGACCCGGACGAGTTCCTTGGCGACGTCGAACGGCTTCGGCGCGAACATCGCACCGAAGATGCTCTGACTGAGGTCGAAGGAGTTGTCGGTGAGGTCGACCAGACCGCACGCGTCGCCCTCCTGGAACCGCAGGTTCGTCAGTCCCGCCGCCGCCGCCCGACGGTTCCCGGCTTCGACCAGGTTGCGGGCGATGTCGACGCCGAGGACGTCCGCGCCGGTCCGGGCCGCGGGAATCGCGGTCGTGCCGTCGCCGCAGCCGAGGTCGAGCACTTTCGTGCCCGCCTCGACGCCGATGCGGTCGACCAGCTCGGCACCGCTGGTCTGCATGCTTTCCGCGATGCGGGTGAAGTCGCCCTTCTCCCAGAGTGCCTGGTTCGGGTTCACGAGTGTTTCGTTGGTGGTCATGATTCCTCCGGTTTCGGGGCTCGGCCGAGGTGCTTGGTCCGAACCGTCGGTGGTTGCTTGCCTCAGCAGCTTCCAGGACCGTCATTGCGGGCTGGCTGCAGGTCGCGAGCAGTGCCCGTGTAGGCGCTGCAAGCGGTTTGCAAGCGTGCTTGCAACAATGGGCCGATGGACGATCTCGAGATCCGGGTCCTCGGTGGCATCTCGGTCGTGCGCGGCGGCCGACCGATCGCGATCGGTGGGCCGAAGCCCCGGCTGCTGCTGGCGTTGCTCGTCGCTCGGAGCGGCGAGGTCGTCTCGACCGACCGGTTCGGTCACGAACTCTGGGGCGATCGGCAGCCGGCGGACCCGAATGGGGTGCTGCAGAGCAACATCTCCCGGTTGCGCAAGCTGCTTCGCCCCGACGCCGACATCGTCGCTCGGCCGCCTGGATACATCCTGCAAGCCGGCGCCGAAACGGTCGACGCGGCTCGATTCGTCGAGCTGTGTGAGCGGGCCAAGCGGACCGACGATCCGGCGGCCGCCGCCGAAGGACTGCGGGCGGCGCTGGAGTGCTGGCGGGGCGCGGCGTTCGAGGAGTTTGCCGAGTTCGACTGGGCGAGGGCCGAGGCGGTGCGCCTGGAGGAGCTCCGGGCCAACGCCCGCGAAGATCTGCTGGACGCGCGTCTCGCCATGGGCGAACACGGCGAACTGGTCGGTGAGATCGATGCGCTCGTGGCCGAGTCTCCGCTGCGGGAGCGACTCCACCAACAGCTGGTGGTCGCGCTCTACCGCAGTGGTCGGACCGCGGAGGCCCTCCGGCACGCGGACGACTATCGGCGCCAACTCCGAGAGGAGCTGGGGCTCGAACCGTCGCCGACGTTCCGCGACCTCGAGTCCCGGATTCTCAACGACGACCCGACGCTGATGCCGACGGCCGCGGTGCCGCGGGTCACCCGACCGCGCCGACCGCCTGGGGAGACGACGCACCTCGTCGGCCGGGAGGCGGAACTCGAGGCGTTGAACCGGATGCTCGAGGCGGATCGGCTCGTCACGCTCACCGGTCCGGGTGGGGTGGGCAAGACGAGGCTCGCCAAGCGGCTGGCCCACGACCAGTGGGAGAACTTCGCCGGCGAGGTCTTCGTCGCCGAACTCGCGTCGGTTTACGACCCGGCGTCGACGGTGGCGGCCATCGCGAACGTCGTCGACGTGCAGCAGCGCCAACATCTCTCCATCGAGGAGACGCTGATCGAGTATCTGCGGTCGCGACGCGCGTTGCTCGTCCTCGACAACTGCGAGCATCTGCGAGCCTCGGTCGCACCACTCGCCGATCGGATCCTGAGTCTGTGCCCCGAGGTCATGATCGTGGCAACGAGTCGCGAAGTACTCGGACTCACGAGCGAACAGGTCTGGCGCGTTGGGCCACTCGGCCTCGGAGCAGTTGGTGACGAGGTCGCCGACGCCCCGGCCGTCGCGCTGTTCCTCGAGCGTGCCCGGGCGGCGCGGCCCGATTTCGCGCCTGCCGCGGCAGAGCTCGACGCCATCGCCGAGATCGTGCGTCGGCTCGACGGTCTCCCGCTCGCGATCGAACTGGCCGCGGCGCGGATCCGGGCGCTGAGCCCGTCGGCACTGGCGGCGCGGCTCGACGGTCGCTACGAGATCCTCGGCGGATCCCAAGTCGCAATGGACCCGCGCCACCGGACCCTGGTGGATCTCGTCGCCTGGTCCTACGACTTGCTGGAGCCGGAGGAACAGCGCCTCTTCGGTCGACTCAGCGTGTTTGCAGGCAGCTTCGGGCTCGATGCCGCGGAGGGTGTCTGCGGCAACGACGAAATGAGTGCAGCCCGGGTCTCGATGTTGCTCGCGAATCTCGTGGACAAGTCGATGGTGCAGCTGGTTGACGATTCCCTACCCCGCTACCGACTCCTGGAGACACTGCGCGAATTCGGCCGCGATCGGCTGGCCGAGTCCGAGCGGGTCGGCGTGCGTCACCGGCACGCGCAGTGGTATCTGGACCTGGCCGAACGCAGTGCCACCGCGCTGGCCGGCCCGGAGGAACCTGCGGCGGTGGCCGCCCTCGATGCCGACCACGCCAACCTTCGGTTGGCCCACCTTTGGTCGGTCGAACGCACCGACGTTGACGTTGGACTCCGAATGGTCGCCGCGTTGCGGGAGTACGCGTTTCGCTGCATGCACGCCGAGGTCATCGCGTGGGCGGAAACAGCGAGCGCGATGCCCGGAGCCGAGGAGCACGATCGCTACCCCGTCGTCGTCGCGACGGTGGCGTATGGGGCGTTCGTACGCGGCGACCTGGAGCGGGCAATCGAACTGGGGGAGCGGGCGCTGGCGGCCGCCGAACGGTTGGGAGTGGACGGGTCGGGGCTGGGTGAGCGGACACTTGGGAACGCGTGGTTCTACCGGGGGGAAGCGGAACGCGGGACGGACCGGATGGACTCGATGATCGAGTCGGCCCGGCAGGGATCAGCCGGACGACTGGCCCATGCGCTCTACATGCGATCCGTTGCCCACACGAGCCTGGGCGAGTACGTGAAAGGTGCCCAACTCGCCGGGGAGGCGCGCGCCGCGGCCGACACGTCGGGTTCACCGACTGCGCGTGCGCAGGCCAGCTACGCGCTGGGCCTGGCGCTGGAATCCACCAGCCCGACCGAGGCGGCCGAGCACCTGCGCCGAGCGGTCGAACTCGCCGAGTCGGCGGGGAATCGCTGGATTCAGGCGTTCGCGCTCACCGAAGTGCTCTGGTTGCGGGCTCGCGAGGGCGAGCCCCGGGAGGCGCTGGCGCGCTACGCCGATGTGGTGGAGCTGTGGTACCGGGGTGGGGACTGGGCCAACCAGTGGTTGTCGCTGCGGCACGTGTTCGGGATCCTGGTGCAGCTCCACGCGCATCTTGGCGCGGCGACGTTGCACGGAGCGCTCGAGCGCGGCGGGCGCGGCGTACGCCCTCCCGTTCGAGGCCGCGGACGCCGAGCACCTGAGCACGCTGGTCGAGGAGCTACGCGAGCAGCTCGGGGCGAGCGCGTTCGCGGCGGCGGTGCGCCGGGGCGCGACTCTCAGCGATGGCGAGATCGTCGAGTTCGCACTCCAACAGATAGCGGCAATTTCCAGCCCACCTGGTTGAGCGGACCCGCCGCGACCTCAGGTGTCGGCGCGTCCACGTTCGTTCTCCGCGGTTTGTGCGACCAACGCCATCAGGCGCTCGCCGCCGAACTCATTCCGAAATCCGTCGACGGTGTAGCCGATGAGCGTGGTCGGGCTCGTGGACCGCACGGTCGCGGAACGGGGGAGGTCGAACAGCGGTCCCATCTCACCGAACTGATCACCCGGGCCGAGGGCGGCCAGTACGTGCACGGTGCCATCGGAGTGTTCGCGCTCGATCGCCACCGACCCGTCGACGATCTCGTAGATGCGGTCGCCGATGCTCTCCTGTCGGAACACGACCTCGCCCGGCGCGATCGTGATCTCGATCCGCGGACCGCCGGCAGTTGGCGTCGCGTGCGGCTGCATCTCGATGAGTTGGTCGGCGAGCGGAATGAGGCGCGTGTCGTGGGTCGAGACGAGCACGGTTCGTCCCCGCTGGGTCAGGCCACGCAGGATCCGCAGGACGACCTCGACCTGCACGTGGTCCAAGCTCGCCGTCGGCTCGTCGGCCACGATCAGCGGCGGGTCATGAGCCAGCGCCCGCGCGATCGCCACCCGCTGCTGTTGACCACCCGAGAGCCCTTGGGGGTGGTGTTCCATGCGTTCGCCGAGACCGACCTCCTCGAGCAACTCCGCGGCTCGGCGCCGCGCCTCTCGCGCGCGGCACGGACGCGGCGCGCAACGGCACCATGACGTTTTCGAGTGCGTTCAACGAGGGGATGAGGTTGAACCCCTGGAACACGATCCCGACCGTCGAGCGGCGGAACTCGTTGAGGCCGGCCGCGTCGAGCGCGGTGATGTCGATGTCACCGAATGCGATCCGGCCGGCCGTCGGTCGCTGGATCCCGGATACACATGAGAGCAGGGTTGTCTTCCCGCAGCCGGACGGTCCGAGCAGGACCGCGAGCATTCCCTCGGATACATCCGCCGCGAACTCGTCGAGCGGCGTGACCTCGGTGTCGCCCTTTCCGTAGCGCACGGTGACGTCGTCGATTGCAAGGGCAGGCACGTCACTGACCTCCGAAGGCCTGGGCGGGGTCCGCGGTGACGGTGCGACGCAGCCCAGCGAGGCTCGCGAGCAGTCCGACGCCGACCGCGACGATCGGGAGCGTCACGGCCGCGTCGGTGGGAATCGCGACCGGCATGGGGAACAGCGGGGCGAGAAGAAAGGCGAGACCGATCGAGACAAGGGATGCCAGGAGTGTCAGGACGACCGCCTGGACGGCTAGGCCCATTCCCATCTGCCAACTCTTGACGCCGGTGGCTTTGAAGACGGCGAAGTCGCGGCCGCGTTCGAGTGCGGACAGGAAGACGACCGAACCGACGATGCAGATCGCGACCAGCCAGAGTAGGAGCTTGACGAAGATGATCGCATCGCCGGCGTTCCCGATCGGACGCAGGAGATCCTCGGCCGTCTCGTCGCGGGAGAACCTCGCGAGCCCGGTGGGGGCCGGTTGGTCGGGCGCCACCGGGGAGACGAACGCGCGGGTGATTTGCGCTCCCGCGGCCAGGCTGGTCTGCGCGTCGGTGATCGTGAGGATCACGAGCGGCTGACCGCCGAACAGGGTCAGGTTCGAGGTCGTGCCGACCACACGGAAACGACGCTCACCCAGGACCAGGGTTCCACCGACGTCCAGCCCGAGCGAGGAGTCGACGAGGGCTTCGCCATCCTGTCGGATCTGTCGCCCGTTGGCCACGGGCATCGACCAGCCGATGGGCAGTCCGACCAATGCGGCCTGGCGAACCGTGTCGCCGTCGGGAACGGTTGCGCTCCAGAACAGCATCGGCGCATCCTCGGGCGCATTCTCGGTGGCGACGACGGTGGTCGAGGTGAATGGGCCGGCTTCGCCGGAGGCGGCGAGGTAGCTCTGCCCGTTCAGCACGTCGAGGAAACGGGAAATCTCGGACGGGAACGACTCGGAGAGGCCCGACATGACGAGACTCATGGCGAACACGAGTGCCGTCGCGACCGCCGCGATCGCGAATCGTTTCCGGCGCCACTGGAGATCCCGGAGCGCGGCGAGGATCATGGGTGGTGCCTCATCGACGTCAGCTGCCCTCGGTTCGATCGATGGTGCGGAAGTGGCCGCGAGCGTCGCGGATGCGAGTACGTACTGTCCAATTCCCGACTTGGCTGCGTGAACCTCAGACAGGGTCGAGGCGGCGGGTCTGTAGTCCTTCCAACGTCTCCGCCACGATGCGTCCCTCCGCTGTATCAATATCCACGCGGCGCGAGGCGGCGGCTTGCACGAAGTCGGCGTCGACGTGGCTGACTCCGGCGGCGGCTGAGAGGGCACACGCGGCGATCCAGGGACGCCGCCAGCGACCGGCGGGGTCATGGGCCAGGTCGACGAGGAGCGCATGGCGGGAAGTTGGCCGTCGCGGAAACCATTGGAGAAGCGCCTGGAGACGTTGGCGGTCGGAGCGGCCGGGCTCGAGCACGGCGACCACGGCGCGGTCGGTTCCGGTCAGGGTGGTGTCGAGCCACTCGAGCGCGAGGGCGTGGGAACGTGAGTCCCGCTGGGCCAGGTGGTAGACGACGCGGTTGAGTCCGGTGATTCCGTGGCGAATCCCCAGGGCGGCCAGAATTCGTCGCCGCTGGAGGGCGAGTTCGTCTTGGAGTGCCGCGCAGAGGAGTTCCGCACCGGATTCGTCCCGGAACTCGACGACCGCCGCGAGTATCGCGGTCGCATGTTCGAGGTCCTCACGGGCGATGGCCGACGCCAGAGAGTCCGCCGTTGTCTCGGCATCGGTGACGCGGGTACCCCCCGGCCCGGGCGAAGGGGCCGCAACGGTTGGAGCAACGACCGCCAGCGCGAGCATCACCTCCAGACCCACTTCGCGGTCCGGATGGCGGAGGTGACGCGCGAGGACGCCGGTTGCCACCGGGCCTCCGATGTCTCTCGCGACGCGGGCCAGGGTCTCCTTTGCTCGTCGAGTCAACTCGGAGCTGTCGAGTCCTTCGTCGACCAGGGGGAGCGCGCTCGACCCGGCGGCGGCCAACGCCGCGGCCGCGGCCCCGGTCGTGGGCGGGTGATCGAGCTTCGTCAGCACGAGCGGCAGCAGCGCCTGGTCGTCGGGCGAGCGGAGCGCGCCGAGGGCAGCTTTGACCACGGTGTCGTCGGGGTCTTCCAGGAGCGTGCGCAGAGAATGTCGGTCGGCGGGCCCGCCGCGATCGAACGCAGCGAGCATTTCAGCGGCGGCGGCGCGTTCGGCTGCATCGGTGGACGCGGCGGCGGCGTCGATCTGGGCGACGACGTGCGCTCGTCGAGCGCCGTCTCCCATGCGAGTCAATGCGAAGACGACCGCGGCGCGGACCTCGCGTGCTGCGTCGTCTGCGCACGATTCGATCAACGCGAGATCCACGCTGGAGCCAGCCGCGCCGAGGACTCGAATGCTCACGGCCCGGATGTCCGCGGAACCATCCGTCGTCCCTCGCCGCGCTGCCGCAGCCGCCACGTCCGGGGCGAGTTGCGTCAGTCGCGCGAGCACGTCGGTTCTCACGCCGATCCGATCATCGGCGACAAGTCGCTCGAGCTGCTGCTGGAGTTCGGGGTGTGCGGACGTGGTCAGGATGTCCAGGCCGAGGCGAACGTCGCGCTCGTCGTCGGAGCTGATCAGACGGTCGATGGCAATCAGGCTGCTCTCGCCCTCGAGGGTCAGGGCCGCCGGATCCAGTGTCCGGCCCCGAAGATTCGCGAGCAGGCTGACGCGGTATTCCCGGTAGGTGAGGACCGCGACCGCGGTCCATGCAGACACGACCAACGCGGTAATAGTCGGAAGGGTGACGCCGTCGGTGAGGCCGGCGGCATCGACTGCCAGGAGGATGACGCCGCTCATCCCGATCGCCAGGGGCACTGCGAGACCTTCGACCGCGGCCTGAGCTACGGCGCGCAGGCGTGCGGGAACCGCCTGGTAGGCGGCGCTCATGGAGGTACGTGCTGCACCATCGCTGAGCGTGAGGTCGGTGACTCGAGCCGCGACGACAAGGACGAAGACCAGCGTCGAGAACGATCCCTGTGCGACGGTCGCGAGTATCACGGCGCCCACGAAGGTGAGCACTCCGACCGCGTTGGCCGCGAGCCCGTAGCGGAGGCCGAAGCGCCGGAGGAGTAACCCGGCAAGGACGACCAGGAAAAGGATGTCAACGCCGTAGGCGATGGCCGAGAATCTGCTGACGAAGTCAGCAAGTTGACTTGTGTCGGTGTATCGGTTCGCGGCGCCGTTGTACACGAGAAAGTCGAGGAGTTGACTCTCGACGGCGGACAGCATCTGGAATGCGATCAGCAGGGCGAGGAAGCGGTCGCGGGTCAGCGAATGCAACGTGGGACGGTGCTGATCAGCGTCGGATCGTTCGACCGTGGTGAGTTCGGTCGGGTAGCGCCGGCGTGCGGTCATTACCAGCCCGAGAAAGGCGGTTGCCGCGAGCAGCGCCAGCCGCGAGCAGGTGCTCGGTACCGCCGACGACGGTCAGTACGAGAGGGCCACCCAGCCCTCCGGCGACGAATCCGAGCGCGAAGCCGGCGACGACACGCGCGTAGAGCGTCTTGAGCGCGCTGGAGATCGACCAGTGCGCCGGCCTGACCCACCAGGAAGACGAATCCGACCGGCACCATGATCGGCACCAGGACGAGGAGACCGACCGCGACCAGATCTGACCCCCCAGCTGATAGCGCGATCCACGACGCGACCAGGATGAGTACGAGGCCGGTGAGTACTGACGTCGCAACCGCCGCGACAGATCGGTTGCGCAGTGCACGCGTGAGGAGGGCGCTCGACGCGGCACCGGCGACGGCCGCGCCGATGTAGGTGAAGGGGAGCACCCGAGGTCCGTACGAGTCGAGCACGATCGCGCTGGCCGGAATCGTCATCCATGCCGTGGTGAGGCCGAGGGTGAAGCCCTGGCCCGCGACCGCGAGGATCCGCCGAGTGGCGGGGTCACTCGCGCCGGGATCTGGAGTCACGCTGGTGTCGCTCCGAGGTTGTCGTCCGCGATGGCCTGCAGCAGCTTGGCCAGTGTCGAGATGACCCCGCGCGATATCGGGCCGATCCTCGATCAGCTCCTCGAAGGGTCCGCGTCGAAGTCTCAGGAGGAGACTCGGCTCGAGTGCGGTGACCGTGGCCGAGCGCGGTGCCGGCGCGAGTACCGCCAGTTCCCCGACGACGCCCCCCGGGCCGTGCTCGGCAATGGTCCGTTCCCCGACGTTGACGCGGACCCGGCCGTTGGCGACGACGAAGAGCCAGTCCTCGACGGTGCCTCGTTCCATGACGGTCGCACCGGCCTCGAAGGCGACTTCTTCGACGAGGCGGGCCACGGCTACCAGCGTGTGACCCGGGACCTCGCCGAACAGCGTGACCCTCTGGAGGACCGCGACGCGCTCGATGGTCAGAAACTCGTCGGTGACGGTCATGTCCTGCGTCCTCCCGAATGCGCCCCGGAGACCCGCGGGCCGGGTCGGGCCGAGGGGGACCCGAGCCGGGGTTCGATCGGATCGGGTGCCGCAGGAAGTCTCGTGATCCACCGGTGTCGGTCTGCGTCCAGCAGCGTTACGGGTTCGTGAAGGATGTGGGCTCCGCACTCGGGGAGGTTTGAACTTTCCTGCCCCGGGGGGTCCTGCGCCAGACTGCGTACCGTGGCGATCGGACCCAAGTTCTCGTGACGGACCAGAACCGGCTTCTTGCTCCGTACCTCCCGCGGCTCGTGGTCGAGTGGATGGGCGACGAACCCGACGTCTCAGGCCGGGTGCTCGACGGCACGGTCGTCTTCATCGACATTTCGGGTTTCACAAAACTCTCCGAGGGTCTGGCCCAGGCCGGGAACATCGGCGCCGAGGAGCTTGCTGCCACGATCGGCTCGACCTTCACCGACCTGCTCGCGGTGGCGTACAGCGAGGGGGGTCGCCTTCTCAAGTTCGGAGGCGACGCGCTCTTGCTCTTCTTTCGGGGGGAGGAGCACGCGGCGCGGGGCTGTTCCGCGGCGATCAGGATGCGCCGGGCGCTGCGCGAACAGGGGGAGCTTCGTGTGCTCGACCAGCGGGTGCGGTTGCGGATGTCGGTCGGGGTGCATTCTGGAGAGTTCCACTTCTTTCTCGTGGGCCAGTCCCACCGCGAGTTGGTGGTGACCGGACCGGGCATCACCGAAGTGGCCACGCTCGAGGGCGCGGCCACTGCAGGAGAGATCCTGATCAGCCAGGCGACCGCGTCCTCGATCCGCCCGTCACTCGTCGGCGAATCGAGAGGCCCGGGTCGGCTGCTCCGTCGCGCGCCGCGCTCCGATGCCACGCGCGACGGAGATTTCACTCTCCGGCTCGCCGCGGAGGTAGACCTCGCGCGTTGCGTACCCACCGGACTACGAACCTCGCTGGTTGCGGGTACCGCGCCGGAGCATCGTCGGGTCGCCGTCGCGTTCGTGCACTTCGACGGGACCGACGCGATGATCCGGGACCGACCGCTCCAACAGTTCGCGCGGGAACTCGACGAACTGGTCAGTGTCGTGGAGGCGGCTACGGACCGACACGGCGTGACCTTCTTGGCCACCGACGCGGACAAGGATGGCGGCAAGCTGATCCTCACCTCCGGCGCGCCGACGAGTTCCGGTGACGATGAGCGGAGAATGCTCCTCGCACTTCGCGACATCGTCGAGGCGGACACGACGATTCCGGTGCGCGTCGGCGTCAACCGCGGCGCGGTGTTCGCGGGTGACATCGGCCCCGCCTACCGGCGCACGTACACCGTGATGGGTGATGCTGTAAATCTCGCGGCGCGGCTGATGGCCCATGCCGCGCCGGGCGAGATTCTTGCGACGCACGAGATCGTCGATCGCTCGCCGACGGCCTTCAGCCTCGACCCGGTCGAGCCGTTCTTCGTCAAGGGAAAGTCGGCGCCGGTGGAGGCGTGGCGGGTCGGGCCGGTCGTCGGTGCCAAGCCGGATCTGGCACCGATCGCGTTGCCCTTCACCGGGCGCGACCGTGAGATGGGCATGCTCGAAGCTGCACTCGATGGCGCACGCGCGGGTGAGGGCCGCATGATTGATGTCTGCGGTGCCGCGGGCATGGGCAAGTCCCGGCTTCTGGGGGAACTCAGGACCCGATCCATCGGGGTCCGCGAGCTGACCGCCCGGTGCGAGCTCTACGAAGCGACCACCCCCTATTACCCGTTCCGAGCGATTCTGCGGCCACTCCTGGGGCTAGACCCGCTCCGCCTCTCCGAGTCCGATACCGAGCAACTGGTGGCGACGCTCGCCGAGCGCGCTCCCGAACTGCTCCCCTGGGCGCCGCTCGTTGGCATTGCAGCCGACGTGGCCGTGGCCGAGACACGCGAGTCCGAGCAAATCGAGGACCAGTTTCGTGCGGCGCGGCTCGGCGCCGTGGTCGGAGATCTGTTGGCCCGGTTCTTGGCCGGACCGACGCTGCTGATGATCGAGGACACCCAGTGGATCGACGACGCGTCGGCCGAGTTGTTGCGGGCGCTCCGCCCGGTGGTCGAAGACCAGCCGTGGGTCGTGGTGACAACGCGCCGTGACGACGCGCCCGGTCTGTTCGAACCCGAAATCTCGACTCCCGATCTCGTGTTGGAACCACTCTCCTTCGAGGACGCATCGGCACTGATTCGGGACGCGACCCTCGATGCCCCGATCTCGGACCATGACATCGAACGGCTCGCCGAGCGGTCGGCGGGGAACCCGATGTTTCTCGCCGCGTTGGTGGCCGCGGCTCGGGCGGCAGGCGGGATTGCCACGCTGCCCGATTCCGTCGACGCGCTCGTCGCCGCGACGATTGATCGGCTGCCTCCCCAGGACCGTGATCTCTTGCGGCGACTCGCCGTACTCGGTCGAACGTTCTCCGAGGATCTCGTTCCCGCCGTGCTCGACGACGATGTCGGCCTCGACGAGGCGGCGTGGGCCAGGGTCGCGGAGTACCTCGTTGCGGACGGACCCGGACGATGGGCATTCGAACATGCCGTCGTGCAGGACTGTGCTTATGAGGGTCTCGCCTATCGGGCCCGCCGATCGTTGCACGCACGGGTTGGTGACGCGCTTCGCTCCCGGACCGCAACCGACGCCGACGAACCGGTCGAGCTGCTCTCACTGCACTACCTCCGCGCCGAGCGGTTCGCCGAGGCGTTCGACTACTCCCGGACCGCCGCGGATCAGGCCCGCGAAGTCTTTGCCGACCACGAGGCATCGGAGTTGTATGAGCGTGCACTGGCAGCTGCCCGTCGCCTCGACGACGTGCCGACGGAGGTCCACGCGCAACTCCGGGAGCATCTGGGCGACGTCCGGCACCGGTCCGGCCGTTTCACCGACGCAGACAAGGCCTTCCGGGCGGCCCGTCGGTACGTCGTCGACGATCCGGTCGCCCAGGCTCGGCTCCAGCTGAAGCGGGCGTGGATCAAGGGCTGGAACGACCGCTACTCCGAGGCGTTGCGGACGATCACCCGAGGTCTGGGCCTCCTCGACGGTACGGATGACGCCGACGCGCTCCGCCAGCGGGCGCAACTCTTGGCCTGGTACAGCCAGTTCAGCCTGGCCGGCGGTTCGCTTCGCCGCGCGATCACCTGCAGCGAGCAGGCGATCGCGGCGGCGGAAGCCGCGGGCGACGTTGCCTCGTTGGCTCATGCGTACAAGGTCCTGGGCTGGGTGCAACTCGATCGCGGGGATCTCGAGACGACGACGACGCTCGAGCGGTCGCTGGCGCTGTACGAGCAAGTCGACGATCGGGCCGGTCAGGCCAGCGTGCTCAACATGATCGGGGGCTTCGCGTACTGGCGCGGCGAATGGGACGAGGCGCTGCACCGCTACGAGCAGGCGCGTGAGTTGGCCCGCCAGACCGGCAACATGGTGCTCGGTGCGTTCTGCACGACGAACATCGGTGAGATCGCGCTGGACCGCGGTGAGATCGAAACCGCCACGGCGCTGTTCCAGGAAGCCGCTCGGGTTTGGCGGGTCGCGGGCGACCGGCCCGGCATGGCGTTCGCCACCCTCCTTCTCGGCCGGGCGGTCGCCGGATCCGGACGGTTCGCCGAGGCGCAACGGTTGCTCGAACAGGCGCGGGACGAGGCGCTGGGTGTCGGTTCGCAGGTGGATGCGCTGGAAGCGATGGCGAGGCTCGCGGAGTGTCTGCTCGCGGCGGGGGAGTTCGACGAGGCGCTCGCGGTGGTCGACGTCACGCTCGCCGAAGCCGCGATGCTCGGTGGGGTCGCTGCGCAGACGCCGCTACTCCTCCGGGTTCGGGGCCTCGCGCTGGAACTGCTCGGCCGCCACGACGAGGCACGGGCAGCACTCCGAGAGAGCTTGTCGGCTGCGCACGCACGCCACGCGGGTTACGAGATCGCGCTGACCATCGGGGCGCTGGCCGGGCTGAGTGACGACGCCGACGAGCGGCAGCGGATGACCGGGGAGAGCGTCGCGATGTTGGAACGGCTCGGGGTCGGGCGGGCGATCGAGGAATGAGCGAACCCGGCGCCGGATCGCTCCGGCGCCGGGTTGCAGCATGATCTCAGATCAGCGGAACCGCGGATCGTCCCGGCCGAAGACCTGCCAGACGGTGACGATCTTCCCGGTGGTGTTCGGGCGGGTGTCGGCTGCGGCGATACACCAGGTCTCACCGGCCGGGAGGGTCGCGGTCGTGACCAGGTTGCCGGAGAACTGCGGATTGATGCACCAGGTCACCGGGCGGAACGTACTGCCGCCGGTCGGGTCGTACTCCAACAGCAGCGAGAAGGGGCCCGGCGGTGCCGGCGCGTTGTCGGGGTCGGTGGTGACGAAACCGCGGTAGTCCACCGACGCGGCTCCGGTCGGCTTGAACAGCACGGTGCCGTCGGCCTGCGACGCCTGCAAGGTGTACCGCTTGCAGTCGAAGCTGTCATCGAGCCGGGTGAAGGACCCGGTGACATCGCCGTCCGTGTCGGTCACGGTCTCGGTGCTGCAGATCACGGGGAACACTGCGACGTTCACGGTGGCGACGTTCGAGGTGAGTGCACCGTCGCTCGCCCGATAGGTGAACGAGGCCGAACCCGCGAAGCCGGTCGGCGGGGTGAAGGTCACCGTGCCGTTGGCGTTGGCGACCGCAATCGAGCCCAGTGGCGTCACGTTCCCGATGCTGACCGGGCTGAGCGCGTCACCGTCGACATCCGTGTCGTTGGCGAGCACCGCGATGGCGACGCTCACATTCTGGTTCGTCTCGGCCGTGTCGTCACGCGCCACGGGTGCGTCGTTCACCGGGGTGACCCCGACAGTGATCGTCGCCGACGACGAGGTGCTCGCACCCTTGTCGTCGGTCGAGGTGCAGCTGAGCGTCACCGTCCCGTTGAAGTTCGGCGCAGGTGTGTAGTCGATGGTGCCGTTCCCGTTGTCGGTCACGGTGCCACCGGCGGCACCGGTGCAGGTCGAGGTGAGCGAGGTGCTGTCCACGTCAGTCGCGACGGTGACGGTGACCTTCTGGTCCTCGTTGGTGGAGGTCGTCCCGTTCTGGGCGACCGGTGGGTCGTTCACCGGCGTAACCGTGATCCGCACGGTCGCGTTGGAACTCAACGAACCGTCCGAGGCTGCGTAGGTGAACGAGTCGGAGCCGTTGTAGTTGAGGACCGGCGTGTAGGTGAACGCGCCGGTCGGGGTGAGCGTCGCGGTGCCGTGGCTCGGGTTGGTCAGGAGGGATGCCGTGAGCGGGTTGCCCTCGGGGTCGCTGTCGTTGGTCAGGACGTTGCCGGAGACCGCGGTGTCCTCGTTGGTCGTCACCGTGTCGTCGTTGGCCGACGGCGCACGGTTCGAGAGATAGAAGATCGTGTCATGGTTCGGGTCGTTGCCGAAGTCACCGCTTCCCTCGAGTGACACCGTGCCGTCCTGCACCGTCGTCAAGGTCATGGTGTCGAACTCGAAGCCGGCCTGCACGGTCCACTCGCAGTTGTCGTTCGAGCCGCTGTTGGGTCCGGAGCTGTTCGGGGCGGCGCACGCGTCGGTGGAGTCGCCCGGGCTCGAACTCGCCGCGTAGGGCGCGGTCGCGTCGTAGTCGGGCTCCGCCGCCTGGGCCGGCTGGATGTTCGTGCCGGTCTGGAGCAGGTACGTCTCGCTCTGGGCGCCGCGGGCAAGCCGAAGTTGGACCACGGCATTCCCGGTCACCTCGAGATCGAGGCGCACCCCGGTGAACGTCCGGCCCGCGAGCTGCGACCCGGGGCTGAGGGTGAGGGCTTCGCTCGCGTCGACCTGGGAGCACGGGGTTCCGTTGCCGCCGCTGTTGCTCCGAACGCCGATCGACGAGTCGGGTCCGAGGCCGGGTGCGGTGTTCCCGGGTGAGGAGAGGTCGATCAACGGTTCCGCCGAGTTGATCTTGCAGGTGTTCTTGCCGGTTGTGAGCGTCTGGGTCGTGGAGCCGAAGGAGAAGTACTGGCCGTCCGAGCCCAGGTGCAAACGGATCTGTTCCTGTGCTGCGCCCGCACCACCGACCGCGACGATGCCGACGGCGACGAGTGTTGTGATGACCGCCACCACGAGACGCGTTCGCTTGCTGGGATGCATGATTCCTCCGGATTTACCCACGTTCCTGCCGTCGGCACCCTAGGCACTGCCGGTGATTGCGGCAAACCCGCCGAAACGCTCCCGTCACTCTCCGCGTCAGGATTGCAGTGAACGCTCGGCGGCCCGGAGCCGGCCGCTCAGCACGGTCAGCAGTTCCACCGCGAGTTTTGGGTGCTCGTGCAGGAGCGGCTGGAAGTTGAAGTCCGCGATTGACCATGTCCGGAGCGCCGTCGTAGCTACGACCGAGGCGGACCGGCGTTCGCCGTCGAGGAGCGAGAGTTCGCCGAAGTAGGCGCCGGCGCCGAGGCTGGCGCTCACGACGTCGCCGCTCATGACATCAGCAGTACCGGTCTGGATGACGAAGAAGCGGCCGCCCCGAGACCCCTCCGCGATCACGATTTCGCCGGCGCGATGGGTCATGAGTTTCGTGACCGACGCGACCGCAGCAAGCTCGGTTCGGTCGAGGTTGGCGAAGATCGGGACTCCGGCCAGCAGATCCAGATCAACCGCTGGCGATGCCTTCATCGGACTCCTCGGAAACGGTGGGCGGGACTCGCGTTTGTATCCCGGAACCGGAGCGGCCACAAGACGGGCCCGATCGCGGGTGTGACGAGGGCGCCGGCGCGCCAGCCCGTTCGGATCACGACGGTCGACGTTCTCGTGCCGCGGGCATCCAGTCCGGTCCCGCGGTCGCGTCCACGCGGGCGAGAAAGCGCGGACCCACTGGCTCGACCAGGTCGAGGAACCGGCAGGTCAGTTCTTCGCCGAGCGCCTGCCACGGTCGCGCGGTCAGCGCGTTCGTGCGGTCCTCGATGTGATCACGCAGCGCGATGCCGGCCTCGCTGACCTTCCCGTCGGCGGCGAGGCCGCGGGCCTCGAGATCGGCCATCGCCGCGATCAGTGCCGCGTCGTCCGCACCACGGCTGCGGGGAATCCACTCGACGGGGTAGTTCAGGTGCGCGTTGTGCAGCAGCCCGGCCTGGGTGCCGGACAACCCTTCCGCGAGGAGCACGGCGAAGTGGGTGTCCCCGCGGTACTCGCGCAGGCAGTTGACGGCGAGCCAGGCGGAGACGAGCGGGTCCTCCGGACGGGGCCATTGCCGGTGCGCGGCGAACAACACGCGGCCGGATGATGGCAGCGAGTCCGCGGTCGCCCACAGCGGCTCGGCGAGTGCGGCGAGGGCGTCGCAGATCTCGGGGGCCTCGGTGCCGAGTCCGATGCCAACGGCGCGGTTCCGCGCGTCGGTGATCTGGGTCCACGTGGCCGCGGCCGCGGCTGTGGTCAACGACATCTCGATGAATCCGGGGTGGATCGAATAGAACGCGGCGGCGACGGCTTGGTGACCGGCCGGCGCGAGGGGCGCGCTCCGGCTGGCGATGTAGTACCCGAGGCCGTTGTCGATCCCCAACGCGGTGAATTCCGCGATGGCGCCCGGGTCCCAGTAGATCCAACCGATGAGCCGATGCGATGCCATCGACGCGCGGGCGCTGAGCGCGGTCCAATCGGCCACGGGCGCAGCGTACCGGCATCGTCCTGACGCGAGACGGCCGGCGCCCGAGGCCCCAACCGGTCCGCGGCCTACGGTGTCGGTGGCGCCCGGACTCGAAGCGTCGGGAACCGAGGACTCGGAAGCGGTATGGACGGCATCTCGTACGCACAGGCAGGCGGGACTCACGTCGCGTACCGCGTGACGGGTGAGCCGGGCGGAACCGATGTCGTCGTCGTCTCGGGCGCGCTCTTCCCGTTCGAACTGCTGGCCGAGGATCGGATCGCGGCGCGGTTCGAGGCCGGTCTGCGGTCCCTCGGACGGCTCGTCGTCTTCGACCGACGGGGCATCGGCCTGTCGGA
Organism: uncultured Acidimicrobiia bacterium; assembly: GCA_963701625.1. GTDB lineage: Bacteria > Actinomycetota > Acidimicrobiia > IMCC26256 > JAENVU01 > JAENVU01. Next base: position 695,768 of record CAVPAT010000013.1, on the reverse strand, counting down.
TCCGATGACGGACTGGTCGCGCAGCGTGCAGGAGCAATGGGCCGAGGACCTCATCGCGGTCATCGAGGCCGCCGGTGTGGAGCGTCCGGCGGTCGTCTCGTGGGAGTCGCTCGGCACCGCGCGGCGCGCGGCTGCGCTGCGCCCGGACCTGTTCGGCCACCTCGTGCTCATCAACCCGGCCGCCACTGCTGGGTCGGTGCGCCGGTTCTTCGCTCCGGGAGGATCTTCGGTCCCGAGCGACTCCATCGAGCACCAGTCCTTCCCGAGCCGGCGGGCCGACCCGGAGTTCGCGGCGTGGCTGTCGCCGCGCCGGACGCAGCGGTGCGAGTCCGGCGACGGCCGCGCGGATCTGGGGCCGCTTGCTGGAGTACGAGGGCCCGCTCACCCCTGCGGACCTCGCCGTGCCGTTACTGGTGCTCCACAACCGTGAGTGCCAGGTGTCGGAGTCGGAGGTGCGCGCGGTCGCGGCCGCGGGAGGCGGCGCCCAGGTCGTCCAGGTCGATGGTGCGGACGTCTATCCCATCGCCGGGGACGTGGATCCGCTCGTCGTCGAGACGGCACGGTTCGTGACGGGGTTGTCGCCTGCGCTCGCGCCCGAGCGCTGCATCGCCGCGGTCTTGTTCACGGATCTGGTCGACTCGACCCGCCGGGCCGCGGACGAGGGCGACCGCCGGTGGCGGGATCTGCTCGACGTCCACGACCGCGTCGTCCGGCAATGCGTCGATCAGCACGGCGGTCGGGTCGTGAAGTACACGGGCGACGGCGTGCTCGCGCTGCTGCCGTCCGCAACGAGCGCACTCGAAGCGGCACGCGCCATCGGCGATGAGCTCGACCGTCACGGGCTGCAGATGCGTGCGGCGGCCCATGTCGGCGATGTGGATGTGCGCGGTGACGACGTGTCCGGGATCGTCGTGAACGTTGCGGCGCGCATCATGGGCCACGCCGGTACCGCGGAGACGCTCGTCTCCGAATCACTGCGCCGGGCCACCCTCGGTTCAGGGTTCCGATTCGCGGATGTCCGGCGGATCGCCCTGAAGGGGGTACCCGAGGAGTGGACCGTCCACCGCTGGCTCGGTTGATCCCGGGTTTCGGCGGCGGGACTCGGTCCACCATCGGCTCGACGTCGCCTGAGGTCGAGCCGGCATGGGTCACACCGGGACCTCCGACCCTGGACTCGAACGATTCGTGGTGGTACCGAATGGGTTATGACCTCTGAGTTCGACCTTCGCCACGTTTCGCTCCACGGCCACGACATGGCCTACCGCGAGGCCGGGAGCGGCCCGACCGTCCTGCTGATCCACGGAATGGCCGGGAGTTCTCGTGCCTGGAGAGCGGTGATGCCCCGTCTCGCGGAGCGGTGCCGGGTGGTCGCGCCCGACCTCATGGGTCACGGCGCGTCGGCGACGCCGCGCGGCGACTATTCGCTCGGCGCGCACGCCGCCGGGTTGCGGGATCTGCTCGGTGTGCTCGACATCGACCGAACCACGCTGGTCGGGCAGTCGCTCGGCGGCGGAGTGGCGATGCAACTCGCGTATCAGCATCCCGAAGTCGCGGAACGGCTGGTGCTCGTCAACAGCGGGGGGCTCGGCCGTGAGGTCAACTGGATGCTGCGCGCCCTGACGTACCCGGGGGCCGAGTTCATCTCGCCGGTGATCTTTCCGTCGTTCGCGCGGGGCCTCGGCGATCGGGTGGCGCGCGTGGCCGACCGCCTGGGAGTCCGCGCCCCCCGGGTCGCCGAGATGTGGGACGCGTACTCGTCGCTCGTCGACCCGGCGCACCGGACGAGCTTCTTCCAGACCTTGCGATCGGTCGTGGACCCGGGCGGTCAGGCGGTCAGCGCGTCCGACCGGCTCTACCTCGCCGCCGCGGTGCCGACGCTCGTGGTCTGGGGTTCCGCCGATCCGATCATCCCGGTCTCGCATGCCTACGCCGCCCACGAGGCGATGCCGGGCAGCCATCTCGAAATCTTCGAAGGGGTCGGTCACTTCCCCCACACGGAGGAACCGGAACGGTTCACCGACGTACTCGTCGAGTTCCTCACAACCGAGGCGGCCGTCGTCGACGGTGGCGACTTTCGCAACACGCTCCGGCGCGCGGCGCTCGCTGGCTGAGCGTCCGGACCGGATCGCGGGTGCGGCCGTCGTCGGTCCCGACGCCCGCTGGGTTCCTAAGCTGCGCCGACAATGAGCAGCATCGATGAGTTGATGACCGCGGCGCAGACCGACGTCGACAAGGGTCGGATGCCGGCCTGCCAGGTCGCGGTCGGCCGCGATGGTCAGATCGTCGGATTCGAGACCTTCGGCGATGCCGCCCCCACCACTCGCTTCGCCATCTTCTCGGCGACCAAGCCGCTTGTCGCCGCGGCGATCTGGCATTGGATCGCGGATGGCACGCTCGATGTGGCGCGTCCGGTGTGCGAGTTCATCCCGGAGTTCGCCGCCAACGGCAAGGAGTCGGTGACGGTCGAACAGGTGCTGCTGCACACCGCAGGGTTTCCGAACGCGCCGATGGGGGACGTCGAGGGCGCCGATCCCATGATGCGTCGCGCCCGCTTCGAAACGTGGCACCTCGAGTGGGAGCCCGGTTCGCGCTTCGAGTACCACCCGACCGTCGCCCACTGGGTGTTGGCCGATCTTCTGGAGCGGCTCACCGGATCAGATTTTCGGGACGTGGTCGAACAGCGGGTGCTTGCCCCACTCGGCCTGCCGCGTGCGCTCGGACTGCCACCGGACGACCAGGACGACCTTGCCCCGCTGATCGCCATGGACGACGAGTCCGACGACGACTTTGCCTTCTCCTACAACGACCCCGTCGTGCGCACTGCGGGCTGTCCTGGCGGCGGCGCCTTCATGACTGCGGCCGACCTGGCTCGTTTCTACCAAGGTCTCCTGCACAACCCCGATGGGATCTGGGACCCCGATGTCTTGCGAGACGCGACGGAGCACATCCGGTGCACCTTCCCGGATCCGCTGATGGGCGCGCCGGTCAACCGCTCACTCGGACTCGTCATCGCCGGTGACGACGGTCAGCATGTGTTGCGGTACGCGATCTTCGGTGCCGGCGTCTCCCCCGGCGCGTTCGGCCATGCCGGAGCCCATGCCCAGGTGGGCTGGGCCGACCCCGCAACGGGCATTTCGTTCGCGTACCTCCACAACGGAGTCCGCGCCGATCAGCTCGCGTCCGGTGGCCGCGCCATGCGGCTCGCGTCACTGGCGGCCGAGCTGAAGCTCTGACGGCGGTCGTCCGGCGCGCCGTGCGAACGGGTCCCAGCGGTGGATCGTCTGATTCGCGTGCAGGGCGATCTTGCCTAGTGTTCCGTCGATGGCCGCGGTCGAAGCTCGGGTGGACACGGCGACTGTGCTGTTCACCGATGTCGTCGGATCCACGTCACAGCGCGCCCGCATCGGCGAGGAAGCCGCCGATCGGCTCCGGGGTGTGCACGACTCGTTCGTGAATGCCGCGATCGAGGTGCAATCGCGGCACCGTCGTCAAGCACACCGGTGATGGCGTGATGGCGACGTTCTCGGCTGCGGTCGACGCCGTCGCCGCCGCCGTAGCGATTCAGCAGGCGGTCCACCGGCACAACCGGCGCGGTGAGACCGAACCGATCCAGGTGCGGATCGGGATCAGCGTGGGCGATGTCACGTTCGAGGGCGAGGACTGCTTCGGTCTACCGGTGGTGGAGGCCCAACGACTCGAGTCGGCGGCCGAAGCCGGCGCGAATCCTCTGCGCAGACATCGTGCGCCACCTGGCCCGTGGCCGCGGTGGCTACGAGTTCACGGACCACGGTGAGTTGGAACTCAAGGGGATACCCGGGACGGTGCCGACGGCCCGGGTGGAGTGGGAGCCCCTGGCCGACGTGACTCCGGGCGCCGTCGAGCACGCGCCGCTACCGCCCGCGCTGTCGTCGCCCTCGGCGTTTCCCTTGGCCGGCCGCTCCGAGGTGTTCGATCGACTCGTCACCGAATGGAAGGAGTCCTCGACCGGTTCGCGGCGGGTCGTCCTGCTCGCGGGGGAGCCGGGGGTGGGCAAGACGCGGCTCGCGACGGAGTTGGCGCTCGTGGCTCGCGACCACGACGGCCTGGTGCTCGCCGGTCGGTGCGACGAGGATCTCGGGCTCGCGTTCCAGCCCTTCGTGGAGGCCCTGCGCTTCCAGCTCGAGCTGGGGGAGGCCGTCGCGCCGACGGCGTGGTTGGGCCCGTTGGCCGCGGAGCTGGTACGGCTGGTCCCGGAGGTGGCGGACCGAGTTCCGGGAGCCGTACCCGCGCGCGGTGACGCGGAGTCCGAGCGCGCCCGTCTGTTCGAAGCCGTCACGGGCTGGCTGCGGGCGACTGCCGCCGCAGTGCCGACGCTGCTCGTCCTCGACGACATCCACTGGGCCGACCCGCCGACCCTGGCGTTGTTCCGGCATCTCGTCCACGAGTCCGCGAACGATCAGATCATGGTGCTGGGTACCTACCGCGACACCGACCTCGACCGTTCGCATCCCCTCGCCGCCGCACTCGCCGAACTGCGGCGGTCCGGCGTGGTCCAGCGCGTGCCCATCGACGGGCTCGACCGCGACGGTGTCGCCCAGTTCCTGGAGCGGTCCGCGGGTCACGATCTCGATGATGCGGGCGTCGCGCTCGCGGAGGCTGTCTTTGCCGAGACCGGCGGGAACCCGTTCTTCGTCGGCGAGATCATGCGCAACCTGGTGGAATCCGGCGCGCTCGTCGTCCGCGACGGTCGATGGACGAGCGATCTCAGCCTCGAAGAGGTCGGGCTCCCTGAGGGTGTGCGCGAAGTGGTCGGGCGCCGGATCTCGCGTCTGGACGAACCGACCCAGAAGTGCCTCTCGGTGGCTGCGGTGATCGGTGCGGAGTTCGACGTGCGCGTGCTCGCCGACGTGCTCGGCGCGGACGAGGACGACGTACTGGACCAACTCGACGGAGCCCGGGCCACGGGGTTGCTCAACGAGGTGGGACTCGACCGGTACCGGTTCGGTCATGCGTTGGTACGGACCACGCTGCTGGAGGAGTTGACGACGACCCGGCGGGTCCGGACCCACCGCAAGATCGGCGAGGCCCTCGAAGTACGGCACGGCGCGCACCCCGAGAAGGTCCTCACCGAGCTCGCGTTCCACTTCGGCGAGGCCGCCGCGGCGGGTGTGGCGGACAAGGCTGCGGACTACGCGGCCCGAGCCGGCGATGCCGCGATGGACGCGTCCGCCGCGGACGACGCCATCCGTTGGTACTCGCACGCGCTCGAACATCTCGAGGAGGACGACGGCGACGCGGGGACGGAGGTGGCGCTCCTCACGAGACTCGCCGCTGCCCAACATCACTCGGCGCTCGGAGACGTGCGTGACACGGTGGTGCGGGCCGCGCGGCTCGCCCGGTCCGCCGGTCTCGCGACCTCGATGGCGGAAGCTCTCCTCGTATCCGGTCGGGTTTCCTTCGACCAGGACCAGCCTGCGGATCCCGAGAAGATCGCGCTACTCGAACAGGCCTTGGAGCTGCTCGATGATGATCTCGCACTGCGCGCCCGTGTGCTCGCCGAACTGGCGGTCGAGCTGATCTTCGTCGGCGACTCCCGCCGCTTTGGGCTGCTCGACGAGGCCCTGAGCGCGGCCCGGTCGGCCGGTGATCCGCGGGCGATCGTGGACGTCGGAGTGGCGCGGTTCAATGCACGGTCCCGCGCGGTGGTACGGCGAGGAGTTCCGCAACGAGCAGGCGCTGCGCGACGAGATGATTGCTGCGGCCGAGTCGCTGGACGATCCGACCTTGCTGATGCATTCGAAGTTCGGTTCGGGTTTCTTTTCGCTCGCGGCGGGTGACGGCCCGGGCGACGCGACGCGCCCTGGCCGCGTTGGAGGAGTCCGCACTGCGTGGCAGACGCGGTGCTGGCCAAGCGGGCGATCCTCATGGTCGGCGAAATGGTGGCCGCGTCCGACGGTCATCTCGCGGTGGCCGAGGCGCGGTCGGCCGAACTGTTCGGACTCCTGAGCGCGATGGGCCTCCCCGAGGCGATCACCTACCGGGCGACGATGGGGCTCGCCGGTCGGCGAGAGCAGGATCGCATGGCCGAGATGTTGCCGGCCTGGACCGAGTTCCGTGACTCGCGTCCCGTCGTGTTCGACGCCACGGACGCGGCGGTCATGTACATGCTCGCCTCGACCGGTGAGGTCGACGAGGCGGCTCGCCTCCTCGATCGCGCGGCGGCGAACCGGTTTACCGACGTCCCGGACGAAGCGGGATGGCCGATGGCGATCGGGCTCTACGCGGAGACCGCCGCGCTGGTCGCCGACCGGTCGGTGGCGGCCGTGCTGGCCGAGATCCTCGAACCGTTTGCCGCGACCCGCCTGCAGATGGGGACCGGCGGGATCATGCTGGGTCCGGCGGCGCGGCTGGTCGCGCTCCTCGTGGCCGTGGCGGGCGACGACGAGGCCTGCGATCGTTGGTTCGCAGCCGCGATCGAAGACGCCGGCCGTCTCGATTCGCCGATCTGGAACGCGCGCAGTCGACTGGACTGGGCCGAGCGGCTGCTCGGCCGAGGCGAGGTCGCGGCGCGACCGAACTCGCAGACGAGGCCGACGCTGCGCTCGGCGATCTCGACCTCCCGGCGTTGCGCCGTCAGCTGGCCGAACTCCGCAGCCGCCTCGACTAGAACAGCAACGCGGGACCGTTGCCGTTTCTGCAAGGCTCGGTGCATGGTCGCTGCCGACGGATCCCTCGACCGCGGGACCAGGCTCGCGCTCGTCGCCATGGCGTTGGGCGTCTTCGTGGTCGCCAACGATTTCACCGCGCTCAGCGTGGCGATCCCGAAGATCGAGTCCGATTTGGACACCACGCTGTCGAAGGCGCAGTGGGTCATCAACGGCTACGCGTTGGTCTTCGGCGTCCTGATCGTCACCGGCGGTCGTATCGCAGACCTCTTCGGCCGGCGGCGGGTCTTCGTGATCGGCGCGACGACCTTTGCGGCCTTCTCGTTGCTCGCCGGCCTGATGCCCACCGTCGGTCTGCTCATCGTGTGCCGGGGGCTCATGGGGGTCGGCGGCGCGCTGATGTGGCCAGCAGTGCTCGGGATGACGTACTCCCTGTTACCTGAGTCGAAGGCGGGATTGGCCGGCGGTTTGATCCTCGGCGTCGCCGGGATCGGCAATGCGGTCGGACCGCTGATTGGCGGGCTCCTTACGGACGAGTTGAGCTGGCGCTGGATCTTCTTCGTCAACGTGCCGGTCGCGGCGTTTGCGATCTGGGTCACGCTGCGCCAGGTTTCCGAATCCACCGTTGATTCCGGCACGCGCCACCTCGACTACACGGGAGTCGTGATCCTCACGGCCGGCATCGTCGCCGTCCTTCTCGCGTTGGACGAAGGCCCGAACCGCGGGTTCACCGATCCGTTGATCGTCGGGCTATTCGCATGCGGCGCGGTTGCCCTCGTGGCGTTCGGCTTCGTGGAACGTCGCGAGGGCGAGGACGCGCTCGTGCCGCCGAGCGTGCTCCGTAACCGGGTGTTCCGAGGCTCGGCGCTGACGGTGCTGATCATGTCGGCGATCTTCTTCGCCGCGCTGCTCTACGTGCCGCAATACATGGTGAAAGTGCTCGAATTCAGCGCGCTCGAGTCCGGCGCGGGGCTGTTGCCGATGATGGGTATGTTCGCCGTCACTTCCTTCACGGCTGGCTCGCTCTATGGCCGACTCGGTCCGCGTGTCGTGCTGACGGCGGGCGTGGCGTCGCTCGCGGCCGGGATGGTCCTGCTCTCGTTCGTGGACGCCGACTCGTCGTATGGATCGCTCGTTCCGGGCCTGATCGTGCTCGGAGCCGGCGTGGGCCTCTTCTACTCGTCGATCACCACCCTCGCGGTCACCGCGCTGGATCCTGATCGGGCCAGCCTGGCCGGCGGGATCGTGTACATGGGTCAGATCGCGGGCGGCGCCGTCGGTCTCGGTGTCAACACTGCGATCGTCACCTCGGCCAACACCCTGGTGGAGGGCATCCGCAACGCGTTCATCGTTGACGCGGTGCTCGCACTGGTCGGGCTCGTGCTGATCCAGACGTTCGTCGGCTCGGCGCCGGAGGCCGAGCCGACGCGCTCATAGTGGGACGGTGAGATTCGAGAGCGGCAGCACGGTGGCGTCCAGGACTACCCGGCGGGATGCGATCCGCAACCCGTCGTTTGTGCTGCGCAGGGTGTCGTAGCGACCGCCCGCGACCAGTTCGGGATGGGTGTCCTCGAGGCGCGACCGCCACAGCAGGAGCGCGCTGTGCACCTGGAGTTCGTTGCCGTCGATGTCCAGGATCTCGACATTGCCCACGATGTGGCGGGTCCGCGATGGCGGATCCTCCGCCCACGCGAGCCCAGTGCTGAGCCGGAGCACGCGCAGCATCATCTGGAATTTCTCGTCCTGCACGTGGAAGAAGTCGTCGAGCTCCTCACTCACGGTCCACTGTTCGTCGTCGCCGGAGCGCAGCCGGTTGTGGCGCGTCGGGACGGCGTAGGTGGCGTCGTCGGTCCAGAGGGCGAGCCAATCCTCGAAACGCCGCTCGTCGACGAATCGTGCTTCTCGCGCCAGGAGTTGGGTCACCGCGTAGTAGCGCCGGAGATCGTCGGTCATGACTCGTCCATGAGCCGAGCCCACTCGCGATAGAAGGCGCGCTGATTCTGTTCGGACTCACCGGGGGACACCGTGCCCGGGAGCTCCGCGTGGACGCCTTCGCGACCCATACCCATCTGGTAGTTGAAGACGTCACCCCAGGCGCCGGCGCCCCGGGTCGACCGGGTGCATTCCTGCCAGTTCTCCGCATCGTCCTGCTCGAGCAGTCCCGCCGTCCCGAACTGGAACGAGTACCGCTGCACGAGCTTCTGCTTGACCGAATCCGGTGCGTCGGCCTCGACGAACGCGTAGGACCACATCTCCAACTCGGTCGCGCCACGGGGATGCGCGATCCGAACGGACTGGACGCCCGGGAGGATCGAGAAGTTGGGGAAGATCGTCATCGCGGTGCCCTTGATCCGCGCCTGCACGGGACCGAGGTGTTCGACCATGCGGTCGTAGAGGTCGTCGATATAGGCGTCGACCTCGGGATCGTCCGGTCCACCGCCACCTTCGGTGTGACCGGGGACGAGCAGATGCCGCTCGGCATCCGCGTCCGGGAAGCGAAGGGCCAGACCGTGACCCCGATGCGGGTTCACTTGGTAGTCCAACTCGGTCGGGTAGCGCGCACCGAACAGCTTGAGCGCACCGCCGTGGCTGACGTTGATGTGGTACACGTCGCCGAGTTGGTTGTCGGCCGGCAGCTTCCAGTTGGCGTGCGCCCGCCACTTGTGCGGACCGATCAGCTCGACGCCGGCCGGAGTGCGCGCAAAGGTTGCGTCGAGGTAGTAGCGGGCGTCGCCGAGGTATTCGTCGAGCGTCTCGGCTTCGGGGTCCAGCGTGCCGAACACCAGCCCGGCGTGGGTGGCGATCCGCACTTGGAGCAGCCCCCAATCCTCCTTGGCGAAGGTGGCGTCGTAGTTGGTCTTCTGGCCGGGCAGTCCTTGGAGTCGGCCGTCGCTGCCGAACTTCCACCCGTGGTACGGACACGTGAAGAGGTGGGTGTTGCCCTTGTCGGCCCGACACACCCGCATGCCGCGGTGGCTGCACGAGTTGATGTGCGCGTGCAATGCGCCGTCGCGGTCCCGGCCGAGGATCACCGGATCCTCGCCGAGATAGGTGGTGACGAAATCACCTGGTGTCGGTACCTGGCTCTCGTGACCGAGAAACAGCCAGCAGCGGGCGAAGATCCGTTGCCGTTCCTGGCCGTAGATCTCAGGGTCCGAGTAGAGCCGGCGGCTCACCAGGTCCCCCGCCGGGCTGACCAGTGCCCGGTCGGGGTCGCTTCGCCGCGCGGGTGCGTCCGGGATCGGTGTCGCGTGGACGTCGGTCATCGAGGCTCCGATCGGGGGAGGGTCGCCCCGGCATCTTGTCTCAACCGGGTGCGGGCCGTCTCGTGACCGTTGCCACGGTCCGCGGGCCTATTGGTGGCGCAGGATCCTCGCCATTTCGGCATCCAGGTCGAATGGGGGCGGTGGACCGGTCGTGATGACGACATCGAGTCGGTCGAGCCGCGCCGGCGGGGAGTAGTCCTCGCACACGGGAAACGGCCGGGCGAAGCCGACGGTGAGGAAGGCGCCGTCGGGCGACCATGCCAGGGGAGGGACGGACGCGAGTCGGTCGCATGCCAGTTCGGTGTCGTCGGCGTGGAGTGCGATCTCCAAGTGTTTGCCATCGACGACCCCATCGACCCGGAGCACACGCGTGCGGTCCGGAACTGGGGCGGCGACCCGGTACGTCCCGTCCTTGCCGGCGATGCACCAGTGCAGCACGCCGTCCATGAGGTACCAGGCCCAGCCGGAACTCCAGTCGCCCTGCTCGCAGAGCACCGCAGTGCCGGCGCGGGGGATACCGGATCCGACCGTCGCGGTCATGCGGAAACCCCCGGCGAGATTCGGCCCGACCACTTCGTGCACCTTGTCGCCGGTCGTGAGGTGGAACTCGCTCCGGTACGCGGTCCAAGGAACGTGCATGTGGGCGATGCGGTTGACCGCGCCGTCGTCGAGCGGGAAGACATCGTTGCGGTCGGCCGCCTCGAACCACCGGGTCACGAGATCACGGAGGCGGTCCGGTTCCTCGGCGGCGAGATCACGGGTCTCGGTCGGATCGGCGCGCGTGTCGAACAACGCCCAGGTGTCGGTCGCGAAGTCGTGACTGCCGATCACCGCGTCGCGCTCGGCCGCGGTCAGCTGGTTGACGTGGTCGGTCACTGCTTTCCACCCGTCGTGGTACATCGCACGGCTGCCCCAACACTCGTAGTACTGACTGGTGCGAACCTCGTCGCTCGTGGCGGCGGCGATGACCGATGCCAGGCTCACGCCGTCGAGGGTGAGTTGCTCGTGGCCGTCGAGTACGGCGGGTGGATCGACGCCACACAGATCGAGGATCGTCGGGAGCACGTCGACGGCATGGCAGTACTGGCTGCGTGTTTCACCGCTGGCCGCGACCCCCGGCCCGGCGATCAGGAAGGGATCGCGCACTCCTCCCTCGAACGTGTATCGCTTCCAGCGCTGGAACGGGGTGTTGCCGGCGAGCGCCCAGCCCCATGGGTAGTGGCCGTTGGAGTGGAACCCGCCGAGGTCGTCGAGGTGGGCCACCTCGTCGGCGACGTCGTCGGGCGCGTCGGAGATGTAGTGGCCGAGCTGGTTGTAGGTTCCGTGGGGCCCACCCTCGGCCGAGGCGCCGTTGTCCGAGACGAACACGACGATCGTGTCTTCGAGTTCGCCGCTCGCGTCGAGGTGATCCAGGACGCGGCCGAGCTGGTGGTCGGCGTGCGCGACGAAGCCGGCGCAGACCTCCATCATCCGCGCGTAGAGCCGACGGCGATCTGGATCGATGGTCGACCACTCCTCGACCCAGGGTGGGCGCGGCGACAGTTCGGTCTCGTCGGGGACGATCCCGAGCGAGCGCTGCCGGTCCAGGGTTCGCTCCCGCCACGCGTCCCAGCCGTCGTCGAACTGCCCGCGGAACCGGTCGATCCACTCGGCCGGCGCCTGGTGCGGCGCGTGCGGTGCCGCCGACGCGTACCAGAGCAGGAACGGACGGTCGGGGTGCGAGACGCGCAGCTCCCGCAGATAGCCGATCGCATGGTCGGCCAGATCGGCGTCGAGGTGGTATCCGTCGTCGGGATCGCAGGGCGGTTCGACGTGGTTGGTGTCGCAGACGAGGTTGGGCGTCCACTGGTTGGTCTCCCCGTTCAGGAAGCCGTAGTAGCGATCGAACCCGAGGCCGGTCGGCCACATGTCGTACGGCCCGGTGATCCGTTGGTCGCGTGGGACCAGGTGCCACTTGCCCACGCAGAACGTGGCGTACCCGTCGGATCGCAGCACCTCGGCCAGAGTTCCGGCCGTGGGCGGGATCTGGCCGGAGTACGCCGGGAAGTTCGTCGGGAGGTCGGGCAACATCCCCATCCCGACTCGATGATGGTTGCGGCCGGTGAGCAGGCAGGCGCGGGTCGGCGAACAGATCGCGGTGGTGTGGAAGTTGGTGAAGCGCAGCCCGCGCGTCGCGAGCCGGTCGATGTTCGGTGTGGACAGGGGTGATCCGTAACTTCCGAGGTGCCCGAATCCCAGGTCGTCGAAGACGACGATCATCACGTTGGGCGCGTCGGCGCGAAAAGGAGTCGGCGCGGCGCGCCGATCCTCGGTTGCCATCGTGCGCGGGGTCACCGGATCTCGCATCCGCCGAGTCTGGCCTCGCGGTCGGCTGCGGGGCCAGCAGGCGAGTTGTGCTCCCGCCGGCCCTAGCCTGCCGGTCGTGACCGCCACGCTGAACGCGAAGGACTGGGATCCGCGCGACCCGTCCTTCCGAGCCGACCCGTATCCGTGGTACCGGGCCCTGCGCGAGCAGTCGCCTGTCCACCGTCACGGCGAGGTCGGGTACGTGATCTCGCGCTATGCCGACATCGAATCGTTGTTGCGCGACGACCGATTCGCGGTCTCCACTCCGTCGCCGTGGCGGGAACTGTTGGCCGAGAACGCCGCGCCGGAGTTGCGCAACCTCGGCGAGGCGACGTTGTTGTTCGTCGATCCCCCCGACCACACGCGCCTGCGCGCGCTCGTGGCCAAGGCATTCACCCCGCGTCGCATCGCGCTCCTGCGCCCGCACATCGAGCAGACCATCGACCGGTTGCTCGACGCGCTCGACGCTCGACCCGAGTTCGATCTGCTGGCCGAGATCGCCGAACCGCTACCGATCCTCACCATCACCCACCTCCTCGGCGTTCCGGACGGGGACTGGTCCGAACTCCACCGCTGGACCACCGCGATCACTGCCTTCAACGAACTGCCGGTGGACTTCACGGCACTCGCCGGCGCGAACACCGCGGCGGCCGAGTTCACCACCTACTGCGACGCACTGATCGAACAACGCCGAGCCGCGCCGGGCGATGACTTCGTCTCCGCGTTGCTCGCGGCCGAGGCGGAAGGCCAGCGCCTCGATCATCGCGAGGTCGTCGGCATGCTCATCCTCTTGTTGATGGCCGGTCACGACACGACGAAGAGCCTCATCTCCAGCGGGATGCGAGAACTGCTTCGCCACCCGGACCAGGCGGTGGTGCTGCGCGAGGACCCCAACATCGTGGCTGCGGCGATCGAGGAGTTGCTCCGCTTCGAGAGCCCGCTCCACGTCGCATCCGGTGGCGGACGCTGGCCACGCGAACCGATCACGATGCACGACGTCACCCTGGAGCCTGGTGTCCCGGTCCGGCTACTGCTCGGATCGGCCAACCACGATCCCGACGCGTTCGACGACCCGGACACCTTGGACCTGCGCCGCGCCCAACGCCCGCACCTTGCCTTCGGCAAGGGCCCGCATTTCTGTCTGGGCGCCGCGCTCGGTCGGCTCGAGGGCCAGGTCGTCATCCCGACGATCCTGCGTCGCTTTCCGCGTCTGGAGTTGCTTCGGGACGACCTGGCGTGGCGACCGACGTTCGTGACCCGCCAACTCATCGAGCTGCCGGTTCGCACCCATGCTGCATAGCTCGGGACCAGGGCAACTGCGTCTGCCGTAGGACCGTCGCGTCGTCGTCCGGGGGGACCGAGCGCATGTAGGCCGGAGATCCCACGGCGATCGGCTGCGCGGGAGGGAGCGTCGACGCCGCACTCATCCGAGGGTCCCGCCCCCTGGCGCGGCTGCGAGCTCGAGCGTTTCGAGCACGATGCCGAGCAACGCCTGCTCGTCCACCGTCATCGCCACCGCCGTGTCCGAGTGGCGCGGACCGCCGTCGGCGATCGTCGTCCCGCGTTGCTCACCGGCGAGTTCCACGCGGATCGGGAGGTCGGTGAAGCCGAAGAGGTGGGGGTGGGTGAGCGCAAGCACGGCCAACGGGTCGTGCATCGGTCCGCCGGCGAGTCCGGAGAATTGCGCCATACGGTCGGCGAAGTAGGTGAGCAACTCTGCGAGGAAACTCGCTCGGGGTGACCCGATCGCCCGGACCTGCTCGGCGTGTTCTGCGGTGACGATCACCTGATGGGTCACGTCGAGCCCACACATTCGTCGGCGCGCCTCGCAACCGAACACCACGCTTGCAGCTTCGGGGTCGGCCCACACGTTGAACTCCGCGGTCGATGTCACGTTCCCGAAGCCGATGCCGCCGCCCATCAGCGAGATCCCGGCGATACGGTCGACCAGCGGGGGATCGAGTCGGAGTGCGATCGCAAGATTTGTGAGTGGCCCCGTCGGGACCAGCCAGATGCCCTCACGAGCCCGGGTCGACTCGATGATGACCTCGACCGCGTGGGCGCGCTCGGGCCGGCGGCGTGGCGCCGCGACCTCCGGCCCGCCGAGGCCGTTGGCGCCGTGCACCACTGACCCATGGAACGCCGGCTGCACGAGCGGTCGATCGCAGCCGGGCGCCACCGGTACGTCGAGACCGAACATCTCGGCGACGGTGAGTGCGTTGCGGGTGCAGTCGGCGAGGGGCGCGTTGCCGCTGACTGTCGTAATCGCGACCAGTTCGCAGAACCGCTGCGCCACGAGCAGCGCGATGACGTCGTCGTGTCCGGGATCGCAGTCGACGACTACGGCTGGTCGCTCGATGCCATCGCCGATGACCCGCTCAGCCATGGGCGAACCCTAGACACGCTTCGATGAGCGTCGACAGTCTCGAGCCATCACGGTGGTTCTCCCATTCGCGGACCCTCGGGGTCGGCGGGGCCGCGCCGGGGGGAAACAGTGCCGCGTCAGGTCGCGGCGTTGGTGAGGTCCATCGCCCACCAGAGGAAGTTGCCGGTCTGGTCGAGGATCTGCTGTCGGTTCACGGCATACGGCGCGTGGCAGGTGTCGTCCCAGGTCTCGAGGAACGCGGGGAGTCCGGCGGCCTGCGCGTTCGCGATCGTCGACGAAGCCCACCCGTAGTTGACCAAACGGTCAGTGGTGCAGTGGAAGTCGAGGGCGGGGGCGTCTCCGGGTGTGATGGCACCGGCGACGAGTTGCGCGCCCGAGATGCCGACCGCAGCTCGGACGCGCGCCGACGGATCTTCAGAGGTGGAGTAGCCGACGTTCAGCGCGACGATGGCGCCGGCGGACGTGCCCCCGATCGCGATGCGCTCGGGATCGATGCCGTAGGTCGTCGCGTGCTCGCGGAGCCAGCGGACGGCCGTCTGGGCATCCGCGGTGGCCTGCTGGATGGCGGGAACGCAGTTGGCGAGGTTGCCCGAACAGCCCGGCGTCTCGAGCCGGTAGCTGATCGAGGCGTTGACGAATCCTGCCTTCGAGAAGACGTTGGCCTGGTCGACGAGTTCACCCGAGGTCTTGGACCCGCAGCAGAACGAACCGCCGTGGGCCCAGACGATCGCCGGGCGGGCGGTGACGGTGTCACCGATCGGCTCGTAGATGTCCAGGAGCAGATCGACCGTCGTGCCCGAGAGGTTGACCGCGCTGCCGTAGCTCACGTCCTTGGTCACGGTGACGTCGGAGAAGATCGCATCCCGATAGCGCAGCGGGGCATCGCCCGGGGGGCTCACCTGCGGCCAGTTGCACCCGGTCGCGATCAGGACGAGGACCGCCGCGCTGATGAGAATGTTCCGACGACGCATCGAGAAAGGTTGGTGCATCACGCCCAAGAGGTCAACGCGGGGCGATATCGGCGAGTCGGGCGGTCAGCCCCGTCCGGCGCCTCGCACCAGCCGACCCGGACGGTCGCCCGTGTCGCGGTCGTGGTCCCGGGTCTGGACACCGGCGACGAAAGTGGCCAGATAGCCCGAGACCGGCTGGAGATATCGCTGTCCGCCGGCCGGCAGGTCGGTGCGCATGACCGGTCGCCGCACCGTGAGCGTGTCGAGGTCGATCACGTTGAGATCGGCACGCTGTCCGACCTCGAGGGTTCCTCGGTCGGAGAATCCGTAGAGCTGGGCGGTCCGGCTGGTCTGTTGTTCGACCATGTACTCGAGCGAGATCTTCTCGCCCCGCGTCCGGTCGCGGGTCCAGTGCGTGAGCTGGGTACTCGGACTCGAGCCGTCGCAGATGAGCTTGACGTGCGCACCGGCATCCGCGAGACCGACGATCGTGTCCGGATGGACGATCATCTCCCTGATCGCTTCGAGATCGCCGTGCATGTATCCGGCCCCCGGCAGGTTGACGATGGCGGAGCCGTCGTCGGCGGTGAGGAAGTCGTACATCGCCTCGATCGCCGGTACGCCCCGCGCCGCGGCCCGGCGCCGAAGGTCTGGTCGAGCGCCGGTTCGTAGTCGACGATCTCAGCGAGCCCGAACATGAAGTCTGCGACACCCTGCATGACGCCGGCGAACATCTCCATCGACCCGGCTTGGTCCGGTGCGATGTCCGGCTCGGCGAGGATCCGTGCCTTGATCTCCGGGTCGCGCATGCGCGCGGCCTGTTCTGCGACCGGGAGGTGTGCGAACGCGCGGTACGACGGGCGGTGCATGAAAGGGTGATAGCCCGCGAGGCCGCCGAGAATGCCGACGGGCCGGGACGCGACCTGGGGAGCAAGGTGCGCGCCGGCTGCATTCGCGGCGACGGTGAAGTCGAGGACCGCCCGCCACGCCTCGGCATCGTCTGCGTGCTGGATCGTGGTGAACGTCACGGTCTGGCCGGTCGCGGTGGAGATCTCCGCGAGCAGGTGCAGTTCGTGGTCCTGGTCGAACCGTTCGCCGCCCAACTGGACCAAGTCACCGAGCGAGGAGGACATGATCGCCTCGAAGACACCGCCGCCTCCGTCGGCCATTCCCTGCACGAGCGCGGTCAGCTCGGCTCCACTTGCGTACGTGCCCGGAACGGCCTCGCCGGTGATCGACCGATGGAACACCGTGCGCGAGGTCGAGAATCCGACGGCCCCGGCGGCGGTGGCCTCGGTGACGAGCGACTGCATGGCGGAGATGTCCTCGCCGGTCGCGTCCTCGTTGTGGACGCCGCGCTCACCCATCACGTGAAATCGGAGCGCGCCGTGCGCGAGCTGCGCCGCGATGTCCATCGTGTAGTGACGCGTCGAGAGGAAGTCGAGGTACTCGGGGAAGGAGGTCCACGCACCCCAGGGCACCCCCTCGTCGAGTGCCGTCCCCGGGGATGTCCTCGACACCCTCCATCAACTCGATCAGTGTCGCCTGGCCGCCCGGCGGGCACGGCGCGAAGCCCACGCCGCAGTTGCCCATGACCAGCGTTGTCACGCCGTTGGCGAAGGACGGGTCCAGTTCGTCGTCCCACGTTGCCTGGCCGTCGTAGTGCGTGTGGACGTCGACCCAGCCGGGAGTGACGATCGCACCGTCGGCCTCGACCTCGCGGTCGCCGGCCAGGCGCCCGCCGACGGCCGCGATGTGGCCGTCGTCGACGGCAACGTCGCCCGTGAACCGATCCCGCCCCGAGCCGTCGACGATCGTGCCGCCGCGGATCACCAGATCGTGGGTCATGGGAGCTCCTTGCTTCGTTCCTGGCTGTGCATCATCGCCGATTCGCGGTGATCCCGCCGACGGGTGGGAGCATGACCGGGTCGGGGGCCACCGTCGGCCGGTACGGGATCGTCAATCGGGCATTCGCCGTGCCGCCTCCGCTGCCACCTGCGCGCGTCGTCACGCCGAGCTTCGTGAAGATATGGGCGAGGTGGGTTTCGGCGGTTCGTCGGGAGATGTGTAGCCGCTCGCCGATCTGACGATTCGTCAGCCCCGCGACCACCAGGCTCGCCACCTCGAGCTCCATGGGGCTCAGGCTTTCCCAACCGATGCGCGATCGTGCCCGTCGGGGCGACGAAGTCGCATCGAGCGCGGTGGCGGCCGCCGCAAGGCGTTCCAGCTCCCGGTCGGCGCCCAGCGTTTCCCAGCCGGCGCGGGCTTCGGCGAGCCAGTCCTGCGCCTCCGTCCGAGCCCCGGTGCGCGAGCCGATCTCGGCGGCCACGCTCAGAGCTCGCAGGAGATCCACGAAGCGTGGTCCGGTGCGATAGGCGTCGATCGCGGATTTCGCTTCGGTCGCATCGTCGGCTTCGATCGCCTGGGCAAGTGCCGCCGCGCCGCTCGACGGCGTGCCGGCCCGCTCGGCGTTCTCGCGGAGCAGGCGGATCACGTCTGCTCGGAGCGCCGTGTTGTTCGAACCTCGAACGACGTCGGGCCCGACCATGCGGGCCATAAAGACATTGCGCAGGCCTGCGGTGGCTCGCCACGCCAGCTCGAAGTATTCCTCGGCAGTCTTCTCGTCACCGTCCTGCTCGGCGAGGAGCGCGTACACCCACAGGGTCGCATCGAAACCCAGGTCCGGGCCGTCGTTGCGGTAGATGGCTGCGGCCAAGTCGATCGAGGCGCGGGCCTCGTCGATCCGGCCCTGGTGGTAGCTCGACACGCGGACCGAGCGTGTGGGCCAACCCGATCTGGTAGCGATCGCCAGCACGGTGGGCCGCGCCTGTTGGCGAGTTCGCGGTGGACGACAGCGTCGTCCCACCGGCCCATGACGTAGTCGAGGGATTCGAGGCCCATCTCGTGCGCAGGAAGGAAGAAGGCGCGTCCGTCACGTGCAGCGCGATCGGCACCGTGTTCGTAGTAACCGCGGGCTACGTCGAGATCGTCGCGCTCGTAGGCGACGAGGCCGAGGAGGAATTTCAGGATCGAAGCGAGTGAACCTGCGGCCTTCAGGCTCGTTCGCGTGGTGCTGGCAACGTCGGGCCCACTCGCTGGCCTCGTCGAGGTGGGCGTCGGCGAGGGCGAGCAGGGTCAGGGCCGCACTCGCGAGCGCGAAGCCGTAGCTGTCCGTCGCCTCGTCGGGTCCGGTGAGAGCGGCGGCGGCATGCTCGCGGGCTCGATCAATGTCGGCGATCTGAATGCACCGCATCGCCAGGGCGGCGTGGATGCGCTGGCGCATGTGGCCCGGGACGTCCGGTTCCGCCAGCGCGAACTCGAGTTCGTTGATCCCGTCGGGGCCGGGCTTCGTCGTTGCTCGATGGAATCGGACGGTGTCGCGTACCTCCGGCGGTAGCTCCGTGGCGATCAGGTCGTCGGACAGTTCCGCCACGCGGTCGGTCCGGCCGAGCAGCGCCAGTGCGTCGAGAAGCGAAGTCGCGATGTTCCAGCGTTGGGGGCCTGGTTCGGGTGAGAGCGCGAGCGCTCGTTCCAGGAGGTCCACCCCGACAGTCGTCGAAACCGAGATCGCTTCGTTGGCGGCATCGACGAGGTGAGAGACCGCGTCCACACCTTCGGTGTCCGCGAGTGCTGACTGCGAGGCGAGGAGAAACGGCGAGCGGCCCGAGTGCTCCAGGGCCGCGGCTGCCTCGGTGTGCATCGAGGCGCGCAACGACTCCGGAAGGTCGAGGTAGAGGGCGTCTCGTACGAGGTCGTGAGCGAAGCGCACCTCCGGTCCCGTGGTCAGAATGCCGGCCCGGGTGGCTTCGTCGAGCGGGTCGAGGAGCTCGGTCACTCCGCATCGACAGATCACGGCGAGGTCGGACGCGGCGCACCATGAGCCCAGCAACGCAGCAAGCCGTAGGACCCGCAGCGTCGGTGGTCTGAGTCCCGCGAGCTGGCGCAATACGGCGGTGCGAAATGTCGGCGGGATCTCGTCGGTTCCGGGCGCCAGTTCGACGGACCCGCCCGCCGCTGCCGTGAGTGTCCCGTCCGCGTCGGCGGCGCGAATCAGTTCGATGATGTGGAGGGGGTTGCCGCCGCTGCGAAGGATCCAACCTGCGAGCTGGGGACCGATCGGTGCGCCAGCCGTGGCCGACGCGATTGCCAGCGAATCGCGTTCCGCGAGGGGTTCCAGCGCTATCTCCGTCGCACCCGTGTCCAGCGCGCTGGTGAGGAGATCATTCGGAGCAGAACCTGGTTCCGCCGGACGCGTCGCGAGGACGACGAGGAGCGGTCTCGTGGTGGCCTGCGCCACGAGCAGTCCGACAGCGGCGAGGGTGGCGCGATCGGCCCATTGAAGATCGTCGACGACGATCACGACTGGTTCGGGTGCAAACTCATCGGTTGCATCGAGCAGCGCGTCGACGATGCCCGGCGCTCGATCACCGGCCACCTCGGGGTGGTCGGGGAGTACACGAGTCATCGCTCCGGCCTCGGTCCAAGGCGTTGGCATCATTGCCAGCGCGTCGGTCAGCGGAGCGAATGGACGGACGGTGTCGAGCGCCTGACTCCTCATGTGAAGGACCGCGGCACCGAGTGCTTCAGCCCGTACGATCAGCTCCCGGGCCAGGCGGGTCTTGCCGAGGCCGGGTGCCCCGACCACGACGACGGTGCCACCCTCACCCGCCGCGGTCGCGGCGAGCCGGGCGTCGAGGGTGGCGAGTTCCCGGTCACGGCCGAGTATCTCAACCGGTGAGGTCGGGCCCGGGATGTTCATCGTGGTGAGTCTGTCCCGCGAGAAACACTCTCGATCGCAGCGAGCATGGAAAGGAACCCGGCGAAGTCCAGCCGCCGCCCGGCCGAGTCGAGCCAGCCGCGCGGCGGCTCGATGGACTCGAAATGGAGTTGGATGTCGATTGCTGGGACCACCCGTCCAGGTTCGACGAATCCCGCAGTATCGGCATCCGTCAACTCCGCTTTTTCTGAGTGCTCGCGCCTGGACGCCTTCGCAGCGACCTCCGTGGGCGCCGTGCAGAAATGTGGCAATGACGGATGCGCGGCCCGCGGCGGTTCCGCATCATCGGTCTCGTACGTGACCAGCCGGGGAGGAGTCTCCCCGACCCGATCAGAGGAGCCACGCCTTGCGATATCCCTTCCGGACCCCCGGAGTCTCGCCGTCCCCACCGTTGTCGTGGCGCTCGTCCTGTCGGCCTGTGGAAGCGCCGGATCGAAGGCCGATTCAGGGGCCGAGCCGTCCGCGAATGATGTGGCGGCGTTCTGTCAGGCGATCGTCGACTTCGATGCGGTCGACCAGCCTGGTGAGGGTGGCCCGCTGACCAAGGACGAAATCACCGGGTTCGGCGATGCTCTTGCCGAGTCGGCGGCGACCATCGTCGAGAATGCGCCGGCGTCGTTGGCGGACCCGGTCGAGGTACTCGACCAGACGGTCGCCGCGTTGCAGGAGGGCGACGGCTCGGCGCTCGAAGACCCGACGAACGACGCGGCCCAGGCGGTCGAGGCGATCGAGGTGGCCGGCCGCGAGGACTGTGATTGGGAGTCCCTCGATGTCACTGCAGCCGAGTATGGCTTCGACGTCTCCCCGATGACCGTCGGGAGCGGACCCGTGAGCGTGCAGATGACCAACACCGGCGAGGAGTCGCACGTCTTCCTCTTGATTCGCAAGCCTGATGGCGACAGTCGCGACAGCGGAACGATTGTCACCGAGACGCTCGAAGCGTTTGAGTCGGGAGACCCGGAGCAGCTCGGTGCTGTCGCGGATCGGGCGGTGAGCGGTGCCGGCCCCTTCGCACTGCCGGGCCAGACGGGTACCCATGTCTATGACCTGGCGCCGGGGACTTACGTTGCCTGGTGCCCGATTTCCCAGGGCGAATCTGAGGATGCGCCGCCACACTTCATGCTGGGGATGGTCGCCGAGTTCGAGGTGGCCTGACCGGCGGTCGGTGTTTCTCTGGGGTTCCCGCCCGAGCTCCCCGTACCGTCGCGACCGGCCAGGAATGTCCGAAGCGCATCAAATCGCAACAGGCCCGTCACGGAACCGCGAACGAACTCTCTGCGATGGTGTGCGGAAGCTTCTGGGGGAGATCACATGCACATCTCGTTCACGCGTCGCGCGCTCGCGACCATCGGGCTGGTCACGGTCAGTACTGCTGGCCTCGCGGTCGCAGCGGGGCCGACGGTCTCGACCGTGGGCGCCGCCGGGACGCCGACGATCTCGGTCGGTGACGCATCGGTCCACGAGGGCGACACCGGCGGGAAGCGTACGCTCAGCTTCAACGTCGCGATGTCGGAACCGGCCGCAACCGCGGTCACGTTCCAGTACTCGCTGATGGCGATGTCCGCGACCGCGGGGTCGGACTACAAGCCGCTGCGGGGTGGGACCAAGACGCTCACCCTCAAAGCGGGCCAGGTACAGAAGCCCGTGAACGTGCCGGTCATCCCGGACGTGGCGAGTGAAGGCGATGAGCAGCTCCACGTGATGTTGTCGAACCCGACGGGCGGCGCCGTGATCGGCGACGCGGCAGGGAGTCGGGACGATCATCGACGACGAAGCCGGCTCCGGGCTTCGGCTCGGCGTCGGTGACGTCAGTGTGCACGAGGGCCACGCGAAGACCCGCACCGCGAAGTTCTGGGTCACGCTCTCGGACAAGGCCGCCGCACCGGTGTCGGTGACGGCGATGATCATGCCCTCCACGGCATCGTCAGGCTCTGACTACAAGGCCAAGAACAAGATCTTGAACTTCAAGGCCGGTCAGTTCAAGAAGGCGGTGTCGGTCAGGGTGCTCTCGGATGTCACCGACGAATCCGACGAGCAGTTCATGGTGATGTTGCAGAACGCGAACGGCGCAGCCGTCGCCGACAACATGGGCATGGGGACGATCGTCGACGACGACGACAGTGTCCCGGTCACGACCGAGTCGTTCTCCGTCGGACCATTCAATCTTGCTCCGCAGGGTCAGGCCGGCGACGATGACGAGACCCAGGCCCCGGTGCCGCGTCCCGCGGGTCACATCGGCATCAAGGGGATGCGCTTCGACGTGAAGAACGCGCTCGGCCAGTCCGTGGGCCACGATGTCGCGCACCTGCACCACATCGTGATGCTCGACCAGAGCCGCCCCGACTCGCTGTGCCCCTCACTGCCGAATCGTTTCGGCGGTACCGGGATGGAGCGCACCGAGCTGAATCTCAGCGGCGACTACGTCTACGAGACGGGTGCGAGCGACCCCTGGCGCGCTCTGTGGCACCTGATGAATCGCTCGGCCACTGCGCAGACCCTCTACATCACCTACGAGGTCGACTACATCACTGACCTCACGAACGCACGCCCCGTGTCGACGTACTTCTACGACGTCGACGGCTGCTGGGGTGACTCCGAGTTCGACGTCCCCGGCGGCGGCGGTCCCGGCAGCATCTTCACGAAGTCCGCGACCTACACGGCGCCGCGCGCCGGAACTCGTGTGTTCACCGGCGGTCACGTCCACCCGGGCGGCCAGGACATCACGTTGTCCCAGAACGGCAACGCGGTCTGCACCTCCACCGCGAACTACATGCCGAACGGGATGCTCCACTCGATCACACCGTGCTCGGGTGAGACACCGGTGACGGCGGGGATGAACCTGAACGTCACGGGTCGGTACGACAACGAGAACGCCCAGCTCGGCCAGATGGGGATCATGCTCTCCTACGTCTGGGAACCCTGATCGGCGCTCCCGCTCCGCGGGAGTCCGATGAGCGAAGCGGGTCCGGCGCACGCTCGTCGCGCGGCGTGGACGCTCGGAGTTGTAGCGCTCGCCGCGGGCGCCTCCCTGGCCGCGTGCGGTGCATCGGGCTCTGACGCGTCCCGGACCGACTCCCGGTCGAGCACGACGATCGCCGCGGCCGGGACCCGCACGGGGACCGACCTACGCGGCGAGCGGTATTGCGAGGTGCTCCTGCTGAACCCGGGCCCGGGCGGTCTCGTCGCGGACGTCTACAACACGTACGGGCTCAACGACTGTCCGCAGTCCGAGTGGGAACAGCTGGACGCCTCCGAGCTGGCCGTGGAGAACGACGTCACGCTCGCGAATCTCAACGGTCCCCGGTACTGGTTGATGGACACCGTCGAGCAGCTGGACACGGGCGAACAACCGCACAAGACGTTCGGGGCGCTCGAGATGATCCAGCGGGCGACGGTCGCGATTGCGGATCCGGTCACCGCCCAACAGCCGTACACCGTTAACTCGGTCGATCGGGCTGCTTCGTTCACCTTCGGCGCCGGGAGCACGGTCTACGAGATCACCGATGCCGACGGCGCGGCCTACGTCATGCAGTCGTGGAGTCAGGAGCGGGATCCGAACCTCGATGAGGCCGCGCTCGCGGGTCTCGGTTCGCGGCTCGCGCTCCCGGCTGGGTGGACCTACGGGGCCCGCCGCCTCGACGCGGCGTTGCGCGTCGACACGACCGCGGCGGTTGCGCAGGTGATTCAGGACGAGTTTCGCAACAGCTACTCGATGTTGGCGAGCTGAGCCACAACGAGCCGGCGTCGCCACCGCCGACGGTCAGCGCCAGGGCTTGAGGCCCCACATCATGCCATCCGGATCCTCGACGACTTCGGCGTAGAGACCCATCGCCGTCCAGGTGTCGAGGTAGGCGAACCGCAGGCTGCCGAACGCTCCACCCATGAGTTGCGGGTGTCCGGCTCGGGCCGCGAGGTCGGTGATCGCTTCGAGGTCGTCGACCATGAAGCCGAGATGGTGAAGCCCCGGCCCGTTCGTCGCCAGGAACTCGACGTGGAGACCTTCGCCCCGCTGCGGCTGGAGCAGTTCGATCTGCATGTTGCCCGATCGGGCGAAGCCGAGTTCGAGCGCGCACGAGACCGTCGCGCCGCGCAGTTGGTAGTCGAGGTCCGCCGCCGGCAGCATCATGAACTCGTCGCAGCCGAGGGTCGCGCGCATCGCGGTAGCGGCGGCGGGGAGGTCCGCGACGACGAAGGCCTGCTGGAACAGTCGCGGGGTCAGGTGGGCGAGCAGGTCGGAGGTTGCCGTCATGCGCCGAGTCTCCCAGGTTGGCCGCAGCCGCGGTCCCTACACTCACGCGACATGAGCGATGCCTTTCCCCAGCGCACCCGCGAGTATCGGAACCACCACCTCGACAGCACCCGTTGGGATGCGTTGGTCCCCCGCGACGACGACATCGTCATCACCACCGCCTACAAGGCGGGTACCACGTGGACGCAGCGGATCGTCGCGGCATTGGTCTTCGGTCCGGGGCCAGTCAACCTGCGGGAAGTATCACCGTGGGTCGACGCGCGCTTTCAGGGTCCACTCGAGCCGTGCTTGGAGATGCTCGAGGCGCAGGAGCACCGCCGGTTCATGAAGAGTCACCTCGCGGCTGACGGGCTCCGCTTCTTGCCGCAGGCGAAGTATCTCGTCGTCGGTCGTGATACCCGCGACGTCTTCATGTCGTTCTGGAACCACTACTCCTCCTACACCGAGACGATGTACTTGCTGCTCAACGACGACGGGCGGCCGGGACCGCCGCTGCCCAGGTGCCCTGGAGATCCGCGTGAGGTGTGGGCCGCGTTGGATTCAGGAAGGGTGGTTCGAGTGGGAGCCCGATGGGTGGCCGTTCTGGTCCCACCACCACCATCTCGCGACGTGGTGGGCGGCGCGGCGACGTGCCCAATGTCCTGTTCGTTCATTACGGCGATCTCCTCGTCGATACCCGTGGCGAGATGCAGCGCATCGCCGACTTTCTCGAGATCGTCGTCGAGGAGGATTCGTGGCCGGCGCTGCTCGCGGACGTTGGTATTGACGCGATGCGCGAAGAAGCTCGCGGCGAGGACGACCTCTCGGCGATGGTCTTCGACGGTGGGGCGACCCGGTTCTTCTACAAAGGCACCAACGGCCGCTGGCGCGACGTCCTCACTGATGACGATCTGGCGCTGTACGACGCGGCCGCGACGAAGCTCGATCCCAGTTTGCGGATCTGGCTCGAGGGCGGACGCCGGGCGACTGCGGGCTGAGCCGGCGTCGGTCAGGCCGGGGCGAGATCCGCCGTCCCGAAGGCGACCGAGAAACGGCGACACCAGAGGACGACGGTGTCGTAGCGCGCCAGGTCGACGCCAGCGGGGAGCTCATAGTTCTGGCTGCCGATGTTGCCCTTGAGACGGCCGAGGTCGATGAAGTCATCGTCGAGGGCCCCCTCGGGACTTGACGCATCGACCCCCGCGCTGAGGTAGACGAAGACGTCGGGGCCGTTGTCGGTGCGAAAGTCGTCGAACCGCAGGAACGTCTGGACGGTGTCGGACAACACTTCGGCCCGCCCGGACGCCGGATGACTTCGACTGATGAAGGAACCGGACGCCACCGTGCGCACCACGGGGACCGTCGTGGTGGTGGTGGAGGTCGGTTCGTCGACGGGTGGAGCCGCGACCGTCGTCGTCGAGGTGACTGGCCGCGTCTGCTGCGACGCGAACTCCGGTGCCGCCTCGTCGACCCTCTTGTCGATGAAGAGGGTGTGGACCCCGAAGATCCCGAACGCGACCCAGGCGACGATGCCGAGGACTCCCGCTCCGATCAGCGCCGCAACCGGTTTGTGGGCTCGTATCCAACGCATGCCAGCACGGTATCGAGCAACGCGCATACCGCGGCCCGGATCCGGTCCTCGTTTCGCGGACCGTAAGGCCGTCTTCGTGCATTCCGGTTGGTAGGTCGTTCGAACTACAGATTTCGGAGACCACGTGCCGATACCTCTTCCGAGGCGGAGAGCGGAACGTGCACGCGAGCACGCACCGGTCGGGCTGGGTCGCCTCGAGCCAGTTGCCGTCAGGGGAGTCCGTCGTGTGTCGCAGTGCCGTGTCGTGCCCGAGATCGATTGCCGTCCGTCCATCCCGTCGGGCGCTGATGGCGTTCACGCTCCTGGCGACCATGGTCGCCTCGGGTTGCGTGGCCAGAAGCCCGGGGGGTGCGGCGCCGCCCGTGCCCGCGGCCCAGGTTGCGGCGCGGGCGGGGATCTCGCCCGGATCCGATCTGATCTGGATGAACGACGCCGAACAGGCGGCGGACCTCGACGCGATCGCCGCGACGGGCGCAACGTGGATCAACATCGACGTGGATTGGAAGAGCATTCAGGGCGACGGGCCGGGGAGCTACCGGTGGGACCGGGCGACGGATCGCATCGTCGTCAATGCGCGGGCGCGGGGACTCAAGATCCTCGGGACCGCGGCGTACGCACCGCAGTGGGCACGCCGAAGCGACTGCCCGCCCGGGGAGTTGCACTGCCTGCCGGCCAACCCCGCGGACTTCGGGCGGTTCCTCATGGCGGCGGCCCAGCGGTACGGGTCCCAATCCCCGTTCCCGCTCCTTCGCGGCACCATCACCCACTGGCAGGTCTGGAACGAGCCGAACCATCGCGAGTTCGCGATGCCCAAGCCGAACCCGGATGTGTACGCGGCGATGTTGAAGTCTGCGTATCCGGCGGTGAAGGCCGTCGATCCGTCGGCGGTCGTGGTGACGGGCGGGACCGCGCCGGCGCCCGACGCCCCGGACGGCACCGACTACCAGCCCGCGACCTGGCTGCGGGCCCTCTACGACCGTGGAGCTCGCGGGAACTTCGACGCAGTGGGCCATCACCCGTACTCGTTCCCGACCAACCCACTCGACGCGCAGCACTGGAACGCCTTCACCCAGACCCGGGCGCTGCACGATCTGATGGTGCAGCACGGCGACGGCGCCAAGAAGATCTGGGCGACCGAGATGGGTGCCGCGACCGGAACCGCGGCCGGCGTACTCACCGAAGCGCAGCAGGCCCAGTGGATCCGTGACTACTACTTCGGATGGAACACGGAGTTCGCGGACTTCACCGGGCCGATGTTCGTGATGGGAGTGCGGGATCGCACGCCGAACCGGGGTGCGAAGTGGGAGAACCTCGGGCTGTTGCGGTTCGACCGCTCGGCCAAGCCGGCGTATTGCGGTGTATCGCCAGATGATGCAAGCCGGCGTCGGGTAGACCGCGCGGGTCGTGCGCCGGCCTCGGCTGTGCCAGCATCCGGCCATGACGGTGCTCGTGACCGGGGGAACCGGGTTCGTCGGATCGCATACCGCCGCGGAGCTCGTGCGGAGCGGACGGGCGGTGCGCTTGCTCGTCCGGGATCCGGCGAAGGTGGCGCGCGTCCCGCTCTCGTCGGTGTCGACGTCGAGGTGATAGTCGGAGATGTGACTGATCGTCCGAGCGTGGCCAAGGCCGTCGACGGCTGCGACGCGGTGGTCCACGCGGCTGCGCAGGTGTCGCTCGCCGCGAGTGACTCGGAACAGACCGAGGCGATCAACGTCGGAGGTACGCGCAACGTCCTGGGCGAAGCCGCGGCGCGGGTCGCTTCCCGCCGTCACAGTGTCGAGCACGACGGTGTTCCGCATCGACACCGGAACGATCACCCCCGAGACGTCGCTGATGGATGAGGGCGGCTCGTACACGCGTTCCAAGATCGGCGCCGAACGGGTGGCGAGGGAGTTCCAGGCCGCCGGTGCGCCGCTAGCAATCGTCTACCCGTCCGGAGTACTGGGCCCGGACGGACCCGGCGTGAGCGTGAATCATGAGGCGCTGGTGGTGTGGATCCGAACGCCACCCCGGACGAGTTCGGGAACCGGAGTGGTCGATGTGCGCGACGTCGCGCTCGGTATCGAGCACGCGCTCGGTCAACCCGGGCGCTGGATGTTCGGCGGCACCTTTCTCACCTGGTCCCAGATGCACGACACGCTCACCCGGGTCACCGGGGTCCGACGGCGTAGCGTGCCGATGCCCGGCCGGTTGCTCCGGCTGGCGGGTCGGGGCGGCGACCTGGTCAAACGGGTCCGGCCGTTCGATTTTCCGCTGACCCTCGAGGCGATGACCTCTCGCGAGTCGCGCCGTGCCCTTCGACAGTCGCGCAACTCAGATGTGCTCGGGGTGCAGTGGCGCCCGGTCGAGGAGACGTTGCGAGATTCGATTCGCTGGTTGGCTCTCGATCGGTGAACTCGACGCCAAGCTCGCGGGCTCGCTCGGCAGTTGATGCAGCTTTGGTCAGAGTCGCCGGCTCGGGTACGCGTCGAGTCCGAGGGTCTCGCGCAACTCCTCCGACGGCGCCACCGCCATCTCGTCGAGGGGCGTCCCGGTGCCGTCGGCGATGCGGTTCATCATCTGGAAGTTGGCGCACACCGCGGCGGCGTCGACCAGCCCGGCGCTCCCGCACGCGGCCTGGACTTCCGTCCGCGCGAGATCGAGTTGCTCGGCGTCGCCGGCATGCACCGCTTCGACGAACGCGACGAGTGTCGCGCCGTGCGCGACGCCACCGTCACCGGTTCCGTCGGCGCCGACGATCCGGACATCGACCTCGGTGCCGGCGTTGAGGCTGCTCAGACCGAGCAACAGCGAATGGGAAGCAGTTCAGTAGAAGCACTCGTTGAGCGCTGAGGTGCGGGCTGCGACCAGCTCGATCTGGCGACGATCGAGCGATTCGCGACCCCACGCGAGGTCGCCGATGAGCGCCTCGGCCGGGACGTACTGCGCGGTCGCGAGGCGGGCCCGCGCCTCGTTGCCGCCGGCATCCGCGCTCGAGCGCGGTCAGGACGTGCACCGTTGCGGCGGGGATCGTCGGCACCCAGTGGGTCGTCACTGCGAGGCCAGTGGGCGTGTCGCCGCTCGGTTCGCCCGGTGCCGGTGCGGGCAGTTGGTACGGCGGGAGCCCGAGGGCCGTCCGGAACGTGTCGAGGGCGGCGGCGGTGGCGACGATGCCGACGAGTTCCACGTAATGCAGGGGTGAGAGTCCCCGCTCGATCGTGGCCATGTAGGTCTCGGCGGTGAGGGTGGCGGGGTGGTTGGTCAGCCGCCAGATCGCGTCGATAGCCGCGGGCGGGAGCGGATGCCCCGTCGGTACGAGACCGTCGACGGTGCTTGGAGCCACCCAGGGAGGGAGCGGTGCGGCGGCACGCGCGGTTCGGCTTTCGGTGACGATCGCCAGTCGTTCGGCGCCGGTCCACCAACCGCCCGGTTGGGCCCAATGCTCGAGGACGGCGCGGTGTGCGCGGGCGAGATCGTCGCGGATCGCCGGTTCTTCGATCATCCGGGCCACGTTAGGACCGGGAGTCCCTCGCCTGCCGGGCTACCGGTCCCGTGACCCGTGCTCGTGGTGGCGTTCGCAACCCTTGCCACCGTTCGCCCACCAGGGCGGATTCCCCGGGCGCGAGCACGGGCCCGGGTGCCCGCCTCCGCCGACGAACTCGATGACCTGCTGGAACGTCGGCCGGTTGGTGGCGCGCATCGTGTCGCTGATGAGTCCGGGGGTGAAGCCCTGGCGGCGAGCCGAACTCCGCCAGGTCGCCGGATCGGTCGTTCCCTGCGACGCGGCGAGACCGTCGGCCGCCTGCTCCACCGCCGACCACAGCGCGCTCCGACACGCGTCGAGCGAACCGTTGCCGCAGTACTGCAACTGGAACTTCCCGGCGACCTTCCGGCCGAGCAGCGTACGAAGGTCCTTGTCCACGATCGATTCGCCGCTGAGGGACCCCAAGCCACGCACCCGGTTGAGCTCGCTGGTGAGATCGCCGAACACGGGCCGCACGACGGCATCCGCGATCGGATTCCAGATCGCGTTCATGACGGTCGGACCGGCTTCGTCGTACTCGCCGCTGTTGTCGGCGTCGAGAATCGGCGCGTCACGGGCCACCCAGTCGTCGAGTAGGGTCGACGACTTCGGCGGCCAGCGGGCTGGGTGCCGAACCGGTGTGGAGGACATCGCTGACCACGGGCCAGACCGGCGAGCGCACGTCCTCGGTCGCGGCCCGGTTCATGACGCTCGCGTCGTCGGCCAACGTCACCTTGCGGGGGTACTGGTCGAAGAGTTCGACCCGGTGGACCGAGCCGTACGGCTCGTCGTCACCGTGCATGAAGCCGGGTGCGGACTGGTTGTTCCAGTTGAGCAGCAACCCGTCCGGGCCGCCCACGGAGTGCGGGTGCTGATCGCGCGTGAGAAAGCCGCGCCACTCGTAGTCGCCGGAGCCATTGGTGGGAAGGCGCCGGTCGAGTCCGGGCGCTCGAACGGGCAGGTACCCCGAAGCGAAATACGCCGTCGTCTTCCGAGATGCATACGCCCAGTTGAAGGTGAATCCGAACTGGTTGGCCGCGGTCCAGAACTTCTCGGGGGTACTCGCTTCGCCGTTGGTCATGTCCCGGAGCGCAGCCAGGTTGAGTCCGTCGCGCCCGAAGGTGGAGCGCTTGCGGGTGAGTGCGATCGGAGCGCCGTCCGAAGTGGCGGTACCGATGACCGGACCATGGACCGAGACCGGGTAGCGGATGGGCGTGCCGTTCAGGGTACCGGCATCGAAGGTCTCGAACGGTCGACACACTCCGTTGAACATGTAGTGATTCGAGGCTCGGGTCGGGGTGCTCCCGTCCGGGTTGCAGAGTTGTTCGGCGAAGACGTCGCGCACGTCCTGACTCGCCGAGGTCAGGCTCCAGGCGTAGTCGGCGGTCCGTCCGATGAGGAGGTACATCGCCGCGGCCGGCACGACGATTCCTTGGGCCTCGATGCCGGGACCGGAGAGGTGCATCTGCTGCACGATCTCGGGGTAGTAATAGCCGAGTTGGGGACCCATGACGGCGAGGGTGTTGCGCGTCCGCGACCGCCAGGGGTTGACGACCAGGAAGTTCGACGCCTGCTTCTTCGGGACGGGACCGGCGGCGGGGTATGTGGGTTGTTCGCCGGGGTCCGGAGCCGCGGAACTCGCCGAGACCAGAGCCCCGGCGCCAGAAGCCCGGGGATCGAGCGAGACGATCGAGTCCGCGTCGATGCCGACCGAGCCGGTGACCGCGCCCCCGGTGAGGACGGGATAGTCGAAACGCTCCCGGATCGTCGTCGGCGCTTCGGGATCGTCGAAGAGCATCGTGTCTTCCCAAGCCTGACGACCGCGTTCGGCTCCCAAGCCGGCTTGGAGCTTCGCGAGGTAGTCCGCGTTGCTGGCCTCGGCTCCGCCGCCGGCGCCGAAGATGGAGCCGATGAACGCCGTGACTGCGATGACGTCGTTCACCGTCGCCGGCGGTTCCGGGATTCCCGCGTACTGGAAGTACGCGGTCATGCCGTCGGCCTCGGCCTGCATCTCGCGGACCATCTCGCGTCCCTTGTCGCCGTACGTGTCGATGATCAGCTGGACCTGGTCGGTCACCAGCTGCTCGGCCGCGGCGCTCGGGACGAAGGACTGCCCGCTGGTGACGAGCCCGAACGCATTGATGCCGGGAACGTCGGCGACCGCCGCGCGGGACGGACCGCGACCGAGTTGCAGCAGCAGTCCCCGATCGCGTGCGGTGACCCAACCGGCGCCGAACGCGAGGTCCTCACGGGTCTCGCCATGGACGTGCGGGATGCCGTACGAGTCGTAGAGGACGGTGGTGCCGGGTCGGCCGGTCGGTTCCTCGGTGGTCGCGCCGACAGGCTCGAAGTTCTCCGGCAGGAAGTTTCGGTCGAGATCATCGTCGGTGACGTTGCCGCGGAGCGGCGTCAACGCGTCGTACAGGGGGAGTTGATCGAGCGAGTTCGCGGTCGTCGGGAACCCGCCGTAGTTTCCCGGCGGAAGGATGTACCCGGCCCGGTCGACGTCGACCGCACCCGGTGGCCGCAGCGGGTGCACCGGTCGACACCCGAGCATGACGACGGACAGCGCGATCGCGGCAATGGCCGCGTTGCTGCGACGAAGACGGTGCAACATGGTTCGCTCCCCAGCGTGACACTCGTATCGAGAACGGTCGACTCTACCCGCTCCGGACAAATTCACCACCAGGGGGATGCGGTTCAGTCGACCGGCGTGAGCCCCTTGGCGATGGGAAGTTCGATCGCGATCTTCGTGAACTCGATCGCGCCACCGAATCGCGGTGGTGCATACGCGACGGTGTTCCCGACGATCTGCAGCGTCACCGACTGTCCCTCGGCGAAGGTGTGGCCGATCATCTCGAGGGGGATCCGCAGTCGGTGCGTCGCTCCGTCGAGGACCACCGGGATCGGCGTGATCTGGTTGCCGAGGACCAGGCCGGTCTCGTCGTCGACGAGTTGGGCGAAGACGCGGGTCGGTCGATCGCCGGGAGGGGTAGTGCCCGAGTAGACGATCGTGAGACGCGGGGCGCCGACGCTGGTCCCGGCGCTCGTGGCCCGGATCTCGACGTTGACGGCGTTCTCCGCTCGTGCCGGCGTGATGCCTGCAGCCGCGCTCCCAATCGGATTCGTCGACCCGGTCTTCGGCGTGGCGGGACCGGCACCGCCGTTCTCGACGAGTTCCAGGCTGCCCGAACCCTCGGCGCGCAGGCGCATTGCCGTCGCGATGGGCCAGTCGGTCGCGGTGTACCGGTCGCCGCGTTGGTCGAGGACTTCGACGCGCGGGCCGGTATCGGTCGCGGTGTCGCCACGGAGGTAGCGCCGCAGCCATACGTTGGTGGCTTCGGCGACGCGTGCTTCGTCGCCCGGGTCAGCCAGACAGACGCCGTGGCCCCCGCAATACCAGAGCATCGAGGTCGGTACCTTCTCGTCCCGAAGGATGCCGTAGTTGGTCACGGCTTCATCAAGGGTGAACAGGGTGTCCACGGTTCCCTGGATGAACAGCGTCGGCGCGGTGATCCGGCGTACCAGCGCGTCGGGGCCGCGGGACCGGAACCATCGTCGATCCTCGGGTGCGACGACGCCCCGGTCGCGGCCGGACTCGTACGCGGAGGTGATGTGCGGGTCGAGGTTCCGCCCCGCGGCGGCGGTGTAGAGCAGCTGCGACCATCCGAGCTTGACCGTGCCGGCCTTGTACAGGCTGGTGCTGAGAGAGTGCCACGCGATCGTCGGAACGATGGCGTCCACGCGGCAGTCGATTGCCGCAGTGATGAGCTGGATGCCGCCACCATAGGAACCGCCGACCATGCCGAAGCGCGGGTCGCCGGGGCGGTCGAGTTGGACCCCGGGTCGGGTGGCCACCCAGTCGACGATGCGCTGA
This sequence comes from uncultured Acidimicrobiia bacterium, assembly GCA_963701625.1. Lineage (GTDB taxonomy): Bacteria > Actinomycetota > Acidimicrobiia > IMCC26256 > JAENVU01 > JAENVU01. The sequence continues at coordinate 662,201 of CAVPAT010000013.1, read as the reverse complement.
ACGTCCTTGCCTTCCGCGGTTGCGCTGTCGACGGTGATCGTGCCGGTCGATTCGCCGAAGCCCCGCGGGTCCCACGTGAGGACGTGGTAGTCCTGCTCCTGGAGCACGCTGATCGGGGAGTCGCCGAAGAGCCCGGTGCCGCTGTCCTTGGTCGCGCCGGGCTGGCTCCAGCCCGGGCCCATCAGGATCGTGGGGGCTTCACGGTCGAGCGGGTACCAGTGGAGTCGGATCTCGGTGCCGTCGAACGAAGTCATCGTGTAGTCGCCCTCGACGCCGGCGACCGGCTCGACCTCCGGTGGTGCAGGCCGCTCGATATCGCACTTCCCGGCGGGAGTCGCGGCCGGTGCCGGTGCACCGGCACCGGAACTCGCGTCGGTCGCCTCGGTCGATGAGCAGGCGGCGCCGGCGAGCGCAATCGCGACAAGTAGGAGCAAAAGCGCTCTGAGGGCTCGCACCGTACCTCCGTCGTCGGCCAGAAGGGCCGGAATCTAGCCCGGGCGCCCCAGCCTCAAGCACACGGGATGCGACGACGAAACACCAGGTCAGAGCCTGGGTGAGGGAACCTGATGCACGAAGCCGTGGTGGACGAATCGAACGTGGCGCCGGGGGCAATGGCGTCACCGCGTCGCCCCACTGTTTCGCACCGTCGACTGTCCGCGTACCTGCTCGGCTACGCGATGGGGCCGGTGTCGCTCGTCTTCATCCTGGTGCTCCGACAGTACGGGTGGGTCGCGGACGTCCCGGTGTGGGGATGGCTCGCGGTCTTCCTCGCGATTCCGATCGCGAGTCTGCTCGCCGACGTCGCCTATCGCTCGCATCCCGCGGACGGGTTCCTGCACGTGCGGATCGCGACCCATGCGGCGGCGGTCACCATTGTGATCGCCCTGTCGGGGTGGGGACCGGTGTTGACCGGCGCGTTTGTGTTCGTCGCGTTGGAGAACCTCGCGCACGATGGTTCGCGCACCTGGCGGATCACGATGCTGTGGAGCCTGATCGGAATCGCGCTGTGCCAGCTCGGGATCAGCCTGTCGATCTTCCCCTCGTATTTGTCCGACTCCCATGGGGCCGCGCTCAGCCTGATGGGTGCGTTCGTGCTCGTGTTCGTCGTTCGCATGGCCGGTGTGGCGTGGGAACAGAAGGAAGAGGCCGAGGCCTCGATGCGGGCGAGCGAGGATCGATTCCGATCCCTGGTGCAGCACGCAGCGGATACGACGATCGTGATGTCCGAGCAGGGTGTCGTCACGTATGCGAGCCCAGCCGCGGTGGCCCTTGCCGGCCGTCCGCTTGATGCGATCGTGGGCCAACCTGCGCTTGACCTGGTCCACCCCGACGATCGTGAGCTGGTGAGTCTGCAGATCGCGGCTCAGCTCACCGAGGACGCGGGAGTGGGGACCGTCGAGTTCCGGCTTGCTGACGGGACCGGGGGCTGGCGGGTCGGCGAGGCGACCGTCAGCGACCTTCGGGGGCGCCCGTCGGTCGGTGGTTTCGTCGCGAACGTGCGCGACATCACCGATCGGAAGGAGGCCGAGGAGTTGCTCGCCCATCAGGCGGTGCACGATCCGCTGACCGGGCTCGCGAACCGCACGCTGATCCTCGACCGCGCGCAACAGATGTTGTGCCGAGCGGAGCGTATGCAGCTGCCGATCGCGGCGATGTTCGTCGACCTCGACAACTTCAAGGAGGTCAACGACACGCTCGGACATGAAGCCGGCGACGAACTGCTGCGGTCGGTCGCCGACCGGTTCCGGACCACCGTGCGAGCCAGTGACACCGTGGGCCGGCTCGGGGGTGACGAGTTCGTCGTGCTGGCGGAGGGACTGTCGCTCGCGGCCGGTCCCGAGACGCTCGCCGAGAGATTCCAGGAGGTCCTGCGCGAGCCGTTCGTGATCGAACGAGCGGCTTCCCCGCTGCTCATCACCGCGAGCATCGGTGTCGCGGTCGGGCGCCGGGAGCAAGCCGAAGAACTCTTGCGCGATGCGGACATCGCGCTCTACCGGGCCAAGGCCTCGGGCAAAGATTGTTTCGCCCTGTTCGAGCCGGAGATGCAGTCGGCTGTGCTGCAACGACGGGGGCTGAAGATCGACTTGCAGTCCGCGCTGGCCAACAACGAGTTCCACCTGCTCTACCAACCGCTGTTCGACCTCCAGACGATGGAGGTGTACGGCGTCGAAGCCCTCCTGCGGTGGGAGCACCCGGAGCGGGGACTGATCGGCCCCAATGACTTCGTCCCGCTCCTCGAGGAAACCGGGCTCATCGTCGAGGTCGGTCGGTGGGTCCTCGACGAGGCCTGTCGTCAGGTTGCCGCCTGGCGTCGCTCGGGCTTCGACCTGACGATCTCGGTGAACGTCTCGATGCGCCAGCTCGACACCCCGGCCCTGGTCGATCACGTCCGCGGGGCGCTCGCCGCGAACGATCTCGAGGGCTCGGCGCTACTCGTCGAGATCACCGAAACCGCGTTGATGCGAGACGCCGAGTCGACCGGGCGTCGGCTCATCGCCTTGCGGGCGCTCGGCGTCGGGATCGCGATCGACGACTTCGGCACCGGATATTCCTCGCTGGCCTACCTCCGTCAGTTTGCCGTCGATGCCCTGAAGATCGACCGCTCCTTCATCGCGGAGATGACCCAGTCGCGAGAGTCGGAGGTCCTGATCCAGGCCATGGTCGGTCTCGCCCATGCCCTGGGCCTGAGCACCCTTGCCGAAGGCATCGAGGAAACGGGCCAGCTCGAGCGACTCCGCGCCCAAGGGTGTCAGCGGGGTCAGGGCTTCCTCGTCTCACGCCCGGTTCCGGCGGAGCGCATCGTCGAGTTGCTCGCCGCGGCACCCGCAATCGCGGCTGGTACTGCTGACGAACGCTGAATCCGAGCGCCGACCGTTCGAGGTGTTCTAGGTTCGCGGTCCACGGTTCGCGACGAGTGGAGCGGGTCATGGTGGACGCGATCCCTGCGGAGCTCGATGGTCGAGTCATCCCCTACCTGATGATCGATGGCGCGGCGGCTGCAATCGACTTCTACGTCGCCGCGTTCGGCGCCGAGGAGCAGTTCCGACTGGCGATGCCTGACGGCACGATCGGCCACGCCGAGGTCATGGTCAACGGTGCGCCGGTGTACCTGGCCGACGCGCCGCCCGATATGCCCGGCGACGCCGCGAATCCGCGGCGCCTCGGCGGGACGAGTGTGATCTTGCACCAATACGTCGCCGATGTGGACGCCGCCGTGGCCAAAGCACGCAAGGCCGGCGCGACGGTGCTGCGGGAACCCGAGGACCAGTTCTACGGTGACCGCGCCGCGCTCGTGGCCGACCCGTTCGGTCATCAATGGGCGTTGCACACGCACATTCGGGACGTCAGCCCCGAGGAGATGCAAGCCGCCGCCGCGCAGATGGGCTGAGCAATCGGTTGCGCCCTCGGCATCGGCGCCCTATGTTGCACCCCGAGCAGGGGTCCCTCGGGGCGGAGGTTGTCATGCGTAGGTTCTTCGGCGCGGTCGTCGCATCGCTCGTCGTTCTCTCGTCGGTCTCGATGACCGCTGATGCGACGGTGAGTTCTCTCTCAGGCGACGTGCAGGCGATCGCACCGCCCCCGTCGGCACTGCCGAACACGTTGGAGCACGCGACCGACGTGTTCGAATGGGACGAACAACAGGGTGTGACGTTGGCGTCGCCGGTGCGTACCGACATCCGGACCCCTGGGGTCTACGACGACCCGGGTGACACGAGCCCGGACACGATCCCGGCGGGAACCGTGGTCGACAGCCACTTCTTCCACAGCGATCGACTCGGCCAGGGTCCGGCGACAGGAACGATCGAGCGGAACTTCACGGTGACCTTCCCCACGGACATCCTCGGGATCGTCACCGCAACCGGGAAGCTCGCGGACTCCGACATCCTCGGTGTGCCGCCGACGATCTACGGCGGTGCGGACCGGGGAACCACGTTCGGGAACGCCTCCGGCTCCGATATCCTGACGCTGGTCGACCAGCGGACGATCGTCGCCGCCCTGCGGACGACCTCGGGTCTCGACCAGTTCCGCGTGATCACGCTGCACGACGGTCCGCCGACCGTCAACGCGGGTGGCCCGTACGCCGGGTTCGAAGGCGATCCGGTTGCGCTCAGCGCGACGGCGGTCGACCCCGAGGGAACTGCTTTGTCGGTGTCCTGGAGTGAAACGCACACCGGGGACCCGGGAACGGTGTGCTCCTTCGCGGGCGCCGGCACCCTCGATCCGAGCCTGACCTGCAACGACGACGCACTCGTCACTGCGACGGTCAGCGTCAGCGACGGCGTGAACCTGCCCGTGACCCACACCGCCCAGGTCGCGGTCGGCAACGCGGCCCCGGTCTCGGATCCGCTGGTCGTCCCCGGCGCGCCCGTCCCATTGGGTGACGCGGCGTCGGTGAGTCTGGGGTTCACCGATCCGGGAAGCAACGACACCCACACCGCCACCGTGACGTGGGGTGACACGACCTCGTCGACCGCGTCGGTCTCCGAAGCCGCGGGCGCCGGGACCGCATCCGTGTCGCACACGTACGCGCTCCCCGGCCTGTACTCCGTCTCGATGACTCTCGAAGATGACAACGGCGCATCGGTGGTCGAGACGGCGCAGATCACGGTGAACGGCCCGCCGGCTGCGGACGCCGGCGGCCCCTACACCGGTTCCGAGGGCCTGCCGACGGCCCTCGCGGGGACGGCCATCGATCCCGAGGGCGATCCACTCACCGTCGGTTGGACGTTCGCGCCGGGGGCACTCGACGCCGGGGCGAGCTGTACCTCGACCGGCGACGCGACGCTGACGCCGAGCTTGACCTGTACCGACGATGCGGTCGTTGCGGCCGAGCTGGCCGCGGCGGATGGGATCAACCCGGCGACCATCTCGGCGACGACGGTCGCGGTCGCCAACGAGGCGCCGCTCCTGGGCGCGCTCGGGGTCACCGCAGGACCCATTGCGACCGGATCGACGGTGAATGTGATCGCGCCCTTCACCGATGACGGCACGAACGACACGCATGTTGCGTCCGTCGACTGGGGCGATCTGACGGACTCCGCGGGAACGATCAGCGAATCCGCGGGTGCGGGCTCGCTCTCGGCCGGCCACGCGTATGCGACCGCGGGGATCTACACCATCACCGTCACGCTGACCGACGACGACCTCGGCACCGATCAGCGCACGGCCACCGTCGTGGTGAACAGCGCGCCCGAAGTGGACGCCGGCGGTCCATACGTCGGGCTCGAGGGTGCACCGCTTGCGCTCGGAGGAACGGCCTCCGACGCGGACGGCGACCTCTTGACCGTCTCATGGTCGTTCTCGGTCGCCGGTGGCCCGGGCACGGTCTGCCTGCCCACGGGCGCAGGCTCGCTGACACCGACGTTGACCTGCACCGACGACGCGACCGTCACCGCGACGCTGACGGCGACCGACGGGGTGAACGCACCGGTGTCCTCGACGGCGACCATTCAGGTCGGCAACACGCAACCGCTCGTCGGGGTGGCTGTGCCGTCATCGGAAACGGCGCCGCAGGGAAGCACGATCTCGGTCGGGCTGGCGTTCAGTGACAACGGCACGAACGACACGCACACCGCCACGATCGACTGGGGCGACGGCACCACTGAGCCGGGCCTGGTCGGCGGAACTGCCGGATCGGGCACCGTGAGCGGCGCCCACGTGTACGGATCGTCCGGCACGTTCACGATCACGGTGACCGTGATCGATGACGATGGCGACGCCGCCACGGTCACGACCGGCGTCGTGATCAACGGTGCGCCCACGGCCGGCGCCGGTGGCCCCTATACCGGGGTCGAAGGTTCGGGCGTCACCCTGGCCGGGACCGCGGCGGATCCGGATGCCGACGCGCTCTTGATCGGTTGGACCCATACGGTGCTGCTCGCTGACCCGGGAACGGTCTGCACCTTCACCGGCACTGACACGCTGACCCCCACGCTCACTTGTGATGACGATGCCCTTGTCGACGTCACCATCACCGTGGGCGACGGGGTGTATCCGACGGTGGTCGACTCGGCGACGGTCGCGATCGAGAATGCGGCGCCCGCCGTCGGCTCGCCGCTCGCGACCCCGAACCCGGCACCCTTCGGCGCGCCGATCACTCTCGCGGCCGGCTTTACCGACCCGGGTGTGAACGACGATCCGTCGGCGTCCATCGACTGGGGTGACGGCAACATCGATGCGGCATCGGTGGTCGAGACCGCCGGCTCCGGTACCGCCTCCGGCGTGCACTCCTACGCCGCGCCAGGGAGCTACACCGCGGAGCTGACCGTCAACGACAAGGACAACGGAGCGACGACGGTCGAGACCGTCATTGTCGTGAACGCGCCGCCGGTGATCGACGCGGCCGGGCCCTATTCCGGCGAGGAAGGCGACCCCCTGGCCCTCGCCGGAGCCGCGACCGATGACGACGGAGACCCACTCGCGCTGTCGTGGTCGTTCGTGACCACGATCGACCCCGGTGGTTCGTGCACGATGTCCGGGACCGCGACGCTGGTGCCGTCGCTGACGTGTAATGACGATGCGGTGATCGCAGCGACGCTGACCGCGGACGACGGGGTCAACCCGCCCGTGTCGGACACGACGACGATCACCATTGCCAACGTCGCGCCCGGCGTCGGACTCGTCACGGTGCCGGCCACACCGGTTCCGGTGGGTACCTCCATCAGCGCGCTCGACGACCTTCGTCGACCCGGGTTCGAACGACACCCACATGGCCACGGTCGATTGGGGTGACGCCTCGAGTTCGCCGGGTACCGTCTCCGAGTCGGGCGGGAACGGCTCGGTGTCGGCGGCGCACACCTACACCGCCTCGGGCACGTACACCGTCACGATCACGGTCGTCGACGACGACACCGGATCCGTCACCGGTACCGCGAGTTCGGCGGTCACGGTGTTCGACAGCACCGGGAGTGGGCCCGGTTTCGTGACCGGTGGTGGTTGGTTCGAGTCTCCCGACGGAGCGCACACGCCGAACGACTCCGGCGATCCGGACTACGGTGGCAAGGCGTCGTTCGGATTCGTCGCTCGCAGGCTGGTCACCGACACGGTCGCCCAAGGGGGAGACCGAGTTCCAACTCCGGCTCCGGCGGGACGACCGCCGGAACGGTCGAGGGCGCGACTGCCGACGCCGCGACGACGGATGGGATCGAGACCCGAGCTTCAACTTCCACTCCACGTCCTACACCCAGACTCAATGTCGACGGGTCGGCCGCGGTGTACTCGGGGACGGGCAGGTCGACGGCGTCTCGGGCTACGAGTTCCTGGTTTCGGTGGTCGACGGTCGGTCGACGGTACCCCGGACACGTTCCGCATCAAGATCTGGAAGATCGTCGACCGGCGAGGTGCTCTACGACAACCAGGCCGGTGCGCCCGACGCCGCCGCGGCCACGATGCCGATCTCGAACGGTTCGATCGTGGTCCACGAGTCGTAGGGGCGGGCGAGCCAGCGAGCTGCCGGTTGCCCCACTGATCGGTCCCGACGGTGCTGCGGTATCCCGGCGCCTCTAGGGTGCCGACGTGGTGGTCCGCGAATGACGCACTTCGATTTCGTGATCGTCGGCGGCGGGTCGGCGGGGTGTGTGCTCGCGAACCGGCTCTCGGCGGATCCCGCGAATCGGGTCCTGGTCCTCGAAGCGGGTCGACCCGACTATCGGTTCGACGTGTTCATCCACATGCCGGCGGCGTTCTCCTTTCCGATCGGCTCGCGCTTCTACGACTGGAAGTACGAGACGGAACCGGAGCCGCACATGGGTGGCCGCCGGGTGTATCACGCTCGCGGCAAGGTGCTCGGGGGCTCCAGCAGCATCAACGGGATGATCTTCCAGCGGGGCAACCCGGCGGACTTCGACCGTTGGGCCGCAGATCCCGGCATGGAACGGTGGAGCTACGCGCACTGCCTCCCTTACTTCAAGCGGATGGAGACATGCCTCGCCGGGCCCGACGATTTCCGGGGTGGTCAAGGGCCGCTCGCGCTGGAACGGGGACCGGCCGCCAGCCCCTTGTTCGACGCGTTCTTCGCGGCGGTGCAGGAGGCGGGTTACCCGCTCACCGATGATGTCAACGGGTACCGCCAGGAGGGCTTCGCCCGTTTCGATCGCAACATCCGGCGCGGCCGGCGGCTGAGTGCGGCGCGCGCCTACCTCCACCCGGTGATGTATCGACCCAACCTCGAGGTGCGGACCCGCGTGTTGACGACGAAGGTGCGGTTCGAGGGAACGCGGGCGGTCGGCGTCGAGGTGGAACGCGTGCGCGGCGGCGCCCTCGAGTCGATCGACGCGGGCGAGGTGATCCTCTGCGGTGGCGCGATCAACAGCCCGCAGGTGCTCGAACTCTCTGGCATCGGGGACGCCGATCGGCTCGGCGCGCTCGGCGTCCCCGTCCTCGCCGATGTCCCCGCGGTCGGCGAACACCTCCAGGATCACCTCGAGGTCTACATCCAGCACGCGTGCACGCAGCCGGTTTCCATGGCACCGAACCTGGCGATGTGGCGGCGACCGCTCATCGGTTTGCAGTGGCTGGCCCGCCGGGGCCCGGGGGCGACGAACCACTTCGAGGCCGGCGGTTTCATCCGCAGCAACGAGGACGTCGCCTACCCGAACGTCATGTTCCACTTCTTGCCGATCGCGATCCGGTACGACGGCACGGTCCCCGACGGCGCGGGTGCCCACGGCTACCAGGTGCACGTGGGACCGATGTATTCGGACTCGCGCGGCTCGGTCCACGCCCGGAACCGCGATCCCCGAACCAAGCCGGCGATGGTGTGCAACTACCTCTCGACCGAAACCGACCGGCAGGAATGGATCGAGACGGTGCGGGCGGCCCGCACGATCCTCGCCCAGCCGGCGTTCGCACCGTATGACGGTGGCGAACTCTCGCCGGGTCCGGCGGTGCAGACCGACGCCGAGATCCTCGACTGGGTGGCGCGGGACGCCGAGACCGCACTCCATCCTTCATGTACGGCGCGGTTGGGTCGGCCGGACTCGGGCGCCATCGACCCGGATTCGTTCCGAGTGCACGGGGTCGACGGGCTGCGTGTGGTCGACGCGTCGTCGATGCGCTACGTGACCAACGGCAACATCTACGCGCCGGTGATGATGCTGGCCGAGCGGGCGAGCGACGCCGTCCTCGATGCGACGCCGCTCGATCCGGAGCCGGCACCGGTCTACCGCCACGGAGGTTCGTGATGGATGTGCAGTTGTTCATTGGGGGAGTCGCGACTCCGGCGACGAGCGGCGTGACGTTCCCGACCGTGAACCCCGCGACCGGCGCGGTGATCGCGACCGTCGACGCCGCGAGCGCCGCCGACGTGGATCGCGCCGTCACCGACGCGCATGAGGGGTTCGTCGTGTGGTCGGCGATGACCGGCGCGCAGCGGGGTCGCGTGCTCCTCCGGGCCGCGGCGATCCTGCGCGATCGCAACGACGAGTTGGCCCACCTCGAAGTGCTCGACACCGGCAAACCGATCGCCGAGGCATCGACGGTCGACGTGATCTCGGGGGCCGAGTGCCTCGAGTACTTCGGTGGCGCGGCCGCGACGATCCATGGCGAGTACTTCGACCTCGGCGGTCCCTTCGCCTACACCCGGCGGGAGCCGCTCGGAGTGTGTGCCGGCATCGGCGCCTGGAACTACCCGCTCCAGATCGCGTGTTGGAAAGCAGCGCCGGCACTGGCCTGCGGGAACGCCATGGTGTTCAAGCCGTCCGAGCTGACGCCGCTGACCGCGGTCGAGCTGGCCGCGATCTTCGTCGAGGCCGGGTTGCCGCCCGGGGTGTTCAATGTCGTGCCCGGCGATCACGTCGCCGGCGATGCGCTCGTCCGGCATCCGGATGTGGCCAAGGTGTCGCTGACCGGATCGGTGCCCACCGGCCGGGCGGTCATGGCGGCGGCCGCCGCGACCCTCAAGGAGGTCACCCTCGAACTCGGCGGGAAGTCGCCGTTGGTCGTCTTCGAGGATGCAGACCTGGAGCAGGCGGTTGGCGCCGCGATGCTGGCGAACTTCTACACGCAGGGCGAGGTCTGCTCGAACGGGACGCGGGTGTTCGTGCACGACTCCGTCCAGGACCGATTCGTCGACCGGCTCCGAGAGCGGGTCGCGGGGATGAGGATCGGTGACCCGCTCGACCCTGCGACCGATGTCGGCTCGCTCATCTCCGTCGCACACATGCAGAAGGTGATGGTCGCGATCGAGTCCGGCCGGGCCGAAGGCGCGCGCATCGTGTGCGGTGGTCGACGGGCCACCGGGACCCCGCTACTGGACCGGGGCTGCTTCGTCGAGCCGACCGTGTTCACCGGGTGTACCGACGAGATGCAGATCGTGCGCGACGAGATCTTCGGGCCGGTCATGAGCGTGCTCGGGTTCGTCGACGAAGCCGAGGTCGTTGCTCGCGCCAACTCGACGGAGTACGGGTTGGCCGCCGGTGTGTTCACGCGTGATCTCGCTCGCGCATCGGGTCGCGGCCGCGCTGGAGGCCGGGATCGTCTGGGTCAACACGTACAACATCACGCCGATCGAAGTGCCGTTCGGTGGCACGAAGCAGTCGGGCATCGGCCGGGAGAACAGCCTGGCCGCGATCGAGCACTACACACGACGCAAGACCGTCTACGTCGAGACCGGCGAGGTCGAGTCCCCGTACTGACCAGCGGCTTCTCGGCGCCGCATCGGAGTCGAGTCGTCGGCCTTGGTGGCGTCCCGGGTACCTTCCGGGTCTCATCCGAGGAGGAACCCGTGACCGACGACGTGCTGGACGAACTGTTCGCGATCCGTGGCAAGACCGCGCTGATCACCGGCGGGACGCGGGGGATCGGCCTGATGATCGCCGAGGCCTACGTCCGGGCCGGGGTCAAGGTCTATGTGTCGTCGCGCAAGGCCGAGGTGTGCGCCGAGGTCGCGACACGTCTCAGTGAGCACGGCGAGTGCATCGGCCTCCCCGCGGACCTCTCGACCGAAGCCGAGTGCCGGCGGCTGGCCGACGAGATCGTTTCCCGCGAGGACCGCCTGCACGTCCTGATCAACAACGCGGGCGCCACGTGGGGCGCGCCGCTCGCGGATCACGACGACGCGGCCTGGGACCGGGTGCTGGACCTCAACGTGAAGGGGCCGTTCCACCTGACGCGTTTCCTGCGCCCGCTCCTCGACGCGTCCGCGACCGATGGAGATCCTGCCCGGGTGATCAACGTCGGGTCGATCGACGGAATCCAGGTGCCCGCGATGGAGACCTACTCGTATTCGACCGCGAAGGCGGGGGTCCACCAGCTGACCCGTCACCTCGCGAGCCAACTCGCGCCGAAGATCACGGTCAACGCGATTGCGCCGGGTCCGTTCGAGTCCAAGATGATGGCGGCGACGCTGGACGCGTTCGGCGACGCGATCGCCGCGTCTGCACCGATGAAGCGCATCGGCAAGCCGGCCGACATGGCCGGGATCGCCGTCTACCTCGCCGGCCCCGCGTCGACCTACGTGACCGGCGCGGTCATCCCCGTCGACGGCGGCATTGCCACCTGCAAGTAGTCGAACTGGTTCGCATTCGAGATCGCAGACGAGCTGGCCGGCGGGTTCAGACCAGTTCGGCTTTCTTGTACATCGACACCACGCAGGCGCCGCCGAGGCCGAGGTTGTGCTGCAGCGCAAGCTGCGCGCCGTCGACCTGGCGGGCGTCCGCGGTCCCGCGGAGCTGCCAGGTGAGTTCGGAGCACTGGGCGAGGCCGGTGGCGCCGAGCGGGTGGCCCTTGGAGATCAGTCCGCCCGACGGGTTCACGACCCAGTCACCGCCGTAGGTCACCGCGCCCGAATCGATCAGGTCGCCCGCCCCACCTTCGGCGCAGAGGCCGAGTGCTTCATACGTCACCATCTCGTTGGCCGAGAAGCAGTCGTGGAGTTCGATCACGTCGACCTCCTCGGGGCCGTAGCCCGACTGCTCGTAGACCTCTTGGGCGGCAACCCGGGACATGTCGAAGCCGACGAACTTCATGTCGCTGCCGGATTCGAAGCTGGACGGGAAGTCGGTCTTCATGGACATGCCGACGATCTCCACGGCCTGGTCTTCGAGACCGTGGGAGCGGACGAACTCTTCGGACGCGAGGATCGCCGCGGCGGAGCCGTCCGACGTCGGGCAGCACTGGAGCTTCGTGAGTGGTTCGTGGACCATGGGGGACGCGAGGATTTCCTCCAAGGTGTAGATGTCACGGAACTGCGAGTACGGGTTGTTCGCCGAGTGCCGGTGGTTCTTCTCCGCGATGCGGGCGAAGCTCTCCGCCTTTACGCCATAGCGCTCCATGTACTCGCGCCCGGCGTTGCCGAACATCTGCGGGGCCGGCGGCGCGGCGGTGAAGCCACGCTTCTCCTGCATCGCTTCGAACGTCCACTGCATCGGGATCGCCCGGTCCATGTACTTGATGCCGAGTGAACCCTTCTCCATCTTCTCGAACCCGAGCGCCAGCGTGCAGTCGGCGAGGCCACCTTCGATGAAACGCTTCGCGAGATAGAGCGCGGAGGAACCGGTCGCGCAGTTGTTGTTCACGTTCACGACGGGTACGCCACTCACGCCGATCTCGTACAACGCCCGCTGGCCCGCGGTGGAATCGCCGTAGCAATACCCGACCGCGACCTGTTCGATCTCGTCGTAGCCGATGCCGGCGTCGGTCAACGCGTTGGTGCCCGCTTCTCTGGCCATATCCGGGTAGTCCCAGTCCTTGCCGCCGGGCTTTTCGAACTTGGTCATCCCGACGCCGATTACGAACACCTTGCGGCCCATGGGGCACTCCTCACTCCGCGTGCTGCCGGGGCCCGTCGCCTCCGGTGCGTCCGCAGAGGGTACGGCGCGGACCGTCGATCGTGCCGATCGCGTCGGGTCCCTAGGATCTCACCGGTGGACGAGGACGGCTCGGTGAACCTCACGGCCGAACCGGATCGCCTCGACCGGGCACTTGGTCTGTCGCAGGTGACTGCGAGCGGTGTGGGGATCATCATCGGCGCCGGCGTGTACGTCCTGATCGGCTCCGCGACGGAGTTGGCCGGACCGCGGGTCTGGATGGCCTTCCTGCTCGCAGCGGTGCTGAGTGCGTTGACGGGCCTGAGCTACGCCGAACTTGCCTCGATGTTCCCGAAGGCCGGCGCAGAGTTCGAGTATGCGAGACACGTCTATCCGCCATGGGTCGCGTTCCTCGTGGGGTGGGTCATGATCGCCGGACTGGTGGTCGCGGCCGCGGCGGTCGCCCTCGGCTTCGGTCGGTACGCGCGTTGGTTCGTCGATATCCCGGAGTGGGTCGGAGCGCTGACGTTGCTCGGGTTCGTCGCCACGCTCGCGTTGTCAGGGATCCGGCGTACCGCGCGGGTGACGCTCCTGCTCAGCCTGATTCAGGTCGGCGGGCTGGTCTACGTCATCACCATCGGTGTGCCCCACATCGGTGATGTGGATCTGCTGGATGGTGGAGGGACCGGTGCGGGTGGGGTGCTCGCTGCCGGGGCTCTCGTCTTCTTCGCCTTCATCGGATTCGACGAGGTGATCACGCTTTCGGAGGAGACACGGGATCCGACCCGGACGGTGCCGCGGGCACTGCTCCTTTCGCTCGCGATCTCCACGGTGCTGTACCTCGGCGTCGCGGTGGCCGCAGTGAGCGTGATCGGTGCCCCGGCACTCGGCGCATCCGAACGCCCACTGGCGGACGTCCTCGCCCATGCGCTCGGTGATCGCGGCGCGTCGGTGGTCGCGGTGATCGCGCTGATCGCCACCACGAACACCACGCTGTTGTGCGTGACCGCCGCGTCGCGCCTGCAGTACGGAATGGCGACCGCAGGGGTATTGCCGAGTTCACTCGGGCGCCTGGGTCGGCGCAGTCGAGCGCCGTCGTCGGCGATCGTTCTGGGGGTCGTGGTCGCGGCGGCGTTCGTGCTGATCCGTGATCTGACGCTCGTGGCAAGCGTGACGGACTTTGCGGTCTACGTCGTGTTCGTCGCAGTCAATGTGGCGGTGATCCTCCTGCGGTACCGGTCACCAGAGCAGCCGAGACCGTTCCGGACGCCGGGCTCGTTGGGGCGGACGCCGGTCCTCCCGGTCCTGGCACTGCTGGCCGTCCTGATGGTCATGCCGACCCTGAGCCCCAGTGCGCTGGCGCTCGGCGTCGGTCTGTGCATCCTCGGAGTCCTCGCGTACACGGTGTTGGCTGCTGGCCGTCGTCGCGCGGGACCGTAATCTGCTGCGATGCCGCGACTTCGGGTGGTCTGCGCCCAGCTGAATCTCGTCGTTGGCGACATCGCCGGGAACGAGGTCCGGATCATCGAGGCCTACGAGCGCGCGGCCCGGGTCGACGCCGACCTGGTGGCGTTCCCCGAACTGGCCGTCACGGGCTACCCGCCCGAGGACCTCCTGCTCCGTCCGGCATTCGTTGCTGCGGCGAACGAGTCACTCGAGAAGATCGCGGCCCACAGCGCGACGACCGCCGCGATCGTCGGATTCCCCGAGGTGCGCCCGGACGGGACCCTCGCCAACGCGGCTGCCGTCTGCGCCCACGGTGTCGTTCAAGGCGTCTACCGGAAGCATCTCCTGCCGAACTACGCCGTCTTCGACGAGGAGCGGTACTTCGAGCCGGTCACCGACGACGGACCGTTGTTCGTCATCGGCGGGCTCAAGGTGGCGGTGACGGTGTGCGAGGACGCCTGGAGCGAACGCGGACCGGTGGTGACCCAGGCCGAGGGTGGCGCCGAGGTTGTCGTCAACATCAACGCGTCGCCGTATTTCGCCGGACGGGTCCGAGAGCGCGAAGAGATGCTCGCGGCGCGCGCCCGGGAGGCGCAGGCTCCGATCGTGTACGTGAACCTCGTCGGCGGCCAGGACGAACTCGTCTTCGACGGCGCCTCGATGGTGCTGGATGCTGACGGCACGGTGTTGGCGCGCGCCGTGCAGTTCGACGAAGACCTGCTCGTCGTCGACCTCGATGTCCGTCGGGCGCACCACCGCAAGCCCGAGGCGGGGCGAACGCACCGGGCCCCCCTTGCCGAGGTCGAGATCAGCGAGAGCCACCTCGGTCTGCCCGGGCGCCCGAACCGCCTCGAACCGCTACTCGACCCGGTACCCGAGGTCTTCCACGCGTTGGTCGCCGGCACCCGGGACTACGTGCGGAAGAACGGGTTCACCGAGGTCGTGCTCGGGTTGTCGGGCGGTATCGACTCGTCGCTCGTTGCCGCGATCGCGGCGGAGGCGCTCGGCCCGGACAAGGTCGTCGGCGTCCTCATGCCGTCGCGCTATTCGAGCGAGGGGAGCGTGACCGATTCCGAGGCGCTCGCCGCGAGCCTCGGGATTCGGGCCATCACGATTCCGATCGAGCCCGCGCACACCGCGTTCGCCGAGATGCTGGCCGAGACCTTCGCCGGCACCGAGCCTGGACTCGCGGAGGAGAACCTCCAGGCACGGGTTCGGGGCACGCTCATCATGACGATGTCGAACAAGTTCGGATGGCTGGTGCTCACGACCGGGAACAAGAGCGAGATGGCCACGGGCTACTCGACGCTCTACGGCGATATGGCCGGAGGTTTCGCGGTCATCAAGGACGTTCCCAAGATGCTCGTCTATGCGCTCTGTGAGGACGTCAACCGCCGGGCCGGGCGCGAGGTCGTGCCCCGCGCGGTGATCGAGAAGCCCCCGAGCGCGGAGTTGCGACCGGACCAACGCGACGACGATTCACTGCCGCCCTACGAAGTGCTCGACCAGATCCTCGAGGACTACGTCGAGGAGGATCGTTCCGTCGCGGATCTCGTCGCCGCGGGTTTCGACCGCGAGACGGTGGAGCGCGTGGCGCGGCTCGTGGATCGGGCCGAGTACAAACGTCGGCAGGCGCCCCCAGGGGTGCGGGTCTCGCCGAAGGCGTTCGGCAAGGACCGACGTTTGCCCATCACCAATCGTTGGTTCGGCTGACGTCCCCAACGTGACCCGCGTCACCCGTAGTTGACCCCGCTCGTATCAGCGGCGAAGAATGCCAACGTTCTGTTCCTTTCCTCTCACTGACGCGGAGTTGTCGCATGTCCGACCCGTTCAAGCCGCGTGCGGCATTCGCACCCTGGGACCGGCGGGAGCTTCCGGGCCTGTTCACGGTGGAGGAATCCGCCCGGCGGGTCGGCACCTACAAGTGGCTCGAGATGCGCCTGTTCGAGGCGCTCGGAGGTTGGGTCGCCACCGTGCCCGAGCTCGACGTGAAGCTCATGCTCGGCCGGCAGTGCTACCACCACGCCTGGCACGCGGAGCTGATGGACAAGCGGCTGCCGGAACTGCGGGAAATGAACACCGAGCGCCTGTGCAACGCGGCGAATCCCGAGATGGAGGCCTTCGTCGAGGCCCTCCGCGAGCCCGAAGCGCCCGAGCACACGATCGAGAAGCTCGTCGGGGTCTACCGAGTCCTGATTCCCCACAAGATCACGGCGTACACGTACCACCTCAACGCCACGAGCCGGATCACCGACACGCCGACGCAGCGCTCACTGAACTTCATGCTCCAGGACGAGTTCGAGGACTGGCGCGAGGGCGAAATGATGCTCCAGTCGATGATCGAGACGCCCGAAGAACTCGACAGGGCAATCCGACGTCAGGCTGAGCTGGAAGCGCTCGTCGTGGCGGCGGGAGGGATCGCGGGCCCGGGTAGCCTGGGCACCGACGCAACAACCGAAGGAGCCTCGGTATGAGGAAGCAACTGCCCCCCGACATGCTGGCGCGGGACTCCCGTTTCGTCCGCACCTCGATCATGGATCAGGTCACGGACCCGCGGAATCAGCGGATCGGCGAGCGGGACCTGGGTTCCGCCCGGCTCGACCCGCAGCGCCCGGCTGCTGGGGACCGGGCCCGCAACCTGATGCACGGGATCTTCACCGGTGAGATCCAGGCGCTCGAGGGCGCCGGTCGCACGACGTTCGACTTCGACGAGACCGAAGCGCCGTTCGCGCTGAAGCTGGACATGGCCCGACAGTGCTGGGACGAAGCCCGCCACGTCGAGATCTCCGTGAAGCTCGGCGACTGGATGGGCACCGAGATCGGCGAGTACTCCGAGGCCGTCTTCCTCTACGAGGCGGCCTGCGCGCCGGACCCGATCCTGCGGCTCTGTGGTGTGAACCGCGCGCTCGAAGGCCTCGCGATCGATGTCTTCAACACCATGAAGGAGTTCGGCGACAGTTCGGGCGACCCGGTGCTCGAGTTCTGCGAGGACTGGATGCTCGCGGACGAGGTGACCCACGTGAAGATGGGCTCGGACTGGCTCCGGCGGCTCACCGACGATGATCCCGAGCGACGCGAGCGGGCCCTCGAGTTCCAGCGGACGGTGGACAAGCTCTTCAGTCTCGGCGGTTTCCGCGGCGAAACCGAAGAGAACCCGATCCAGCTGGCGCGCAACTTCCGCGAGATGGCCGGCTTCTCGACCGACGAGATCGATGAGATCGCCGAGCTCGCCGCGCAGGCGAAGCGCGACGCGGAGGCCATGGTCGCCGCCGCCAACAGCTAGTGGGCGACGTCACGCTCGTCCCGGCCGAATTCACGCTGGTCAAGTTCGATGCGGCGGAAGTGCGCGCGCTCATCGACCAGACGATGACCGAGGTGGGATTCCCGTCGGCAGTGGACCTCACGGTCGAAGTCGACGAGGTGCTCCCACATCCGCTGACGGCCTCGATGGTTGAGATCGTCGACGGCGCCGCCCAACTGTGGTTTACCGGCGGCTGCTTCGAGAGTCCGCAGCGCCAGACGGGGTTGTCGGTGGAGAACACCCGCGTCGAACTCGGGGCGGCATTGTTCCGGGCGATAGATCGGCTCAGTGGCGGCTTCGAGACCGCGCCGGCCGATGACGAACTCACCGACCGGCAACGAGGCCTGTGGGACGCGTACGCCGAGGCGCGGTGTGTGGCGCGAGGTCTCCCGGTCCGCGAGCCGCGGCGACGCTACGTGTTCCGGCTGTACTGCGGCTTCAATGATCTCGCCGACGCCGAGTTCGACCGGCTTTGGGGCGGCGCGACGCTGACGTGGGACGAGCTGGCTGCGCTGGCCGAAATGTTGGCCGAGGCCGACACCCGGCCCGAGCGCAAGAAGTCCTTTCGGCGTGATTCGCTGCGCCAGCCCGCCGCGAACTGAGGGGCCACCCTGCTGCGCTACTCGAGGTCGTGCGCCGAGACCACTGCGTAGAGGTCGAGGTCCGGCGGGCCCGCGAGCACCTCGGATGCGGCGGTCGCCATCGTGACCATCACGTCGCTATTGAGGTGATCGCGCTGGGCCTCGGCGTCATCCCATTTCTCGATCACCAAGAAACGCCCCGGTTGCGACGTCGATGCGACGAGGTCCACGTTGCGACACCCGGTCTCGGCGCGGGTCAACACGACGTAGCGGGCAAGGATGGCTGCGAGGTCGGATTCCTGCTCGCTGCGAGCCTGGAAGATTCCCGCGACTACGGTGATCTCGACTTCCGTCACGTGCCCTCCCGGCCGTTCGAAGTTTTCCACAAGGAATTGTGGAAAAACATCCTTGACGGAGCCGGTATCGTATAGGGACGCACTCGGCCGAGCGGGGAACCCTCGGAGCCGAGCCGGCGTTGTCCGTTTGTTGCACCAACCTGCCGATTTTGGAGACCGATTTTCTTGGCGAAGGAACGCGTTGAGCGGGACGAAGAAGACCTGGTTCGGCTGTATCTGACCGATATCGGACAGTACCCGCTGCTCACCAAGGACGACGAGGTACGCCTGGCTCAGGAGATCGAGCTGGGCAAGGCGGCGCGTGAGGAGCAGGAAGCCGGGGGCAAGGCGCTGACCGCGGCCAAGAAGCGGGAGATTCGTAAGAACATCCGCATCGGCGACGACGCCGAGCGCACGTTCGTGCAGTCCAACCTGCGGCTCGTCGTCTCGATTGCCAAGAAGTACCAGGCCTCCGGTCTGCCGTTGCTGGACCTGATCCAGGAGGGAAACCTCGGCCTCATGCACGCCGTCGAGAAGTTCGACTGGCGTAAGGGCTTCAAGTTCTCGACCTACGCCACCTGGTGGATTCGCCAAGCCATCACCCGCGGTATCGCCAACACCGGCCGGACGATCCGGCTGCCGGTGCACGCAGGAGACACGCTGGCCCGCCTCCAGAAGGCGCGTTCGCGCCTCGAGCTCAAGCTGGGTCGTCCGGCCACGCTCGCCGAGTTGTCCCACGAGGTCGAGATGCCCGAGGACAAGGTCACCGAGGCGTTGCGCTTCGCGGCCGAGCCCCTCTCGCTCTCCGAGCCGCTCCGTGAGGACGGCGACGCCGAACTCGGCGACATCGTCGAGGACCGCTCGGCCGAGTCGCCGTTCGAGGTCGCGGCCACGGCGCTGCTGCCGGCGGAAATCGAGAAGCTGCTGTCCCCGCTGGACGAGCGTGAGCGCCAGATCCTGGCTCTGCGGTTCGGTCTTGATCGGGGCGAGCCACGGACGCTCGAAGAGGTGGGCGAGTACTTCAACCTCACCCGTGAGCGGATCCGCCAGATCGAGGCTCGCGCGATGAGCAAGCTGCGCCACCCGTCCGCCGACACCGGCGCCCGGGACCTCCTCGCCGTCTGATCGACGCCGTCCGACCGACGCGAACGGCGGCTCACCCCCGAGTCGCGTTCTCGCACACGTCCTGCACGCCAGAGCGCGTCGAACGCGCGCCGGAACGGCCTGAGGTCGTCCTCGTTCAGCGTGCGTGGATCCAGTCGATGAAGTCGTACGGGTAGCCGGCCTCGATCGCGCTGGCGTCCTCGAGGCGGGCCAGCGCGTCGGCGTCCAACTGCCAGCCGATCGCGCCGAGGTTGTCCTCGATCTGCTCCACTGTTCGCGCCCCGAGGATCGGTGCGGTGACGCCGGGACGGTGGAGCACCCAGTTGAGCGCGACCTGGGCCATCGTCTTGCCCAGGTCGGCCGCGAGGTCGTGGACGGCCTGGGCGACGGTGAAGTTCCGCTCCCGGTCCAGTCGGAGCCGCATCAGGACCGACGATGGCGTGCTGTCTGCGCCCCGGGTCTCGGCGGGTGGGGCCTCGCCGGGCCGGTACTTCCCCGAGAGCAGCCCGCCCCCGAGCGGACTCCAAGGGAGCACCGCCAGGCCGGCGTATTCGGCCAAGGGCAGCAGCTCACGCTCGATGTCGCGGGTCACGAGCGAATACTGGGGTTGGAGCGAGACGTAGGGCTCCCACCCATGCTCACGTGAGACACCGAGCGCGGTCGCGAGTTGCCAGCCCGTGTAGTTGCTCGCGCCGAGGTACCGGACCTTTCCTTCGTGGACCAGGTCGTTGAGCGTGGAGAGCGTCTCGGCCAGCGGCGTATACGCATCCCAGCAGTGGATCTGGTACAGGTCGATCCAGTCGGTCTGGAGCCGCCGGAGCGAGGCCTCGACCTGGTCTCTGATCACGCGCCGGGAAGCGCCACCGTCGTTGGGTCCGCCGCCCATCGGCATCCGACACTTCGTGGCGAGCACGATGTCGTCTCGTCGCGCACCGAGCGCGCGCCCGAGGATCTCTTCGGAGGCGCCCCGGTTGTAAACGTTCGCGGTGTCGATGAAGTTGCCGCCCGCGTCGAGATAGCGGTCGAGGATCTGGCGGCTCTCGTCCTCAGGCGTTTCCCGCCCGAAGGTCATCGCCCCGAGACACATCTCGGTGACTCGCATACCCGTCATGCCGAATTGCCGAAGTTCCATGACGTCCGTCTCCTGATCCTCAGCCGGCGTACTGGATGAACTCGTACGGGTATCCCAGCCGGAACGCGCTGGCCCAGCTGAGCGCTTTCCGCGACTCGTCGTCGAGTTCCCATCCGGTCGCGGCGAGGTTGTCCTCGAGCTGGGTGAGGTTGCGCGCACCGATGATCGGGGCGGTGATCCCGCGCCGGTGCAGCACCCAGTTGAGGGCGACCTGCGCCGCAGTCTTCCCGGTCTTCGCGGCGACGTCCTTCACCGCGTCGACCACGTTCCACGCACGGTCGTCGAGGCGGTAGGTGAACGTGATGGGGTTCTCGGTGTCCGCCCCACGGGTCCCGCCGGGGAACTCCTGGTCCTTGGAGTACTTGCCAGTGAGGATCCCGCCGGCGAGTGGACTCCACGGGATCACGGCGAGGCCTTCGCTCTCACAGAGCGGGATCAGCTCGCGTTCCGCGTCGCGCGTCACCAGTGAGTATTCGGGTTGGAGGCACACGAAGGGTTCCCAGTCGTGAAGAGCACTCACACCGAGGGCCTTGGCGAGGTGCCAGCCCGCGAAGTTGCTCGCGCCGATGTACCGCACCTTGCCCTCGTGCACGAGATCGTTCAGCGTCGAGAGCGTCTCTTCGATCGGCGTGCGGTTGTCCCACATGTGGACTTGGTAGAGGTCGATCCAGTCGGTCCCGAGCCGCCGCAGCGACGATTCGCATGCGGCGCGCAAGTTACGCCGCGACGAACCGACTGCGTTCGTGTCGTCGCCCATCGCGAAGCGCGCTTTGGTCGCAAGAACGATCTCGTCGCGCCGATCCTTGATCGCCCGCCCGGTGATCTCCTCGGAGACGCCCTGGCTGTAGACGTTGGCGGTGTCGATGAAATTGCCACCGGCATCGACGAACCGGTCAACGATTGCCTTGCTCGTCGCCTCGTCGGCCTCGTTGCCGAAGGTCATCGTGCCGAGGCACAGCTCCGAGACCCGGGTGCCGGTGCGGCCGAGCTGGCGGTACTCCATGGTGCTGTCGCTCCTGATCGGGGGTGTCCGGCGACCTTATGGCCGCCGATGACAACCCGGCCACCGCCTCATGCGTCCGGAACCGGAGCGACGCCCGCGTCGAAGCCGTCAGCGCGATCTCTCGCGGGTCGTCGAGGAATCCGTCGGGGTCCCTCGGAATCTCGGCCATTCCCTTCGGCCCCGTGGGGAAGGGATGCGGAGGTTGAGTGGCGGAGGTGGCAGGAATCGAACCCACCGGACGGGGTTCGCCCGTCCCACTCGTTTTGAAGACGAGGGGGGCCACCAGACCCCGTTCACCTCCGAAGCCATCCTGTCACGCGCCCGTCTGCGACCCGCCCGCGGGCCGAGGGGAACGCGTGCCGGACGGCGCGGGTAAGGTTCCGACGTTCACCCTCTGGCGGAAAGGGATCACCGTGAAGAAGCTCCTGTTGCTCGTGATTGTGTTGGCCCTCGGTGCAGCGGTCGCGTACAAGGTGCGTGGCGACGCATAACCCGAGTTCCACAAGTTGTTGAGATCGAGCGGGCCTTCCATGGCCCGCTCGGCTCGCGTCCGGACCTCGTGGTCAGCTCTGCGTGGCGTGCCGCCGCCACCAGGCGTAGACGCCGGCGGCGGCGGCACCGACCGCCACCATCGTTCCCGCGGTGATCGTTGCGCCTTTCGGGGGTACGTGAACCCGGTCGCGCAGCCGGACCGGCCGAGCGAAGCGGCGCACCTCCCAGCCGCGTTCGGAAGCCTCGTTCGCCAGGTCCTTGTCGGGGTTCACCGCCACGGGGTGGCCGACACAGGACAGCATCGGCACGTCGGTGATCGAGTCCGAGTAGGCGAACGACTGGTCGAGGTCGACACCTTGCTCAGCTGCGTACTCCCGCATCGCGGTTTCCTTGTGTTCGCCGTACGCGTAGAACTCCAACTCACCCGAGTAGGCGCCGTTCTCGTCGATCCGGGCCCGCGTCGCGATCACTTCGTCCGCCCCGAGGTACGCGCCGAGCGGGCGAACGACTTCGATGGGTGACGACGAGACGATGACGACTGCCCGCCCTGCGGCGCGGTGCTCGTCGAACAGCTCGAGCGCCTCGGCGAACACGATGGGAGAGATGACGTCGTCGAGGGTCTCGGCGACGATGGCGGCAACGTGGTCCTGCTGCCAGCCCTTCGTCAGCGACAACATCGCCTCGCGGACCTCTTCCATCTTCTCTTCGTCCGCGCCGACGAGCATGTACACGATCTGGGCGTACATGCTTTTGACGATCGCCCGCTTCGAGAGCAGCCCCTCGCGGTAGAACGGCTTGCCGAACGCGAGCACCGAGCTCTTCGCGATGATCGTCTTGTCGAGGTCGAAGAAGGCCGCCGAGTTCATCGCGTCGAGAGACTACGGGCTTGGTTCGGTCGCCGACCCGGACCCCGCGTGACAATCCCTCTTGACAGGTTTCGTCCGGTACGTCACAGTGTCGGCACTTCCCCCGTCCACTTCCCGGACCCCTTGCCTCGTCGCGCTTCGAGCGCGCTGCACTCCGGGAGCGGACCATGTCCCTCGTCACCCTCTGGTCGCCCAAGGGCGGTTCCGGAACCTCCGTCCTCGCCGCCGCCATCGCGCTCCACGCGTCGTGTCCACAGGATCCGGTTCGGCTCGTGGACCTGCGGGGGGACCTCCCTGCCGTCCTCGGGCTCGGTGCCGATCCCGATGCCGGAGTCGGGGATTGGTTGGCTGCCGGTCCAACGGCTCCGACGGACGCCCTCGACCGGCTCGCGGTGGCGATCGATCAGGGTCTGTCACTGATTCCACGCGGTCGGGTTCCCGGTGTCCTCGAACCGGCCGCCGCGGCCGAAGCGGGCGCGGCACTCGGGGTCGTGCTTCGTGACGGTCCGCTGACCGTCGTGGACGCCGGGGTCCCGGACACTGCGGTGACGCGGGCGCTCGTCGAGGTGTCCGACATGGCGATCGTCATCGTGCGCGAGTGCTACCTCGCCTTGCGACGCGCCGCGGCGTCGGTGCTGACCGCCCGGGCGTTCGGGATCGTCGTGGTCCAGGAACCAGGCCGATCGTTGGGTCCCAGCGACATTGCCCAGGTGCTCGGGCGCCCGGTGCTGGCCCGGGTTCCCTGGCGAGCCGCGGTGGCGCGATCGGTCGACGCCGGGGTTCTACCGACCCGGCTTCCCGAGCCGCTCGAGCGGGCATCCGCCCAGGTGCTCCGAGAACTCGGGTTGGCGCATCGGGGGGCCGCGGCGTGAACATGGCCGGCATCGACCGGGATCTCCGGTCCGCGATCCATCGTCGCCTGCTCGCAGCCGATGGTGCTGATGCCCTCGTGCACGCGACCCCCGAGGAGTTGCGCACCCGGATCGGCGGCTTGGTCGACCTCGAGCGTCCCCTCCTCGCGTTGGAGGATCGGGCGCGGCTCGTCGCAGCCGTCCTCGACGACGTCGTCGGGCTCGGCGCCCTCGAGCCGTTGCTGCTGGACCCAACCATCGACGAGATCATGGTGAATGGTCCCGACCGCTGCTTCGTCGAGCGCGCAGGCTGTCTCGAACGGGTGCCGCTCCATCTCGACGAGGCCGGGATTCTGCGGGTCGTCGATCGGATCCTCGCTCCGTTGGCGCTCCGGTTGGACCGGTCGTCACCCATGGTGGACGCCCGTCTGCCGGACGGGTCTCGATTGCACGCAGTGATTCCCCCTTTGGCCATCGACGGGCCCTGCCTGACGATCCGCCGCTTCGGGAAGCAACGGCTCGGGCTGGAGGACTTCGGTGCGGACGCGGTGGCCGAGAGGGTGGTCGGTGGCCTGGTACACGCCGGCGTGAACATCGTGATCTCGGGTGGGACCGGTTCGGGCAAGACGACGCTGCTCAACGCCCTGGCCGGCTACATCGCGCCGAGCGATCGGGTGGTCACCATCGAGGAGACGGCCGAGTTGCAGTTGCCCCAGCCGCACGTCGTGCGGCTCGAGGCCCGTCCCGCCAACGCGGAGGGCTCGGGTGCGGTCTCGGTGCGCGATCTCGTCCGGGCCGCGCTGCGAATGCGTCCCGACCGACTCGTCGTGGGTGAGGTGCGCGGCGCCGAGGCCCTGGACCTCCTCCAGGCGCTGAACACGGGCCATGACGGATCGGTTTCGACGGTGCACGCGAACGCACCGCTCGATGCGCTCCGCCGGCTCGCGACGCTCGCGCTCTTCGGGGGGACCGGGCTTCCCCACGAGGCGATCTGCGATCAGATCCGCTCTTCGGTCGACGTTGTGATCCAGGTCGAGCGCGCCGCGGGCGGCGCGCTGGCGGATCGCCGCGGTGGTCGAGGTGGTGGACCAGCCGGGCCAGTTCGCCGTCGAGCCACTACTGCTTCACACCGGACAGGTTTGGGAGGCGACGCGTCCGCCGGGTCGCGGCCGCACCTGGCGGGCCCGATGATCGTCCTCATGGTGGTGATGGGGGTCGGCGTCGCGTGGCGCCTCGGCCGCGCGGCGTCTCGCGTGGATGCTCGCGTGCGGGCGCGAGGGTTGCAGGTCGCCCGACGGCACCTGCCGACTCGGCTCCGGACACCGATCGAGTCGGCGCTCCGACGTGGCGCCGTGGCGCTGGCCCCGGAGGACGCCCTGCGGTGGTGGCTCGGGGGCGTCGGTGGCCTCGTTTGGTTCTCTTGGGTCGTCGTGCCGCCGTTGGCCCTACCGGTCGGGATCGTCGGGGTGCTGGCCGGCCCCGTTTGGCTGCGGCTTCGAGCCGGCCGCGCCGATCAAGCGGCCGGCCAGGCGCTGCCGGCGGCGCTCGACCATGTGATCGCGCAACTCCGGGCCGGCGGAACGGTCGTCGACGGGGTGCTGGGGTTGGCGGATGGATCCGGCGCGCTCGCCAACGACTTCCGCCGCATTCGGAACCGGCTGGAACTCGGCACCGCCATCGGTCAATCGCTGGCCGAGTGGGGAGCCGAGCGGCCCCTGCCGAGCGTGCGTGCGGTCGCCGGGGCCTTGACACTGGTGTCGGAGGTGGGTGGGACCGCGGTGCAGCCGCTGGAAGGTCTGGCGTGCTCGCTGCGAGACGACGAAGCCGTTGCGGCCGAGGCGTACTCGGCGACGGCCCAGGCACGGATGTCGGCGCTGGTCGTCGGGGGTGCTCCGATCGCATACCTGGGGTTTTCGACGATGACGGATCCCGAGTCAGCCCGGGTGCTGGTCGGCACGACGATCGGGCGTGTGTGCCTGGTGACCGGGCTCGGGCTCGAGACGCTCGCTGGTTGGTGGATGTACCGGTTGGTCGGGGCCCGACGATGATCGACGCCGCGCCGGTAGTCATCGCCGTGGCCTGGGGATGTCTTGCCGGTACACCCTTGGCCCGCCGGGCGCGACGAGATCCCGCACGGATTCGGGTACGTGCTGTCACCCCTGCCCGGGTTCGACTTCGTCGTCGGCCGCAGTGGGGAGTCGTCGGTCGGGTCATCGGTGGTTGGTCCCGGCGCGGGGCCCACCGCCGGGCTGAAGCGACGCTCCGAGCCCAACTCCCGGCGGTGTTGGATCTGCTCGCGGTGGCCTCGGGCGCGGGCGCGCCGCCACAGACCGCGCTCGAGGTATCGGCCCGGTGGGCGCCTCCGGAGGTTGCTGTCCCGATGCGCGACGTGTTGGTGGCGACGCGGTTGGGGAGTTCGTTCTCCGAGGCCTTGGCCGCGATGGGCGCGTCGGTGCCGGTGCTCGCCGACATGGCGGAGGCGCTCGGCGCCGGCGCGCGGGCTGGGGGCACCCACGGTCGGTTCGCTCGTGCGCCTGGCCGAGGAGGCCCGGGCCCGGCAGCGTCGGGACTTGGAAGCTCGTGCCCGCGTGTTGCCGGTCAAGCTGTTGTTCCCCCTCGTGTTCCTCGTGCTCCCGGCCTTCGGTCTTCTGACCGTCGTGCCCTCGCTCCTCTCGGCGTTCGCCCGCCTTTGACGGCGAACCCCTGCCTTCCCCCTCTTGATCTGTGAATGAATGGAGTGGATCTCATGATGCGTCTTTGTTGGAATGCCGTGCGGTCTCGTGTCGACGCCGCCCGGGCCGTGGTGACCGAAGCTGGTCAGACCACAGCGGAGTACGCACTGGTCATCCTCGGGGCGGCTGCAATCGGCGGCCTCCTCATCACCTGGGCAACGAAGAGCAGTGCCATTGCCAAGTTGTTCGATGTCGTCGTCGGCAAGATCCTTCCCGGATGACGCGAGGTCACACTCGGCGGTCCGCCTGCCCCCAATTGGGGCAGGCGACCGTCGAGTTCGCACTCGTACTGCCGTTGGTCGTCTTCCTGATGCTCGCCGTGCTGCAAACGGCACTCGTGGTGCGGGACGAGGTCGCCGTGGTCCACGCGGCGCGGGAGGCAGCGCGGGCCGCCAGCGTTGATCGGGGTGCCGACGCGGCCGCCCGGGCGGCACGCAGGGTGCTGCGCGACGCTCGGGTCCAGGTCGGAGCGAGGCCGGCGGTGGGCGGCCCGATCACGGTGAGGGTGAGCGTTGTATCCCACACGAATTTGCCGCTCGTCGGACCGCTCTTTCCCGATCCGGAACTGGTCGGGACCGCGACGATGCGGACCGAACGGTGACACGCTCGGAGCACGGCGGCGTCACCGTCCTGATGACGGTCGCCGTGCTGTTCGCCGCGATGGTCCTGCTCCAGGTGGCTCGCGCCGGCGTCGCCGCCAGCCGTGCAGCGCAGGCAGATACCGCGGCCGACGCGGCCGCATTGGCGGCGACGCACGCGCTGGCCCGTCATGAAGGCATGGGGGCGGCGATCACTGCGGCGAGAGTTGCCGCCGCGGAGAACGGGGCCCAGTTTGTCGCCTGTGACTGCTTGCCCGCCTCGGCCGAGGTGACGGTCGCGATCGGCAGCGCCCGAGGCCGTGCCCGGGCCGAATTACGCATCGTCTGCGGTTTCGAAGGGTGTCCCGACTGAGATCCACGCGCGGGTTGGGGCCGGGGCAGTTGCTACCGTCGGGCGGTGCTCCGATCCATGGTTGCCACCGCGTTGGTCGTTGGCCTCGTTGCCTTCGGTCTGGTGGCGTGCTCGAGTCCGGACCCCGGCTTCAGCAATCGGTTCGGAGAGTGCGTCTTCGAACCCGGGACGCAGTGTCCCGACGCGGATCTCGCGGCGGTGAGTGCGCCACAAAGCGACCTCCACGGTGCCAATTTCGCCCGGGCCAACTTGAAGGGCGTCGATTTCGGCCACGCCAACCTTCGGAACGTCGACTTTTCCGGCGCGAACCTGAGCCGGGCGAACCTCACCGGCGTCGATCTGCGTGGGGCCAACCTCTCCTCGGCGATCCTGTTCCAAGCCACCCTGACCGGCTCGCAGTGGCGGGGTTCCAACCGTGACGGCACGCGCTATTGCGAGACCTTGCTCCCGAGCGGCGCGGTCTCGGACTGCCCGGAACTCGACGTGGTCATCCCCGAGGACTCGACGCCGGCTGCGATCGTGACCTTCGAGCCCGTCCAGCCCGCGCGATGCCGCACGGACTTCATCGGCGAGGGTGTCGAGGTGAACTGGCGCGTTCGTGACGCGTCGAGTGTTTCGTTCCTGGTCGACGGAGCGCCGGTCGCGAGTTCCTCGGGCCGCCGGGGTGTGAAGCGATTGCCGTTCCCTTGCGACGACGCTCCGCATGAGGTGTCGATACAGGCGTTCGGCGCGGCGCCACCGTTCGCGACCGCCTCCTTCACGCTCAGCGTGCCACCCGGGAGTCCCGCTCGCCCGCTCTGACACCGCGCGCGTCGAAGGCGCCGAGCAGACGCCGTGCCGCCTCTTTGTCGAGGTATTCGTTCCAGTTCCCGCACTTTGGTGACTGGACACAGGATGGGCATCCGCTCGCACACGGACAGGCCGCCACGAGTTCTCGGGTCGATCGGACGTGCGACGCCGGGTCGGCGAACGCGAGGTTGGCGATGCCCGCGCCGCCCGGGTATCCGTCGTAGATGAAGATCGTCGGGACTCCGGTTGCTGGGTGGATCGCCATCGACACGCCACCCACATCCCAGCGATCACAGATCGCGAACAAGGGGAGCATCCCGATCAGCGCATGCTCGGCGGCATGAACGGCGCCCAGGATCTGCGGCGGCGCGATGCCGGCGGTCCCGAGTACCTCCGCCGCAATGGTGAACCACAGTGCTTGCGTGATCAGTGTTCGAGGCGGGACGTCGAGCGGCACGGTTTCGATGGCCTCGTTGGTGGACGCGCGCCGGCGCTGATAGGCGACGACCTGGTTCGTGACCTCGACGGTGCCGAGCTGGACCCGACCGGCCCCGCAGACCTGGGAGTCTTCGATCGCGTTGATCTCGATCTCGGTGTCCTCGCGCGGTTGCGTGTACTCGTCGGCATCCTCGGCCGCGATGAGTCTCGCCTCACGCGCGTCGACGTCCAACTCCACGACTCGCCACTGCCGTCCCTGATGGAGATACATCGCGCCGGGATGGGCGACCGAGAAGATGCGGGCACCGTCGACGGTTCCGATCTCGCGCTGCTCGTCCCGATCAACCAGCGTGAACTCGGCGCTCGTGCCGGTGCGAAGCCCGACCGCGGGTGCCGGGGGCTGTCGGCCGGCCCAGTACATCTTGCCGCCACGCGGCCGCAGCAGATCGGACTGCACGAGTGCGAGCACGGCATCGTCGAGACCGGGGCCGAACCAGTCATCGTCGTCGGGCGTCAGCGGAAGTTCATGAGCCGCGCAACCCACATGCGGTTCGAGTACGAACGGGTTCTGGGGGTTCACCACCGCCGACTCGGCGGCGCGGGTGAAGAGTTCCTCGGGGTGGGTGGCGTACCACTGATCGAGCTGGTCGTCGCCGGCGACCAGCACCGCGGCGGCGCGCCGGGTGCCGCGGCCGGCCCGGCCCATTTGCTGGCGGAGCGAGGCGAGGGTGCCGGGAAATCCGTTGACCACGACTGCGTCGAGGCCGCCGACGTCGATTCCCAGCTCGAGCGCGTTGGTCGCGGCGACGCCGAGCAGTTCTCCTGACGTCAGTTGACGTTCCAGCGCCCGCCGTTCGGCGGGGAGGTAGCCCGACCGGTAGGCGGCGATCCGGTCGGCGGCGTCCGGCCGGAGACTCCCGACGATCCGGCGCGCGTGACCTGCGACGAGTTCGGCGCCGCGGCGGCTGCGGGTGAAGGCGAGGGTCGGGTGACCGGACGCGACGAACCGCGCCAGGAGTTCGGCGGTTTCGACATTGGCCGAGGCGCGGGCACCGGTTTCGGCATCGATGAGTGGCCGTTGCCAGAACGCGAAGCCGCGCTCGGACTGCGGCGATCCGTCATCGTCGATCAGCGAGACCGGCGTGCCGATCATGGTCGACGCGAGCGCCGCCGGGTTCCCGATCGTGGCGCTTGCGCAGCAGAACGTGGGTGAAGACCCGTAGTGGGCGCAGATCCTTCGCAGCCGGCGGATCACGTTGGCCAGATGGCTGCCGAAGATCCCGCGGGTCGCATGCAGTTCGTCGATCACGACGTACCGAAGGCGCATGAGGAATGTGGACCACCGCTGGTGGTACGGGAGCAAGCCCTGATGGACCATCTCCGGGTTCGTGAGCAGCACGGTCGCGTGGGAACGGGCCCAGGTGCGGTCATCCGGCGGCGTGTCGCCGTCGTAGGTGACGGCCTGGAGGCCGGGCACCAGCCAGCTCCGGAGCGATCGCAGCTGGTCCTGCGCGAGCGCCTTTGTCGGGAAGAGCGCGAGTGTGGTGTCCGAGCTGCCCCGTACCGCAGCGTCGATGATGGGGAGCTGGTAGCAGAGCGACTTGCCCGATGCGGTCCCGGTCGCGACGACGACGTGCTGACCGGACCGGAGTGGCATCGACGGCCTTGGCCTGGTGGCAGTAGAGCTCGTCGATTCCTCGGCTGATGAGGCGAGCGCCCACATCCTCGTGGAGCGGGTTCTCGAGTGCCCGGGTACGCGCCTTCCGGGCGGGGATCACCTGCTGGTGGACCGCGCGTTCGAACATCACCGGGTCGGCCGCGATCGCGGCGAGCGACTGGATCGCGTCCGGGGGATCGGGAGTCGGGTCGCCCGGGCCGGGAGTCATCGCCCCAGCTTCGCACGATGGTGCGTCAGTGAGATTGGAGAATGGCGTCGTCGGCGAAGTCCTGGAACAGGCTCAGCGCGTCGGCCCCGAGTTGCAGCCGGCTCCCGCTGCCACTGGACACCGGCACCAGGACGTTGCGCATGTTCGACGGATCGATCGAAAGGCCGAGCCGTGCGAGGGGGTACAGGTCCTTGACCCCGATTCCTTCGAGCTGGGCGTGGCGGCCGAGCGTCGCGACGAGCTCGAGGGTGCCGCTCGGCCCGGTGTTCGCGGCCCGGAACTGGGCCAGGGCCTGGAGGATCAGGTACCCCTGGTTCTGCGTCCGAGTGAGGTCGCTGTTCGGAAACTGGTGGCGATTCCGGGCGTACGCCAGGGCCTGCGAACCGGTCAGGGTCTGAACGCCGGGAGCGAAATCGGCGCCACTGAACTTGTCTTTCATCTCGAACGGGACGTTGACCGTCAGGCCGCCGATCGCGTCCACCATGTCCCGGAACCCGTCGAAGTCGGTGTCGATCACGTACGGGATGGGGACGCCGACCGCGGCGGCGATGGTGTCCGCCTGGAGCCGGGGACCGCCTGCAGCGTGTGCGGCATTCACCTTGTCCACGCCGTGGCCGGGAATCGCCAACCCCGTGTCGCGGGGAAGTCGAGCATCGTGCCCTGGTGGAGGCCGGGGTTGATGCCGATGAGATGGATCGCGTCGCCGCGGGTCACGGTGTCGCCGGTCCGACCGTCGTTACCGATTGCGAGGATGAAGATCGGTTCGTTCGTGGTCGGTGTGTAGTCGGCGACAGCGGTCTTGGTCAGGGTGAACCATCGCTGCGCCGACGCGCCGGGGACCTGGACGCCGGCGAGCCAGAGGGCCATGAGCGACCCGAACGCGATCGCGGTGACGAACGGGACGACGACGAAGATGGTCCGGTACGGGTGGCGGCGGATCATGGAACGCTCCCGGTGGTGGTCGACGGTTCGACGCCGAGCCCCGGGCCGTCCCGTTCGACGATGAGGGTGAAGCCGAGGATCTTCCACGCGCCGGCTTCGCGAACCCAGGTCAGCTCACCGGATCGGTGGATCGTGAGCGGTCCCTGCGCGGTGGGGGCCTCGACGGCCAAGTCCAGGCTCGTGGCCGCGAGGTCGATCGCGCCGTTCTCGTCGACCAACGCCGTGATGTCGACGGGTTCGAGGGAGACATCGACCTTGCCCGTGGCTGGTGGCGCGCCGTTGTCCTCGACGGCATCGCGGTCGCTGGCCGACATCGACGCCGCGGACGCCGCGCTGAGGATCGGGCGTAGGTCGACGGCTTCGCCGTCGAGCGGGGCGAGGGTGGCGCGGTGGATGTACTGCTCGACGGCGGCGAGGATGCCGTCCTGGTCCTCGGTGGAGAACTGGACCATCGGGCGGGGCGAGGGGACCGACACGGCTCCCACCCGCGCCGTCACCTTCGTGCTGCGGGCGATGGTGGTCGAGGTGGCAACGGCGTTGGAACCGCCGCTCGAACAGGCGCCGAGGAGCGCGGCAATGGTTGCGACGATGAGCGTTGCTGGGAGGTTTCGCGGGGAGAACAAGCCCGTCAGGATG
The DNA here is from genome assembly GCA_963701625.1 of uncultured Acidimicrobiia bacterium. Taxonomy (GTDB): domain Bacteria; phylum Actinomycetota; class Acidimicrobiia; order IMCC26256; family JAENVU01; genus JAENVU01. The sequence continues at coordinate 629,970 of CAVPAT010000013.1, read as the reverse complement.
CCACCTCGCCGGGTGCCACTGGTGGCAGGACCGGCGGGCTCAGTGGTCCGGGCCGTCGGCGAGGCGCTGGTCGAGCGACCTGATGGCTTCGAGCTTCGCCATGACATGGAGGATGTCGCCGTCCTGGCCGACGAGGTCGGCCCGAGCAACCTGCGCAGTACCGAGTCGGGTGATGGCCGCGAGGGAGAACACGCCTGGCTCATCGAGGTCGGCGAGCTTCTTGCCGGCCCAGGCTGCGGGGAGATCCCGCTCGATGAGGCCGACCGAACTCGACGAGTCGGTCCATTCGGCGGCGGTGTCCTCGGGGAGAAGCCGGCGTAGGACTTGATCGGTCGTCCACGAGACCGTGGCCACGGTCGGGATTCCGAGGCGTTGGTAGATCAGCGCGCGGCGCGGGTCGTAGATGCGGGCGACGACCCGGTCGACCTGAAAGGTCTCGCGGGCCACCGCGCGGCCATGATGTTGGAGTTGTCGCCGCTGGTCACGGCGGCGAATGCGCCGGCGTCGGCGATGCCCGCTTCGCCGAGGGTGTCGCGATCGAACCCGAAGCCCACGATCCGATAGCCCCCGAATCCCTTCGGAAGGCGGCGAAAGGCATCCTTCTTCTTGTCGACGACCGCGACCGTGTGGCCCTGCCGCTCCAGGGTTCCGGCCAGCTCGCTGCCGACCCGACCACACCCGACGACGACGACGTGCACAGCAACCTCCAGCGGTGATGAAGCGAGTGCGGCGATGCTATCGGCGGTACGGTGCTGGAACCGGAGAGCGCCTCCAATCGAGCGGTGAGGGCGGAACATTGGGTGTCCGAGGATTCATCAAGAAGGTGGGCCAGTCCACCGAGGAGTCGGACCGCGTGCAGCTGGTCGATTTCTGCGACGGTCTCGGTCTGACGCCGATTCCTGAGTTGCCGCTGCGCAAGCCCGTCCGGTTCGCCGGCGAGGTCCGTTCCCTGCGCATCGTGCCCCGGGCCGGTGCGCCGGCGATCGAGGTGACCGTGTCGGATGGGCGCGCCGCCGCGGTGGCCGTGTTTCTCGGCCGGGCGAAGTTGCGCGGGATGAAGCCGGGTCGACGGCTCGTCGTCGAGGGTGTGGTCGGTACCGAGGGCAACGAGCTCGTCGTCTACAACCCTGTGTACGAACTGCTGCCCTGACGGGGCATCTCGATCAGGTCGTGCCCGTGAGAATGGTGCGGATCTGATCTTCGGAGTCCGGCGTGACCAGGGCCAGGACTTCGTCGCCCGGCTGGAATCGGGTCTCCCCTCGAGGTACCTCGAGGTGCTCGTCGCGGCAGGATCGCGACGATCGTGGCCTCGCGCGGCAGTGAGATGTCCTTGATGGCCTGACCGACGACGCTGGCGTCGTCGGCAAGTGTCACCTCGACGAGGCGGGCGAGGCCACCTTCGAACCGCAGGATCTCGACGAGCTTGCCGACGCTGACCGCTTCCTCGACCATCGCGGTGATGAGCGTCGGGGTCGAGACGAAGAGATCGACGCCCCAATTCTCGGTGAACATCCACTCGTTCTTCGGATGGTTCACCCGCGCGATGACGCGTGGATCGCGAACTCCTGCTTGGCCAGCAGCGACACGACGAGGTTGTCCTCGTCGTCGCCCGTGGCTGCGACCAGGACCTCGCACGTTTCGAGCCCGGCCTCGCGGAGCGACGCGACCTCGCACGCATCGCCGACGTACCACTCGATGCCCGACGCGAGCGACGCTCGGTCCACCACGTTCTGGTTCTGCTCGATCAGCAGCACCTCGTGGCCGGCCTCGAACAGCGAGGTGGCGGCGTGTTGTCCGACGTTGCCGGCTCCGGCGATGGCGACTCGCATGAGTGGGAAAACCTAGTCCTCCGAAGCCCGGGCGGCAGGCCTCGGACGTGTCAGACTCGGCCGGTTCGTCCGAGCTCTGGAGCCGCGGTGTCCGTCGTCAAGCGCATTCTGGTGGGTCGGCCGCTGTCCTCGGCGGAGCAGGAGCACCAGCGAATCCCCAAGTCGATCGGGCTCGCGGTGTTCTCGTCCGACGCGATCTCCTCCACGGCCTACGCGACCGAGGAGATCCTCTTCGTCACCGCGCTGGGCGCGTCGAGTCTGGCCCTCGGGCTCGACATGCTCGTCCCGATCTCGATCGCGGTCGCGATCATTCTGGCGATCGTCGTCACGTCGTACCGCCAGACGATCTTCGCCTACCCGAGTGGCGGCGGTTCCTATGTCGTGAGCCGCGAGAACCTCGGCGAGATGCCGTCGCTGGTCGCGGGCGCATCGTTGCTCGTCGACTACATCCTGACCGTCGCGGTGTCGATCTCGGCCGGCGTCGCCGCCATCGTGTCGATCCCGTCGTTGCGGAGTGTGGCCGACCATCGGGTGGCGCTGGCGCTTGGGCTCATCGCACTCATCACGGTGGCGAACCTGCGGGGGGTCAAGGAGTCCGGCCGGGTGTTCGCGGTGCCGACCTACATCTACATCGTGATGCTGACGCTCCTGATCGTCTGGGGTCTGTGGGAGGCTTCTTCGGGAACCTCGGCCACGTGCCGTTCGACGAGCACGCGTTCGAGGAGGCGGGCGGCCTCCGCGAGACGGGCGGGACCCTGACGCCTGTTCCTGATCCTCAAGGGCTTCTCCTCGGGCGCGGTCGCGCTGACCGGAGTCGAGGCGATCTCCAACGGTGTCCCGGCGTTCCGGCGGCCGGAGTCGAAGAACGCCGCCAAGACGCTCGTCGCGATGGGGTTGATCCTCGGCTCGTTGTTCTTCGGGGTCTCGGTGCTCGCGCACCATGTGCACCCGTACCCGAGCGAGCAGCAGACGGTGTTCTCGCAGATGGGCCTGCTCGTCTTCGGTGACGGTCCGCTGTACCTGCTCCTCCAGATCGCGACGGCGGCGATCCTCACCCTGGCGGCGAACACCGCCTACGCCGACTTCCCTCGGCTGTCGTCGATCATCGCCTCGGACGGCTACCTGCCCCGCCAGCTCGCGAACCGGGGGGACCGCCTCGTGTTCTCCAACGGCGTGCTCGTCCTCGCGGTCATGGCCGGCGCGCTCATCGTCGCGTTCGGCGGCATCACCAACGCGCTGATCCCGCTCTACGCGGTCGGCGTCTTCACCTCGTTCACGCTGTCGCAGGCCGGCATGGTCCGCCACCACCTGAAGGAACGCGAGCCCCGTTGGCGGTTCAACGCGTGGCTCAACGGCGTCGGCGCGTTCACGACGCTGGTCATCCTGCTGATCGTCGCGGTCACGAAGTTCAGCAGCGGCGCGTGGGTCCCGATCGTGGTGATTCCAGCGATCATCGTGCTGTTCAAGTCGATCAACTCCCACTACAAGAGCGTCGAGGAGGGACTCAAGGCCGACGTCGACTACCAGTCCCGGCCGATGAACCACACCGTGGTGGTGCTGGTCGGCTCGGTGCACCGGGGCGTCCTCGAGGCGCTCGCCTACGCCCGGTCGATGCGTCCGTCACGCCTGCTGGCCGTCACGGTCGTCTCCGACGAGGAGGAGCAGGAGAAGATCGCCCAACAGTGGGCGCAATTCGGCATCGACGTGCCCCTCGAGATCGTGTTCTCGCCGTACCGCGAGCTCGCTCGGCCGGTGCTGCGGTTCGTCGACGAGCTCGACGCGACCCGGAGCAACGACATCGTCACGATCGTGATCCCCGAGTTCGTCGTCGGATCCTGGTGGGGGCAACTGCTCCACAACCAGAGCGCCCTGTTCCTCAAGGGTCGGCTGCTCTTCCGCAAGGGCACCGTCGTGACCTCCGTGCCGTATCACATCGAGTCCTGAGCCCCAATCGGCCGAGGCCGGATCAGCTTCGCTAGATTGACCGGCTTGTGACGAGGCCCGTACGGTCCCACCGTTCGGGTGTCGGGGGCTCGACGGCACTCGTCCTCACCAGCAGGTCCATGTTCGCTCGCAAGGAGATCCCACACTGATGAACGTCTTCGCGGCCGAAGGCGGCTACCAGGTCTTTCACCTCGGTACCGGTGAGTGGTTCTGGCTCGTCTTCTCGGCGGTGACCGCGCTGCTCGCGATCGTCGTCGGGTTCATCCTCATGCGCGGCGTGCTCGCGGCCGACCAGGGAACGCCGACGATGATCGAGATCGCGTCGGCCATCCAGGAGGGCGCCATGGCGTACCTCCAGCGGCAGTTCAAGACGATCGCCGTCATCATGATCCCGCTCGCGATCATCGTGTTCGCCACGGCGACCGAGGTCTACAAGCCGGGCACCGAGGTCGGTCTCAGTTTCGCGGCGTCGGGGATCTTCCGGACGCTGGCGTTCCTCGCGGGTTGCGTGATGTCGGGGCTGACCGGGTTCATCGGCATGAGCCTCGCGGTGCGCGGCAACGTCCGCACCGCCGCGGCGGCCAAGTCCGGATCCCTGCCGGCCGCACTCAAGGTCGCGTTCCGCACCGGCGGCGTCGCCGGGATGTTCACCGTCGGTCTCGGTCTGCTCGGGGCGACCGTCATCATCATGATCTTCCAGAACACCGCCTCGGCGATCCTGATCGGGTTCGGCTTCGGCGGCTCGCTCATCGCCCTGTTCCTGCGCGTCGGTGGCGGCATCTTCACCAAGGCGGCCGACGTCGGCGCCGACCTGGTCGGCAAGGTCGAGGCCGGCATCCCCGAGGACGACCCGCGCAACCCGGCGACGATCGCCGACAACGTCGGCGACAACGTCGGCGACTGTGCCGGCATGGCTGCCGACCTGTTCGAGTCCTACGAGGTCACCCTCGTCGCGTCGATCATCCTCGGCGTCGCGGCGTTCAAGTCGATCGACATGAACCCGGCGCTCGGCCTGGTCTTCCCGCTGATCGCCCGGGCGATCGGCGTGCTCGCGTCCATCGTCGGCGTGTTCGCCGTACGGGCGACCGACAAGGACAAGTCGGCGATGGCGCCGATCAACCGCGGCTTCCTCACCGCCAGCGTCCTGACCGTGATCGGGACCGCGATCGTGGCGTTCATCTACGTCGGCAACGACTACGACAACGCCGGCTGGAAGTGTCTCGGCGCCGTGGTCATCGGCCTCGTCCTGGCACAGATCCTCAGCCGCCTCACCGAGTACTTCACCTCGACCGAGACCGCCCCGGTCCGGGAGATCGCCGAGGCCTCGCGCACCGGCCCGGCCACCATCGTGCTCTCGGGCATCAGTTCCGGCCTCGAGTCCAGCGTGTACGCGATCATCGCGATCGCCGGGTCGCTCGGCGTGGCCATCGGCATGGGCGCCGGCAACATCCAGTTCATCTTCTACCTGGTGGCGCTCACCGGCATGGGCATGCTGGCCACGACCGGCGTCGTCGTCTCGGAGGACACCTTCGGCCCGGTCGCCGACAACGCGGCCGGCATCGCCGAGATGTCGGGCGAGTTCGAGGGCGAGCCCGAGCGGATCATGGTGAGCCTCGACGCGGTCGGCAACACCACCAAGGCCGTCACCAAGGGCTTCGCGATCGGTTCGGCCGTCATCGCGGCGGTCGCGCTGTTCGCCTCGTTCATCGAGACCATCGGGACCGAGCTCGGCCTCGAGGAATGTCGCCGGGCGATTGCTCGAAGGCCCTGAGCTCTTCGACGGCGGTCCAGATCAACGTCGCCGACCCGAAGACGTTCATCGGTCTGCTGATCGGCGGCTCGATCGCCTTCCTCTTCTCGGCGCTCGCGATCCGCGCCGTCGGTCGCACCGCCGGCGTCGTCGTGCAGGAGGTCCGGCGCCAGTTCGCCGACGGCAAGATCATGGCCGGCACCAAGAAGCCCGACTACGGCCCGGTCATCGACATCTGCACCAAGGCCTCGCTGCGTGAGCTCGCCACGCCGGCGCTGCTCGCGGTGCTCACGCCGGTCATCATCGGCTTCGGCATCAACTACCTCGCCCTCGGTGCGTTCCTCGCCGCGGTGATCCTCACCGGCCAGCTCATGGCCAACTTCCTGTCCAACTCCGGTGGCGCGTGGGACAACGCCAAGAAGTACATCGAGGACGGCAACGAGGGCGGCAAGGGTTCCGAGGCCCACAAGGCCGCGGTCATCGGCGACACCGTCGGCGACCCGTTCAAGGACACCGCCGGCCCTGCGCTCAACCCGCTGATCAAGGTGATGAACCTGGTGTCGCTGCTGATCCTCCCGGCGATCATCTCGCTGCGGGACAACGACATCCGGTTCGCCATCGCCGGTGCGGCGGTGGTCGTGCTGACCGGTGCGGTCATGTTCTCGAAGCGCAAGGGCGGCGGGTTCGCCGAGGAGTCCGAGGCGTTCGTGAAGGCCGAGTCCGAGACCGGCGTCACCGGTACCGCGTACTGAGCACCTGATCGTCGGATCCTGGTCGGCGCTGCTCGTCGGCTCCGACCGGCGGGCCGATACGGTGCGGGATCCTCAGTCGTCGACGATGTCGTGGAGGTGCTCCGCCTTGGCTTCGGCGGTTTCCTCGTCGACGGGCTGCACGGCCCGACGCTTGTGCTTGCGGTACTCGAGCAGCGGTGGGATCAGCGAGATCAGGATGACGACCGCGATGATCGGCAACAGGTACTTGTCGACGTTGTCCGCACCGATGGCGTCGCCGAGGAAGTAGCCGAGGCTGGTCACGCCGACCGCCCACAGGAACCCGCCGACGATGTTGTAGGTCAGAAAGGTCCGGTACCGCATCGTCCCGACGCCGGCGAGGATCGGCGCGAACGTGCGTACCACTGGCACGAAACGGGCCATGACGATCGTCTTGGCGCCGTGTTCTTCGAAGAAGTCGTTCGCGCGCTCGATGTACTCCTGCTTGAACAGGCGGGAGTCGGGTCGTTTGAAGATCGAGGGCCCGACCCGCTTCCCGAAGGCGTATCCGACCTGGTCGCCGAGGACTGCGGCGACGAAGCATCCGGTCAGAATGACCGCGATGTTCAGATCGCCTCTGGCTGCGAACAGGCCGGCGGTGAACAGGAGCGAATCGCCGGGGAGGAAGAACCCGATCAGGAGCCCGGACTCCGCGAAGATGATCAAGAACAACCCGATTGTCCCGAACGTACGGATGAGATGGTCCGGGTTGATGGTGTCGGTGATACTGGCGAGCATCGGGGCACTCTAGGACCCGTCGATCGGAGGATCCGGGCATCAGGTGGGGGTGCTCCGCTACCGTCGCTCCGTTCCCAGCTCTCCCCTGACCCGAAGTGGCGCCGATGCCGAAGTCGTTGGTGATCGTCGAATCGAAGACCAAGGCCGACACGATCGGCCGGTTCCTCGGTGCCGATTTCACGGTGCTGGCGAGTTTCGGACACGTCCGGGACCTGCCGCGCAAGGGCCTCGGCGTGGATGTCGAGGATCACTTCCGCCTCGAGTACGCACCGCCCGAGGGCCGGGCCAAGGACGTCGTCGGAACCCTGCGGCGGGCGCTCAAGGATGCCGACGAGCTGTACCTCGCGACCGATGAGGACCGGGAGGGCGAGGCCATCGCCTGGCATCTGATCGAGGTGCTCAAGCCCAAGACGGCGGTGCGGCGCATGGTCTTCCACGAGATCACCCGGGAGGCGATCGACGGGGCCATCGCGAACCCGCGCGAACTGGACATGCGCCTGGTCGAGGCTCAGGAAGGTCGCCGCACGCTCGACCGCCTCGTGGGCTACGAGGTCTCGCCGGTGCTCTGGCGTCGCGTCGGGGGCGCTCGATCGGCCGGCCGGGTGCAGAGCGTCGCGGTGCGACTCGTTGTCGAACGCGAACGCGAACGCATGGCGTTTCGCGCCGCCGAATACTGGGATCTCGACGGTCGGTTCGCGGCGCGCGGGACCGAATTCGGCGCTCGACTCGTCGAGCTCGACGGCCGGCGCGTCGCCGGCAGCCGCGACTTCGACTCGGCCACCGGGCGCCTCGCCGAGGATTCCAACGTCGCTCATTTGCAGGAGTCCGATGCGCGGGCGCTCGCGGGCCGGCTCGAATCGACGAGCTACGCCGTACGGTCCGTCGAAGCCAAGGACTTCATCGAGCGGCCGAAGCCGCCGTTCAAGACCACGACGTTGCAGCAGGAGGCCGGCAACAAGTTGCGCTTCAGTGCCGGCCGCACGATGTCGGTTGCGCAGGGGCTGTACGAGCGGGGTTACATCACCTATATGCGAACCGACTCGATCAGTCTCTCGGGTCAGGCAATCGACGCTGCTCGGTCGCAGATCGTGGAGCGGTTCGGTCAGGCGTACCTCCCGCCGGCGCCGCGGACGTTCTCGAACAAGACCAAGAACGCGCAGGAGGCCCACGAGGCGATTCGACCTTCCGGCGCCGCGTTCCGGACACCGGAAGAAGTGCGCGGCGAGTTGTCTCGCGACGAGCAGCAGTTGTACGAGCTGATCTGGATGCGGACCGTCGCGAGCCAGATGACCGACGCACGGGGTCGCCGGGTCACGGTCCGACTCGGGGGTTCGTCATCGTCAGGCGAGGACGTCGTGTTCCGGGCGTCGGGCAAGTCCTATGAGTTCCTCGGATTCCGCATGGCCTACGTGGACGTGAGCGAAGACCCGGGTGCGTCCGATGAGGGCGAGGCCGTCCTCCCGACCGTCGGCGAGGGCGAGGGCGTGAGCTGCGCCGGGCTCGAGGCACTCGGACACACGACCCAGCCCCCGGCCCGCTACACCGAGGCGACCCTGGTCAAGGTGTTGGAGGACTCCGGCATCGGTCGCCCGTCGACCTACGCATCGATCATCAACACGATCACGAGTGAGCGCGGCTACGTGTGGAAGAAGGGTTCCGCGTTGGTGCCGTCATGGACGGCCTTCGCGAAGACCCAGCTGCTCGAGCGCTACTTCGCCCACCTCGTGGACTACGGCTTCACGGCGGCGATGGAAGAGGCACTCGATGCGGTCGCCCGAGGAGAAGCCGAGGCCGAGAAGTGGCTCCACTCCTTCTACTTCGGGAATGGCACGCGCGGGCTCAAGGAGCTGGTGTCGGAGGAGAACCTCACCACCATCGACATGAGCGAGGTCAACAAGATCGTGCTCGGTACCGACGACGCGGGCACCGAGTACGTGGTGCGGGTGTGGAACACCGGAGAGTCCATCCATGCGGGCGACGAGAAGTGCCCGATGCCCGCAGACATGGTGCCCGACGAGTTGACGCTCGAGCGGGCCCGGGAACTGATCGAAAAGGGCGCCGGCGGTCCCCGTGAGTTGGGCATCGATCCGGCGAGTGGGCAAGAAGTGCTGGTGCTCACGGGTCGCTTCGGACCATTCGTCCAGCTCGGTCGCCTGGAGGAAGGCTCGAAGGCCAAGCCGCCACGGGCGTCGCTGTTCAAGAGCATGGACCCCGACACCGTCGACATCGACGACGCCCTGCGGCTTTTGTCGCTGCCGCGGGTGGTGGGCGCGGATGCCGAGGGCAACGAGATCACCGCGCAGAACGGTCGCTACGGGCCGTATCTGAAGAAGGGGACGGACAGCCGGAGCCTCGAGACCGAGGATCAGATCTTCACGGTCAGCCTCGCCGAGGCCGAGACGATCTTCGCCCAACCCAAGCGGGGGCGGAATCAGCGGACGAAGCCTCCGATCCAGGAGTTCGGTCCGAGCCCGGACACGGGGGCGCCGGTGCGCGTGCTCGAGGGTCGTTTCGGTCCTTACGTGACTGACGGAACCACCAACGCCACGGTGCGTCGCGGCCTCGACCCCGAGACGATCACCTTCGAAGAGGCGATCGACCTGTTGCGCGAGCGCGCCGCGAAGGGTCCGACGAAGAAGGCCGCCAAGAAGCCGGCCAAGAAGGCCGCGAAGAAGAAGGCCGCCAAGAAGAAGCCGGCCAAGAAGGCCGCCAAGAAGTCTGCGGTCGGCACGACGCGGGTCGTGAAGAAGGGAACCAGCGCGGCCGCCAAGAAGGCGAAGGCGAAGAAATCGGCAACCAACGCGGCCGCGCTCGACGCGCTCGCGACCGGTGACCGCGACCTGACCCACCGGCGCCGCCGCCGGATCGCCGGCCCGGCGCTGACCCCGCCCCGTTCATTCCGGCGGGCGACGAGGAGAACCCGGTCCCGCCGGAATCCTTTCGCCTGTTCGGGTCCAAGGCGTTTCTGCGCCTGTGGATCGCTCAGGTCTTCTCCAGCCTCGGGGACTGGGTGGGACTCTTCGCGATCCTGGGGATCACCAGCAACCTGTCGAACAACTCCGCGGCCGCGATCAGCCTGGTCATGGGGGCACGGATGCTCCCCGGGTTCTTCCTCGCCACGCTCGGCGGCGTCATGGTCGACCGGTTCGACCGGCGCAAGATCATGGTCCTCTGCGACCTCGGCCGGGCCGCGATCATCTGCACGTTGCCGTTCGTCACCGGCCTGTGGATGCTCGTGGTCGCGTCGTTCTTCATCGAGATCATGACGCTGTTGTGGGGGCCGGCCAAGGACGCGTCGGTACCCCACTTCGTGCCCGAGGAGAGCCTGGCGTCCGCCAACACCCTGTCCCTGGTCGCGTCCTACGGGACGTTCCCCGTGGGCGCGGCGATCGCGGCTGCCCTCGCCGTGGTCGCAACCTGGCTCGGCGGCTTCGAGGCGCTGCACTCGCTCGAGGTGAACAACGATGTCGTCGCACTCTGGTTCGACGCGATCACCTATGTCGTGTCCGCAATTCTCGTGGTCCGTCTTCCGATTCCGAAGCCGACTCGTGACGGCGAGCACAAGCTCGATCTCACGTCCAGCATCCGGGAAGTCGGCGACGGGTTCCGGTTCATGCGATCGGAGCCCTTCAGCCGCGCCGTGATCGTCGGCCTCGGCGGCGGGATCATCGGCGCGGGCGCGATGGTCCCGCTCGGTACCGTCTTCGCGTCGGAAGTGCTCGGCTCGACCGCGCAGTACGGCGTGCAACTCGCCGCGCTCGGCACCGGCGCGGCCATCGGCATCTTTGGTGTCCTCGCGCTTCAGAAGCGCCTGCCGCGTGACCAGTTGTTCTCGATGGCGGTCATCGGGGTAGGTGCATTCCTCATCGGCGCCGTTTCATTCAACGTCGGCGGGATCAGCGCGCTGTTGATCGCGATGGTCGGAGCCTGCGCGGCGACCGCGTACGTCACCGGCTTCACCTTGATTCAGGAGAACGTCAGCGACGAGATGCGGGGCCGGACCTTCGCGACGCTCTACGCGGTCGTCCGGCTCTGTCTGCTGCTGTCACTCATCGTGTCGCCGTTGTTCGCAGATCTGTTCGACTGGATCTTCCACGTGTCGTCGGTGTCGCAGAATGTGCAGGCGGGTGGGTTCGCCTACACCTTCCCCGGGGTGCGGCTCGCGCTCTGGGGCGGCGGAATTCTCACGATCATGGCCGGGTTGTACTCGCGACGCTCGCTGCAGCGGTTCCATGCCGTGTACGGCGACGCCGCGAGCCACCCGTGCACCCAGCCCGCAAGGACCGCAGTGGACGCAGGGGAGACGGCGCCTGCACCGACGCCAGGGACCGAGGATGCAGGGGACGAGTCGTGACCGGTCGGTTCGTCGTGCTCGAAGGTGGCGACGGCTCGGGAAAGTCGACGCAGCTCCGACGGCTCGCAACCTGGTTGCACGACCGCGGCATCGACGTGGTGGAGACCCGAGAGCCCGGTGGGACGGACCTTGGAATCGCGGTCCGCGCCTTGCTGCTCGACGGGGCCGCCATCGACGATCGCGCGGAGGCGTTGTTGATGGCGGCAGATCGGGCCCAGCACCTCGCGGAGGTGGTGAGGCCCGCACTCGCGCGGGGAGCGTGGGTGCTGAGCGACCGGCACGTTCCTTCGTCGCTCGTGTATCAGGGAGTTGTTCGAGACCTCGGCATTGACCAGGTGGCGGCGCTCTCCGCGTTCGCTGCCGGCGGTCTCGCCCCCGATCTCGTGATCGTGCTCGACGTGGACGACGACGTCGCGGAGGCACGCCGCTCGGGCGGGTCGGATCGCCTGGAACGAGAAGGTGTCGATTTCCATCGAGCGGTTCGTGCGGCCTACCGGGATCTGGCCATCGCGCGAGGGTGGGAGATCGTCGACGGCAACGGGGAAGCGGCCACGGTTGCGGTCCGGGTCATCGCCGCGGTCGAGCCGATGCTGTCCCCATAGGATCCGCGCTTATGTGGGAGGACATCGTCGGCCAGGAAGCTGCAATCGCTTCGCTTCGCGCCGCCGCGGCCCGACCGTCGCACGCATACCTTCTCGTCGGCTCCCGCGGTTCCGGCATCGCCGTGGCGGCTCGGGCCTTTGCCGCGGACGTGATCGGCGTCACCGACGACCGGTCCCGCGGCCTGGTGCAACGGGGCACGCACCCCGATGTGGTGGAGTTCGAACCCACGACGAGCCAGTACACGTTGGCGAACGAGATCCGCGCCCCTCGGGCTGGGGAGAGCGCGCGACGCGGACGCGGCTCTTCCCCGGGTGATACCCGAAATCCACAAGGCGCCGGTCGAAGCCGACCGGAAGGTCGTGATGCTGCACGAAGCGGATCGGCTCGAGCCCACTGCTGGGAACATGTTGCTCAAGAGCATCGAAGAACCGCCGCCCCGCACGATCATCGTGTTGCTGACGGACCGGCCGGAGTCTCTGCTGCCCACGATCCGTTCTCGATGTCAGCGGATCGACTTCGGTTACGCCGCGCCGGTTCGGACCGAGGCGATCGACGCGACGCGTGCCGTGTTCGCGGCCGCAGTGACTCGCGTCGACGGACGCGCCGCAACGACTGTCGCAATCGTGGAAGACCTCGAGGCCGCGCTGGAGGCCGCCGGCGCCGCTGCCGAGGTCGCGGCCGCGCAGGAACTCGAGACGCTCGAAGCCGAGATCGAAGCTCGGGGGTATCCGCCGCGGACGGCAACGTCGATGCGGCGCCGAATGGTGGAACGTCACAAACAGGAGCTGAAGCGCGCCAAGACCGACGCGCTGATGGAGTCCATCGCCGCGATGGAGTCGTCCTATCTCGATGTGCTCGCCGGCCGTGACGACGCGCCGCCGGTCGCCGTCGACCGTGCTGCGGACGCGCTCGATGCGTGCCGCGCCGCCCGGCAGGCCGACGAGTTCAACCCGGCGGTCGGCCCGCTGTTGCTGCACCTGGTGTCGCAGCTTCCAGCGGTGGCGTAGGCCGCGCGGTCACTTCACCAGTCGGGCCCGAACGCGCGCCTCCGTGGCCGAGCCTACGGTCGGGCGCGGCGCGAGAAATCCCGAACCCTGAAGCCCGGGGGCGCGCTGGGCCTTGGGTACACTGCCCGACCCCGCCGGGATAGCTCAGTCGGCAGAGCAGCTCACTCGTAATGAGCAGGTCAGGAGTTCGAATCTCCTTCCCGGCTCCAACTCCGTCGTGAGAGTGGCGGTTGCGCGTGGTGCGCGGCTAGTTCTTGGGTGTGGTCGAGCGCAGCGAGATCAGGTACGCGCGGGCAGGCGAGCATCACATCGCCTACCGGGAGTATGTGGGCGATCCGTCGAGTGACGTCGAGATCGTCATGGTCAACGGCGCGTTCTTTCCGATGGAGTCGCTCCCGGATGATCCGATCGCGAACCGGCTCCTGGAGGGTCTGGCCGGGCTCGGTCGGCTCGTCGTGTTCGACCGTCGCGGGATCGGCCTCTCGGACCCGGTGTCGGATTGGGACACGCCGTTGTGTGAGCAGTGGGCGGACGATCTGGAGGCGGTGATCGACGCGGCAGCGTGTGACCGGCCGACGGTGTTCAGCTGGCACAGCGCCGCGGTGGCCCGGACCTGTTCGGTCCGGTACCCGGAGCTCATCGGTCGGATGGTCCTGTGGAACCCCGGTGCACCGATCACCGAGGACGACATGGGGTGGGTGGCACAGTTCGCCGAAGGCCAGCGGCTCCTCCTGGCAGGGGAGGGGCCGGAGAAGTCTGGTGGGGCTATCGCACCGAACCGGGCGGACGATCCGGCCTTCCGGGAATGGAACGATGCGGCGGGCCGGGCCGGAGCGAGCCCCAGCATGGCTGCGCGATTGAACAAGATGGGCCTCTCGGACCCGCCATTCGACAACGCCACGGTGACGACGCCGACCCTCGTCCTCACGCGCACCTCACGGGATTGGGTGGTTCCGGGGGAGTACTTCGAGCGTGCACCGAGGCAGATCCCGGACGCGACGCACGTGGCGTTGGGGGACGGTGACGGGCTGCCGTTCGGGGTCGGGGTGGACCAGGTCATTTCCGAAATCTCCCGGTGGGTCACTGGTCATGTCCACCTTCCTGCGCCGGAGCGCCAGGTGGCAGTCATCCTGTTCACCGACCTGGTCGGCTCGACCAGGCGGGCGGAAGCGACCGGCGACGCGGGGTGGAAGACGCTCCTCGACCGTCATGATGAGGTGAACCGGACGGCTGTCGGCCGCCGCGGTGGCGAGGTGATCAAGACCACCGGCGACGGCGTCCTCGCGCTCATGCCCACCGCAACGAGCGCGATCGAAGCCGCCCAGGCCATCCGCGCTCAGCTCGGCGAGCAGGACCTGGAACTGCGCATCGGAATCCACGTCGGTGAGATCGACCGCCGCGGCGCAGACGTCTCGGGTCTTGCCGTCAACGTGGCGGCCCGGATCATGGGCGAAGCGAGCGCCGGACAGATCCTGGTGTCAGAGGTCGTGACACTCGTCGCAGCTTCGGCTGAGTTCGCATCGGTCGGCACAACCACGCTGAAGGGCGTCGATGGCGTCTGGCGGCTCCAAGCGGTCGTCTGACTTCCTCTGGAGTAGGAGGTGCCCTTCGATTGCTGCGCTACAGCAGACAACTGTGGGTTCCACGCTCGCGCGTGACCTGGGGTTTCGTCGGGTAGCGCAGCGTTCAGGCGGTGCTTGCTCGTAATGAGCAGGTCAGGAGTTCGAATCTCCTTCCCGGCTCCACGTTGTCGCAACCTCACCGGTGCAGAAAGGTCTGCACCTGCTCTGCGACCACGTCGGGTTGATCAATCTCGAGGCTGTGGCCCGCGTCGGTCAAGGGGTGGAATCGAGCGTTCTGCATTCGGCTGGCAACCTGTTCCCCGATGTCGATCGGCATGAACGAATCCGAATCGCCCCACAGGAACAACACCGGACACTTGAGCTGGGGCAGCTCCTCGGCGATCATCACACGTGGACGGAATCCACCGAGCGTGCATATCGAGCGCATCATCGTGTAGCCCGTGCGACCCGCGCCAGGAAGTGCCATCGCGTCGATGTCATCCTGCAGTACCTCGACCGGAACGTTCTCGGGATGCGCGACCAGGTTCGCGAAGATCCGCTTCCGGTTCACCTCCGGATCGGTGATCTTGATGCGCGCCATCGCCGGACCGATTGCGGGGGTACCGATCAGGCGAAGCGGAAGTGGGATCTTGCCTGGGAGGCCGGGTATTGCGCCGATCGATACGAGGCGATTCACGCGGTCAGGGTGGGCGAGAGCGAACGACGCCGAGATGTATCCGCCGATCGATGCGCCAACGAGGTCGACATCGTCAGCGCCGAGCGAGTCCACCACCGTGCTCAGCCAATCGACGCAGCCCCGTCGGAAATCGGTTGACCGGTAATCGAAGGGGTAGCTCAATCCCCACCCGGGGCGGTCAGGGATCACCACGCGCCCGTCGAGCTTGCCTGCGACCAGGCACCAGCTGCCTGCCTGCGACAATCCGCCGTGAATGAGGATCGTCGGCCGAGTGTCGCCGTCGCGGTCCAATACCCAGGTACGGCGACCATCGGAATCAGCAACCCAACGAGCCTCACCGACAAAGCCATGCCGTTCGAACAACTCCAATCGCTTCGCTTCGTAAGCTGCCCTCTCCACGGTCCCAGTATGCAGGGGCGGACGCGATCAATCCAGGGCCCGCACGACTGATCGCTCCCTTTCCCGCGCGACATCAAATGCGGTTCCGTGCGCAGGGACACGGCTCGGTCGGGTGATGCCTTGGTCGTCAGCGAGATAGTCACCCTGGGCGGCTGCCGGCGAGACCGTTGCCCCGGGGGTGCCGCGAGCCTCAAAGGCATCGACGGTGACTGGCAACTCGTCGTCCGCCTGACCGCAGCGGTGATTGCGTGAACATCGACCGTCGAGGAGACTCGATCGATGACGACAGTCGAGGACGGCACGCTCGAAGCACACGATGGCATCGCGCTTGCGTACCGGGTGCACTCGCGGGGCGCTGGTCGACCGCTGGTGTTGCTGCACGGCGGCGGTGCGAACCTCGTGTCGATGAGCCAGTTCGCAGAGCGACTCGGCTCGGAGCGAACCACGGTTTCGTTCGATCTGCGCGCATGCGGCCAGTCGGGAACACCCGAGTCGTTCAGTTGGGACGATGCCCGCCGCGACGTCGAGTCGGTCGTATCGACGCTCGGACTCGGCGCGGTTGATCTCGTCGGCCACTCCATGGGTGGGTTCGTCGCAGGCTGGTACGGGTCGCTCCATGCCGAGGCGCGGGTCGTGAGTATCGACGGCTTCGGGCCAGGAATGCCGACGCTCGGCAGCGATCAGGATCTCGAGGAGTTCGCCGGATTCCAGGCCGGTATGAAGGCAGCCTTCTGGGCGATGACGGCACCGCCCGAGACTGGTGACCGGGCGTGGCGCGATGCGCAGGTCGAGGCGATCACGGCCATCTTCCCGCAGATCGGCTACACCGCTCCGAACGGGCGCGAGATGGCAGAGCGAAACCTGGTCGATATCGGCGAGGGGAGATTTCGTCGTCACCCGAGCCGGTTGCTCTTCGAAGGCGGCTTCGCCGACGGCGGTCAAACGGACATCCTGCGGATGTATCGAGGCGTTCGCTGCCCGACGTTGATCGTTCGGTGCGACCAGTCGGGCGCGCCCTCGGTGCTCGATCGTGAACTCGATGGGCTCGTTGCCGAGAATCCGCGCGTCGAGGTCGTGCATCTCCCTGCGACGCATCTGGCGCCTGCCTGGGATGCGATCGACGACGTCACGCGCCTCGCGTCCGAGTTTTTCGACCGCACCGCGACGGCTTGATCGCGGTCGGAGTTCGGGGTGCCAGTCCAGGATTTGATGGTCCACTCGCGTTGTCGTAGCTGCCAGCCGCGCCTCATCGGCAAGAATCCTCGGTGATGGCGCAACCCGAGACGCGATACGTGACGGTCGGCGACGCGCAGGTGGCCTATCAAGTTGTCGGCGATGGTCCGATCGACCTCCTGTTTCATCACGGGTTCTGTCACATCGATCTTCAATGGGACGTCGCCTCGGAAGCGGGCTTCATCCGGCGCCTGGCCGAGTTCAGTCGGGTGATCCTGTTCGACCGTCGCGGCAGTGGCGCGTCCGAGCGGATGCCGCTGGGACGATTCCCCACGTGGGAAGAATGGAACCTCGACGTCCTCGCGGTCCTGGACGCCGTGGGGGCGCAGCGGTGCGCACTGTTCGCGGAAGCCGAGGCTGGGCCCATGGGCCTGCTTTTTGCTGCCGCGCATCCTGAGCGTGTCAGCGCGCTGATACTCGGGAACACCTCAGCGCGGTTCGGCGCGGCCGACGACTACCCCGTCGGGACGACCACAGCCGAGGCCGAAGCACTGGTGGAGGCCATCGAGCTGCTGTGGGGAAAGCCGGAGCTGATCGAGGCAAGCATGCCGAGCCTCGCGAGGAAGCGTGGTGACGTCGATGCGCTGGCCCGACTCATGCGTGCCGCCGCAACTCCCCGGGTTGCCGCCGCGCAGTTTCACCACATCTTCAGTGAGCTTGACGCCCGCGACGCGCTGCCGTTGATTTCCATGCCGACGCTGGTCTTGACCAGTGAAGGCTCGACGACCATGGATGCGAACGCGCTCGACCGTACGCAGTACCTGGTTGACCACATCCCCGGGTCACGCCTTGTCCGGGTCCCTGGCTCCGATTCGCATCTCTTCGCTGGCGACCACGGTCCGGTGATCGGAGCCGTCGCCGAGTTCCTCACGGGGCAGCGTCCGATGCCGACGAGCGATCGCTTCCTCACGACGGTGCTGTTCACCGACATCGTTGGTTCGACCGAACGCGCGGTTGAAGTCGGCGACCGTCGATGGCGGGAGCTCCTCGATACCCACGATCAGAGTGTTCGCAACGAACTCCACCGGTTCGGCGGGCGCGAGATCAAGACGACCGGAGATGGGTTTCTCGCCTGCTTCGACGGCCCGGCGCGCGCGATCGACTGCGCCACCGGGATCGTCCGTGCGGCTCAAGGCGTTGGATTGGAGGTACGAGCCGGATTGCACACGGGTGAGTGCGAGCGTCGAGGGGACGATATCGCTGGCGTCGCGGTTCATATCGCTGCCCGCGTCGGGGCCCACGCGGCACCCCGAGAAGTTCTGGTGTCGCGCACCGTCACAGACTTGGTTGCCGGTTCTGGCATCGGTTTCGAGGATCGAGGTGAACAGGCGCTCAAGGGAATCCCCGATTCATGGCACCTGTTCGCAGTGCACCCGTGATGATCGGAAGTCGGTCTTACCGGTGCGCCCGATCGACGAGCGTCGCTACAGGAGATAACTATGGGTCCGACGCTCGAGCGTGAACTGGGGTTTCGGTGGCTAGCACAGCGCTCGGTGTGACCTTGCTCGTCATGAGCGGGTCAGGAGTTCGGATCTCCTTCCCGGCTCCAACTCCATCGCAAGAGTGGCGGTCGCGCTCGGTGCGCGGCTAGTTCTTGGGCGTGGTCGAGCGCAGCGAGATCCGGTACGCGCGGGCAGGCGAGCATCACATCGCCTACCGGGAGTATGTGGGCGATCCCGCGAGCGATATCGAGATCGTCATGGTCAACGGGTTCTTCTTCCCGATGGAGTCGCTGCCCGACGATCCACTCGCCCGTCGGCTCTTGGAGGGACTGGCGGGCCTCGGTCGTCTGATCGTGTTCGACCGGCGGGGGATCGGACTCTCCGATGCGATCACGGACTGGGAGACACCACTGCGGGAGCAGTGGGCGGACGATCTCGCGGCGGTCATCCTTGCAACAGGCGGCGACCGACCGACGGTCTTCAGCTGGCACGTCGCGGCAGTCGCCCGGACGTGTTCGGTCCGCCATCCGGGGCTGATCGGTCGGCTCGTGCTCTTCAACGCGGCCGGAAGCTTCACTGAGGCGGACATGGGCTTGCTGGCCGAGTTTCAGGAGTCCCAGCGGCGCATCATCGCGGGAGAAGAGAAACCGAACGCCTGGCTCGTGCCAGGACGGGCCAATGACCCGGCGTTCAACGCGTGGGTCGACGCGGCGGGCCGTGCGGGCGCGAGCCCGAGTACGGCCATCCGCGTGGTCGAGAAGGGCTTCGCGGATCCGCCGTTCGACAACGCGACGGTGGCGACGCCGACGCTCGTCGTCTCTCGACTCCCAGCCCCGGTCCCCGTGGATTTCGTCGAACGTTCGGCGCGCGAGATCCCGGGCGCCCAGTACGTGGCGTTGCCCCCCGGCGACGGGTATCCCTTCGGGATCGGCGTTGACGACGTCATCGCCGAGATTTCGCGATACGTCATCGGCGAGGTCCGCCTTCCCGCTCCGGAGCGCCAGGTCGCGGCCATCCTGTTCACCGATCTCGTGGGCTCGACGCGTCGCGCCGAGGCAACGGGTGATGCTGCGTGGAAACGGCTGCTCGACCGGCACGACGACGTGAACCGGACCGCCGTGGTCCGGCGTGGCGGTGAAGTCGTCAAGACGACGGGCGACGGTGTCCTCGCCCTGCTGCCCTCGGCGACGGCGGCGATCGAGGCCGCGCACACGATCCGCGCTGAGCTGACGAAGGACGACCTCGAGGTGCGCATCGGGATCCACGTAGGCGAGATCGACCGTCGCGGCGCAGACGTCTCGGGCCTCGCGGTCAACGTCGCCGCCCGGATCATGACCGAGGCCGACACCGGACAGATCCTGGTGGCGGAGGTCGTGACGCTGGTCGCCGCTTCGACTGAGTTCGAGGCGGTCGGCACAAGGACGCTGAAGGGCGTCGAAGGCAGCTGGCGGCTTTTCGCGGTCGCCTGATCTCCACGGGAGCCCGCGACGCCTCGACTGCCTCGCTACAGGAGATACCTAAGGGTCGTACGCTCAGACGCGACCTGGGGTTTCGGTCGGTAACACAGCGTTCAGGCGGTGCTTGCTCGTCATGAGCAGGTCAGGAGTTCGAATCTCCTTCCCGGCTCCAACTCCCTCGTGAGAGTGGCGGTCGCGCGTGGCGCGCGGCTAGTTCTTGGGTGTGGTCGAGCGTAGCGAGATCCGGTATGCGCGGGCAGGCGAGCATCACATCGCCTACCGGGAGTATGTGGGCGATCCGTCGAGTGACGTCGAGATCGTCATGGTCAACGGGGCGGTCGTGCCGATGGACTCGCTCCCTGACGATCCGATCGCGAACCGGTTGGTGGAGGGACTCGCGGGACTGGGTCGATTGATCGTCTTCGACCGACGGGGAATCGCGCTCTCGGATGCGATCACGGACTGGGAGACGCCGCTCGTCGAACAGTGGGCCGACGACCTCGGCGCGGTGATCGAGGCGGCCGAGTGTCAGAAGCCGGCGATCTTCAGCTGGCATTCCTTGGGGTTCCCATGCGTGTACGTCGCGAGGGCGTCGGCGTCGGTCTCCGGGCTGGCGCTGTTCAACCCCATCGCGAACGATGCCTTGGATCCCGAGTTCATCGCTTGGGTCGCCGACGTTGGGCAGCGGGTCCGCAAGGGTGAGGCTCCCGAGGTGTTGGAGCTGACGCTCCCGGGCCGGTGCCGGGATTCGGCGTTCCAAGCCTGGTGGGACGCTGCGGGTCGAGCCGGCACGAGCCCAGGAATGTCGGAGCGCATCGCAGCCCAACATGGCGAAGGTGCATTCGTCGACTACACGGCGGTGGGTTGCCCGACGCTCGTGGTGTGTCGGCCCCCGCATTGGGACGGCTGGCCGACGAGGGCAACGCAGGTCGTGGCCGAACGGATCGCAGGCGCCGAGTACGTCGAGCTCCCGGCGGGGGACACGCTGGCGATCGGCGTCGGTGTGGACGCCGTGCTGGCCGAGGTCTCACGGTTCCTGTGCGGGTCGGTTCGGCTCCCTGCGCCCGATCGCGTACTCGCCGCGGTCCTGTTCACTGATCTGGTCGATTCGACCCGGCGCGCAAGCACGCTCGGGGATGCGGAATGGCGGAGCGTGTTGAACCGCCACGACGGGATCAGCCGCATGGCGGTGGAACGGTGGGGGGGCGAGGTGGTCAAGACGACGGGTGACGGTCTCCTCGCGGTGGTGCCGTCGGCGACGGCTGCGCTTGCAGCCGCGAGGGAGCTGAGATCTGCAATCGTGCGCGAGGGTCTCGCGGTGCGGATCGGGATCCACGTGGGTGAGATCGACCGGCGCGGTGCGGACGTGTCGGGCCTGGTGGTGAACGTCGCGGCGAGGGTGATGGCCGAAGCCGAGCCCGGGCAGATCCTCGTCAGTGAGATGGTGACCCACGCGGTCGCAGCCACGACCTTCGACGCCATCGGCGCCAGGACGCTCAAAGGCGTCGAAGGCGAGTGGACCCTCTTCGCTGTCGCCTGAGGTTGCGGTCCCCGAGGCGGAGTCACGACAGGAGGTAACTACGGGGCTCACGCTGGCGCGTGACCTGGGGTTTCGGTGGATGGCACGGCGTTCACGCTGTTCGGGAGAACCGTCGCACCCTTCGGGAGCCGCGACGCCGCAGGCGGTATGGGCACGCAGTTGTGCCTACCGACCCGGGACCGTCGCAGCAACGACCGCCCCAGCTGTCAGCTTCTTCATCGTTCACCCCTTTGTCTGTATGCCATCTTCGGCATCTCACTCAGACAGACGCACTGGAGCCGCACACTGGGTGACAGGGACGACGTTGAGCGGCGGACCGGGTCGGCAGGGCCAGTTAGAGATTGGGGCTGCCTTTGGCTACAGGAGATAACTATGGGTCCGACTCGCGCGTGACCTGGGGTTTCGCGTGGTACGGCGCTCACGGCTCGCTTGCTGGTCATGAGCAGGTCAGGAGATGGAATCTGCTTCCCGGCTCCACTCGTTTCTCGTCAGGACCCGGGTCTTCAATCCGCCGGGAGGGTTGGCGAGTGGTGCCGGAGCCGGTAGATGCGTGGCGCGGCCTTCCTGACCGATCGGGGCGCGTTGGAAACGTCCATCGGTTCCTCATCGAGGACCGTCCAGCTCGGGAACGCCGCTTCGATGTCAGCTCGGTTCGCGCCACGCGGTAGCGGCCCTCGACGGCCCGGTGTCCAGGCCATCAGCAGCAGGGTTGCGTCAGGCGCGGCGACCGCGGTCACCTCCCGACCCATCGTGACGCGCTGCTCATCGCTCAGCTCATCGTGGAACAACCCGAAGTCGAGCAGCAACGAGAAATCCCCCCCAAGGTCCATCTCGCTCAGCTTCGTCACGTCGCCCTGCAGCGTCCGCAGTCCGACCCCGGCGCGCCGAGCCCGGTCGTCGGCCCTTCGAAGCGCCTTCGCGACGAAGTCCACCCCGGTGACGTCCCATCCGCGCTGCGCGAGCATGACCGCCCAGAAGCCGCTACCGCAGCCAAGGTCCAGGACGCGCCCGAACGGTGCCTCGCGCCCGTGTTCCTCTCGCTCGAAGAATGCTGCGGCCTGATCGCGAATCGGCGGCTCGGCCATCTTCTCCCACGGCGTCAATCCGACTGCATACATGATCCGATAGGCGACGCTCATGGGGTCTCCTCCCCCGACTGTCCGAAGCGACAGACCCATTGTGGCGGATGTCGGCACGACGCCGAGCCCCTGGAAGCGCCTCGACTCCGATGGAGTACGTCGGCGAGCATGGTGCTCGCCACGTCACAGCGGCGGATGAAACAGCGGAGGTCCGAGCCATGGAGATTGTCTGTGTGACGTTCGATTGTGTTGACCCCGAGAAGCTCGCGTCGTTCTGGAATGAGGCGCTGTCGTGGGGTGGCGTTGCAGTATCCACAGATGATGGCGGTGCTCTTTGTGGGCCCTCCGGCGGCGGGAGCTACCTGGAGTTCATTCGGGTGCCGGAGGACAAGGTCGTGAAGAACCGCGTGCACCTCGGTTGCGCCGTCGAGTCGCTGGACGAACTCGATCGCGAACTCGAGCGACTCTCGGCTCTCGGCGCGACCATTGCTTGGGAAGAAGACTTCCCGCCCGAGGTCCGGACTCAGTATCGGAACCTGGTGCTACGTGATCCCGAGGGGAACGAGTTCTGTCTCGGCGCTGGCCTTCCACCTGACTGAGGGCGACCCGGGTTCGTCGGCTCGGTTGGTCGTCGACGTCGTGGATGGCGACTCGGCGGCACAATCTTCAGTGTGCGAACTGAACTCGGTGATCATCGGTTCAGGTGGCCGCACTCCGGAAGTCGCTCAGAGGGTCGCAATGTTGACGATGCTCGCCAGCGCGAACGGTGCGCTCACGAGGAGGAGTCCCGCGGCCACCAGCCTGCCGCCCACGACCCAACGTCGGGATCGCACTGCCGCAACCAGGGGAGACCAGCGAGTCGCGAGCACCGTTGCGAGAAGTACGAGCAGCATCGCGGCGGTGATCGAGAAGGCGACCGCCGCAAGTACGGCGGGGGCCGCGTACTTCGCGAGTACCCGCCCTTCGAGGCTGGGGAGTGGCAGCCACTCGCTCATCCGGACGGTGAACCCGCGAACGGTCAGGCCGAACGCCAGGGCAAGGGCGGTGAACAGCAGGATCGCAAGCCACGCTGGACCGACGATCTCGAAGTCCGGATTGTCGCTCCGAAGCGGATCGATCGTCGTTCCGAACAGGATCAGCAGCCCGACCCCGAAGACGACGCCACCGAGTCGGCCGGCCGGCATGAACCGGCGCGCCACGAGGAAGAGCAGTCCTGCGGCAAGGCCGACGAAGATGCCGTTGAAGAGTACGAAGGCGACGGTTCCGCCGACGGTGATCTTCCCCACGACCTCCGACGCCTCGGTGAGTCGACCCTGCGCGCCAGTACCCGCGGTCACCGCGAGGAGCCGCATCGCCAGTCGTCCGCCCGTGCCGAGCACCGCGATGCCCGCGCCGATCCCGGCGGTGAAGGCGATCGTCGCGTACCAGACGTACCGGCGGGCGACTTCTTTCGGGGTGAGCGGGACCGCCGGGTCGGGGGCGCGGAAGGACCGTCCGCTCCAGGAGAGCCCACCGACAAGACCAACGACGAGAACGATCGCGCAGACCGCGATGACCGCGAAGCTCGTCGGATCAGTCATCGCAGCCTCCAGTCGGGTGAGCACGACCACGGTGAGGCCGCACCCCAGACAGACGCCGCGGACCGTGCACTCGGGTGACAGCGGAGATTTCGGAGTGACTGCGCGGTCGCGCTCTGGTCGCTCCGGCAACCTCTTCGGGATTGCGTGACGGGACTTGGCTCGCAGCCTCAGGCAATCGGCGTCGCGAAGATCCACTGCTGAGCGCCACAGTCGCTCGCGACGTAGATGCGGTGGGGACCGTGATCACCGATCTCGGCGACGATCTCGGCCCCGGCAGATCGGGCGCTCTGGTAGTGGGCGTCGACGTCTTCGACGTAGACGAATGTCCGCGAGCAGGCCCACGCCGGGTCGGGCACCGGCCGGGTTCCGAAGCCGTCGATACCCGGGCCGATCAGCACGATGCCATCGCCTGTCGATACCTGTGCGGACCAGACGGTCCCGTTGTCGTCGCGGACGGCCGACACCTCGGTGAAGCCGAAGACACCGATGAGGTAGTCGAGTGCGGCCGTGGCGTCGGGGTAGTAGAGGTAGGGCATCACCTGCGGCGCGCCGAGAGGCCGACCTGGCGAAGAAGCCATACCAAACGGTAGTTCTGTTGCCTCATCACGTGTCCGGGAAGGGCGGGCCGAATCCTCAATGGGAGTTGGGCCATGGAGAGGGTGTGCGTGACGCTGGTTTTGTTCCGGGCCGGTGCGCCACACCGTTGTCGACGACGCGCTCAGTCGGCGGTGTGATCCGTCCAGCGTTGGCCGTCCCAGTAGCGGAGCCGATGGGTGCGATGCGGGTCGGGATGCCAGCCGGCCGGCGGGAGCACCACCGCGTGCTGACGCCGAGTGTTGCTTCGGCGCACCAGCCCCACGATCAACAGGACGAAACCAACCGTGACCAGTAGCCCGCCCAGCACCATCCCGCCGATCCACCCGACGCTGCGCCGAAAGGTCTCACCGAGCGAACGTTGCACCAGCACCGTCGTCGGGGCGTCGGAGTCGACGGCGACTCGATAGCGGCCCGCGTTGCGGGCGTCGAACGTCAACACAGCGACGTACCGATCATTGTCGCGGTCGATCCACTCGTTCGCGCCGGTCTGCCGGACCGGGACGACCAGTCCCGACGGTCCGGTGACCCGGACCGTCGCCGAGTCCAGCGTGGTGCCGTATACCTGGCCGACCTGGACCGGCCCGGAGTTGTCCTGGTTTCCGGCCCATTCGTAGACGGTGTACGGACCGGTCCCGAGTTGGAGTTCGATGGTCCCGGGTACTCGATACACATCGCCGGTGATCGTTCGCCAGAAGGTCGATCCGAGGACGACGATGCTCGGGATGAGCAGCGCCATTCCCGCGACGGCCACGATGATCGCGGTCCGAACCCGAGGCCCTCGTTGCGACGTCGGACGGGAAGCGGTGTCGCCGGGTCCCGTCGGCGGGATCGGGAACGCGGTCATCGCAGGTACCGGCGTGGGGCTCGGATGGGCGTGGTGGCACTCGCGAGCGATTGCCGCGTGATGATCACCGCGACCAGGGCCACGCCGGCGAGCACGGAGAGATCGGCGAGGTTGAACATCCCCCACGGCGTCGCGATGAAGTCGCGGACACCTTCGAATCGGAACCGATCCACGATGTTGGACGCCGACCCGCCGATGACGAGAGCCGGAACCCAGGCCGGCGCACCGGCCCGAACCCCGAGCGGGATCACGACGGCGCCGAAGACGACGAGCGCGACGAGCGCGGCCGTGATCAGCAAGGTCGGCGGTCCGTCCACGATGCCGAGCGCCGCGCCACTGTTGTGGACGACGTCCACGCCGTTGTCCGGTCGACCGGCCCACGCCTTGGTGACCTGGTCGATGCCGCCGACGGCCGCGACGGCAATCGACGCAGCGAACCAGCCGGATCGGAGCGGAACAACGTGAAATGGTCGGAGGGAGCGGATACGTCATGCAACGGCCGGTCCCGGATCTGACTTGAGACCGCGATCTCGGCGCGGCCTCTCACGCCACCAGGGAGAAAACGACGGCGTCGTGCACGGCGTCGACGATGCGGAGGCGCCGGCGCAGCACGCCTTCTCGCACCGCTCCGAGACGTTCGGCGACGGCCTGGCTGGGCCGGTTCTCGACTGCGGCGAGGATCTCGATGCGCCCGAGGTCCAGTTCGCCGAGGCCGAAGCCGGCTACCAGTCGCGCCGCCCGGGTGGCAAAGCCGCGGCCGGTGCAGCCCGAGTGCAGCCAGTAGCCGAGGTTGGCCCACCGGTTCACCCGGTCGAGCGCGTTGAGCCCGCAGGTGCCGACCAGGGCCCCCGAGCCCGCCTCGCGGATGAGGAACGCGAACTCATGCCCGTCGCCGAACGCCCGACCGGCTCGTCGGATGAACTCGGACGTGTCGGTCTCGGTGTAGCTCGGGTGGACCCAGGGCATCCAGGGCCGGAGTTCCGGCAGCGACGCCTGTACGGCTGCGTGCAGCTCCGCAGCATCCGCCGAACGGGGGGCTCGGAGTTCGACGACACCATCGGTGAGTCGCGCCCCACGCCACATCGCACGATTCTCCCACCCCGCTCCACGCGGCGTGGTGAGATTGGCGAGGAACGGTCAGGAACCGTGCGATGCGCTTGGCTAGTGTCCGGCCGTGGCCGACCAAGCGGAGTTCGCAGAACTCGCGATGCCGTTCATGCATGGGCTCTACACCGCCGCATTGCGTATGACCCGCAATCCGAGCGATGCCGAGGACCTCGTGCAGGAGACGTACCTGCGCGCGTTCCGGGGCTTCGGAGGTTTTCAGGAAGGCACGAACCTCAAGGCGTGGCTGTACAAGATCCTCACGAACACCTACATCAACATGTATCGCGCCAAGAAACGCCGACCGGAGCAGGAGGCCGCTCGACGATCTCGAGGACTTCTCGCTCTACCGGAGACTCGGAGGGCCTCGAGGCGGTCACGGCGAACCGGAGTCCGGAGGCGGAGGTCCTCGACGCCATCCCGGAAGTCGTCGTGAAGGAGGCGATCGAGGATCTCCCCGAGAACTTCCGCATGGCGGTACTGCTGGCCGATGTCGAGGGATTCTCCTACAAGGAGATCGCCGAGATCATCGAAGTCCCGATCGGGACGGTGATGAGTCGGCTGCACCGGGGAAGAAAGCAGCTGCAACGACGGTTGTGGGATCTCGCAGTAGAGCGTGGGCTGGTACCGAGCGGGTCCACACCCGCGGGGGGACAGGGACCGGAACGAGGACTATGGACTGTAACGGAGCGATGCATCGGTGTACCACTACCTGGACGGTGAGATGACGATCTGGAAGTGGCGGCCATCACCCGCCATCTGGACGACTGTCCGCCGTGCGCCGAGGGTTTCTACTTCGAGGTCGAGATGCGGCAGGTGATCGCGATCCCTGCACCGAGGAGGTGCCGGCGAGCTCTCGTCGCCGGATCGGCGAGGCGCTCGGCCTGGGTGACGCCCGACCAGGTCTCGGCCCGTGAGTCGGGGTCGACTGGCCGACGGCCTCCACGATGCGTAGCCCATCTCCTCCCGGGCAGTTTCCGGCGTGAAGATGCCTTCGTCGATTGCAACCTTTCGCCATCCCGGTTCTCAGAGGTCTTCGCAGTGACGTGTCGGCAATCGACCAGACCGTGGTTCTGCTGGATCGCATTCGCGATCCTCGTGTGAGCGGCGCTTCTCGTCGGGCTCCTCTCGGGCGAGTACGTGCCGCCGAGCTGCTCATCCCGAAGGTCTGGGGCTCGCCGGGTCGACTGAGCCATGACCACGTGGTCGAGCGAAGCGGGCACGCTTGCCCGAGCCGATCGACTGGCGGCTCGCGGGCCGGATCGGTCGCGGCGTGGCCGGACGTGACGCGCTGGCCCGGTTCGTACCTCGCCGGATCGCTCGAGTCCGACTTCGCCGAGGTGCCACGGCCCAGGCCGAGGATCTCGTCGCCGAGCTACACCGGACTGCGATCGCCGTCGACCTGCGCGACCGCGACGGTCGTCGATCGGTCGGGTGGGTCGACGCCAACATGATCTCGATGCGCCGCCTCCTCGCGCCGCTCACCGAGCGGTTGCGGCGATGGCTCGCGAAGAGCCCCTTCGCTCCCGATCGGCCGGACCGTCACCGCGACCGAGCTCGGTGTGCTGCTCGGCTACGTCGCGCAGCGGGTGCTCGGCCAGTACGACCTGTTCGTGCCCTCCGACGACGACGGCGCCGACCGACGGTGACCGGGTCTACTACGTCGGCGCCAATGTGCTCGCGTTGGAGAAGCGCTACGCGTTTCGACCCGGCGACTTCCGGCTCTGGATCGCGCTCCATGAGGTCACCCATCGCGCCCAGTTCACGGGCGTGCCGTGGCTGCGGGATTACTTCGTCGCGCAGGTCCACGAGCTCGTCGGAGGGATCGAACCCGACCCGGGGGTGTTGCTCGCGGGGGTCGGACGAGCTGCCGAGGCGATGCGGGCCGGGCGGCACCCGATCGACGAGCGCGGCATCGTCGGACTCTTTGCGAACGACGAACAGCGCGCCACGATGGATCGGGTGCAAGCGCTGATGTCGCTGCTCGAGGGTCATGGCAACGCAGTGATGAACCACCTCGGGGCGGACCTGGTCGCGGGCCAGGCTCGCATGGCTCACGTACTTTCGGCTCGCCGAAACGCGGGTGGCATCACCGCATTGCTTCATCGGGTCATGGGGCTCGAGATGAAGATGCGTCAGTACGAGGTGGGCGAGGCATTCGTGGACGCGGTGACCGATCTGGCCGGGTTCCGAGCGCTCGACGCGGCCTGGGCGGGTCCCGAGCAGCTGCCCACGCTCGAGGAGTTGGCGGCACCGGCCGAGTGGCTGGCGCGGGTCGCGCGCGCCCGTCGGCGCCTGCAGCAACGGTGGACCGGCCCGAGCTGCTCGGGGGCTTCGTCGGGCTCGAAGCGCCCGTGATCGTGGCGTGCTCCGGGGGTCCGGACTCCGTCGCGCTCCTGGTACTCGCGGTCCGGTCCGGGCTTGCGCCGGTTGCGGTGCATGTGGACCACGGCATCCGGGCGGACAGCGCCGACGATGCGCCTGTCGTCGCCATCGTCGCTGATCGTCTGGGCGTCGAATGGCGGTCGGTACGCGTCGCGGTGGGAGGCGGTGGCAACCTCGAGGCCCGAGCTCGTGAGGCGCGGTATGGCGCGTTGGAGCTGGTCGCGGACGAACTCGGCGCGACTGCGATCCTCGTCGGACACACCGCCGACGATCAGGCCGAAACCGTCCTGCTCAATCTCATGCGCGGTTCGGCGAGTGCGGGGATCGCCGGGATGGCGCCGCGTCGTGGCCGTATCGTGCGCCCGTTGCTCGAGCTGCGCCGGGCCGTCGTCCGGGGAGTCATCGACGATCTCGACCTGCCGACGGTCGACGACCCGATGAATGCGGATCGTCGCTTCCGGCGATCATGGGTTCGCCACGAGCTCCTGCCCATGTTGGAGAGCGGTGCCGACCGGGACCTCGTCCCGGTGTTGGCGCGGCAGGCGACGGTGGCGCGAGCGGAGTCGGACCTGCTCGACATGTTCGGTGACCGGCTGCTCGAGGCGGCCGGGGCCCCGGGGGAACCCGCGGTCGCGGTGCTCAGGGACGCACCGATTGCGGTGGCGCGTCGGGCGCTGCGACGGTGGGTCGGGCCTCCGCCGCCGAGTGCCGCCGAGATCGAGCGGATCGTTGCGATCGTCCGCGGGGAGATCGTCGGCACCGAGTTGGCTGGCGGCCGGCGGATCAGGCGGTCGGGCGGGCGGCTCTACCTCGACGAAAGCGACGCAGTACCGTGACCCGCATGCTCGACCAGACCGGTCCCGTCGTCGTCTCGGCGGCGGCGATTCAGACCCGGGTCGCCGAGCTCGGGGCCCAAATCACCGAGGATTACGCCGGGAGGCCGCCGTTGCTCGTCGGCGTACTCAAGGGCGCGCTGATGTTCATGAGCGATCTGGCCCGAGCCATCGATCTGCCCGTGGAGTTCGACTTCATGGCCGTCTCCTCCTATGGATCCGCCACCCGCTCGTCCGGGGTCGTGCGCATCATCAAGGACCTCGATATCGACCTGACCGGGCGGCACGTCCTGATCGTCGAGGACATCGTCGACTCGGGCCTGACGCTCGGCTATCTCCGCCGAACCTTGCTGGCCCGGGATCCGGCGTCGCTCGAGGTCTGCACGCTGCTGCTCAAGGAGGGTCTCCAGCGCAACGACCCGGACCTGCGATACGTCGGGTTCACGATCCCGGATCGATTCGTGATCGGCTACGGCCTCGATGTGGCCGAGCGGTACCGCAACCTCGATGCGATCCTGGAGTATCAGAACGGCGACGAGGACCCCCTCACGGCCCGGTAGCCTGGCGCCCTCCGAAAGGGGAGCTGGTTCCTATGAGTCGTCGGCGCGTTCTGCTCATATGCGGCGTAGTGGTCGCGGCCGTCCTTGCCATCGTGGTCTGGCCGCGCTCGGCGTCCCCGGCGGCGATGGATCTCACGACCTTCGAGCGGCGACTCGATGCGGGACGGGTCGAGTCGGTCGTACTCCACGACCAGGACCATGCGCTGACGGTCACGCTCTCGGACGGCGAGCAATACCGGGTCGTGTACCCCGAGCGATCGGCTGACGACCTCACCCACGCGATCACCGACGCAGGGGTGCGCGAGTTCTCGGTCGATGCCCAGAAGGACAACCGCTGGCTGAGCATCGGGCTGAACCTGCTCCCGTTCGTGTTCATCCTGGTCGTGGTGATGATGCTCTTGCGCCAGGCCCAGGGCGGCCGCGGCCTGCTCGAGTTCTCCCGCCGATCCCGACCGGTGGTGACGCCGTCGGTCACCTTTGCCGATGTCGCCGGGCTCCCCGAGGCCGTGGACGAGCTGACCGAGATCCGTGATTTCCTCGCGGACCCGACTCGCTTCGAACGAATGGGTGCACGCATTCCGAAGGGGGTACTGCTGTACGGCCCGCCGGGGACTGGGAAGACCCTGCTCGCCAAGGCGGTCGCAGGCGAAGCCGGTGTGCCGTTCTTTTCTATCTCGGGTTCGGATTTCGTCGAGATGTTCGTCGGGGTCGGGGCCTCGCGGGTCCGCAAGCTCTTCGATCAGGCCAAGGCTGCGGCCCCGGCGATCGTGTTCGTGGACGAGTTGGACGCAGTCGGCCGTCATCGCGGCGCCGGTGTCGGGGGCGGTCACGACGAGCGGGAGCAGACCCTCAATCAAATGCTCGTCGAGATGGACGGCTTCGGTCCGACGTCGGGCGTGATCGTGCTCGCATCCACCAACCGACCCGACATCCTCGACCCCGCACTGCTCCGGCCAGGTCGTTTCGATCGCCAGATCATGGTCGACCGCCCCGATCTCGACGGTCGGACGGAGATCCTGGCGGTGCATGTGCGCCGAGTGCAGCTCGATCCCAGCGTCGACCTGGCCGCCCTCGCGCGCCGGACCGTCGGCTTCACCGGGGCCGACCTCGAGAACCTGGTCAATGAGGCCGCCCTGCTGGCGACGCGGCGCGGCGTCGAGCAGGTCAGCGTGACCGAACTCGAAGAGGCCATCGACCGGGTCGTGGCGGGACCCGAACGCCGAAGCCGGCTGCTCTCCGAGGCCGAGCGGCGGGTGATCGCCTACCACGAAGGGGGCCATGCGCTCGTCGGCCACGCATTGCCCGGCGCCGATTCGGTGCACCGGATCACGATCGTGCCGCGCGGCCAGACCCTCGGTTCCACGCTGTCGCTCCCGGCGGAGGACCGCTTCCTGGTGCGGCGCAGTGAGCTCCGGGCCCAGCTGGCCACGCTCCTTGGCGGCCGCGCCGCCGAGGAGCTGGTGTTCGCGGATCCGACGACCGGCGCACGTGACGACATCGCCCGGGCCACGACGATCGCCCGCCAGATGGTGACTGAGTACGGAATGAGCGATGAACTCGGTCCGATGCGTTTCGGTCAGCCTCAAGGCGAGGTATTCCTGGGCCGCGACCTGTCCTCGACCCCGGACTACTCCGATACGGTCGCGGCTCGGATCGATGCCGAGATCGGTGCGCTCATCGACGAAGCTCACGGCGTGGCCCGCGATCTCCTGGCCCGTCACCGTGCCGTCCTCGATCGTCTGGTGGTGCAGTTGCTCGAACACGAGACGTTGCAGGTCGACCAGGTCGAGGTGCTGCTGGCCGACGTGGTACCCGAGGGTGCTCCGGGTCTCGGCAGCGCGCGGCCATCCGCGCTCGGTGTCACCGATCGTGGGAGACCAGAGTGACCGAGTCGACATCTGGAGTTGACCTCGAGCGGATCGCGGTGGCGGTCCGTGAAATCCTCGAAGCGGTGGGGGAGGACCCGAACCGCGATGGGCTCCTCGACACGCCACGACGCGTTGCTCGGATGTACGCGGAGATCTTCGCCGGGCTCCATGAGGACCCGAGCCAACACCTCAAGGTCACCTTCGAAGCCGACCATGACGAGATGGTCATGGTGCGGGACATCCCGCTGTACTCGGCGTGTGAGCACCATCTCGTCCCGTTCCACGGTCACGCCCACGTCGCCTACATCCCGGGCGACGACGGCCGGGTGACGGGGCTGTCCAAGCTTGCTCGCCTCGTGGAGGGGTATGCCCGGCGACCGCAGGTGCAGGAGCGCCTGACCTCACAGATCGCCGACGCGATGATGTCCGTGCTCGGCCCCAAGGGCGTATTCGTGGTGCTGGAATGCGAGCACCTCTGCATGTCCATGCGAGGTGTCCGGAAGCCGGGCACCACCACGGTCACCTCCGCGGTCCGGGGCATCTTCAAGGCCAACCCGGCCACCCGGGCAGAGGCCATGGCACTGCTCGGCGGTCCGCCCGGGCGTCCCTGACACGCCGTGGCGCCAGGTCCGCCGACCGGGCAACCCCGGTATCCTCCACAACGCATGTTTCGTTGGGCAGCGGTCAGCGGGCCGGTCATGGGTGTCGTCAACGTCACGCCCGATTCGTTTTCGGACGGCGGCCGCTTCGTCACGCCGGACGCGGCAATCGAGCACGGCCACCGGTTGGTGGCCGAAGGGGCCGCGGTGCTCGACATCGGGGGCGAATCGACCCGTCCCGGTGCTGACCCCGTCGACGCTGCGACCGAAACCGGTCGGGTCGTGCCGGTCATCGAGGCGCTCGCGGGACGCGTCGAGGTGCCGATCAGCGTGGACACGACCAAGGCGAGCGTCGCCCGGGCGGCGCTCAATGCCGGAGCGGCGATCGTGAACGATGTGTCAGCGGGTCTCGCCGACCCGGACATGCTGGCCGTCGTCGCCGACGCCGGTGCCGGATTCGTGGCGATGCATATGCGCGGTGGTCCCCGCACGATGCAGGTGGACCCGACCTACGGCGACGTCGTCGCGGAGGTTGGGGAATTCCTCGCCGAACGGTGTCGCGGCGGCGGTTGCGGCGGGGATCGCGGAAGATGCCGTGATGGCCGATCCGGGGATCGGTTTCGGCAAGACGGTCAACCAGAATTTGGAATTACTGACCCGAATTTCGGATCTCATCGCCGGTGTGGGAGTTCCGGTGTTGATCGGAACCTCGCGAAAATCGTTCCTGGGCCACATCGTGGGCGAAGATGACCCCGCGGCGCGGCGACGACGCGACTCTCGCGACGGTGGTGTGGGCGCTGGAACGGGGCGCGGCGATGGTCCGGGTCCACGACGTGCGTGGTGCGGTGCAGGTGGCAGCGGTGTTGGGAGCGTTGGCGCGGGCCTCGGTCGCGCGTCGAGAGGTGGTGGAGTCGCGATGACGACGTTGCGAGGGCGATGGGCACAGGGCCTCGAGCCGCGCCTGTTTTGTTGGATCATCAAAGAACGGCTCGCGGCATCGGAGCGTCCGGGAGGCTTCGCGCGCAACCATCGCAAGATTCGTCGCCAGGAGGAGTTGATCTGGTTGGCGCAGCAAGGTTTCACCCGCGTGATCTCCTTGCTGGACTCTCCGCACAACCTCCACGCGTATGCGGAGGCGGGCATCTCGTGCGAACACGTGCCCCTGGGTCGCCATGACGAGCTGGCTGACCGGCTTCCCTTGATCTACGAATCCCTGG
This sequence comes from uncultured Acidimicrobiia bacterium, assembly GCA_963701625.1. Lineage (GTDB taxonomy): Bacteria > Actinomycetota > Acidimicrobiia > IMCC26256 > JAENVU01 > JAENVU01. The sequence continues at coordinate 595,979 of CAVPAT010000013.1, read as the reverse complement.
CCCGTCGCCTCGATGTTGCCGAAGAGCGGGTGCTGTTGCATCACGAGGAGTTCGGCGACCGCCTGGTCGGAGTCCTGGCCGGATACCTGATCTACGCCGGGTTGGTCGACGAAGGCCCGCACGCGACGCTGTTGATCGAGCGTCTGACCAACCGGGAGCTCGGTGCCATCGGCCGCGAGATGGTTGCGATCACCGTCAAGGACCGCATCATGCGACCGGGCGCTCCCCGTAACTGAGTGGGCACGATCCACATCCGCGGTCTCGAGGTACTCGGCCGGCATGGCGTGTTGCCCGAGGAGCAGACTCGGGCCCAGCCGTTCGGCGTCGATGCGGACCTCGAGGTCGACCTCGGGCCGGCCGGGCGGACCGACGAGCTCGGTGACACGATCGACTATGCGATGGTCATCGCCGGCATTGTTCGCGTCGTCGAGCAGGAGCGGTTCCAACTCTTGGAGCGGCTGGCGCTGCGCATCGGGGAGGTGTGCCGCGAAGACGTGCGTGTCCTCGGCGCAACCGTGACGGTGCGCAAGCTGCGTCCGCCGGTACCGGCCCACATCGACCACGTCGGTGTGACGATCTCGGTGTGACGGTGGACGGTCGACGGCGCGGGTATCTCGGGCTCGGATCGAATGTCGGCGATCGGGAGGCGTACCTGCAACTCGCGGTCGATCAGCTCGGGGATTCGCCAGGGGTCGAGGTGGTCGCGATCTCGCCCGTCTACGAAACCGTGCCGGTCGGTGGCCCGCCGCAGTCCGACTATCTGAATGCTGTCGTCGCGGTGGACACGGACCGCGAGCCGGTGGCGCTGCTGGCGGTGTGTGCCGCAGTCGAGCAGGCCGGCGAGCGGACTCGGGGCGAGCGGTGGGGACCGCGCACGCTCGACGTGGACATCCTGCTGCTCGGCGATGTCGAGTCCGACGATCCGGAGGTGCTGATTCCGCATCCCCGCATGTCGGAGCGGGACTTCGTGCTCGCACCGCTCCACGATCTGGCGCCCGATCTGGTCGAGATGCCGACCGGAGGCTGGTCGGGGGTCCGCGTCACCTCGGTAGCATTGCGGATTCCCGGGTAGGTCCGGACCCCAGCGGCCGGAACCCCAGCACTCCTCAGGTCCCCGAGATGTCGGAGCATGCCGTGTCCGCAGCCCCCGCCCGATCCGCCGCGATCGTCGGACCTGGGCGTGCCGGAAGGTGTCTCGGTGATGCCCTCGCAAACGCCGGGTGGACGATCGCGGCCGTCGCCGGCCGTTCGCCCGATTCCGCCGGGGTCCGCGCCGCCGCTCGTCAATGGGACGCGCGGGCAGTCGCAGTGGGTGAGGTCGCGAGATGGGCCGAGGTGGTCGTCATCGCCACTCCGGACCGGGCCATTGCTGAGACCGCGCGGGACCTTGCACCGTCGGTGAACGACGCGACCCTTGTCGTGCACCTTTCCGGTGCCACTGGTGTCGTCGTACTCAATGCACTCCCGTGTCGTACCGGTGCCCTGCACCCCCTCCACACGATGCCCGAAGGTGGTGGGAGCGGACGATTGGCCGGCGCGTGGTGTGCGGTCTCGGGCGATGCGCAGGTCGGCGCGATCGCGCGCGACATCGGCATGGTTCCGTTCGCCGTCGCCGATGCCGACCGGCCCTCGTACCATGCCGCTGCGTGCATTGCGAGCAACCATCTCGTGGCGTTGCTCGCGCAGGTCGAAGCATGTACCGCGGTTCCGCTCGAAGCGTTCCTTCCGTTGGTTCGAGCCACCGTGGACAACGTTGCCGCGACGAATCCGACTGTCGCGCTGACCGGGCCGGTTTCGCGCGGTGACTCCGCAACAGTGCGCGCCCATCTCGCGGCGGTTCCCGACGCCGAGCGGGAGGCGTACCGAGCGCTGGCCCGTCGGGCCGCGATCGTGGCCGGTCGACCTCCGGATCTCGACGGAGTGCTGACGTGAAGACGGTCACTGCCATCGCCGAGGTTCGGGCCCTGGCCAATGCCGCGCGCGGCGGGCCAGACCGTGGGTCTCGTCCCGACGATGGGCTACTTCCACGCGGGGCATGCGTCGCTCATGGCGATGGCCCGAGCCACGAACGACGTCGTGATCGTCTCGTCGTTCGTGAATCCCACGCAGTTCGGTCCGACCGAGGACCTCGCGGCGTACCCGTGTGACGCGGCGAGTGACGAGGCGTTGGCCGCGACAGCCGGTGTCGATGTGCTGTTCGCTCCGAGCGTCGCCGAGATGTACCCAGAAGGGGGCGGTGCGACGACGGTGCACGTCGCCGGACTCACGGACGGGATGTGCGGCACTGCTCGGCCGACACACTTCGACGGCGTCACGACCGTCGTGGCCAAGCTGTTCTCGATCGTCGGCCCGTGTGAGGCCTATTTCGGCCGCAAGGACTATCAACAACTCGCCGTCGTGCGTCGCATGAGTGCGGATCTCGACTTGCCGGTGACGGTTGTCGGGGCGCCCATCGTGCGCGAGGCGGACGGGCTGGCGATGTCGAGTCGTAACGCCTATCTGACGCCCGATCAGCGGCGTACGGCTCCGGCGCTCCATCAGGCACTGTTGACGGGCGCGGAGGCGGTCGTCGCGGGGCAGCGAGCTGGGGCCGCGGTCACACACTCGGTCCGCGAGGCTCTGCAAGGGGCGTCCGAGCTCGACGTGGAATACGTCGAGCTCCGAGATGCCGACACGTTGGTCATGACCTCGTCCATCATCGGGCGGTCGGTGCTCGCGGCTGCGGTGCGGCTCGGTAGCGCCCGACTGATCGACAACCTCGTGATCACGGTCGATGAAGGAATCGTCGATGTGGACGCCGGGGTCCGTCTTGCGGACGGGACCCCGCCAGCCTCGACCCCGTAGCATCGGCCAATGGACCTCCTCGTCTTGGGAAGTGGCATCGCCGGCCTGTCGGCCGCGATCCATGCCGCCCAGCGCGGATGGACGGTCGGCATCGTGACCAAGAGCGAACTCGCGACCTCGGCGACCCGCTACGCGGCAGGGGGGTGTCGCCGCCGCCCTCGGCGCGCCGGACTCGGTTGCGCTCCATGAGTCCGACACGCTCGTAGCCGGCGCCGGGCTGTGTGACAGCGATGCCGTTCGGGTCCTCGTCGGGGAGGGCCCTCGGCGGGTGCGGGAGCTGATCGGGCTCGGCGCGCACTTCGACGAGCGTGGTGGCGAACTGGCGCTGGCGATCGAAGGAGGGCATTCCCTACCGAGGGTGGTGCACGCCGGAGGGGATGCGACCGGGCAGGAGATCGAACGCGCGTTGGTCGATGCTGCGCACCGCCTGCCGTCGATCGACGTCCAAGAGCGGTGCTTCAGTGTGGATCTTCTCGTGGAGGGCGGCCGGTGTGTCGGGGTACTCGCCCTCGATGCGCAGGGCCGTCCGGTCGAACTGCGCGCTCGCCACGTTGTGCTCGCCACGGGTGGCGCGGGCCAACTCTTCGCGGTCACGACCAACCCGGAGGTCTCGACGGGCGATGGCATCGCGATGGCACTGCGCGCCGGCGTCGCCGTCGCCGACGTCGAGTTCATGCAGTTCCATCCGACGGCGATGGCGCATCCCTCGATGCCGAGGCCGCTCCTGTCGGAGGCATTGCGCGGCGACGGCGCCGTGTTGCGCGACGAGCACGGGGTCCGCTTCATGCCGGACGTGCACCCACTCGCGGATCTGGCACCCCGCGATGTCGTGGCGCGGGCGATCACCCGACGGATTGTCGAACGCGGGCTGGACCACGTCTGGCTCGACGCGACGATGATCTCGGACTTCCCGAACCGCTTCCCCACGATCTGGGCGTCGGCGCAGGCGGTCGGCATCGATCCCCGGACCGCCTTCCTGCCCGTCGCACCGGCGGCGCATTACCTGTCCGGGGGCATCGCGACCGACCTTGACGGCGCGACCACGGTGCCGGGTCTCTGGTCCTGCGGCGAGGCGGCGTGTTCCGGGGTACACGGCGCGAATCGGCTGGCGTCGAACTCGCTGCTCGACGGCTTGGTGTTCGCGCCGCGCATCATCGAGGCGATTGCCGCCGGCAAAGATGCGCCGGAGGCATCAGGAGTCCTCCGCGGCGTTCGCCTCGGGCCGGCGGAGACGGTGGACCCGCCCCGCCCGTCCGGAACCATCCGTCGTGACGAACTCCAGCGAGCGATGACGATCGGCGCGGGCGTCCTCCGGGACGGCGAGAGCCTGGCTGGGATCGCTGCCATTGTCGATCTCGATCCACCGGCCGACGATGTCGCGGGACACGAAGTTCGGAACCTGGTCACCGTCGCGCGGACGCTGATTGCCGCGGCCCAGCTTCGGACCGAGAGCCGAGGTACCCACACCCGGTTGGACCATCCCGAGACACTCGATCAGTTGGCGGGGCGGTTCGTGACCAGAGGAGCGGAGACCACCTTCGTACCGCTCGCGGCGGCGGTGCCGGCCTGATGGCCGACTTCGATCCGCCGCCGCTCGCGTTGCAGGAACTGGTCCGGCGAGCGCTGATCGAGGACTTCGGCACGCTCGGCGATCTCACCTCGTTGGCCACCATTCCGGAGGCGGCGATCGCCCGTGGCGAGATCGTCGCCCGGGCGCCGGGCGTACTGGCCGGTTGTGCTGCCGCAGCCGAAGTGTTTCGGCAGGTGGATGGGGGGGTCGTCGTCGAGTGGCGGACCAGTGACGGGGACCGGCTCGCCGACGGGCAGGTCGTGGCGGTGGTGCGCGGACGCTTGCGGTCGTTGCTCGGGGCGGAGCGGACGGCGCTCAACCTGTTGCAGCACGCTTCAGGCGTCGCGACGATGACCGCGAGGTTCGTGCACGCGGTCGCCGGCCGGAGCTGTGTTCGGGACACCCGTAAGACGTTGCCGGGCCTCCGGGCGGTGGAGAAGGCCGCGGTGCGTGCCGGCGGTGGCGCCAACCATCGCGAGTGTCTGAGCGACGCGGTGTTGATCAAGGACAACCATCTCACGTTCCTGGATCTGACCTCGGCGGTCCGTCAGTCCAAGCAGATGTGGCCTGGCCGAACCGTCGAGGTCGAGTGCGACACGATGGAGCAGGTCGTGGAGGCCGTCGACGCGGGTGCGGATCTGCTCCTGCTCGACAACATGACGCCGGACCAGGTGCGGGCCGCGGCGCGTGTGGTCGGCGGCGCAGTCCCGTTGGAGGTCTCCGGTGGGGTGACGCTGGAAACGGCGAGTGTGTACGCGGCGGCCGAGCCGGATTTCATCTCGGTCGGTGCGATCACCCATAGTGCGCCGGCGCTCGATCTCGCACTCGATATCACCGCGGAGGTGTAGCGCCATGCTGCTCGCGATCGACACCGGCAACACCCAGACCGTGATCGGCCTGTTCGACGGCGCGGAGTTGGCCGACCATTGGCGGATTGCGACCGTCGCCTCGCGAACGTCGGATGAGTTGGCGTTGATGATCCAGCAGTTCTTGGGCTTCCACGGGTTCTCGTTCGATGATCAGGTCACCGGGGTGGCGGTCTGCTCCGGGGTTCCGAGCGTGACCGCAGCGCTCCGCCAGATGACGGTGCGCTATTTCGGCTTCAACGCCCTCGTGCTCGAGCCCGGGGTCAAGACCGGGATGCCCATCCTCTACGACAACCCGAAGGAAGTCGGCCCGGACCGGATCGCCGATGCGGTCGCCGCGTTCGAGATGTACGGCGGGCCGACGATCGTCGTGGACTTCGGGACCGCGAACACCGTCGAAGCGATCAGTGCGAAGGGCGAGTACTTGGGCGGCGCGATCTTCCCGGGCGTCGAAATCTCGATGGATGCACTCTTCGGGCGAGCCGCGGCGTTGCGCCGGGTCGAGTTGGTCCCGCCCCGCCACGTCATCGGCAAGACGACGGTGGAATCGATCCAATCCGGGGTGATCTACGGCTTCAGCGGTCAGGTCGACGCCATTGTCGCCCGGTTTGCCGCCGAACTGGGGGAGTGCACGGTCGTGGCGACGGGGGGCCTGGCTGAACCGATCATGCCGTACTCCGAGACGATCCAGCACTACGAGCCGTGGCTCACGCTGCACGGATTGCGGCTTATTTTCGAGCGCAACCAGGACGATCAGTAGCCTGACGCACGTCGCAAGCCTCGGAGGGGCGGATGCGGGTACTGGTCACGGGAATGGGTGGCGAGATCGGGACCCGGGTCGCGCAACTTCTCGAAGAACGCAGCGAGTTCACCGAGATCGTCGGGGTCGATTACGTGCCGCCGCGGCGCCGACTCCGACGCAGCGAGTTCCGGCGTATCGATCCACGTGACCGCGACAAGCTCGCGGCGTTCGTCGAGGACTTTGCACCTGAGGCTGTGGCCCACTTCGGGATCTACGAGCCGGCGTCCCGATTACCACCGCGACTCGCGGCCCGCTATACCCAGGCGTCGGCGGTTGCCGCACTCGGTGCGGCGGCCCGGGCGGGCAGCCTCACGCGTCTCGCGCTTCGCAGCGGTGTCTCGGTCTACGGGCGTGGGCGCGGCCGGCCGAGTGTTCCCGACGAAGAGGCGTCGGTGGCACCGACGACTGCGTTCGGGCGCAGCCTGCTCGCCGTCGAGGCCATCGCCGCGGACATCGGGCGCACGCGCGACATTCCGGTCGCGGCCCTGCGGATGGCGACGATCACTGGTTCCCACATGCCGAGCCCGCTCGGCCGGGTGCTCCGACTCCCGGCGGTACCGGTACCGGCCCTCGCGGATCCCGCGTTCCAGTTGTTGCACCTCGAGGACGCCGCACGCTCGATGGTCGCCGCGCTGCTGCGCGACGTCGATGGTCCGCTGAACGTCGTCGGACCCGGTGCCGCCAGCGTGTGGCAGGCGGTCCGGCTCGGGGGCCGGGTGCCGGTGCCGATCTCCGGTCCGATGTGGTCGGTGGCCGGGCGAGTCGCCGAACTCGCGGGCGCGCCCGTTCCGACGCACGTGATGGACCTGCTCCGGCACGGGAGCGTCGCCGACGGCTCTCGTGCGCCCGAGGTGCTCGGGATCGACGACCTCCGGCCGACGCAACAGGTGTGTACCGACCTCTTCGAGTGGGCGACCGTGACCCCGCTGCGCGCGTTGCGACCGATTGCGCAGGTGTCCGGTGGCTGATGCCGGCGTCGCCCGCATGTTCGGTGTTGACCTCGATCACCCGCAGCATCCGTCGCTCGCCGAGGTGGTGCGGCGGCGCGTCAATGGCCACTACGCCGTGGACCCGTTCGGTGCGGACCCGCAACTCCAGGATCTGCTCGCCCCGCTGGTGATGCGCACGACGCCGGTCCGCATCGCGGGAGTCGAACACCTCCCCGAGGAGGGCCCCGCGCTACTCGTCGCCAATCGCGGCACGGGCGTGCTCGAGCCCACGGTGCTGTCCGCGGCGGTGCGCCGCGGGGTCGACCGTCGACTGCGGGTCGTGGGCGCGCCGAACCTGCCGATCGTCGGTGACCTCGTGCGCAAGTTCGGCAGTGTCGGTGCGTATCCCGGTGACGTCGCCGCACTGCTCCGGATGGGGCAGCTGGCGGCCCTGCCGCTGGCACCAACGTGGTTGCGCTCGGGCCGGGGACATCCCCCGACTGCGCTGCTCGAGGTCGCGCTCGGATACCCGGTGATCCCGGTGTTGGTTCGTCCGGGCGGCCCGCTTGGGGCTCCCGGTCGGACCGTGGCGCGTCAGCGTCGGCGTCCCGATTCAGGTCGGCACCATCGGAGCACGTGATCCCCTGCTCGCGGCCGAACTCGTCGAGCAGGTCCGCAACGCGGTCGCACGGACTGCGATGACGTCACAATGTTGAGAATCATCGGAATTGTCCGAACCGGGTACCGAGGGCCCGGCTCGGGTCGGTAGCCTCCAACGGCGTTCGCGATCGCGAGCGCCGGGAAACGCTTGATGCCGGGGGAGGGTCACGCGTGTCGGAGATCGTCGTCGACGATGGCATGACCATTCACTACGACGTGTTCGGTCGGCGGGACGGACTCCCGCTCGTGATGATCCAGGGCCTCGGGACCGACTCGCGCGGGTGGGCGCTCCAGCGCCTGGCGTTCGGGCGCCGGTATCGCTGCATCACGATCGACAACCGTGGCGTCGGCCGCACCGGGCCCGCGCCGGAACCGTATTCACTCGACCGCATGGCGAGCGACGTCATTGCCGTCCTGGACGCGGAGGGCGTCGAGCGGGCGCACGTCATGGGCGCCTCGATGGGTGGCGTGATCGCGCAGATCATCGGCGTGCTCCACCCCGACCGGACCCGGTCACTCGTCCTCGCTTGCACCGCATGCCGCCATCACGAATGGCGCCGTGAACTGCTCGCCGAGTGGGCCGACGCTGTCGCCGCCGACGGCATGGGTGCGCTTGGTGACGAGGCACTGCAGTGGCTCGTCGGCCCGCGGCTGCGCCGACGGTTCGGCATCTGGTTGAACCTCATGGCGCGGGTGGTGCTGCAACAGGATCCCGAACCGTTCGTCGCCCAGGTCCGCGCGATCCTCGAAACACCGGACGAGCTGCGCGAGGAGCTGCACTCGATCCGGGTGCCAGTGCTGGTGATCACGGGATCGCAGGATTCCCTGACGCCGGTCGGTGATGCGGAGGAACTGGCCGAACTCATCGCCCACGCCCGCCTCGAAGTGATCTCGGGCGCGGCCCACGGCCTCATGGCCGAGGCACCCAACGGGTTCAACGAAGCGGTCCTGCGCTTTCTCGGTGAGGTCGACGAGAGCGAAGCGGCACTGGAGTCCCGGGCCGAATCGGCCTGACCGCGCTCAACGGCGGGCGGTGATCCGCACCGGCACGCCGCCGTCGGGGTGCGCGGTGACCACCCCGACCGGTTCGGGAATGCCCTCGGTGAGGACCTCCAGATCCACACGCTCCGCGAGTCGGCTCGCCAACAGGGTCAGGTTCATGCGGGCCAGGCCGAAGCCGATGCAACTCCGCGATCCCGCGCCGAACGGCACCCAGGCGTACTCGGGCTCGGGGCCATCCAGGTGTCGGCCGGGGTCGAAGCGCATCGGGTCCGGCCAGGTGTCCGGGTCGCGGCCCACGAGGAGTGGCGACCAGGCAATGAGCGATCCCCGGCGAACGCGGTACGGCCCGAGCGCGAACGTCTGGGCGACGAGGCGAGGCGCGTACGCGCCGGCCGGGTGGATCCGCAGGGACTCGTGGACCACCGCGTCGGCGTACGGTCGTGCTTCGTCGACCGCCACCGCAACCGCTTCCGCTCGGAGTCGGGACCACACCGTCGGGGCCGGCGCGGCGCGCAGGACCAGCCAACTCGCCGTCGCCGTCGTCGTGTCATACCCCGCGCCGATCAGGGAAACGACCTGATCGCGCAGCTCCTCTCGCGTGAGATCGGGCGTCTCGAGCAGGACGCCGAGGACGTCGTCGCGATCGCCCCGAATCCTGGACCGGCGCCGGTCGATTTCTGCGTCGAGTGCGGCGTCGAAGGATCGCCGCGAGGCGCGCGCCCGTTCGCGGGCACCGAACGGAAACGGATGTGGGGGTTGACGAACCGAAGGACGGTTGATGTAGTCGGCCGCCGGCGCGAGTCGGGCGCCGATGTCGTCGGCGTCGAGTTCCGGACCGAACAGGATCCGAACCACGATTCGACGGATGGCGGTCTGGATTCGTGGCGCAAGATCCACCGATGTGTGCAGCGGAAGCGCGTCGATCATGTGATCGATCTCGTCGAGGACCGCACCGCGCCAGGACTGGAGATGTCGGAGCGCGAACGCCGGTTGGACCAGGCGGCGTCGCCGGGCGTGGTCCTCGCCGTCGCTCACGAGCATCGAGGTCGGGCCCACGAACACGCCGAGGGGGATGCGGAACATCGGGCCCCACCGATACCGGGCCTGGGGGCCGGAGAGGACTTCCTTCACGAGGAGTCGGTCACCGACGATGACGATCTGCAACGGCCCGGCGTGGACGCCGAAGGTTCGGCCGTGTTCGGCGCCGAGGCGTTCCACGGTCGGGACGGGTTCGTTGGCGAGTCCCCGCACCGCACGCAGGGCGGCCGGTCCGTGGGGTCCAGGCAATGCCGTCATCGTCGAACTCCTGAGGAAGGCAGGCACGGGTGGATGCTCCGGCCCATCCTCACGGACAGACGTGCGCCGACCACAACCGGGTGACCCGTCCGGCCGGCTCACTGTGGTCTGCTGGTGGCGTGGCCGTCCCGAAGGCACTGCGAACCGTCGCCCGCATGGTCGACGCGACGCCGCCGTCCCGAGATCGATACGTGGACCTTCTTCGGGCGATCGCGATCCTGATGGTCGTGTGCGGCCACTGGCTGGTCGCGACGATCCAACGAACCCCCGACGGGATCGAGGTCGGCAACGTCCTGTCGGTGCTCCCCGGCTTGAGCGTCGCGACCTGGGTGTTCCAGGTCATGGGTCTCTTCTTCGTCGTCGGTGGGTTCTCGACCCGCCGGGGAATCGAGGCGCGCGAGCAGTTCGAATCGGGCGCATTCTTCGCGTCGCGAGTCGAGCGGCTGCTTCGGCCGACCGTCGTGTTCGTGGTCGTGTGGTTGGCCGGCGTCGGAGCCTTGGCCGCAACGTCGGTGAATCCCGGACTGACCCACGACATCGCGCGGATCGCTGCGCAACCGCTGTGGTTCCTCGCGGTCTACCTGTTGGTCACCCTGGTCGCACCCGCGCAGTTGGCGCTGCACCGGCGGCGACCGTGGCTGCTGGTCACGTTGCTTCCGATCCTCGTTGTGGCCGTGGACGTCGCGTGGTTCTCGGCTTCCGCGTCGGGTTTCGGTGTCCTGAACTACCTGCTGGTGTTCGCCTTCGCGCAGGAAGTGGGGTTCAATCTCGCCGCCGGGTGGGATCGGTTCCCGCCCGCGCCGGGATCGTCGGCGCCGTGATCGCGTTCTGTCTGCTCGTGGTCGCCGTCACGGTCGGTCCGTATCCCGTGTCGATGGTCGGCCTTCCGGGGGCGAAGGTTTCGAACATGAGTCCGCCGACTGTGTGCATCCTGTTGCTGACGCTCGTGCACGTGGGGATCGCGACCGCGCTCCGGCCGGCGGGGACGCGACTGCTGGCGCGCCGCCCGTGGTGGACGGCGACGGTCGCCGCGAACGCCGGGATCATGACGATCTTCCTGTGGCACCTGAGCGCCGCCGCGATCGTTGGTGGGGCGCTCTATGCCCTCGACCTGCTGCCTGCGCCCGGGACGATCGGCTGGTGGCTGCTCAAGGTTCCGTGGTTCCTCGCGTGCGCCGGGCTGCTCCTCGTGTTCGTCGCCGCGTTCGTGGTGGCCGAACGCGCGCCGTCGTGGACGAGGGCGGAGCGGGGTCGGCCGATACTGCGTGCAGTCGGCATGCTTGTCGCTGTGCGGGCGCTCGCCGGCTTCGCGCTCACGGGGTTCGACCGCCCACTCGTCGTTCACGGCAGCGCGTTCCTTGGAACCCGCCTCAGCCCGCTCGCCGACCTGCTCCTGCTGACCGTCGGCTATCTCCTGGCTTGCGGGATCCCGAGGGTCGGCGCTCGATCAGGAGGTTCGGACCTGTCGCCCTAGATGCTCGGGGTGGCCCGGAGCGCCCGAGATCGTGAGCTGGCCCGTGTCCGAAAGGTGTGCGAGCCCCTACCCGAGGTCACGGAGCCACCCCACGCGGTGGCGCCCAAGACCCTCGTCGCCCGCCTGGACGCCGACTGACAGCCCGGTTTCCAGCGCTCGGTCAGCGGGGTTCGAGGACGACGAGCGGGATCACGCGTTCGGTCGCGGCCTGGTAGTCGTCGTAGCTCGGCCACACCTCGGTCGCCCGCTTCCACCACTCGGCCTTTTCGTCGCCGTCGACGACCCGGGCGGTGTAGTCACGTAGGTCGGGGCCGTCCTGCAGCGAGACGTCGGCGTCCGCAACCATGTTGAGGTACCAGACCGGATGGTCGGGCGCGCCGCCCATTGAGGCGACCACGGCATACCGACCGTCGCCGTCGGTCACGCGCATCAACGGGGTCTTGCGGACGTTGCCGGACTTGCGACCGCGAGTCCAGAGGATCACGCAGGGCTTGCCCTCCAGGAGGTTGCCCTCCTGTCCGCCGGAGGATTCGTACAGCTCCACCTGCTCCACGATCGGAGGCCAAGGGCTGGGTTCGTAGGTACCGTCCAGTGCCATCCCCGCTGTCTACCAGCTGCCGCGGTCGACCACGTCGAACCGGGGCGTTCGCTGGCGCGTTGGCCGGGCCCGGGCGGGCGAACGCGCCAACGGACGCGGTGGCCCCGATCGTGCGGTCAGAACTCGCGGGTGACGAGGGTGTCGACGAGTTTGGCCATGCCCTCGACGACGACGGCATCCAGTGCGGAAGTGCCACGCAGGACGGCGCTGGCGGCTGCGGCGTGTTCGCGGGCTGCGGTCACAGATTGCTCGATCGCATCGCCGGCAGTCACGAGCTCTCGGGCGCGTGTGAGCTGCTCATCGTCGATCTTGCGGCCGAGGAGTCCGCGCAACTCGTCGGACTCGGCCGCGGCGTGGATCACCGGCAGCGTGTAGACGCCTTCGAGGATGTCGTTGCCTGCCGGCTTGCCGAGCTTCTCGTCACTCGCGGTCACGTCCAGCACGTCGTCGACGATCTGGAAGCACATACCGAGGTGGTGGCCGAAAGCAGTGAGCGCGTCGAGCGTCGGGTCGTCGACCGCGGACACCATTCCTCCGACGCGACAGGCAGTCGAGAACAGTGACGCGGTCTTCCCGGTGATCGAGTCGGTGTAGGACTCGACACTGCGGTCTGCGTCGAAGAGGTGTTGCAGCTCGAGCACCTGCCCGCGGCACAACTCGCCGATCGTGGCGGCGAGGAGTGCGGCGACGTCGGCGCCGAGTGACGCCGCGAGCGATGATGCACGGGCGAGGAGATAGTCGCCAGCGAGGATCGCGACGATGTTGGACCACCGGGCGTTCACCGATGGGACGCCCCGGCGGGTTTCGGCCTCGTCGATGACGTCGTCGTGGTACAGCGAGCCGAGGTGGACCAGTTCGACCGACACGCCTCCGGTCACCGCATCGTCGGCCACGGGGCCCACGCCCTTGGCGCCGTAGGCGGCGCAGAGCGCGAGGGCCGGACGAATCCGTTTCCCGCCGGCCGAGATCAAGTGCCCGGCGACGTCGGACAGAAACGGGTCCTCAGCTCGTACGGAGTCCCGCAAGGCGGTCTCGACACGAGTCATGTCGCCAGCGAGGGGAGCCAGCCCGAGCGCGTCGAGAGGTGACATATGGCGCAGGGTACGAGGTGTCGGGAACAAAGACCAAGCCGGAAGCGTCGACATCCGGGAACGACAAAATGTCACATCGAAAGGTCCGATTGATCCCTGGCGGCCGACGAGGGCGGCTCGGGACCGCGGGAGCACCGGCTACAGGCCGCAGCGCGCGGGGCCGATGTGACACCAGAGAACGACCGGGCCCAAAACAACCCGGCCGATAGAGTGTCGACGAGTGCCGTTCCCGCGGTCATGGGGACGACTTCACATCGACGAGAGGCGGATGCCACCGTGTTCGAACGCTTCACCGACCGAGCCCGACGAGTGGTCGTGCTGGCGCAAGAAGAGGCGCGCCTGCTGAACCACAACTACATCGGCACCGAGCACATCCTGCTGGGTCTGATCCACGAGGGTGAGGGCGTCGCGGCGAAGGCGCTCGAGTCGCTCGGCATCTCGCTCGAGGCGGTTCGGGCCCAGGTCGAGGAGATCATCGGTCACGGAGGCTCGGCGCCGTCCGGCCACATTCCGTTCACGCCCCGCGCCAAGAAGGTCCTCGAACTCTCGCTGCGCGAAGCGCTGCAGCTCGGACACAACTACATCGGCACCGAGCACATCCTGCTCGGGCTGATCCGCGAGGGTGAAGGCGTCGCCGCGCAGGTTCTGGTGAAGCTCGGCGCCGATCTCTCGCGCGTGCGACAGCAGGTCATCCAGCTCCTGTCCGGCTACAGCGGCGGCAAGGAAGGCGCGCCCGCTGGTGCGGGCGCGCCCGCCGAGGCCGGTGGTCAATCCGGCTCCTTGGTGTTGGACCAGTTCGGCCGCAACCTCACGCAGCTCGCACGCGAAAAGAAGCTCGACCCGGTCATCGGCCGCGAGCAGGAGATCGAGCGCGTGATGCAGGTGCTGTCACGCCGCACGAAGAACAACCCGGTGCTCATCGGTGAGCCGGGCGTCGGCAAGACCGCCATCGTCGAGGGACTCGCCGCGGACATCGTCGAAGGCATCGTGCCCGAGACCTTGACCGACAAGCAGCTCTACACCCTGGACCTCGGCGCGCTCGTTGCCGGTTCGCGGTACCGCGGTGATTTCGAGGAGCGCCTCAAGAAGGTGCTGAAGGAAATCAAGACCCGCGGCGACATCATCCTGTTCATCGACGAGCTCCACACGCTCGTGGGGGCGGGAGCTGCCGAAGGCGCGATCGACGCCGCCAGCATCCTGAAGCCGATGCTCGCGCGCGGTGAGCTCCAGACCATCGGGGCGACCACGCTCGATGAATACCGCAAGCACTTGGAGAAGGACGCCGCGCTCGAGCGCCGGTTCCAGCCGATCAAGGTCGAGGAGCCGACGGTCGCGCACACCATCGAGATCCTGAAGGGCCTCCGCGACCGCTACGAGTCCCACCACCGGGTCACGATCACCGACCAGGCGCTCGTGGCCGCGGCGAATCTTGCCGACCGTTACATCTCGGACCGCCACCTGCCGGACAAGGCCATCGACCTGATCGACGAGGCGGGTTCCCGGTTGCGTATTCGGCGGATGCAGGCACCGCCGGACTACCGCGAGCTCGAGGACGAGATCTCGGCCATCCGCAAGGACAAGGAAGGCGCGATCGAGGGTCAGCAGTTCGAACGCGCCGCGAGTCTGCGGGACCGCGAGAAGGAACTGCTCGAACAGCGCGTGGTCAAAGAGCAGGAGTGGAAAGCCGAGGGCGTCGACCTCTTCAACGAGGTCAACGAGGAGTCCATCGCGGAAGTACTCGCACTCTGGACCGGCATCCCTGTCTACAAGCTCACCGAGGAAGAGACCGCCAAACTCCTTCGCATGGAGGAGGAGCTCCACAAGCGCTACGTCGGCCAGGACGCCGCGGTGATCGCGGTCAGCCAGGCGATTCGGCGAACGTGTGCCGGGCTCAAGGACCCGAAGCGCCCGAGTGGATCGTTCATCTTCCTGGGCCCCTCCGGTGTCGGGAAGACGGAACTCGCCAAGAACCTCGCCGAGTTCCTCTTTGGCGACGAGAACGCGCTCATCTCGCTCGACATGTCCGAGTACATGGAGAAGCACACGGTGTCGCGTCTGGTCGGTTCGCCTCCGGGTTACGTCGGCTACGACGAAGGCGGCCAGCTCACCGAAGCGGTTCGCCGCAAGCCGTTCTCGGTGGTGCTCTTCGACGAGATCGAAAAAGCCCACCCGGACGTCTTCAACGCGCTGCTGCAGATCCTCGAGGACGGTCGCCTGACGGACTCGCAGGGCCGCACGGTGGACTTCAAGAACACCGTCATCATCATGACCTCGAACCTCGGTACCGCGGATCTCCGGCGGGCCAACGTCGGGTTCGCCAAGGCTGACGAGGCTGTCTCCTACGAGAAGATGAAGGACAAGGTCACCGAGGAGCTGAAGCGCCACTTCCGCCCCGAGTTCTTGAACCGCATCGATGACGTCATCGTCTTCGCGGAACTCACCCGCGAGAACATCCACGACATCGTCGACCTGCTGATCAAGAGGGTGCAGACCCAGCTCCAGAGTCAGGGCCTCGGTCTCGAGCTCACTGACGCGGCGAAGGACCTGCTTGCCGAGATCGGTTACGACCCCACCCTCGGGGCGCGGCCGCTGCGCCGCGCGATCCAGCGCCACGTGGAGGACTCGCTCAGCGAGAAGATTCTGTGGAAGGAATTCCACGCCGGTGAGACGGTCATCGTGGACGCGGAGGAGGGCGAGATCGTCTTCCGCGCCATCGAGGGCTTCGAGCCTCCGCCGGTCGAGATGGCCGGCTCCGGTTCCGAAGGCTGACCACGCGCGATCCCGACGCCGGGTTGGGATCGCGCGACGTGCCGGTGTTCGACGTTGCCTAACGTGGCCGGCGTGCGCATCCGCCTCCGATCGCTGAGCGCAGTCGCGCTCGTGGCTCTCGTGCTTGCGGCCTGTTCGGTGGACGCGACGGTCAACGTCCGCGTGGAGGAGGACGGGTCCGGCGAGGTCTCCGTTCAGGTGGTGCTCGATGCGGATGCGGTGAAGGCCGTGGAGATCACCGGCGGCGAGCTCGCCCAGAAGATCCGGCTCGACGACCTTGCCGGCGCCGGCTGGACTGTCGGTCAGTGGGCGCGCGGGAACCGTGGTGGAGCATCGATCACGGTGAGCAAGCCGTTTTCGCGGCCCGCTGAGGTTCGCAGCATCGTGCGCGAGATCAGCGGTCCGCGCGGTCCGCTACGGCGGTTCTCCGCGTCGCGACAAGCCGACCGATTCTCCACGCAGTTCCGGGTGTCCGGCCTCGTGGACCTGCGCAGCATCGACCCGGGCGTGACCGATGACGCCGAGTTGGTCGCCCAACTCACCAACGGCCAGGTCGATGCCGCGGCGGTCCAGGCGCGCGTCACCGCCGAAGCGGTCGCCGGACTACGCGTGCGCGCCCGTGTCGAGGTCCCCGGGGCCACCGACCAGGTGGACGCGCGACCTGGCGAACGGGCGACGGTCTCGGCGGTCGCCGAGGACACCGCGATCGGTCGGATCCTCATGTTGGTCGGCGGAATCGCGCTCGTGTTGGCCGCGGCCGTCGTCGCCGTCCGGGGAGTGCGCGCCCGGCGGATCGGGCCCGACGAGCCGCCCCCGGTACGCTCCCCGGCCGAATGACGACACCACGATCTGACGACATCGACGAAACCTGGGTCGCGCGTACCCGCGCGCTGAGCTCGCTCATCGACGCCGAGGCGGAGCGGGCGGAGAGCGAGACCACCATCACTCCGACCGTCGTGGACGCACTCGCGGCGGAAGAACTGTTCTGGCTCCTCGTACCGGAGGAGATGGGTGGGGCCGAGACGAATGCGGTCACAGCACTCGCGGTGTTCGAGGAGGTCGCCCGCGCCGACGGGTCGACGGGATGGTCGGTCATGGCGAACGCGACCTCGACGTGTTTCGCGGCGATCTACACCGACGACGCCGCCGCGACGGCGATGTTCCCCCCGGGTGGACCGACGATTCACGCGGGCATGCTCGGACCGGTCGGCCAGGCCCGCGTCGTCGACGGCGGGTTCCGGGTCTCCGGGAAGTACCAGTTCGGTTCAGGCTGCGCCCACTCGGGCTGGATCGGTGCCGGCACGATCGAGGTCGACGGCGAGGGCAACCAGCTCACGACCGACAGTGGTCTGCCGGCGATGCGCGTGGTGTTGATGCCACGCACCGACGTGGAGTTCCGTGGGAACTGGGATGTCATCGGACTCACCGCGACCGGTTCTTACGACTACGTCGTCGATGACGTCTTCGTTCCCGCGGCGCACACCTACTCACTGTTGGAACACACCCAGCAGCGCGGCGGGCCGGGCTTCGGCATCGGCCTGTTCGCGATCACCGCGATCGGCCACGCCGGGTTTGCCCTCGGCGTGGGCCGTCGTGCCCTCGATGAGATCACCCAGCTTGCGACGACGCGGATGCGAATGGCCGGGTTCGCCACGATCGGGAGCGAGCAGCTGTTCCAGTACGAACTGGCGCAGCACGAGTGCTCGTTGCAAGCCGCGCGGGCGCTCGTCTTCGAGGCAGTCGCGGATGCCGATGGCAGCGGACGCGCGACCGGGACTGCGGATCCGCTCGCGGTCGCCCGGTTGCGCGCGGCAGCCACTCACGCGACCCGAGTCGCGACCGATGCGGCCCGATTCTCGTTCCACTGGGCCGGGTCTGCGGGGCTGCGCCCCGGCGTGATCCAGCGCGGGCTCCGGGACCTGCTCGCCGGATCACAACACATCTACGTCGACAACAACACGCTCACCGGGTACGCCGCCCAGCTCCTGGCCGCCGAGGCCTCCTGATCCCGTCGGCGAGCACAGGTGTCGACTGGTTTGCCGGACGCACGTCAACCCGACGCGTTGCGGCCGAGCCATTCGGGGAACTCGGTCATGGAAGTGAGCACGACGTCAGCACCCGCGCCGCGGCAGCTCGGGACCCGCAACCGGACCGGTCGTCACCCCCACTGCCAGCGCCCCCGCCGATCGAGCCGCCTCGATGTCGGGCACGGTGTCGCCGACGTAGCACCGGGCTCCATGATCCAGGAGTGTCTCGGCCTTCTGCGGACCGTGGCGCCAGCCCACGACATGGTCTGCGACGAGGCCCACATGGTCGAGGCACAGCAGCGCGTTCGGGGCGTACTTCGCCGTCACGACGAGGATCGTGCCGCCCAGGTCGTGGACAGCCGTGAAGGCGTCCAAGGCTCCGGGCAACCCGGTGCAACCCGTGACGCCGATTTCGGCGTAGATCTCGCGGTACCGATCGCAGACGGGGTCCACCTCGTCTGGCGGAAAGTACAGCGCCATCTCGGACTCCAACGTCGGACCCAGGCGGGACGCCAGCAGCTCGCTGTCGATCGCGGAACCCAGTTCGAGGTTGAGTGCGTCCAGCGACGCGATCACGCCGGGCCGCGAGTCGATGAGGGTCATGTCGAGGTCGAAGCCGACGGTCAGGGACACCGATCGGACCCTATTCGCGCACGATCGTCATGGTCGCGGTGATTGACGCCAAGGGGGCGAACTGCTGGACTGTCCCGATGACTCGCTGGGGGGCCCTTGTCATCGCGTCGGTGCTCGCCGTCGCCTCTACTGTGCTCGTCGGGACCGGTCCCGCGGGGGCGGTGCCACTCGATCGGCCGGCGGATCCGGTGGTGCTCACCGGCGCGGACCTGCCGACGCTGCTCGACGGGCCGAGGGGCAAGGTCGTCGGGTTCCGCTGGACCGGTTCGGTGTGGGAGCAGTTGCCGATCCAGATCGACGAGCGCGCCGTCGTCAACTTCGGGAAGATCTACAACGCGCCCGGTGCGGTCTTCTACAACAGTCAGCCGAGCCTGGTGAACGAACTGGTCTACACATCCGGTTCGACGTGGACCGGCCGGGACCCGAATGGGAAGTTCGATGCCGACGACGAACTCGTCTTCATGGCTCGTGATGCCGGGGTGGCGGCACCCACTTCGTCGCAGCCCGCAGGGACGGTCACGGGCAGCGGCGTGCAGCTCGCGGTGACCGACCCGCTCGTCCCGGGGTCCGAGGGGTACGTGTACCTCTTCTACAAGGCCCGGGGGAGCGGACTGCGCCAGTCGGCGAGAACGAAGTACGTGAAGTACCGGTTCAAGCCACTGAGCGGCAACTACAAGAAGAACTATCAGATCCAGAGCGGTCCCAACCCGGAAAACTCTCTCGTGACCGGTGCGAGCTACAAGCACCACTTCTCGGATCGGTGGGCCTCGGACGGCCTTGAGATCACCGCGCCGGGCGCGGCGACGGTCGACATTCTCGATCGCCACAAGGCGCTGTTCTCGCCGGGATTCTGTGGCCGGAGCGAGGACACGTTCAACGCGGCCGAGGGTGCCTTCGTGACGAAGGTGTCCGGCCCGGTCCGTTCGATCCGGTCCTACGTCGGTGCCAACAGTGGCCCCAGCACCCAGCGCACTCACCTCTTCTACGACCAGCGTGAAGACATCGTCACCGATCTGCGCGTGCACGCGATCGCGTCGATCATGGACTTCTTCGACTACTCGCCCGCGGCCGCCGGCATGACGTATCGCAACGCGTTGAACCCCGGGGGGGTCACGATCGACGGCTCCGCTGACGTCGTGACGCCCGGCGTCTCCTCGTGGGAACAGGTCACCGGGCCGCAAGGCACACTGAATCAGGTCGCACAACTCCAGACGTCGTGGACCCCTCCGAGCATCACCTCGTACTACGACGACGCGGTGTCGCCGAGTACCACCCAGTGCACCGGGGACAGCTCCGCGTACGGGTCCAGCGGGTCGTGGATCAACAGCAACCTGCCGAACACCGACCCGGCACTGGGCGGGACGGCTTCCCTGCGCGGGACCCGCACCATCTACTTCGAAGGTCCCAACCAGGCGGCGTCGGTGGCGATGATCCGGAGCGACCAGGTGCTGACACCGCTCGTCGCCACGGTGACCGCGGGGCCGTAGCGCCCCGGGGAACTGCGGGGTCGTTCACACGGTCACACCTTCCGGGTACCATCCCGGCATGACTCGAACGCGTGTTCGTACCACCACGATCTACTGCTGCGCCGAATGCGATGCCCAGGCCCCGAAATGGCTGGGGCGCTGCCCCGAGTGCGGCGCGTGGTCCAGTCTCGTCGAACAACGCTCGGGTGGACCGGGCGTCAGCGGGGACCCCGAGGCGACGACCCCCGCGCCGGTCATGGCGCTGGCCGCGGTCGACCCCACCGCGGCATCGAGTCGGCCGACGGGAGTCCCGGAACTCGATCGTGTGCTCGGGGGCGGGCTCGTGGCCGGTTCGGTCACCCTGCTGGGCGGCGAACCAGGGATCGGCAAGAGCACACTGCTGCTCCAGGCGCTCGGTCGGATGGCGGCGACCGGAGCAACGTGTCTGCTGGTCTGCGCCGAGGAGTCGGTCGAGCAGGTTCGACTCCGGCCGGACGCCTCGACACGTTGGACCCGAACCTGCTGGTCGTCGGTGAGGCTTCCCTGCCCGTCGTGCTCGACCATGTCGCCGAGATCCGCCCCGATGTCCTGGCCATCGATTCGATCCAGACGGTGCTCGATCCGGAAATCAGCGGCGTCCCCGGCTCGGTGAGCCAGGTGCGTGAGTGTGCGCAGCGGCTCGTCCGGATGGCGAAGGATCGCCACGTGGCGACGGTGCTGGTGGGACACGTGACCAAGGACGGCGCGCTCGCCGGTCCCCGCGCGTTGGAGCACGTGGTGGACACGGTGCTTTCCTTCGAAGGTGACCGGCACCACTCGTTGCGCATGCTGCGCGCCCTGAAGCATCGATTCGGTGCAACCGATGAGCTCGGCGTGTTCGAGATGGTCGAGTTGGGACTCGCCGAGGTTCGGGATCCGTCCGCGTTGCTGCTGGCCGACCGGCAGCCCGGACTCCCGGGTTCGGTCGTGACCGCGACGATGGAAGGGGCTCGGCCACTCCTCGTGGAGGTGCAGGCGCTCGTCGCTCCGGCCGGCGCCTCCCCGCGCCGCACCGCGCGGGTTGGACGGTTCCCGCCTCGAGATGTTGGTTGCGGTCCTCCAGGCTCGAGCCGCGCGACCGCTCGCCGGACTGGACGTCTACGCAAGTGTCGTCGGGGGCCTCCGAGTCCATGATCCGGGCGCGGACCTTGCCGTCGCGATTGCAGTCTCGAGCGCGCTGGTCGGGATCGCGGCACCCCAGGATCTGGTCGCAGTCGGCGAGGTGGGGCTCGGTGGAGAACTCCGGCAGGCGCCTCACACCGCCCGGCGGCTCGCCGAGGCGGCGCGGCTCGGCCACCGGGTCGCGGTGGTGCCGGCTTCGACGCCTGACGTCGCCGGCATCCGGCTGTTGCGCGCGGACCATCTCCGTGACGTGCTGGACGCGTTCGAGATGGAGCAGCCGAATGCCGGTCCCCCCGGGCTTCGTCCGGTTCCGGGCGATTCCTGACGGTCGCCCGCCGTCACCGGCCCTCAGGTTTCATGTTCTCGCCGTCGATGTCGAGAGAGCGCGCTGGTAGTTTCCAGCCCCTGAGGCGGTCGAGCAGGTCGACGCCCTGATTTCACGAGGATCCGTTCGTGCCCCAGGCACCCCGTTCCGAAGCGATGCTGTCGGCGCTTCGGCTCGTCGCGCCCGGCCGGCCACTGCGGGAAGGGCTGGACCGCGTGCTCCAGGCGAAGATGGGCGCACTGGTCGTGATCGGCGACGGGCCGGATGTGCTCGCACTCTGTTCGGGTGGCTTCCTCCTCGACGCGGAGTTCACGCCGCAGCGGATGTCGGAGTTGGCGAAGATGGACGGGGCGATGATCCTGTCCGCGGACTCGACTCGCATCGCCCGGGCCAACGTCCACCTCATGCCGGACCCGTCGATCCCGACCTCGGAGACCGGCACCCGCCACCGAACCGCGGAGCGGGTCGCCCGCCAGATCGACGCCCCGGTCATTACCGTGTCCGAAGAGTTGTCGCTGGTCGCGGTGCATCGTCAGGGCCAGAAGCGAACACTCGAGCCCGTCGGCCGTGTCCTCACCCGGGCCGATCAGGCGCTGCAGATTCTCGAGCGCTACCGATCGCGCCTGGACGCGGTCAGTGCGAGTCTGTCCGCGCTGGAAGTCGAGGACCTCGTGACGGTTCGCGATGTCGCGGTTGCGCTGCAACGCGCCGAGATGGTGCGGCGCATCGCAGAGGAGATCGAGGAGTACGTCATCGAGCTCGGAGCCGACGGCCGGCTGATCCTGCTCCAGCTCGAAGAGCTGATGGGTGGCGTCGAGGAGGACCGGCGATCCTTTGCCCGCGACTATGTCGTGAGTAGCGAGACCGACGCACCCGCTGCGCTCCAGGTCCTCGGGGACCTGGACACCGAGGCGCTGTTGGATCTTCGTGACGTCGCCGAGGTGTTGCACCTGCCGCACGACCTCGGATTGGATTCGTCGGTCCAGCCCCGCGGGTTCCGCCTGCTCGGCAAGATTCCCCGACTGCCCGACTCGGTCGCGGCCCACGTGGTCGACCGTTTCGGCCATCTGCAGAAGGTGTTGCGCGCCAGCATTCCGGACCTGGTCGAGGTCGAGGGCGTGGGCGAGTCCCGCGCCCGGGCGATCAAGGACGGGTTGGCTCGGCTGGCCGAGTCGTCGATTCTCGAGCGGTACGTCTGAGGCGGATCACTCGCCGACGGTGCTCGTCGGGGTTCCGTACCGGCTGATGTCGGCGGCGAATGATGCGGCATCACCCTCCCAACCGAACGCGCGGATCTCGGCGAGGGTTCGCCGTCCGGCGCAGGCGCGAAGCATTTCGAAGGGGTCGGTGGTGACGGTCGCGATGACCTCGCTGCTACCGAGGATCCGTTCCTCGTCGCCGAGCCGAACCTGGAGCGCCCTCGCGGTCCGGCCGAGATCCTCGTGGAGGGTGTCGAGGTAGAAGTCCAGAGCGATCCACATGGTGGTACTCGTTCGATCGACGGGTGCACCGAGTGCGACGCGCACATCCGTGGCGTGGATGAAGAGATCACCGACGAAGTGGCTGCCCATGGAGTAGCCGAAATCCCGGAGCCCCTGTTCGAAGGTCGGCGCCTCCTCGTCCCATTCGGCGGTGACGGCCTCGAAGCCGAGTTCGCGGGCGCGGCGCACCTGCGCATCGGTCCAGCGCTCGTCCGGGCCCTCGGGGAAGTGCTGGTGGTTGAGATCGCGGCAGAGCCCGGCGAGGTGGCCGACCACGTCGACCACGGTCCACCCCGGCGTCGCCGGTACGGGGCGGCGCCGATCGTGCTCGGACCGGGTCCGGACCAGCTCGATCAGGTCGGTGCGGACCCGTTCGTAGTGCTGGCCGCAATCCTCGGTGGCGCGCTGCGAGGAGGACATGGCGCGGGTCTATCAGGCGTACACCGCTACGGTGCGGGCATGGCAATGTTGCGGAAGGAACCCAGGACCGATGTCTCGGTCGAATCCATCGAGCTGCGGGGTACCGACGGCGAACCGGTCTCGGGTATCCATGCCCGCCCCGATGGCATGCCGCGTTCCGGGGTCGTGCTGCACCCCGACATCGGTGGGATCCGGCCGCTCTTCGAGGACATGGCCGTACGACTCGCGTCGCACGGGTTGGCGGTCTGTGTCGTCGAACCGTTTGCTCGAGCGCTGGCCTCCGGCGTGGATCTCTCCGACCTCGAAGGGCGCATGGCGCACGTCGCGAAGCTGGACGACGAGCTGCAACTCGGTGACCTCGAAGCCGCGGCTGACTATCTCGTGGTGCACGACGACGTGAGCGAGATCTCGGTCGTCGGGTTCTGCATGGGTGGGATGTACGCGTTGAAGGCGGCGGCGACGGAGCGGTTCGACCGGGCGGTCGCCTTCTACGGCATGGTCACGGTCCCCGAGGACTGGCGGTCGTCGACGCTTGCCGAGCCGCTGGCGACCGCGGCATCGCTCTGTCCGACGTTGGCGATCTTCGGCGACGCGGATCCGTGGACACCGACCGAGGACATCGATGCGCTGCGCGCGGCGTGGGCGGGTCGCCCCGACTGCGAGGTCGTCGTGTACCCGGGCGCGGAGCACGGCTTCGTCCATGATCCGGAACGCCCGGCACACCGTGCGGACGATGCCGCCGACGCCTGGGCGCGCACCCTCGCCTTCCTCGGCGTCACCTGAGCGGACCCGCGGGAATTACGGGTTGGCGCGGAGTTCGAGCTGTTCGCGGTCGAGGATCCGGTAGCGGCTCCGACCGGTCGCGGTGATCCAGTCGAGGCGGACGAACATCGCCAGTGCCTTGTTGACCCGCTCACGGGAGGCTCCGACCAGCCCGGCGAGATCCTCCTGGGTCATCGGGAGTTGGAACTCGTCGGCCTCCCCGGCGAGTTCGAGGAGCCGCTTCGCGGTTCGGGCCGGCACGTCGAGGAAGACGGCATCGGCGAGCGCTTCGTCCGTGGCGCGGAGCCGCTGCGCGAGCAGCCGTACGATCGCCCACAGCACCTCGGGGCGTTGCTGGACCGCAGCGCGAACGTCGTCAAAACTGACTTCGATGAGTACGGAGTCCGTAAGCGCGCGGGCTTCGGCGGATCGGGGTCCGCCATCGAAGAGCCCCATTTCTCCGAACAATCCGCCGGATTCGAGGACCGCCACCATCGATTCCCGATTGTCCGAAGAGCGGGTGGATATTGCGATCCGGCCCTCCTGGATGACGAACAGCTCGTGCGACTCGTCACCCATCGCGAACAGCAGGTCGCCCTTCGTGAGGTCACGAATCTGCGCCTTGGTCCGCAGTTCGTCGACCATCTCCTCGGGAAGTGATGCGAACAGTTCGTTCGAGATCAGCACACGACGGTCGGGCACAGCGCCACACTACCCAGCGATCGGCCGCGGGGTCATTGACCCGGTACCATGCCCACTCCGGTTCGCACCCAGGAGTCAGCCTCGCTCATGCCCTTCGATGTCGGTGACAAGGTCGTTTATCCCCACCATGGGGCGGCGACCATCGAGAAGCGGGAGAAGGTCGAGGCCTTCGGGAAGAAGCAGGACTACCTGATCCTTCGTCTGGCGTACGGTGATCTCACGCTGAAGGTGCCGGCGGAGAACGCGGACGAAATCGGCCTTCGTGACGTCATCAACGACGAAGAGGTCGAAGAGGTCTTCGCCGTGTTGCGCAAGAAGGAAGCGCGCATGCCGACGAACTGGTCCCGCCGCTTCAAGAACCACGTCGAGAAGCTCAAGAGTGGCGACATCTACCAGGTCGCCGAAGTGGTGCGGAACCTCACCATTCGCGAGAAGGACAAGGGCCTCTCAGCCGGCGAGAAGCGGATGCTGGCGCGCGCGCGTCAGATCCTCGTTTCAGAGCTCACCTTCGCGCTCGCAGTTGACGAGGACACCGCCGAGGACAAGCTCGACGAAGTTCTGGGGAAGCCTCCGACCGAGGGTCGGCGGACCTCGATCGACTTCGACGACGACGGCGCACTGACGAAGGCACCGCCTCCCATCACACCGTCCAAGCCGCGGAAGGCTGCGGCGAAGAAGCCCGCCGCCAAGAAGGCGGCGAAGGCGGCGAAGCCGGCGGCGAAGAAGGCGGCCAAGGCACCGGCCAAGAAGGCTGCGAAGGCTACGAAGGCCAAGTAGCCCCGTTCCCGGGCCGGTCACCGGCCGGTTCGGTTCAAGGAGTTCTGGCCACGCGCCGATCCTCTGGGTACCTGGAGGTCGTCGTGTTCGTCGAAATCGTGCGGTTGTTCACCGTGGTCTTGCTCACCGCGGTCGGATACATGGTGACGCGCGACTCCGCCGCGGGTTCTGACCTCAGCGCTGTCGGCGGGATGGTCGGGTGCCTCGCCGGGTACCTCATCGGTGGCCTGGTCGGACGGCTGCTCGACCGCGCCGTCGACGTCGCCGAGCGGACGGCGGACCGTATCCCGATCCCACAACTCCTGAGCGGGGTCTTTGGTGGCGCGCTCGGCGGGGTGCTGGGGCTGGCCTTCGCGGTGCCGCTCGTCGTGCTGCCGCCGCTGGCAATCGGGTTGCCGATCGCCGGCATCGTGTTCACGCTCTGTCTGTATGTGGGCTACCGCGTCGCGGCACGTCGGACCGAAGAACTGTTCGCCATGGCCGGCCTCTCCACCCGCCCGCTCGTCCGAGCCCGCGCTTATGACGACGTCGACGGGTTCCTCGTGGACTCGTCCGCCGTCATGGACACCCAGCTGCTGCCGTTGTGTCGGTCGGGGTTGTTTCGTGACGACCTGCTCGTCCCTCGATTCGTGCTGGACGAACTCCAGGGCATGGCCGACGCGGGCGACGAACGGTCGCGTCGTGCGGCTCGCGGTCTGGAGACCCTCGAAGTGCTACGGCGGGAAGCTCCCAACCGCGTCTACATCGTCGACGACGAGGTGCCCGAGGTCGCCGAAGTCGATGCCAAGCTCGTCGCGCTCGCCCGTCGCCTCCAGGTCCGGTTGCTCACTAACGACGTGCATCTCTCGCGGGTCGCCGAGATCCAAGGGGTGCAGACGGTGATCCCGAGGCGGTTGGCTGCCGATCTCGTTCCGGGTGTCCTCGCGGGTGAGACGATCCAGGTGGCGCTGACTCGCACGGGTCGTCATCCCGGGCAGGGCGTCGGTTTCCTCGAGGATGGTTCGATGGTGGTGGTGAATGGCGGCGTCGACCTCGTTGGTGCGGGCGCGATGTCTTTCGTGGTGTCGTCCATCGTCCCGACGAGCGCCGGCCGCATCGTGTTCGCCCGCCCGGAGGACAGTCGGAAGGCCGAAGCGGCTCGAAACGCGAGCTGACCGCCTTCGTGCGGCATCATGGCGCCGTGTCGGTCTGGACGATTGTGGTGGCAGCGGGTGAGGGATCCCGCTTCGGGGGTCCGAAGCAGTGCGAGCCTCTTGGTAATCAACGCGTGATGGATCACGCGGTCGACGCGGCCAGAACCGGCGCGGACGGTGTCGTCGTCGTGATCCCGGAGGGTGCGGACTGGGTGTGGCCAAAGACCTACACCACGCCCGGTGCGGCGACCCGGTCGGGGTCAGTACGCGCCGGTCTTACCCTGGTTCCCGATGATGCCGACGTTGTCGTCGTGCACGACGCCGCGCGACCACTCGCGACCCCCGCGCTCTTCGACGCAGTGATTGCCGCAGTGCGGTCGGGTGCGGACGGTGCGCTGCCCGGCGTGGCCGTCGCCGACACGGTGAAGGAAGTGCACAACGGGGTCGTCGTCGCCACGCTGCCGCGTGACCGCCTGGTCGCGGCGCAAACACCGCAGGCGTTCTCTGCGGTCGCGTTACGGGCAGCCCACGCCCGCATGCCGGAAGGCACCGACGACGCCGCGGTGATCGAGGCGGCCGGCGGCCGGGTGGTCGTCGTGCCCGGCGAACCGGACAACTTCAAGATCACCACGCCCGCGGACTTGGCCCGCGCGACCCGGGTCGGCGAGCGACGGGCGAGGAACCCATGATCCGAGTCGGACTCGGCTACGACGTACACGCGTTCGGCGCGTACGGGGATCTGGTGATCGGTGGTGTTGTGGTTCCCGGGACGCCGGCGCTCGTGGGCCACTCCGACGCGGATGTGGTTGCCCACGCGGTTGCCGATGCGCTTTTGGGTCCGGTGGGACTTCCCGATCTCGGCGAGCTCTTCCCGGCCTCGGATCCCAGGTACGCAGGCGTTGCTTCACTCGGCCTCCTGGAGCAGGTCGCGAACCGGGTGGCCGAGCAACGGTGGTGGGTCGGCAACGTCGACGTCGTGATCGCGGCCGAACGGCCGCGGCTCGCACCAATCCTGGGATCGATCGCCGAGAATCTTGGTCTCGCGCTCCAGGCGACCCGGGAGCCCATGGGAGAGGGAATCCACGTTTCGGTCAAGCCCAAACGCGGCGAGGGCCTCGGGTTCATCGGGCGCGGTGAAGGAATCGCGGTCTGGGCAGTGGCGCTCCTCGAACGAGCCTGACGCTCGGGCGATTCGGACGCCGGGCCGTCGTCGCTGCAGCGGTAGCGTCCTTGGATGGTCCGTATCTTCGACTCCATGGCTCGACGCGAAGTGGAACTCACGACGCGCGTCCCCGGTCGGGTCTCGATGTACGTCTGTGGTCCGACGGTCTACGACCTTCCTCACGTCGGCCACGGACGCACCGCGCTGGTCTACGACATGATCCAGCGGTACCTCGCGTGGCGGGGAAACGTCGTCACCTTTGTGAGCAACGTGACCAATGTCGATGACCGGATCATCGAACGGGCCGCCAGTCGCGGTTCGACCGAGCGGGAGCTGGCCGACGAGTACGAGACCGCCTACTGGTCCGAACTTGCGCGGCTGAACGTCCTCGCTCCCGACGACGTCCCGCGGGCGACCGAGTTCGTCGAGCCGATGATCGAGCTGATCCAGGAGCTCATCGAGCGCGGCCACGCGTACGTCATCGAAGGTGAGGGGGTGTACTTCGCGGTGGACTCCTATGCGGGCTACGGCGATATCTCCGGTCGGCGTCTCGAGGATCTGCTCGAGGGCGCTGGTGCGCGGATCGCGGTCGATGAGCAGAAGCGCAGCCCGGTCGACTTCGCGGTCTGGAAAGCCGCCAAGCCGGGCGAACCCGATTGGGAGTCGCCGTGGGGACGCGGCCGGCCGGGCTGGCACATCGAGTGCTCGGCGATGTCGCTCGCGATCCTCGGCGAAGGGTTTGACCTTCACGGCGGCGGCGATGATCTGGTGTTCCCCCACCACGAGAACGAGCGGGCCCAGGCCGAGGCGGCGGGCCACCAGTTCGCCCGGCACTGGATCCACTCCGGGATGGTGATGGTCGGCGGCGAGAAGATGAGCAAGTCGCTGGGCAACTTCACGACGCTCGGCGACGCGCTCGATGCGCACGGTCCGCGCGCGTTTCGACTGGCGGTACTCCAGGTCCACTACCGCTCGCAGATGGAACTGACGGCTCGGGAGCTGACTGCAGCCGCCGAAGGATTGACGCGGGTCGACAACATGCTGCGTCGCGCGGCGCGGGAAGGTGTGGCCCCGGGTGCGGCAGACCCGGCTCTCGGCGACGCGTTCCGCGCCGCGATGGACGACGACTTCGGGTCGCCGTCAGCAGTCGCGGTCGTGTTCGACGGCGTGCGCGCCGTCAATGCCGCGCTCGACGCCGGCGATCGTGATCGCGCCGCGTCCTCGCTCGCTGCGGTTGTCGAACTGCTGGACGTGCTCGGATTCCCACCGGCAGCGACTGAAGCTGGCGGCGACGCGGCCATCGACGTGCTCGTGAGCGAGCGTGAGGCGGCCCGCGCGGATCGCGATTTTTCCGCGGCGGATGAGATTCGCGCCGAGCTGGCGGCACTGGGTGTCACCATCGAGGACACGCCAACGGGTACGACCTGGCACCGATGACCACTGGTAAGCGCAAGGGGAACAAGGGGACAGGCAAGTCTGGTACCCCGAAACCGAGCAGGCGCGCCGACGACCCCAGCCGTCGAGAGCCGGGGTCGAACCGCACGGGAGCGTCCCGCAGGGCATCGTCGGATGCTCCGAAGACCAGCGGGCGCGCCGGCCGGGAGGATGGGTCGCAGGTCGAGGGATTCCATGCGGTGCGCGCGCTGCTCTCGGCGGGGCGTCGAGAGGTTCGGGAGGTCTGGGTTGCTTCGGAATCCGGACATCAGTCCGAGTTGGCAGAGCTGGCGGGTGACCTGGGTGCGCGGGTCCGGACGGTCACCGATCTCCAGCTGGCGGCCCGGGCGCGCAGCGAGGTGCCGCAGGGCGTCATCGCCTGGGCCGCGCCGGTTCCGAACGTCGCGGTCGACGACCTGCTCGGCGCGGCGAACCCTTTCCTGTTGGTGGTCGACGGTGTGACCGACCCGGGCAATCTTGGAGCGATTCTTCGCTCGGCTGACACGGCTGGCGTCTCGGGAGTCGTGTTGCCGATCCCTCGCGCCGCGGGCCTCGGGCCGACCACGCTGAAGGCGGCTGCGGGCGCCGTCGAGTATCTCCGCATCGCACGCGTGGCCGGGATTCCCGGCTTCCTCGACCAGGCGAAGCGCGCCGGCGTCTGGTCCGTCGGGCTGGACTCGAATGGTGAATCGGACGTCCATGACCTGAGCGTCGCCGACGGTCCGGTGGCGCTGGTCGTGGGGGCAGAGGGTCGGGGGTTGGCTCGGCTGACTCGGGAGCGCTGCGATCTGGTGGCGTCGATCCCGCTGCATGGTCGACTGGAGAGTCTCAACGCCTCCGCCGCAGCCGCGGTCGCGCTCCACGCCGTCGCTCGGCGCCGACCGGTGATCGCGGATCGGTAACCTCGCAGCAACGCCGGAGTAGCTCAGTCGGTAGAGCAGCGGTCTTGTAAACCGCAGGCCATCGGTTCGATCCCGATCTCCGGCTCCACGTTCCCCGCGCCCGAGGGGCCGACCCGGTAGGGTCGACGGGTCGTGATCGAACTCCGGGGGCGGTCCGACCGGCCACTCCCCGGGCTGGGACACCGAGGCTACGGATGAGCGATCAACCCTCGAACATGGGTCGGCCGGAGCGCAAGACCGGCGGAACACCGGGATTCTCCGCGGCCCGCGGCGCGGCGCTGGTCGCGCTTGCCGTGATCCTCGGAATTGTCCTGCTCAACGCGATCGACGACGGCAACAGCGGTCCGGTCGGCGATGGTGGATCGACCCCGTCAGCGTCAACCGGTGGGACCACGCCGGATTCGACGCCGGACACGTCGACCCCGACGGACGCCCCTGCGCCGGAGCCGTTGCCTCCGGCTGAAGTCACCGTGCGGGTGCTGAACGGATCCGGCGTCAGTGGCGCCGCCGGCGGACTGACCAATGTGCTCAAGGCCCAGGGCTACCAGACCCTGCTTGCCGGTGACACCGCCGCGCAGACCGGCAACATCGTCGACGCGAAGGCCAACCGCACGGCGGAATGTGAGGCGCTCGCCGAACTGATCACGGATGCCAAGGTCGAGCCCATGCCCGATCCGGTGCCCGGCGGCCAGGACGCGGACTGCATCGTCATCCTCGGGAGCTGATCGCATCACCCCGGAGCACGCGCGCGAGGTCCTGCTTGCGGTGCCCGACCGGACCGCGATCGTCTGTGACTTCGATGGATCGCTCGCTGCGATCGTCGACCGCCCGGAGCGCGCCACACCGGTTCCGGGAGTGGTCGAGCTGCTGGAACGGCTCGTACAGAACTTCGGGGTCGTCGGAATTGTGAGTGGCCGTCCGGTGGCGTTCCTTCGCGACCGGCTCCCGGTTCCCGGTCTGGCACTCGTCGGTCAGTACGGCCTGGAGACACTCGACCATGGCGGTGTGCGGGTCGATTCGCGGGCCGCACCGTTCGAATCGGCGGTCCTCGCCGTCGCCGATGGTGCCGCCGCAGAACTCCCCGGAGTGCTCGTCGAGCGAAAAGGCACGATTGCCGTCACGCTGCATTGGCGAGAAGCACCGACGCTGGGACCGATGACGGAGCAATGGGCGGCCGCGCAGGCCGCTCGCCACGGGTTGGTCCTGTATCCGACCCGGATGGCGTTGGAGCTCCGACCGCCGGTGCAGGTCGACAAGGGAACCGCCGTCGGCGAGCTCTGCGCCGGACACTCTGCGGCGTTGTTCGCCGGGGACGATCACGGCGATCTCCCGGCGTTCGCGGTGCTCGATCGACTCCGACGGAGCGGCCGACTTGGCGAGGCCGTGCGGGTGGGTGTTCGCTCGATGGAGGAGCCACGCGAGCTGCTCACGCAGACCGATCTTGCGGTGGACGGACCGACCGGTCTGGTGCAGTTCCTCAGCTCGTTGGTCGGGCGTGGTTCATGAGATCGGCGAGCCAGCGGTCGGGCGGGTGGGCGCGCACGGACTCGCGGATGGCGTCGGATCGGAGTCCGCGCTCGGTGTCGTCCATGGTCAGGCCCTGGTTGAGCGCCTCGGCGGTCTGGGAGACGTCGAACGGGTTGATCGCCAACGCGTGATCACCGATGAGGTCGTGGGCCCCGGCTTCGCGTGACAGGCACAACGCGGCGTGGTGCTGGTTGACGAGCGGACCCTCCATCGCCACGAGATTCAGTCCGTCCCGAATGGGGTTCACCAGGATCACGTCAGCCCGCTGGAGCGCGGCGACGGAGCGGGGGAAGTCGTCGCGGGTGTCGAGGATCACCGGGAGCCAACTGCCGCGGGCCCACTGATCGTTGATGCGCTCCGCGATGTCTTCAACGTCGGCGCGGTAGGTCTGATAACTGGCGAGCGCCTCGCGCGACGGGTTCAGGTTTGCGACGAAGCACACTCGGTCGTGCCATTCAGGGTGCTGTTCCAGGAACTCGGCGAACGCCAGGAACCCTCGCACCACGTTCTTCGACGGCTCGATCCGGTCGACGCGAACGATGGCGCGGCGTCCGTCGAGATGGTTCTCGAGCCGGAGCCGGGCGTCGGCTGCCGCATCGCTGGAACCGACCTCCTGAAGGTCGTCGAGGTCGGGCGAGAACGTGGCGGCGAACGTCGTCGGAGTCGCGGTGCCGTCGTGACTGCGCGCACAGGCTTGGTAGGCCGAGGCCCAGCGCTGCACGTGGAACCCGGCCGGCACCGCGCCGAGCGAAGCGAGGATCTCCGCCGACATCGCATCGGGGAGAGCCCGCAGTCCGGTCGGGCCGCAGAACGGCGTGTGGGTGAAATGGACCACCGCGAGGTCCGGACGGAGGTCGCGCACCATCCCGGGGACCAGGAGCAGGTGCAGGTCCTGGACGAGGATGACCTCACCCGCCGATGCCGTCGCCGCGATCCGATCGGCGAATGCCCGGTTGACGTCCCGGAACGCATCCCATGCGTCGTGGATCACCCGATCGACGGCCGGTTCGCGCGGGTAGTCGAACATCTCGTGAAAGCAGAACCAGAGCAGCTGGTTCGAGATCGTCTCGTAGTGGTGCCGGTGCACGTCCGGGTTGAGCGCCAGGAGTTCGAGGTCGAGTCCCGGGACGGTCACAGCCCCGGCGGTGACCGCCGCACGGTCGTCGTCACTGAGCGCTGCCGCGAGCCAACGTGCATCGGGGCGGTCCCGTAGCAGTGGGGCCAGCGCGCTCACCACGCCACCCGCGCCGCGTCGGAGAGTGAACGTGCCGTCGGATTCGCGGTGGAATCCAGCGGGCCCGCGGTGCGAGACGACGATCATGAGTTCAGGATTTGAGCGTTCCGAACAGTGACAGCCAGTCCTCCAACTCCCGCGTGGAGAGGAAGTTCTGGCGAACGTGCTCCTTGCCGGCGGCACCCATGGCATCGCGACGGTCCGGGTCGGCGAGCAGTTCGATGCAGTGTTCGGCGCACTCTTCCACCGAATCGACGAGGAAGCCGTGCTCCTCGTCGGTGATCTGGAGCACGATGCCACCGGCGCGCCCACCGATCACGGGTGTGCCCTTCCAGAGACCCTCGGAAACGGTGAGGCCGAAGCCCTCGCGCAGGGATTTCTGAATCACCACGTCGGCGGACCGCTGGAACGCGTTGATCTGCACGTTCCCGACCTGCTGGATGTTCGAGAGCAGGTGGATGTCCGGGTCGCCGTCGCGGGCTGCATCGACCTCTTCCCAGACGTGGAAGCCCTCCGGGTCGTCGGTTGCCATCGAGCCGGCGAGCACCAGCTGCGTGCCCGGGACGGCATCGCGCACGATGCGGAAGGCCTCGATCACGCCCAGCGGGTCCTTCCACGGGTCGTACCGGCTCACCTGGCACAGCATCGGACGGTCCGGATCGATGCCGTACTGCTTGGAGATCTCGCGGACGAAGGGCGCCGGAAGGTCCAGGTTCTTGACCGAGAGCGGGTCGATACAAGGTGGAGCCTTCACGATGCGATCCATCTCGAGCGATGCCGGGACGAACTCGGGCATCGTCCAGACCGAGGCGTCGTACTGCTCGACGTAGGGCCGGAAGAACTCCCAGACCTCCGGGTTCGCATCCGTCAGGTCGATGTGGCAGCGCCAGATCCATGACGTGTCCGGGACGTTGATCGGCGCCGAACTCGCGAGGGCGAGGATGGCTGCCGGTTGGGGATCGTGGATGACCACGATGTCGTACTCCTCGTCCAGTGCCAGGCCGTTCTCGAGGACCTTCTCGAGATAGGTCCGCTGCATGTCGGCAGTCCAGGGGACCGAGGCACCCTGGAGCGCGTTGTGCACGGCCTTGGTGACACCGAAGAACTCATCGCTGCCGTGGATGACCTGCCATTCGGCCTCGATGCCGAGATCGCGGAGCAGCGGGATGTGGGTGGCCAGTAGCTCGGCGACACCGCCGCCGTACGCGGTGGCGTTCAGGTGGAGGACGCGTGCGCCGCGAAACGGCTCGGCGGCGGCGCGGATGCGTTCGATGACGTCTGCGCCGATAATTTCGGTGTAGTCGTCGAGCCGCTTTTCGAGCAGGGGGACGCGTTCAAGCACGGAGATTCCTCGGCCGGGGGAGAAGCGGACCAATCTATCCGGCATGATCGGCGCGGCAGTGGTGTGTCCTGACAAGTTTCGCGGCTCGCTGACTGCTGCCGCGGCGGCAGGGGCCTTGGCGCGTGGCCTGCGATCGGCGGGTGTCGAAACGGTTGCCGAGTTGCCGTTGGCCGATGGTGGTGAAGGGACCCTCGACGTGGTCCTTGCGGCCCGCGGTGGGAATCGCCGGGTGACGCAGGTCACCGGCCCGCTCGGAGACCCGGTCGAGGCGGAGTGGGCGATGCTGCCGGACGGCACGGCCGTCGTCGAGATGGCGCGGGCCAGCGGGCACGATCTGGTGCCCGATGCGCGCCGGGATCCGCTCGCGGCCAGTACTCGCGGCACCGGTCAACTCATCGCAGCCGCTCGTCGCGCGGGAGCAGAGCGCATCGTCGTCGGTGTCGGCGGGAGCGCGACGACCGACGGGGGTTTGGCCGCGGTCGAAGCGATGGGTTGGTCGTTGGGTCAGGTGTCGGTGACGGTGGCAGCCGACGTGCGCACGCCGTTCCTGGCCGCGGCCGCGGTGTTCGGCCCGCAGAAGGGTGCGTCCCCTGCGCAGGTCGCACTGTTGAGCCGGCGCCTCGAGCGCCTCGCGTCCACCTACCGCGACCGGACCGGTGTCGATGTCACGACCCTCGAAGGGTCGGGCGCGGCTGGTGGTCTGGCCGGCGGACTTGCTGCCCTCGGCGCTGAGATCGTTCCGGGCTTCGACGTGGTCGCGGATCTGGTGGGACTCGAACCCGCAATGCTCGGCGCCGATCTGATCGTCACTGGCGAAGGCAAATGCGACGGGACCAGTTTCCACGGCAAGGTCGTCGGCGAGGTGTTGCGCATGGGGGCGGACCTCGGGGTGCCGGCGTTGGCGGTCGTCGCGGGCCAGGTCACCGACGACGCGCGGGAAGAGGCGTCGGTGATCGGTCCGGTGCGGCTCCTCGCGTTGACGGACCGCGTGTGGCAGTCGGCAGAAGCGTTCTCCCGGGCGGCCCTGCTCGCCGAGGAAGCCGCGGTGGAACTGGTTCGCGGTTGACCGTTGCAGTTCGCCTCAGCGAACGCGGTCGAGGTCGAACTTCGTGCGGTATTCAGACACCGTCATGATCGGGGGACGCTCACGGGCTTCGACTTCGACCGTCTCGGGTTCGAATGCTTCGGTGAATCGGCGCAGCGTCGCACGGTCGGCGTCGAGTAATCCGGCGCGCCGGAGCGCAGTGATGATGATCGCGGTCGCCTGAGGGCCGAGGTCTTCGATGGAGCGGTTGCGGTGTTCACGGACGCCGAGGTCGACCTGGGCGGTCGCGCCCAACCCGGCGTGAGCCACGACGTCGACGAGCAGCGCGAACTCGACGCCCCAACCTTCGACGAAGGGCACCTGCTCGAGCAAGGCGCGCCGTCCGGCGTACTCACCGCTCAACGGTTGGATGAACCCGGCGAGTTCTGGGAACAGGGTCGAGAGCAGCGGTCGAGCGACCAACTCGGTGACCCGGCCTCCCCCCGATGGTTCACCGTGAAGCGGGCGCCGGTAGTACCCCTTCGTGAATGCGATGTCGGGGTCCGCGAGAAGGGGTCCGAGTAATCCGCTGACGAAGTGATGACCGAAGTTGCGAATGTCGGCGTCGACCCAGCAGATGAGATCCCCGGTCGTGACGTGCAGTGACCGCCACATGGCGTTGCCTTTGCCCCGTCCGACGCCCTGATCCGCGAGTACCTCGTCGACGCCGACGACCCGTGCGCCTTCCCATGCCGCGACCTCGGCAGTCGCGTCGAGCGATCCGTCGTCCATCACGACGACCTCGTCCACGAGCGGGGTCGATTCCATGAGCGTCCGGCGGACCGTGGCGACGATGTGGCCGACCGTCGCCTCCTCGTCGCGGGCGGGGAGGCAAACCGAAACGGTTGTCCCGGTCGCCTGCTTGTGGGCGACGAGTGCCGAAAGATCGAAGTCTTCGACGCTGCGAGTGACCGGGATGGGACCCGGCGGCGGGGGCACGGGGTCAGCGTAGAGGGCCGGCCGCCGGGGTTGGGACTTCCACCTTGCAATGGGTCCCGCCGCGGCGTCTACCATTGTTGCTTCACGCGCTCATCCAGAGCGGCTGAGGGACGGGCCCGACGACGCCGCGGCAACCAGCAACCCCTTGTGGGAAGCCAGGTGCCAATGCCCGAACGATGAGAGAGCCCAAAGCGATGGGCCCGGACTCCGGACTTTCGCTCGACGGCGCTCGAACAC
Source organism: uncultured Acidimicrobiia bacterium (assembly GCA_963701625.1). Taxonomy (GTDB): domain Bacteria; phylum Actinomycetota; class Acidimicrobiia; order IMCC26256; family JAENVU01; genus JAENVU01. The sequence continues at coordinate 559,330 of CAVPAT010000013.1, read as the reverse complement.
CAGGACCACCCGGTCCGAACCAGAGCGCGCCGAGCAGAGAGCGAGCGGGGAACCGCTCGGAGGAAGGAAGATCGAGATGGCCCATGTCCAAGCGTTGCGTTGCCGTGAATGCGGTCGTGAGTACGACGTCGCTCCGATCTTCACCTGTGAGTGGTGCTTCGGCCCGCTCGAGGTGACCTACGACTACGACGCGATCCGCAGCGAGATCAGTCGCGAATCCGTCGCGGCCGGCCCCTTGTCGATCTGGCGATACACGGATCTGTTGCCCGTGGATCGCAATCCGGCAGTGGATCTCGGCGCCGGATTCACCCCGCTGGTTCGTGCGGACCGTCTCGCAGCCGAACTCGGTCTCGGCGAGCTGTGGATCAAGAACGACACCACGAACCCGACGAACTCGTTCAAGGATCGCGTGACTGCGGTCGCGTTGTCGAAGGCCCTCGAGTTCGGATTCAAGGTCGCCGCCTGTGCGTCGACGGGGAACCTTGCCAATGCGGTGGCCGCGCACGCCGCGCACGCCGGATTGCGGTCCTTCGTTTTCGTCCCCGCCAACCTCGAAGCTGGAAAGATCGTGACCACCGCCGTCTACGGCGGCAACGTGATCGCCATCGATGGGAACTACGACGACGTCAACCGGCTCTGCGCCGAGTTGGCCGGCACCTACCCGTGGGCGTTCGTGAACGTCAACGTGCGGACGTTCTACGCCGAGGGCTCCAAGACGCTGGCCTTCGAGACGGCCGAGCAACTCGGCTGGCAGGCTCCTGATCACGTGGTGGTCCCGGTCGCGAGCGGTTCGCTGCTGACGAAGATCCGCAAGGGCTTCGATGAGCTGCACACCGTCGGCCTCCTCGACGAGGCGCCCGAGGTGAGTGTGTCCGGTGCGCAGGCATTGGGGTGTTCCCCCGTCGCGAGCGCCTGGCTCGACGATTCGGACACCATCAAACCGGTCAAGCCCGACACCATCGCCAAGTCGCTGGCGATCGGCAACCCCGCCGACGGGTACTTCGCGCTCGACGCGGTGCGTCAGAGCGGTGGCGGCTTCTCGGCGGTGACCGACGACGAGATCGTCGAGGCGATCCGGTTGCTCGCACGGACCGAGGGGATCTTCGCCGAAACCGCCGGGGGCGTGACCATTGCGACGCTCGCGAAACTCGCCGCTGACGGAACGATTCGCGCGGACGAGCGCGTCGTCGCCTACATCACCGGTCATGGGCTCAAGACCTTGGATGCAGTGACGAACCACGTCGGACCGACCGCGACCATCGCGCCGAACCTCGACGCCTTCCACGCTGCATTCGATCCCGAGGACCTCGCGTGAACTCGACTCGTACTGCTTTCGCAATCTTGCCAACCCGCCGAGAGGACTCCGCATGACGGTCACCGTTCGTATACCGACGCAACTCCGCGAGCTTTCCGGCGGGGCCGGCGAGGTCGCACTCGAGGCCGGCCGGCTCACCGAGGTGCTCGGGGCGCTGGAGACCGCCCATCCTGGGTTCCGCGGTCGACTGTTCGACGATGGGGGCGAGCTCCGCCGTTTCGTCAACGTGTTCGTGGCCGAGGAGGACATCCGGTTCCTCGATGGTCTCGAGACGGAGGTCACCGACGGGCAGACCGTGAGCATCGTTCCGGCCGTGGCCGGCGGCTGATCGGGCGCGCCGAACTGGGTGGCCCCGCACCGTCGACCGGGTTGACAGTTGGCCGCGGAAATGCTTAGGTTAGGCGTACCTAAGTAAGTCACTGAGGTGCCGAATGCTCAGCAACTATCTGATCGGGCTGCGCGAAGGACTCGAGGCCGCGCTGGTCGTCGGGATCCTGGTCGCCTACCTGGTGAAAGTCGACCGCCGCGACGGGTTGGTGCCCTTGTGGTTGGGCGTGGGCGCGGCGGTTGCGCTCAGCCTCGGGTTCGGCGCGCTGTTGACGTTCACCTCCCAGTCGCTGAGTTTCGAAGCCCAGGAGACGTTCGGCGGCGTCATGTCGATCCTCGCGGTGGGCTTCGTGACCTGGATGATCTTCTGGATGCGTCGCGCCGCCCGCTCCATGCGAGCTGAGCTTCACGGTCGACTCGACGCGGCGTTGGCGATGGGAACGATGGCCCTCGTGGTGACTGCCTTCGTCGCGGTCGCTCGGGAAGGGTTGGAGACGGCGCTCTTTCTCTGGGCGAACGCGCAGGCGACCGAGTCGACCCTTCAACCGCTCGTCGGCGCGGTCCTCGGTCTGCTCACGGCGATCGTGCTCGGATACTTGATCTACCGCCGGGCGGTCACGCTCGACCTCTCGAAGTTCTTCGCCTGGACCGGCCTCGGCCTCATCGTCGTCGCTGCGGGCGTACTCGCCTACGGATTCCACGACCTCCAGGAGGCGGGCATCATCACCTTCGGGTCGGCGACCGTCTGGGACATCTCGTCGTGGTACTCCGTCACGAGTTGGTACGGCGCGATCCTCAAGGGCATCTTCAATTTCTCGCCGACGATGACCGTCCTCGAGGTCGTGGTCTGGTGCGCGTACCTCGTCCCGACGATGTTCCTGTTCTGCCGCGGACTTGTTCTTCGGGACGTCGAGGTCGAGCCGGAAGCATCGAGAAGCCTCGAGTGCGGCTCGATGTCGGGCACCCCGGTGTCGAACCGCTCGCCTGACCGGCACGTCCCGGATTTCCACTCACTCTGCTGGTTCGAAACGGAGGAATCCATGCGTGCCCGATTCCGACTGCCCGGTGCCGGTCCTTGGCCACGCTGCGATAGCCGCCGCCTGTAGCTCATCGGGCGGCGGCGGAGTGGCGGTCACGCGGGCGACACGGCGTGCGACGTCGAAACCGACGAAGTTCGACGCCGGCAAGCTGACCCTCGACGTCAAGAACGATGGTGGCGACGTCACAGAGGTCTACGTCTACGGGCCCGGTGACGAGGTCAAGGGGGAAGTCGAGAACATCGGACCGGGGACCACCCGCAGCTTCACCGTGGACCTCGCGCCGGTGAGTACGAGGTCGCCTGTAAGCCCGGCATGAAAGGCGATGGCATCAGGACGCCGATCACGGTGACAGGTGAGGGCGGTGCCGAGGTCGGCGCCGCGAACCGGACGGTGCTCGTGGATGCGGTCGACTACGAGTTCCAGGGGATTGCCGAACAGTCCTTCGAATCCGGTCAGGTCGTGGAGTTCCAAATGCACAATGCCGCGGCTTCCGAGGAACACGAGTTCGAGGTCTTCAGCCCGAAGGGGAAGGTGATGGGCGAGGTCGGACCCACCAAGCCCGGCAAGACCGGTCGCGTCGTGCTCGAACTCGACCAGCCGGGTCGCTACCGCGTCGTCTGCGGGATCGACGACCACGAGGAGAAGGGCATGGTGAGTTCCTTCACCGTGCACTGATGCGACCGCGGCGGTGAAGGCTCAGGCGCCCGCCGGCGTGACCCACATGAGCCGTGCGAGGCGCTCAGGGATCAGGTGCTGACCGGTGCCCGTCGTCACGGTCACGCCGGATGCGGCGACGTCGAGGAGTTCGGCATGTTCGCCGGGAATGAGGCCGGCGTCCGCAAGGAGTCCGAGGGCGTCGTCATCGAGTTCCAGCTTCTCGCTGATACGGGAGACGGTGCAGGGTCCGGGCGCCGAGTCCGCCATGCAGATGTGGTGTTCGCTGCTCGTCGGATTTCCCGAGCCGGGGATCGGGTTGCCGTGCGGACAGGTTCCGGGGTCGCCGAGGAGTTCGACGAGCTTCGCCTCGACGTCCGCCGAAATCGCGTGTTCCCAGCGATCGGCCTCGCGATGGACCTTTTCCCACTCCAGGCCGATGACATCGACGAGGAGGCGTTCGGCCAGGCGATGGCGCCGAACGACCGAGGTCGCGAGTTCACGGCCCTTGGCGGTCAGGCGGAGGCTCCGGTCGTCCAGCAGTTCGGTGTAGCCACCGCCGACGAGCCGGTTGACCTGCTCGGAGACCGAGGGCAGCGGAGACGCCGAGTCGTTCGACGAGGCGGGCCCGGATCGGGACGATGCCCTCCTCCTCGAGCTCGAGGATCGTCTCGAGGTACTCCTCGGTCGCATCGTGCATCTCCGCCACGAAGGCACCATAACGTGCGGAGGCTCAGGAAATGCCTGGAACCAGGACTTCGTCGAACATGGGCTCGAACTCCGTGCCGACGTACAGGGCGCGGAGCTCGTCGAAGTTCCGCACCGAGTCGCGGAGGTCGTCGCTCGTGACCTTCTGGGTTTCGCTCGTCACCGAGCGAGGGGTGACGTCGAGAAACTCGAAGACCCGGGTGAAGCTCGCGTCCGGATCGGTGAGGAGTTCCTCGTAGGTGAGTCGCATGAGCGGGAGTCCCAGGGTGGCCGCGTACTCGGCGGTCGCCGCCTTTCGGGCGCTACTCCGCTCCAGTCGCCTCGCGAAGTCTTCCGGGTCGATATCGAACGCCTCGATTTCGGTCGCGGCGGAGTACTTGTTCCACTTCCCCGTCAACTCCTTGAGTCGGTGGCCGCGGATGATGCTGACCGCGGTCTTCACGTGGTTTCTTCGCTCGAGCGAAATCACCTGGCAGCGCTGTGTACGCAGGAAGTCGGCAGTCCGGGCCGGATCGACGATGTCCGGGAACTTGGTGAGGATCCCGACCGCACGCAGGCGGCTGACGAGGGGCCCCCGGTAGTACTTGCGAAGGAAATCGAGCTGGGCGTCCGCGCCCCGAGGTGCGATCACCCCGAGTGGCTCGCCTTTGACCCGGAGCTCCGGGTGGTCGTTGAGGCAGCGGAGCAGAAAGGTTCCGCCGGCTCGGCCCGGGAAGAGGACGATGAACCGTCCAAGGCGTCGACGTGTGACCACTGAACTGTCCCTCCGAAGCTCTCGCCGGGCGGTGCGGATACCGTCGCTCGGCGGCCTTCCATCGTACTGGACCCTTGGCGGAGGTCGAACGTGCTCCAGTTCGGCCCCGCCTGGCGACCAACTTGCACTCACGGGCTGCGAGTGCCAACATGGACTAGCACTCGTGAGACCTGAGTGCTAACTCCAATCTTCAACCCCGTCACCGATCCCCCAGGGGGTACGCCGCAATGTCGAAGCAGATCGCTTACGCCGAGAACGCCCGTCGGTCGCTTGAAGCGGGCATGAACAAGCTCGCCGATGCCGTCCGGGTCACGCTTGGCCCCAAGGGCCGCAACGTCGTCCTCGAGAAGAAGTGGGGCGCACCCACGATCACCAATGACGGCGTCTCCATCGCCAAGGAGATCGACCTCGAGGACCCCTACGAGAAGATCGGCGCCGAGCTGGTCAAGGAAGTCGCCAAGAAGACCGACGACGTCGCCGGTGACGGCACGACGACCGCCACCGTGCTCGCGTGGGCGATGGTGCGTGAGGGCCTCCGCAACGTGGCGGCCGGCGCGAACCCGATGGTCCTCAAGAAGGGGATCGAGGCCGGCGTCGTCGAGGCGGTCGACTCCATTCGCTCGCTCTCGAAGAGCGTGAAGACCGACCCGGCGCAGATCGCCAACGTCGCGGCCATCTCGGCCGCGGACGCGGAGATCGGCACGATGATCGCTGAGTCGCTCGAGAAGGTCGGCACCGACGGCGTCATTACCGTCGAGGAGAGCCAGACCTTCGGTATGGAGCTGGACCTCGTCGAGGGCATGCGCTTCGACAAGGGCTACATCTCCCCGTACTTCGTGACCGACCCGGAGCGCATGGAGGCCGTCCTCGACGACGCCTACGTGCTCCTGGTCAGCTCGAAGATCGCAGCGGTCAAGGACATGCTGCCGGTCCTCGAGAAGGTCATGCAGTCGGGCAAGCCGCTGGCGATCATCGCCGAGGACGTCGAGGGCGAGGCCCTGGCCACGCTCGTCGTCAACAAGATCCGGGGCACGTTCAAGTCGGTGGCCATCAAGGCGCCGGGCTTCGGTGAGCGGCGCAAGGAGATGCTCCAGGACATGGCGGTCCTCACGGGCGGCCAGGTCATCTCCGAGGAGGTCGGCCTCAAGCTCGAGGGCATCGATCTCGCGATGCTCGGCAAGGCCCGCAAGGTCGTCGTCACCAAGGACGAGACGACCATCGTTGAGGGCTCAGGCACCCGCTCGGACGTGGCGGGCCGGATCAACCAGATCCGTGCCGCGATCGACACGACCGACTCCGACTACGACCGTGAGAAGCTCCAGGAGCGTCTCGCGAAACTGTCGGGCGGCGTGGCGATCATCAAGGTCGGCGCCGCGACCGAGGTGGAACTCAAGGAGAAGAAGCACCGCATCGAGGATGCAGTGCAGACGACCAAGGCCGCTGTCGAAGAGGGCGTCGTCCCTGGTGGCGGCGTCGCCCTCCTGCGGGCCCAGGCGAAGGTGCTCACGCTGGCCAAGAGCCTGGATGGCGACGAGGCCACCGGCGCGAACCTGGTTGCCCGTGCGCTCGAGGAGCCGCTCAAGCAGATCGCGCTCAACGCCGGTCTCGAGGGTGGCGTCATCGTGGAGAAGGTGCGCAACCTCAAGGGTGCGAACGGTCTCAACGCCGGCACTGGTGACTACGAGGACCTCGTCAAGGCCGGTGTCATCGACGCGGCGAAGGTGACCCGCTCGGCGCTGCAGAACGCGGCTTCGATCGCGGCCCTGTTCCTCACCACCGAGGCCGTGGTTGCCGACAAGCCCGAGAAGGAAGCACCGCCGATGCCCGGTGGCGACATGGGTGGCATGGGCGACATGGGTGGCATGGGCTTCTAGCTCCACCCGAACACCGTACGAACGTCGATTGGGCCGCCCTTCGGGGCGGCCCAATCGCGTCGCCGTCGCCTTCAGACGACGATCGCCGGCGCCGATGACCCGGGGAAGTTTCGATACGGAAGGAACCGATGCGTCGTCTCGTGGTCACTGCTGTCGTTGCCCTGCTCGCCCTTGCTTCGTGTGGTGGGACCGCCGAAAAGGCGGTCAGGTCGTCCAAGGTCTCGACTCTCGAACTGGTGACGGGCGCTCCGGCGGCCGCAGCCGACGTGGGCACTGCGCACTTCCGCGGCACGATCGCGGTCGACATCGACGGCGATTCGATGGCGTTGCCCTTCGAAGGAGATCTGGACTTCTCCGGTTCGGCGCTGTCGATGCGGATGGACCTGTCCGGTATTCCCGATGCCCCACCCGGTGCGCGCACCGTCGAAGCACGACTGGTGAACGGGGTCATGTACATGAATCTCGGCGGTCTCGTCGGTGAGGGCGCTCGGCTACCCGACGGTGTCGAGTGGGTCGAGATCGATCTCGCCGACTTCGGTGATGTGGCGGGCCAGTCTCCGACCGAGAATCCTGGCGATGCCCTCCAGGGTCTACGCGAGGCCGGAACGGTCGAACTGATCGGTTCTGAGCAGATCGGCGGCGTGGACGTGAGGCACTACCGCGCCCAGGTCGATACCGACCGGGCCCTGGACAACGTGAGCGGCGAGCTACGGGATTCCGTCGACGGCGTTCGGGACCAGCTTCCCTCGACGATCCCGATGGATGTCTGGATCGGTGATGACGGCTTGCCATACCGGTACACGATGAGTTTCCGCGCTGCGGGAGTGGCGGTGAGCATGGACTTCGAGTTCTCGGACTTCGGCAAGGATTTGGATCTCTCCGCTCCGCCGGCCGACGCGACGATCTCGTTCCGGGACCTGCTCGGTGGTGCTGGGGCTCCAGCCCTGTAGTTGTCGACGGTCGCTTGTAGCCTCGGCGCCATGCCACTGGAGTCCGTGAGTCCGTCCGTCGGCTGGGGTGTCCTGCACCTCTACTACCGGGTCGATCGATCCCGGTCGGCCGCGCCGGGTGCAGCAAAGCCAGTTCTCGATGCGATCGCTGCGCTCGAGGCCGATGGCCATCAGGCCGTGGTCGCCGCCGTCCTCGGTCACAAGGCCGACGTGTCGGTCATGGCGCTCGGGCCGGACCTCACCCGCCTCCAGCGATTCCAGCAGGAGCTGCTGGAGGGACCGCTCGTCGCCGAATACTCCTACGTGTCGCTGACCGAACAGTCCGAGTATGCCCAGACCGAAGCGGACGAGCGGGCCCGCCTGGCGGCCGACGAGGGCGTGACCGGCGCCGACGAGGTCGAGGCCGGGCTCGCGGTCTGGCGGGAACGGATTGAGCATTACCGGGAGCAGCGCATCCATCCGCGCCTGCCGGCGAAGGCGGCGATGTGCTTCTATCCGATGTCCAAGCGCCGCGCCGCGGATGACAACTGGTTCTCGCTGGATTTCGATGCGCGAAAGCAGCTGATGTCCGGGCACGCCCGGGTGGGTCGGTCTTACGCCGGTCGCGTCCTGCAGCTCATCACCGGTTCGACCGGCCTCGATGACTGGGAGTGGGGCGTCACGCTCTTCGCCGACGACATCGTGGCGCTGAAGGAGATCGTCTACGAGATGCGATTCGACGAAGTCTCGGCGCGCTACGCCGAGTTCGGTCCGTTCATCACCGGCCTGGTCGGTTCTCCGACCGCCGTGCTCGATTCGGTGGGAGTGCGATGAAGATTCGACTGCACGTGTCGTTCCCGGAGGAACTCGTGGATCGCCCGATGCTCTACGAGATGATGCAGGCGCACGATGTCGTGCCCAACCTGCGCCGCGCCGCCGTCGAAGCCAATTCGGGCTGGGTCATTCTCGAGTTGGCCGGCGAGGATGCCGCGGTCGACGGCGCGATCGGATATCTCGAGGGCGTCGGTTGCACCGTCAACCGGATGGAGGGCGACATCCTCGAGGGGTGAGCCCCTGCATCACGAGGTTCGTCGCCTGGTGTGCGTCCCGCGCAGCTCAGCCGATCACCCCGCGGTGCTTCAGGACACAGGCTGCCAGAGTGGGAACGTCAGGTACTCGACGCCGTCGAGAACCGCGGTGCGCCCCGCGTTCCGGAATGCGGGGAGGTTCGCGGCGGCAACGTCGAACCCGGCCATGCGCTTGTAGTCCGCGACCGGCACCATCAAGGGTCCATCGGCGTCACCCGGTCGGAGCACGGCGTCCACCTCAAGGGTCGGTCGGCCGGGATCGGTCGGGTCGGGGCAGTGGCAGTGATACACGACTCGTTCGAACACCGACAGCGCCACGATCCGCATGAGACCATCTTGGCGTGACCGCTGATGATCGCGAGGCTCGGGAACAGATTGCCGCCGTTGGCGATGCGATCTGTCGGGGGGTCGCTCGTCAGTTGCCGCGCTGGGTGCGGGCCGAGGTGGATCGCGTGCTCACGGCGTGGGGTGGGGTCTCGTCCGAAACGCATGCGGCTGCGCTGGCTCGTGCCGACCGCGCCGGGGTGGATGCGGCGCGCCGGATCGGTCGGGAGCTGGAGCGCTTCTTCGCGGCCGAGCCGGGCTCGCAGCGGCTGACCCCGCTCCAGATCGTGCGCGACGCGGTGGCCGAGCCGACAGAGATTTTGGCGGATCTGGGAGTGCCGGCAGTGGTGCGGGATCCCTTCGAGGAACGAACCCATCCAGAGGATCTCTACGCCCTCAACCCTCGCCAGCTGGGCGAATTGGGGGATCCCGATCTCGGCCCGCTGCTGCTGGCCTGGGGTGTCGCACACGCCAAGTACCTGCGTTCCGGCAGGTAGCGCAAGCCCGAGACCTCAAGGCTGGGGGGTCTCGCGCCGAGACTTTGCCTGTGAACGGGGATCCGACGGCGTTGCGTGGGCCAACCGCGCTAGAACCACCTGAGGCTGGCGCCGACGGACCGTTGTCGGTCCGAACCGACCTCGAGGATCGTGCCCTTCGCGAAGACCTCGGCCTCTTCAAGGGAAACCTGCGTGCCGGGGTCCTCGAGACGAACGACGCACTCGGGAGGCTCATCGGACCGATCGAGGCACCGAACCTCGGATGGGACTGGCTCGAAGTCGTTCACGAGGACGACCGGGACCGATTCCGCCGGGCGTTGGAGGCCGCGGGTACCAGCGGTTCGCGTTCGGCGTTTCCGGCTCGGCTCCACCGCCTCGATGGCGTCGTTGAGCAGGTGCGGGTCGTGGTCGCCGGGATCACCGCTCCCGGTATGTCCGGTTACTTCGTCGGAACCATCGGTCAGGCGGCGGGCCGCACGATGCCTCGGTCGGACCCGGCTGCTTCGGGGTCTGAAACCCCCGCGACCCCCTCGGCGGGGTCCCGCGCCGCGGGCTGCGACGGGGACGACCGTGACCCCTATGAGGTGCTCCTCGACACCTTGCCGGTCGCCGTGGGCTACCTCGCACCCGATGGTGCGGTCGAGTTCGCCAACACCACCTGGAGGGCGTGGACCGAGGCCGTCGCCGGCCACCCGCTGACCACGCTCGACGCGATCAGCGACGACCTCGACGACTGGATTGCCGCTGGTGCCCTGACTGAGCCCTGGAGCGACGTTGCCCGAATCGGGAAACGGTCCTACGACGTGGTGCTGACACCGGTGCCAGTCGAGGCCGGCGGCGGCGCCGTCGTGACCATGACCGACATCAGCGACGGACCTGGCGATCCGCAGCTGCTACATCGGAGTCCCAGTCCGGATCGCGAGCCGGCCAGTTCCGGCGACGCGCCGGCCGAGGTGGCGCAACCGCTGCCGGGGGTAGCTGATCTGGGGCGTGAATCGGTCGACCACGACGCTCGTGACGTCGCGTTCGCGCACGCTCGCGCATTCTGCGCCGGTCGCAATCTTCGTTTCTGACCTGGCGGGCCGGGTGCAGCTCTGGAACCCGGGCTGCGAAGAACTCTTCGGTTGGGGCGCCGACGAGGTCGTCGGCGAGGGTGTTCCGTTCCTGTCGAAACCCGAACGGGAGCGCGCCCTGAAGGCGGTCGATCGGGTCGGGACCGGCGAGGCGGTCACCGCGACCGGGACGTTCTCACACCGGGATGGGTCCGAGGTCGTGGTGGCGACCGCAACCGCACCGGTCGGTGATGCCGACGGCGAGGTCCGGTCCTACGTGACGATCGGTGTCGACATCACTGCCCGGGAACACGCGGTGGCCGAGCTGCGACGCCGAGTCGAGGTCGATCGGCTCGTCGTGTCGCAGTCCCGGTTCTTGGTGGATGCAACATCCGACACGATCGAACGACGCGTACTCGGAGTTCTCGACGCGATGGCCGATCACCTCGGGGCCTCCCGGGCGGCGGTGTTCGTCGGCGACGAAACCGAGCCGAGCTACTCGACCGAGGACGGCATCGTTCGCGGCGATGATTTCGAGGCGACACCCGACGGGCCGTTCGTGAACACGACGGAATGCGGCCCGCAAGGCGGATGGGTCATCGCGGGTGACGGCGGCACGGTCGGGGTCGTGCGGTGCGACTGGGCCGCCGACGCCGAACCGACGCTCGAGTCGATGGAAGCCTGCTCGGGACTGGCGGCGGCCTTGGTCGGCGCGGTCGGAAGGGCCGAAGCTGATCGCAGCGACGCGCGAGAGCGAGTTGAGGTTCCGCGCCCTCGCCGAGCACGCGACCGATCTCGTCATCGTGCTGGGCGACGACATGCAGCTGCAGTACGCGAGCCCCCCGGCGGTGCGATTCCTCGGCTTCGACGTGCCCGAGCGGTTCGACCCGACCGAACCGGTCGTCCATGAGGACGATCGCGACCTGGTGAGCACGGCCGCCGCGGAGGTGCTCGAAGCGGGCTCCGGTGCTCCACCGCGTGAAGTGACGGCCCGCGTTCGCGCCGCGACCGGCCGTTACCACCTGGTCGAGTTGGTTTTCACGAACCTTCTCGAGGTCTCCGGTGTCGAAGGCATTGTGGTCAACGCCCGAGACGTGTCCGACCGCGCCGAGATGGAACAGAAAGTGCGAGCGAGCGAGCGCGCGTTCCGCGGTCTGGTCCAGAACATGGCCGAAGGTGTCATCGTGCTTGCGGCCGATGGGACGGTCAAGTACTCGAGTCCTGCGACGGCGCGCATGATGGGATTCGAACCTCACGAGGGTCATGGCCGGTTTGCGCTGGATTTCGTCGTCGAGGAGGACCGCGAGCACGTCGCGGCCACGGTTGCCCGAGCCTTCACGGATCCCGGGATCCAAGGCCCGATCCCGGTCCGGATCCTCGCTGCGGACGGGGCGATCCGGGTGGTCGAGGCGATGGGGCACAACCGACTCGACGATCCCGATGTCGAGGGCGTCGTGATCACGGTTCGCGACGTCTCGGACCGGGTCGAGGCCGAGGCCGCCGCGGCCCGCAGTGACGCGAAACTGCTCGCGCTGGTCGAGAAGGTCTCGGACGTGATCACGGTGGTCGGTGACGGCGGCCAGATCGTCTACACGAGTCCGGCGGCCAACCGACTGTTCGGGTTCGAGGCGAACGACCGCAGCACCACCGATCCGATCTCCCAGATGCACCCCGACGACCGCGACGAGGCCGTGGCGGCCTTCACCGATCAGCTGGTCTCCGGCCACACAGAACCGGTGCGGTTCCGGCTGCTGGCCGCCGACGACCGATGGCGTTGGGTGGAGTCCGTCACCCGGGACCTGAGGGACGATCCCGCCGTCGCGGGGATCGTGGTCACGACCCGCGACGTCACAGAACGGGTGGAAGCGGAGCGGCTCGTTGCCGATCAGGCCGAGATCCTCACGCTCATTGCCCGAGGTGCCTCGCTGCCGACGACGCTCGGTCGAGTGTGCGAGGTTCTGGAGCGCAGGTTGGACCACGAGTTCGCAGTCTTCCTGGTCGCCGACGAGCCGCGGCGCGTGCGGCTCGTCGCCGCGCCGAGTCTGCCCGTGGAGGTTGCCGACAGTTGTAGTGAGCTGAGCCTCGATGCGGCGACGACCTTGCTCGGTCGATCTCTCGACGGCCGCGCGGATGATGTGGTGGTCGACCCCGGCGGCGCGGCCGCGCCCCTCTCCGTCCTGGGCCGTCATGGCATCCAGCACGTCACCGCAATGCCGATCATGGACACCGTCGGACGGCGGGTGATCGGCGTCCTTGCCGGACTCCGCCGTGATCCCGGATCCGATCGGGAGATCGAGACGTCACTGGTCGAGATGTTCACCCAGACCGCGGCGATCGCGGTGGAGCGGTGGGCGGCTGAGGAACTCCTGGCCCACCGGGCGAACCATGACGCGTTGACCGGCCTGCCCAATCGGGTGTTGTTCGTCGAGTTTCTCGGTCGGGCGATTGTCCGCTCCAAGCGCGACGGCAGCGCCCTCGGGGTGCTCTTCATGGATCTCGATAGGTTCAAACACGTCAACGACGGCCTCGGCCACGACGCCGGCGACGTGCTCCTGCGGATCCTGGCCGATCGATTGCACGATCACATGCGTCCGAGCGACGTGGTCGCGCGATTCGGTGGCGACGAGTTCACCGTCCTGTGCGAGGGCCTCGACGCGGACGCGGCGGCGGCGCAGGTGCGGGAGATCGCCGAGCGATTGCTCGAGGTCATCGAGGAACCGGTGTCGCTGGACGGCGAGGACCGCCGGCTCGCGGCCAGCATGGGTATTGCGATCGCGTCGCCCGACAGCACACCGGACTCGCTGCTTCGCGACGCCGATGCTGCCATGTACGAAGCGAAGCAGCATGGCAAGGCACGTTACGAGATCTTCGACGACGAGATGCGGTCGACGAGGCATCGGCGACTCGACATGGAGGCGCGACTCGAACGCGCGATCTTGAACGACGAATTCCGGCTCTTCCTCCAACCGATCGTGGATTTGAGCACCGGCCGCTGCGTGGGCGGCGAAGCCCTCCTCCGGTGGCAGGATCCACAGCTCGGCTTGGTGACGCCGGACGCGTTCATCGGCCTGGCCGAGGACACGGGACTCATCATCCCGCTCGGTGAGTGGGCCCTGGCCGAGGCCTGCCGGACCGTCGCTCGATGGGAGCAGGTCGGACTCCTCCCCCCTGATTTCACGATGGCGGTCAATCTGTCGGCGCGACAGGTGGCCCAGACCGATCTCGCACGGCGCGTCCGTCAGGTCATCGAGGGCAACGGCAGCGTGGCGTCGCGGTTGTGTCTCGAGATCACCGAGACCGTGCTGATGGAGGACTCGTCCGTCGAGATCATGCGCGACCTCAAGGCGCTCGGCGTTCGGCTCTCGATCGACGACTTCGGGACGGGGTATTCGTCGCTCGGGTACCTCAAGCGATTCCCGGTCGACTCGGTGAAGGTCGACCGCTCGTTCGTCGACGGCCTTGGGACAGAAGGGGAGGATTCGGCCATCGTTGCGGCGGTGGTCAGCCTCGGACATGCGCTCGGCCTCTCGGTGGTCGCCGAAGGGGTCGAGACCAGTGGCCAGCTCCGCGCGCTGGTGGAGCTCGGTTGTGATCGGGCCCAGGGCTATTGGTTCTCGGGCCCGCGCAACGCCTACGAGTTCGCGGGTCTGCTCAATGAGCAGCCGTGGGAGAACGGCCAGAGCACCTGGCGTCCCTGAGCACGCGTAACACGCTCGAAACAAAACGGCCACACTCACGAAACGGGCCATCTTCAGACTGACGTCACCGAAAAACCGGGAGGTGACGGTGAACTCCGGAGATACCGCTTGGGTCATCGCGTCAGCAGCTCTGGTCATGTTCATGACCCCAGGTCTGGCGCTCTTCTATGGCGGCATGGTGCGAGCCAAGAACGTGCTCGGCATGCTGATGCAGAACTTCTTTTCGCTGGGGCTGGTCAGTGTGCTCTGGGCGATCGTGGGCTACTCGCTCGCGTTCGGAGGGAAAGGGGCGTTCATCGGGAATTTCGATTTCCTCGGCATGAAGGACGTGGCGTTATCCGCCCCGCCCGGGCTCGAGGGACTCACGATCCCGCCGATGGTGTTCAGCAGTTATCAGCTGATGTTCGCCGTGATCACCCCCGCGCTGATCACGGGCGCGATCGCGGACCGCATGCGATTCTCGGCATGGGTGTGGTTTCTCGGCCTCTGGGCGCTCTTGGTCTATTCGCCGATCGCCCACTGGGTGTTCTCGCCCAGCGGTTGGCTGTACAAGCGCGGCGCACTGGACTTCGCCGGCGGGACCGTCGTGCACATCAATGCCGGCATCGCCGCGCTTGCGGTCGTGTTGGTGCTCGGCAAGCGACGGGGTTGGCCGAAACACCCGATGCCGCCCCACTCCCTGCCACTGACCTTGATCGGTACCGGAATTCTGTGGTTCGGCTGGTTCGGCTTCAACGCGGGCTCCGCCCTCGGGGCGAACGGGTTGGCCGCGCAGGCCTTCATGAACACCCACATGGCGGCTGCGGCGGGCATGCTGGGATGGCTCATCGTCGAGAAGATCCGGAGCGGTCACGCGACGACGCTGGGTGCCGCTTCGGGCGCTGTCGCGGGACTCGTCGCGATCACGCCCTGCGCTGGTTTCGTCGGTGGTCTCGCACCGCTCGCGATCGGCGGTATCACCGGCGCCGCGTGTTTCCTCGCCGTGAGCATGAAGTTCCGATTCGGTTACGACGACTCACTCGATGTGATCGGCGTGCACCTGGTCGGCGGTATCCTGGGCTCGATCCTGGTTGCGTTCTTCGCTGACACCGCGGTGAACCCGGGTGCCCGCGACGGCGTCTTCTTCGGAGGTGGCTGGGGCCTGCTCGGTGAACAGTTGCTCGCAGTGGGTGCCACCATCGTGTTCTCGTTCGTTTTGACGTACGTGATCTGCAAGGCCTTGGATGCACTCCTGCCGGGCGGATTGCGGGTGGACGAGGAGTCCGAGGAGACCGGACTCGACCTGACGCAACACTCGGAAGTGGCATACGCGCTGGACCGGGTCTGAGATTGTGAGGACTGGAGAACGATGAAACTCGTGACTGGGATCATCAAGCCCTTCCGTCTCGACGACGTGAAGGAAGCACTCAAGGCGCATGGCGTCCAGGGGATCACCGTGTCTGAGGTCCAGGGGTTCGGACGCCAGCGCGGCCACACCGAGGTCTACCGCGGGGCCGAATACGAGGTGGACTTCGTTCCGAAGGTGCGCGTCGAAGTTCTCGTCGACGAGGGTGAAGCCGAGGCGGTCGCGGCGACGATCGTCGAGGCAGCCCGGACCGGCAAGATCGGCGACGGCAAGGTGTGGGTGACGGCTGTGGACAGCGTGATCCGGGTTCGGACCGGCGAGGCAGGTCCGGACGCCCTGTGACGGGGGCACCAGGCTCGGCCCCGCTCCGGGCCGCCCGTGACGCGCTCGTCGCGGATACGACGCTCGGCGGGGTCTACTTCGGCAGGGCGCTCGCGGATCTCGTCGATGCCTCCCTTCGTGCGGTCTTGGTGGACTTCGCCGACCAAGCCGTGGCTCTGGTCGCACTCGGTTCGTATGCCCGTCGGGAACTCTGTCCCGGCTCCGACCTCGACGTGCTGCTGGTCTACGAAGACCCCGCCGACGTCGCCGCCATTGCCGATGCCTGCTGGTATCCCCTCTGGGATGCCGGGTTCGTGCTTGGCCATGCGACTCGCACCGTCAAGGATTCGCGGCGGCTCGCTGCGACTGACCTGGACACGCTCACGGGCCTCCTGGAAGCCAGGGTCGTCGGGGGTGCGGCATCGGGTGCGGCCGAGGCCCTGATCGCCGATGTCACCGCTCAGGCGCGCAAGCGTGGGCCGGCCCTGGTCGCCGAGCTGGCTCAGGCTTCCGTGCTGCGGCGACACCGCCCCGGTCATGTCGCGGAAATGCTCGAGCCCAATATCAAGGACGGGGCCGGCGGCCTGCGGGACGTCCAGGCCCTCCGGTGGGCCGGTGCGACCGTCGGCCCCGAAGGCGGATTTGCGGCGCTCGCGGCGATCGACGCCATTCACCATGACGATCTCGAGATGCTGGAGGCCGCGAACGAGATTCTGCTCGACGTGCGCGTGGCGCTCCACCGAGTCACCGGGGTTCGCTCGGATGTGCTCGCGTTGCAGGAGCAGGACGCGGTCGCCGAGGCGGTCGGCGCCGAGGACGCCGACGCCCTGGTGCGGCGACTCGCTGGCGCGGCGCGGCGGGTCGCTTGGGTCGCGGACGATGCCTGGGCGCGCCTGGCCGAGAAGCCGGCACGCCGCCGCCGCCGTGGCTCGGTCGCCGTCGGACGCGGGCTCGAGGTGCGGAGCGGTCGGGTCGTCTTCGGTGACTCGGCCCCGCCCCCCGTTTCGGGAGGGGTAGTGCTCGAGGTCGCTCGGGTCGCGGTCGAGACCGGCTCCCGAATCGACCGATCGACCTTGGCAGCGATGCGCAACCTCGAAACGGTGGCCTGGGACGACCAGGCTCGCGGTGACCTGTTTGCGGTGCTCGGAGCTGGACGCCCACTGATCGAGGTCTGCGAGGCGCTCGATCATGAGCATCTTCTTCGATTAGTGCTCCCGGAGTGGGAGGACGTTCGCTGGTTGCCGCAGCGCAACTCGTATCACCGCTTCACCGTCGATCGTCATCTGCTCGAGGCGGTGGCCGAGGCCGCGGTGTTGTTGGACGAGCCGGAGCCCCGATGGGCACGGGTCGTCGATGAACTCGCGCAGCCCGAGGTGTTGTTGCTCGGTGCCTTGCTCCACGACATCGCGAAAGGCCAGGCGGGGGACCACACCCTCGTTGGTGCCGACAGCGCACGGGTGATCGGGGAGCGCATCGGATTGGCCGGCGCCGTCGTCGATGACCTCGTGTGGCTGGTCCGGCGCCACCTGCTCATGGCGGACACCGCTACCCGTCGTGACCTTGCCGATCCGGTCGCGATCGAGCAGTTCGGCGACGAGGTCGCCACCGAGGAGCGTCTGCGCCTTCTGACGTTGCTGACGGTCGCTGATTCGCGTGCGACCGGACCGGCCGCCTGGGGTGCGGGGAAAGCCGCGCTGGTCGCCGAGCTCTACGACCGAACCCAGTCGTGGTTCGAAGGGCGCGCGCCCGCTCCGGACCGCGGTGTCATCGAACCCCTGGTCGACGCGCTCGAGCGCACCCGGGGTGATCGTGGAATGGGACCGTCTGGCTGACGGCAACTGGCAGTGCGCGGTGGGTGCCGATGACCGGCCGGGTCTGTTGGCCGGTGTCGCGGGGGGACTCAGTCTCGTCGGATTCGACATCGTGTCGGCGACGGCGCATTCCCTGCCCGACGGGCGCGCGGCCGAGATCTTCGTTGGTTCCGACACCTTCGATCGGCTCGGCGACGAGACCGGCCAGAAGCGTGCGACCGAGACGATCGAAGGGGTCTTGGCCGGATCCGTCCCACTCGAGGAGGGTCTGGCCGCTCGGCGCGAGGTCTACGGCGACACCGAGGTGCGAGACCCGTCGACCGAGGTCCGGATCAAGGTGTTCCAGGAGGCCTCGGCGGATTCCACCGTGGTCGAGGTGTTCGCGCCGGACGAGATCGGACTCCTGGCGACGGTGGCCGGGGTTCTGGCTGACCTGGATTTCGATGTCACGGTGGCAAAGGTGTCGACGACCGGCGAGCTCGCGGTCGACGTCTTCTACGTCCGTGATCGTGGTGGCAAGATCGAGAGCGCGGCCCGGATCGCCGAACTCGAGCGGGGACTCCGCCTCGCACTGACACGCGGGTAGCGTCCGCACGGTGGATGCAGCGATCTCGGCTTCGGATGTCCTGCGGTGGGCAGAAACGCTCTCAGCGATTGCGCGCACCGGTCTCGGGTTCACGCAGAGCCTCTATGAGGCCGAGCGATTCGAGGAGGTCCTGAAGGTCGCAGCCGACATCCGCGCCGCGGCGATCGACGAAGCGGAGGCCGAGGCACTGTACGAAGAGTGGCTGGTCACCGTGGGCCAAGGAGTCGCCGGCTACGTCACGCCGAAGGTCGCCGTCGCGGCGATCGTCGGGAACGAGCAGGGCGAGCTGCTCCTGACTCAGCGGGCGGACAGCGGGATCTGGTTGTACCCCGTCGGTTGGGCCGACGTCGGATATTCCCCGGCCGAGATCGCGGTCAAGGAGGTCTTCGAAGAGACCGGGATCGAGGCCGAACCCATCGCGCTCATCAGTGCACTCGACGGTCTTCGGCTCGGGTTCGCCCGGATCCCCATGTACACCCTGGTCTTCCACTGTCGCATGGTCGGTGGTGAACTCAAGGGTCACCCGCTCGAGACGCGATCAGTCGGGTTCTATCCGCGTGATGCACTGCCCCAGCCGCTGGCCGGATACCACCGATGGGGCGAACTGGCGTTTCGGGCGATCGACGGTGAGGTGTCTCCGGCGGACTTCGACGCACCGAGGGTTCCGCCGTGGCGGGGCGATGTCGACGGCTAGCCCGTGAGCTGACGCTCGAGTAGCTCGATGATCGAAACCGCCCCACCGCTGGACTCCCACGCGTCGCCGACCGCCCCGTGATCCACGAGACCGCTCGCGGTCGGGGCCAACGCAACGTGTTCCGCCGCTCGCCGTACCACGGTCGCCGGCTCGAGTTCGTCGCCGTAGGCCGGGAAGCACTCGAGTCCGTCCCAGAGGTCGGTGAGCGCGAGCGCTGAACCCCCGAGCGGCAGCGCGCTCGGATCGGCTCCTTGCGTCAGTGCGTCGGTGACCAGCTCCCACAGGTCGTAGGGCGAGAGTTCGCCGGGCGGTTGGTATCCCGCGCATGGATGGAGCCGCCACTCGAGGACCGGTTCCCCCGTGAACCAGGTCTGGGAACCGTTGAGGTAGCTGTCCACCGGGAGCCCGAGCCCGGAATCGATCGCGTGGATCAGCTCGGGCGAGATCCGCCAGATCGCCGTGGCTGTCTGCATGCCGCGGACGCTACCGCGGGCGGTACGGTGCAGCGCCATGGGATCGAGGGGCGCCGGGCGCTTCGCCTGGTGCGCTCGGATACTGGTGATCCCCGTCGTCCTGGGAGTGGGTGCCTGCGCAGCCGACCCACCCATGACCCCGGTCGAGTACCGGCGAGCCGCGCAGGCCATCTGTCGCGAGACGACGCGTGCAGACGCCGCCGCCGAGCCCGACCGACGAGTCGGGGCGGCTCCGCGCCGCTGCCCGCCGGTCGGTGGCCCGCCAGCGGGAGGCCCTGGCCCGGCTCCAGAGTCTTGACGCGCCCGCGAGCGTCGAACCGGCGGTCGGTCGGTGGCTCGATGTCGTCCGGCGGACGCTGGCGACTGCGGACGACTCGCTCGATGCCCAGGAGCGCGGGAACCTCAAAGCCGCGGGAGTAGCGAATGCACAAGGCTCGTTGCTGTCGGGCCGTGCCGACGAGCTGGCCCGAGATCTCGGTCTGACCGACTGCGTCGCCAATACGTCCTGAGGAACCGGTCGGTACGATCGCGCCGTGTCCTACGACCGACTGAGTGCGCTCGACGCCTCCTTCCTGCATCTGGAGTCGGCGGCTACCCCGATGCACGTCGGATCGGTCGGGATGTTGGAGGGCGCACCGTTCTTCGACCAGTCGGGTCGGTTCCGACTCGCGGACGCCCGGGCGCTCGTCTTGTCGCGGCTCGCCGCGATTCCGAGGTTCCGACGCCGCCTGATGGCGGTACCGGGCGAACAGGGTCGTCCGATCTGGGTCGACGACGAGCGGTTCGACATTTCGTTCCACGTCCGACTGACCGCGCTGCCGAAACCCGGGTCCTGGGATCAGTTGCGGACGTTGGTTGGCCGCATCGAATCGCAGATGCTCGACCGGTCGAGGCCCCTCTGGGAACTCTGGTTCGTCGAGGGTCTCGAGGGCGACCGTGTGGCCATCGTCCAGAAGACGCATCACTCGCTCGTCGACGGCGTGTCCGGGGTCGACGTCGCGACCGTGTTGCTCGACGCGACGCCCGAAGCACCGCCGGTGTTGCCCGTTCCCTGGGAGCCCGAACCCGCGCCGTCAGCGGCGGCGCTGCTCGCCGACACCTTGCGGGAGCGATCGACGGAGCCCGGCGAGCTCTTCCGGACCGTGCGCGGTGCGGCCCGGACCCCTCAGCGCGTCGTGCAGCGGACGGTCGACCTGGGCCGAGCCGTGCGCGCGCTCGTCGCGGGTTCACCAATCGCGCCTCGGACCTCGTTGAACGGACCGGTGTCGTCGGGCCGACGTTTCGCGGGAGTACGGATCTCGTTGGCCGAGGTGCAGCACGTGCGCGCGCAGGTCGGCGGGACCGTCAACGACGTCGTACTCACGGGGATCGGGGGCGCACTGCGCCGGCGCCTCCTCGAGCGAGGTGACGATGTGCCCGATCACCTCCGCGTGCTGTGTCCGGTATCGGTGCGGGCCACCGACGAGCGGCTCCACCTGGGAAACCGCATTGCCGCAATGTTCGTGGACCTGCCCCTCGCATCACCGGATCCGCTGGAGCGGCTGCACACGGTGAACGCCACCACGGCGGATCTGAAGGACCGTGACCAGGCTGCGGCCACCGCCATGCTGCTCGATGTCACTCGCTTCGCCGCGCCCGCGATGCTCGGCGTGGTGGCCCGCGTCGTTGCTCATCAGCCCTTTGTCAATCTGGTGGTGACCAACGTTCCGGGCCCCACCGCGCCCCTGTACTGCATGGGTGCACGACTCGAAGAGGCCTACCCGATCGTGCCGTTGTCGCAGAACCTGAGCTTGGGCGTCGCCGTCCTCTCCTACTGCGACTCGCTGCACATCGGGCTGTACGCGGACGCGGACTCCTGGGCCGATCTCGATGAACTCGCGGTAGAGGTCCGAGCGTCCTTTGCCGAGATCTACGCGGCCGCCGTTCGCCGCGAGACGACGGAGAGGATGTCGGGATGACCGAGATATGGGAACGCGACGCCTGGGAACTCGCGGACGCGGTGCGACGCGGTGAGGTGCGGGCGGTCGCGCTCCTGGACGCATCCCTCGAACGAATCACCCGCCTCGATCCAGGACTGAATGCCGTATGCCATGTTGACGCCGACGGCGCGCAGCGCCAGGCCGCGGCAGTGGATGCGGCGGTCGCGCGCGGCGAGGACCCGGGTCCGCTCGCCGGGGTCCCGATCGGGGTCAAGGAGCTGGCCCAGGCCGAGGGATTTCCCGACACGCACGCGTCGGTCGTGTTCCGTGACGACGTAGCGCCGGCCGACTGTCCCGAGGTTGCCGGGCTCCGAGGCGCCGGCGCGGTGGTGACCGCGGCTGACGACGGCGCCGGAGTTCGGGATTCCGAGCTACACGGCGACTCCGCTGCACGGCGTGACGCGCAACCCTTGGAACCCGGAGCGGACCCCCGGCGGTTCCTCCGGTGGGTCGGCCGCGGCGGTCGCGTCGGGCATGTTGCCCATGTGCACCGGCAGTGACGGCGGGGGATCGATCCGGATTCCTTCGGCGTACTCGGGGCTACCGGGGATGAAGCCGACCTTCGGCCGCATCGGCCACGGGGGAATGTACGACCCGTTCGACACCGGTCTGACGTCCGTGAGCGGGCCGATGGTCCGGTCGGTCCGAGATGCCGCCCGATATCTGGATGCCACGAGTGGCCCGATCCTCGCGGATCCCACTTCCTTGCCGAAGCCTGACCCCTACGAACCGATCACGGTGGATCTCGACCGGGCCCGGGATCTACTCGCGGGGCGGCGCGTCGCGTGGACCTCCACGCTCGGGTACGCGGAGACGGACCGTGACGTCGAGGCGGTGACACGCGCCGGGGCCGAGGCGTTGGTGGAGGCGGCGGACCTCGAGTTGGTCGACATCGCAGTGTCGTTCCCCAAGCCCGGCCGGGCTTGGGGACTGCTGGGCGCGGCCAACATGGCGGCCTGGTACTTCGACCGGTGCATTGATCATCTCGACGACCTCGACATGTTGGGGCGGGTGTCGGTCGAAGGGTTACCGAATCTGCGCGCGAAGCATCTCGGTGCCGCGGTCCGCCGGCGCCAGGAGATCCTGGAAGCGAGTGCCCGCCTGTTCGAACAGGTGGACCTGTTGCTGTTGCCGACGACGCCGACGACCGCCTTCCAGGCCGAGGGAAGTCTCGTCGGCGAAGTGAACGGACGCGAGGTCGACCTCCTGTATCTGTCGGCTCCGTTCACGGCGCCCTTCAACATGACGGGTCAGCCGGGGATCAGCGTGCCGATGCCGCTCGTCGGCGGGATGCCGTGCGGCCTCCAGGTCGTCGCGCTCGTCATCGCGACGACCTCTGTCTGGCCGCGGGGGCGATCCTCGAGTCGATCCGACCCTGGCCCAAGCTCGCACCTGTCGACTGACCGCCACCCGGCGACGAACGCTCGGGTGGAGGTGAGACGGGTGGGACGCGAGCGGGGTGCGGGTACGCTCGGCCGGTGACCGACACGTCGAGTCGGCCGGGCGACCCACGGGCGTCCAGGCCTCCGAAACAAGAGCAGGAACAGGCCTCCGAGGAGATCACCGAGGTGGCGCCGGGTGTGCTGCGGATGCAGCTCCCGATCTGGATGCCCGGTCTGGGTCACGTGAACATGTACGGGCTCATGGACGATCGTGGCCTCGCGGTCGTGGATCCCGGGCTGCCGGGACCGTCGAGTTGGAAGGCGCTCAAGAACCGACTGGCGAGCGCCGGGTATCGGGTCAAGGACATCCATACGATCGTGGTCACGCACTCGCATCCGGATCACTTCGGCGCGGCGGGGAGGATCAAGAAGGAGGCGGGCGCGCAGCTCATCGCGGACCGGGCGTTCACCACCTGGTCGCTGGACCGGCGGCGAGCGACGCTGTCGACGCTCGACGCCGAGCGGCTGGAACAGGCGGCGATCGACGAGGCGGCGCGCTATCGCGGTCCGTCGCTCGACGAGTTGCCGTCGCTCGACGCCCACGACCATGCCGCGCTCGACGAGATCACCGAGGAGACGCAACGCCTCTCGGTGCCCTGGGGTGGGACGACGCCCTGGGGCGGCAGTCGGCATCCGCAGCCGTCGATGAGTCGTCGGTTCATGATCCGAGCGATGCGGCTGCTCTTCGCGCCGCCGGAGCCGAGTCGGCGTGTGGGGCACGGTAACCCGATCGAGCTGGGCGGCCGGGAGTGGATCGCCCTCCACACTCCGGGGCACACGCTGGATCATCTCTGTCTCTACGACGCAGACGGTGGCGTGCTGCTCTCGGGTGACCACGTGTTGCCGACGATCACTCCGCACATCGCGGGCTCGGCCCAGGGTGACGCGCTGAGTTCGTACCTGGCGACACTCGATCTCGTGGCGGGACTGGGCGACGTGCGGCTGGGCCTCCCGGCGCATGGGCACCCCTTCGACGATGTCCCGGGCCGAGTCGATGCGATCAAAGAGCACCACGCCGAACGCATGGAGAAGTTGCGCGTCGGCGTCCCTCGCGCTCGGACCGGCGAACGTCGAGGCGTTGTCCCACGAACTGTTTCCGGAGAAGCACTGGGGCGTCATGGCCGAGAGCGAGACCTTCGCCCACCTCGAGCACCTCCGAGGGTCCGGCGAGGCCGAGCGGTGGGACGAAGCCGGAGCCTTCGTGTATCGGGTCGCCGCCGCGAGCTGACTCGGTGCCAACGCCTCTTGCCTGCGGGTACGGTGCAGGGGATGGCCGTCGATCTCGCCACCGAAGCGACTGAACTCCTCCGGGATCTGATCCGCAACGCGTGTGTGAATACCGGCGCACCGGAGTCCGGCGAGGAGGTGCGCAACAGTGATCTGTTGACTGCGTATCTCGGGTCGGCCGGTCTCGACATCGAACACTACGAACCGCAGCCAGGGCGCCGGAGCCTGCTCGCCAAGATCGAAGGCTCCGACCCCGACGCTCCCACGCTGATGCTGATGGGCCACACCGACGTCGTACCGGTGAATCCGGACGGGTGGACACGGGACCCCTTCGGTGCCGATCTCGACGACGGCATGATCTGGGGTCGCGGCGCCGTGGACATGCTCAACCTCACTTCCACGATGGCGGTCGCGTTCCGGCACCTTGCGCAATCGGGGTTCACCCCGCGCGGCACGCTGCTGTATCTCGGCGTCGCCGACGAGGAGGCGCTCGGCACGTTCGGCGCGAAGTACCTGGTCGAGCACGAACTCGATCGGGTGAGCGTCGGATTACGTCATCACCGAATCCGGTGGATACCAGGTGCCGACCGACCAGGGGCCCCGACTGCCCATCATGGTGGAGGAGAAGGGCACGTACTGGACGAACATCACGGTGCACGGCACGCCCAGTCACGCATCGCAGGCGTATCGGACCGACAACGCGCTCGTCACTGCGGCCGAGGTCGTTCGACGCATCGCCGAGTATCGGCCCGAGGCACGGATCGGCGATACCTGGCGGCGCTACGTCGAGGGCCTCGGCCTGCCCGCCGACCTCGCCAATCCTGATCGGATCGACGAGCTGATCGCGGAGTACCCGGTCGGGTTCGCCCGGGTCGCCCATTCCTGTACTCATACGACGATGGCGCCGACCGTCGTCCACGGCGGGACCAAGACCAACATCATTCCGGACCGCGTCGAACTCCAGGTCGACGTGCGCACGATGCCCGGCCAGGCTGGCGCGGCGGCACGCGATCTGCTGCTCGATGCGATCGGTGATCTCGCGGACCGTGTCGAGATCACCTCGAATGACGACCCCGCGACCGCATCACCCGTGGACACGCCGCTGTGGGATTCGTTGGCGTCGAGTCACGAGTCGCCTGTGCGAGGGCTCGGCGCTCGTGCCGACGATCATGACCGGTGGCACGGACAACCGGTTCTTCCGGCGCGCGGGATCGGTCGGCTACGGATTCGGGCTCTTCAGTCAACGAATCCGCTTTGAGGACTACGCCCGGATGTTCCACGGCCACGACGAGCGGGTCGACCAGGAGAGCCTCGACCTCTCGACGCAGCTGTGGTTGGCCGTAGCGGAGGACCTTCTGGGTTGACCCGGCCCGAACGTGGCCGGGTACCCGATCAGTTGCCCTGGTCGCGCAGGTACTCCTCGAACGCTTCGGCGATCGCCTCGCCATCGGGCACGATGTCGTCGAAGGTATCGAACCCGTCCCCCGCGCCAGACGCCTCGGTCTCGTCTGCCTGCAGCTCGAGGTCGGCGACGTAACCCCGCAGGTCGTCATCGGCGGCGACCGCCGCGTCCACCCGGGTCCGCCAGGCGGCGGCAGCAACCTGGAGCTCGCGGACGTCGACCTGCATTCCGACGTAGGTGCCGAACCGGCGGAGCAGCTCGACGATCGCCGGTGGGTTCGGAGGGCCGGCAACGTAGTGGGGTACGGGGACCCACAACGACGCGGATTGGTAGCCGGCGCGGCGGGCGGTGTCATGGAACACGCCGATGATTCCCGTGGGTCCCTCGTACTGGGAGCGGGTCATCCCCAGCCGATGCATGGCCTCGGTGTCAGTCGTACTCCCGGTGATCGACGGAGTCCGAGTGTGCGGCGTGTCCGCGAGGAGTCCGCCGAAGGTCACGACGGTGCGCGCGCCGACCCGGTCGGCCGCGTCGGTGATCGCGGTGCAGAAGCCCTTCCAGTCGTAGTTGGGTTCGGGCCCCGACACCAGGATCAGATCGGGCTCACCATCGGGCGTGGCGGCCGCTCGGAGGGAGTACCGGGGCCAGGTGAGATCGCGGATCGCGCCGTCGGTGAGGGTGACGGTCGGCCGTTGGGCCTGGAAGTCCACGTGCCGCTGCTCGTCGATCGTCGCGAACTCCGTGGCGCCGTAGCGAGCGGCCAGCCAGTCGACCGCGTCGGTCGCGGCGTCGGCCGCGTCGTTCCAGCCGGTAAACGCCGCGACGAGCACCGGGTCGTGTAGCACCGGTTCGTGATCCCATCGCAGACTCATCACCTGGATCGTACGGCCTGGCTCCCTCCGTTCCGGACGCGGAGATCCTGGGACTCGTCGGATACCCGCCGGCGTCGACGACGGCGCGCTCGGTGAGTAGGTGACGTCACGAGGGGTTCGGGCGTCGGGTGAACGTCGTCCGCGGTCGGCGAACCTATGCAGCCGCCCGGCCCAGGGCCACTCCGATGCCGGCCGCGATGAGGCAGCCCACCAGCGTTGTGCCGAGGTACGCGACTCGGGCTCGGCCCCGGAGCCGGACCGACTCGACCGCGAAGGTCGAGAACGTCGTGAATGCGCCGAGGAAACCGACGCCGGCGAAGTCGAGGATGCTCGGGTGGTCGCCCCGGATCTCGAGCGCACCGACGAGGAGGCCGAGCAGGAGGGAGCCGAAGAGGTTGACCACGACGGTGCCCGATCCCGGGCTCGCGCGCCGCGTCGACGGCTCGCTCCACCAACAGGCGTGTGGGCGCGCCGAGCGCACCGCCGAGCGCCACGAGCAGGGGCGTCATGACTCACCATCACTCAAGGGCACGCGACCACTGCGCCCCATGTGCAGTCCCAACGCGGCGGCGAGCAGTCCAGCCACCATCGACGCGACTACGTAGGCGAGCGCGACGCCGACAGCATCGTCTCGCCAGAGCTGGACGGTCTCGACCGAGAAGGTCGAGTACGTGGTGAAGCTACCGAGGACACCGATGCCGAGCAGCGGGCGGAGAACATCGGCACGTTGTGGCGTTGCGGCCAGGATGCTGAGCAGCGCACCCAACGCGAACGCACCGGTGACGTTGACCGCGAACGTCGTAGCGGGGAAGGTGCCCGGCGTTGTCGTGACGAGTTCGCCCGCGCCGTAGCGCAAGAGCGCGCCGGCGGCGCCACCGATCGCGACGAGCGCGATCGTTCGGGTGTCGTTCACGCGCGCAGGGCGACGACTTCGGACTGATCCGCCTGCTCGAGAGCACCGTCGATGAGGCCGGCGACCATCGCCCCCATGGCCTCGAAGCCGTCACCGAGCGTCTTGCCCATCTGATACCGCGCGTTGATGCCTTCGACGATGATCGCGAGCTTGTACGCGGCGAAGACCTGGTACCAGTCGAGCTGGTCGACCGACCGTCCGCTCACGGATGCGTACCGTTCGACGACCTCGTCGCGACCGAGGAACCCGGCCTGTTCCTCGATCGCCGCGCCGGTCGCGATGATCTGCGCGTCGTCGTGGCCCCAGTAGAGGAGGAACAAGCCGAGGTCGGCGAGCGGGTCGCCGAGCGTGGACATCTCCCAGTCGAGGACCGCGACGATGGTGCCAGGATCGGTGGCACTCATCATGGTGTTGTCGAGGCGGTAGTCGCCGTGCACGATGGCCGGAGGGCCTGAAACGGGCAGTGCGTTGCGGAGCCTGCGGGCCAGCTCGTCGACGGCCGGGAGTTCACGGGTCTTCGATCGCTCCCATTGCTCGCCCCACCGGCGGACTTGGCGTTCGAGGAACCCGTCGGGGCGGCCGAACTCGCTCAAGCCGACCGCGCGGTAGTCCACGGCGTGAATGGCGGCGAGGACATCCACCAGCGCTTCGGACGCCCGCGCCGCGTCGGACGCGGACAGCCCGGCGAGCGATGCGGAGTCCCGGTAGATGATGCCCTCGACCCATTCCATCACGTAGAACGGCGCGTCGTTCACCGCGGTGTCCTCGCACAGCGCGACCGTCACGGGAACGGGAACATCGGTTCCGGCGAGGGCGCTCATGACGCGGTACTCGCGCACCATGTCGTGGGCCGTGGGCAGCACGTGGCCGAGCGGTGGGCGCCGCAGCACCCAGGTCGTGGTGCCGTCGTCGACGGCGTAGGTGAGGTTCGAACGTCCGCCCGCGATCAGTGAGGCGCGCAGTGGGCCATCGGCCGCACCGGGGACGTGCTCGGAGAAGAAGCTTCGGAGCCGTTCGAGGTCGACGCCGTCAGGAGTTGTGTCGTTCGCGTCCATGCGGGCGCGGAGACTAGTGCGCGGCGGCTCAGGCGACCTTCGGCGTGCGCGGTGCGACGGGCTTGCCGTTGCCCTTCGGGTATCGCGCGACCCGGCCGACCGGCATGTCGACACGGAATCCCGCTGCGGCACGCTCCTCTTCGGACTCGCCGCCCCAGAAGCCGTACTCGCGGTTGTCGCGGGCCCAGTCGCGACACGCGATCATGGCCTCGCACTCACTGCAGACCCCACGGGCCTTGCCTTCGCGCACCGCGCGGGCCTCGGGGCGCTCGCCCGCTGGCGCAAAGAACAACTCGGTGCGTCCTTCGCAAGCGGCGTCGGCGGTCCACGACAGCGGTCCGGTGAAGATCAGGGTGGAAAGGCTCTCTGCAGCCATGGTTCCTCAACAGGGGTTCTGGGGTCAGGCGACCGCCGGGAAAGTTCGGTCGGGGGGACGACTGGGGGGAATGCCGACCCCCCGACCTCGTACGCGGCCCATGCAACACCCTCCGAAGGTGATCTGTCCAACAGGTACTAGCGATATGATCCATCGAAATACCAGATGAATGAGCGAGGAAAGGCCGTGATGGAGTTCCGCCACCTGGAGACGTTGGTCACCATTGACGAGGAAGGGACCTTTACCGCGGCCGCGAGCGAGCTGCGAACCGTCCAATCCAATGTCTCCGAGCAGGTCCGCCAACTCGAGGACGAACTCGGCGTGACGTTGCTCGCCCGGGGCCGGGGAGGCGCGACTGCCACCGAATCCGGCCGGGTCGTCATCGATCGGGCGCGGCGGATTCGGCGGGAGATCGAGCTCATGCATGAGGAACTGGCCGCGCTTCGGGGGTTGCAGGTCGGCGACGCGACCTTCGGCGTGGTCGGTACCGCCAGCCGGTGGCTGGTGCCCCAGCTCGTGGCGCGCCTGCGCGATGCCGCGCCCGGTGTCCGGCTCCTCGTGCACGAGGGCGCGTCCGAGCGGCTGATGGTCGAGGTGCTCGAACAGGAGTTGTCGATGGCGGTCGTCACGGCGCCGGTCCGGGATTCGAGACTCCATTTCGAACATCTCGCCGACGAGCCGATGGTCGGATTGGCGCCGGCCGGTGCGGATCTTCCGCCCGGGCCACTCAAGGTCACGGATCTGGCGCACATGCGGCTCGTCCTCCCGCCCGAGGTCAACCCACTCCGAGCCGAGATCGATGCCGCGGCGGCGCACCTCGGTGTGCATCTCGAAGTGCCCGTGGAGGTCGAGGGGATCCGGCTCATCGCCGACCTCGTCGCCGCCGGCGCGGGGATTGCCGTACTGCCCGAGACTGCCGTGCCCCCGATGCTCGACGGACTCGTGACGTTCGCGATTGCCGATCTTCCGCCGCGCCATCTCGGTCTCGTGACATTGCGGAACAGCCCGATGTCGCTCGCCGATCAGGCGGTGCGTGACTCGGTCCTCGAGATCGTGGGCTGGACGCGCCGGACCTGAGTCAGATCGCGTCGGCTGGGATCGTCGGCGCGGGCGTCATGTCGGTTGGCGTAGCGGGATTCCTCGGCGGTCGACGGCCGGCGCGGGTGAGGACGCGGGCGCCGGTGTAGCCGAGGCCGAGGATCGCAAACCCACCGACCGCGTCGAGGAAGTAGTGGTTCGCCGTGACGACGATGACGGTCACGGTCATCACCGGGTACATCGCGGCGAGCACCTTCGCGGGCACGGACTTGAGGCGGGGGATCAGAACGCAGGCGCACCACAATGCCCAGCAACAGTGCACGCTCGGCATCGCGGCGTACTGGTTGGAGATCTCCTTCATGGCACCGGAGTTGAAGCTCCAGAAGGTCGGGTAGCGGGCGAGGGTATCCACGAAGCCGTAGTGGTCAGGGAGAAGTCGCGGCGGCATGAGCGGCCAGAAGCGGAACCCGATGAGCGCAATCGCGGTCGCGATGGCGAGGGTGTTGCGCCAGAGCGGGTAGTCGTCGGGCCAGGACCGGAACAGGAAGACCGCGACCCCGATCGTCACGACGAAGTGGAGCGAACCGTAGAAGTAGTTGGCCCCGACGACGAGCGGCTCGATCTTGGTCGCCCAGGCGTTGATGGCGCGCTCGTGGTAGATCCCGAGGGTCTTCTGCCAGCCGATCAGCTGCCGGGCATGCGCCAGGGCGCGCTCGGGATGTTCCGCATCGGCATTTCGAACTGCCGAGTAGAGGACGTAATAGGCGAGGACCGCGACGATCTCGAACCACCAGTAGATCGCTCGACCGTCCGAGAGCACGCGGGCTCCAGGTAGGCGCTTGCGATTCGAGTCCCGGGGTTCGGTCGCAGCCGTGTTCATGGCGACCTAGGTGTCGCGTCCGTCTCGTGTCGGGTGCGGTGGCCGGTCGCGAACGACGGCGCGCCGAGCAGGCTGACGACGAGCATGGTTGCGTACCAGGCGAGGCCCAGACCCACGGCGTGGCCCCGGGTCACGCCGACCGGGTGGAGCAGCAGCACGAGCATGCCTTCTCGGATGCCGAGTCCCGACAGCGAGATCGGCACGACCTGGGCCATCGCGACGGTGGGCACGAACGCAACGAGCGCGGCGAGGGGGGCACCGGTCGTGAGGGCGATGCTGAGGCACACGACGGTCACGATGACCGACACCTGGTAGAGCACCGCGGTGCCGAGGATGCCGACGATTTGAGTGCGGTCGTGGCGGAGTTGCTCGAGGCCGACGTGGATGGCGCCGATGAAGCGCATCCAGTTTTCGCGCTCGTGGAACCGCCCCGCGGCGCGGGGATGGCCGGCGAGGAAGAGAATCACTCCGAGCGCCGCGAGCGTCGCACCCGAGATCAGCAGCGCGACCCAGGCCGTCGAGGTGCTCAGGAGGCTGGGGTCCAGCGCGAACCCCACGAGGCTCAGCAGGGGGAGCGCGAGGAAACCGGTCAGCCGTTCCAGCGCCACCGCGGCGAACGCAGTTTCCGAGGAGCCGATGTGTTTCGCCGAGCGACTGACTCGCAGCACGTCGCCCCCGATGGTGGACGGCAGGACGTTCCCGACGAACTGGCCGGCGAAGTAGTGGCCGGTGAGCGACCGGAGGGGAACGTGCACGCCGAACGCGGCGATGACCCGCTGCCAGCGCCAGGCCGAGAGCACCAGGCCAACGGTCGCGCTCAGGAGCGCGGCACCGATCCACGCCAGTGTCGACACCGAATGCCGGCGCGGCACGATGACGTCGAAGTCGATCTTGCTGATGAGGAGGGCGAGCAAGGCGGCGCTGACGACCATGCGCACCGCCAAGCCGAGGCGGGCCCGGCGGTTCGCGGTCGACGCGTCGGTTTCGGCGTCGTTCATCAGGGCGTAGCCTACGGGTTCCCTCGGCGGCCCCCGGGCCGCGTCGTGTCGTACTGGGAGGCTCCGTGCGGATCAGCACCGACGATGCCGTCGAACTCGAGGTCCTCGACGTCGGCACCGGTCCGACGCTCGTGCTGGTCCACGGTTTCGGCGGAGCCAAGGAAGACTTCTCCGATCACCTCACGGACCTGGCGCGAGACCATCGGGTCGTCGCGATGGATCTCCGTGGTCACGGCGAATCGGACGGGCCGGAGGACGAGGCGCGCTATTCGCTCGACCGGTTCGCGGCCGACATCGGCAATGTGGTCGACGGGCTCGGCATCGACACCTTCCGACTGCTCGGTCACTCGATGGGTGGCATGGCCGCGCGACGATTCGTCCTGGCTGAACCGGCACGGGTCGACGGGTTGATTCTGATGGACACCTCGCCCGGGCCGGCCCCGGATCTGGATCACGGCTTGATCGATCTGGGCGTGCAGATCGCCAACGAGCAGGGCATGGACGAGCTGAAACGGGTGATGGACGCGTTCACGCCCCTCGGCACCCCGTCCTATGACCGTGTGCTCCGCGACCGCCCGGGCTATGTCGAGTTCGGCGATCGCAAGTGGGCCGCGCTGGCCCGAGCGATGTACACGAAGATGATGGTCGAGGTACGTGACCAGCCGGACCAACTCACGGAACTCGCTGCAGTCCGGTGCCCGACGCTGGTGATGGTGGGCGAGGAGGACACGCGCTTCATCGACGTCTCCGTGGCGATGGCAAGCATCATCCCCGGCGCCGAGTACATCGTGGTCCCGCAGTCAGGTCATGCGCCGCAATTCGAGAACGGGCAAGCTTGGCTCGCGACCCTGCGTGGCTTCCTCGCCAAGGTGTCGAACTCGTCTCCCGCGATCTGACGACGGCGCACCACGGTTTCTCCGAGTTCGCAGACCGGAGGGGCTCTGCGGGTGCGAGAGAAATAGTGCGGGGCCAGGCGGGCGTCAGGTACCGGCGGCGCGGGCGAGGAATCGCTCTTCCTCGACGACGACGCGGGTGATGCGCCCGGCCGCGACCAGGCCGGCGGTGTTCTTCACCGACACGCGAAAGGTGAGGCGTCGGCCTTCGATGGTCTCGAGGACGGCCTCGGCGCAGATCTCGTCGCCGATCGCGACTGGCGCAAGATGGTCCATCTGGACTCGGTAGCCGACCGTGGTGTGCCCGGACGGAACGTGACCCTCGAGCGCGGCCACCGCGGCCTGCTCCGAAAGGACCACGACGCCCGGCGTCGACAACATCGGGACGGTGCCGGTGCGCTGGGCGAGCGCAGTGTCGGCGTCGACGACGGTGTGCGTCACGGATCCGGTGAGTCCAGCGTCGAGGGGCACGGACCTACGATACGCACCCGCCGCCCACGGCCACGGAGCCGGAAGGATGTTCCTGATGTCACGCGGATCGCAGCCCGGGGACCCAGCATGATCGAGACACCATTGATCGAGTCCACCCTCCAACAGGCGCTGGCGTCCGGCGGTGATTTTGCGGACCTCTTCGTGGAGGATCGGTCGACCACCTCGGCGACCTACGACGACGGGCGCGTGGAGGAAATGCGGTCCGGCCGGAGCCGGGGCGCGGGAATCCGGGTCGTCCGGGGGGACACGACGGGATTCGCCCACACCACCGATCTCACCGACGCGGGGCTCCGGGCGGCCGCGGACGCCGCCGCTGCCGCGGCGCGCTCCGGTGGAGGGGTCACCCGGGTGGCGGCCCTCGAAGCGGTCGCCGCGCCGAGCCGTCCGGCCGTGGAACGGCCACCCGACGAGGTCAGCAAGGCGGAGCGGGTGGCGCTGCTCGAGCGGGCCGACACCGCGGCGCGTGCCGAGTCCGACTCGATCCGCCAGGTCAGCGCGAGTTACGCCGACGGGCGGCGACGGATCCTCGTCGCGAACTCCGACGGGGTCCTGGGCCACGATGAGCAGGTCCGGACGCGATTCGCGGTCACTTGTGTGGCATCGGGCGACACCGGGTTGCAGACCGGCATGGACGCGCCCGGCCGCACCATGGGCTTCGAGTTCTTCGACGACTTCGCGCCCGAGGACATTGCTCGCCGCGCCGCCGCGCAAGCGACGGTCAAGCTCACCGCCCGCCCGGCGCCGAGCGGCCCCATCCCGGTGGTGTTGCGGCGAGGCGCCGGCGGCGTGCTGTTCCACGAAGCGTGCGGCCACGGCCTCGAGGCGGACCTGGTCGGTCGCGACGCGTCGGTGTTCCGAGATCGCGTCGGGACTCGGGTCGCGGGTCCCGGCGTCACGCTCATCGACGACGGGGGCTTCGAGCGGGACTGGGGTGCCTGCGCGATCGACGACGAAGGTGCCGTCGCGCAACGCAACGTCCTGATCGATGACGGCGTCCTCACGGACTACATGTGGGACCTGCTCCGCGCCCGTCGCGAGGGCCGCGCGAGTACCGGGAACGGTCGACGTGAGACCTACCAGCATCTGCCGATGGTGCGAATGACCAACACCTACATCAGTCCCGGCACTGAGGA
The DNA here is from genome assembly GCA_963701625.1 of uncultured Acidimicrobiia bacterium. GTDB lineage: Bacteria > Actinomycetota > Acidimicrobiia > IMCC26256 > JAENVU01 > JAENVU01. The sequence continues at coordinate 525,140 of CAVPAT010000013.1, read as the reverse complement.
CCCGGACGAGATCATCCGCCAGACGCCCTACGGGTTGTACTGCGTCGCGCTCGGCGGCGGTCAGGTGAACCCGGCGACCGGCGATTTCGTGTTCGGGGTGACCGAGGCGTATCTGATCGAGAACGGTGCGATCACCGAGCCGGTCCGCAACGCGCAGCTGATCGGCAACGGGCCTGAGGCACTGCAACGGGTCGATGTGGTCGGCAACGACTTCGAGACGTGGACGGGGATGTGCGGCAAGGACGGGCAGAGCGTGCCGGTGTCGTCCGGACAGCCGACCCTGCGGGTGTCCGAGTTGACCGTCGGTGGCACCGCGTCGTGAGCGAGGAGCTGGAGTCGATTGCCGCCCGCGTCGTGGCCGCGGCGGGACCGGGTGAACAGGTCGAGGCGTACGTGGTGCGCGCCCGTGAGACCGAGGTCAAGGTCTTCGACGGTGACGTCGAATCGCTCACGACGGCCGAGTCCGCGGGAATCGGAGTCAGGGTCGTGGCCGATCGTCGCCAGGGTTTGGCGTACGCGGGGTCATTGGACGCTGATGTCGTCGCGGCGACGCTCGCAGATGCCCGCGACAACGCAGGCTACGGAACTCCTGACGACGCATTCGGGCTCGCCACGCCGGCGGACGTCGACGGCATCGCTCCCGTCGTGCTCGACCTCTGGCGTGCTGACGTCCTGGACACCCCCACTGCAACCAAGGTGGAGTTGGCCCTGGCCGCGGACGCCGCGGTGCGGGCCGCCGATGCGCGGGTCCGAGGTGCGGAGTCCACCGAGTACGGCGACACCGCGTTCGAGATGGCCATGGCGACGTCGACCGGGGTGACGGCCCAAGCGGCCCGCACGGCCGCGTCCGTCTCGAGCACCGCATTGGCCGGAGACCGGGCCGCGACCCAGACGGGCTGGGGGTTCACCTTCGGACGCGGGTTCGGCGACCTGGACCTCGACACCGTGGCGACGATGGCGGCCGAGCGTTCGACCCGCATGCTCGGAGCGACGCAGCCGTCGACGCGCACCCTCCCGGTGATCTTGGATCCGATGGTCGCTGCGTCGGTGCTGGCGCTCGTCGGTGGCGCGCTCAATGGCGAGGCCGTGTTCAAAGGCCGTTCGATGTTCGCGGAACGGCAGGGCGAGACCGTGGCGGCGGGCAACGTGACGATCGTGGACGACCCGACCGACGCGGCCGCGTTCGGCGCGAGCCCATTCGACGGTGAAGGGATCCCCACTCGGCCGACCACGCTGGTCCGCGACGGGGTCCTCGTGGGATTTCTGCACAACCTCGCCACCGCGCGCCGGGCCGGTGCTGCCACGACGGCCTCGGCAGTCCGCGGTTACTCGAGTACGCCCGGGGTCGGTGCCCGGGCGCTGCACCTGCGGCCAGGCAGCAGATCCCCGGCCGAGCTGATGGCGTTCTATCCCGAAGCGCTGTACGTGCAGTCCGTCTCCGGGTTGCACTCGGGGACGAGTTCGGTCAGCGGTGACTTCTCCGTCGGCGCCGAGGGGCTCATGGTGCGCGACGGGCAGTTCGCGGAGCCCGTTCGCGAGATCACGGTCGCGTCCACACTTCAGCGGATGCTGCTCGACGTCGTCGAGGTCGGGGCTGACCTGACGTGGCTCCCCGGCGGCACCGCCGGCGTGTCGTTGCTCGTCTCGTCGATGACCATGGCCGGCGCCTGACCGATCCGACGAGCGCTCGGAACTGGGGGGTCAGACCGTGCCGCGGCGCTCGAGGATCGCGTCGAGTTCGGCGACCGCGACGAACGGGTCCTCACCGACCTGCACGATCTCCATGCCCAACGCCGCCGCGGCCCGGACGTTGTCGGTGTTGTCGTCGAGGAACACGCAGGCATCCGCGGGGACCCCGACGCGTGCACACGTCAGCTCGTAGATCGCCGGATTCGGCTTGCGGAGCTTGACGGCGGAGGAGTCCACGACAATCTCGAACAACTCGTCGACGGGGATGGTCGAGCGCCAGTTGTCGCCCCACTCGGCCACATTGTTCGTGAGCAACGCGATCGGGATCCCGGCCGCCTTGAGGTCTCGTGCCCGGTGCACGATCGGCCAGTGCACCCCGATCGGCATCTCCACCATGAACGTGAGGTAGGCGTCCATGTCGATGTTCGTGCCGAGCACCTCGGGTGCCCGCTCGTTCAGTCGTGCGAACCACTCGTCGAGGGTCAGCTCACCGACTTCGAGCCGGTGCCAGTCGTGCGTGACGGTTTCGGTCGGCACGTCGCGTTCGATGCGGTGCTCAGCGGCTTCGACGGAGACGTAGGCCCGGTCCCCGAACAGGAGCTCCAGCACCGATCCCGGTGGGTAACCCATGCGCGCCTCGAAGTCACCGACGCCGCGGAAGAGTGGGGTCGAGAACACGCCGCCGTAGTCGAAGATCACTGCCTGAATCACGCGCCGGAGGGTAGCGGAGCCCCCCTCAGCCCCGGCCGGTCGCCGCCTCGGGTGGCGCGAGCGCGAGTCCCATCACGCCGGCGGTGGTCGAGAAGGCGATGCGACGGGACTGGTGAGGGGACACCATCACGGTGATCGCGACACTGTCCTGCGGGTCGGGTGGGTCCACCTTGAGGACGGGCACCGCGGCTGCGACGACGATCGTCGGGTCGTCGTCGCTGCCGAGGATCTGAGGATCGAAGGTGGCGAGGAGGTCCACGACATCACCGACCGCGGGTTGAGGTCCGTGTTCGATCACGACCCGGATCGCCCGCATTCCGGCTGGCAGGACCCCGCTCGTCGGACCGCGGTCGCGAGCCACGAGGTGGCGCTTCGAGACGGGCGCACCCGCGAGCAGGGGAACGCGCACGATCCGTCCGACCGCCTGCGTGGCGTCGGCCAATCCGGGCGGGATATCGCCGCGGACGCGACGAACGGTGAGGTCCTGGGCGTCGACCCGTTCGCCGAGCGTGAGATCACGCCGGGTGATGACGACGGATCGGAGCCGGCCGTAGGTTGCGTCTTGATGGCGGAGCGAGGCCAACGCATCCACGACGAGGAGCGTGGTCGCGAGTGTGACGATGAGCGCGCCGGCCCAGAGCAGGGCGGCGCGCGGCGATCGACGGAACATGGGATACCCCCGGATGATTCGGGTGACCGATCGGGGGAAGGGGGGCGGCCCGACGGCCGCGACGCGTGAACCGGGCCGTCGCCCGGTCGCGGGTCAGGCCGTCTTGGCCGGTTTCGAATCCGACTTCTTGGTGTCGGGCTTCTTGGTCTCCGACTTCTTGGCGTCGCCCGACCCTGCGCTCGACGAGCTCGAAGCATCCCCCGATGACGCAGAGGAGTCCGACTTCTCGCTGGAGCGCCGCGCGGACGAGGGGTTGTCGGTGCGATAGAAACCGGAACCCTTGAGCACGATCCCGACCGCGCCGAGCACCTTGGTCAGTTTGCCGCCGCAGCCGCTGTGGCGCTTGAGCGGTTCCTCGCTGAAGGTTTGGTACACCTCAAGGTGCTGGTCGCACTTTGAACAGACGTACTCGTATGTGGGCATCTGCGGCAGTCCTGATTGGCTCGGCCGGGCAACGAAGGGAACCATCCATGCTATCCGACGTCCCGGTGGCGTTGAATAGGGGTCTCGAACAACCGCATCCGCCCCCCTGGGGATTCCGACCATGAACGAACTTCCCGCGATTCTGCTGCTCGCGGTACCTGCCTACCTCCTCGGAACGTTCCCGACGGCGTTGCTCGTCGCGCGCGCCGGGGGCCACGACGTACTTGCCGAGGGTTCGGGGAATCCGGGCGCGTCGAACGTGGCCCGCTTGATGGGGTGGCGCGCGGGATTGCTGGTCATGGCCGGCGACATGGCCAAAGGTGCGATTGCCGCCGGGGCCGGACTGCTGGCTGCGGGCCGACCCGCCGCCTACGTCCTGGGTGGGTTGGCCGTCCTGGGGCACACCTACCCCATCACGCGAGGGTTTCGCGGCGGCAAGGGTGTCGCCACGGCGGGCGGCATGCTCGCGGTCCTGCATCCGTTGATCGTCGTGGTGTTGATCGCGGTCTGGTTCCTGGTTGCCCGAGTGCTGCGCCTGGCGTCGGTCGGGTCGATGATCGTGGTCGCGCTGTTTCCGGTCGCGGTGTGGCTCATGGGTCGCGCGGGTTGGGAGATCGCGGTGACGGGTGCGCTGGCTGTACTGGTGCTCATCCGCCACCTTCCGAACCTGCGGCGCCTCCTCGCGGGTCAGGAACTGAAGACGCCGGGCGGTGATGAGGCCTGAATCCGGGGTCAATTGATGGGTCCGATCTGCCGACAATCCGGGGCTGAGGCAGTACGGTCGTCCACCCCACACTCCGAGGTATGAGAACGATGAGCTCGCGTGTCCGCAAAGCCGTCATCCCCGCCGCTGGTCTCGGCACCCGCTTTCTGCCGGCGACCAAGAGTCAGCCCAAAGAAATGCTGCCGGTCGTGGACAAGCCGTCGATCCAGTACGTGGTCGAGGAGGCGGTCCGGGCCGGGCTGACCGACATCCTGATCATCACCGGTCGGGGCAAGCGCGCCATCGAGGACCACTTCGACCGTAACTTCGAACTCGAGTTCTACCTGGAACAGCAGGGCAAGTCGGACCTGCTCAAAGAGGTGCACGCGTCGTCGGAGTTGGCCGACATCCACTACATCCGTCAGCGGGATCCGCTCGGGCTCGGCCACGCCGTCTCCGTCGCGCGTGAGCATGTGGGTGACGAACCGTTCGCGGTGTTGCTCGGCGACGACATCATGGTGGACGAGTCCAAGTTGCTGCGCTCGATGCTCGACGTCCACGACCGCTATGGCCGTTCGGTCCTCGCGCTCAAGGATGTCGAGCGGGACGAGATCTCGTCCTACGGCTGCGTCGAGCCCGACGAGGTGGATGAGGACCTCGTGCGCGTGCGGTCGATCATCGAGAAGCCAAGCGCCGAGGAAGCGCCGTCCACGCTGGCCGTCATCGGTCGGTACGTGTTCACCCCCGAGATCTTCGGCGCACTGGATCGGATCGAGCCGGGGCGTGGGGGCGAACTGCAACTCACGGACGCGATCGAGCTGCTCAACCAGGAACAGACCGTCTACGGCCAGGTCTTCACTGACGGTCGCTACGACATCGGCCAGAAGGTCGATTTCCTGCGGGCCAACGTCGAGTTGGCGCTGGACCGAGACGACCTCCGGCCCGAACTGGAGAAGGTGTTGCTCGAGGCCCTCCGCCGACGCGGCATCATCTGATCGGTGCCCGCCGGTCGGCGGGCCGATCGGAGGTCGCGGTGGAATCGCTCGTCAGCGTGCAGGATCGGATCATCGCGGCCACACCGCGTCCCCGAGCAGGGCTGGTCCCGCTCGCGCGCATCACTTGGGCTCGTGCTCGCGGCCGACATCGTCGCCGGGGAGTCGGTGCCGCCGTTCGCGAACACGGCAATGGATGGCTACGCGCTGCGCTCTGCCGACACGGTGGATGCCCCGGTCGATCTGCGTGTCGTCGCCGACCTCGCCGCGGGGCACGCGCCGACGGTCCGGGTCGGGGCAGGTGAAGCGATCCGGATCATGACCGGCGCGCCGATCCCGACGGGCGCGGACGCGATCGTGATGGTCGAGCGCACGGAGCGGGTGGGTGAGCACGGCGTGCGGATCCTGGTGCCGGCCGGCGGTGGCGACCACATTCGCGGCGTCGGGGGAGACATCGAGGCCGGCGACGAGGTGTTCGCGGCCGGAACGAGGTTGACGCCCGCGCACGTCGGCGTCCTGGCCTCGCTCGGTGTCGTGGATGTTCCGGTCTACGAGCGGGTGCGGGTGGGCGTGCTGTCCACCGGCGACGAGTTGCAGGAGGGTGCGGTGACCCTCGCGCCCGGACAGATTCGGGACTCGAACCGACCCATGTTGCTGGGACTGGTGACCGAGGCGGGTGCCGAACCGATCGACCTCGGCATCGGTCGGGATGATGAGGCCGCGGTCGAAGCCGCGTTCCTCGAGGCCGCGGCATCGTGCGACGCGGTGATCACCAGCGGCGGCGTCTCGGTCGGCGACTACGACGTGGTCAAGGCGGTGCTCGACCGTCTCGGGGTCCTCGAGTGGTGGCAGATATCGATCAAGCCGGCCAAGCCGCTGGCGTTCGGCACCATCGAGGGCACACCGTTGTTCGGGCTCCCCGGCAACCCGGTGAGTTCACACGTGAGCTTCGAGTTGTTCGCGCGTCCGGCGCTGCGGCGGATGATGGGCGACCCTGCGCCCGATCGATCAGTGGTGCGGGCGATCGCCGATGCGGATTTCACGAGGCGCGGGGACGGCAAGGTCCATTTCGATCGGATCCGGGTCGTCTATCGCGACGGCGCGTACCACGCGATTCGGAGCGGCGCGCAGGCGAGCAACGTGCTCTCCGGCATGGCCGCGGCGAACGGCCTGGCGATCCTCCCCGACGGCGACACCATCCCCGCCGGCGAAATGGTCGAAGTCATGCTGCTCAACTGAGTCGCTTCGCTCGCGGGTTGGAGCGGGAGTCGTGGGTCCGGGCGGTCGCGCGTGCGTGACGATTGTGGGGTCCGGGTGACTCAGGGTGTGTCTGAGTCGCTTCGCTCGCGGGTTGGAGCGGGAGTCGTGGGTCCGGGCGGTGCCGCGTGACGCATCGCGGAGTCCGGGCGGCTCAGAGTTTGATGGCGCGGAAGTGCCCGGGGGCAAGCCCCCGGGCACTTGGCCTCCCGCACGATCTGGTGGTTCAGGTGCGCTCGCGGCGCCGGCTGTTCAGCAACAGCCCGTAGCCGGTGGCGCCACAGATGAGGATGCCGACGCTCGCCAACACGAGCGTGGTGGTCGAGCCAGAAGTGTCGGGCAGCGCGGTTGACGCTGAAGCAGCCGTCGACCGCGCCGCTGCGAGCGCGACTGGGGTCGCGGCGGAAGCGACCTCGTCGCTCGCAGGCAGCGGCAGCGACATGGCCGCGCTGCCCGAGCCGGCCAAGGTCGTCGAGGCGTCACCCGAGATGGATGGCGGCATCGATTCGACCAGAACCGGGATTGAGTGCGTGAGGTGCGCAGTGACGGTGGACCCCCTGACCACCGTCACTGCCACCCCACGGAGGGTGCCGTCCGCTCCGGTCAACCTGAGGCCGCCGGTAACGGCGGCCAGGGTTGCGGCGGTCGGGCCCGACTCGGTGATGGCGCAGGCGCTGCCGTCGGCGAGTTCGGGAAGTGCGATCTGGGTGCTGGCGCCACTTGGCACCGTGACGTCGTGGCGACCTGCGGTCGCTGCGCTGATGACTTCGACGCCATCCGCGGCGGGCACTGCAGGGCTCTCGCACGCGATGTCGAGGGTGGTCTCGAAGGCGCCACCATCGGCAGAGACGATGACGACGACGGACGGGCCGGCTGCGGCAGCACCGGTTGCGGGCGCCAGCATCGCGGCACCGGCCACGAGGAGCGTGGCGGGTATCCGGATGACCCTTGAGATGGAAGGCAGCGGCATCGTCGACCTCGGTGTGGCGTCCCAATACGAGATCCGGCCCCGAAACGGTGCTGGGGCCGGTTTCGCACTGGCTCCCCGCAGGCTGATGCGACCAATTGATGCCTGCGGATCGACGCCTCCCCGAGGAGTGACCTGATCCCTCTGTCAACGTCCCGACGCCTGCCTCCCGTGCAGCTTCGGAACAGCCACCATCCAACCACTGTCCGCGCGAGTTTGGAATGGTCCGTGCGACTCAGCGTGGTCACCAAAGCTGATGAATCCACCGGCGGGAACGCCACCGCGGCCGCCTATCGTGTCGGCGTGACTGAAACGACCCCCCTCGTGGACCCTTTCGCGCGCCGGGTCCGGGATCTACGCCTTTCGGTCACGGACCGCTGCAACTTCCGCTGCACCTACTGCATGCCGGAGGACGGCCTGGCCTGGCTGGACCGGGCGGACCTGCTCACCTACGAGGAACTGGCCCGTATCGCCGGGGTGTGCGTCGCACGATGGGGTTTCGACGGCATCCGGATCACCGGCGGGGAGCCCACGATCCGGGCCAAGATCACCCGACTCTTCGAGATGCTGGCGCCCCTCGGGGTGGACCTGGCCATGACGACCAACGGAGTGAAGCTCCCGGAGTTGGCCGAGCCGCTCCGAGCCGCGGGCCTTCGGCGGGTGAACGTCTCGCTGGATTCGCTGCGCCGCGACACCTTCCAGCAGCTGACTCGGCGCGACGAGTTGGACCGCACCATCGCCGGGATCGATGCGGCGCTCGCCGCGGGGCTCGACCCCGTGAAGATCAACTGCGTCGTGATCCGCGGGGTCAACGACGACGAGGTCGTGGACCTTGCCGCCTTCGGCCGGGACCGCGGCGTCGGGGTGCGGTTCATCGAGTTCATGCCGCTCGACGCGCCGGGTAACTGGGCGATGGACCAGGTCGTACCCGCGACCGAAATCCTCGAGCGGATCGACGCGGTGTTCCCGCTGGAGGGGACCCATGACGATGCCGCCCATGTGGAACCGGCGGCGCGGTTCCGGTTCCGCGACGGCATCGGCGACGTCGGCGTGATCGCGAGCGTGACCGAACCGTTCTGCGGGAGTTGTGACCGGGTGCGGGTGACCGCCGAGGGCAAGTTCCGGACCTGTCTGTTCGCGCTCGACGAGACGGATCTGCGAGCCGTCATCCGCGACGGCGGCTCCGACGACGAGCTGGCCGACGCGATCGAGGCGGCTGTGGGCACCAAGTGGGCCGGTCACCGCATCGGCGCGGTGGACTTCATCCGCCCCGACCGCTCGATGTCTCAGATCGGCGGCTGACAAACCCGGAGCCGTCCCGGCTGGGTGTGGGTTGCGCGCACCGCCGGGACCAACGACTCCGGCTCGGGATCACGGGCGGAACGGCTCCGACAAACCTGGAGCCGTCCCGGCTGGACCACAGACGGCGTCGAGCGCGCCGAGGTAGCTTCGGATCGTGGTCGAACCGCCCTCAGGGACCGTGACGTTCCTGTTCACCGACATCGAGGGCTCGACGCACCAGTGGGAGTCAGCGCCCGATGCGATGCGGGTTGCACTGGAGCGCCACGACGCGATCGTCGCCGGCGCGATCTCGGCGCACGACGGCTACGTGGTCAAGACGACGGGCGACGGGTTCCATGCGGCGTTCGCCCGAGCCGGTGACGCCCTCGCAGCCGCGGTGGACGCCCAGCAGGCGCTCGGCGCCGAAGCATGGCCGGCCGACGCGCCGATCCGCGCGTATGGGGGTGCACTCGGGTGAAGGGACCGAGCGCGACGGCGACTATTACGGGACGGCGGTCAACCGGGCCGCGCGGCTGATGGCGGTGGCCCATGGCGGTCAGATCGTCTGTTCCCAGGCCACCGCGGCATTGGCGGACTCGGCGGTGACCCTGCGGAGTCTCGGCGAGCACCGTCTCCGTGATCTGGCGGCCGCCGAACAGATCTTCCAGGCCGGAGAGGACCGGTTCCCGCCACTGCGAACCGTTGACGTAGTGCCCACGAACCTGCCGACGGTCCGCACGGAACTCGTCGGCCGTTCCGAGGCGGTCGCCGCGCACTCGGACCTGGTGCTGCGGGAGCGGCTGCTGACCCTGACCGGCGTCGGCGGGGTGGGCAAGACGCGCCTGGCGCTCGGCGTTGCGGCGTCGGTGGCTGCGGAGTTCGCGGACGGGTGTTGGCTCATCGAGCTGGCGCCGATCACCGGCGAGGACGACGTGGTCAACACGGTCGCGGCAGGAATGCGAGCGCCATCGAACGGTCTGGACGCGCTGGTCGGGTATCTCGCGGAACGCCAGGTGTTGTTGCTGTTGGACAACTGCGAGCACGTCATCGATGCCGTGGCTGACTTCGTGGATGCGGTGCTCCGATCCACGGTAGGCGTGCATGTGCTGACGACGAGCCGGGAGCCGCTCGGACTCGACGGCGAACAGGTGCGCCGCGTGCAATCGCTCGCGGTCCCCCGACCGGACGAGGAACTGAGCGATGCCGTGTCGGCGGCCGCGGTTCGCCTCTTCGCGGAACGGGCCAGGGCCGTGGCCGAAGGTTTCACGGTCGACACCGACAACGTCGGCCTGATCGTCGAGATCTGTCGGCAACTCGACGGGATACCTCTCGCGATCGAACTCGCCGCCACGCGGGTCCGGTCGATGGCCCCGGCCGAGATCGAGCGGCGGCTGAACGAGCGGTTCCGACTGCTCGCCGGCGGTTCGCGGCGAACCCAGGAGCGCCATCGCACGTTGCAGGCCACGGTCGCGTGGTCGCACGATCTGCTCGGCGAAGACGAGCAGATCGTGTTCCGGCGGCTCGCCGTGTTCCCGGCGTCGTTCGATCTGGCGGCCGCCGAGGCTGTGTGCGGTGAAGGTGGCTTGGATGTCGTCGACTGCGCATTGCACCTGGTCGATCGTTCCCTCGTGGTCTATGAACCGGCTGATGACCGGTACCGGCTGCTCGAGACGTTGCGGCAGTTCGGCGCAGACCGACTCGTCGACGCAGGCGAAACCGACGCGGTCCGGGCCCGCCACGGCGAGTACTTCCTCGGACTCGTCGAACGGCTCCGACCCTCGGTGCACGGCGCCGGGTACGTCGCGGCGGCGCACCAACTCGAGGCCGAGTTGGAGAATCTGCGGGCGACCGCGGAGTGGTGCATCGAAGGTGGCCGGTGGGCAGCACTCGCGCAGATGTGCGAGGACGCCTGGCACTTTGTCTTCCAGGCCGCCCCGGTGGACGGGGCCGGCTGGCTTCGCCACGTCGTGGATCATGGCGTCGATCTCGATGATCAGATCGTGGTCGACCTGCTCGCCGGCCTGGCCTGGATCCATTCGTCGGCGTTCGCCGACCCGGTCACGGCCGAACCCCTGGCGGAACGGAGCCTCGAACTCGCCGCGACCAGTGGATGTCTCGTTTCGGAACGGGCCTGGGTGGCTCGAGCGCAGTCGCTCACATTCGCGGGATCGTTCGCGGAGGCGATGGACGCGGCGGAGCGAGCGCTCGCGGCGGCCGAACAGCGCGGTGAATCGATCGAGACGTCAACCTGCCTGGTGCTGATGAGCAACGCGCTGGCCGGGCTCGGTGACCTGGAACGCAGCGACCAGTTCCTCGCGGCCGCGGTCGAGCATGCAGATCGAACCGGTCACCCCATCCTGATCGCGAACGTCGTGATCGTGAGCGCCGCGCGCCATGTCTGGGTGACCGGGGAGACGGACTTCGCCGCCTGCCTCGAGGTGCTCAGCCGTTACGGCCAAGACATCGGTGTCGACGGTCAGAACCGCATGTGGCTCAATCTGCTCTGGGGGAACGCACGACTGGGGTTGCACCACGACGGCGCCGCGGGCGACCTCGCCGACCGCCGCCCGCACCGCCGATCGCATCGGAGCCCTGCACGGACTGGATGTCGCGCTGCGGCTCCTGGCCATCCTCGCCGCCGAAGCCGGTTGCACGGACGAGTCGGTGCAGCTCGCAACGTACGCGGCGGCCAACCTGCGCCCGTACATGATCCAGAGTCCGGGCCACTCCTGGATCCAGGAGCGCCTCGACCTCGCGCTCGCCGGTATCGAGGTACCCGGAGCCCCCGCCCCTCGCGCGGAGATCATGCGGATCGTCAACCAACTCGAGGAAGCACTTCCCTGACTCCGGATGCCAATGGGTCGGCCATAGAGGCGCAGCCAGCCCGCCGTGCTGATGGTGTTCGTGCATCGAGATCGGGCTCGTGGCACGGGAGGCCGACATCGCGGCTCAATGACAACTCCGCGAGCGGCTCGATCACCGCGGCCCTACGATCCAGTGCGTCATGAAGATCTTCCGTACCCGCCTGGCTCCTGCGCTGATCGGGGCAGCTTGCTGGACCGCCGCGGAGTACGCGCTGCATCGATTCGCGATGCACGAGATGCGTGGTCGGGGTCTGGCTTCGGCGGAACACCTGAAGCACCACGCCGATGTCACGTACTTCTCACCCGCGTCGAAGAAGGTCGCTTCGGCGGTAGGGACTGCCGCCATCGCATTCCCCCTTGCAGCCGCGGTGGCGGGACGTCAGCGGGCGTCAGCGTTCGTTGCCGGACTCATCACGATGTACTTCGGGTACGAGGTCGCGCACCGACGCACGCACACACATCCGCCGAATGGTCGGTACGGGCGATGGGCGCGCCGCAGCCACCTGCACCACCACTTCGGCGCACCGCTGCGCAACTTCGGCGTGACCTCCCCGGTCTGGGACCAGCTGCTGGGAACCTACGACGAGCCCGCGGTGGTCACGGTGCCGCGGCGCATGGCGCCCGTCTGGATGCTCGACGAACACGGAGAGATTCGGGCGCCATTCGCCGCCGACTACGTCGTCAAGGGAGTCGCCCGCGGTGACGTGGACCTGGTCGAGCGGGACCGGGCTGATGCCTTCGCCAATGTCGCGCCCGAGGCCTGACCGGTCGGCTCGGCGCGGGCGCTCGGGGAGAACAGTCGTCCGAACCCCGTGGTCCAGATCTCCGATGGCCCAGGGCGATGATGAGGCCTCCGGGCGGTTCAGGATGTGGCGAGCCCGTAGACTTCGGTAATGTCGGAGTTCACGCATCTCGATCCGCTCGGTCGCGCCCGGATGGTCGATGTGACCCAGAAGGATGCCAGTCATCGGCGGGCCATCGCCCGGTGTCGGGTGATGATGGAGCCCGACACCGCGTCGAAGATCGCCTCCGGTGCGATCACCAAGGGCGACGTGCTCGCGGTCGCCCGGGTGGCAGGGATCCAGGCCGCCAAACAGACGGCCAACATGCTCCCGTTGTGCCACCCGCTGCTCGTCGGATCGGTCTTCGTGAACTTCCGGATCGAGGAATCCCACGTGGAGGTCGAGACCCAGGTCGAGACCGTGGACCGCACCGGCGTCGAGATGGAGGCGCTGCACGCGTGTGCCATCGCAGCCCTCACCATCTACGACATGTGCAAGTCCGTGGACCGGGCGATGACGATCGGCGAGTTGGCCCTGTGGGAGAAGACCGGCGGCCGTTCCGGTTCCTGGCGTCGGCCGGGTCGCGACGGCGACGAATTCGCCCTCTAGGTCATTCGGCCTATCTTTGGTTCGCGCCCCGGTGCGAACCGAGCCCGACCGCCCTGGCCCGTGCGCAACTCGACGCCCCGCGCGGGTGGTTCGATCGGTCCGCACCGGCTCGACCGACGAGAAAACCCACGTCTAGGGTTCCCGGACCCGGCGGCGGTGGTGTGCTCAGGTCCACCTCCCGCCGCGTCCTGCTTGTTAGCGTCCGCGACACGGAAAGCGACCGGGAGCCTTGAAGATTCCGATCATCCTGATTCTCGCGGCACTTTGGGCGGCGTTCTTCGCGTGGCCGCACGTGCAACGACGCATGGCCGGTTCCCGAAGGGATCCGATCGGCGACTTCTCGCAGCGCGTGACTTCGGTCAGCCGAGTCGGCGCGCCGCGTCCTGATCCGCAGTGCGGCACCACGCGGTGCGGCCGCCTTCAGCGCCACCCCTTCGCTGCGCAGCGCGGGCTTGCCGAGTTCTCCCGTCGCCCAGCGGCGCCGTCGGGATGCACTCGCGTTGCTCGGCGCAGCGGTGCTCGGGCTACTCCTGCTCGCAGTCGTTTCGGGGAGCACGCTGATCTGGGTGCTCCAGATCGCCGCTGATCTGCTCTTCGTCGCCTACATCGCCACGCTGATTGCGTTGGCGAAGCGCACCGCGCGACGGCGAGCCAACGTACACCAACTGCGCCGGACCGACCCGCCGTCGTCGCCGGCGCTGGTCCTGCACCGCAGCACCGTCTCCTCCTGAGTCCGGTCATGGAGCGCGCGGCGGAGATTGCCGCCGTTGGGGACGAAGCTCGCGCAACCCTCGATGCGAAGCACGCCGCACGCGAGACGACCCTCGCCGCCTGTCGCCAGATGATCCAGTCCTGCGCCGCCGCCATCCGGGCGGTGCAGCGCGAGGAGTTCGCGACCGCCGAGGAACTCATCGCGGTCGCGGCCGGCCACGTGGAACGAGCAGATGCCGCGGTGAGATCCCATCCGGATGTCCGCCACGGCGGCTACCTCCACGACGCCAAGAAGGAGTTCGCCGAGGCCCATCTGACCTTGGCGTTCGTGCGCGGCGACCCGCTCCCGGCGCCCGCCGCGATCGGCGTGGAGTTGCCCGCCTATCTCAACGGGATGGCGGAGGCCGCCAGCGAGTTGCGGCGTCACGCGCTCGATTGCCTGCGCGCCGATCGGCTCGCGCGCGGCCGAGGAACTCCTCGCCACGATGGACGACGTCTACGCCCTCCTCGTCACCATCGATTACCCGGACGCGGTCACCGGAGGACTGCGGCGTACGACCGATGCGCTGCGCGCGGTGATCGAGCGCACTCGCGGCGATCTGACCAATGCCCTCGTCGCTCAGCGCCTGCGAAGCGCGATCGACGGATTCGAACCCGGCCCGGTCTGATCGCGGCGACCGTGCCGCCGGTCCGGCAGTCCGGTCCTGCCACTACAATCCGGGCGTTCCGGACACCTGGGGAGGCAGATCCGTGAAGCGTGTCGCGCTCGTCGTGTTGCTCGTGCTGATTGCGGCGAGTTGTCGGTGGCTCCAGCCGCGACCCGGTGACGGACCGTTGCTCGACGTCCACGTGAGCCCACCGGCAGTCGGCGGTGTGCGCACCGTGGACATCACCGCCGCTGACCTGCCCGAGGGCGCCGCGGCATCCACGAGGGTCAGGTTGGATTCGCCGTGGGGCCCGATCGTCGCCCGGGGCTCGACCTTGCCGCTGCACTTCACGGTCGACCCCGACGAACTCGGAGCGGGTGGCCACCTCTTCTACGTCCGGTCCCGCGTGGACGGCGTCAAGCGGCGCGGCCTCGGCGGGTACACGGGCGCGATGCACCTCAACCAGTTGCAGGCGCTGGGATCGCACAACAGCTATCACACCTATCCGACCGGTGGACTCGAGGCGATCGAAGCACTCCAGTACTTCGAGGACCCGCTCGACGTGCAACTCCAGGACCAGGGCGTGCGTCAGTTCGAACTCGACATCAACGTGAACGTCGACGACTCGGGCTTCACCGTTGTGCACATCCAGGGCATCGACGAAGGCACGACGTGTCGGGATCTGCGCGACTGCCTCGCCACGATCAAGGCCTGGTCCGCCGCGCATCCACTGCACGCACCGATCGCGATCTTGCTGGAGCTGAAGGACGCCGACTTTGCGATCGAGGGTCTGCCGTACCACGACTGGACCGCGCCGGACCTCGACGCGCTCGATGTTGTGTTGCGTTCCGAGTTCACCGAGCAGCAGATGTTCACTCCTGACGACCTTCGCCGCGGTCACGCGACCCTTCCCGAGGCCATCGCGAAGGACGGCTGGCCGACGATCAACGAAGTGCGCGGCCAGGTGATGTTCATGATGGACAACGGCAACCCGTTCCGGAACTGGTACCGGTCGGGGCACGCGGGTCTCGCCGGTCGTCCGATCTTCACCAACGCGAATCCCGGCGACGACGACGCGGCGTTCATCAAGCGCAACGACGCCAAGGGCAGCCTCGCGGATATCCAGTCGCTGGTGGCGCAGGGGTATGTCGTGCGCACGAGGACGGACGCGGACACCTGGGAGGCTCGCGCCAACGACACGTCGACCCGAGAAGCCGCGCTGGCATCTGGCGCGCAATGGGTGAGCACGGACTACGTGGTGCCCGGCCGGGCCTACGGCACCCCGTATTTCGTGGAGATCCCCGGTGGAACACCGGCCCGCTGCAACCCGATCAACACCCCGGCCTGGTGCACCTCGGACCTCATCGAAGCCCTGCCCTGAGCGCCGGGTGCGGTGGTCGCACTCGGGTGGTACAACCGCGGGAGTTCCCCGACCTAGGAGCGCCCCATGACCGAGATGACCACCTACGCCCCCGGAACGCCGTCGTGGGCGGACATCGGCGTTCCTGACATCCCCGCCGCGGTGGCCTTCTACTCCGGGTTGTTCGGTTGGGAGACCGAGGACATGGGCGAGGAGGCGGGGCACTACACGATGTGCCGCCTGCGGGGTCGCGACGTCGCGGCCATCGGTCCGGCCATGAACCCGGGACCGCCGGCGTGGATGACCTACATCACCGTCGCGAACGTGGACGAGACCGCGGCCGCCATCACCGCGGCGGGCGGAACCGTGGTCGCGCCGCCGATGGACGTGATGACGGCGGGTCGCATGGCCGTCGCGTCGGACCCCACCGGCGCGTTCTTCTCGATCTGGCAGGCGAGGGATTCGATCGGTGCCGAGATCGTGAACGAGCCGGGCAGCCTGTGCTGGAACGAACTCGACACGCGTGACGTGGATGCCGCGCTGGCCTTCTACGAGCAGGTCTTCGGCCTCGCCGCTCAGCGCAGCCCCGAGTACAACGAGTTCAAGCTCGGTGAGGCGGTCGTGGGCGGGTGCATGCAGATGCCCGAAGGAGTCCCCGCCGAGGTTCCGGCCTACTGGTTGGTCTACTTCGCGGTCGCCGATCTCGACGTTGCGACTGCGACCGCGCGGGTCGCTGGGTGCTTCCGAGGTGGTTCCACCCATGGACGCCGGCGACATGGGTCGGTTCACCGTGCTCGAGGACCCGATGGGTGCGGTGTTCGCGATCTTCCAGCTCAACAATCCGGGTTGATCTCGGGCGTCATCAGAGGCCGGGTTCTTCAGGTGCGCTTTGATACCCTCGCAGTTCCTTCGGGGGTGTAGCTCAGCCCGGTAGAGCGCTACGTTCGCAACGTAGAAGTCAGGGGTTCAAGTCCCCTCACCTCCACCCGTTGTTGTCGATCTCACAACGTTCGGGTGAAGAACGGCTGGTCAGCGGCAGGGTTTGAAAGAGGCGCGTTTGGTCTCCGTCGACCCTGGCTGGCCTCACGAGCAGCGTCCTCGAACCGGCGTCCGGGGATGGTGTCCCGCAGGCTCAGGGGTCTGCCTGATCGGCCCTGCATTCGGGGCGATCTCGTTCACGCATGCTGCAGGCCGGGGGCGTCCGTTCTCCGCCATAGCTATGGTCTCGGGCTTGATGGTTCTCAGCGAGAGGGGCAGTTGTGGCGGATGATCGCCGATTGGGCAACGAGGTCGCGGATCTGCTCGGGGTGCTGATCCGCAACCGCTGCGTCAGCTCGCTCGGCAACGAATCGATCAACGCCGCCACCTTGCGTTCCGTCGTCGAGGGCCCCGGCGTCGACGTCGACTGGCACGAGGCGATCGACGGTCGCGCCTCGCTCGTGGCGCGCATCGCGGGATCGGACCCGACTGCGCCATCGCTGGCGTTCATGGGGCACACCGACGTCGTCCCGGCAGATGAGGCCGATGGTTGGACGCGAGATCCGTTCGGGGGCGAGCTCGTCGACGGGGAGGTGTGGGGGCGTGGCGCAGTCGACATGTTGAACCAGACCGCGGCGATGGCCCTCACCATCCGGCGTCTCGCCGACGAAGCATTCCGACCTCGCGGAGACCTGGTGTTCTGGGCGGTCCCTGACGAGGAGAACGGCGGGTACCAGGGCGCGAAGCAGCTGATCGAGAACAACCACGATCTGGTCCGCACCGATTTCGCACTGACCGAGGTGGGTGGTGCCGCTCGGCGGACCCCGAACGGACTCGTCGTGGACGCATCCGTCAGCGACAAGGGCGTGGGAGTCGTCCTCCTCGCGTTCAGGGGCCGCCAATCCCACGCATCCCTCCCGCATGGAGCCGACAACCCGCTCTTGAAGGCCGCCGAGGCCGTCCGCCGGATCGAGGGGTGGCGACCCGACGTCCGCATCTCTGACCCCTGGCGCCGCTGGGTCGAAACGCAAGGCTTCGATGCTGAGCTCGCCGCGGCGCTGGTCGATCCGAACCGCATCGACGAGGTCCTCGACCGGCTCCCCGCCGGGATGGCAGCGCACGCCCATGCCTGCACCCGGTGCACAGCCGTACCGACCATCATCAAAGGCGGGGACAAGATCAACACGATCCCGCAGACGGTCGAGCTCGGTGTCAATTTCCGTCCGGCGTTCGGCGACTCTGCGGAGTCGATGGCCGAGGAGTTCCGCAACCTGCTCTCCGATCTGGTCGATGACGACGGCATCCTCGCCTTCCACCAGGACGCAACAGTGTCACCGATCGACACCCCGCTCTGGGATGTTCTGGCATCGGTGACCGACCGAGCCCACGAAGGCGCTGTCCTCGTCCCCGCGATGCTGGCCGCATGGACGGACGCGAGCTGGCTGCGCCCGGCGGGCACGACCACCTACGGCTTCGGGCTGCTCAGCGAGAAGCTCCCGCCGAATGAGTACTGGGCGCGATTTCACGGAGTGGACGAACGGATCGACATCGAATCGCTCGATCTGTCCGCAACCGGGTGGTACGAGGTCGCAAGGCAGTTCCTCACCTGAAGCCGGCACACCCAGGCAGACGGTGCCGAAGCCCCAACATCCCCGCCCCAGATGGGGGATTTGCGAACGCTGGAGTGGCGGAGCGCGCAGTCCCCTCACCTCCACATTCCTGACCAGCCCAAACGCCGTCAGGTCGGTGTGTCGGTCTGGATCGGTTCCTTGCGTGCAGGTAGGACCTGATCGGAAGTGTCCGAGGCCCCCCGGGGTTCGACGTCGGCGGGAGTCACATTCGCTCGTAGGCGAGCCGAAGCCTCTGCCAATCGTGTCGCCACTCGTTGCGCCCCACGTTGGCGGCGTCCAGCAACGAGCTTGCGAGTTGGCCGGCGACGAAGGCGTCTCCGGCCGGCGTGGTCGAGCGCGATTCGGTGGAGCCACTCGGCAGTCACGACGGCGTCGTGCTGTACTCCGAGGAGTTCCTGAAGTTGGTCCGCCCGTCGCTCCACCCTGCGAGCCCTCTTGTTCATCACCGGCGCGGTCGCTTCGAATGCGTAGCGGAGCTGCTTGACCCGGCGGCGAACCTTGTGGAGGTCGTCGTCCTGGGGTGCTGACGGCAGGTGTTTGATCGTTGTGCGCACCTTCTGCCAAGGCTTGTCGACGAGGGAGCGAGCACGACGTGACGCGCGTCGGTCGGCTTCGCGATCCTCGAGCGGCGGGTCGGTCGTCAACGAGACGAGATCATTGAGAAGTTGTGCGTAGCGCGGTGATGTCATGGCGTCGAGCAGGAGCGAACGGCGCTCTTCACGCTCCTGTTGCAGCCGTGCCGCTATCGCGCTCGGCATTGCCTCGAGCCCGAGGCGACGAGTCTCGTCTTGGAGGGCCTGGATCATGACGTCGTCGTCGCGTACCCCGCCGAGCAAGCGCCCGAGCCATTGAAGCTCGCCACGCACCGCGTCGACCGTCGACCGTGGCAGCAGGTCTTGGAAGAGCCCGAGATCTGCGCGCAGGCGGCGCGTCGCGACCCGTGCCTGATGTACGCCGGTCGGGTTGCCCAGCCGAACCAGGTGGTCGTGTTCGATCAATCGCCGAACGGACTGGACGGTTCGCCAGCGAAAGAGCGTGGCGACGGTCGCCTGCTTCGAGACGTCCGCGATGGCCGGGACATCGGCGGAAGCGCTCGCAGCCGGGCCCAGGGCGCGCACGATCTTCGGGAGCGGTTCGTCCGCACCCAACTCGGCGGTGCGCAGCCGATCGAGGACCACCTGAAATGCGTCCTTGCCGCTGGGGTGGAGAAGTTCGACTTCGATTTCGTGAAATTTCTTGTGGCGTCGCGATCGGTGACGAGGTCGCGACGTGGTCGTCGTCGACCTCCAGCACGGGCTGGGCGGCGTCGAGGAGTCGATGTCGTCGTCGGTGCGTCAGGACCTCTGCCACCTCGCGCAGCGGCTCGCCGCGCGTCCAGCCGAGAACGAGTTCCTGCACTCCGGGCGGTGGGGGGCCGGCGGCTCCCGCGAACTCGTGTTCCGTCCGGTCGAGTACGGATCC
Organism: uncultured Acidimicrobiia bacterium; assembly: GCA_963701625.1. Lineage (GTDB taxonomy): Bacteria > Actinomycetota > Acidimicrobiia > IMCC26256 > JAENVU01 > JAENVU01. The sequence goes on along the minus strand of CAVPAT010000013.1, from coordinate 505,404 downwards.
TTTGCGCATGACCGGCGTCTTGACCGTCCACCCTCCGTCATCGCGCCATCGCACGCTGACGCCATCGCGCGTCAGGCGCAGATCGTCGGTATCGAAATAGGTGGCTCGCAGGGTGAGCGACTCCGACGACCACGAGTTCAGGCCGGCGAACAGGTCAGCCGGTTCAGGAACCGTCGCCGCCGGCGGTACCAGCAGTTTTGCCTCGTGCTCGGTCATGCGCGTCTGTACTCCCCGCTCGCCGGTGCGCTCAAGTCTCCTCTGCCCGGACGAGCAGGAACTCCCGGACCCGAGCCGACCGGGCGTTGTTCAGTGCCAGGTCTGGATCGCGTCAACCACCCTGGTGGGTTCGGCAGTCTTGAGCTTCACCAGAGTGGCATCTGCGAACCATGCGAGCCGTTCGGCGCGTTGATCGGGGGGCGTGATCGAGGCCGGTGTCTCGATGGCGAGGACCGGCTGATCGATCGCCGCCCAGAACCGTCGGGCGAAGTTGGCGCTCGACATGAGGCCGTAGCCGTAGGTCGCGCGGGGATCGAGACCGGACTCCGGAGCGGGCGCGGTCGCGGTCGGGTCTGCGGCGACCGCCCGGATCATGGCGTAGAACGCGTCGACCTCCTCGGCCGGAGTGCGCCACGGTCCCCACAGCCCGTCGACGATCACGACCCGATCGCAGCCGGCCCCCGCGGCGTGGACGAGCGCGCCGTGGGCGTTGGCGCCGACCCCGACGAGCGTCGAGTCGCCGTCCGTATCCGAATCGTTCGCCAATGCCCAGCGCGCGATCGCGACCGGGCTCATCGGGTCGTAGTGGCCGGTTCGAGGCGCCGGGGTCGAACCGTGACCGGGGAGGTCGGGGATGATCCAATCGGCCGGGGCGGCAGTCCGCCACGCGGCGCCGCCGGCGGGATCGCCCAAGTCGTGGAGCACGACGACCGTCATGGTCCTACCTCGTCGACGAAGGTGCCGATCGCGCTCATGGTTGCGTCCGGATCCTCGAGGTGCACGTAGTGACCGGTGCCCTCCACGATCACGTGACGGGCGCGCAGCCATCCGGCGCGCTCGGCAACCTGTTCGGGTGTGAGGTCGCGCCAGGTGTCGTGCTCGGTGCCGGTGATCGCGAGCACTCGACATTGCACGCGCCGTTGCTCCTCGGCGAGAAGCTCGACGTTGAACTCGCTGGGCACCCCGAGGCCGAACATCGGATCCGACTTCCAGACCCACCCACCGTCGGGCCCGCGCCGGCTGCCGTGCTGGGCGAGATGGAAGGCCCACTGCGGTGGCAGGCGGAGGTTCTGGCCGTCCCGGTACTCGGCCATCTTCTCCACCGACGGCCACTCGCGTCGGTGGACGTCGAAGAGGATTCGGTCCGTGCGCGACGCGTTCGCCTGGATCTCGGTCCGCAGGTCGTCGGGGAGCACGAACGCCTCGGGGGGTGGCCCGAGACCATCGATGACAACGAGCCACCGTACGAGTTCGGGGAACGCACCCGCGAGTCCGATCGCCTGCGCGCCACCGAAGGAATGAGCAATCACCCCGACCGGATGTCCGATGACGTCGCGGATCAGCAGCGCGAGGTCGACCTGGATCATCGACCACGCGAACCCGGTGTCGACCGGGCCGCTGTCGCCGTGGCCGCGGATGTCGAGTGCGATCGCGTGGTAGCCGAGCGCGGCGACCCGAGGCGCGAGGTCGTCGAACATGCGCCCGTGGTCATAGCCCCCGTGCAGGAGCAGGACCGGCGGGGCGGTCGGGTCGCCCCAGCACCAGAGCCGCAGGGTCGTTCGATTGACCTCGACGAACTCGGCCCGATCGGGGTCGCGTAGGACGAGTGGTGTCGGTTGGGGTTCGGTCATCGTCAGTCGCTCGATCGGATCGGGCGAGGGGCAGCGTATTACGACGGCCTCTACAACATGTCCCGGTCGTCGGTTGCGATCTGGTCGCTGAGCGACCTGACGACAACGAACCCGGGTGGGTGGGGGAGGTCTCAGTGGGTCAGGGGGTGGCCGCGAGGATGGCGTCCGTGTCTTCGGCGCTCATCGGCGGTCCGACGGGGGTGAGGTCGTGGGAACCGGCGACGCGTGCGAGTTCGTCCATCGGCGGGAATACCGGCTGGGGCGGCACGACGTGGGCCTGCGCCGGGACGCCGAGGTCGCGGATCAGGTCGCGGAAGGTCGCGTTGTCGTGGACGAGCAGGATGCGCGCTTCGTGGTCTCCGACCACGCGGAAGGTGTGGGGGACACCGCGTGGCATCGACACCCAGTGTCCGGCGCCGACGCGTTGGGTGTCGTCACCGCAGCGCACCACCATCTCTCCGTCGAGGATGTACCAGGTGTCGTCGAGCGCGTCGTGCACGTGCAACGGCGCGGACGACCCGACCGGCAGTGTCATCTCGAGCACGACGGTGTTCATCCCCGGAGCGCACCGGTGCTCGAGCACGAGGAGGTCGAGGAACCACCATGCCGGTGCTTGTTTGTTCTCGGGGCCGTCAACGATCGCGGTGTTCATGACTGGGTCTCGTTCCATCGGTCAGTAGTCAGGGTTCCTTACTACAAGATCGTATGGTATCCTTACTACCGTGTCAAGGAGATCCTCAGAGGCCGGTCCCCACGTGGGCGCGATGATGCGCCTCGCCTGGCAGGGGGTGTGGAAGCAGATCTTCTCAGGTGTCACCGCTGCCGGCTACGACGACGTGAACCCGGCGCACGTCGGACTCTTCCGGTATCCGGGCCTTGACGGGCAGCGGCCCTCCGAGCTCGCCGAGCAACTCCAGATCACGAAGCAGTCAATCAACGACCTGCTCGGCCACCTCGAAGCGCGTGGCTACCTCACCCGAGAGCCCGATCCCGACGACGGGCGCGCCCGAGTGGTTCGTCTGACGCGGGAGGGGCGGGAACTCCAAGCGACGATCCATCGCCAGGCCCGAGCAGCCGAACAGCACATCGCCGACACCCTCGGCGGCACCCGCTATCGGCAACTGCAGCGCGCGCTCGAAGATCTCACCGGCCCCGCCGGGCCCGGCTGACGTCGGGCAGGTCGGGTGGGACGACGGTCGTGTCGTGACGACCGAGGTCGATCCGTCCGTCGTCGGTCGCGATGTGCAACTCGACGCGGTCGCCGATGTGGAGTCGCCGCTCGTTGTGCGCCGCGCTCCGGCGGACGAGCGCGTGGCGACGTCGCGGTGACACGGCCTGGGCGAACATCTGCAGCGGTCGCGCGGGAGCCCGCAACGCACACCCGCCGGGCGTGCCCGTCGCGAGCAGGTCACCGGGACTCCAGTCCTGTACCGCCGACAGTTCGGCGATTGAGGCCGCGGGGCCGTGGACCATGTCGGAAGCGTGGGCGTCCTGACGCAACTCCCCGTTGACCCAGAGGGACAGTCGCAGTTCGGCGAACCGGTCGAGGTCGGTTGAATCGACGAGGGTCAAGTACGGACCCGCGGGCCCGAACGTCCGGTAGCTCTTCGCTCGGTAGAACTGCGTGTCACCAAGTTGGACGTCGCGAGCACTCACGTCGTTCAGCGCGACCAAGGCGGCGATGTGGTCGGCCAGGTCGATGTCGGCAGGGTCGATGGGTGCCGAGACGCGCCGCGCGAAGACGAGTCCGATCTCGACCTCGTAATCGAGGAATGCGACCTGCTCGGGGAGAACGATGTCGGTGGTGGGTGAAGCCAGGCAGCTCGATGCCTTCCGGAAGAAGACGTTGAACGGGCTGGACTCGGGTGAGAAGCCCGACTCGGCCATGTGCGAGCGGTAGTTGATCGCCTGACATACGTATTGCTGGTCATTGGTGATCGGGCTGAGCACCTCGATCGCATCGAGGGACACCGGTGCGTCGAGCGGGTGGCGACCGGCTCCAACCGCAGCCGCGGCCGTGGACACGAAGCTGCCGGTCGAGCGGTACTCGCCGACGACGGGCTGCACGGCATCGTCGGCGACGATTCCCCAACGGATCTCACCGTCGTGGCGATACCTCACGACATTCGTCGCCACGTCAGCGTCCGAGGATCGTGTGGAGGGCGCCGACGAGGTGGTTCGCGTCGGACGGCGAGTCGGCTCGCCATGCGATGTGTTGATCGGGCCGCACGAGGAGCGCGCCCCCGCCGGCGATGACCGCATCGAAGCAGGTCGCATCGCCGCAGAGTCCATCGCGAATCGGTAGGTGGGCGAGCGGTACCTCGATCGATGACGCGACCGTTGCCCAGTCGTCATGGGACCCGAAGCTGAAGAGCGTGAGTCCCGTGGTCGACACGAGGTCGAGGGTCGAGGATCCGTCGGCGAGCCAAGCGTGTGGCAGTCGGCTACCGACGTCAGCCAGCGGTTCGAACACCCGCGGGTCCGAGATCGGCGCGGGTGGAGCGCCAGTCCGTACCAGCGCCCCGTCGGCGTAGCAATACCCCAGCTGGTGACCGATCATGTCGAAGTGGGCGGACTGTTCGACAACCGCGGCGTCGATGTCCGCTCGGCGCGCGGGGTCCGCCAGCGCCGCGTGCAGACCGTCGGTGGACGGATCGTCGACGAGTCCGAGCGCCTCAACCAGGGTCAGTAGCTTGAACGCGTTGGTCATGCTCTGCTCGCAGTTGGTTTCGGCGACGGGGCGGCGTTCGGACTCGTAGCTGTCGAGCACCGAGGGATCCGCCCAACCGTCGTCGACGGCTCCGAGTTTCCACACCAGACCGTGGGCGTCGGCGACACCCGTGTTGAGTCCGAGCCCACCGGTCGGGGGGAAGCGATGGGCGGCGTCACCGACGAGAAAGATGCGACGGTCACGCATGGCCGACGCGACCTGCGCGCTCATGTGCCATGTGCCCGTGTCGATGATCTCGAGTTCGACGTCGTCGTTGCCGATGGCGGCGCGCACGATCGCCGAGCAGCGGCTGCTGTCGAAGTCCTCCGGCGATTCCCGGTCCGGGTCGAAGGCCTGCATGAAGACCCATTCGCGGTCGACGTCGTGCGCCACGAAGCACCCGCTCACCGCCGGGTCCATCACGAAGTGCAACACGCCCGGGCGATCGGCCACGACGGCTCGGAGGTCCGCACGGAAGTGGATCATCACGAAGCTTTCGATCCGCGGCGGCCCGATCATGTCGATGCCGAGCGACGAACGGACGTTGCTCCCCGCGCCGTCGGCGGCGAGCACATACCGGCTCGCGATCTCCTCGGTCTCCCCGGTGTCGAGGTTGCGAACGACTGACGTCACGCCGTCAGCACCCTGGTCGCTCGAGACCCATTCGGTGCGGTACCGCAGGTCCACGGCGGGCATGGCCGCGACTTCACCGGCGAGTAGTGGCTCCAAGCGATGTTGCGAGATGTTGCGCAGCGGCGTCGGCGTGATGCTCAACGCGTCGGGCCCCTGGCGTTCGAACGGGAGCCGGCCGATGAGTTCCCCGTCGAGCCGGCTCACCCAGTTGACGTGGCCGGCGTCGGCGGGATCCTTGGCGATCGCGGTGATCGCGTCCATGTCGAAGCCGGCCTGCCGGAAGATCTCGAGGGTGCGGGCGTTGACGACGTGCGCAGCGGGCTGGCGGCGCGGACCGTCTCGTCGGTCGACGACGAGGCACCGGTGGCCGCCGTTCGCGAGCAGGCGCGCCGCGGTGAGTCCGACCGGTCCCGCGCCGACTACGAGGTAGGGAACGTCGAGGGCGGGCAACTACGACACCCCCGCATAGCTGCCGCCGTCGAGCTGGAGGTTCTGCCCGGAGATGTAGCCGGCTTGGGCGCTGCAGAGGAACGCGCACGCGTCGCCGAACTCGTTCGGTTGGCCGAGCCGGCCCGCGGCGATCGTCCGTTTCATGTGCTCGTAGGCCTCGTCGACGGTGATGCCACCGAGCGCGGCGTGCAGTTCGGCCATCTGGCGTTGCCGGCCGGTGTCGAACCGTTCCGGCAGCAGGTTGTTGATCGTGACGTTGGCCGACACGACATCGAGCGAGAGCGCTTTCGCGACGGAGGTGAGCCCGGCCCGCGCCCCGGTCGACAGTCCCATCGGCGACTTCGGCGACTTGACCATCGCCGAGGTGATGTTCACGATGCGGCCGAACCGGCGCTCGACCATGCCGTCGATGGCGAGACGGATCATCGCCAGGGGGGTGAGCATGTTCGCGTCGATCGCCTCGATCCAGTCGTCGCGTTCCCACGTCGAGAACTGGCCGGGGGTCGGGCCCGAGTTGTTGTTCACGAGGATGTCGGGTTCGGGACACGCTGCGAACAGTGCGGCGCGGGTGACATCCTCGCCGATGTCGCCGGCGACCGCTCGCACGTCGACATCGAACGCGCGGGCGAGCGCATCCCGGGCCTCGACAAGCGCGGCCTCATCGCGTCCGTTGATGGTGACGGCGACGCCTTCGCGCGCGAGCGACTCTGCGCACGCAAAGCCGAGGCCGCGACTGGAGGCGCAGACAATGGCGCGGCGACCCGCGATTCCGAGATCCATCGGACTACTCCCCGGTCGAAAGCTGCGCGGCGAAGCTCGCCTGCCACGCCACCAGCGGTTGGTACTCCGGCAGGCCTTCGATCGCTGTCCGCGTCTCCGCCTCGATCTCTGCGTCGCTCGACGCGAGATCGAGGCCACTCGCGTAGGGCTGGGCAACGTGGAACGGAGAGTCGACGAAGCATTCGATGCCGTTGCCCTCCGGGTCGCTGAAGTACAGCGACCAGGCGTTGCCGTGGGAGATCGGAATCACCCCGTCGACACCGGCCGTCTCCAGGGACGCCCCGATCGCGCGGAGGTCGTCGAGCGAGCCGGTACGGAACGCGAGGTGGTCGACCATCACGAACTCGTGGGCACCGACCGGGCCGCCGACGAGCAGCACCTGGTGATGCTCGGACGGGTCCTGGGACAGGAAGGCCATCTCGGAGCCGTCGGGCGCGGTGTCGCGGTTCGTGACCCGGAAGCCGAGCACGTCACGGTAGAAAGCGAGCATCCGGTCGAGGTCACGTACGGAAACGGTGGCGTGGCTCAATCGGAGCCGGGGGCGGGGTGAGGAAGTCATAACTGACAGTATCGTCAAGATTGACGATACTGTCAAGAATCGTGGTAGGATGCGGGCATGGAGTCCACGCCGGTCGCCGAACCCCCGGTCGCCGACCCTCCGACGCGCGGGCACAAGAAGAAGGCACGAACCCGTCGCCAGCTGGTGACCGCGGCAATGCAGGTCATCGCCCGCCAGGGGGAGGCCTTCACCGTCGCCGAGGTCGCATCCGAGGCCGGCCTGGCTCACGGCACCTTCTACAACTACTTCGCAGATCGGGACGCGCTCATCGCCGCCGTCATCCCCGAGGTACTGACCGGCTTCACCATCGCGAGTGCGGCGGCCGTCAGGGACGACGATCCGGCCGAGCGCTTCGCGATCATTACCGCGCTCGCGCTGCGCCGTGCGGTGGTGGCGCCCGACCAGGTGCGGGTGCTGCTCCGCCTGGATGTGGTGCACGGGGCGCTCATCGACTCACCGGCGGTCGATCAACTCCGGGCCGACATCGCGGCGGGCGCGGCGACCGGTCGATTCGTCGTCGATGCCGACGCCGCAACCCTCGATGTCGTCGTCGGCGCGATCATCTTCGCGGCCCGACGCATCGTCGACGGTGAGGTTGCCGACGAATATTCCTTCGGCGTTGTCGCTCAACTCCTTCGGTCGCTCGGCGTGACCGGACCGGAGGCCGCATCGCTCGCTCGACGCGCGCTCGCACTTGCCGTCGAGATGGATGGCCCGTTGCCCGCACCGCGGCGCGTCGACGATTGACGGGCCTCAGGAGTACGTGGTTTCCGCAGTCGTGGCCGGAACCCGGTGTCTGCCGGTACCCGCGGATCTCCCTCACTCGAGCCTTCACGGGCGCCATGGGCTAAACCTGGCAGATGGCCCATTACCTGGTTCGCGTGCGTTCACCGAAGTCGCCGGTCGAGGCGTTCGACTACATGGCCAACCTGGCGAACTTCGCCGAGTGGGATCCCGGAGTGACCCGGGTCGAGCAGTCCGAGGGCGAAGGTGCCGGGCCGGGCGCGGTCTTCGATGTCACGGTCAAGGGGCTTCGTGCGCCGCTTCGGTATCGCACGACGCAGTTCGAGCCTCCGACCACGGTCGTTGCTCGCGCCGAGAGCCGGTCGCTCACTTCGCTCGACACGATCACTGTCGAGAGTGACGCCGCCGGTTCGATCGTGACCTACGACGCCGAACTCACGCTCAACGGACTGCTCGGTCTCGCCGATCCGATCCTTCGGCTCATGTTCGGGCGCATCGGAGACCGTGCCGCAGCCGGGCTGATCCGAGTCCTCGATGGCGAACGACTGCCAGATTGATCGCGTCCATGAAGACGAACACCGAGTGGCGGTTCGCGGAACTCGTCGCCGGGAGCATCGCCGGTTGAACGCCGTCGGGTTCGGGCGGCGCGAGGAGGACCTGACCGCGGAGGTCCTGACTGCCGCGCTGGCTGTCAACCACCCCGGCGTGCGAGTGCAATCGGTCGAGATCCTCGCGATCAAGCGCTGCGGTGAGGGGATCGCATCGACCGCCGATCGGATGGTGCTGGACCTGACCTACGCCGAAGGGCCCGGTCTTCCCGGACGCATGGTCCTCAAGACGATGCTCGTGTCGCCGCACGCGCCCGCTGAGATGTACGAGACGGAGGTCCGCTTCTACAACGAACTCCGTCCGGCGCTGTCGGTCGAGGCGCCGCGCTGCTACGCGGCATCGTTCGACCCGGCGACTGGTCAGTTCGGTCTGCTCCTCGAAGACCTGACCCAACGGGGTGCTCGGTTTCCGAACGCGACCGTGCCGGTGTCGGTCGACGAGATCGGCGCGCTGCTCGATCAACTCGCTGCGCTGCATGCCGAGTACTGGCGGTCACCTCGCTTCGCCACCGATCTCGCCTGGGTCGCGACGGCGAAGGCGGGCGGGATGTCGGGCATCTTCGAGCGCCATGGGCTCGCGATCATCTCGGACCAGGTGGACCGGCACCCGTTCAAACGGAAGTTGATCGAGCCGCTCGGGCTCGGCGTGGAGGAACTCTGGACCGCACTTGCGGATGCGGAGAACCTGCTCGAGGCGGCCCCCGCCACCCTGCTGCACGGTGACTCACACATCGCGAACACCTACCTGCTTCCTGACGGCACTGGCGGCCTGCTCGACTGGCAGCTTCAGGTACGCGGCTGCTGGGCCCACGACGTCGTGTATCTCCTGGCGACCGCGCTCGAACCGGACGTCCGCCGCAACGAGGCTCGCGCGCTGCTGAGGAGATACCTCGACGGGCTGACGTCGAGGGGCGTCGACGACGCGCCGGACGTCGACGAGGCGTGGGAGTGGTGTCGACGCGCGGTGTTGTGGGGGCTGGTCATCGGCTGGCTGATCACGCCGCCGGAGAACTACGGCCTCGAGATCACCGTCGCCAATACGCGGCGGATGGTGTCCGCGGTCGGGGACCTCGACGCGCTGGGCGCCATCGCGGAGGGTTCCGCACGCCGCCAGTCCTGATCCGCGCTGTCGACGACGTCGGTTCGACGGCGCGGCGTCAGGGTCAACCGCCGGGTTCCCACATCGTCGCGGTGTAGCTGGACTCGAGCGACTCGTCGAGTTGGTCGACGGTGATCTCGCGCAGCGCCGGAATCTGGTCGCGGATGATGCAGCCCAAGGTCGGCAATGCGGAGCGGTCGGGCCACGCGTTCGGGTTCCACAGCTCGCTGCGCCGGAACGCCTTGGGGCAGTGCATGTACTGCTGAGTGACGGTCACGCCGATCGCGGCCTTCGGCCGGCGGTCCTTCACCGCGCACGCGTCGAGCATCGCGGGATCGGTGGTGATGCAGGCGTGACCGTTGACGCGCAGGGTCTCGTCGACGCCGGGGACGAGGAACAGCAGTCCCACCCCGGAACCGGTGACGACGTTGGTGATCGAGTCGAGGAGGTTGTTGCCGGCCAAGTCCGGGATCAGGAGCCGGTGATCGTCGAGCACGACGACGAACCCGGCCGGGCCGCCTTTGGGTGAGACGTCACCCGTGCCATCCGGCGACGCGGTGCCGACCAGGACGAACGGCGCCGCGGCGATGAACGTGCGGGCGTGGTCGTCGAGCGATGCCAGCACTTTGTCGACAATGTTCCCGGGCATTCGGTACAGCTCACGCAACTCGGATTCGGTGGTGATCACCGCGTCGAAATCGGTTGCGCTCATGGGATCATCCTTCCGCAGTCCTGGCCCACGGCGTAGACGCTACGTCAGTGATGGCGGGCGGGGGACCGGGAGGTCACGGTGGGCGGAGAGCGCACCGGAGGCGACGTTCAGATCTCCATGCCGAGCGATTCGGCCTGGTCGGCGAGGAGCAACCACCGCTCTTCGGTGGCGTCGACGCGAGTCTGCGCCGAGGCGAGTTCCGAACTGAGTCGTACCAAGGCCTCGCGGTCGGAGCCGGCGGCCCGCAAAGCGTCCTGGAGCTGGTCGTGCGCGGCGATCGCGTCGGCCAGCTCGCGCTCCGCGACGGCCAGTTGGCGGCGCAGGGTGCTCGGGCTCTTCTTCGACGGCGCACGCGCCGGTGCGGCGACAGTGGTCGGCTGCGGGTTCCGCGGCGCGGCAGCCGAGGCTTGAGCCCGTCTGGCGAGCCATCCCGTCACACCGCCGGGAATCACCGCCGCGCGGCCGTGCCCGTCGATCGCGAGCACCTCGTTCACCGTGCGGTCGAGGAACACCCGGTCGTGGCTGACGACCACGACGATGCCGGGCCAGTCGTCGAGGAACTCCTCGAGCGCGCGCAGCGTGTCGAGATCGAGGTCGTTCGTGGGCTCGTCGAGGAGTAGCACGTTCGGTTGTTCGACCAGCGTGAGCAGCAGTTGCAGCCGCCGCCGCTCGCCACCCGAGAGTGTGCCGATCGGCGCCATCTGCGTGTCGTCGTCGAACCAGAACTGGCGCATCAACTTGCCGTCCGCGACCGAAGGTGCTCCCTTGTCTCCCGCCACCGCATCCCGGACGCGCTGACCCAGATCGAGGTCACGTCCCAGTTGGTCGTAGTAACCGATCTTCACGGTGGTACCGACGTCGACCGTTCCGCTCGTCGGCTGCAAGCGGCCGGCGATCAGGTCGAGCAGCGTGCTCTTGCCAACGCCGTTCGCGCCGACGACGCCGACGCGATCGCCCGGCTCGAACATATGACTGACGGCGTCGAGGACCCGCCGCGACTCGTCGGACCAGGAGAACGTGACGTCGTGGAGTTCTACGCCGCGAGAGCCCAGGCGCGTGTTGCCCAGTGCCAGGCCGATGTCACCTTCACGTGCTTTTGCTTGGGGACCGCGGTCGATGAGCGCCTTCGCCGCGTCGACCCGAGCCTTCGGTTTGGTGGATCGCGCCGGGCGCGCCGCGTCGAAGCCAGGCCAGCTCGCGCCGCGCGAGGTTCTTGCGGGTCTGCTCCGCTGCGGCGGCCTGTTCCTCACGGTCGATCCGGGCGGCCAGGTACGCGGCATACCCGGAACCGGTGGTCCGACCCTGCGGCACATGGAGGTAGCCAACGCCCCGGTCGATCTCGAGCACCTTGGTGGTCACGCGGTCGAGCACGTGACGATCGTGGGTCACGAGCAGGAGCCCACCGGTGAAGTCGGCCAGCCAGGATTCGAGGAATGCGATGGCGTCGAGATCGAGGTGGTTCGTCGGTTCGTCGAGAATCAGCGCGTCCCACTCGTGTGCGAGCAGCGTGGCGAGTGCAACGCGCTTGCGTTGGCCTCCGGAGAGTTCGTCGGTGGGCGCGTCGACCATCCCGGCCATCCCCAACCGGTCGAGCATGGCCTCGCCTTGCCACTCCCGCCCGTCGAGACCGTCGCACACCACGGCAGCGCACGCGGTCCAGGGGGCAGGACCGGGACCTGGGCCAGTGCCCCGACGCGGGCGCCCCGGCCGCGCCGCACCACCCCGGCTTCCGGCTCCCGTTCGCCGCTGAGGAAGCTGAGCAACGTGCTCTTGCCGCAGCCGTTGAGCCCGACGACGCCGATGCGGTCGCCGGCGCGGAGGGTCAGGGAGAGATCCGTGAACAGCGGGCGCTGGGGTCGGGTCGCCCGGAGGCCCTGCGCATCAATGAGGATCACGACGCCGGAGGCTACGGCGCCCTGCGCCGGAGATCGGTGCTGACGCGTCTCTCGACTCCGCGCCAGAATGCGCCGGATGCCCTTCGAATTCCTCCGAGCGACCACCGACGAGGAGATCGACGCGGTCCAACGCCTGCGGTACTCGATCTACGTCGAGGAGCTGGGGCGGTACGAGGGTGCCGCCGATGCCGCCAGCCGCAGCTTCGCGGAACCCGAGGACCAACACAGCTGGCTCTTCTACGTGCGCGACGGCGACGAGATGATTGCGACGTCCCGGGTCACATGGGGTGGTGACGGTTTCTCGGACCGTCAGCTGCAGCAGTACGAGCTCGCGCAGTTCCTGCGCGAGATCCCCGCGGAGAAGATCGTCGTCGCCGAGCGGTACGCGGTACTTCCGGCCTACCGAGGCGCCGGGCTGCTCGACCAGATCATCGAGCACAACCAGCCCTTCGTGGACTCGTACGGTCTCCGGGTCGTCGTGAGTTGCTGTGAGCCGCATCTGTTGTCCATGTATCTCGCCCGGGGCCAGCGTCCCTACGCGACGCGCAACATCAACAGCGCGGAGGCGGGATACCTGATTCCGCTCGTCAACTTCATCCCCGACGTCGAGGCCTTGCGTGGGGTCGGAACCGCCGCGGTCGGCGAGTTTCCGGTCTGTGTCGAGCGCGTGCTGGGCGACGTCGGCACGATTCGGAGTCATGCCCTGGTCGAGCCGGGCAGCTACTGGGACGAGATTCACGCGACGCTCGAGGCTCTGCACTCGCAGCAGCTGTCCGCGTTCGACGGCTTTACCGACGACGAGGCCCAACGGTGTATCGCTCGCAGCAACGTGATCGAATGCGCGGCCGGAGACCGGGTCTTGAAGCGCGGTGGGTCGGCCCGCAATATCTTCGTCGTGCTCGACGGGACGCTGGAAGTCCGTGACGAGGACCGGGTGGTCGGGGTACTGAGCGCAGGCGATGTCTTCGGTGAGATGGCGTTCCTGCTGGAGCGGCCGCGGTCCTTCGACGTGGACGCGGCGACCGATCACACGAGGATCCTCAGTCTCAGCGAGGGCGCGCTCCGCAAGATGATCGCCGAGGACGCGACGGTTGCCGCGAAGTTGCTGCTCAACGTGTCGAAGATGCTCTGTGGGCGCCTGATCCGGGCGAATTGACGGTTTCCGGCGAAGTTCCGTCGAGGCCGACGTGGGACCCGGACCCGTCACTGGCCCAGAACACCCTCAGATGGGGATCGGGTGGTGCCGAAAGTTCGCTGGATTCGGCCATCGGGATGGCTGCGGACCACGACGAGCGAAAGGAGCATTCCGGTGAAGACGGCCGTCGGCTTGCTGCTCGCGTGCGTGATCGCCGTGTTCCATCCCGCTGGGGCGTTCGGTGCCTGGACCCCGGCTCGACCGCTTCCGGGTATGCCTCGGCTCGCTCGATCAGGCTTCCCACCTCGGTGGCCGCGACCCCGACGGGGACCTCGTCGATCCAGATCACCTGGAGCGCACCCGGCGTGACGACCGACACTACCTACACCGGCGTCAAGACGATCACGTTCTCCGGTCCGAGTTCGAGCCCCTCGGGGAACGCACCGAGCTATCCGGCGACGGTGACCTTTACCGCCGGAGTCGGCACGGCCACGATGACGCTGTTCGCCGCCGAGACCGTGACCCTCAACGCGACCGACGGCACCCGCAACGGTTCGACGTCGGTCACCGTCTCTTCCGCACCGGCCACGCAAGTTCGCTACACCGCCTCGACGCCGGACTGTTCCGGTGGCGCCGTCACCGTCGGGTTCCTCGGAACCTTCACCTCGAAGGCCACGGCGTTCGATACCTACCTCAACCCGGCGATCCAGCCGTCCAACGCCCGTCGCAAACTGGGGCGGTCGTGGGGTGAGCCGTATGCTCGACGGCTGACGTCCGCCGAACGGGAGCATGCACCGCGATGGGTTGGGATTTTTCGACAGAGCCGGAGTTCCAGGCGAAGCTCGACTGGGTCGAGGAGTTCTGCCGGGAGGAGGTGGAGCCGCTCGACCTCATCTTCCCCTACGCCGTGCGGTCCAAGGACCCGAAGATCAAGGCGCTTGGTGAAGCCGCTCCAGGACCAGGTCAAGGAGCAGGGCCTGTGGGCGATCTTCCTGGACGAAGAGTTGGGTGGTCCCGGCTTCGGCCAGCTCAAGCTCGGCCTGCTCAACGAGATCCTCGGCCGGTACGGCTCCGCGCCGCAGATCTTCGGCGCAGCCGCTCCCGACACCGGCAACATGGAGATGCTCGCGGCCTACGGCACCGAGGAGCAGAAGGAGCGCTGGTTGGTGCCGATGCTGAACCAGGAGATCTGGTCGGCCTACTCGATGACCGAGCCGCAGGGTGGTTCGGACCCGAACCTGTTCAAGACCCACGCCGTGCGCGACGGAGACGAGTGGGTCATCAACGGCGAGAAGTGGTTCACCAGCGCGGGCCGGGTGGCGGACATCTTGTTCGTGATGTGCACCAACGGCATGTTCGTCGTCCCTCGCAACACGCCCGGCGTCGAGATCATGCCGGAGCCGCGGTCCCACAACCACATCATCTACAACGACGTGCGGGTGCCCGCGGACCACTTGCTCGGTCCCGAAGACGGCGCCAAGGTCCTGGCTCAGCGTCGGCTGGGCGGCGGGCGCATCCACCATGCGATGCGCACCATCGCGCAGTGCAAGCTCGCCTTCGACATGATGTGCGAGCGCGCGCTCAGCCGCGAGTCGCACGGCAAGATCATCGGTGAGCATCAGATGGTGCAGGAGAAGATCGCGGACTCGTATGCCTCGATCCGCATGCTGCGCCTGTTCGTGTTGGAAACGGCCTGGAAGATCGACAACTCCAGTACCCAGGAAACGCGCAAGGACATCGCCGCGGTGAAGTACACGATGGCGAAAGTGTTGCGCGAGGTGTCGTACAACGCGCTGCACATCCTCGGGTCCCTCGGCACCACCAATCTCACGCCGATCCAGGCCATGTACGCGGCCGCGCCCACGATGGGTATCGCCGACGGGGTGGACGAGGTCCACAAGGCCACCGTCGCCCGCAACGTGTTGAAGGACTACCGGCCGCACGAGGGGTACTGGCCCACCGAATACATCCCCGCGAAGCGCGAGGCCGCGCGCAAGAAGTTCGAGTCGAAGTTCGAGGCCGACCCCGCGCTTCGGGAACTCGCGGACGGCTACGCGAAGTACATCGCGGCGCGCACCTGAGTGATCGAGTGAGCGCCGCGGCCGAGAGCGCGCTGCTGCCCGTCGAACGTGACGGGTGGGAGCGCGACGGGTTCTTCATCGTCGAAGGGTTCGCCGATCCAAGCGTGCTGCCGCGGTTGATCGTCCGGATCGAGGAGATCGCGGAGGTCGCGGCCGCGGGTGGCGATGTCGGCGACGCCATGCCCGTTGCCGAGGGGGTGTTGGCCGACGCGCCGACGGCGGCGGGCCGGCTCTCCAAGGTGTTCAAGCTGCACCGACACGAGCCGTTGTTTCACGCGCTGGCGACCGACCCGCGCCTCGTGCGGCGGGTCGCGGACCTGATCGGCGACGACCTGGATTGTTTCCTGTCGCAGTTCATCTTCAAGAAGCCCGGCGCGCTGGGTCAGCCGTGGCACCAGGACTCGTTCTATTTCCGAATGGACCCGTCGCCCCAGGTCGGTGCGTGGCTCGCGGTCACCGAGGCGAACCTGGACAACGGGCCTTTGTGGGTGGTCCCGGGCTCACACCGTGAACCGGTGCACGACACCGTCGAGGTGGACCGGCGGGAGCACGCGAATCCGTTCTACGTGGAGATCACCGGGGTCGACACCGCCGACGAGATGCCGGTGTTGATGGCCCCGGGCGATCTCCTCGTGTTCCATTCGCATCTGCGGCACCGGTCGACCGACAACGAGAGCACGCAAGACCGGGCTGCGATGGTGTTCCACTACGCGGCGGCAGGAACGACCGGGTACATCGCGCCGAACCACGACTGGATGCCCGTGTTGCGCGGCGGGCGCCTCACTCGTCGAGTCTGATGGCGCGTTGGCCCTACATAGGGCGGTCAACGCGCCATTGAACAGTGGGTTCAGCAGGAGGCCCGCCCGTTTAGCCGCGCGGGATGGCTCGCCAGGGTTCGCCGCGGTAGGGGTCGGGCTCGCGCGGCAGCCCGAGGACCCGCTCGCCGATGATGTTGCGCTGGATCTCGGAGGTGCCGCCCTCGATGGTGTTGGCTCGGGTCCGCAGGAACTGGGCGACCCATTCCGCGGTGTCCTCGCCGTCGACCCAGGCGGCCGCGTCGGGACCGAGCAGATCTATCGCCAACTCCTGCAGCTGCTGGTTCGCGGTCGCCTTCGCCACCTTCGTGAGCGACCCTTCCGGGCCCGGTGGCAGCCCGGCGGCGGCGCGGGCGCGGGCTCGTTGCAGGTTCATGGCCAGGACGCGGCCCGCGATGTACTCGCGCATGAGCCGCTGCCGACCGATCGGATCACTGCCGATGCCGCGCGTGACGGCGAGCGCCTGCACGTCCGCGTACGGCTTGCCGCCGAGGATCTCGTCGGAGGCTTTCCGCTTCTTGCGTACCCCGGAGAGGGCGTGGCGCTCGGCGTCGAGGGTGGTCATCGCTGCGGCCCAGCCCTCACCGACGGGGCTGATGCGGTCGATGTCGTCGACCCGGACGTCGGTGAGGAAGACCTCGTTGAACTCGCGCTGGCCGGCGATGTTGATCAACGAACGCACTTCGACACCGGGTGCTCGCATGTCGAGACCGAAGTAGGTGATGCCCTTGTGCTTGGGCTGATCGGGGTCGGTACGGGCGATCAACATGGCGCGCTCGGACTCGTGGCCGAATGTGGTCCACACCTTCTGACCGTTGACCACCCACTGGTCGCCGTCGCGCTGCGCGGTGGTGGCCAGCGACGCCATGTCCGACCCCGCGCCCGGCTCCGAGAACAGCTGGCACCACCGCTCGTCACCGGTTATGAGCGGGGGAAGCAGGTGGCGTTTCGTCGCGTCGGTTGCCCATCGGTCGATCGTCGGCGCGGCGAGCGCGAGGCCCGAGCCGCGGGGAACGTGCGGTACCTCCCAGGTCGTCAACAGGGTGAGCGCGTCGCGCGCTTCGTCGCGGGTGAGGCCGCGGCCGCCATGTTCCGGGGAATAGTGCGGCGCGACCCACCCAGCGGTACCCAACCTCCGCACGATCACCGGCTTGTCCAGGGTCGCCGCCAGAGTCTCCAGTGCGGCGCCGTCGTTCGCACGCACCGCGTCAGCCCAACCGGTTGGCAGGACGTCATAGAGCAGCGCCTCGAGTTCGGCGCGCCCCGGGAACTCCAGGTCAGCCACGACCCATCCGTTCGGTCATGTCCTCGGGCATTCCGTAAGGGAGCGAGCGCTCGTGGATCAGTGCGTCGGACCGGGTGCGCTCTTCGCGATCGGCGAGCAGACGCTTGACCCGGTGGTTGGTGCCGGGGGAGTTGGTCATGATCTCGGCTGCGAGCGCGGCGACGGTGTCATCAAGCTCGGTCTCGGACGCGACGACGTCCACCAGGCCGATGGCCTGGGCTGTCGTGCCGTCGACGCGGCGGCTCGTGTACATCAGTTGCTTGGCCATGGCGCGCCCCACGCGTTCGGGGAGCCGGATCGACATTCCCCAGATCGGCACCAGGCCCCACTGGCCGTGGGTGTCGCCGAGCTTCGTGGTGTCCGCCGCGACCAGCAGGTCGCACGCCAGCGCGAGTTCGAGGCCGCCGGTGAAGCAGTGGCCGTGGAGCCGGGCGATCGTCGGTTGGGGGAGGGCTTCGAGCGCATCGACGGTCTCGGGCTCGAAGTGACGGCTCGGTGCACGCTCGCCGGTGGCGATCGCCGCCAGGTCGTGTCCGGCGCAGAACGACCGACCGGCGCCAGCGAGAATGACGCACCGCACGGATTCGTCGGCCGCGATCGCGTCGAGGTGTTCGCGCAGGGCGACGAAAACGCCGGGAGTCAGCGCGTTGAGCTTGTCGGGCCGGTTCAGCGTGAGCGTGCACAGACCGTCGAGGTCGGCGCGCAGCACGAGGGGTTCGTCGGGCATCGGCCCAGTATGGGCCCGCCGAGGGGCCCGGGTCGAAGAAGACGATGCCGAGCTCGGGGTGCGCCGCATCAGCTGGTGCGAATGAGTTTGATGCAGAGCACCTTCGACAGGTTGAGCAACAGCTTCGCGGCGAGGTCCGAATCTTCGGAGACCATCGTGCGGAGCGCGCCCTCGCTGAGGCTCAGCACGCGGGTGTCGTCCGTTGCGGCGTCGACATCGAAGGTTCGAGGCTGTTCGAGGATGAAGGCGACCTCGCCGAACGCGTCACCTGGGCTCAGGACATTGACGATGGTGTCGCCGTCGCGAACCTCGAGGGTGCCGTCCAGCACGACGAAGATGTTGCGGGCGGTGCCGCCCCGCTTCAGCACGCGGTCGCCGGCTGCGCAGTCGATGATGGTGCTCCGGGCGATGCATCGCTGCGCCTCGTCATCGGTGAAGCCGTCGAAGATGAGGCCGCGCTGGGTGTCGAGCGCATCGAAGGTTTCACGGATCTCGCGCCAGTGGTCGGTGGGCGTCGAGAGGATCTCGCTGCGGACGGAACCACCGCGTGCGATGACAGCCTCCACGCATCCGGCGAGTTCGCCCGGTGCTGCCCCGATCCCGCGTAGGGCCTCGGCGTCGGGAACGAAGCTCACGAGCGGGATGAGGTAGCCGGCAGACGGGCTGTTGATGTTGTGCGGCGCGTAGGTGCGTTGGCCCATCCGCAGGAAGAGCGGCAGCAGGTGCGGTTCGCAGCAGCCGAACACCACCTTGAGGCCGTGCTCGAAGTGGTCCGCCCCGCTGAAGGCGAAGAGCTGGTCGAGGACGCCGGTACCGCGATATGACGGCAGCACCGTGTTGCGTTCGCCGACTCCCAGGATCTCGGCTGGGAGTTCGGCAAGGAAGGGATCCAACTGGTACTGCTCGATCTGACGTTCGGAGAACCCGTCAGCGCCCCGGGTCATCCGGGTCGCGGCGACGAGCCGATCGCCGTCTCGGGCGTAGTAGAGCCAGCTGTGGTCATCCTCGGGCTCGGCGAGGCGGCCGTCCTCACCGCCCTCGTACCGGTCCATCTCCTCGACGTAGACGGCGTGGCGCAGCCGCTGGACGGCCTCGATCTCCTCCTCGGTGGTCGCCCGCGCGAACTCAATGCCCATGGGACGGCCTAGCGCCGAGCGTGCTCAAGTTCGAGTTCGTCGTAGCGGGGGAGCCAGGCGTCGAACCCGAGCGCGGATGCGTGTTCACGAGCCTCGGCGAGCAGCGCGGTGAAGTGCGCGTCGTCGCACGCCTCGCCGCGCCGCAGTTCGGCGCGGGCTTCGCGAAAGGGAACCTCGGCTCGTAGGACGACGTTGCCCGCGTTGTCCAACTCCGCACGGGCAAGATCGAACCAACCTCTTGCCTCGCCGTAGCGGTCGGTGAGGCTGAGCAGCATGGCCAAAGCCAACCGCGCATCGGCTTCGAGGTAGCGGAGGTCCGGCGCGATGATCTTGTCGCGGAGCGCGCGTTCCAATGGTTCCACGTGGAAGGCCTCGCCCAGCTCCTCGAGCGCGCTGACCAGCATGTGCACCGTCATGGGGTAGTTGGGCGAACCGCCGGCCGCGTGTTCCACCACTGGGAGCACCTCGCCGACGGCCGACTGCACGCCGTCACGATCTCCCGCGCGGGCCGTGTCGATGGCCAGCCCGGCGCGCAGCGTCGCCAGGACCCACTGGATGTCGGGACTGCCCGCGCGCACGATCGCGGCTGACTCATCGATGTTTGGTTGGTCGTACTCGGCTTGCAGGGAGCCGCGGCGTATCTGTTGGAAGCCCCAGAACTGGAAGACAGGGTTCGACAAGCGTCCGAGCCGCGGGACGAGGTCCTCGCCGCTGCGCTCCATCTCGTCGGCGCCGTCGAACTCGCCGAGCGCGAAGTGCAAACGGCCCGCGATTGCCGCGGCGAAGAGCGCCGTGCCGACGTCGCCCCGGTCGAGGGCATCCGCGTGTTCGGTCCGGACCACGTCGCGCGCTTCCGTGTAGTCGCCGGCGCCGCCGAAGCCGAGGATGATCCCGCGGTTCAACGGGTCGGCTCGGCTCGCGAGCTCGCGAGCATCCTGCCGATCCCGGGCGACGAACTCGCCGATGAAGCTCGGTGCCCGGCCGAGCTCGCGCGTCGTGGCGTCGAGCTCGCGCCGTTCCGGCGTGTCGAGCGGCGTTCCCGGGAACTCGGGATCCTGGTAGTCGCGCTCGGCCAGATCCCAGCTCCGGAGGAGCACCCACTCCTTGTCGTGCGCTCCGTCGTGGTAGTGCCGCGCGATGTCGCCCAGGCGCCACGCGACCTCGACGTCCGCGGCGTGGCAGAGGTCAGCGAGTTCGAGGATGGCCACGGCGGCGGCCGCACGTGATTCGCAGTCGGCGACGAGCCGGCCGAGAACTTCGACCTCGCCGCGAAGTTCGTCTGGGTGGCGCTGAGCGAGCACTGCGGCGCGGGCGAGTCGGCGTTGCACTTCGAGCTGCTCGTCGTCCCCATCGGCAAGCATGGATCTCGCGGCGCGGTACGCCATGAGGGCGTCTTCGTGCGCGGCGGCGCCCATGGCTGCCTCGGCCTGGCGGAGTGCGTAGGGGACTCCGCGTTCGGCGCCCGGGAGCTCCTTGCTCGCGCGATAGTGCGCGGCGATCGCGGTCGCCTGGTCCAGGCTCGCCGGTCCGCGCAGGAGCTTCTCGAGCGATTCGGCGATGCGGCGATGGGTCCGCACTCGACGGCTGGGGCTCAGAGCCCCCGCGAGCACGGTGCGGTACATCGCGGTGGTGAACCGGTACGTGTCGAAATTCTCGGCGGGCTCGATGATCTGCGCCGCAAGGGCCGCGTCGATCGCATCGAGTGCGACCTCCTCGTCGAGTTCGGCGACATCGGCGGCGGCGCCGAGCGGAAAGCTCGTATCGAACAGGGCTCCGACCGTGAGGAGTCGTTGTTCATCCGTGTGAAGTCGTTCGATCCGGCGACCGATCACCTCGCCGAGCACGCTGGGAATCTCGAGGTCTTCGGTCGGGTTGCCGACCCAGTCGCCGTTCTCCTGGCGGATCTGGCCGGTGTCGACGAGGTGGAGCAGCGTTTCGCGCACGAACAGCGGATTGCCGTCCGACTCCCGGCTGAGCAACTCCACCAGCTCGGAAGGCACCGGACGCCCGTCGGCGAGCCGGGATAGCAGATTCCCGATCTCGGAGGTCGAAAGCCCGCCGAGGGTGACCGGCGTCGCGCTTGTATCGCGGATGAAATCCGGCACGAAGCGGGCAACGGCGTCGTTCTCGGTCAGGTCCTGCTCCCGGTATGCGAGTACCACGAGGATCCGGGCACCGGGGGCAACCCGACCGAGTGCTCGCAGGAGGCTCAAGGTCCCCGCGTCGGCCCAGTGCAGATCGTCCACGACGAGGACCACCGGTTGAACGGCCGCGACCCGGCTCAACACCTGCGTCACGGCGTCGTGCAGTCGGTGCGCTTCGACCTCCGGTGCGACGGGCGGCGGTTCGGGGATCTCGGGGAGGGCGTCGCGCAGCATCGGGGTCAACGTCGCGACGATCGACGCTTGCCGACCGAGCGCAACCTGGGCCGCGGCGGGCTGCGTGCGAGCCCACTGCACGATCGCGGACCCGACCGGACCGTAGGGCGTCTGTTCCCCCTGGTGGCACCGACCGGTGAGCACGAGCGTCTCGCTGCCGAGCGAGTCGACGAACTCCGCGACGAGGCGCGACTTGCCGACCCCGGCGTCGGCCGTGACCACGACCGCGCCGCCCTGACCGCTCTCGGCCGCGGCCCATGCGGCGCGCAGCGCCGACAACTCCGACGTCCGCCCCACGAACGGCGTGAGCGAGCCCGCCGACGGCGCGGCCGGTGTCCACTGCACGGCGTATGCGGCGATCGGTTCCGGGACACCCTTCAGGTCCAGGGTGCCGACCGGGGTGAGTTCGTGGTCACCGCGGCCGCGGGCCATGACTTTGACGAACTCCGAGCAGAGGATTTGGCCGGGTTCGGCTGCGGCTTCGAGCCGGGCGGCCTCCACGACGGGCATGCCGAAGCAGTCGCCGTCGTCCCAGGAGACGTCGCCGATCGAGAGCCCGATACGGATCGCGATGGGCTGGCCGTGCTCGACGCCGAGTTGGTGAGCCGCTTGTTGCATCCCCACCGCGGCCGCGAGCGCGTCCGAGGCCGACTCGAACGTGCACAACAACCCGTCGCCGCCGCCCTTGACTACGTGCCCGTGCTGCGCGGTCGCGACCGCGCCCAACGACTCGTCGTGGGCGCGGCGCAGGACGTCGGCGGATTCCTCACCGACGCGGGCGCGCAGCGCGGTTGATCCGACGAGGTCCGTGAACACGACGGTCACGGTGGAGGTTGCTGCCACGGGTCCATCAGAGCACAGCGCCCTGCCGAGGGGCCACCGCCCGGCCCCGGCGGTTTCTCCACCAGTCCGGTACGGTCCTGGGACATGGTGCAGCCGCCGTCGGGCACGGTGACGTTTCTCTTCACGGACATCGAGGGTTCGACGCGCCTGTGGGAGGAGCGACCGGAGGAGATGCGGACGCTCGCCGCCGAGCACGACGATCGGTTCCGGGAGGTGATCGAGCGCCATGACGGGTACTTGGTCAAGGCGACCGGTGACGGCTTTCACGCCGCGTTCGGTCGGGCCGCGGATGCGGTGACTGCAGCGGAGGAAGCGCAGGCCTCCATCGCCGGGTTCCCCGAGATCAAGGTCCGGATGGGGATCAACACGGGGGAGGTGCAGGAACGCGACGGGGACTATTTCGGTCCGCCCGTGAACCGAGCGGCGCGGTTGATGGCCGCGGGCCACGGTGGCCAGGTGTTGATCGCGGGCGTGACCGCGGATCTGGTGTCCGGGCTGGTGCTTCGCAACCTGGGTGAACACCGGTTGCGCGACCTCGGCGCACCGATGACGATCTGGCAGCTGGGTGAAGGCGAGTTCCCTGCGTTGCGAACCCTCGACGAGCTGCCGGGGAACCTGCCGGTGCAGCGCACGAGCTTCGTGGGGCGTGCCGAGGAAGTGAAGGAGCTCGCCGAACTCGTCGGCGCGGAGCGACTCGTGACACTCACGGGGCCGGGCGGTGTCGGGAAGTCGCGCCTCGCACTCCAGGTCGCGGCCGATGTCGCACCCGTGTTCCGAGACGGGGCGTGGTTCGCATCGCTCGCGTCACTGGAGGAGGGTGCGCTCGTCGCCGCGACGATCCTCGAGGCGATGGGGGTTCCGGAGCGGCGGGGCGAGCCCGCGACCGCAACGCTCTGTTCGTGGGCACGCGCGCGCGAGGCGTTGCTGGTGATCGACAACTGTGAGCATCTGCTCGCGTCGGTTGCCGGAGTCGCCGATCAGCTCGTCGAGGCATCGCCGGCGATCTCGGTACTGGCGACGAGCCAGGCGCCGCTCGGGGTGCGGGGTGAGCACGTATGGCCGGTTGCACCGCTCTCGGGCTCCCATGCGGTGTCGCGGGACAGCGTGGAGCTGTTCGTCGACCGGGCCGGGATGGCCAGGGCCGACTTCGTCCTGACCGACGAGAACGAGCCCGCGGTCGTCGAGATCTGCGAGCGGCTCGATCACATCCCCCTCGCGATCGAACTGGCCGCCGCCCGCGTGCGGGGTATGTCTCCGGCCGACATCTCCCGCCGCCTCGACCAACGCCTGCGGCTTCTGGCCTCGAGCGACCGGGCTGCGCCCGGTCGCCATCGAACGTTGGACGCGGCGGTCCGGTGGTCCTACGAGCTGCTCGATGAGACGCAGCAGCAGGTCTTCGACCGGCTCTCCGTGTTCGCGGGACCGTTCACGATCGAGGCCGCCGAGGCCGTCGTTGCCGAAGACGGGGTGGAGGAGTGGGAGGTCCTCGACGCGATCCTCGCCCTGGTCGACAAGTCGCTCGTACTCGCGGACGAAGCGCGGGGCGGAACCCGTTACCGGCTGCTCGAGACCATGCGTCAGTTCGGCCAGGCCAACCTGGCTGCCGGAGACGTCGTGACCGCGTACCGCGTCCGCCATGTCGACTACTACGCAGACTTCGTGCTCTCACGCTGTCCGCAGCTCCACGGCTCGGGTGATGTCGCGGCTCGTGAGGAGGTCGAGCGCGAGCTCGAGAACATCCGAGTCGCTCTGCGCCATGCTGCCGACGATCGCGAGTCCGCCCGGTTCGAGGACCTCTTCGCGGCGACGTTCACGGTCTGGCTCGCTCGCGGTCGCGACCTCGAGGGGGCCGGTTGGGCTGCGGAGCTGCGGGAGCGGCCGATGTTGGACCCGCGCCGCCGGATCGTCGCACTCGGCTTCGCGGCGCAGGTCCTGATGCAGGTGAACCTCGCACTTGCTCGGGAGCTTGCAGTCGCCGCCGAGGAGCTCGCAGCCGCCACCGACGCCGGACCGCCGCTCATCGCGATCTCGGCGTCGGCGCTCATGGCGTTGATGCACGGGGCCACGGACTCGGCGCGTGAAGGGAGCCGCCGGGTGGTCGAGCAGGCGGACGAGGAGCCCGACCCCTTTCTGCGCGCGCAGGCCTACGTCAACGTCATGGCGGTGCTAGGGCTCTGCGGCAACTTCGACGAGCTGGCCGCGGTCAGCCGAAGCCTGGCCGAGTTGGCCACGCAGCTCGACAATCGCTACATCGACTCCCTCAACACGGGCTCGCTGGCCCCGGTCGCCCACCTGGTCGATCCCGACGGAGCCGGCGACACGCTCCGGAGATCCTTCGCACTTCACGAGGAAGTCGGCAACAAGCCGGCCAACATCTCGGGCGCGATGTTCCTGTCGCTGCACGAGCTGCGTGGCGGGGATCGAAAGGCAGCTGCGGACTGGGCCCGTCGCTCGCTGCAGCTCGCGGTGGACTATGGCCCGTCGTTCATCGCGCAGGTGACTTCGACGGCGATCGCGGTGGTCAAGCGGGACCTGCCGAACGAGGCGGCCGTGCTGCTCGGAGCCTTGCGCGCCGACCGCGCTCGCAAGCAGCTCGCCGGGACCGAGGCGGAGACCGACGCCGAGGTCCGCTACGAGGCGTCGTTGCGCCGCACGCTCGGTGACGAGTTCGACGGCTTGTACGCGCGCGGCGAGGCCTTGGGCGAGGACGAGATGGCTGTGCTCGTCTTCGAGCAGCTGGACGTCGTTGCCGCCGCGGCGGACACCGGGTAGCGGTCACGCCTCGGCGCGCCCCCCGGCGACTCCTGGGTCGCAGGCGGTAGGGTCGAACCACGGCAACAGGAGGTGGCCATGGCGTCGCAATCGGTCGAGGATCGTCTTGCGAGCGTCCCGCTGTTCGCGACGCTGTCCAAGAAGCACTTGCGCGCCCTGGCCGGGCTCGTGACGCCGGTGGACGTCGCGGCGGGTCGCGAGTTCATGCGCGAAGGGGAAGTCGGACGAGAGTTCTTCGTCGTCATCTCCGGTGAGGCGAAGATCCTCCGCGACGGCGCCGTGGTTGCAACCCGCGGCCCGGGCAACTTCTTCGGCGAGATCGCGCTCTTGTTGGACCAGCCGCGAACCGCATCGGTGATCGCGGATACGGATATGTCGCTCGAGGTCATCGAACGTCGGGACTTCAAGGCGTTCCTCGGTGAGCACCCAGAGCTGTACGAACCACTGTTGGCAGCTGCGGCGGAGCGGTTGGCGGCGCTCGAAGGACCGAACTCCTCGCCCTCGTAGAACCGACACCCTCACGACGCGGCCACCGAGAACAGTCGCCAAGTCCCGTCGATGCCCTTCAGCGTGTGCTCGCCGGCGTCGGTGAAGGTCGTGGTTCCGCCGAGCATCATGTCCCGCACGGTCGACGAAGCCCAGATCTCGCCGTCACCCGCCGCCTGCTCGACCCGCGCGGCAAGGTTGACCGCGATCCCCGAGATGTCGCCGTCGTCGTGGACCTCGATCTCGCCGGCGTGGACTCCGGCCCGGATCGGAACCCCGATGCCCGCGAGCGCGCCACGGAGCCGGACCGCGCAGTCGACGCCCTGTGAGGGCGTGTCAAAGGTGACCAGCAAGCCATCGCCGGTGCTCTTGACGACCCGACCGCCGCCATCGTCGATCAGCCCGCGAGCGATCCGGTCGTGGCTGTCGAGCACCGCGCGCCACTCGGCGTCGCCGCGCTCGGCGGATTGCCGGGTGGATCCGACGATGTCGGTGAACACCACCGTCGCGAACTTGCGGGTGGAGGATCGGGACACTTTCGTTCCGGTCGCGAACTCGATCAGGACGTCGTTGAGCTCGCGCCAGTTCGGCATGATCCAGGCGAAATGGTCCTCGCCGGTGACCTCGACGTACTCGGCGTCGGGAATGAGCTCGGCGAGCAGACGCCCTCCGGCGGCCGGCAGCACCCGATCACCCTTCACGTGCATCACCATCGTCCGGGTCGTGATGCGCTCCGGTGCGTCGCCCGCATCGAGGGCGACGACGCTCTCGAGTTGCTTGACGAAGTCCTTCGGGGAACACGACATCCGTTGGAGCCGGCCGCACCAGCGAACGAAGGACTCGTTCTCGATGGCACTCGGCATCTCCCACTCGACCATCGGGCGGGGATCTTCGGACCACAGCGCGGCGATGTTCATGAAGCGTGCGACGATCTGGTCGATCCCGATCATCGGCGGGTCGCCGTCGTGGAAGAACTCCGGATACCGATCGCGATAGCGCGGTGAGAGGAACGTGTTGATGAGCATCAGGCTCTCGACCTTGTCGGGAAAGTCGGCCGCGAACTGCTGCGCCATCGCGGCGCCTTCCGAGACGCCCATGAAGTGTGCGCGCTCCCACCCGACGGCGTCCATGACCGCGAAGATGTCCTCGTTGCGTTGTTCCATGGTCGGCACGCCGTCGAAGCGGTCGGAGAGGCCGATGCCGCGCTTGTCGAACTGGACACACGTCATGTGCCGACCGAAGTGCTCGAAGCTCCGGCGGTACAGCTCGTGTTCCCAAGCGATCTCGACGTTGGAGATCAGCGCCGGGATGAACACCAGCGGCGGGCCTTCGCCCCACTGCTGGTAGGCGATCCGCAGATCACCGGCACGGGCGTAGTGGGTCTCGGGTACCTGCATCGAAGCATCTTCACACGTTGAGTTGCGTGGCGATCGGGATCGGACGCGGAGAACGGCCGGGGCGAGCACAATGGGTCGATGCTGCGGCTCCTCCTGATCGGTGCCGGTGTCCTCGTCGTGTCGTGGGCGCTGCTCGTGGTGTTGGCGGCTCGACTCCCGGAGGGCACCCTCAAGGAATTCGCGAGCTTCCTGCCGGACTGTGTCACGGCGGTCCGGCGGCTCCGTCGTGACCCCCGGGTCCCGCGCCGCGCCAAGCTCGCCGTCGCGTTCGCCGGTTTGTGGGTGTTGTCGCCAATCGATCTCATCCCGGAGTTCCTTCCGGTGATCGGTCCACTCGACGACGTCGTTGTGGTGGCCTTGGCGTTCCGATACGCAGCACGACGAACGCCGCGGGACGCGCTGCTCGAAGCCTGGCCCGGTGGGCCATCGGTCATGGAGCGGCTCCTCGGCCAGCGGACCGCGATGGATTCCGGCTGACCAGAGTTGGCGCCCGGGTCAGACCTGAGCGTCGTGGATTTCCGACGGTCGGACGCCGATGCCGCCGGCGGCGCTGCTCTCGTACGCGGCGAGCGCGAACCGCAGGACGTCGACGGCTTCCTCGGCGCTCCACCACATCGGCCCTTCGCCGGTGCGGAGCCAGCGCAGCCAGTGGCGGCCGGAATCGCGAAGCTGCTCGCCCAGTCGTCGTCGAGTGCGTGGTGGGCGCGCATCTCGCCGTCGCGGTAGACCTCGAAGCTCGGTTGTTGGATCCCGCGGCCGGTGCAGCGGTTCACCCGAGCGAAGCCGTTGCGGCCGGTGACTTCCCACCGTTCGTCGTTGGTGTAGTAGTCCGAGCGCAGGTAGAGGTCGGGGGCGAGGGTGATGTCCCACACCCCGCGGACGCCGTTGTCGTGTTCCCAGACGATCGTGCTCGGCGCGTCGATCGACACTCCGGGAACGACCTCGGTCGCGCCGACCCAGGCCCGGACCTCGCGGATCGGACCGAACAGCCAGATCGCGGTGGAGAGCTTGTGCCAACCGTCGTCGAACACGAGGATGCCGCGGCCGAGCTGCATCTGCTGGAACTGGTACTCGTAGCTGCTCAACGGGACGTCCCAGCCGCCGGTCCCGCTGCCCACCATCTTCAGGTGATAGCCGGCGACCTCGCCGATCTCACCGGTCTCGACGGTCGCCTTGAGCCGCTGGAGGGGCTCGTAGAAGAGGTAGTTCTCCATGACGCGGAGCTGCCGGTCGTTGGCCTGCGCCGCTGACAGCATCTCCGCCGCCTCGTCGAGGTCGTTGCACATCGGCTTCTGGAGGTTGACGTGCCAACCGGAGTTCAGGAGTTCGACCACGCCGCTGGCATGCAGCGGGGCGGGGAGCAGCGCCTCGACCGCGTCGACCGCGATGCCAGCTCGCGGCGAGATCGGCCGCAGTCTCGAAGATCATGGCGTCGGGCCAATCGCGTTGGCGCTGCTCCCGACGGGCCTCGTTCGGATCGACGAGCGCCACGACCTCCACGTCGGGGTTGTCGAGGTACGCCCGGACGTTGAGGTCGTAGATGCGGCCGAGCCCGACGATCGCGGCGCGCACCGGACGGTCGTACGGGGTGAACCCCATCAGTCGGTCGTGTCCTGCTGCAGTTCGATGGTGTTGCCCGCCGGGTCGGTGATCCAGATCTGGACCGCGTCTGCACCCTGGACGGCGCGGAGGTACTCGATGCCGCGCTCCTCCAGTTCCGCGATCGCCGCGTCGAGGTTCTCGACCGCGACGCAGTAGTGGTTGCCCGTCGGGTTGATGCCGTCGCCGGCGGTCGGCGCATCGACGAGGTGGAGCTGCGCGTCGCCGAGCGCGTGCCAGTGACCACCGACGCCGGGAATCTCGGGACGCGGCTCGTCGGTCAGCCCCAACACGTCGCGGTAGAAGTCGACGACCGGGGCGAGTGGCGTTCCGTTCGTGTTCACCGAAACGTGGTGGACCCGGGTGACTCTCATCGTTGTTCCTCCGTCTTGCCAGGGGGCGCGAGCTGCTCCATGAACTCGAGGCGGATCCCGCCGGGGGCCTCCACGAACGCGATGCGCCGACGGCCGAAGGCGCCTTCGACGACGTCGGGTCCCCAGATCACGGTGTGACCTTCGAGTTCGCGATCGAGATCGTCGGTGAACAGGGCGGGATGGAGAAAGCCCTCGTCCGGGAGGGCGACCTCGTCCTCGTAGAGGGCCCGGGTGAAGAGCGTGAGCATCACCGGTCCGAGGTAGATGTCAGCACGCTCGCCGTCGTTCCAGACCATCCGGTCCCTGACTTCGCCCCCGGCCCGCTCGTAGAAGGCGCACGCAACGTCGAGATCGGCCACCTTGATCGCGAGGTTGGCCATGCCGGTCACTGCCATCGCATGCTCCTCTCGCGCCGGGTTCGTCGGGAATGTAGCGGGATCTCCTTCGGCGAATGCGCCCAATGGCCGCGAAGCGAGTTGCAGGGTCCACCTGCGGGTGGAGACGCCTGTTTACGCTGGTCAATGACGAGAGGCAGCGTCATGAGCAGACCGACCAACCAGCGGGACGAGGTACGGCAGATCCTCGCCGCGGCCGCAGATGTGCTGTTCAGCGACGGAGTTCCCGAGGAGTTCCTCGACCAGTGGGCCGAGGAGACGGTGTTCCTCCTGTCGACCTCGACCGGTCGGACCACGTCGTCACGTCGAGCGCGGTAGCTCGCCCCAAGCGAAGTTCGCGGTAGCGGACCGCTGCCTCTGGAGGGTGATGACGAACGATCGCAGCAACCAAGGGAGTCGGGCGGCCGCGAGCCGGGCGGCCGCGACCCTGCTGTCGATGATTCTGGTTGGTGCCGGATGTTCGAGCGGAGCCGATCGGACTCGTACCGAACCTGCGAACATCAGTGCCACCGAACTGGTCGGGGTCCGCACCGAGACCTTCGTCAACTCGGAGTTCGGCGCCGCCGACCGGGTGTTGGAGACGACGATCTACTACCCGGCGCGCGGTGCCGCAGCCGACGATCCCGTGCAGGACGCGCCGCCCGATCGGCGGAACGGGCCGTACCCGGTCATCGTGTTCGCGCACGGGCTCGGCGCGCGTCCTGCGGCCTACTCGGAGCTGTTCGAGGAATGGGCTCGCGCCGGCTTCGTCGTGGCCGCGCCCCGATTCCCGGGAACGAGTTCGGATGCGACCGATGGGATCGATCCTGGCGACTACGTCCACCAACCCGCCGACGTCAGTGCTGTGATCACCGGGGTCGAGCAAGTCGGCTCCGGTCGCGGGCCGCTCGCGGGCGTGCCGGATCCCGGCGCCGTTGGTGTTGCCGGCCACTCGCTGGGTGGGATCACGACGCTCGGGGTCGCGGCCCACTCCTGCTGTCGGGACGAGCGAATCGCGGCTGCAGTCGTGCTCGCCGGCGATCCGTTGGCGTTCCCGGAGGGCGAGTTCGACTATCCGAACGGGCCGCCCATCTTGCTGGTGCACGGCACCGAAGATGCCTTGGTTCCCTTCGACGCCAGCGTGGACGTCTTCAACGCCGCGAGCGCGCCGAAGGTCCTGGTGCGGATCAACGACGGAGACCACCTCGCCCCGACCGACGCCTCGGGTACCGGGTTCCCGGCGGTGGTCGCGACCACGGTCGACTTCTTCGATGCGTACCTGCGAGGCGACCCCGCCGCGCTCGGCCGGCTCGAATCCGACGGAACATCGCGCGCGACCACCGTCGTGGTGGCGACCGAACCTGGCTCGCGGACCACGATTCCGACCGAGCCCCGGGTGCTCCGCGCGCTCGAGGCGACGGTCACTCCCGACGAAGGGCTCGTGAACGGCCAGACGGTGACCGTCAGCTGGCGCGGCTTTACCCCGGGCAAGACGATCAACATCGTCCAATGTTCGAACCGGATCGCCGGCGACGCCGCGGCGTGCGACCTCCGGCACGGCAAGATCCTCCAGCCGAATCCGACCGGCAACGGTTCACTGCCGTTGGAGATGGTGGTCGGCCCGGTTGGCTCCGGCGTGTGTGATGCCGCTCACGACCGATGCCAGGTCGTCGTCAACGACGGCGGCTCGCTGGACCCCGCCGCGAGCGTCCGCGTCGACATTTCGTTCGCCTCGGGATAACGCTGAAGGCTGACGACTACCCGACCAGGACGTCGGCCAGGATGCGCCACTCGTCGCGGGGGAGTTCCATGTCCGCGCGGAGTACCTGCACGCAGACGTGGTCGGCGCCGGCGGCGCGATGCGCGTCGACCCGTTCGCGGATCTGCTCGCCGGTGCCCCAGGCGACGATCGCGTCGACGAGGCGGTCGCTCGCGGCGCGGTAGTCGGACCAGTCCGACTCGTCGAAGCCGAGCGTCGTGAGGTTCCGCAGGTAGTTCGGCGCCCGGAGGTATATCGGCCATGGCGGCGCGGGCGATGGTGCGGGCCGCGTCGGGATCGGTCTCGAGTACCACCATCTGCTCGGGCGCGAGCAGCGCGTCGGGCCCCATGGTCTCGCGGGCACGGGCGGTGTGCTCCGGTGTCGTGAAGTACGGGTGCGCGCCGTTGGCCTGGGTGGCGGCGGTTTGGAGCATCTTCGGGCCGAGAGCCGCGAGGACGCGACCGGGATCCTCCGTCGGGCCGACCGCGGCGAACATCGCCGCGTCCATCGCGGTGAGGTACTCACGCATGTAGGTCAGGGGCTTGGAGTAGTCGTGCTTGCGCAGCCCGGTCACGAGGTGGTGGTGGCTGACGCCGAGGCCGAGGAGGAACCGGCCGGGATACGCCTCGGCCAGGGTCTTCTGGCACGCGGCCATGGTCATCGGGTCGCGCGCGTAGATGTTCGCGATGCCGGTCGCGAGCCGAAGCGCGTCGGTGGCGGCGAGCGAGTTGGCGGAGGCGACGAACGGATCGCGCCCGACCGCCTCGGGGACCCAGACCGTCGAGTATCCCGAGCGCTTCGATCTCGGCGCAGGCCGCGTTGCACCTCGGTGGTCGGGTGGGCGTCGAAGAACCCGCACCAGATGCCGATCGCTCCGATGTCGACGGTCATGTCCAGCTCCTCGGTGGTCAAAGACGGACGGGCATGTGGACGAGGCCGTTCATGAGGCACGAGTCGAGCGCGACCACATCTCCGGCGATCTCCCAGCTCGGCCAGCGGCGCAGCAGCTCCTCGAACATGACGCGGGCTTCGACCTTGGCCAGCGCGGCGCCGAGGCAGAGGTGCTCGCCGAATCCGAACGAGATGTGCCGGTCTGCGTTCGCCCGGGTCACGTCGAACCGATCGGCCGTGGGCCCGAAGACCTCCTCGTCGCGGTTGCCGGAGCCGTAGAACAACACGACGTAGTCGTCGGCGCGGATCGTGGTGCCGTCGATCGTCGCGTCGACCTCGGCGCGGCGCACGAAGCTCCGCACCGGCGTGACCCACCGGAGCATCTCGTCGACGGCGGTCGGGATGCGCGCCGGGTCGGCGGCGAGCAGCGCGCGTTGGTCGGGGTGTTCGGCGAGGGCGCGGCCGCCACCGGCGATGAGGTTGCGGGTCGTCTCGTTGCCCGCCACGAGCAGCGTCAGCAGGAACATCAGGAGCTCACCCTGGTGGAGGCGTTCTCCCTCGATCTCCGCTTCGAGCAGGAGGGTGATGATGTCCTCGCGTGGGTTCGCTGTGGTGCTCCTCGATGCTCTCGGTGAAGTACGCGAACAGCTCACCC
Organism: uncultured Acidimicrobiia bacterium; assembly: GCA_963701625.1. Classification (GTDB taxonomy): domain Bacteria; phylum Actinomycetota; class Acidimicrobiia; order IMCC26256; family JAENVU01; genus JAENVU01. The sequence continues at coordinate 472,659 of CAVPAT010000013.1, read as the reverse complement.
ATGTCCTGGAGCGTCTGGTCGGTCACGCCGCCGCCGCCGGCTTCGATGATGGAGTCGGACCAGCGTCGGAAGTCCGCCGCGTCGCTCGGTGGCACGCCGATCATCTCCGCGATGACCCGCATCGGTAGCGGCACCGCGATCTGCTCGACGAAGTCCACCTCGGCCGACGGGTCGCAGGCGTCCAGGGTCTCGCGGGCGATCTCGCGGATCCGGGTCTCGAGCTCGGCCATGTACCGCGGCCGGAACGCGCTCATCACGAGTCGGCGGTGGCGCAGGTGTTCGGGTGGATCCATCTGCAGGATCGAATCCGATTTGCTGGGCACGACCGGGTTGCCGGCGTGGGCATCCGCGATCTGAAACATCTGGATCCCGTGCGCGGAGGAGAAGGTCGTCGGCGTGCGCGAGACCTCCCGGATGTCGGCCTGACGGGTGACGCACCAGAACCCGCCGTCCCCGTACCAGTGCACCGGATCGTGTTCGCGGAGGTGGGCGAACGCCGCGTCGGGATCGCGCGTGTAAAACGCAGCGGTCTCGGGGGCGAAGTCGGCGAGCGGCATGGGGCGCATTGTTACCGCCCTTCGAAGCGGGGTGGTCGCTTCTCGAGGAAGGCGCGCATCCCTTCGACCTGATCGGCCGAGCTACTGCACTGCCGCACCGCCTCGCGTTCGACGCGCAGCGCGTCCTCCAACGGGAGATGTTCCGCGCCGACGACGGCTCGCAGCACCCCGGCCACCGCGAGTGGGGGCTGCGCGGCGAGTTCCTCGGCCAGGTCGGTGGCGCGGGCCTTCAGCTCGCTGATCGGATGGAGTTCGTGGACGAGACCGATGGCGAGCGCGATCGGCCCGTCGATCTTCTTGGCGCGCAGGATCATGTCGAGCGCGTGTGCTCTCCCGACGGTCCGAGTCAGGCGTGCGGTGCCGCCCCACGCGGGGACGGTGCCGAGGTCGAGTTCGGGGAGCCCGATACGCGCGCCTTCGGTCGCCGCGAACCGGAAGTGGCACGCGAGCGGGAGTTCGAGTCCACCGCCGAGGCAGTACCCGAACATCGTGGCGATGACGGGCTTGTCGAGCTGCTCGATCATCGTCAGGACGCGCAGGCGTTGGTCGAGCACGGCCTCGAATCCGCCACGTGCTTGCGCCCCGGACATCAACTGCTTGAGGTCCATCCCGACGCTGAAATGCTCGTCACCGGCCGCGGTGATGACGACGGCTCGGGTCTCGTGGTCGTCGCGTATGGCGACGACCGCGCGTTCGAGTTCGTCCATGTACTCGAAGGTCATGCGGTTTCGGGGCGGATCCTGGTTCTCCAAGATCGTCACCGCCCCCCGTCGCTCGACGCGCAGGGCCTGCTCCATAGGCCTCGATCCTCACCAGGTGTTGCGACGCGCGTCAATTGCGCCGGCGAGCGCGTGGCTCCGCGGGCGGGCGACGGCCGGCGCGGTCGGGACGTCGTGAGTAATTGACTACTCATGACAGTTCCAGCGCGGATGGGTTGACTTGCGGTGGCAGGGATCGATGGGCGAAGGAGACGTCATGGGGCAGGCAGGGTCGGCACGGCGCGCGGCGAGGGTCGGCGCAGGATTCTTGGTGACGGTGCTGCTCGCCGGTTTGGCACCCGTCGTCGCCGCGGAGACGGGCGGGGCTGCGACATCGCCCGGGGTCGGGATCGGCGACGTGTCGGTCTGGGAGGGCGACGCCAAGACGCGGAGCGTGCTGTTCCCCGTCACCCTCTCGCAGCCGAGTCTCAGCGTCGTCACGGTCAAGGTCCAGATCGCGGGCGGGACGGCCACGCTCGGGAATTCGAAGACCTCGAACGTCGACGCCAACAACAAGGGCGGGAAGGTCAAGACCCTGACCTTCAAGCCGGGAAAGGTCGCAAAGAACGTCGCCGTCCCGGTCGACGCGGACGGTGTCGCGGAGCCGACCTTTGGCCCCGGGTGTACCTCCTCGGTACCGGAGGGGACAAATGTCGGGCGGGCGCCTCGACGCCGGCGCCGCCCGGCGGCCACACTCTCGGGGTCGTGTCCGAGTGAATGAGGAACGAACGTGGCCTACGACCTGATCATCCGCAACGGCACGTTGATCGACGGGACCGGCGCGCCCGGCCGTGCGGCTGATGTCGCGGTCGACGGTGATCGCGTCGTCGAGATCGGCGAGCTGGCCGACCACGAAGCCCGTAACGAGATCGACGCCGCCGGCCTGGTGGTGACGCCCGGATTCGTCGATCTGCACACGCACCTCGACGCGCAGGTCGGCTGGGACCCGTTCATGACCTCCTGCTCGTGGCACGGGGTCACGACCGCGATGATGGGGAACTGCGGCGTGACGTTCGCGCCCGTCGCGCCCGGGGGTCAGGGCTCGCTGGCCGAGATGATGGAGAGCGTCGAAGACATCCCGCGCGAGGCGATCCTCGACGGGTTGCCCTGGGACTGGGAGACGCACCCGGAGTACCTCGACTCGGTCGAGCGCATGACGCCGGCACTCAACGTCGTCGCGCTGGTCGGGCACTGCGCCCTGCGCCAGCGCGTCATGGGGGAGCGCGGTCTCGGGGAGGAACCGCCGACCACCGAGGAGCTGCACCAACTGCGCGACGCCGTGGCGGAGTCGGTCGCGGGCGGGGCGGTCGGGTACTCGACGTCACGATTTCTCGGTCACGTCGTGCCGGACGGGCGGTGCGTGCCCGGGACCTTCGCGGATCTCGACGAACACCTCGCGATGGCCGACGGCATGAACGACGCCGGGGGTGGCATCTTCCAGGCCATCCTCGACTTCGAGTCGCGCGCCGGCGAGGAGTTCCGTCTCGTCCAGGCGATGGCCGAACGCGCCGGTGACGTGCTGTTCGCGGTCGGGCCCGGCAACGACGAGTCGGGGGACCTCGGCGTCGTCGACCTGTGGAACGGATTCCTCACCGACACCCGGGCCCAGCACGGTCGCGCGACGGCGTACACCATGACCCGACCGTCCGGGACGCTCGTCGGACTCGCGCAGATCGCGCCCGTGCGCAGCCCCGCGTGGCGTGACGTGGTGAGACTGCCGACGCTCGCCGCCAAGGTCGCGGCGCTCCGCGACGACGACACCCGGGCGCTGCTCATCGCCGACGGCCATGAGCGCGGTCTCTGGTTCGACCCCGCGCACATCCACCCGCTCGGTAACGGTGAGGCCCCCGAGTTCGACATCGAGGGCGGGAAGTCGCTGGCCGACCTCGCGGCCGAGGCGGGCGTCCACCCCGTCGAGGTCGTGATCGACCGCCTGCTGGCGAGCGAGGGCCGCGAGCTGTTCAACGTCTGGTTCTTCCACCGCAACCGGCCCGCGATCGGGCCGCTGCTCGCGCTGGACTCCGTCTACCCGGGCGCCGGCGACGCGGGGGCCCATGCGGGTCAGATCTGCGACGCCGACGCGCCGACGCACTTCCTCGCCTACTGGTGTCGCGAGCGCGGCATCGTGTCGCTACCGGACGCGGTCCGGCGCCTCACCTCGACGCCGGCGGCCATGCTCGGCCTCCTCGACCGGGGGACTGTCGACGTCGGAAAGTTCGCAGATCTCAACGTGTTCGATCCCGAGACGCTCCAGGTGGGCTACCCGAGCTACGAGCACGACTTCCCGGGTGGGAAGGGTCGGCTGCTGGTCCGGGCCTCGGGGTACGCGGCCACGCTCGTGAACGGTGAGGTCGTGACCGAGCAGGGCCACCACACGGGCGCCCGGCCCGGAAGGGTCCTCCGGGAGTTCGCGCGCGCCTGACCCCACCGGCTGGACCGGTCGCGGCCCCGCACGTAGCCTGACCGATTCCCACTCGAAACCCGGAGGAAATGGTCATGGGCGACACGCAACTCTTCATCGACGGTGCCTGGGTCGACGCCGAATCCGGCGACACCTTCCCCACCTTCGCCCCCTCGACCGGCGAGAAGATCGCCGACGTCGCCAAGGCCGGCCGCGAGGACGCCGCCAAGGCCGTGCAGGCCGCCCGCAAGGCCTTCGACGACGGCCCGTGGCCGCGGATGTCGGGCAAGGACCGCGCCGCGAAGCTGCGCAAGGTCGCCGAGATCATCAACGAGCGCAGCGCCGAGATCTCCGAGATCGAGGCCCGCGACGGCGGCGGCACCATCCGCAAGGCGATGTTCGCCGACATCCCGGGCGCGGTCTCGACGTTCAACACCTTCGCCGACTGCGCGGAGAACGAAGCCGACGTCATCGACCGGGGCGAGAGCCCGTTCCCGCCCGCCAAGAGCACCGTGCGGCGCGAGCCGTTCGGCGTGTGCAGCGGCATCGTCCCCTGGAACTTCCCGTTCCTCATGGCCGGTTGGAAGATCGCGCCCGCGATCGCGGCCGGCAACTGCGCGGTCCTGAAGCCCGCGAGCTTCACCTCGCTCAGCGCCGTCGAGATGGTCAAGGCCGTCGAGGCCGCCGACATCCCGCCCGGTGTCGTGAACCTGATCACCGGACCGGGTGGCAGTGCCGGTGAGGAGATGGCGCAGCACCCGCTGGTGGACAAGGTCGCGTTCACCGGTTCGACCGAGGTCGGCAGCCGCATCATGCAGCTCGCATCCGGCACGGTGAAGAAGGTGACGCTGGAGCTGGGTGGCAAGTCCGCCAACATCGTGCTCGACGACGCGGACCTGGACCTCGCCGCCGCCGGTGTGCTGTGGGGGACGTTCTTCCACAACGGTCAGGTGTGCGAGTCCGGCACGCGTGCCCTGGTGTCGCGCAAGATCTACGACGAGTTCGTCGGCATGCTCCTCGAGCGCGTCGGCAAGATCGTCATCGGCGACAACATGGACATGAACACCGACCTCGGCCCGCTGGTCGCGCCGGCCCAGGTGGACACCACCGAGCGGTACGTGAAGCTCGGCCTCGACGAGGGTGCCAAGCTCCTCTGCGGTGGCTCGAAGCCCACGGACCTCGCGGCGGGACTGGACCCGAGCGCGTTCTTCAGCCCGACGATCTTCGAGGCGGAGAACTCGATGAAGATCGCCCAGGAGGAGATCTTCGGCCCGGTCCTGTGTGTGATCCCGTTCGACTCCGACGACGAAGCGGTCAAGATCGCGAACGACTCGATCTACGGCCTCGGCGGCGGCGTGTGGTCCACGAACTCCGAGCGGGCGAACAGCGTGGCCGCGCAGATGCGGACCGGCACCGTGTGGATCAACGACTACCACATGATCACGCCGACCCAACCGTTCGGTGGCTACAAGCAGTCCGGGATCGGGCGCGAACTAGGCGACTACGGCTACAACGAGTACCGCCAGATCAAGCACGTGTGGGAGAACACTGCGACCGACCGCAGCGGCTACCTGCACTTCTCGGCACTGAGCGGCAACATTTGAAAGTGACCGGCACCGCCGCGGCGGCCCGCATCGTCGAACGGGCGAAGCGTGACCGTCGCGGCGCGTTGGTCTTCTCCATCGGCACGGGGTGTTGCGAGTCGACCGCGCCGTTCCTCTACGAGGACTACCTGCCCGGCCCGGACAGCGAACCAGTCGGCGAGGTCGCGGGCGTGACGGTGTTCGCCCCGGCGTTCCTTCGGCAGATGTACGTCGGTGACGACGGGGTGGTGGTGGACGTCGACGAGGTGATGGCGGAGTCGATGTCTATCGAGACGGAGTACGGCTACCGGTTCATCCTGCGCGACCCCGCAGGCGCCGCGATCGGCGGGCAGGACCGGCAGGCGTGTGACGTTCCCGACGCCGTCTCCGCGCTGCGCAGCCGGGGCCCGCAGGAGCTCCCCGCGGCACTGCGCCGTTTGCGGATGCGATAGGTGGCACCGACCGGCGAGACGTACCCGTTGCCCGAGCATCCGCTGTTGGCCGAAGCCGCGGCGGCGCTCCGCGACGCCGGGCATTGGGGCATGGTGGTCGACCACGAGTGGCGGCTCGTCTACGTGACCGACGACCTCAGAATCACGTTCGGCGCCGGCATCGAGCTGGCGGAGTTCGCCGTCGGGCACGCCATCTTCGGTCTGGAAACACTGACTGCGATGAAGTCGTGGCGACTCGGGGCGAACACCGCCGATCTCCAGGCGCTGATGGTCCGGGGCTTCGGGCCGCTGATGCTCGCCGATCTCAACGGCGACCGTGACGCGCTCCGCGCGATCGTCGCGCCCGAGTGGCACGACATCGTCGACACCATCGAAGCGAGTGACGCGGTGACGTCAGCCATCCGCGGCGGCGGGAACTCGGTCGGCGAAGTCGTGGATGTTCCCATGATCGCGGTGAAGATCCGGGACACCGACGGCAGCCCGGCCGGCGCGATGTTCATCTCGAAGCCCGCCCCGGGGATGGCCGCGATCGCATCGCTGACGACTGAGGCCGACGCGGGTCATGTTGCTCAGATGCAGGCCGTCGCGGCCGCGGGTCGCCGACCGGCCGCGATCCTGTTCGCCGATCTCGAAGGGTCGACGCCGCTGTCGCGCCGGTTGTCGACAGCCGCGTACTTCACGCTCGGCCGCCGGCTGGTCCGGGCCGCGGACCGGTGCGTGATCGATGCCGGGGGACTCGTCGGCCGGCACGTGGGCGACGGCGTAGTGGCGTTCTTCCTCGCCGAATCCCTCGGGTCCGAGTCCGCCGCGGCCCGGGCGTGCATCGAGGCGGCCCGGGCGCTCCAGATCGCGGTGCGCGATGTCGCGGCCCGTAGCAACCTCAGCACCGACGACGTCGTGGTGCGGTTCGGGCTGCACTGGGGTTCGACGCTCTACGTCGGCAACATTCTCACGGCCGGGCGCTCCGAGGTCACCGCCCTCGGAGACGAGGTGAACGAGGCGGCGCGCATCGAGGCCTGCGCCAGCGGTGGGCGCACACTCGCGTCCAAGGAGCTGCTCGAACGGCTTGGCGCGGATGACGCGTCGGCGCTCGGGCTGAACCCAGCACGGCTCACCTACACCGTGCTCGCGGATCTACCCACCGCGACGGAGAAGGCCCGCCGCGACGCCGCCGGCGATCGCTGTTCACGATGTCGGCAGCGTCTCGTCTGAGAGTTCACCCGACTGAGACGTCCCAGACGTGGTGGATCGGGTCGTGGATGAAGTAGCGGGCGAACGACTCGATGGTGAACGCCGCCCCGTCGCTGCGGAAGCCGGTCCGGTCCCACTGGTCGCCGGTCACGGTGTCGAAGCGTGCTGCAAGGAGTTCCGCCGCGGGACCGAGTTCCTCCGCGACCTGTGACGGGGACTGGTCGCCGTACCGATCCGCGACGGCGGTGGCGTCCTGATCCCAGTTCTCGTAGTGCGGGCCGTCCTCGGTGAGCATCCGGTCAAGGCGCGCCGTGTAAACGCGGAACACGTCGCGCACGTGGCAGGCGTACTCGAGGGTGGACCAGCGATCCTCCCGAGTCCGCCGCTCAGGCTCCGGCCCTCGGAGCAGCCGCAGCCACGTCTCGGCGTTGGCTCGGATGGCGGACCCGGTGGTCGTGATGTCGAACCCGGCCGCGTCGAAGCCACACTCTTGGCAGCGCCGTTCGAGCACCCAGGTCCAGTCCTTGTCATCCGGATCGATGCTCATGGTCGGATGTTCTCACGTCCGCAATTCTTGGCCCGGGTTCATTCAGGAGGCAGGCGTGAGGCCCTCGATCGCGAGGGCGGCGTAGATCGCGACTCCGGCGGCCATGGCGTCCTCGTCGATCGTCATTCGATTCGAGTGGCAGCCCGGCGCGGTCGACGGCTTGGACCCCGACGGACACACACCGAGGAACGCGATCGCTCCCGGGCGGGCTTCGAGGACGTAACTGAAGTCCTCCGCCCCCATGACCGGCGCGGGCATCTCGACGTACGCGCGTTCGACCGAGGGTCGCCGCGCGTGACGCGAGCCAGGGTCTCGACCGGTCCGGCATGGTTGACCGTTGTCGGATAGCCCGGGAAACACGGTCACCTCCGGCGTTCATCTCGTGGGCGCTGGCAATCCCGGTGGCGGTCCGCTCGATCCCGGCCTGGGCCTTGGCGCGAGTGCGTTCGGAGACGGTCCGCAGGGTGCCGGTCATCTCGACGTGTTCGGGGATCACGTTGTCGGTCGTGCCGCCGCGGATCGTGCTGATCGTGATGACGGCGGGGTCGAAGGCGTCGATTCGACGGGTGACGAAGGTCTGAAGTGCGGTGACGATCTCGGCGGCGACCGGCATCGGGTCGTTGGCCAGATGCGGCTGTGATGCGTGCCCACCCCGGCCGGTGATGCGAATGGTGAAGACGTCCGCCGACGCGAGTTGCGGCCCGGGCCGACAGCCGACCATGCCGGCAGGCAGGTTCGGCGTCACGTGCAGGGCGTAGGCGACGTCGACGCTCGGATCGTCGAGGACCCCCTCCTCGATCATGGATCGGGCGCCGTGGAACCCCTCCTCGCCGGGCTGGAACATGAACCGCACGGTGCCCGCGAGATCGTCCCGGCGGGCGGCAAGCAGTTGTGCGGCGCCCACGAGCATCGCAGTGTGCGCGTCGTGACCGCACGCGTGCATCGTGTTGGCCTGCTCGCTGGCGAAGTCGAGTCCGGTGTCCTCGGGCATGGGGAGGGCATCCATGTCGGCCCGCAGCAGGACGACCGGCCCGTCGGACGCGCCGCGCAGGTCGGCGAAGATCGAACTCAGCGATGATCCCCGAGTGATGTCGAGGTCGAGGGGCGCGAGTTTGTCGAGCACCGCGGCCTGGGTACGGGGGAGGTCCAATCCCAGCTCCGGGTGCCGGTGCAGGTCACGCCGGAGCGCGACGACGTCGCCCAGCACCTCGCGTGCAGCATCGGAAAGGTCGTCAGTCCCGGTCGCAGTCATTGCTCCCTCCTTGTTGGCTGCAGCGTACGTGGAACCCGGTGGGAGATTGATACCCTGGGGGGTATGTGTAGAGCTGCCACCTGCCCCCGTTGTGAGCGCCCGACCTGGAAAGGCTGCGGCGCCCACGTCGAAGCGGTCCTGGGCCACGTACCGGCATCGGAGCGATGCCGCTGTGGCTCGGGTTCCGCGAACTCACCAGCCGCGACGGCGACCCCGAAGTCGGCGAAACGGCGCTGGTTCTCACGCACGTAGCTCGGCCCCCTGCGTTCGGACGCTCACCTCGCGCGCCGGAGTGCGTCGAGGCGTTGGTTGAGTGCGTCGATGCCCTGACCCGCCTCCGGATCACGGATGCTGCGGACCGGAAGCCGTGATCCGTCGGTCAGGACGAGGATGGCCGTCTGCGGTCGGATGCTGGACAGCCAGCCGATCGGCGGCGGGGGCTCGAAACCGACGACTCGGTCGAGCGGGATGGACTGCGGCGGCTGGCGGTGGTTGTGGATCTCGACGCCGTTGGGGGTAAGGCGTAGCGAACTGTTCCGGATCGAGATCAGCGCCGCGAGCGCGGCCGCGGCGACCAGCGCGAGGGGCAACAGGATCATGACGATCACGAACACGGCAGAACCTCGCTACCGCTTGGCGATCGTCTCGATCTCGCGCTTGAGGTCCGGGGTCATCTGCTCGAGTGCGCGCAGCGCCCCCATGTTCTCGACCACCTGCTCGGGCCGGGACGCGCCAGTGATGACGGTCGAGACGTTCGGGTTGGCCGCGCACCAGGCGATCGCGAGCTGGGAGACCGTCACGTCCAGTCGCTCCGCGATGCCCATCAGCTCCATGACCTGGCCGTTGCGACGCTCGTTGGTCAGCGCGTCGCGGAGCCATTCGTAGCCGGGCAGCGCGGCGCGACTGCCGTCCGGGATGCCGTCCACGTACTTGCCGGTGAGCAGACCCGACGCGAGCGGACTCCAAGTGGTGAGACCGAGTCCGATGTCTTCGTAGAGCCGGGCGTACTCGCGTTCGACCTTGCGCCGCTCGAAGAGGTGGTACTGGGGTTGTTCCATCACGGGCTTACGTAGGTTCTTCCGTTCGGCGATCTCCCATGCCGCGCGGATCTCATCCGCGGACCACTCGCTGGTTCCCCAGTAGTGGGCCTTGCCGGACTCGATGATGTCCGACATCGCTTCGACCGTCTCTTCGATCGGTGTCTCGGGATCGGCTCGATGGCAGAAGATGAGGTCGAGGAACTCGAGGCCGAACCGGTCGAGCGAGGTGTCGATTGCCTGCATGAGGTACTTGCGATTCAGCGTGTGCCGGGTGTTGGGGCCGTCCTCCAGCCCCCAGAAAAACTTGGAGGACACGACCACCTGCTCGCGCGGCCAGCCGAGCTCGGCGATCGCGGTACCCATGATTCGTTCCGACTCGCCGCCCGCGTACGCCTCGGCGTTGTCGAAGAAGTTGACGCCGGCATCCCAGGCGGCCGCGAGGCATTCCTTGGCCAGGCCGGTGTCGAGCTGGGCGCCGAAGGAGACCCAGCTCCCGAAGGAGAGAGCGCTGACCTTGAGGCCGGAGCGTCCGAGGCGGCGGTAGGGCATGTCGGGAGTCGTCATGGCCTGGGACCGTAGCGGCCGCCGGTCCACCGATGCGTGGCGGCCGTGGTCAGGGGTGGGTCATGAAGGGCAGGGACTCGAAGCGCCGGACGAAGGGGCCGGGGGCGTAGCGGCCGCGGGCGGCATCTACCTCGTAGTTCGGGAATCGGTCGAGCAGCCGCGTGAGCGCAACGGCCGCGCCGTGGCGCGCGGCCGCCGCGCCGAGGCAGTGGTGGGCGCCGTACCCGAAGCTGAGGATCTTGTCGATCGATCGGGTGACGTCGAGCTCGCCGGCGGTCGGTCCGAACTCGCGCTCGTCGCGGTTCGCCGAGCCGTAGAGCAGCATCACCTTGCGGTCCGCCGGGATTGTCTGTGTCGCCGACCTGGACATCCCTCGTGGTCGTGCGCAGCGAGATTCTGTACCGGTGTTGTCAACCGCAGGAACTCGTCCACCGACCACGGGATCCGCGCGGGCGTCCTCCAGTAGGAGACGGCGCTGGTCCCGATACTCGGTCAGCAGCGCCGCCGCGCCACCGAGCAGTCCGGTCGTGGTGTCGTTGCCGCCCGTCACCATCGTGAACACGAAGCCGACGATCCAGAACGCATCCGCCCGTTCCTCACCTGCCCGGACCAGGTCCGAGACGAGGTCGTCGGCCGGTTCCCGCCGACGCAAGTCGATGAGCTCGTTGCCGTATTCGAACAGGGACGCGAACGCCTCGGAGGCATCGGCCATCTCGCCGGACGCGTTCGCCGCGACGATCGCGTCGGTCCAACCGTCGAACCGGGCGCGGTCCTCGGTCGGGACCCCGAGGTAGTGGGCGACGATGAAACTGGGGAGCGGCTTGAACAGGCGTTCGATGATGTCCAACTCGCCGTCGACGTCGGCGACCTCGTCGAGGCGCGCATCGACGAATGCTGTGATCTCGGGCTCCGTGGTCGCGACCGCGCGTGGCGTCATCGGTCGGCTGACGAGTCGGCGCATCGCGGTGTGGTCGGGCGGGTCCATCATCACGATCGGGGCAGCGCGACCTTCGAAGATGTCCATGACGTCGGCGTCGAGCGTCAGGCCTTGAGCGGAGGAGAACGTTTCGGTGTCGCGCACCGCGTCGAAGACGTCGGTAAAGCGCGACAGCACGAAGAATTCGCCGTACTCGGGGTGCTCAGCACGATGGACCGGACCGTCGTCGCGGAGCAGCTGGTAGTCGGTCCACGGGTCGCGCCAACGCTCACCGCCGCGCAGGACGTAGCGGGGCGCGGTGGCGGGGTCAGCCATGCCACCGCGTGGCGAGCGATCCGCTCAGGGGTCGGGTGATGACCCGGACTACCGCTCGTCGACCCACATCTGCTCGATCTCCTCGAGGGTCTTGCCCTTGGTTTCGGGAACCTTGGTCTTGATCCAGACGAAGCAGACCCCGCAGAGGGCGGCGAAGATCCAGAAGGTTCCCGACTCCCCGACCGTGTCGACGACCGAGAGGAAGAACTGGCTCACCAGCCAGGCGCTGAACCAGTTCACGGCCGTCGCGATCGCGACCACGCGGCCACGGATCTCGCGCGGGTAGATCTCGTTGATCATCGTCCAGACGACCGGTCCGAGCGAGAAGGCGAACGAGGCGATGTACACGACCAGCGCGACCAGGGTGATGATGCCGGCGTCGCTGGGTGAAGCCGAGGTGCCGTTCCCTGCGGTCGAAGCCTTCGAGGTGACGTCCTCGAGGGTCCGGAACGCGAACCCGACGACGGTGAGGCTGACGCCCATCCCGACGAGCCCGGTCAGCAGGAGCGGCTTGCGACCCAGCTTGTCCACGAAGAAGACGGCGATCAGCGTGGCGAGGACGTTGACCGCGCCGATCGACCACGTCGCGGCCGCGGTCTGACTCGCGTGACCCGAGAATCCCGCCGCCGCGAAGATCTTGTCGGCGTAGTAGATGATCGCGTTGATGCCGGTGATCTGCTGGAACACCGCGAGACCGATCCCGATGACCAACGGCCGGCGCCAACGGGGAGCGAACGCCACGCGCCAGGGGACCGTCTCGCCCGACTCCTCGGCCAGACTCGACTCGAGTTCGGCGAATGCCGTGTCGGTGTCCTCGGTGTCGACCCGCGACAAGGCCTTCCTGGCGTCCTCGCGTCGGCCCATCTTCAGGTACCAACGCGGGGTGTCGGTGAGGGGGAGCAACAGGAGGATGAGGACGATGCCGGCGACCGCGGAGAGCCCGACCATGAGGCGCCACTGGTCGTCGTCGAGGAACTCGTCGATGAGGTACGCGACGAAGATTCCGAACGTGATGCCGAACTGGTAGGTCGAGATGAACCGTCCACGGATGGCTGCGGGTGCCATCTCCGCCGCGTACAACGGCGCGGCGACAGATGCGACGCCGACGGCGAGACCGACGACCAGGCGGAAGACGACGAGGATGCCGGTACCGGGCGTGAGTGCCTCGCCGAGACCACCGGCGACGAACAGGCCGGCGGCGACGAGCAGCGTGGCTTTGCGGCCGAGTCGGTCCGCCAGCAGCCCGGCGACGAGGGCGCCCACCATCGCGCCGAGCGTGACCCAACTCGTCACGACCTCGACCATGAGGGTGCTCAGGTTGAACGACTTCTCGATACCGCCGAGGGCTCCGGCGATGACTCCCTGGTCGTACCCGAAACCGAGCCCCGCAGTGAGGATGAGCGCCCCGACGACCCAGAGCCATTTGTTCATCGAGGCGCTCTCGGAAGCGTGCTCGGACGTGGTTGCTTCCGTGGCCATCGGTGCCCCCCCGGGTTGGTTGGGCGGAACTATACGAGCGCCGTGCACACCGCGAGGGTGAACACCCGCCGCAGGGCCGGGAAGATCTTCGGGGCCGTTCTCGGCGTGATCTGGGCGTTCACCGAGACCGAGAGGGACTGTCGCCCGTCGGCGGTCGCCGCGACGAAGTGCGTGTACCCGAGCGTGTTGCCGGTGTGTCCGAACACGGTGCCGCATCGGGTGTCGTAGCGGAAGATCCCCAGACCCGCGCGGTTCAGTCCCGGGCCGGGCGGCTCGGAACTTCCGGGTCGCACCACCCGCTGCGCCCGAAGGGTCGGTGGATCGGTCAGCGCGCCCCGTGCGTAGGACCGGACGAACCGGTTGGAGTCCGCCGGCGTGGACACGATGCCACCTGATGCCCAACTCCAGCCGCCGGCGAGGACCTCGGTCACGTCCTCTGGGGGATCCTCGGAGTCCCGCGTGTAACCGTGGACCACCGGATCCGGCATCTCGACGCCGAGCGGCAGACTCGTCTCAGTGAGTCGGGCGGGGTCGAAGACCTCCTCGCGGAGAACCGTTGCCCAGGGTTCGCCGGTGGCGGCCTGCACCATCAGTGCGGCGGCGATGCTGTCCGAGTTCGAATACTGGTATCGGCTCCCCGGGGGGAACGCCAGTGCCTGATCGGCAACGAACGCGAGCAGGGAGTCCGGCGGGGGTGCGACGTCGGGGGAATCGTGTACCGCGGCCTGGAAGGACTCGGATCGGCTGAAGTCAGGGAGTCCGCTGGTGTGCTGGAGGAGCTGGGCCAGTGTCACCCCGTGCCACGCAACCGGCTGGGCCGGCAGCAGTTCGCCAATCGTGGTGTCGAGGGAGAGGTCGCCGGCGGCCACGGCGGCGAGGCTGGCCGCGCCGGTGTACGCCTTGGTCACGCTCGCGATCCGGACGTGGTCGTTCCGCCGGATCGTGTCGTCCTTCTCGACGGTGCCGGTCCCGGCGCGGTGCAGGGTCGAGGTCGTGTCGCGTTGGACCACGACGGCGACACCCGGCGGCCCGCCGTCGAGCAGGACCAGGTCCTCGAGTGCCTGATCGAGCTGCTCCGCGGCGACCGCGCGCTCCGTGCCGAGCTGGACCGGTTCTTGGGCGGAGGAGGAGCAGGCCGCACCGACGAGGGTGAGGATCGCGGCCACGACAGAGGCACGGGACGCGATCGGCAGCATGGATCGACCGTACACGCCGCCGGAACCCGGCCCGTCGGCCGGCGCGATCACCCCAGGACCGAGTCCGCGGCGGCCTGGATCTCGGCCGCCGCCGCGGCCGGGGAGAGCCCGCCGTTCAGGGCGGCGTGGATCGCGTGCCAGCCGGCATCCTCGATCTCGGGGAACCGAACCAACGGGGGATAGGTGATCATCGCGTCGGCGATGGTCCTGCGGGTCAGGTCCAGACGATGGCGGTCGACCGCATCATGGGGCTCGACGTCCGCCAGGGTTTCGACGCGCGAACAGATGTTGCCGCCGGCCGCATCGCGGCGTTGGGCGTCTGCATCGAGGAGCTCGCGGACCAGCGCGACTGCGCCGTCGAGGTTGCCGCACGTCGTCGGGATCGCCCAGGCGTGACAACCCGAATAGGACACGCGCCGCACTGCGCCCGAGGGGTAGAGAAACGGGGCCAGCGTCGCGGCGTAGGCCGAGGCGCGGATGGCCTCGGTGCCCCCGGGCCACGCCGCGGCGGCGTCGACGCGTCCGTCGAGCAGCGCCCGGTCCACTTCGTCATAGTGCCAATGAGGAAGGTCCTCGGGGGCACGAGCGGCGAGTCGGCAGAGTGCGTCGATCGCCCATTCGGCCTCGGGGGTGGCCATGGTCGGTCGGAGGTCGGCATCGAAGAGGGCGCCGCCGGCACCGGCGACGAGTTCGAAGAAGGTCCCGAACAGCCCCGACTCGCGCCCGGGGAACCCGAAGACGACGTCGGAGTCGAGGAGCTCGGACCAGGTGTCGGGGACCGCCCGAACGCGATCCGTTCGCGCCCAGAGGATCCGGACATCGATGAGTCGCGGTGCGCAGAGTTGAACATCCGCGAACCGGCAGAGGCCGACGGCATTCGGTGCCAGCGCGGCGAGCGCATCCGGTGGCAGCAGTCCGTCGAGGTCGCGGAGCCACTCCCGCTGTGACGGTGCGTACTTCGAGTGGGTGGCCAGCACGTCGATCCGCTCGCCGGCGCCCAACATCGCCGCGACCTGCCGGTTCAACGTCGGATGATCGGCGTGGACGACGACCTCGAGGTTGTGACGCTCGCGGAGCCACCCGTACAGGTGGTCGTACATCGGACCGCCGACGAGCGCCACGTGCAGTGGTGCGGTTGCGTTCACGGCGTGACGATTCGCACGCCCGTGATCCCCCCGTCGAGGAGGAAGTCGGCGCCGGTCGTGAACGTCGATGGGGCCGCGAGGTAGGTCACCGCGGAAGCGACCTCGGCGCACGCGACCATCCGCCCGAGTGGTTGGCGGCGCCGGAGGGCCGCCTCGGCGTCATCGGGGTCGGGCGTGGCGGCCACCAGGCGTTCCACCCAGGGGCTCCAGACGGTGCCCGGCGACACGCAGTTCACCCGGATTCCGTGCGCGATCTCGTCCGCGGCCATGGCCTTGGTCAGCGCGAGCACCGCACCCTTCGACGCGCCGTACACCGCCCGCTCGACCAGGCCGACCGACGCCACCACCGAGCAAGTGTTCACGATGGCGCCGGAACCCGCCGCCCGCATCCCGGGGAGGAACGCCCGGCTCATATTCGCGACGCCGAAGACGTTCACGGCGAAGACGCGGTCCCATTCGGCGGGCGTCGATGTGACCACGTCGCCGACCGCCGCGATTCCGGCGTTGTTGCACAGGACGTCGGCGGCTCCGTGCGTCGCGACGACGTCGGCCGCGGCCGCAGCGCACGCGTCCGGGTCGGTGACGTCGAAGCCGTCGAGCAGGTCGAGACCGATCACGGTGTCGCCGAGGTCGGTGAAGGCATCGACGATCGCACCGCCGATCCCACCGCGGGATCCCGTCACCACCACTACCCGTTGCGCCACGCTGCCGCCTCCCGAGACTCGTTCCTCCGGCCGTCCATCATGGCGCGCCGCGCCGGAGGCTGCCTTACGCTCTGCCCGCATGACCCGGATCACGGCGCTGCGGACTCTCGACCTGCGAGCGCCGACCTCGCGGACGCTGGCCGGATCGGACGCGGTACACACCGACCCGGATTACTCCGGGGCCTACGCAATTCTCGAGACCGACGGAGAACATCAGGGCGTCGGCATGACCTTCACCATCGGGGCCGGCAACGATCTGTGCTGTGCGGCGATCGAGCAACTCGGTCCCATCGTGGTGGGTCGAGACGTCGACGAGTTGCTGGCACGGTCTGCGGAGCTGTGGCGGTCGCTGACCAATCACAGCCAGTTGCGCTGGCTCGGACCCGAGAAGGGCGTGATCCATCTCGCGACGGCCGCGATCGTCAACGCGGTCTGGGACCTGTCGGCCAAGCTGGCGAGCAAGCCCGTGTGGCAACTGATCGCGGACCTCAGTCCGGAGGATTTCGTCGGGCTCGTGGACTTCCGGTATCTCACCGATGCGCTCGACCGCGACGAGGCGCTCGATCTGCTGCGGTCCCTCGCGCCGAGCAAGGCCGAGCGCATCGCCGAACTGCGCCGGGACGGCTATCCCGCGTACCTGACGTCGGCGGGTTGGCTCGGCTACGAAGAGTCCAAGGTACGGGAGCTGACCCGGATGGCGCTCGCGGACGGGTGGCGATGCTTCAAGACCAAGGTCGGGGTCGACATCGCGTCGGACATGCGGCGTTGCGAGGTCATGCGCGAGGAGATCGGCGACCTGCCGCTCATGGCCGACGCCAACCAGGTGTGGGACGTCGAGCAGGCCGTCGAGTGGATGCGCCACCTCGAACCGTTCGCCTTGCGGTGGATCGAGGAGCCGACGAGCCCCGACGACATCCTCGGGCACGCCGCAATTCGGCGAGCAGTCGCGCCGGTTGGAGTGGCGACCGGCGAGCACGCCGCGAACCGCGTCATCTTCAAGCAGCTCCTGCAAGCCGAGGCGATCGATTACTGCCAGATCGACGCCTGCCGGATCGGCGGGGTCAACGAAGTGCTCTCGGTGCTCCTCCTCGCGGCCAAGTTCGGTGTCCCGGTGTGTCCCCATGCCGGCGGGCTCGGACTGTGCGAATACGTCCAGCACCTTTCGATCATCGACTACGTCTGCGTCTCCGGATCGCTGGACGACCGCACCACGGAGTTCGCGGACCATCTGCACGAACACTTCCGCGACCCGGCGACAGTCCGTGACGGTCGCTATGTCGTGCCCGAAGCGCCCGGGTATTCCGCGGAGCTCTGGCCCGAGTCCCAGGCCGCCCTGGCCTGGCCCGAGGGTTCGGCGTGGCGGTCCTGATGGCGACGGCGCCGCTCGGTACCCGCGGGGTGACGGTCACCCGACTCGGACTCGGCTGTGCTCCCTTCGGCAACCTGTTCCGCGAGCTGTCCGACGACGACGCGATCGCGACGGTGGACGCGGCCTGGGACGTCGGCATCCGACTGTTCGACACGGCGCCGCTCTACGGCCACGGGCTCGCCGAACGTCGGTTGGGTCAGGCGCTGCGGGCGTACCCCCGTGACGAGTACGTCCTCTCGACGAAGGTCGGCCGACTGCTGCGGCCCGACGCCACGTTCGACCCGGGGATCTTCCGCGTGCCGCGTGGCCTCGCGCCTCGGGCTGACTATTCGGCCGACGGCGTCCGCCGGTCGATCGACGAGAGCCTCGAACGGCTCGGCGTCGACCGGCTCGACGTCGTGCTCGTGCACGATCCCGACGATCACGAATCCGAAGCGCTGTCCGAGGCATTTCCCACGCTGCTCGCGCTGCGCGATGAGGGCGTCGTCGACGCGATCGGCGCCGGAATGAATCAGCACGAGATGCTCGGGCGATTCGTGGAGCAGGTGGATCTGGACGTCGTCCTGCTCGCCGGCCGGTACTCGTTACTGGACCATTCGGGTGAAGCGCTGCTCGAAGCCTGTGCGGCGCGCGGCGTCGGGGTGATGATCGGCGGTGTCTTCAACAGCGGGGTCCTGGCCGACGGCGGCCACCCGCCGACGTTCGACTACGCCCCCGCCGGCCCCGAGGTACTGCGTCGGGCCGACCGCTTGCGGGAACTGTGTCGCCGCCACGACGTGCCGCTGCCGGCCGCCGCGTTGGACCGTGCGCTCGCGCACCCCGCGGTGAGCGCCGTGGTCGTCGGCGCCGCGAGCCCGGAGGAAATCCGCGCGGATGCCGACTGGGCCCAGGTCGCCATACCGCCGGCGCTGCGGGTGGAGTTGACTGAGAGCGGTTGACCGGCTTCAGACCGCGAGCGGACCGCGGCCGGCAACACACCGATTCGTGAGTTCGCCGATGACATCCGCGCCCGAACGAATCTGTCTCGCCCTCGGCGAGGAAGCGCCCGCGCGGCCATGCCGACGCCGGCCGGCGTCCCGGTGAAGATCACGTCGCCCGGCAACAGCTGGGTGATCGACGACAGATACGCCACGATCGTCGGGATCGAGAAGATGAGCTGACTCGTGCGTGCGTCCTGCATGCGCTCGCCGTCGACGTCACACCAGAGTCCGATGTCGTCGCGATCGCTGAATGCGTCGCACGACACGATCGCCGGACCCGTCGGTCCGAAATTGGGAAAACTCTTGCCGAGCGAGAACTGCGGGGGTTGGCCGGTCATCTGGACCACGCGGTCGGAGATGTCCTGGCCGAGGGTGAGACCGGCGACGTGGTCCCAGGCTTCGGCGATGGCGACGTGGGAGGCCTCGGTGCCGATGACTGCGACGATCTCGACCTCCCAGTCGACCATCGGGCCGGTGATCGGTACGTCCGCGGTCGGCCCGGCGATGCAGGTGGGGAACTTGGTGAAGGTGAGCGGCGCGGGCGGGAGCGGCGCGCCGGACTCGCCCGCGTGATCCCGGTAGTTGAGCCCGATCCCGAAACTCTGGCGCGGGTTCGGCATCGGTGCGCCGAGTTCGGTGGCGGGGACGGATCCGTCCGGCTCCAAAGTCGCGGCGCGGTCGGCGAGTTCGTGCAGATCGTGATGCCGCGCGACCGCGTGGATCGGGTCTGCCCAGGCGTCGTCGCCGGTGAGGCCCGCGAGGTCGAACCAGCTGCCGTCGCGTTCGAGGGCGCTCCGCCCGTTGACGTTCACCAGTCGGAACATGTCCGCTCCCTTCGTGCCCGCGAGTCGTCGGGCAGCTGCGTCGTTGGAGTTCGTAGCACGCGCGGGTCAGGCCTCGGCGACGGGGCTGTCGGGACCGCCGCTTCCCGGAA
Organism: uncultured Acidimicrobiia bacterium; assembly: GCA_963701625.1. Classification (GTDB taxonomy): domain Bacteria; phylum Actinomycetota; class Acidimicrobiia; order IMCC26256; family JAENVU01; genus JAENVU01. Next base: position 453,255 of record CAVPAT010000013.1, on the reverse strand, counting down.
CTCGTCGGCCGAGGCGAATTACGGAGGCTGCAGCTTGTGCCGCGACCAGTGCCGCGAGCCAGGACGCGGCGATCGCCCAACCTGCGAGCACGTCGGACGGCCAGTGCACCCCGAGGTACACGCGTGAGGCGCCGACCAGCACGGCGACAACGAGCAACGCCACCGCGCCAACGAAGGCGGCTGATCGGGATCGCCAGGTCCAGGCGATGAGCACCGCGACAGCGCCGTAGCAGGCGAGTGACGACGCAGCATGGCCGGACGGAAAGGCGGCGCCACTGACCGAAACCGCGCGGTCGATCGTTGCGGGCCGGGGCCTCGCGACGACCGCCTTTGTGATCTGTACGATCACGAACGAACCGAGCGTCGCACTCACCATGAACACGGCGGCGTCGGGACGGCGTCGATGCAGGGCGAGCGCGGTGACGGCGATGGTGACTCCGGTGATCACGATCACCCCGCCGAGATCGGTCACGACCCGCATGATGTCGGTCAGCCATGGTTCGCGATGCCGGAGGAGCCAGAGGTGCAGCCGGGCGTCGGTGGTGACGATCTCCTCGCCGCGCCACACGCTCTCGGCGACTTTGACGAAGCCGAGACCCATGGCGATCGCGATTCCCAGCGCGACAACGCCGAGCGCGAGCAGTAACTGCTCGTCAGGCAACGCTCGTACCGCGTCAACTCGGCGGGACCACCACTGCTTCACCACTTCATCGCCGCATCAAGCGCTCACGGCGGAACCGGGCACTCGGAGTCGGGCCCGCCCGTCAGCTCGGTGCCGATTCGCATCGGTCCTTGAGTCCCTCTGCCTCCATCGCGAGGTACGCACGGGTGAGGCGGCCCCAGAGCCGCCCGACGATGCCGCCCAGCGGACCGGCCTGGCTCAGGCCTTGGCGGACGAGCACGCCGCCGTCGCCGGGCTCGAGCGTGTGGAATGCCGTCGTGTGGACCCCGGGGCCCCGGGCCTCCCAGGTCCAGGAGCGGCCCGGGTCCAGTGCGGTCACTTCCCACACCGCGGTCGGCAGGCGCGGCTGGCGGATCCGCACTTTGGCGCCGAGGGCGAGCGTCGTGCCGACGACGAAATCCACGCTCGTGGTCGATGCGGTCCATTCGGGCCAGCGCTCGACGTCGGCATAGACCGACCACACGAGATCGGCGCTCGCGGCGATCAGGATCTGGTCCTCGAAGTCCATGGCCGACACGGTACCGAAGCGCCCGCACCCGGGGGGTGTCCGAGGGGTGATAGGAGAGTGGTGTGCAGGTCGACGAGGTCGAGCTCCGGCTCGTGAAACTTCCATTCCGGGCGCCCTTCAAGACATCGTTCGCGGTGGAGACCGAGAAGGTCGCGATCCTGGTCACCGTCCGCGCCGACGGGACCGAGGGCTACGGCGAAGGGGTGATGGACCCGCTGCCGGTGTTCCGCGAGGAATCCATCGCGGGCGCGCGGTGCCTGATCGAGAACGCGTTGGTGCCGGATCTGCTCGAGCGAGCGGTCGAGCACCCGTCCGAGTTGCCCGGGCGTTGGGCCCGTTGGCGCGGGAACCCGATGGCCAAGGCGGCCGTCGAGGGCGCGGTCTGGGACTGTTTCGCCCGCCAGGCCGGGGCCTCACTCCGACTGCTGCTCGCGCCGGAAAGCGATCTCCTCGCGGTGCCGGTGGGTGCGAGCCTGGGCATGAGTCCGATCGACGTGACCGTCGCGAGTGTCGGCCGGCACGTGGACGAGGGCTACCGGCGCATCAAGCTGAAGGTCGAACCGGGTTGGGACTTGGAGCTGCTGGCCGCGGTGCGCGCTGAGTTCCCCGCGATCGAGCTGACCGTCGACGCGCAACGCTGCCTACACGCTCGACGATTTGGAACGGCTCCGCGGGCTCGACGCCTTCGACCTGCACTACATCGAACAGCCGCTCCACTGGGACGACCTTCTGGATCACGCGGTGCTGGCGTCCGCCTTGTCCACGCCGATCTGTCTCGACGAGAGCCTCACGTCGCCGGCGCGGCGTCAAAGCCGCGTTGGACCTCGGCTCGTGTTCGGTGGTGAACGTGAAGGTCGGCCGGGTCGGAGGGTTACAGGCCACGCGCGAGATCCACGATCTGTGCGTCGCGCGCGACGTGCCGATGTGGGTAGGCGGCATGCTCGAGACCGGGATCGGGCGAGCCCACAACATCCATGTCGCGACGATGCCGGGGTTCGTCTACCCGGGCGACACCGCGTCCGCGAGCCGAACGTACGAGCGGGATCTGGTCGAACAACCGCTGGAGGCACACGACGGTCTGATGCCGGTACCGGTGATCGGTCCTGGCATCGGGGTCACACTCGATCGCGAGTTCCTCGAAACGGTGACCGAACACACGGAGGTGTTCGGCCGGTGACGGTCGAGTTCCGCGTGTTGCGCGCCGCGGCGGAACTCGCAGTGCTCCCGCCGTTCGAGTCGCGTAACTTCGGCGACGACGATCCGCCGGTCTCGGTGAACATGCTCGTCGCGTGCATTGACGAGGGGGGCGTGGCGATCGGCGCGTTCGAGGGTGACCGGATCATCGGCTCCGTGTTCGGCTTCCGCACCCGGGAGCCCGACGTGCTCCACTCGCATTATCTGGCCGTGGATGCCGCCCATCGTCGTGGCGGCCTCGGTGAGCAGCTCAAACGGGAGCAGGCGGCATGGTGTCGAGAGCACGACATCCGCGCGATGCGCTGGACCTACGATCCGTTGCGCCTCGCGAATGCACATCTCAACCTGCGCAAGCTCGGCGCGGTCGGCGTCGAGTACCACGTCGACCACTACGGGTCGCTCGGCGGCATCAACGGGTCGCTGCCGAGTGACCGGCTCGTGGTGCAGTGGGAGTTGCAGACTGCTCGTCCGGACCACGCCGTCGAGGAGACCGTTGTCGTCCCGCCGGTGTCGGTGGACGAGATCCGCGTGTCCGCCCCCGCGGCACTCACGGCCCGACTTGCCCTCCGTGATGCGATGGCCGCGCGGCTGGCTGCGGGGATGCGGGTGATCGATGTCGACCGCGACGCCCGGCGCTACACCCTCGGTCGGCCGGACCCGGGTCAGTCCCGCTCGCCGGTCTCGTAGACGTTGGACGCCGGACCCACCAGCAGCGGGTCGAGCGGACCGATTTCCTCCACTACCTTGCCGTCGTAGGGCATCTTGTGGAGCACGTAGCGGATCGCGTTGAGGCGGGCCCGCTTCTTGCAGTCGGACTTGATCACGGTCCAGGGTGCCTCGGGCGTGTCCGTGTGAACGAACATCGCCTTCTTGGCGGCCGTGTACTCGTCCCACTTGTCGAGGGACGCGACGTCGACGGGTGAGAGCTTCCACTGCTTGAGGGGATGTCGTTCCCGTGCCAGGAAACGGCGGCGCTGTTCCTCGCGGCTGACCGAGAACCAGAACTTGATGAGGTGGACGCCGCTGCGGGTGAGGTTGCGCTCGAACTCGGGCGCCTGGCGGAGGAACTCGGAGACCTCGTCGTCGGTGCAGAAGCCCATGACTCGTTCGACGCCAGCGCGGTTGTACCAGGAGCGATCGAACAGGACGAGTTCGCCGCTCGTCGGCAGGTGCTGGACGTAGCGCTGGAAGTACCACTGGCCCTGCTCCACCGGCGTGGGCTTCTCCAGTGCGACGACGCGCGCGCCACGCGGGTTCACGTGCTCCATGAACCGCTTGATGGTGCCGCCCTTGCCGGCTGCGTCACGACCTTCGAAGAGAATGACGACCCGCTGGCCCGTGTCGCGGATCCAGGCCTGGAGCTTCAGCAGCTCGACCTGGAGGTGGTACTTCTCGGCCTCGTAGCTCTTCCGCGACATCAGATTTCGGTACGGATAGACGCCGCTGCGCCAGTGTTCGACGAGCTCGTCGTCGGAACTCATCGGGATCGTCCCGTACACCGGCTCGTCCTGTTCGAGGATGACCCGCCGCAGCGTTCCGATGTCGTCGGGCGACGATCCCGCGAGGATCGCGTTCCAGCCACCGCGCGACTTCGGCCATCTCGGTCGGTTCGGCGTTCGCCAGGACGTCGCGCACTGCCTGCACCTTCGACTCCTGGGCGGCGTCGGTCGACGTCTCGATCTCGTAGTGCTCGATGCCCTCGGGGCTCAGGTCGGGAGCGGTGTCACCGGCGTCGACCGGCCGTGGGTGCTCGGGGTGGCTCATCGAAACTCCAATCCTTTGAACTCGCCCGAGGTTCGCCAACGGTCGATGAGGTCGAAGAACGCGACAGGGCCGCCCGGGTACCCCGTACCGTTCAGTCGGGCTCGGCGGTCGAGGGGCTGACCCTCATTGTTGTAGTAGCCGGGCGTGCAGTCCGGGTCGCCCAGGACACCGCCGCCGAGGTTGCCTTCGAGCATCGTCACCCAGTCACCTTCCGACGTCCGCGGTCACTTCGACTTCCTGCGCCCCGATGTCGACCGCGTGAGCGACGACGGCGGCGATCGTGCGCCCGCTCTCGACGAGGTTGCTCGTGATGTTCGAGATGAGGTTCGCGCCCTGGGTGATGCCGATGATGAACAAGTTCGGGAACTCGCGCACGTGGACGCCGTGCAGCGTGCGCATCCCGTCCGCCCAGTGCTCGGTGAGCGTGGCCCCGCCCCGGCCCGTCGTCTCGTATCCCGCCCGCCGTTTGAATTCGGTGCCGACCTCGAAGCCGGAGGCGAAGATCAGACAGTCGAGTTCATAGTGCCTGCCGTTCGCCCAGACGCCGGTTTCGTCGATGCGCTCGACGCCGCGCCCGTCGGTGTCGACGAGGTGCACGTTCGGACGGTTGTAGGCGTCGAGGTACTCGTCGTGGAAGCACGGTCGCTTGCAGAGTTGGCGGTACCAGGGTTTGAGTGCCGCGGCGGTCGCCGGGTCCTGCACGACGGCGTCGACGCGGGCGCGGATCTCGTCCATCTTGTCGTCGTCGCAGTCCTCGTACGCCTGACGAACGGTGTCGATGTCGAAGGTGCCGTCGGCGTCGGCGAGGATCCGATCCCGGATGCGCTGGGCGATGTCGGTCCAGCCGTCCTTGACCAGGTCCTCGTCGGCGAAACCACCGGTCTGGAGGGTGGCAAAGTTGATCAACCAGGCGTGTTGCCAGCCGGGCTCCAAGCGATCGAACCAGTCCGGGTCGATCGGGTGGTTGTCTCGCCGGTCGATCGACGACGGTGTCCGCTGGAAGACGTAGAGACTCTCGGCATCGCGGCCGAGGTGCGGGATGCACTGCACCGCGGTGGCGCCGGTGCCGATGATGCCGACGGTCTTCCCGGCGAGCTCGGTCATCGGCTCGTCGGGGCCACCACCCGTGTAGTCGTAGTCCCACCGGGCGGTGTGGAACGTGTGGCCGGCGAAGCTCTCGATACCCGGGACACCGGGAAGCTTCGCCCGGTGCAGCGGGCCGGTGCCGGTCGCGACGAACTGGGCGGTGAACTCGTCGTCGCGGTTCGTGCGGATGACCCAGCGCGAGGCCGGCTCGTCCCATGCGAGTGAGGTCACCTCGGTGGAGAACAACGCGTTGTCGTCGAGCCGGTACTGCCGCGCGATTCGGCGCACATGCTCGAAGATCTCGGTTGCCGGCACGTACTTCTGCGTCGGCCGGTAGCCCGTTTCCTCGAGCATCGGCAGATACACCATCGCCGCGGTGTCGCACATCGCGCCCGGGTACCGGTTCCAGTACCAGACGCCGCCAACGTCGCCGCCGCCCTCGACGATGCGGACATCGGTGATCCCCGCGATCGCAAGTTGCGCGCCGGTCACGACCCCGGCGAAGCCGCCGCCGATCACTGCGACGGTGACGTGATCCCGGACCGGCTCGCGGCGGCGCGACCTCGGTGTAGGGGTCGTCGAGGAGATGCGCGAATCGACCGATGGGCTGGAGATACTGCTCGTTGCCATCGGGGCGGAGCCGCTTGTCGCGCTCCTCGCGGTACCGCTGCCGCAGCGTTGCGCGATCGCGATCTCGGCTGGTGATGGGGGTGCTCATCGACGTCTTTCGTCCGGCGGGGCGCCCCGATTCCACCACGCGGCCGGTCCTGGGCGACAAACGGCCGGGCGCGGCCTCGGTTCAGCTCTCGGAAAACCAGTTGGCGTGGAAGCCGATCGGCACGCGACGCGGCATCCGCACTCGGGCGATGGGCCCGGCCGCGACGTCTCGGGCGTCGATGACGGTCAGGTCCGAGGTCTCGGTGCTCCGGTCGGTGACCATGCTCAGCAGCCAGCCGTCGTCCTCGTCGGTGCCGTCAGGGTCCGGCGCGAAGACATGCTCGCCTGAGACCTCGCGGTCGCCGTAGAAGTACTCGGTTGCCGTGTCCGCCTGGGTGTCGTACTTGACGACACCGTGGAACTCGAACTCGAACTCCCAGGTCCGCGCCATGCAGTTGTAGAGGTAGCGCGTCGGACGGGTCGCGAAGTTCTCGTTCACACGTGGGAACTCGCCGCCACGGTCGTCGGTCTGGCCGTCGCGAACGGTGCCGGCTTCGAGGTCGATGGACCATCGCCACGGCATCGGTGCCTCTTCGCCGGTCGGCGCGTCGAAGTCGAAGCCGCCGGGCATCGTGGAGAATCGTGGTGCTCGCACCTCGATGGTGTCGCCGTCGTCCCAGGCATTGAAGAAGTGCACGATGTACTGGTTGTCCATCTCGAACCAGCGGATCTCGGAACCGTCGCCGTACCGGGGCAGCACGCCGAGGCGCGTTCCGAGTTCCGGCGCCCACCGCATGACCGATCCGCCATTCATGAACTGCTTGCCATCGAAGAGTGCGGGGGAGTCGAGGAAGAGCACGTGGTGTTCGGTCACTGCGAAGTCGTGCATCATCACCGGGTTCGGCAGCTCGATGGCGGTCGAGTGGGTCAGTGTCCCGTCCGCGGCGACAACGTGGTAGCGCAGGTACGGCGGTGACGGTTGGTAGCCGAAGAAGAGCATCTCGCCCGAGACGGGATCGATCTTCGGATGTGCCGTGAACGGTGTCGAGAGTTTGCCGCCGAAGTCGTACTCGCCGACGGTGTCGAGGTCCCGGGTCAGCTCCGTGGGGAGTGCGGCTTCGAGCAAGGCGAGGATCCGGCCGGCGTGGCGGACCGTGTTGGTATTCGCGGTGTTCTTGATGATGCCGGCCGCGGCCACAACCTCGGGTTCCGGGACCCGGAAGTCAGCGAGGCCACCGAACAGTGCATGGCCGCGAGCACGTTCCATGCGGAGGCCGGTCGACTCCACCCAGCGGTTCCGGTACCGGACCGCGCCGTCCTCGAGGTAGACGGCGTGGATCATCCCGTCGCCGTCGAACGGGTGGTACTTGCCCAACGGCGCGAACTGCGGGTTCGGGCCGTTGCGCACGAACATCCCGCGCAACCCCTCGGGCAGGTGGCCGGTCACCTCGAGGCGCTCGTCGTCGCGCTCGTCGGTGACGGGGGCCAGGAGCCCGCTCAGGAACGGGGACGCGGGGGGTGTGGCGATGGTCACGGGGTCTCCTCGGGCGTGGGTGAACACTGTTTAGTAGCTCATCCCCACGCCGTCGAGGACGCGTCGGTCTTGATGGTCGGTCAGCCTGCCGGGGCTGCCTCGGCCGCGATTTGGGCTCGGACCTCATCCATGTCGAGCGCCCGAATCTGGCCGATCAGGTCGTCGAGGGCCGCCGCGGGCAGGGCGCCGGGCTGGGAGTACAACAGGATGCCGTCGCGGAACATCATGAGTGTCGGGATCGACTGGATGCCGGCCCCGCCGGCCAGTCCCTGCTCGGCCTCGGTGTCCACCTTGCCGAAGACGATGTCGGGATTGGCATCGGCCGCCGCCTCGAAGGTAGGAGCGAAGGCCCGGCACGGGCCGCACCAGGACGCCCACCAGTCCACGACGACAATGTCGTTGCTCGTGATCGTCGTCTCGAAATCGGTCTCGGTCAGGTTGACGGTGGTCATGGGGTCCTCTCTTGGTCGGTCACTGCTGAAACCCCTATACCCCGAGGGGTATTCCGACCGGTCGCGGGGCCATTGCTACAGTCCCGCGCCGGGCTGATTGGGAGGAATCATGCGACGACACGGACTGCGGCTGGGTGCTGCTGCGTTGGCATCCTTGTTCGCACTGGCCGGAGCCGCCTGTAGCAGCGACGACGCGGCAGCGACATGCGAACCAGCCGAGGCGGCGGACAACGTCGAGACGATCAGGGTTCCGGACGACCACTCGACCATCGGGGACGCCGTCCGGGCCGCCCATGCGGGTGACCTCATCGTGGTCGACAAGGGGGTCTACGAGGAGGCGGTCGACGTCTGCACCCCCAACCTGACGATTCGTGGTGTCAATCGCAACCAGGTGATCCTCGATGGTGGATTCGAACTCGAGAACGGCATACGCGTGCTCGATGCCGATGGGGTCGTCGTGGAGAACATGACGGCTCGGAACTACGTGAGCAACGGTTTCTACTGGACTGGCTCGGACTATTTCCGCGGTTCGTATCTGACTGCCTACCGCAACGGCGACTACGGCCTGTACGCCTTCGACGCCTACCACGGGCAGTTCGATCACAGCTACGGCGGCGGCCAACCTGATGCCGGCGTGTACGTCGGCGAGTGCTTTCGCTGCGACGTCCTCGTTGACTCGGTGCTGTCGGAGAACAACGGTCTCGGTTATTCGGGAACCAACTCGGGCGGCGACCTCTACATCGTGAACTCGACGTTCCGGAACAATCGTGCCGGCATCGTTCCCAACTCCGGCGCGTACGAGCTGTGCTACCCGGAGCGGGAGACGACGATCGTCGGCAACCTCGTCTATGACAACAACAACCTCCGCGCGCCGGCAATCAGTGTTGCCTTGCTCGCGAACGGGAACGGGATCTTGGCGCCTGGTGGCGTCCGCAACGTCATCGAGCGCAACCGCGTCTGGGGTCACGATCGCACCGGTATCGGCCTGGTGCCGTACCCGGAAGGGGGTGCGAGCGACCTCGCGCCGCCCGTCGACGAGTGGGACACACCGTGCGCCGAGACGCGCAATGACGAGCCCACGATTCCGGACGAGGATTGCGTGGACCTCGGCGACCTGCAACTCGGCGGCGAGAACGTGTCGGACTACTTCGCTCCGTGCTTCGTGATGTGGCATCCCTACGAGAACCGCGTCGTCGGCAACGTGGTCGAAGGCTCCGGGGTCGCCGATCTGGCGGTGGGAACGGTCGATATCTTGGGGACCGGCGAGTCGACCGATGTGCTCCGGAACTGCTTCTCCGGGAACACGTTCACCACCTCGGCACCGTCGGACCTCGAGACCCTCGCGCCTTGCGACGGCACCGGAGCCGGTGATTGGAGCGCCGGAGCACTCGATCTCGTCGGGGTGTTCTTGGACTTGCCGAAGGACCCGCCGAAGAACCGGTACCGGACGATGCCGGTACCAGGCCCGCAGGAGAACATGCCGGACAGCCCGACGCGTCCCCCGGTTCGATTCCGGGGTCCGATGATGCCGGACCTCGCGTCGATCGGGGTGCCGGACCGGCCCGCCGGCGCTTGAGCGGTCCACGCGCCCGGAGGGTGCTGGCGATCGGTGCGGTGATCCTCGTCGTCGGGCTGGTAACCGCGGGTGTCGCGTGGGCGCGTGACCGGGGGACGGACCCGGGTGTGCGAGGTCTCGGACCGGCAACGCCGCGCCGGGGCGCGGTCGGACCCACGCGCCATCTCGGTCCGCAAGGTCGGGTGGGGCAGTTCGTCGTGCATTGCGACTACCACCATTCGGCTCCGGATGATCCCATCGTCCACTTCGGACATCCCGGCCGTTCGCATCGTCACGACTTCTATGGAGCGACGGGCACGAAAGCCGGATCGACCGCCGACGACCTCGTCGAGCAACCGACGACCTGCGACAAGGCGGCCGACACCGCGGCCTACTGGCACCCGACGCTCTCGGACCACGGCGTTCCCGTCGTGCCGATGTCGCTGGCGGCCTACTACCGGGCCGCGCCCGGGGTGGATCCGGCGGCGGTCGAGCCCTATCCATTCGGCCTCGCGCTCATTGCCGGTGATGCGACCGCGACCTCCCCGCAGCCGGGCGCCGCCGCGGCCTGGGGGTGCAGCGCGTCGACGAGGCTGTCGGACACCCCGCCGGACTGCAGCCGCCGTTCACCGCTGGAGCTCGTCCTCACCTTTCAGGATTGCTGGGACGGGCGGCATCTGGACAGCGTCGACCACCGTTCGCACATGGCCTACTCGCGCCGTGGTCGGTGCCCGGCCAGCCATCCGGTACATGTGCCGCAACTCGCGGTCGCCATCACCTTCCCGATCGCGGGGTCCGGCCACCAGCTCAGCCTGGCGTCCGGCTCGCCGTTCTCCGCCCACGGGGACTTCCTCAACGCGTGGGATCCCGCCGGTCTCGAACGCGAGATCGCGTCGTGTATTCGGCAGCGCGTCGTGTGCGACCTCGCGTCGAACCGCGCCGAGGACCCGCTCTTCTCGAGTTGATACTCAGCTCACTTGACGACGCGAATGCCGCCGATCATGCCGCTGGTCGGGGTGCCGTGGAGCGAGCAGTAGTACGGAAAGTCGCCGGTCTGGTCGAACGTCAACGTCATGGCGTCGTCGGGCGTGAACTCGTCGGTCTCGATCGTCGTGAATCCGTCGTCGATGGCGATGACGTTGTGACGGTTCCGGCCGACGTTCTCGAACGTCACCTTCGTGCCCGCCGTGACCTCGACGTACTCCGGCCGGAAGTTGTTGTCCACTGCGTCAATCGTGAATCGCGACTCACCGGTGTGGTCGGTGAAGTCCCTGCCCGAGAGGTCGACACTGGTCCCCGAGCTCCCGCACGCGGCGAGCGCGACGAGAAGGACGAGGCCTGGCAGCGCGGTTCGGAGCGGTCGCATCGGGGTGAGAAGGTACCGTCCGGCATCACCCGGCGAGGAACTTGCCGCGGCACGCACTGTTCGGAGGACCCCGATGAGAGTTGGCAGTCACCTACCGCAATATGGGCGCGTCGCCGAGCGCGCCGACGATCGCGACGGCGGCGCGCCACGCCGAGGCCCTGGGCTTCGCCGACGTGTGGGTCAGTGATCACGTGATCCATCCCGCGTCGCAGTCGTACCCGTCGCCGCATCTCTTCGACCCGTTGACCGTGCTGACCTGGGCCGCCGCCTCGGCCCCGTCGATCGGATTGGGGACGAGCGTTCTCGTGGTGCCGCAGCACAATCCGTTGGAGCTCGCGAACTCACTCGCCAGCCTCGATGCACTCAGTGGGGGGCGGTTGACCCTGGGGGTCGGTGTCGGGTGGTCCGAAGCCGAGTTCGACGCGCTCGGGTACAGCTTCCACGACCGCGGCCGACGTACCGACGAGATCCTGCGGTTGTTGCGGGCCTGCTGGACCGAGGACCCCGTGACCTTCCGCGGCGAGTTCTACGAGTGCTCGGACATTCGCGTGCTGCCGCACCCGGTCGGTGATCTCCCCATCTGGGTCGGCGGGTCCGGCCCGCGCGCCCATCACCGCGCGGTCACGCTCGGGCATGGGTTCCAACTCATCGGTCTCACACCGGACGAGTGCGTCGAGCCGATCCGCCGTCTGCGCGCCGAGCGCCCGGAGGAGTCCTTCCAGATCTCGCTCCGCACCGGTTGGGATCCGCTGGGGATGGACCAGGACCGGATCCGCCGCGAGCGTGACGAGTACGAAGCGGCCGGTGTCGGCCACGTCGTCGCAGCACCCTGGCAGAAGTCGTCCGAGGACTGGTTGCGTTCGATGGAGTTGCTGGCGGAGTTGGTGGAGCTCACACCCGCCTGACGGCGCCGACCGATCTGCGTGCGCCGCTGGCACGGCTCGTCGGTGCCGGTCTGCGAAGATTTCCACTCGCGAGGAGGCGTGGTGCAGGAACAGATCGTGGTGACCGTCGCAGCCGTGCTCGCGGGTGGCGTGCTCGCACAGTGGCTCGGGTGGCGGCTCGGAGTCCCCGCGATCGTGCTTCTGCTCGCGGGCGGGCTCATTGCGGGCCCCGTCACCGGCGCGCTCGACCCGGACGAGTTGTTCGGGGATCTGCTGTTCCCGACGGTGTCGCTCGCCGTCGCCGTGATTCTGTTCGAAGGCGCGCTCGGTCTTGGATGGCGGGGGGTTCGCGAGGCGGGCCGAACCGTTTGGCTCCTGCTCACTGTCGGCGCGGCGGTCACGTTGGTTGCCGGAACCGTCGCGGCCCGGTTCATCTTGGACATCGACTGGGATCTGGCGGTGCTCGTCGCATCGGTCCTGGTCGTGACGGGACCAACGGTCATTGGGCCGATCATCCGGGCGGTTGGTCTGCGTGGTCGGGTTGCGTCGATCCTGGAGGCCGAGGGGACCCTGATCGATCCCTTGGGCGCCATTATCACGGTCATCGTGTTCCAAGCGCTGTTCGATGCGAACCACGGCAGTGGATCCATCGTCGGCGAGGTCTTCGCCACGCTCGGGGTCGGCACGGCGCTCGGTCTGCTGGGCGCGGGGCTGCTGATCCTCGCGTTCAGCCGGTACCTCGTGCCCGACCAGCTGCACAACGTCAGCACCTTGGCGATGGTGCTCGTGGTCTTCGCCGTCAGCAACGCGCTGCGCAACGAATCGGGGCTCGTCGCGGTGACCGTGATGGGCATCGCGCTGGCGGCGCAGCGGTGGGTGCCGGTTCGCCACGTCCTCGAGTTCAACGAGACGCTGCGCATCCTGTTCATCTCTGGCCTGTTCGTGCTGCTGGGCGCGGGCATCGACGCGGATACCTTGCGACAACTCGAGTGGCGCAACGTCGGCTTCCTCGCCGTGCTCGTCGTCGTCGTTCGTCCGGTCGGCGTCTACCTGTCCACGATCGGCTCCAACCTGTCGAAGCGGGAACGCGTCTTCCTCGCGGTCACCGCGCCGCGCGGCATCGTCGCCGCCGCGATCGCGTCAGTGTTCGCGCTCGAACTTGCCGAGCTCGGGGTCGCGGACTCCCAGGTTCTGGTGTCGGCGACGTTCACGGTCATCGCCGGCACCGTGTTGCTGTCCGGTCTTGCGAGCAAGCCGTTGGCTCGGCGGCTCGGTCTCGTCTCCGAGCGGGGTGGCGCGATTGTCGTGCTCGGAGCCAACCCGGTGGCGCGATCGCTGGCCAGTGGCCTGGAACAACACGGCGCGGACGTCCGGCTGGTGGATCTCGACCGGCGCGAGCTGGCGGCCGCCAGGATGACCGGGCTGCACGCCCGGCACGGGTCGGTCTTCGCCGACTCGACGTGGAGCGAACTCGATATTCAAGGCGCGGCGTGCTTCGTGGCGATGACGGGCAACGACGAGCTGAACGCCTTGGCCGCTCGTCACGCGGCGTCGGTCCTCGGCCGGAAGCAAGTGTTCCAACTGCCACCCGGGCGTCCGGAGCACGAGGCGTGGTGGCAGTTGCCGATCGGGACGTTCGCACGTCCGCTGTTCTCTCGCGACGCGCGCTTCGCCCTGCTGAGCGGTCGGATCGAGGAGAACTGGAAAGTCACGGCGACGAATCTCACCGAGCAGTTCGGCGCAGCCGACTACCGGAAGCGACACCCTGATTCGATTCCGTACTTCGTGGTCGACGGTCGCGGTGGGGTGGACCTCTTCACCGGCGACATGACCCGAAAGCTCCGTCCGGGCGAGACGATCGTCGCCCTGGTACCACCCGAGCCCCCCCGGTCGGCCGCGGCTCCTGCCGAGGGGTGAGCCGATCAGGCTCTATTCGACGGCGAGTTCCCGACATCGTTGCGCGACCTCGGCGACGCTGGCGCCCCACTCGGTGGCGCCGAGGGCCCGAGCGGTGGCCTCGTCGGCGACGGCAGGTCCGCCGACGAAGATCGGGATGTCGGGCAACGCCGCGCGAACGCACTCGATGTCGTCCGGCGCGGATCGTCGCGTCAACTCCGATCCGACGCTCACGGCGATCGCGATCGTGTCGTCGCGTCCGCTGCGCGACCTCGATGAACGAAGCGGCCGGGGTGTCGGCACCGAGATTGATTGCCTCGAGCCCTTCGCTGCGGATGACGTCGGACAGGATCGCGGGGGGGAGGGAGTGGTGGTCCCCCGCCACCGCCCCGACAACCACTGCGCCGCGCCGACGACCGCGCCGCGCAAATGATGGGCCGAGTCGGGCGACGAGCCGGGAGGCCACGGCCGAGGCTCGGTGCTCCTCGGCGATCGTGAGTTCGCCGGCGGCCCAGGCGTCGCCGATGTCGCGAAGGGTCGGCAGGATGAGCTCGAGGTGGATTTCGACCGGTGTGGCACCCGTCCCGAGCGCCCGCTCGACGACCGACCAGGCCGTGGCCTCGTCGCTCGCGCCGAGGCAGTCGCGGAGTTGGGTGCGGTACCGCGACCACCGGATACCGCCTCCGGTGGGTCGCCCAGGAGGCGGAGCGACCAGTGCGGCGAGGTCCGCCTGCCGGACCCGCCATTCGCCGCCGACCTTTTCAGCCGGCAGCGTCCCGAGCCGGACGTAGCGGTACGCCGTCATGTAGTGCACGCCCAACTGGTCCGCAGCATCGCGAAGGCCTATGGAATCGCCGTTTTCTCTCGTAGTGTCCGTCACATCCGGAACTTTACTGCTAAATCACTTGCCAAGGCAAGATTTTAGTGCTAAAAATTACGAGTCAGCACAGAACCCGAGTTCAGGAGAACTGTTATGCGTACCCCCTTCCGAATCCTGGCGGTCACCGCCGCGATCGCTCTGACCGCAGCGGCCTGCAGCAGCGACGACACTTCCTCGAGCCAAGAGACGAAGTCGAGCACCACGACGGCCGCGCCGGTCGCCGAAGACATGACGATCGTCGACATCGCGGCCGGCAACGAGGACTTCTCGACGCTGGTCACCGCAGTGACCGAGGCCGGCCTCGGCGAGACCCTGTCGTCGGAGGGGCCGTACACCGTGTTCGCCCCGACGAATGCTGCCTTCGCGGCGATCCCCGAGGACCAGCTGAACGCGATCCTGGCCGACAAGGACCAGTTGACGGCGATCCTGACCTACCACGTCCTGCCGGCCGAGGTCATGGCCGGTGACCTCCAACCGACGCAGACGGTCACGACGGTCCAGGGTGACACGGTGGAGATCACCGTCGCCGACGGGAACGCCACGATCAACGGCTGCAACATCGTCAAGACCGACATCAAGGCGTCCAACGGCGTCATCCACGTCATCGACTGCGTGCTGCTGCCCCCGAGCGCGTAGTCACCGGCCGGGATCGGCATGCCCCCTTCGGGCGGGCACCCCCCAATGCCACCGGCCCAGAAGAGGCCCCCGCCACGAGCGGGGGCCTCTTCGCGTTCGCCCTCCGGACCCGGCGTGAGGGCGGCCGCTTGACGCGGCCGCGTTGCCGCGGCTGAGGTACGGGGTTTCGCCCACCTGGGGACCCGGAATGCGACCTCGCCACCTGCTCGTGATCGTGCTCCTGCTCGGTCTCGTCGCGGGGGCGTGTCGCGGGAGGGTCGCGGTGACCGCCGGGGTGTCGACGGGTGGCGTGTTCAACCTGCGGTCCGTCGAAGACCAACGCCTCGAACTCGCGCGCCTGGCCGAAACCGGTGCGCACTGGGTTCGACTCGAGCTCGCGTGGGACGTGGTGCAGCCCGGTGGCCCGGATGTCTGGGACTGGCGAGGGTTCGACCAGATGGTTCGGCTGGCCGAGTCCGAGGGTTACGAGGTCCTGGCCACGATCCTCTGGGCCCCGAAGTGGGCGAACGGGAACGGGGGGAGGTCGAAACCACCCGACGATCCGGGGACGTTCGCGCGCTTCACGGCGGCGGCGGTCCGGCGGTACCGCGCCCAGGGTGAACTCGGCACGCACGTGCGGGCGTGGGAGATCTGGAACGAGCCGAACCACAAACCGTTCTGGGAGGGCGCGCCCGATGCCCGGCGCTACTCGGAGCTGTTGCGGTACGCGTACGTTGCCGCGAAGGGTGTCGACGCGGACTCGATCATCGTCAGCGGTGGGCTCGCGCCCAACGGCGACCTCGGAAGTAACCCGGGAAACCCCGCGCACCCGGTCAACTTCGTGAAGGCGATGTACCGGTGGGGCGCGGGCGGATTCCTCGACGCGCTGGGCCACCATCCGTATGCGCCGGTGCCGTTCGCCCCACTCACCGGGACGCCGGGCGCGATCGGCTGGAACGCGTTCGCGTACACGACGACGCTCCACGACGTGATGGCCGCGAACGGCGACGGCGCGAAACAGATCTGGGGGACCGAGACCGGACCGGCGACGGGCTTCTGTAGCAACTGCGTCGACGAGACCACCCAGAGCCACTGGCTCGCGCAGGAGTGGCTGCAATGGAAGGCATGGAGCTTCGCGGGTCCGCTGTTCTGGCACGCGGGCCGAGACCGGGCGACGGGTACGGGTGATACCGAATCCAACTATGGACTGTTGCGGAGCGACTATTCCGCGAAGCCGGCGTTCGTGGTCGCGGCGGCGGTCTGGTGATCCGGGTCAGCTGACCCCGCGTCCCTCGCCTTCCCAGTACGGCGCGCGCAACTCACGCTTGAGGACCTTCATCGCGCCCGAGAGCGGAAGCGGTTCGGTGCGGAACTCGACGCTCTTGGGCAGTTTGTAGCCCGCGATCGAATCCCGGGCGTGGTCGATGATTTCTTCCTCCGAAGCGGTCGCTTCGGCGTTGCACACGACGACCGCGTGGACCGCCTCACCCCACACGTCGTGGGGGATGCCGATCACCGCGACCTGCGCGACAGCAGGGTGCGAGGCGATCGCGTTCTCGACCTCGGTCGAGTAGACGTTCTCGCCGCCGGTCACGATCATGTCCTTGACGCGGTCGACGAGGAACAGGTACCCGTTCTCGTCGAGGTAGCCGGCGTCGCCGGTGTGGTACCAGCCGCCGCGGAAGACCTCCTCGGTGGCCTCAGGCTTGTTCCAGTACTCGCGCATGAAGTTGCCGGAGCGGGCACACACCTCGCCGGACTCGCCCTGCGGGAGGATGTTGCCGTCGTCGTCCTGGATCGAGAGCACCACGCCGGTCATGGCCCGCCCGGCGGAACGCAGGATTTCGCCACCGGCGCGATGGTCCTCGGGTCCGAGCATCGTGAGCAGCGCCGAGGCCTCGGTCATGCCGTAGCCCTGGTAGATGTCCACGTTCGGCAGGTCGGCCTGGATCTTCTGCAGCGTCGCGAGTGGCATCGGTGACGCACCGTAGGTGAGCACCTCGAGTGACCGCAGGCGAGCCGGGTCGTACTCGGGATGGATCATCATCAAACCGATCATCGTCGGCACCATCACCGTCATCGTCACCTGGTCGCGCTCGATCGCCTCCATGACCTTGCCCGGGTCGAACGACGGCACGTAGGTGGAGAGCCCGCCGGCCGCGGGGGTGCCAAGGATCCCGCCCATCGAGGCGGCGTGAAACATGGGCGTCTGATGGAGGTAGACGTAGTCGTCGCGCATCCGCCACCCGATCTGCACGCGGTAGAGGTTGAGTATCTCGGCCCGCTGGTCGAGCAACACCCCTTTCGGGAGCCCGGTGGTGCCGCCGGTGTACATGAGGACGACCGGGTCGTCCTCCTCGGGCTCGTCGGGGACGGTGGGGGACCCGGCGCTGAGGAGCGCGTCGTATTTCGCGTCGTGGGGAACGTCGCCGGGACCGATGAGGACCACGTGCTCGAGATCAGTCTCGGCCCGCACCGAATCGACGAGGCCGGCGAAGAACCCGTCGACGAAGGCGACCTTTGTCCCCGAGTCGGAGAGGATGTACGCCAGCTCTTTGGCGGCGAGCCGCAAATTCAGCGGGTTGATGACGCCGCCGCCGAGGAATGCGGCGTGCCACAGTTCCAGATAGGGCTGCGAGTTCAGCGCCAAGACCGCGAAGCGGTCGTCACGGGCGAGGGAGAACTCGGACCGCATGGCGGATGCGAGCCGGCTCACCCGGTCGAGATGCTCGGCGTACGTGAGGCGGAGGTCGCCGTCGACGAAGCCGATCTTGTCTGCATGCCGTTCGACGGCTGGCAGCAGGGAACGGTGGTAGACGAGTTCTTTCAACGGAGGTCCCCCCGGTCTTCGGATGTCGCTCCGGGCGAGGGTAGCGGGCGCAGGCGCGAACTCGCCCGGCGGCGGGTCTGACGGCGTGCAATCGGGCTCGGTAGGGTCCGGGTCCCCGTGGATAGAGGACTTGAGGAGCGAGCCATGTCCAGTGCGCCCCGCTACACGATCATTTCGGCGGACTGCCATGCCGGTGGATCCCACGAGCAGTACCGGGAGTATCTCGACCCTGCCTACCGCGACGACTTCGACGCCTGGCGCAACAAGTACAAGAACCCCTACCGGGACCTCCACGACGGTGGGCGGGTCCGGAACTGGGACGACGACCGGCGCAACGGTGACCTCGAAGCCGACGGTCAGGTCGGCGAGGTGGTGTTCCCCAACACCGTGCCACCGTTCTTCCCCAGTTTCGTGCTCTTCGCGAAGCCCCCGAAGGAGCACCAGTACGAACACCGTCTGGCGGGTATTCGCGCCCATAACCGCTGGCTGGTGGACTTCTGCGGTCGGTTCCCCGAGCGGCGGGCCGGCATCGGCCAGATCTTCCTCAATGACATCGACGACGCGATCGCCGACGTCCAGTTCATCAAGGAGCATGGACTTCGGGGCGGAATCCTCCTGCCGAACCTGCCGCCCGATTGCCACTGGGTGTCGCCGCTGATCGACCCGGCCTACGACCGGCTCTGGAAGGTCTGCGAAGACCTCGGCGTCGTCATCAACCTGCATGGCGGTACCGGCGCGCCGGACTACGGGAAGTTCGCGGCCGCACCGCTCGTCTTCATCAACGAGGTCGGGTTCTATTCGCAGCGTCCGTTGGTGCAGTTCATCCTTTCCGGGATCTTCGAACGCTTCCCGAACCTGAAGTTCGCGATCACCGAGACCGGTGCATGGTGGATGCCGCCGCTGCTCAAGCAGCTGGACCAGATGCTCGAGGGGATCCGTTCGACCGGCCGCACCGGTGAACTCGCTTACGACCTGGACACGATCCCACCGCACTCGGCCACCGAGTACTTCCGCCGCAACTGTTGGATGGGGGTCTCCCAGCCGGGGCTGTCCGATGTCGCGGCCCGTGAGTACATGGGGGAGGACCGGTTCATGTGGGGGAGTGACTACCCGCATACCGAAGGGACCGGACCGTTCACCCGTGAGCACCTCCGTCAGGTGACGCAGGGAATCCCGACCGACGAGATGCGGCGCATGCTCGCGGGCAACGCCGCCGCGCTCTACGACTTCGACCTCGCGGCGCTTGCGCCGCTGGCCGAACAGTTCGGACCGACGGTCGATGAGCTGGCCGAGCCCTTGACCGAGCTGCCCGACGGGGCGAACGAGGCCTTGCTGCGGGTCGCCTCCGGTAGCCGGTAATACGACTCGCGCTCGACGCATGGAACGCACGATCTTCGAATCTGAGCACGATGAACTCCGGGGCAGTTTCCGGTCATGGTTGGACCGCGAGGTCGTGCCGCATCATCTCGAATGGGAAGCCGCGGGGATTGTGCCTCACGATCTCTTCGCGGAGGCGGGCCGCCACGGCTTCCTCGGTATGGCGGTTCCCGAGCAGTTCGGTGGTGGGGGAGTCGACGACTTTCGGTACAACCAGGTCATCGACGAGGAGATTCAGGCCACCGGCGTCGGTGGCGCCGGCCTCGGTCTGAGCCTGCACAACGACATCTGCCTGCCGTACTTCCTCGCGTACTGCACCGAGGAGCAATGCGCGCGGTGGCTACCCGGCATCGCGTCCGGCGAACTCGTGACCGCAATCGCGATGACCGAACCCGGCATCGGTTCTGACCTCGCGAGCATGACGACCACGGGGATTCGCGACGGCGACTCGTACGTGGTCAACGGCTCGAAGACCTTCATCACCAATGGCATCAACGCGGACCTCGTCATCACCGCGGTCAAGACGGATCCGGGCCAGAAACACAAAGGCATGTCCCTACTCGTGATCGAACGGGGAATGGACGGGTTCGAACGGGGTCGCAACCTGGAGAAACTCGGCCTTCACTCGCAGGACACCGCCGAGCTGTTCTTCAACGACGTGCAGGTGCCGGTCGCGAACCTGCTCGGCGCGGACGGGGAGGGCTTCTTGCAGCTGGTGCACAACCTGCCGCAGGAGCGGCTGTCGATCGCGGTCGCGGGGGTCGCGGCCGCGCGTGCGGCGCTGGACTGGACGCTCGAGTACGTGAAGGACCGGTCCGCGTTCGGCCAACCGGTCGGCACGTTCCAGCACAGCCGCTTCGTCCTGGCCGAGCTCGCCACCGAAGTCGCGGTCACGCAAGCGTTCATCGATCAGTGCGTCGCGGCACTCAACGTCGATGCGCTCACGGCCGAGGAGGCTGCGATGGCCAAGTGGTGGGCCACCGAGCTGCAGAAGCGGGCGGTCGACCAATGCCTGCAACTGCACGGCGGGTACGGCTACATGCTCGAGTACCCGATCGCGCGGGCCTACGCGGATGCTCGCGTCACCACGATCTACGGCGGGACGACCGAGATCATGAAAGAGATCATCGGCCGGTCGCTCGGTCTCTGACCCGGACCGGAGGCCTCAGAGGAGACGGACCAGCGCCGAGATACCGACCAGCACGATCACCGCGCGCAACGCACGCGGATCGAGTCGGCGTCCGACTGTCGCGCCGAGCTGTCCGCCGATCACCGAGCCGGCGGCGATGCAGGCCACGACGGCCCAGTCGATCTCGGCCGCGAGGATGAAGACCGCGGCGGCGACGAGGTTCACCGTCATCGCGAGCACGTTCTTGGTCGCATTGAGCCGCTGGAGATCGTCGAGCACGAAGATGCCGAGCAGCGAAATGAGGATGATTCCCTGCGCGGCGCCGAAGTAGCCGCCGTAGATGCCGGTGGCGCCGACCAGCACGACGAGGCCAAAGGAGACCTTGGTGCCGGATCCCTGGGCGCGGGCGAGACGCTGGGCGAGTCGAGGTCCGACGATGACCAGGACCAGCGCGATCGCGATGAGGACGATGACGACGCGGTCGAAGACCTCGCTGGGCAGCGTGAGGAGCAGGACCGATCCCACCAGCGCGCCGACGAACGACGCGGGGAGTAGCCGCATCAGCCGATCGCGCTGTCCCACGAGTTCGCGTCGGTAGCCGTGCACGCCGGAGAGCGCGCCGGGGACGAGTCCGATGTTGTTCGAGACATTGGCGAGTAACGGCGGGTAGCCGAGCGCGATCAGTGTCGGGAAGGTGATGAGTGACCCCGAACCAACGACGGTGTTGATCGTTCCGGCACCCAAGCCCGCGAGGAAGATGATGAAGCCGTCGGTCAGCGTCATACGCAGCGGGCGCTCGCGGGCCGGGATCTCATTCCGACGGTGACAACCGGCCGTCGGTGATCGTGACAACCCGGTCGGCGTAGCCGGTGACTCGAGGGTCGTGGGTCACGATGATGGCCGCCGTACCGCGTCCTTTGACCTCATCACGGATCAGGCCCATGACTTGTTCGCCGAGCTTGGTGTCGAGCGCCGAGGTCGGTTCGTCGAAGAGGACGAGCGCCGGTTCGTTCATGAGTGCGCGGCCGATCGCCACGCGCTGGCGCTCTCCACCGGAGAGTTGGGCGGGAAGGTTGTCGTGGCGACCGGCGAGCCCGAGTTCGCCGAGGAGCTGCTCGGCACGCGCGCCGGCCTCGCGGCGGCCCCCGCGCCCGGACGCGACCAGTTCACCCACAACCAGCAGGTTCTCACGCGCGAGTGAGAAAGGGCACGAGGTTCACGGTCTGGAACACGAAGCCGATCGTCTCGCTGCGGAAGCGGGTGAGATCACGCGGGGAGTAGTGCGTGATGTCCTCGCCGCCGACGACCACCCGGCCACTCGTCGCGCCGAGCAGACCTCCCGCGATGGAGATCAGCGTCGTCTTGCCCGATCCCGACGGGCCGACGAGCGCGAGGGTCTCGTCGCTCCCGAGTGTGAGGTCGACGTGGTCGACGGCCGCGATCTCGTCATCGCCCGATCGGTAGATCTTGCTGACGTCGTCGAGCTGCAAAACCGACACGAGTGGCCTCCTCAGGTTCCGGTGCCGATGGCGGCGACCGGGTCGATGCGGGCGATGCGGCGTAGCGAGATGGTTCCGCCGACGGCCGCGGCGACAACGAGCCCGATCAAGGTGGTCATGGCTCGCGAGCTTTCGAGCTGGAGTGGGATGCGCGCCGGGAGGATGAAAGTCAGCGCCGCGGTGGCGAGGCCGCCGATGACGAACGCGAGAACCGCGAGTGTCACGGCTTGGGTGAGCAATCCCAGGACCAGACTGCGAGTCGGGGTGCCGAGGGCCTTGAGGACTCCGTAGATTGCGGCCCGCTCCAGCGTCAGCAACGCGAAGAAGAGGGCGGCAACGAGCCCGACAACGAGAAACGCCACGACGATGATCCCGTTGAACGTGCTGCGCTGCTGGCGCGTTCCCGGCGATGCGAGCACGGCGTCCTGCTTGGTCAGTGTGTTGGTGGCGCCAGCCGTCGCCGCGTCGATCCGACTCGCCAACGACGCAGCATCGCCAGCTCCGTCGATGACCAGTACCTGCCAGACGCCCGGCGGGAACGGCGCGTCCGGTCGGTTGGCGTTCTGGATCTCACGCCAGGTCGCGGGCGCAACCCAGAGCGCGCCCTGGAGCAGATAGTTGGTGTCATCGACCCATCCTCGGACAGCGGAGTGCCGAGCGCGCGGGACCGAGGGCCAGCTCGTCGCCGACCTTGACGCCGAACGCCTCGAGTCGACGGTCGGCCCAGGCCTCACCCTCGGGCGGAGGATCGGGAACGCCCTCCGGGTGGCGCTCGTAGCCAATGACCGCGGCGTCAGCGAGGTCGGCTTCGCCCGGCACCTCGGCGCCGAGCAGGCTGAGGCCCAGTCCTCCGGTCGCGTCGACTCCTTCGACCTGCTCGACGGTTTGGCGAACTTCCGGGGTGACGCGCGAACGGATGACGGAGTCATTGGCGTCGGCCGAGTACACGAGTGCGTCGCCGCGCTGGGCGCGGAGGGCGCCGGTCGCGCCGAGGTAGAGCCCGTCGAGCAGGCCACCCAGGAACAGCAAGAGGACGGCGAGCAGTGCCAGCGCGCCCGTCACGGCGACAAAACGTTGTGGCCGGCGGCGAAGCTCCCGAAGCCCGTTCTTCATGCTTCGATGCCTCCGGGGACCGTCGCCCGTACCGGGTCGATTCGCAGGACCCGGCGGGCCGCGCCCAGGGCGGCGACGAGCGAGAGTCCGAGCACCACGGCGCCGGTCCCCACGACGTCGCCGAGCGCGACTCGGGCACCGAGTGAGTTCTGGGCGGCGTTGAGCGCCAGCCAAGCCAGCGCCGTCCCGATGACGAGTCCCGCCACGACGACGACCACCACTTGAAGCAGGAGTGATTGCACGAGCGTCCGGGCGCGCACGCCGATCGCGCGCAGCAAGGTGAGTGAGGCCGCCTTCTGCACCGTGAGGATCAGGAAGAAGAGCCCGGCGACGACGACCACGACGAAGAAACAGAGCAGGACCACCGCGCCGATGGAGTCGCTGACGCTGGCGACCCCGGGCGCATCGGCGACGGCCTCATCGCGGGTCAAGGCCTCGACGCCCTCGACGCTCTGGTTGATCCGATCGCGGACGGTCGTGGACGAGACGTCTGAGTCACTGATCACCGCGACCGCGGACGGCGTCACCAGTGCGCGGCCGCCACTCGCGTCGCGGCGTGCGGCCTCGTAGGTCGCGAAGGTCGTGAAGAGCACGGGGGTCACCGAGTAGTTCGCGTCGCTCGCAAGTCCGACGATCCTGATCGCTCGGCCGTCAGGTTCGAGGCGGACCACTGCACCAAGACGGAAGCCGAGATCTTCGGCACCTCGGCTGGCCACGGCTTCGAAGTCGCCGGTGACGGCTCGCCCCGCGTCCATGGTGGTCGGAGATCCTGGCCCGCCCAGTTCATGTCCGAAGAGCACGGCGTCTCTCGATTCCCCTCCGGCCCGGACCGTGAAGGTCCCCTCGCCGAGGGGTCCGGCGGCGGCGACCCCGGGAATGGCGGCGACCTCCGCGACTGTCTCGGTCGGTACCCGAGAACCTTCGAGGTTCTTGCGGGCGTCGGCGCCATAGACGAGGACGTCAGCGGATTGATGCTCGATCGCCCCGATGAACTGGCGGATCAGCGCACCGGTCAGGGCCTGGACGAACAGGACGAGAAACACCAGCAGTCCGATGGCGCCCGCGAGCAGAGCGAAGCGCAGCTTCGCCCGGAGCATCTCGCGCCACGCCAGAAACATTGCGCTGCAGCGTAGGCAGCGGCGGTCCCGGCGCCGGGATCGGCACCCGCCGAGCCATCAGGTCCCGGTGCGGCCGTGTTTCCAGTAGCCGCGCACGGTGGCGACGCCACGCGGGAGTCCGCGCTGCTCGAAGAGGTGTCGCCGCAGGCGCTGCATGGCTGCGGCCTCTCCGGCCGCCCAGACGTGGACGCCATCGGGCAACGGTGACTCGACGATCCGATGGACCAGCGCCGCGCCGGCGAGTCCCACGCCGCCGATCCACTCGACCGTGACGCCCGCTCGAGGGTCGAAGGGTCGCGGCAGCGCCGTCTCGGAACCCTCGATCCGCACCGTTGTCGGGACCCCGGGTGGCAGCGCCGCCACGAGTTGGGTGATGGCGGCCAACGCCGACTCGTCACCGGCGAGGAGGTGCGCGCGGGCCTCGGTGGAGAACCGGTGGCCGCGGCCGGGCCCGGAAATCGCGACGGGATCACCCGGTTGCGCCCGTTCGCACCAGCGGACCAGCCGGCTGTCGCCGTGGCGCACGATCCACAGTTCCATCGATCCGGACCCCTCGCGCGTCTTCACCGGCGTCAGGGTTCGCAGGCCGGGCCGGCGACCGTCCGGAAGGAGGAACTCGTTCCCGTTCCAGTCCGGCACGACCAGTCCCTCCGGCTCCGGGAGCAACAGCCGCACGCTCGCCGCCGGCTCGTTGATCTCCAAGCCGTCGAGTCCGGTGAGTCGCGCCCGATACCAACGCTCGCCGACGCGTTCGACGGTCTCGACCTCGGCCGGACGGAGTGGCGGCGGTGGGCGGCGGCGAGGTGGTTCGGTCATACGATCGGCTCGAGCCGGTGCACGCCGCGGGGTGTGAACGAGAGGCCGTCGCGTTCACCGAGCAGGTCGGCCGCGATCGCGATCACGGCGGTGAACATCTCGGTGCCTCGCAGTCCGGGATGGTCGCGTCCCACGTGCCACGGGAACCCTTCGCCGTCGCGCCAGTCGTCCACGAGTCCGGTCAGGATACGACCGACCCCGGTGCGAATCTCCGCGCGCCGGTGGGCGGTCTGGCGACCGAGCAACCAGAGTGGGTGCACCACATCGAGGAGGTTGCAGGCGTTGCGTTCGTCGGTCGCGAACCAGTTGTTGACCGCAGCATGGGCGAGGACCGTATCGATCACACGCTCGGGGCGAGGGACAGGAACGTCGAACTGCGCGTAGGTGCCACGAGTGAGGCGGTAGAACCCGTTGACCGCCATGAGCCAGCCGAAGTCGTGCTCGCCGACGGGTTCGAGGTATCGACCCCACATTCCGTCGGCCGTCTGCGTTCGCGCGAGCCAGTCCCAGAGCTCAGGTCTCGTCTGGGTCGACGCGTGGTGGATGCGGTTGAACGCCGTTGCGGTCGCGAACGCATCGATCCAGGATCCGGATGGCCAGGCGAGGTATTCGAGGTCGAGGCCGTCGAGCAGTTCGACGAGCCGGTCGGGCGCGCAGTGCTCGACCGCATGGATCGGGTGGCGCGGACCCGATCCCAACACCATGAGTGCGTAGCCGGTGGAGAGGATGCCGTACATGTCCCACTCGCGGTGTGACGGACGGAGGGGATCGTCCTGCGGAAGGTGTCTCGGGTCGAGGAACATCCCGGTGTCGGGATCTTGTTGCGTGGCGAGCGTTGCGATCAGTTCCTCGCGAGATGCGATGGGCGGAACGGCACCGAAGAGCCCCGCGATCTCGATCGCGTCGTTGAGCGGGCGCAGCTCTCCGGGTGCGTCGCCTGGACACTCGACGTAGGTCCGCCGGCCGTCGTGATCGATCTCGCAGCGGGCGAGTACCTCCGGCCACTGCTCGGCGATCCGCGCGTCGAATCGGCTGAGCGCGCGCGCGGCGCGCCCGGCCCGACGTGTACGTGCGCCGGTCGCCGGTCCGGCGGGCCGGGACCCCGGCGACGATCGAGAACGGTT
Organism: uncultured Acidimicrobiia bacterium; assembly: GCA_963701625.1. GTDB lineage: Bacteria > Actinomycetota > Acidimicrobiia > IMCC26256 > JAENVU01 > JAENVU01. The sequence goes on along the minus strand of CAVPAT010000013.1, from coordinate 427,176 downwards.
CGACGTCGGTCGTGACGACCGCGCCGGCGGCGATCACACTGTGGGGGCCGATCGTGACCCCGTCGACGACGGTGACGTGTGCCCCGATCCACACGTCGTCACCGATCGTGATCCCCTGGGTGTCGAGTCCCTGATCCATGATCGGGACGTCGGGGTCGTCGAAGACGTGGTTCTCGCCGACCAGGACTGCATACGCGGCGATCCGGACCTGATTGCCGATCGTCACCCGTCCGATCGTGGTGGCCCCGAGATTGAACCCGGTGTCGCTCCCGATGGTGACGTCGCCGCGGATGAGGCAGCCCGCCGCGATCGTGGAGCGGGCGCCGATGGTGAACGTCGACGCGACGATCGCCGCGCCTTCGGCGACGAAGCTCGTCGGATCGACGTGGTACCCGGCGCGGGCCGCGATCTCCGCCGTGCGGGCGACGCGTGTCTGGGTGGCGTCGCCGACCCACGGGTACCAGAACGGTTCGTGCTCGAGACGGTCGTGGTCGATCTCGACCCAGCGGTCGTCGGTCATGCGCCCGACCGCCGCGCGCGCTTCACTCGAGTCAGCTCCACCCGGTCGGGGTGCTCCTTGTAGAACGGGTCGATCGGGAAACAGCCCGAGACCAGACCGTGGCGCGGCGCGGTGGTGCAGTCCGAGAAGGTCCGGCACACGGCCTTGCGATCCATCGCCCGCCCGGCGAGGGTGTCCGCGGCCAGGGTGGGATACGAGAGGATCATCCGCCCGAGCCCGATCATGGTCGCGTCCCCGCGCGCCAGGACGGCCTCTCCCACGTGCGCGAGCCAGTCCTGGGTGTAGGAGTAGCCGGAGCCGATCACGACGAGTTCCGGGTGTTCGTGGGTGAGTTCAGCCGTCACGGCAAGTTGACGCGCGACGCCCACGATCGGATCTTCCGGTGGCTGGTAGCCGTCGCTCGGGGGGAAGTAGGCCGGCCGCTGGACGTGCGGGTTGTAGTACGGACTGCCCGCAGTGGTGCTCACGAGTCCGATGCCGAGTTCGACGAGCAGGTCACAGAACGCGTGGGTCTCGGTGAGATCGATGCCAAGGCCCGTGCCGTCGCCTCCGAAGGCGAAGGCGTACGGAACGTCGGCGTCGGGGACTCCACGACCGTCCGGACCAGGCGAGTAGGGCACGACATCGAAGGCCGAGAGCCGCACGGCGATCGCGAGGTCCGGCGCCCGGTGGCGGACGCCGGCGACGACGGTTCGGAGGAACCGGGTCCGACCCCCGAGATCGCCACCGAACGGGCCGGGTCGGTCACGGGCCGAGAGCAGCTCGTGGAGGAGGTATCCGTGGCAGTGCTTGACGTCGACGAAGTGGAACCCGGCGTCGCGAGCGAGCACCGCGGCGTCGACGTAGACGCCGGCCAGCGTCTCGAGGTCGTCGTCGCTGAGCAGTTCGGCGTCGGTCGCGCCGACCCGCGGGTCCAGGTGAGGGTGGCGGTAGGCGACGCGCGGGGCCGGGTCTCCCTGGGGCCGCGACCAGCGGCCGGAATGGGTGAGTTGGAGCCCGGCGACCTGGTCCGGGGCCAGGCGGGCGCGCAGCGCAGCGATCGTGGGCTGCGTCGTCGGGTCGAGGACGAGTTGGTGCGGGTTGGCCCGACCGTCGGGCCGCACCGCGGTGGCCTCGCCCCAGACCAGACCGCAGCCGCTGGCACCGAAGTGGTCCCAGCGACGGCGGACGAGATCCGTGGGCGCGCCGGTCTCGGTGCCGTCCCAGCCTTCCATCGGCAGGACGGCGAAGCGGTTTGGCGGGGTGAACGTTCCCGCGCTCCCGTCGGTGATCGTGACTGGTGATGCGAGCGGTCCGCGCGGATCGACGGCATCCGCAATGGGCATCTCGACACCGAGGGACTCACAGTGCGCCCGGAATGCGGCCGGGCTGTCCAGGTTCTTGATCTGCTGGTACCTCATGTGAACGCGTCCAGCCGGTCCATGAGGGTGGCAAGCACCGCCCGGTCCGAGTCCGGCCGCCGGGGTGCGCCGTCCGGGGTCCGGTCGCTCTTCGCCCAGCCGCGCAACTCGAACCACATCGCCGCGTCATGGCGGTAGCCGGGCACCGGGTCGCGGAAGGTGAACGCGCCGAGGTATTGCAGGACGTCGTTCAGCTCGAAGAACGCGGGGTCCTGATCTGCCCACATGCGGTCTCGACGAGCGAAGGCCTCGGGGGCGAACGTCGAGAGTCCCAGGAGGTAGTCCGACCCGTACATGACCATGTCGATCGCGAGGTCGTTGCCGGTGAACACGACGAAGTCGGGCCGCTCCGTGTCCCGCGCGTCGAGCCTGACCCACTCGAGTTGTCGGGAGAGCGAAGAATGCTTCGCGCCGATGCACTGCGGAATCCCCATCAGGCCGCGGTACGTGTCGAGGCTCACGATCCGGCCGTACGGGACGAACATCGGACCGAGTTCGAAGCCGATGAAACGGTCCACCCGTTGGGCGATCGCACCGATCGCGTCGAGCCACCCCGCGTCGGAACGTTCGTTGAGTCCGTGCGACGGAAAGATCACCGGCGTGCCACCCCGCGCCGCGATGGCGTCCGCCGCGGCGAGGTAGGCGTCGAGGTCAAAGGGCGCGCCCGGGTCGTCGGCGACGTACGCGCCGGCCACGAAGTGGCCGCCCGTGACGGAGTGGGTGAGGTCGAGGACATGGTCGCGGTCGGCCTCGGCGAGGAGTTGGACGTACCCGGTGTCCATGTTCACCGCGGGGGTCAACCCGGCGGCGCGGGTCCGCCCGATATGTGCTTCGACGGCCGGCCAGTCGATCTCGCCCGCCGGGGTGAGTGCGAGCAGCACCGCGGACATTCCGGCGATCGTGCGCCCGGGTCGAATCCGATCGGCGGGCAAGACTCCATTCACAGCCCGTGATCCTCGCGCACTGACCCCGAGGGCTCCGGGTCTGCGAGGATTCGACCATGACTGACGTCGTCGCCGGCCATCAAGGCCACATCCAGGCCGCCGAGCGGCGAGGGCTCGCCGGGGCAATGCCGCGCCCGGTCCAGGTCACGATGCTGGGTGCCGGGTCGATGTTCACCCCCGAGTTGGTCAAGGACCTGTTCCTGATCCCGGACAACGTCGGCGGCACGATCGCCCTCGTGGACATCGACGAACCGCGTCTCGCGACGATGGCCGAGCTGGTCGGCCGGCTGGCGGAGGAGTTCGGCGTCGCGGACCGCTGGCGGGTCGTCGCGAGCGTGGACCGGTGCGAGGTGCTGGCCGGCACGGATTACCTCGTGAACTGCATCGAGGTGTCGGGCGTCGATTGCGTGGGCTTCGACAACGACATCCCGGCCCGCTACGGCGTCGACCAGTGCATCGGCGACACCATCGGTCCGGGCGGCGTGTTCAAGGGACTGCGCACGATCCCGGTGTGGCTCGAGGTGCTCGCGGACGTCGAGCGGCTGTGTCCCGGACGCGCTGGTCCTCAACTACACGAACCCGATGAGCATGATGTGTCTCGCCGCCGCTCGGACGTCGCGAGTCGCCGTCGTCGGGTTGTGTCACTCCGTGCAGGCGACGAGCCGGGTGTTGGCCGCTCGTGCGGAGATCCCCTGGCGGGAACTCACGTGGGAGTGCGCGGGCATCAACCATCTCGCCTGGTTCACGCGACTCGAACATCGAGGGGTGGATCTCTACCCGCAGCTCATCGAACGGGCGCGGCGGGACCTCGCCGGCGACCCCGCGGAACCGTGGGACGCGGGTGACCTCGTCCGCAAGGACATGATGATCCACTTCGGCGCGTTCATCACCGAGAGCAGCGGACACCTTTCCGAGTACCTGCCGTACTACCGGACCGACGCCGAGGTGATGACGCGCTACCTCGGTGCCGAGTACGACGGCGAGTCCTCGTTCTACGCGCGGAACTGGCCGCAGTGGCGGGTCAACGCCGACGCGCAGCGGGACCGCATGCTCGCCGGGGAGGAGACCCTGCCGCACAAGCGTTCCTGGGAGTACGCCTCCTGGATCATCGAGGCGCGCGAGAAGAACGTGCCGTACACGATCAACGCGAACGTCCCGAATCGCGGCGGGCTCATCGAGAATCTTGCCCACGACGGCGTGGTCGAGGTCGCCACCATGATCGATCGCACGGGCGCGCGCCCCACCCGGTACGGTCGGCTGCCGACGGCGATGGCCGCGATCTGTGCGTCGAACATGGCGACCTACGACCTGGCCGCGACCGCCGCCATCGAACGCAGCAAGGAGGCGGCGGTCCTCGCGGTCACACTCGATCCACTGACCGCCGCAATCTGTAGCCCGGCCGCGGTCCGCTCGATGGTGCACGAACTGTTCGACGCCGAGGCCGAGTACCTCCCCGGCTTTTCCTGAGCGCGCTCCCGCTCAGTGGAAGCGGAATTCCGCGGCGCCACTGAATCTGGCCAATGCCGTCTCGGCCTCTTCGCGGCGTGGCTCGCCGCCCGTTTCGATGATGATCTCGTACGCGATCCGTTCCGCGCCGCGGGGGTCGACTCGCGTCGCCGCCGCTCGTGGGTTCACGCCGCGCACGATCGCATCGATGCCGCGGTCGTCGGCGTCGTCGAGTCCGACCAGCCAGCCGAGCCCGTCCGCTTCCGCGAACACCGGTGCATCGCCGAAGGCCAGCCGCAGCGTGTCGCGACCGGTGGTGATCGTGCAGTCCACGTAGTCCGCCGGCTGGAACGAGGGGTGGAGTGACAGCACCTTGGCGATCCCCGCGAGGTCATCGCCGGTCGCGAACGCCGCAGCCAGTCGGCCCGCGGTCACCGGCGCGGCGCCGACGAGGATCCGCGGTGCGAGCTCTCGGGCGTGCTCCGGCGAGAGCCGGTCGCCCACCGAGATCAGGTACGACCGCAGGAGCAGGTGGCTCTGGATCGCGGCTTCTCGCAGGATCGCCACGAGCGTCGCCGAGGAGAAGTCCTCGTATCGCAGGTCGGGATCGAACGCGTGCGAGTAGCCGACGTGGCCCTCCGGTGCGTCCTCGGATGTGGGCGGCCGGATCGGCAGCGCGGCGATCAACGAATCCTCGACGCGGGCCAGGTTCGGATGGGCCTGGGCGGGCGGTCCGTCGGGGTCGACGGTGACCGTCCAGTGGCAATGCGGCATCCGGTCGGTCGGTGTGCGGGGTGGGCGATGGACCGGCCGCACGACGGCCTGGGGGTTGGTCGCCGCGGCGGTCGCGTCGAAGGTCGGGTCCTCGATCGTGTGACACATGCCGTGGACCCAGTCCTCGCCCATCGGCTCCACGTCGAGCAGCGCTCCGCAGTGCTCCAACCAGAACTCGGCGTGGTCCGGGTCGATGAACCGCATCCGGAAGTCCATGTACTGGAGCGGCGAGCCGATGTCCGCCTGCAGATTCTTGAGGATGACGTCGACCGAGCTGCCTCGGAATCCGAGCGTCTCCTGCGTCCGCACCGAGTAAAGCGGGCTGGCCCCGGCCCACTCCTCGATCGCGACCTGCTCGGCGGCTTCGCGCTCGACGCCGTACTGGTAGAGCAGGGGAATCCCGACTCGGTCCTGGAGGTGGCCGTGCAGGAACCATTCCCTGGCCAGCGTCGCGAGTTCCGTTTGGGTGAGGTCGCCGATCGCGGTGGCTGTCGTCATCGCTGGCAGCGTAGGGCGCCCGGCGCCGACCCTTTCCGGAGTGGCGGTGTCGGTAGCCTGCCCTGGGATGAGCGGCGCGCGTCGGTGGTTCGGGTTCGCGTTCCTGGAGCTGCTGGCGGCCGCGGGGTTCGCCATCGGTCAGCCCTTGCTGGCCGTCTTCGGTCGCAGCCCGGACGAATTCATTTTCCGGCAGTCTCGACCCTGGCAGATCGTCGCGTTCGCCGTCGGGGTGTGCGTCGCGGTGCCGATCGCAGTGTGGATCCTTGAACTGATCGTCGCCGCGGTCTCGATTCGAGCTGCGAAAGTCGTGCACTTCGTCGCGCTCGGGGGGTTCGGTGCGCTCTGGGTCGTCGTGGCGCTGCAGCGAGGCGACGGGGCAGGCCCGTGGGTCGTCGGCGCGCTCGCCGTCGCCGTCGGCGCCGGATTCGGTGTCGCTTGCGCCCGTTGGGAGATGCCGCGGACGTGGCTCCGGTTCGCCTCGCTCGCGGTCCCGGTCTTCTTGGTCCTCTTCGTGTTCGGCAGCGGCGTCAGCCCGCTGATTCGCCAGGAGTCGGTCGAGGTCGTGGCGGCCGGAGGAACTTCATCGGCGGTGCCGGTGGTCCTGGTGGTCTTCGACGAATGGCCGACGTCGTCCATCCTCGGCGCCGACGGCCGCATCAAGTCGGATCTGTACCCAAACCTCGCCGGCCTCGCGGATTCATCGACCTGGTATCGCAATGCGACGAGCGTGACGAACTCCACGTGGCACGCGGTGCCGTCGATCTTCACCGGCCGCTACCCGGAATCGGGGACCGAACCGGAGAGCTACTCGCACCCGGAGAACCTGTTCACGTTGCTGGGCGGGTCGTACCGGATGCAAGTCTCCGAAGCCGTGACCCGCGTGTGTCCGCCGGATCTGTGCGCGGTCGCTCGACCTGGCCGGGTTGCCGGGGTCACGGATCTTGTCGGCCGCGCCGGTGATGTCTACCGCTCGATGCTCTCGGGTGAGCAAGGGAACGTGACGGAAGCGTTCCAGGAGGATGTGGCGGTCCGCACCGCGGACGCGGCCGCGGCCGGCGAACAGCAGGCGAAAGACCAGCCGTTCGACATGGAGACGGGTATGGCGACCGGCGGGAGTCCGGAACGCTTCGACGCTTTCCTGGACGGCTTCGCGCCAGACGAGGCTCCGACACTGCACGTGCTGCACATGTTGATGCCCCACGTGCCGTACCGGTACCTCCCGTCCGGCCTCCGGTATCCCGAGGGTGATGGCAACCTCGGCCGGGACGGGGACGCGTGGGTGGAGGATCCGGCACCGGTCCAGCTCGCCAATGAACGGATGCTGCTCCAGGCCGCGTACACCGATGTGCTGATCGGTCGGTTGTTGGACCGACTCGAACGGACCGGCCTGCTCGAACGGTCGATGCTCGTGGTGACCGCCGATCACGGGATCGCGTTCGACCCCGGGGCATCGATCCGGGGGCTCGAGGTGGAGGTACTCCCGGACGCGCAACGGCCCGAAACGCTGTGGAGACCGCTTTTCGTCAAGCTGCCCGGCCAGAGCGTGGGGCGGATCGACGACAGCAACGTCATGAGCATCGACCTAGTCCCGACCATCGCGGATGCCATCGACGTCTCGATTCCATGGCAAGTGGACGGCGTTGTCGCGGGAACTCGGACGTCGCCGACGAAGGTCTTCGCCAAGTCGACGGTGAACCCGTTCGGGGTGGACGTCGGGCCGCAGCAGCGCTTCGATCCGGTGGCCGACTTCCGAGCGGTGCTCGACCGGAACCTTGATGTGATCGCGCCTCCGGTCGGGGCGACCGACCTCTTGCAGCTGTTCCGCCTCGGCCCCTACGGGGACGTCGTCGGGCGACTCGTCGAGGATCTCCCGATCGGCGAATCGGTCTCGACGACGGTTCGCATCGACGACGCGGACGCCTACGGGAAGGTGGATCGAACCACCGGAGTGGTTCCCGCGCTGCTCACCGGGTCGAGTTCGACCGACGGGACGGTCGTGGTCGCGATCAACGATGTCGTCGTCGGCGTCGGAGCGACCTTCGCGGATGGTGATGAGCCGCGCCGGTTCGCGGTGATGATCCCGGATGCCCTGCTCCCGGACGGCAAGAACGAGTTGACGGTCTTCGTCCTGGCCGCGGACGGCGAGACTCTGCGACCGGCGCGGCGTCAGTAGGACTTCGGGAGCCCGAGCGACTGCGTCGCGACGAAGTTCAAGACCATCTCGCGGCTCACCGGCGCGATGCGCAGCAGCCGGACCATGCCCCAGAGGTCGCGCGAGTTCGTACTCGCTCGTGAGCCCGTTGCCACCGTGGGTCTGGATCGCGGCGTCCAGCGCGTGCAAGCCGGCTTCGGCCGCCGCGTACTTCGCCATGTTCGCCGCCTCACCTGCTTCTCGGCTCGTCTGCTCGGTCGTGACCCCGGTGGCCGCGTTGGCCTGATCGTGCAACCACGCGGCCTTGGCGGTCATCAACCGGGCCAGTTCGACCTCGATCTTGGCGACCGCGAGCGGGTGGGCAATGCCCTGGTGACGGCCGATCGGCGTTCCCCAGACCTCGCGCTCGTTGGCGTAGGTGGCGGCGCGGTCGAGCGCGTAGCGCCCGATGCCGGTGCAGATCGACGCACTCATGATCCGCTCCGGGTTCAAGCCGACGAACACCTGGCGGAGTCCCTCGTGCTCCTCGCCGAGCAGCCGGTCGGCCGGAACCTCGACGTTGTCGAAGAAGAGGGTGTACTGCTTCTCGGGCGCGGTGATCTCGGTCCTTATCAGCGCCCGTTCGAGCCCCGACGTCTCGGTGTCCACGATGAACAACGACAGCCGGCCGCGGCCGGTATCGGGGTCGGTCCCGGTCCGGGTGACCACGACCATGTGGTCGGCCTCGTCGACGCCGGAGATGAAGGTCTTCGAACCATTGAGGCGGTAGACGTCGCCGTCACGGGTCCCGGTCAGGGCGAGGTTGTGGCTATTGGACCCGGCGTCCGGTTCGGTGATGGCGAAGACCATCTTCGTGCCCGTCGCCAGCGGGACGAGGAAGCGTTCGCACTGGTCGGGGCTCCCGAAGTGCTTGATCAGCTCGCCGCAGATCGCGGGGGAGACCAGGATCAGCAGCAGCGGTGTCCCTTGGGCGGCCAGTTCCTCACAGACGATCGCGAGTTCTGACATTCCGCCGCCGCCCCCGCCGTACTCCTCGGGGAGGTGGACGCCGAGGAACCCGAGTTCGGCGATGGCGTCCCAGAGTTCGTCGGTGTTGCCCCCGGACCGGGCGCGCTCGGCGTAATACCCGGCACCGAACCCACCGGCGACGTCGCGGACCGCGGCCCGCAACATCTCCTGTTCTGGGGTCTCTTCGAAGTTCATGGATAACCTCGCCCGTCGGTCGAAGTCGCTCACGGTATCGGGGCCGTGACGGGCGGGCCGGGTTGGATACTGGAGCGCGCGATGGCAGTAGATCTTTCCGAGTTGGCCGACGACCTCGCGGCTGAGACCTTCGAGTTGCTCGCGTTGCTGGAACCGCCGGAACCGGATCGGTGGGCGACGTCGACGCCCGCGGTCGGCTGGACCGTCCAGGACCAGATCGGCCACCTCGCCTACTTCGACGAGATGGCCGCACTTGCCGCGACCGACGCGGACGGGTTCGCGGCCGAGTTGGCGACCGCGCTCGAAGACCCCGACGGCATCACCGAACGCATCGCGGTCCGGTCCCGATCGATGACTCCAGACGCGGTGCTCGACTGGTTCCAGACGGCGCGGGCGGAGATGGTGGCGACGTTCCTGTCGCTCGACCCGTCGACGTGGACGCCCTGGTACGGACCTCCGATGAGCGTGGCGTCCTCGCTGACCGCCCGGATCATGGAGACCTGGGCGCACGGTCAGGACTGCTTCGACGCCCTCGGCGTGGACCACCCGCCGACCCGCGCGCTGCATCACGTCGCCTACCTCGGCGTGCGCACGTTCGGGTTCTCGTTCGTGAACAACGGGCTCGAGGTTCCCGAGGCCCCTGTGTACGTCGCGGTGCATGCGCCGGGCGGAGGGACCTGGGAGTGGGGCGATCCGGACGCGGCGGATCGGGTCGAGGGGGAGGCGGTCGACTTCGCCCTCCTCGTCACCCAGCGACGCCACCGGGTCGACACCGGGCTCGTGGCGACCGGCGCGGTGGCGGACCGGTGGCTCGACCTCGCCCAAGCGTTCGCAGGCCCGCCGGGCGCCGGGCGGCCGGCCCAGACCTCGAGCTGACCGCCGACGAAGGGCCGCGGATCGGCCGCTATTTCGGCGGCATCCGGATGCCGCCGTCGACGCGGACGACCTCGGCGTTCATGTACGGGTTCGTGATGAGGTCGATGACCATGAAGGCGAGTTCCTCGGGGCTGCCGAGCCGCTTCGGGAACAGCACCGAGGCGCCGAGGTGGGCCTTGAACGCCTCCGAGGCTTCGCCCTCGCCGTAGATCGGGGTGTCGATGAGGCCGGGTGCCACCGTGTTCACTCGCACCCCGACCGGGCTCAGGTCGCGGGCGATCGGCAGGGTCATACCGACGACGCCGCCCTTGGACGCGGAGTACGCGGCCTGACCGATCTGGCCGTCGAATGCGGCGACCGACGCCATGTTCACGATGGCGCCGCGTTGGCCGTCGTCGGTGATCGGGCTCCGTCTTCGCCATCGCCGCGGCCCAGAGCCGGAGCATGTTGAACGTGCCGATGAGGTTCACCTTGATCACGAACTCGAAGACGTCGAGCGGGAACGGATTGTCGTTGCGGTCGACGGTCCGGTTCGCGAGCCGAGACCGGCGCTGTTCACGAGCGCCCGCAGCGGTCCCATCTCCGACGCCACGTCGACAGCGGCCTGGACGTCCTCCTCGCTGGCCACGTTGCACTTGACGAACAGTCCGCCGAGTTCGGAGGCGACCGTGGTCCCCTTCTCCTCGTTGAGGTCCACGATCACCACGCGCTCCCGAGCGCGGCGAGCTGGCGGGCCGAGGCCTCGCCGATGCCGGACGCACCGCCGGTGATGACGGCCGACGCGCCGTTGAGGTCGAGACGAGGCATGGGGGCTCCTTGGATCCGGGATTCGATTCGGGCGAGACCGTATCCGTCAGCCGGTGGTGGCGACGGAAACGCGGCAGAGAACGGCGAACGATACGTAGTAGAGGTCACGGTCGAACCCGGTGGCGGGGAAGACCGGCGACTGGATGGGACTGCCGGTATCGACCCGGCCGCGCTCCTCGCCGGTGGAGATGTCGAGCACCACGAGCTGTTCCATCATCCGGTCGCTGTTGTAGTCCGCGGTCACCAGCTCCCCGGTGTCCGGGTACAGGATCGGATGGCAGGCGTGGTGCTGGTCCCGGCGCCATCGCGGCGTGAGGGCACCGTCGGGGGCGATGTCGAAGGCCGCGAGCACACCGTTGGCGCTGTCGTAGCCCACGGCGATGGCGCGCGCGGCGTCCACGGCCGGCGGGTTGGCCACGATCCCGTTCGGCAGCCCGCAGATCTCGGTGAGCGTCACTGCCGCGGTTGACAGATCCACCCGGACGAGGTGGAGCGGCCCCGGGGAGATGCCCTGGCCGATGAACGAGCCCGCGTACCCATTGGTCCCCTCGCCGTTGTCGAGGAACCAGGCGGCACCGCCGGCGATCACCGCGTCCCAGCCGTAGGTCTGGCCGGGCTCGGTGCGGTAGCGCGGCTGGAACGCCTCGTCGACCACCAGATCGGTGCCGGTCCAGCGGACGCGCCAGAGATGGTCGACGCCGACGACGTAGATGTCGTCGCCATCGGCCGAGAGCCGGGCGACGGATCGCTCGGGGAGCGTGACCGCCGAGACGGTCGCGAGCGAGACCGGATCGAGCGCCAGCAGCTCGCAGGACTCCTCGTCGAGGTCTTCGATGTCGTCGGTGAGTTCGCCGCCGAAGTCCTTCAGCGCGAGGTGCCCGTCGGGCAGGATCACGAAGCTGTTGTAAGGACGGTCGCGGGGGAGTGCTCGGCTCGCGAGCACCGAGAGATCCGCGCCCAGTCGGTGCGCGTGGCGACCGAAGGCGACGTAGAGATCGCCGTTGGCGTGCGCGGCGAGCCCGCCGGGCCAGGTCTTGCCGCCCAGGAGGTCGGGGGAGCGGCGGATCGTTTCGAGGCTGATCGGGTCCACTTGTTCGACCCAGCTGATCGCGTCCGGGCCGCCGGTGTGGCAGAGCAGGTACACCTCGCCAGGGTCCCGCAGCACGACCATCGTGGCGACCAACGCGTCACGCGTCGTCGCCACCAGGTGTTCGCCGTCCTCGAGGCGGAGCCCCGGCCCCGAGCGGGGCGACTCCTGGCGGCGCGGGCCGCCGTCCTCGGCCGGCCAGCGGCTCGGCCAGTACCCCGGGGTGTGGTCGGTCATCGGCGGATTCTGGCCACGCGGCCCTCGGCGTGTCACCCAGAGGCGCTGCAGCGTCGGATCGCCGCAACGCGGCATCGACGAAGCGCGCCGGATGGTTGCGATCCGGTCGGTGAGCGCCGGTTGGCAAGAGTGCGCGCGGCGCGAGATCTGACGCGAGAGCGTGCCGGCGTCCAGACTGCCGCTCATGACCGTTGACCAGCGCGCCGAGTTGTGTGCCGACGAAATACTCGCCAGTGCCCGTGCGCTCGGTCCCGCGATCGAAGCGGCGGCCGACGAGATCGAGACTGGTCGCCGGATCCCGGACGCGCTCCTCACGTCGATGCGCGACGCGGGGATTTTCCGGATCGCCTTTCCCGGTGAGTGGGGCGGTCCCGAGATGCCGATTCTCGACCAGGCGCGCTTGATCGAGATCCTCGCGTACCACGATGCGTCGGCGGCCTGGGTCGCGATGATCTGCTCGGACAGCGGGCACTACGCGGCCCGCCTGCCGGAGCCGGTCGCCCGGGAGCTGTACCCGTCGATGGATCTGCTCACCTCGGGGTTGCTCTACCCGGTCGGGCAGGCGCATCGCGTCGATGGCGGGTTCCGGGTCACCGGCACCTGGCAGTTCGGCTCCGGGTGCCTGCACGCGGACCAGATCGTCGGTGGCTGCATGGTGTTCGACGACGGGGCGATGGTGATCGCCGACGACGGGCTTCCGAACGTCACGGTCGTGTGGTTGCCGCGCGACGCCGTCGAGATCACCGACACCTGGTACACGACGGGTCTCGCCGGGTCGGGGAGTAACGACTACTCGGTGACGGATGTCTTTGTGCCCGAGGGCCACACGTTCAACCCGTTCCGCGTCGGGGAAAGGACCGAGCCGCTGTACCGGTACCATGGCTTCTTCTTCGCCAACCTGCCGGGCGTCGCACTCGGCTGTGCGCAGCGCATGCTCGACGATCTCCTCGCAGTTGCGGCCACGAAACTCTCCGTTCCGGCGATGACGCCGATCAAGGACGAGTACCGCGTGCAGCTCGTCGTCGCCGAAGCCACCGCCAAACTCGCGGCGGCGCGCCTATATCAGGACGACGTCCTCACGCGGCTCTGGGAACGGGTCGAGGCCGACGAGGATCCGACCCGCGAGGAACGGGCGGCCCTCGGACTCATGATGGTCCACGTCGCCCAATCGGCCCGCGAAATCGCGGAGTCGGTGTGCGAGGTCGTCGGCTCCGATGCGATCTACCGGCGTTCCGCGTTCGAGCGTCGTCGGCGTGACTTGGCGACGGTCGCCGCGCACGTCGTGAGCCAGCGCAAGAGCATGGCGCGGCATGAGCGGTCTGCTCTTCGGCGACGACCCGCCGTTCCTCTACGTCTGATCAGATCCGGAGCTGCTGCGCCCCGGTGATGGGCGGGAGGTCCAGTGGGCTGAGCGGTCCGGCCGGAGCGGCGCAGACGGCAGGGATGGCGTTCACGATCCGGTTCGCTGCGCTGGCGTTGCCGCCGCCGGCCGCGCCCGGCTCGCCGTCCTCGGTGCCGTGCACGGTGACCGTCAGATTCGGATGGCCACTCAACACGACTCGGTGCTCGCCACCCTCGGAAGCGGGCTGTGGCCAGTCCGGCGCGCAGTCGTCGTCGATTCTCGTGATGTGCTCCACCACGAGCGGCGCGCGATCACCGACGAGACCACGTACCTCGAACCGGAACGCACCCTGGGTCCCGGCTTCGAAGGTCCCCATGCCCGGCACCTCGATCGTCCGTTCGAGGGGCCGACGCTCGACGAAGGTCTCGACGCGGTCAAGGCGTACGTCGAGCAGGTCCGCGAGGACCCGCAGCATCGGTGCCCACACCATGTCGAGGGAGAAATCGAGGAGCATCAGCGGGGTCTCGTCCATGGAACCGCCGAAGCCGATGACGTTGCGCACGACATCGGGCTGGTCGTAGAGCGCGTAGTTGAACAACTCCTGGACGCGGATCTCGGTGATCCCGGCGCCGACGCCACTGACGAGCGCCGGCAGGATGTCCAGCGCCCAACCGGGATCGATCCCCGAGACGAACACCGACGAATTGCCGGTCGCGCAGGCTTGCTCGACGCGTTCCCGGAGCGGCTCCGGCGCACTCGGGGGGTGGAGCAGCGGGTAGAAGGACGTCGAGACCACGTTGCGGCCGGCTTCGAGGCAGGCGACGAGGTCGTCGAGCGCGGCGTCGGGCCGGGTGTCACCGGTGGCCGTGTAGACCACTGCGTCCACGGAGGGGTCGAGCGCGATGTTCGTGTCGTCGGTCGCCGCTACGCCGAGCGGATCGAGGCCGGCGAGGCTCACCGGCATCGCGTCCGACCTTGGCCGGGTTCGCGACGACTGCGCCCACGAGTTCGAGATCGCGGTGCGCGGCGACGGCTCGAATGGCGGGGCGGCCGGCGTTGCCGGTACCCCAGACGACGACTCGGTGCATCCCGTCTCCTCGCTCAGTTTCCCGTGGGCTGGCGCGGCCGCGGGTCCGATTGCTGGACCGCCTCGATCACGTCCCGGCCGATCGGCAATGGCTCACAGCCGTGGTCCTGACCGCAGATGAGGTCGAACTTCTCGGCCGGTTCGTGGCACGAGAAGCACTGGAGGCCGAACTGGTTGATCACCTCGGTACCGCCACGGTCAGCGATACGTGTGCCGGTGGCGTCGGTCTCGAGCGCGAAGAACTCCCAGTCGTTGGTCTTCGGGCTGAAGCCGGGGGTCCGCTTGACCATCGCCTCGGTCGGGATCAGCTGCAGGATCGTGCCGACCGGGGATTGGCCCCCGTTCGGATCGTTGGCCACCTTGATCGCCTCGTCGAGATGGCCGAGCGGGTTGGACACGAAGAAGGCGCGGACCGGGGTCATGTCGTTGATGTTCACGAAGTCGCCGGCTTCGAGGGCGAGGTCCTCGGGTTCGGCTGTCGTCGTCGGACGGGGTGCGGCGGTGCTGCTCACGAGCAGGCCGTCATGCCGACGACGACCACGAGGACGGTGGCGAGCAGCGTGGCGTGCCGTACGGGGTCGATTCGGCGCCGTGGGCGCATGCTCATCGGGTCAGGGCTCCCTGGTTGCGAGCGGCCGAGCGTAGTGACCCGTGCCGGCCGTACGCTTCGGGCCATGTGCAGAAACATCACCGAACTCCGAGGACTCGAACCGCCCGCCACCGTCGAGGAGGTCGAGGCGGCAGCCCGTCAGTTCGTCCGCAAGGTCAGTGGCGTCGCCAAACCGAAGGGTGAGGTCGCGGCCGCGATGGAGGACGCGGCGCTGAGGATCGCCCACATCACCGAACACCTGCTTGCCGATCTCCCGGCGCGCCGGCAACCGCCGAAGTCCGATCCGCCGCTGCGTCGCCCCGAGGTGCGCGCCCGCCTCGGGTTACCACCCTTCGACGCTGCTTCCGCCGGTTGATCACACTCCGGGTTTCCGGGTGTCAGCCAGCGCGGCGGAGGGCGAGGGTGGCGGCGTGGAGGCCGCCCATGCCGTGCACGCCCCCACCCGGGGGCGTCGACGCCGAGCACAGATACACGCCCGGGATCGGTGTCGCCCACGGGTGGAGTGATGCGATCGGCCGCGTGAACAACTGACGCAGATCGCCGGCCCCGCCGTTGATGTCGCCGCCGACCTCATTGGCGTTGTGAGACTCCAGCGCCGCCGTGTCCATGACGTGGCGTTCGATGACGATGTCCCGGAACCCGGGTGCGAACCGTTCGATCTGGTCCTCGACGGCGGCGGTCATGTCCACTGTTGATCCGTTCGGCACGTGGCAGTAGGCCCACGCAACGTGCGCGCCCGCCGGTGCGCGACTCGCGTCCATGACCGTCGGCTGCACGAGGATGACGTACGGGCGGTCGGGGTGCTTCCCGGCGTGCACGGCTGCCTCGGCGTCCACCAATTCCTCGAGTCGACCGCCGAGATGCACCGTTCCCGCGCGTCGCACATCGGCGTTCGTCCAGGGGATCGCCTCGCGGAGGGCCCAGTCGAGCTTGAAGACGCCGGGCCCGTAGCGATAGCGGCCGAGTGCGCGGCGGTACCGGCCGGTGATGCGGTCCCCGCCGATCCGGAGGAACTGGCGAGGCGTGACATCGAGGAGGGTGATCGCGGCGCGTGGGAGTGCGTCGAGTGAACGCACCTGGTGGTCGGTCACGATCTCGCCACCGAGATCGGTGAGGATCAACGCGAGCGCGTCCGCAAGTACCTGGCTTCCGCCGCGCGCGACCGGCCATCCGCTCGCGTGCGCCAGCGTTCCGAGGAACAGCCCGTATCCGGCGGTGCCCGCGCTGGTCAACGGTTGGATGGCGTGCGCGGCGAGACCGGCGAGCAGGGCGCGGGGCGTGTCACCGTCGAACCGGCGGGCGAGTGATCGCACACTGCGAATGGCGCGACCGCCAAAGCGGCCGGCCACGACCGGGTGCTGGGGGGGTTGGAGCGGGGCGAGGAACGTCGCAACGAGCGCGTCGGCGTCGCGGACGAAGGGGCGGAGCAGTCGTTGGTACTTGGTCCGGTCCGCCTTCGCGAACCGGCCGGCGGTCATCGTGACGTCCCGATCCAGTACCGCGGCCCGGCCGCCATCAAGGGGGTGGGCGAGGGGCACGTCAGGATGGATCCACTCCACGCCGCGACCGGCCAGGTCGAGACCCGCGAAGGCGGGGGAGGCGACACCGAGCGTGTGCACCGTCGAGCAGATGTCATGCACGAAACCGGGTTCCGTCAGCGCGGATGAGCGAAGCCCGCCCCCGATCGTCGGCGCGGCTTCGAGCAGCAGGACGCGTCGCCCGGCCTGCGCCAGTGTGATCGCGCCGACCAAACCGTTGGGGCCCGCCCCGACCACGACCGCGTCGTAGTCGGTCCCGATCACTGCCGTACCGCCGGTGCCGGTGGGTGAGGTGCCACGGCTGCATCTTCGCCGGTCGTAGTCCCGGGTCCGTGGCAATACGGGTCGTCGTCGCCGAGGACAACTATCTCGTCCGTCAGGGCGTCGTGCGGCTGTTGGACGCGCAACCCGGCATCGAGGTGGTGGGTTCCTTCGCGGACTACGTGCCGCGGCGCAGATCCGCCCCGCGGTCGCGCTGTGATCGGAGTGATCCGGTCGGCCTCGGCGCGGTCGGTTGGTGGCGCGTACTCTGTCCTGCATGGCGCGTGCGACGTTTCCCGTCACCGGTGATCCCGAGGCCGATCAACTCCTCGTGGACGACCCCCTCGCCCTGCTGATCGGCATGCTGCTGGATCAGCAGGTCCCGATGGAGTGGGCGTTCAAGGGGCCGGCCACCCTCAAGGGCCGACTCGGTCGCCTCGACGCTCACGAGATCGCGGCGATGGAGCCCGAGGCGCTCGACGAGGTGTTCCGCACCAAGCCTGCGGTGCACCGGTTCCCCTCCGCGATGGCCAAGCGGACGCACGCGATGTGTCAGCACCTTGTCGACGAGTACGACGGCAACGCCGCGAAGATCTGGCAGCGTCAGAAGGACCCGCAGGTCGTGTTCGACCGCATCCGGGCCCTGCCGGGCTACGGGGAGGAGAAGGCGCGGATCCTGCTGGCGATCCTCGGCAAGCGACTCGGCAAGGCGCCGGCCGGATGGGAGAAGCTCGCGGGTCCCTTCGGTGACCCGACGCCACGCTCGGTCGCCGACATCGACTCCCGCGAGGCGTTCAACCGAGTGCGAGCCTGGAAGAAGGAACAGAAGGCCAAGGGCCGCGCCAAGTCCGATTGACGTCGGACGTCCCCGACCTGACTGCAAGGGTCGTGCAGGTATCGCCTAGCGTGACGCCCCACTCGATCCGGGGGTTCCTTGGTGCGCAGAGCGATGGTTTCGGCCGCGGTCTTGGCGTTTGCATTGGTCGCGTGCGGCGGGTCGGGCGGATCGAAGGCCGAGCCCGCTTCGGATTCGCACGACATGACCGCGCAGGAAATGAAGTGCATGGACAAGGACTACGCCGCCAAGAACGAGAAAGCCTGCGACGCGGACCACAGCCATGCAACCTCCGAACCGCCGACGATCAAGCCGCTCTCCTACACCGCAGACGGTCTCATCGATCACACCACGGTGGACCTCGGCGGGATCCCCGGGGTGAGTGCCGAGGACCAGAAGGCCGCCGAGGATCTCCTGGTGTCCACGATCAAGACGCTGCCGAAGTGGTCGAACTACGACCAGGCGATCGCGGACGGGTTCCAGTCCATCCAGGACCAGTTGACCGGTGAGGAACACCTGCTTCATTGGGACTGGATCGAGGACGACGTCATCTTCGACCCGGAGAAACCGGAGTCGCTGGTGTACGGCGTCGATCGTGCGACGGGCACGAAGACGCTCGAAGCGGCGATGTACATCCTGCCGTCCAAGTACACCTTGGACACCCCGCCGGAGATCGACAGCCCGTTGCTCCAGTTCCACCACCACGACAATTTGTGCTTCACCGCCGGCGACGCGCCGCGGGTCGCGGGTCTGACCAATGCCGAAGGTGGCTGTCGCGAGGGTCTGACGAAGTTCAACCCGAACATCCAGGTGCACGTCTGGATCCGCCAGAACGACTGCGGACCCTTTGCAGCACTCCTGGGAGTCGGCGCGGGGCAGGTCAAGGCCGGCGAAGAAGTCACCTGCAACCACGAGCACGGTCGTCTCGGGCTCTGAGCTTGCCGGCGTGACTGCGCCGTCTCCCGGGGCGAGGGGTTGTCCATCGTGATCGAACTCAGCCGATCGCAGATGCGGCGGGTCGCGCTCGGCGCCCAGGGCTTTGCGGACCGACGGCCAACAGGTCGCGTCGACCGTCGACACGTCCGCAAGGTCTTCGATCGGATCGGGCTCATCCAGATCGACTCGGTCAACGTGCTGGTCCGTTCCCAGGAGCTACCGCTGTTCGCACGGCTCGGGCCGCATCCGCGCGACGTGATCCCGCGCCTGTGTGCCGACGGTGAGCTCTACGAGTATTGGGCCCACGAGGCGTCACTGCTGCCCGTCGACACGCTGCCGCTGTTCGGCTGGAAGATGCAGAACCGCGAAGGCATGTGGGGCGGCATGCGGGACCTCCTCGAGCGTCATCCCGAGGTCGTCGAGGCCGTCCATACCGAGGTTGTTGCTCGCGGTCCCGTCGCCGCGAGCGACTTCGAGGGTCGCCCCCGGAAGGCCGGTCCGTGGTGGAGCTGGGACGAGACCAAGCGGGCGCTCGAGGTGTTGTTCCACCAGGGCCGGGTGTCGGCCCGGCGGCGGAGCAACTTCGAGCGCGAGTACGACCTGCTCGAACGGATGCTGCCCGCGGCAGCACGTTGATGCGGTTGCCCCGCCCGAGGCGGAAGCGCAGAAGGAACTTCTCGTGCGCGCGGCACGGTCACTCGGCGTCGGGACGGCCGCGGACCTCGCGGACTACTACCGGCTCAACACGGTCCGGGTGCGGCCGCTGCTCGCCGAATTGGTGGAGGACGGGCGGCTGGTCGAAGCGCGCGTCGAGGGCTGGAAGGCGCCGGCGTATGCGGATCCCGATGTACGGGTGCCGCGACGGGTGCGGGCCCGCGCACTGTTGTCGCCTTTCGACTCGCTGATCTGGGAACGCAAGCGGACCGAGCGGGTCTTCGACTTCCGGTTCCGGCTCGAGATCTACGTGCCGCGCGAAAAGCGGGTCCATGGCTACTACGTGCTGCCGTTCCTGCTCGGCGACCGACTCGTGGCGAGGGTGGACCTCAAGGCCGATCGCGGCGCGTCGGCATTGTTGGTGCGCGGCGCGTTCGGGGAGGACCCGTTGCCGTCGCCGGAGGTCGCCGCCGAGTTGGCCGAGGAGCTGGCCCTGCTCGCGGGATGGCTCGAGCTGGACCGGGTGGTCGTCGAGCCCAACGGTGATCTCTCGTCCGCGCTCTCGGCGGCTGTCGGCTGACGTCAGATCGCGGCGCCGAGCAGCTTTCCGATCACCGCGGAGATCGCCATCGCGATGCCGCCGATGACGGCAACCCGCAATGCGGCCCGACGGATCGGCGCGCCGCCGAGCTGGGCACCGACGGCCCCGATCGTCGCGAGCAGGATCACCGCGGCGACGCTGACGGCTACGACCCGGACCGACTGTGGCACCAAGGACGCGATGAGGACCGACGGGAGGGCTCCGACGACGAACCCGGTGGCCGACACCACCGCGGCCTGCATTGGGCGCGGTGCCGCGGTGTCGGTGATGCCGAGCTCGTCGCGCATGTGGGAGCCGAGCGCGTCCGCCTTGGTGAGTTGGATCGCGACCTGCCGGGCCAACGGCCGGTCGAGGCCGCGCTGCTCGTAGATCTGGGTGAGCTCCTCGAGTTCGACGTCCGGGTAGTCCTCGAGTTCCTCGGTCTCCCGTTCGATGTCGGCCAGTTCGGTGTCGCGCTGAGAGGACACCGAGTTGTACTCGCCGGCAGCCATCGACAACGCGCCACCAACGAGCGCCGCGATCCCGGTGATGACGAGCGTGTTGCGGCTCAGGTCCGCGGCGGCCGCGCCCACGAGCAGGGCTGCAATCGATGCGACGCCGTCCTGCGCGCCCAGGACGGCCGCGCGCAGCCAGCCACTCCTGTCCGTGCGATGGATCTCACCTTCCGGGCGGCTCATGGCACCAGCTTGGCTCATCGTTCTCCGCCCGGGTCGAAACCTGCGAAAAGGCCGAGCGTGCTGGTCCGGCCGGTGATGCGGGGAGAGACACAAATACCGACCGATGGAGTGGGTGGTGCCCTCAGTGGAGCTCGCGGGCGATGCCGACGATGGTGCGATGGGCCGCTGACGCGGATGCGGCGCTGAGGCGCCGCACCTTCATCACGTGGCCGGTGTCCCAGGCGAGCAGGAGCCGGGCGCCCCGCCACGACTTCCGGGTCGCGACGCGATCGAGCTGGGTCATCAGGAACACCTGCTCGGCGTCGTCGGTCGAGACCACGAACCGGTCGTCGTAGACGAAGATGTTCGCCGCCTTCCCGTCGACCCGGACCTTCGTGAGCGCGAGCCGCGCCTGCTCCGTCATCGGGCGTCGACGGTAGCGGGACTCCGCAGCCTGGGCAGACTTCGCACCGGGGTCATACGCTGCGCGGATGCGCGCACTGCTCTTCGGCATCTCACCCGAACCGATGCCGGAGCCTGGGACGGACAACCGCAATCTCAAGATGTTGGCCGCGGCCCCTATGGCCCTCATCGAGCGCGACGAGCCGGTCCTGCCGCGGCCGGACTGGGTCGTGACCCGGCCGCGACTCACCGGCATCTGCGGGTCCGAGTCCAAGCAGGTCTTCTTCGACTACGCCAGCTTCACGTCGCCGGAGCGGTCCGGATCGTTTCGGGACAACCCGATGAAGAACTTCGTGTCGTTTCCGCACGTGATGGGTCACGAGGTCGTCGCTGATGTGGTCGAACTCGGTCCCGAGGCTCGCGGTCTGGCGGTGGGGGACCGGGTCGTGCTCAACCCGTGGCTCACGTGCGGGCCGCGTGGGGTCAAGGAGCTGTGCCCGGCCTGTCGCGCCGGTGACCTCAGCCAGTGCTGGTCGTTCGGCGTCGGTCCACTTGCGCCCGGCATCCACACCGGGATGTGCAAGGACGTCCCGGGCGGGTTCGGGGAGCTGATGCCCGCCCACGACTCGATGTTGTTCAAGGTGCCCGATTCGATCACCGACGAGCAGGCGGTCTTCGCCGATCCGTTCGCGGTGTCGCTCCATGGCATCACCCGCCATCCGCCGGCGTCCGGTTCCAAGGTGCTCGTCTACGGCGCGGGCGCGTTGGGCACGGCCGCGATCGCGATCCTCCGCGCGCTGTATCCGACCGTCGAGGTCATGGCGGTGTCGCGGTTCCCGACCCAGACGGCGCTCGCCGCGTCCCTCGGGGCACTGACCGTGGATCCGGAACCGCGTGACGCGCTGATCGACGCCGTCGCCGCCTGGTCCGGCGGTGTGCTTCAACCGGCCGACGGGCTGCCGATGGCGTTCCCGGGCGGAATCGACGTCGTCTACGACACCATCGGCGCGGCCGAGACGCTGGAGGTCGGCGCCCGGGTGCTGCGGGCACGCGGCACGTTGGTGAAGCTCGGGATGCACGGTCCGGCGCGCTGGGAGGACACGCCCGTCTACTTCAAGGAGATCACCTTCACCGGCTCGAACGCGTTCGGCTTCGAGGAGGTCGACGGCGTGCGCAAGCACGGTATCGAGCATTACCTCGACATCGTGGAGGCGGGCCGGATCGACCTCACCGGGATGCTGACGCACACCTTCCGCTTGGAGCAGTGGCGTGACGCGTTCGCCGCGCTGGCCGATCAGGAGACGAGCGGCGCGATCAAGGTGGCGTTCGACTACCGCTGAGTTCGGGTGGCTTCTCGCTCCTACTGGCGTTCACTGGCAGCGTTGGCCGTCGTATGGCGGGTCAACAGGCCAACGAACGGAAGTCGGGTTCGAGCTGCGTGCGGTGGACCGGTCCGGCACCGATCTCGATCAGTTCACCTGCTTCTCGTGGCCTTCCCAGTAGGGCGCGCGGAGCTTGAACTTTTGGAGCTTGCCGGTCGCAGTGCGGGCCAACTCGTCGCGGAAATCGACCGACGTCGGACACTTGTAGTCCGCGATGTGGTCGCGGCAGTGCGCGATCGAGCCGCGGCTTCGTCCACGTCCGCATGACCCGGACGCAGGACGACGAGGGCCTTCACCGTCTCGCCCCACTTCGCGTCGGGGACCCCGATCACCGCGACCTCGGCGACGGCCGGGTGCTGGAACAGGCAGTCCTCGACCTCGATGCTGCTGACGTTCTCCCCGCCGCTGATGATGACGTCCTTCTTGCGGTCCGAGATCACGATGTAGGCGTCGTCCTGCTCGCCGCCATCGCCGGTGTGGAACCAGCCGTCGACGATTGCTTCGGCGGTTGCCTCGGGCTGTTCCCAATAGCCGTCGAAGACGTGGTTGGACCGGGCGAGGATCTCGCCCTGCCCGTCGATGCTCATCCGGACTCCGATCGCGGGCACGCCGGCACGGGAGAGGCGTCGGGCGCGGTCGGCCGGCTCGAGACCGTCGTATTCGGCCGGCGCGCGGTTCACCGTCAGCAGCGGCGAGGTCTCGGTGAGGCCGTAGATCTGCATGAACTCCCAGCCGAGCTCGGCCTCGACCCGCTCGATGATCCGCGACGGTGGGGGTGCGCCGGCCACGACCATCCGCACGGTGTCACGTCCCGGAATCGACTCACCGCGCCCGGCCCGGTGTACTGCCGCGTCCAACGCGGCGGTGACGACCGCCGGGGCACCGGCCAGAAATGTCACGTCGTGCGCGTTGATGCGGTCGAGGATGTCCTCACCGTCGATCTTCCGGATGACCACCTGCGTCGCGCCCATCCCGGCGACCGCGAAGGGGAGACCCCACCCGTTGCAGTGGAACGTCGGCAGTGTGTGGAGATAGGTGTCGCGATCGTTGATCCCCATGTGCCAACCGAAGGCCACCGCGTTCAGCCAGAGGTTGCGGTGCGTCATCTGCACGCCCTTGGGGCGGGCGGTGGTCCCCGAGGTGTAGTTGATCGTGGCGGTTGCGGTTTCGTCGTCGGCCGTGAAGCGCGGCCGGCCGGTGCGACCAAAGAGGTCCGCATCCGTGTCGGCGCCGAGCACGAAACGGTGCCGGGTGGAGATGTCTTCGGTGAGGCCGTCGTACTCGGGGTCCACGAGCAGCGCCGATGCGCCGGAGTGCTCGATGATGTACGCGATCTCGTCGCGGTTGAGGCGGTAGTTGATCGGCACGAGGACGCGGCCGTGGGCCGGGATGCCGAACAAGCAGGCCAGGAACCGTCCGGCGTTGGGGGAGAGGATGGCGACCCGTTCGCCCCGCCCGAGCGCGAGATCGTCGAAGGCGCACGCGACCGACCGGGCCTGGGTCGCCAGCTCGGCGTAGGTGATGGTGCCGATCCCGCCGCCGGGCGGCGCGGGCTCGTCGATGACCGCGGTGCGGGCGCCGTAGACCGTCTCGGCGCGGTCGAGGAAGTCCAGCGTCGTGAGCGGAACGTGCATGCGGTACCCCCGGTGTCGATCGGACGGGCGAAGGGTACGCCGCAGGCTCGGCGCGTGAGCGACCGGTGGTCAGGCCGCGCGGGCCGGGGAGATATCCATCGTGGCGATTGCCGCCGCGCGCCGAGCGAGCGTCGAGAGTGCGAACGTCGACGCGACGATCGCGGTTGCGCCTCCCACGACCAGCCCCGCGCGTGGACCGAAGGCCTGGGAAATCGCGCCGATGAGCGGCGCACCGATAGGCGTGGAGCCGAGGAAGGCAACCGCGAACAGTGCCGCGACCCGGCCCCGGTATTCCGGTGCGGCCCGGCTCTGTGCGAGCGCGCCCGCCGAGGAGAGGAACGCGATCGAGGCGGCGCCGGTGGGGAAGAGCACGATGGCGAACACCGCCGTCGTGGGCGCGGCGGCGGCGATCAGCATGAAGCCACCCAGTGCGAGAGAGGAGACGGCGACGAACCGCGAGGTGACCCGTTCGCGGTGTGCGACGAGGAGTGACGCCAGGACCGCGCCGACGCTCATCACGATGAGTAAACCCGCGAACGTGTCTGCCCCGCCGTCGAACACTTTTCGCACCATCAGCGAGACCGTGACCTGGAAGTTGAAAGCCATGGTGCCGACGACGGCCGTGAGGAGCAGCGAGGTCTTGAGCGCAGGGTTGGCCCACACGTGCCGGAGCCCGTCAACAAGCTGTCCGCGATCACGGGTGACCCGCACGCTGGGATTGATCTCGCCGACATCCATCAGTGCCAACGCCACGATCACCGCCCCGAAGGAGGCGGCGTTGATGACGAAGCACCAGCCGATGCCGACGGTCGCGATCGCAGCCGCGGCGATCGCCGGCCCGACGATCCGGGCCGCGGTGAAGATCGAGCTGTTCAAACTCACGGCATTCGCCGCGAGGTGATCGGGGACGAGCTCCGTGACGAACGAGCGGCGGGCGGGGTTGTCGAGGGCATTCGCAACGCCGAACGTGAGCGCGAGGAGGTAGACCATCCAGAGCTGGATCGCGCCGCCGATGACGAGCACGCCCATGGCGCCCGCGCCCGCCGCAGCCCCGCCGGAGGTCAGAAACAGCAGGCGCCGCTTGTCGACGCGGTCGGCCAACAGTCCGGACCACGCACCCCCCAGCAACATCGGGAGGAACTGCAACGCGACGACGGTGCCGACTGCGAGCCCGTTGGAGTCGGTCATCCGGATCACGAGCCACGTCAGCGCGGTCTGCTGAACCCAGTTGCCACTCGCCGAGATCAGTTGGCCGACGGTGTACTTCCGGTAGTTCGGAACCTCGAGGGAACGGAAGGTTTGCCGACCGGCCCGGCGCAGCCAGGTCATCGTTCGTCCTCGGTGACGATGCTTTCGAGCAGCGCGGCCGCCCGGGCCAGGACGGCGAGGTCGTCGGGGGGGAGCCCGCGCAGCTTCTTGGCGAGGTAGGCGTTCTTGCGGGTGCGGTGTCGGTGGAGCCACTTGGCGCCGCCGGTCGTGACGTCGACGCGATGGATACGCCGATCCGCGTCGTCGATGGTACGGACGACGAGCCCCGCCTTCTCGAGCTTGCCGACGAGCGAGGTGATCGTGGGCGGTTGGACCTGTTCGATCCGGGCCAACTCGCCCAATGTCACCGGCGCGTGGCGCTCGATCGACGCGAGCGCCGAGAGCTGGGAGATCGTCAGCCCCGGTTCCGCGTGCTGGCGCAGCCGGCGGTGGAGGCGGGCGACCGCCAACCGCAGGCGGGGCGCGAGGTCGTCGTCGGTGTCGAGTTCGGAGGGCTGAGAAATCATTTCGAGAGACAAATTAGCATATCGAACTATCTGGGAGCCCGGGGTTGCCGTCCGCCGTGCGAGGCTGGCGTCATGTCCGACTCGGCGCCGACCCTGCGCGACTGGGGCACACTGCGCGAGGAACAGCTCGCGAAGGTGGTGGTCGTGTCGCCGCACCTCGATGACGCCGTGCTCGGTTGTGGTGGATTCATGGCTGCGCATCCCGGCTGGACCGTCGTCACGCTCTATGCGGGCGCGCCGAGCGCGTACCCCGAGCCGATGACGCGCTGGGATCAGCTGGCCGGCTTCGAGTCCGGCGACGAAGTGCTCGACGCGCGGCGGGCCGAAGACGCGGCTGCCTTGGCGGTGCTGGACGCGGCCCCACGGTGGCTCGACTTCGTCGAGCACCAGTACCTCGACCGGCCCGATTGGGTGGGAGCGACCGACACGGCACCGACGCTCGAAGCCACGTTGCGCGAACTCGCCCCGACGGCCGTGTTGATCCCGTTCGGGATCGCGAACCCGGATCACGACGCGACCCACGTCGCGTGTCTCCAGGTCCGGGACCGATTCACTGCTCCCGTCTGGCTCGCCTACGAGGACTTCGGGTACAAGCACATCCCCGGCCTGCTGGCCTGGCGCGTCAGCCGGCTGTTTCGCCAAGGCGTCTGGCCGACGCCCGTCGCGCTGGCGGGCGCGGCGAACGGGTCCCGGAAGGCCGAGGCACTCGCGTGTTATGTCTCGCAATTGCGGGCACTGGAGACGGATTGGGCCTTGGCTCCGAAGCTGGCGGCCGTGGAACAGCTCTGGCGTCTGGATCCACCGCCGCCAGGGTGGGAACGCCTGGCCTCGGACTGACACCAGGCTCGTTCGCGCCTAGATTGCACGGTCACTGCAGCTTTCCTGGGGGATCCCGATGAACGACGAAGCCGGTCACGGCCGTATTCGCATGCTCGGTGGCGTCATCGCCGCGACCGTGCTGCTCGCGGTCGCGGCGCCCGCTGCTCGCCGAGTCCGGCGGTAGCTCGGGCGCGACCCCAGCGGCCGCGGGGGCAACGGCCGACGATGGCCACGACCACGACCACGGCAGTACCAACGGCGATCCTGGTCTGATGGAGACCGGCGCGGGCACGATCATCACCGGAGCGCTGACCGGCGACTCGCCGTGCGAACTCTCGGGTCCGCCGGCGTCGGAAGGTCAGGTCGGTAAGGACGCCGAGGGACACGATCACCGAGGTCCGTTCGTGCAGCAGCCGTTGACCCGGGAAGAACGAGAGACGCTGGTGCAGCAGCAGCTCGAGGCCCGGGCCGTCATTGCGAAGTACCCGAATGTGGCCGCGGCGGAAGCCGACGGGTACCACAAGTCCACGCCGTACGTTCCGTGCATCGGCGCGCACTACACCAAGATTTCACTTGTCGGTTCGTTCCAACCCGGTGCGCCCTCGGAGCTGCTGTTCGACGGAACCGACCCCGAGTCCAAGATCGTCGGGTTGAGCTACCTCGTGTTGAACCCGGGTGGTGCGCCCGAGGGCTTCGCCGGGTCGAACGACGTCTGGCACCAGCACAACTCCAACGGCGGCCTGTGCCTCAAGGGCGCAGTGGTGGTCGGCAACGAGGCCACGACGCCGGCCGACTGCGAGGCACGCGGTGGTCGGAAGGTGGCGCTCGACGACATCTGGATGGTCCACGACTGGGTCGCCCCGGGCTGGGACTGCAGTTGGGGCGTCTTCGCCGGCGAGTGCCCCGAGTTGGGTGGCCGTACCGGTGGCTCGGCCTGGGATGAGCCCGACCCGAACGCTCGCCTGGCCTCGACCGACGCGTCGAGCTGACGCTCCGGCTCAGCGCCAGAGGGTCGTGAGCCGGGCCGCGGTTTCGGCGGCGCGCGCCCACGGCCACCAGTGGCCACAGCCGTCGTAGACGACGAGGTCGGCGCCGAGGCGGTCCGCCATTCTGGATGCGACGTCGGTTCCCACATAAGGATCCTCGGCGCCGTGGAACACAAGAGCGGGTCGGGCCGGCATCGCCGCGACGGCGTCCTGCCACTCGTCGCCGACGGTCACGGCGCTGCGGTAGAGCCGCAGGATGCATTCGGCCATGCGCGCGTCGATCCCGCCGGCCTGGAGCGCCGCGAGTTCCGGTGGCGCACCACCCGCCTCGAGGCCGGCCGCCCGGGCCGCGGTGT
Source organism: uncultured Acidimicrobiia bacterium (assembly GCA_963701625.1). GTDB lineage: Bacteria > Actinomycetota > Acidimicrobiia > IMCC26256 > JAENVU01 > JAENVU01. The sequence goes on along the minus strand of CAVPAT010000013.1, from coordinate 399,358 downwards.
CGAGTCCGACCATTCCCTCCATGACCTGCTCGCCGACTTCGGGGGCCTGCCACGCCTGGGCCATGCCGTGCCAGACGTAGTCGCGGTCCAACGGCCCGCTCCCGACCGCGAGGGTGCGGATCAAGTCGGGACGGACCGACGCGACCCGCTGCGCCAGGATCGCGCCCCAATCGTGCGCGACCAGGTCGACGGGTTCGCCGAGTGCGGCGAGTTCCGCTTCGACCCAGGCGGCGTAGTCCTCCTTGGTCGCATTCCAGCCAGCCGCGGTCGGTGTGCCGAAACCGGGCAGCGCGAGCGCGGTGACGTCGGTGCGGTCCAGTTGGTCGACCAGCGCCGACCACATGCGGGCCGTGTCCGGGACGCCATGGACGAGGACGAGGGGCACAGAACGACCTTTCACCGGGAATCAGAACAGTGGCGACCACGTCGCGGTGCGGAGCAGGCGGCTTTCCCAGTCGTCGCGCACGTCGAGCGCGTCGTGCATCCATGTGCCCGGCGCCCGGTGCTCGGCCGGTATCTCCGACGTCAGCAGGCCGACGATTCCCGACGGTCGGGTGACCCGCTGCCAGAGCACGACCTCGCGGCGCTTCGCGGCCGCGCCCCAGGCGGGAGTGAAGACCGCCTGGAGTTCGAGGAGTGATCGTCCGCCGTGGCGGCCCTCGGCGAGGCTCGGCGCGTAGTTGTCACGGGCCGCGACGAGGTAGTCCTCGAGCTTGCCGGCGTGGGGCCAGGCGGTGTCCTCCATGAACAGTGTCTGATCGTGGTCGCCACCGTCGGTCGGCACATTGGCGAAATCGATGTCCTGGAGGGGTGACCACTCGACCGGCTGCAGGATCTTGCCGGTGACGTCCCAGCGCAGCGCGTCGATGTCGCGCGGCCCAGCGGCGAAGATCTCCGGACTGGAGCCGGCGCCAGCCAACTGTCGTAGGCCGCGCCGTCGCGGACTGCGGTCAGGGTCACGAAGTTGTACGCCCTCCCGGTCCCGTGCGCGAGGCGCATGAAGTAGAGCAGCCGAGCGTCGTCGGTCGCGGCGAGCGTCGGTAGCCACTCGGTCCGGAACGACCGCTCGAACTCGTCCTCGCTGCGGCCCATGACCCGATGGATTTCGTGGACGAAGAGCATGGCCGGACGTTAACCGGAAGCGGTGCCGCCCTCGATCGCCGCGAGGATCTCGGCGACGGCCTGATCCGCGAGCGCGCGGATCTCGTCGTCGGTGCGGTCCTGGATCGGGTGCGAAACGAACACCGCGGCGCAATCCGCCCCGAGCGCGCGGGACTGGGCCTGGGCGGCGTCGACGAACTCGGTCGACGCGACGAAGACGCCGGGGACGCCGGCAGCCTCGAGGTTCACGATGTCGTGCACACTGCACGACGTGCATGAGCCTCAATCGGCGAGTGCCTCGATGACGACATCGCACGTGGTGGCGATCTCCCGGCGGAGATCAATCGGGCGCCGGCTTGGTGAACGTCGGTTTGGCGAACCGCCGAACGGAATGGCCGCGCTCGGTGAACCTGCGTTCGAGTTCGGTCGAGGAAGACGTCGCCGCGTGCCTTGGTGATGTCGAGCAGCCCGATCGTCGCTCGATCGAGAGTTCCGGCCGGGCGGCTCGGAGCCTCGTACCGGGCGCCTGCTCACCCGTTGGGTCCATCAACGTCGTCATGTCCCGAACCTCCACCGTCACCGGTTCCGATCCCACACTGCCACTGGCCCAGCCCCCGATGATCGCCGAGAACAAACCCGCACCACCACCGGCATGGGCGACGAGGAAACCACCGTCACGGAACTTCGGCAACGTCACGCCGGTCAGGCCTTCGGGGATGCCCTTCGTCGATGCCGTCGGCGCCTCGGACGATGTTCGGCCCCGTCCAGTTGGAGGAGGGCGCCGATCTCCTCGCGGAATCGGGCCTTGGACCAGCCGGCCTCCTCGAAGACGCGAAGGTGATCCGGCGAGACGATCGAGCATCGCGTCGAACGCGATCGGCAACTTCGGATGCGCCGTGGTTCGCAGGCACGCGGCGAAGGAACGCGTCAGCGACTCGGGCGTGCGGGAGAGCTGGTCGACGACGCCACGCACTCCTTCGCCGGCGAAGAGGGTGACCGTGTTCTGGGTCGGCGCATAGCCCCGCTCGACCTGCATCGGCGGCCAGTACCCGTCCTCGTGTTCCGCGAAGCAGCACGTGTACTTCCCGGGTTGGCCGAGCGTCGCGCGGTCGACGTCGCCGGGTCGCCCGCCGCCGACGTTGCGGACCACGAGCTGCAAGGCGCGTCCGATGGTCGCGTTGCGCGCGGTTCCCGGGTCCCAACGCGTTGATGCCGGAGTTCATCCCGATGCTCGCGGGTGATCGGGCCGTTGACCACGAGCACCGGACCGCTGAACCACGTGGTGGCGAGGAGGCCGTGCATGTTGAACTCGCTGGTACACGCAGCCGAGACCGCGGCCAGGACGATGGGCAGATACTCGGGTCGGCAGCCGGCCATGACCGCGTTGACCGCGACCTTCTCGACGGTGCATTCGATCAGGTCGGGAGGAACCACCGCGACGACTTCGTCGGCCTCCCTCGTGGTCCCGGTGAGCATCCGCGCGACCCGCTCCGGCGTCGGGGGCACGAGCGGAAGGCCGTCGGACCAACCTCGGTCGTACATCGCTTCGGCCTCGTCCTCGTCCGCGCCGAGTTCGATGCGCCGCGCCCGAAGGTGGCGGACGCCTTCGCTCGTTGCGCGGGCTTCGGCGTTTCGTGGTTCCACGGTGCGCGATCCGCACCCCGGTCGGTGCGCTGGCAGTCTCGGCCCCGAGGTCGGCAACTCCGGTCAGGGCCTGCCACTGGTCCCGGCTCCAGCCGACGGTTCGGTCCGACCTCGCGTCCGCCGGCGCGGTGCAGGAGCGTGGGCACCGTGTCGAGTTCCAAGCCGAAGCTGATCTCCAGCTCCCGGTCGTCCAGCGCGCCACCGGTCTCGCTCGGAAACGTGGGGTCGTCCTGGGAAACGACGGTCACCGGACCGTCGTAGCGCCGGCGGAGTTCGGCCAGTACGGGCGCGATCAGCTCGCAGGTCGGACAGTCACGCTTCACGACCGCGACGAGGCCGTCGGGCAGCGGATCGCGCGGTTTGGTCTCGGCCACGCCGTGAGCCTCGCGGGCTTGGGTGGTCTGTGCAATCCGCAGCCGCTCCGGGTCAGTCGGCGAGGCGTTCGACCACGAAATCGATGGCCCGGGTGAGGGTCGCAACGTCGCTGGGATCGATGGCCGGGAACATGGCGATCCGCAGCTGGTTTCGGCCGAGCTTGCGGTACGGCTCGGTGTCCACGATGCCGTTCGCGCGCAACGCCTTCGCGATGGCGGCGGCGTCCACCCCGTCGACGAAGTCGATGGTGGCGACCACCCGGCTGCGTTCGTCGGGCTTCTGCACGTACGGCATCGCGACCCGGCTCGCTTCGGCCCAGCCGTAGATGGTCTCGGCGCTGCGGTCGCAACGGCCCGCCGTGGACTCGAGGCCGCCGAGATCGAGCATCCAGTCGATCTGATCGGCGAGGAGAAACAAGGTGGCCAGCGCCGGGGTGTTGTAGGTCTGATCGAGCCGGGACTGTTCCAATGCGATCGCGAGGTCGAGACTCGAAGGGACCCAGCGGCCCGATGCGGCGATGCGCTCGATGCGCTCGATCGCGGCTGGTGAGGCCGCGGCGAGCCAGAGGCCACCGTCGCTGCCGAAGCTCTTCTGCGGCGCGAAGTAGTAGACGTCGGTCTCCGCGATGTCGACCCGCAATCCACCTGCGCCGGATGTCGCGTCGATCAGCACGAGTTGATCGGCGGTCGCGTGTTCGGGGCGGCGCACCGGCAACATCACGCCCGTCGAGGTTTCGTTGTGGGGCCAGCAGTAGGCGTCCACGTCGTCTGAGGCACGGGCGTCGGGATGGGTCCCCGGCGCGCTCTCGATGACCTCAGGTTCTGCGAGGTGCGGCGCCGCGGTGGCGGCCGCGGCGAACTTGGAGGAGAACTCGCCACACACGAGGTGCTGGCTGCGTGCCTCGATCAGGCCGAAGGTCGCGGCATCCCAGAACGCCGTCGAGCCTCCGACTCCCAACAGGACCTCGTAGCCGTCGGGCAGCGAGAAGAGGCTGGTGAGTCCGGCGCGGATGTGGCCCACCACGTGCTTGACGGTGGGTCGCCGGTGGCTCGTCCCCAGGTAGCTGGACCCGGTCGCGGCGAGCGCTTGGATCGCCTCAAGCCGAACCTTCGAGGGTCCGGCGCCGAACCGACCGTCGGCCGGACGGAGTTCGGGGGGCAGGGTGATGCTGGTGGGATCGACCGTCACCGGGCCGAGACTACCGGCGGGCCTCGGCCGGGCTCGGAGCGTTTGGGGGTTCGACGGTCCCGAGCACCTCGTCGGCCCACGCCGGACGGTGGTGGCGCGCCCAGGTGGTCGAGACCGTCCCCCCGGTCATGCCCCGCAGTGACTCGCGATCGCGCAGGGCGAGCAGTACGTGACCGAAGATGCACAGCGCGACGCCGAGACCGAACCAGCCGTGGACGAACGCCGCGCCGGTACGCGTGTCCGTACTGAACGGTCGGTTCCAGTACATGATCGCCCCGCTCACGGCGAGTACCACCGACGCCGCGGCGATGAACGTCGCGTTGAGTTTCTGGCCCGGGTTGAACTTGCCGAGCCGGACCTTGCGGTCGCCGCCCAAGCTGCGCAGCCAGCGACGGTCGTCCGGAATCCAGCGATTCAGCCGGCGGACGTCTGCGCGCAGCGCCGCACCGGCTCGGCCCACCAGTCCGATGGCGAAAACAACGAGAATCGCGAACCCGGAGTACACGTGTACCGCGCGCACGATGGCGCGGTCCGAAAACAGGGACTGGCCGATGCCGAACCGGAACATGGCGCCGGTGCCCAGCAGTACCGCGAAGAGTGCCGCGTTCACCCAGTGGCTGACCCGTTCGGCGCGAGTGAAGCGGGGTACTCGTGGCGACGAGGCCGAGGGGCCGCGGCCGGGGTCAGACGGGTTCATCGTTGCGACCGTTCGACTTGCCGACCCACGCGTCGATGTCGTAGCCGCGTACCTCCCAGTAGCCCGGGACCACCTGGTCGGTGACCTGGATGCCATCGAGCCATTTGATCGACTTGTAGCCGTACATCGGCGCGACCAGGAGTCGCACCGGGCCGCCATGGTCACTGGAAATTGGTTTGCCGTCCAACTCGTAGACGACGAGGACGTCGCGGCGCCGAGCCTGCTTCATCGTCAGGCTCTCGGTGTAGACCCCGTCGAAGCTCGTGAACTGGATCGCGCGACCCGATTGCTTCACGTCGGCCCGATCGAGGAGTTCGGAGAGACGGACACCGACCCACTTGACGTCCGCGACGCGCCAGCCGGTCACGCACTGGAAGTCCTTGGTCAGACGGGTCGCCGGCATTTGCTGCAGTTCGGCAAATGAGAGGGTGAACGGCGAGTCGACGAGGCCGGCGACTTGGAGGTTCCAGTCAGACGCCGCCCGGCGCGGGAATCCGCCGGTCACGGTGTAGTAACGCCACCCGCCACCTCCTGGGAGAAACGCGGTCAGGCCGGAGGGATCGTTCTTGGCGATCTGCTGGAACCAGTTGGTCAGTTTGGATCCGGTCGCGAGGCCAATGCCGCCCAGGGCCAGGAGTCCGAGGAACAGGCGGCGCCCGACTGGTGTCCCTTCGGCGTGAGGCGTCGGTGCCCGGCCGGCGTCAGCCACGTCGGTGTCGGGCGGCGGTTCGGATGGATCCACGGTCCCAGGCTACGAGCGTGGTGGCCGGGAGAAGGGTCGAGCGTCCTTACGATCCGCGAACTTCTCTGGGCCCCGGATGCTCCGCGCCGACGGCGAGGACGTCCGCGAAGGCCTCTTCGAGACAACGGATCAGCACCTCGTGGTCCGGAACGGCGACGGCGTCGACGTTGACGCCGATGCAGCAGTTCCCGCAATTGGACAGCAGCGTCACATTGATCGCGGCGCCCGAGAGGGGGCCGAACGCGTACATGCGCTCGAGTTCCGCACCGGCCGCGTAGATCGGGAACGGCGCCCCGGGAACATTCGAGGTGACGAAGTCCGCGCCCTTCAGGAGGGAGCCGAACAGTGCGGTCGTCACCGTCGTGGGCAGCTGGTTGAGGACGCCGGCGAGCGCGTCGGTCAGCGCGACCGCGGGCTCGTCACGCGCGACGCGCGCGATGCGGCCCATCTCGGTGATGCGGGCGGCCGGGTCCTTGATCGTGGTGGGTACCAGGAACCGCGCGGGAGTGAAATGGTTCCCGCCCATCGTCGATCCGGTTTCGCGCAGGCTGATGGGCATGACCATGCGGAGGTCGTCAACTTCTTCGCCGTGAAACTCGTGGTAGCGCATGAGGCCGCCGACAACGCCCGCGACGAACGCGTCGTTGAGTGATCCGCCCGCGGCCTTTCCGGCGCGCTTGAGGTCGTCGAGCGCGACATCGACGGTGCCCAGGCTGCGGGCGAGCGTCCGGGCGCGCAGCAGGGGCGAGTGGGGCGTCGTCGCCGGCGCGAGAAATCGCGCGACCGAGCCGCCGATCTCCGCGGCCTGATGCACCGTCTCTCGTGGATGGGTCGCGAGCGCGGCGGTTCCCTTCCAGACATCGGTGAGGGCCCGGTAGGACATGCCGAGGATCCGTCGTCGCCGATGGCTGAGGGACTTGAGCACCAGGTCCCCGGCGGTGAACGCCGGGATGGCCTCGACCCCGTCGAGGGGGCTGGGCTCGGCCGGCGAACGCTCGAAGTCGAACAGCATCAGCAGCAACTTCATGCCGCCGACACCATCGGTCATCGAGTGATGGACCTTCATGACCATGGCGGCGCGATCGCCGTCGAGTCCCTCGACGAGCGTGTACTCCCAGAGGGGACGGGAGCGATCGAAGCCGGCCATCGCGGCGGTGCGGGCGAAGTCGAGCACCGACTGGTCGGTCGGTTCGCACACCCGCACGCGGCGGAGGTGGTAGAGGAGATCGAAGTTCGGATCGGCAGACCAGTGCGGCGGGCCAACGCGGAGGAGGGGAGTCGCGACGCGCTGGCGCATCCTCGGGATGAGCCAGGACCCACGCTCGATCCGTTGGACGAGGGTCTTCCAATCGGGTGATTGGTCGAAGAAGAGCACCGTGACGATCGTCGACCGGAGCAGCGGGTCCTTTTCGATGTTCCACATCAGCGCGTCCGAGTCGCTCATGTGGGCATCGAAGCGTTCGGCGGTTTCCTGGCGTCCGGACATGCGCCTCTCCTGCTGCGGTGGAGGGCCATGCTACGAGATGGTTCCGGCCGGATGACCGCCGGGACCAGGGTCAGCGGAGGTCGTGGACGATTTTCACGCGGATCGAGCGTTCCTGGGTGCCGGGCTCGATCGGTGCAATGCTCCGATCGCGCAGGGCGGAGTCGGCCGAGAGCGGCACCGGGGCACTCGCGGTGTCGTGGGTCTCGACGATGGTCCGCACCGTACCGAGGCTGCCTTGCAGTCGGGTCCGCCCTGAGGGACCATGGCGGCTTCGAACCCATGAGGTGCCGAGTCGTATGGACCACGGACCGATCACCCCCGAAATGGCGGCCCCGCCGCGGTCCGATACCAACGTGGGGGGCGGCCCGACCTTGGTGCTGCGCCCGCGAATCGCCCTGCGATGGACCGGTCTGGGCCTCGTGTTCGCCGCCGTGCTCGGGATGACGACCGCTTCGCCCGCCTGGGTCGGTCTCCTCCTTCCGGGTGCCTTGCTGTCACTCACGTGGTGGCCCCGCCTCGAAGTGGACATCCAGGAGATTCGCTACCGCGGAGTCCGTCGTCGGGCGACGGTTCCGGTGCGGGCCATCGAGGCAGTCCAGCTCCGCCGGGTGCCGTTTCGGCCGGCGCACGGCCCCACGCACACGTATCGAGTGGGGCGCGTCGCCTCGACGCCGATCCGGCTGCGCATCCAGTGCGGCGCCGAGACCCCGATCCAGCTCACGGTGCTGTGGTGGCAGGGGTGGCCGCTGCTCGTCCGGTACTTGATGACGGTGCCGGAGGTCGCGGTCGACAGTCGGACCCGCGGCCGGCTCGAGCGCTACGGGTGATCCACGACGCCAGGCCCCGAAAGACTCGGGGCACCCCGACCTGCCGAACTTGCCGGTCATATCTCGGATAACTATTGTCCGAGATATGAAGCTCTCGGACGGTGTGGAGTGGGCACTGCATGTGGCCACGGTCCTGGCCTTCGTTCCTCCCGATCGGGCCGTCCCCGCCGCCCGCCTGGCGGAGTACCACGGCGTGCCCCCGGCGTACCTGGCGAAGCATCTCCAGTCCCTGAGTCGCGCCGCGATCCTGGAATCGGTGCCGGGCCCGCGGTGGGGGTATCGACTCGCGCGACCGGCGAAGGCGATCACCGTCCTCGACGTCGTCGAAGCGATCGGCGGGAACGACAGCGCGTTCGTCTGCACCGAGATCCGCCAGCGGGGCCCGGCCGCAGGACCGCCGTCGGACTATCCGGTGCCGTGCGGAATCCATCGAGTGATGAATCGGGCGGATCGCGCGTGGCGGGAATCGTTGCGCGCGGTCACGATCGCCGAGGTTGCCGAGGGTGTCCTGGCCACGAGTCCGGCGCGCTGGGCATCGAGGCGGGGGCCCGCTGGCTGGAGGAGGTACTCCGATGAAGGTGTTCATGACCGGGGCGACCGGTGTCGCCGGACGCGCCACCGTGCCCGCGCTGGTGGCGGGAGGCCACGATGTTCGTGCGGTCTGTCGGCGCGACGACGCCGGAGCCGAGTTGCGCGTGGCCGGAGCGGAGCCGGTGACCGTGGACCTCTTCGATGCCGGTGCGGTCGCGGAGGCCGTGGTGGGCGCAGAGGCCGTGATTCATCTCGCGACGAATGTGCCGGCGATGAGCCGCTCCGCTCGCCCGTCCGGGTGGGCGCTGCACAACCGCCTTCGGGTCGAGGCCACCCGCCATCTGGTCGCCGCCGCGCGCGCGGCTGGGGTGCGCCGCCTGGTGAAGGAATCGATCACCTTCGTCTATGCCGACGCCGGCGATGCGTGGATCGACGAGGACGCGCCGGTCTTCGAGGAGCTGGGTCAGCTCGCACCGACCATCGAGGGTGAAGAGATCGCCCTGGGTTTCGCCGCCGACGGTGGAACCGCGACGGTGCTGCGCTTCGGGCTCTTCTACGGCGGTGCCGGGAACCGGGGGACGGCCGAGGCACTCTCGCTCGCCCGATTCCGGCGCTCGCAGATTGCCGGTGCTCGCGACGCCTACATGTCATCGGTGCACGTCGGAGACGTTGCGACGGCCGTGGTCGCGGCCCTCGGCGCGGCGACGGGTGTCTACAACGTGGTGGACGACGAACCGCTCACCCGCCGCGACTACCTCGCGTCGTTTGCCGCGGCGTTCCGGGTGAAGCCACCGAAGCCGACGCCCGGGGCACTGATGCGACTGCTGGGAGGAAAGGCCGGCGCCGCGTTGACGAGTTCGCAGCGTGTCTCGAACCGACGATTCCGAGACGCCACCGGGTGGATGCCGAAGTATCCCGACGCGCGCGTCGGCTGGCGAGCGGTCGCCGCGGAGGCGCAATCATGAGCCGCGACCGTTGGCTTCGGATCGGACTCGTGTACCTCGCCGTGGCGAACGCGCTCGTCGGCTTCTGGGCGGCGTTCGCGCCCCGGTCGTTCTTCGCGGATTTCCCGGGGGGCAGTCGGGCGTGGGTCGCCGCGGATGGTCCGTACAACGAGCACCTCGTCCGCGACGTCGGTGAGCTGAATCTCGCGCTCTTCGTCGTGGTGGCCGCAGCGGCGATCACCCTGTCGCTTCCGCTCGTGCGGGCGGCGCTGGCCGCGACGATCGTGAACGGCGTCGTCCATGTGCTGTACCACGCCCGTCACCTTGACCCGTACGAAACCGGCGACCGGATCGCGTTGATCGGGAGCCTCGTGTTGGTTCCGATCGTGGCTGCGCTGTTGCTCGTGATGACCCGGGACGCGCCGACGCCGACCGGCGGGGGCGGGGTCTCCGAGATCTAGCGGCGTCCGACGTTGGGCCGCTTGCCGTGGTTGGGTTTGCTGCGGCGGGCCCGCAGTTTGCGCTTCTTGGTCTTCTTACTCACGCTGAGTCCTTCGACGCGGGAGCGCGCAGGGTAGTCCACGGCGGAGGCGGCGTCCGAGCCCGCCGCCCGAGTCGGTTGGAGGCCCGGCTTCACCAGGTGACGCCGAGGGTGGTGCGCATCGTCGTTTCGAACTCGGCATCGCCGAGTGCCGACCGGGTCGCGAGTGAGAGTTCTGCGTCGGCGCCGACGGGCACCCGAAGCGGGGTGTCCGGGTTCTCGATGGCTTCGCCGATGGCCCGGGCCACGATCTCGGGTCCGGGACGACCGTCCACGTTGAGCTTTTCGTCGGTGCCGCTCCACTGGTCCCACAGCTCCTCGTAGGCAGCCGGTCCCCGGATCTGGCCCGCATCCTTCATCCCCGGTGCGATGTAGCCCGGCTCGACGATGACGACCCGAATCCCGAAATGACCGAGTTCGTAGTGCAGCGTCTCCGAGAGTGCCTCCATCGCGTACTTCGAGGCGGCGTAGGCACCGGCGATCGGCGTGGCGATGCGGCCCTGCACGCTGGAGACGTTGACGATGACCCCTGACCCGCGCTCCCGCCAGGCGGGGAGCAGCGGTTGCACCATTCGGAGCGCGCCGATCGTGTTCGTGTCGATCACCGCCTGGAGCCGCTCGATCGGAAAGGCTTCCAACGGCCCGGTCGCGCTGAGCGCCGCGTTGTTCACGACGGCGTCGAGGTCGCCGGCCGCGTCGAGACATGCGGCGACCGAGGCGTCGTCGGTGACGTCGAGTGGGAGCACGGTCCCGCCGGCGAAGTCGTCCAGAAGTTCGGGGTTGCGGGCGGTGGCGAACACCTCGTGACCGCGTGCGACGAGTTCGTCAGCCGTTGCTCGTCCGATGGCCCGGCCCGCGCCGGTGATGAGGATTCGCATCGGGCCAGCGTAGGGCGCTCGTACGAGCACCTCACCGAATCCTCACATGGGCATCGCAATCAACTCACGCCGGGAGCGCGAGCATCGGGGGATGGAGAAGGGCACGATCCTGGTCGTCGAGGACGAGCCGAACATCGCCGATCTGGTTGACCTCTACCTGAGTCGTGACGGCTTTCGGGTGCTGAAGAAGGCGACCGGCGCCGATGCGCTCGCCGCGGTGCGAGATCAGCGGCCCCGGCTCGTCGTGCTCGACGTCGGCCTCCCTGATATCGATGGGCTCGAGGTGTGCCGCCGGATCCGGGCGACGAGTTCCCTCCCGGTGATCTTTCTCACGGCGCGCGGCGACGAGGTCGACCGCGTCCTCGGTCTCGAACTCGGCGCCGACGACTACCTCACCAAACCGTTTGCGCCCGCGGAACTCGTCGCGCGCGTCAAGGCGGTCCTGCGCCGAACCGATGGTGCGCAGACCGCCGAGATCGTCCTGGCCGGCGCGGCGATTGTCGACCTGGGTCGCCGGGAGGTCCGGATCGGCGACGCGGCCGTCGACTTCACGACTCGCGAGTTCGACCTGTTGCGATTCCTCGCCGAGCGTCCCGGTCTGGCGCTCAGTCGCCAGCAGATCCTCGACGGGGTCTGGGGACCGGGGTGGTACGGCGATGAGCGCACGGTGGACGTGCATATTGCCCAGGTGCGTAAGAAGCTCGGTGATGCCTGCGCGATCTCGACGGTTCGGGGCCTCGGCTACCGGCTCGAGCCCAGCCGATCGTGAAATCCCGACGGCGGACACTCCGAACGCGGCTGCTGGTCGCGATGGCAGGGATCGCGGTCGGCGTACTCGTCGTCACGGGGGTCACCACGGTGAGCCTGGCGCGCGACGCCGCGGAGCGCAGCGCGGTCCGGAATCTCGAACGGCAGGCACCGGCGGTCCAAAACCGGCTCCAACGGCTGGTGAACGGATTGCGCGTCGGTTCGACGGGTCAGCCGGGCGGGGGAGTCGGGCGGCTCATTACCGAGGTGTTGCGACTCACCGACGGGACTGTTCTCTCGGTGGGCGAGGACGGCACGATCACCGAGGGGGTGGAGGCACTGGCCGGCAGCCGGCTCGGTCCGGATGCCCCTGTCGCCGCCGGTCGCCGCCGGCCTCCGTCGCCGCCGGCCGGCTCGGGCGAGTCCGGCGACCTCAACCGTCTGCCCGCCGGGCTCGCAGTCGAGGACTTCGACGCGGCGCGGCTCGCGGCAGGGGAATCGCAGAGTGGCGCCGTCGGTGACCGCGCGTTCGTCGCGGTGCCGATGGGTGGACGCCGGAACTCCACCGCGGTACTCGTGCTCACCGAGACCATCGACGCCAGCGCGATCACGCGGGCGCGCGGGTTCTTCCTGATCGGCGCGGCGCTGGCGTTGGCCGCGGCCGTGGTCGTCTCGTACCTGCTCGCCCGGAAGTTGACGCGCCCGCTCGCCGTCATGGGCCGGACCGCCGGCGCGATCGCCGGCGGCGACCTCTCCGCCCGGGTGGATCTCGGCGACCATCCCGACGACGAGTTCGCGGACCTGGCCGGGAGTCTCAACCGGATGGCCGGCGGCCTCGAGCAGGTCCGAGCGAGTGAGCGACAGTTTCTGCTCTCGATCTCGCATGATCTACGCACACCACTCACGTCGATCCGGGGCTACGCCGACGCGCTCACGGACGGCACGATCCCCGCGACCGAGGAGCAACGCCGGGCCGGCGCGGTGATCGCCGCGGAGTCCGATCGCCTTGCGCGACTCGTTGCCGATCTGCTCGACCTGGCCCGACTCGACGCGCATCAGTTCTCGCTCTCGCCTCGCGGCTTCGACCTGGCGCCCGACGTGCGAACCGCGGTCGACGCCTTCCGCCCCGCCGCGACCGAGCTCGGCGTGGGCCTGGAAGTCGAAACCCCGGAGACGCTTCGCGTCGTCGGCGACGCATCGCGCGTCGCGCAGATCGTCGCGAACCTCGTGGAGAACGCGCTGAAGTTCGCTCGGACCACGATCCGGGTCGAGCTCCTTCCCGGCGCCGAGTGGGTCGAGATCCGGGTGGCCGACGACGGACCCGGCGTCGACCCCGTCGAGGTGCACCGTGTGTTCGAGCGGCTCTATGTCTCGCGTTCGGTTCCCGGCCGGTCGGTCGGTACCGGCCTCGGACTCGCGATCGTCGGGGAGCTGAGCGCGGCGATGGGTGGGTCGGCCGCGGTCTCGACCGAGCACGGGCCGGGCGCGACCTTCGTCGTGCGCCTCCCCCGCAATGCGTCGCCGACCGTGGGCGGGTGAAGGGGTCGGGTCAGCGGCAGGTGGCGGGATCGCGCCAGCAGGTGAGGATTTCCTTCGCGAGTTCCCGGCCGACGCGGCGGGTCCCGGCCGGGCCGAAGTGGGAGCCGTCGGGTCGGAGTTCGACGCCGTCGACCTCGGCCGGGCAGCGACCGTCGGGGCAGACGAATCCCGCGAGGTCCAGCACCCGCACCTGACCGTCGGCGGTCGGCGCCGCGGTTTCGTAGAGCCGGTTGAGATCCCGCACCCGGCGGATCTCGTCGAGCCCCGGGAGCGTCGCCGTCGCGCCGTCGACCGGGCGCGGCACCGTCAGGATCATCAAGCGGGCGCCGTTGCGCGTCAGCAGGTCGGCTGCCCGCCGGACCTCGGGCGCGAGCACCGCGTCGCCCGCGCGCGTCCCGAGGCGAACACGCTCACCGTCGAGTTCTCGGTCGACGGCATCCCAGCTCGCCAGCCACAGGATCAGGTCGGGACGAGGTTCGGTGTCCACCACGGTTCGCAGTGCCGGCGGGATGGCACGGTTGCAGTCGCGCGACCAGGGAAACGGACGGCCGTTGTCGCGCACCGTGACGCCGCGCAGGATCGAGCAGCCGGGCGTCGCCGCGGCTTCGAAGGTCACGCCTGCCGCGGTGAGGGCATCGTCGAGGCCGGGCCCGAGGGACGCTGCCAGTGAGTCACCGACGAGGACCGCGTGCGTCGGGTTCCCGGATGCGACGGGACCGAGCGTCGTGCTCGTGGTCGGTCCGGGCTCGGCGCCGAAGAAGTCGGGCGCCGCGGTGGCGCCGACCGTGCCGCCGAGGACGGCGAGGATGCCGACCGCCACGCCGATCGGACCGGCCAGCCATGCCGCACGTCCGTGGAGGCGGAGTCGGATCGGTCGTTCCACCAGGAAGAAGGACGCAATCGCGAGGGCGAGCGTGAGCGCGATGCGCAGGAGCGCGAGCGAGCCGCCCGACCAGCCGGTCCGCGCGCCGTCGACGTAGACGATGACTGGCCAGTGCCACAGGTACACGCCGTAGGAGATGACGCCGAGCGCGACCAGCGGTCGCCAGGCGAGCGCTCGCGCCAGGATGCCGGCCGGCGCCCGCACGGCCGCCGCGATGAGGACTGCGACGACGATGGCGAACAGCAAGGAGCCACCCCGGTACAGGCGCGCGCTCGTGTCGTGCGCGAACGCGAACGCGAACGCCATGGTGAGGAGCGCGCCGAAGCCCAACGCGTCGAGTCGGCGTGAGCGGGTTGTGACCGCGGGCCGATCGACCAGGATCAACGCGAGGGCGACGCCGACGAGGATCGGGTGCGCATGGGTATCCGTGCCGTAATACGCACGCGAGGGGTCGGCGCCGTCGTAGAGGAGGGCCATGAGCAACGCCGAGCCGGCGATGCCTGCGACCGTCACGACGAGCAGCGGCCGAAGCCGACCCTTGCCGAGACGCAGGCAGCCCAACGTCACGAGGGGCCAGATCAGATAGAACTGCTCCTCGATCGCGAGTGACCACAGGTGACGGAACGGCGACGCGCCCGCGAAGAGGTCGAAGTAGGACTGACCGGACACGACGAACCGCCAGTTCGCGACGTAGAAGAGACCGGCGATCCCGTCCCAACGGACGCGGTCCAGATCGGTGGCGGGCACCTTGAAGTGTGCCCAGATGCCCACCGCGACCAGCAGGAGCAGGAGGGCGGGCAGGAGTCGTCGGGCGCGCCGGCCCCAGAACGCGAGGAGCCCGATGCCGCGAGTACCGCGCCACTCCAGGACCAGCAGGGTCGTGATGAGGAACCCTGAGAGGACGAAGAAGGTGTCGACGCCAAGGAACCCGCCGGTGAATCCGGTTTCGTCGAGGTGGAATGCCACCACCGCGGCCACGGCCACTGCACGGAGCCCATCGAGGGCAGGCTGGTAGCCGAAGCGGTGCGCATTGGCTACCTCCGGTGACGACACCCGGTGATCGTACCGACGCGGGTTCTGGAGGCCTTGGCAGGTACGGTCCCGAACGTGACCACCGGCCGCCTGGTTCGGGACGACGTGGACGTCGCCGCCGCCGAGATACCTGACACCCGGAGGGGCCGGGCTCGAGGGCTGCTCGGGCGGACCGGGATCGACGGCGTCATGGTCCTGCGGCCGTGTCGGCAGGTGCACACCTTCCGGATGCGATTTCCCATCGATATCGCGTTCTGTGATCGCAGCGGTGCCGTCGTCAAGGTGTCGTCGTTGGGCCCCGGGCGATGTTCGGCATTCGTGTGGCGATCGGCGATGGTGCTGGAAGCCGAGGCCGGCGCCTGGGCGCGCTGGGGACTGCACGTGGGTGATCGGGTCGAGGTCCGCGCGCGTGACCGGCTGCCTCGTCCTCGTGGGAACACCCATCGGGAACCTCGGGGACCTGACTCCCCGCGCGGTCGAAGCGCTGCGCGACGCGGACGTGATCCTGTGCGAGGACACTCGCCGCACGCGTGGTCTGATGACCCACGCCGGGATCGGTGGCGGGCGGCGACTGCGCTCGATGCCGGCACCGGCCGAGGCGGGCCGTGCGGCATGGGTCGTCGACCGGGTGGCCCGCGGTGACACGGTGGCCGTCGTCACCGATGCCGGGATGCCGGCGGTGAGCGACCCCGGCGCGCGGCTGGTGCGCGCCTGTGTCGATGCGGGGCTCGCCGTCGACGTTGTGCCGGGCCCGGACGCCGCAACCACCGCGCTGGTCCTGTCGGGGTTACCCACGGAACGCTTTGTGATGGAGGGATTCCTGCCCCGCAAGGGACGGGCCCGGGCCGAGCGGCTGGCAGAGCTCGCGGTGGACTCGCGCACCGCGGTGATCTACGAATCGCCGAAGCGCCTCGGGGCGACGCTCCGGGAGTTGGCCGTGCACTGCGGCGCCGATCGAGCAGCGGCGGTGGCCCGCGAGCTGACCAAGGCGCATCAGGAGGTCATCCGGTTGCCGCTCGGCCCCTTGGCTGCCGCGGTCGGCGAGCCGGTCGGCGAATGCGTGATCGTCGTGGCCGGGCGCCGACGTGCAGCCGAACCGCCGACCGGCGCTGCAATCGACGCGGCGCTGCGTTCGGAGCTGGCCGCCGGGCTGTCCACCCGGGATGCTGCTGCCGCGGTCGCCGAAGGACTCGGCCTCGCGCGCCGCGAGGTCTACGAGCGGGCGGTCCGACTCACAACTGACTGACGCGCTCCACGCACTGAGGGCACACGAGCTTGTCGGCGAACTCGCGGAGCTGGTCGGTGGCGGCGCAGAAGACGCATCGCTGCTCGACTTTCGCCAGCACGATGCGTCCCGCGTCCTCCGACATCATCACGAGGTCGCCGAGTTCGATGCGCAGTGCCTTGCGCATCTCGACGGGCAACACGACGCGGCCGAGCTGGTCGACCTTGCGGGCCACGCCATTCGCCATGTTCGTGCATTCCTTCCGAATGAGCGCCGGGATCGACCCGGACCGTCGGTACTGTAGGGCGCGTGTCCGAATCGTTCTATCTGACGACCCCGATCTACTACGTCAACGACGCGCCGCACATCGGGCATGCCTACACCACGGTCCATGCAGACGTGCTCGCCCGGTGGCGCCGGCTCCACGGTGACGACGTCCTGTTCCTCACCGGCACCGACGAGCATGGCCTCAAGATCCAGCGTGCGGCCGAGGAGCGCGGCGTCTCACCGATCGAATGGGCCGACATCACGAGCGCCCGTTTCCGTGATGCTTGGGCTGAGATCGACATCAGCTACGACGACTTC
This sequence comes from uncultured Acidimicrobiia bacterium, assembly GCA_963701625.1. Classification (GTDB taxonomy): domain Bacteria; phylum Actinomycetota; class Acidimicrobiia; order IMCC26256; family JAENVU01; genus JAENVU01. The sequence continues at coordinate 382,393 of CAVPAT010000013.1, read as the reverse complement.
ATTCGCACCACCGAGGATCGTCATCGCACCTCGGTGCAGGCGTTCCTCCAGCAGGTCTACGACAACGGCTTCATCGAGCTGGCCACGTACGAAGGCTTGTACTGCGTCGCGTGCGAGGCCTATTACACCGACGACGAACTCGTGCGCGCGAGCCCGGACGCAGAAGGGTTGTGTCCGATCCATGCGCGGCCGGTCGAGCGAGTCACCGAGGAGAACTACTTCTTCCAACTCTCCCGGTTCGAGCAGCCGCTCCTGGACTACTACGCCGCGCATCCCGAAGCGGTCCAGCCGGCGGGAAAGCGCAGTGAAGTCCTCGGGTTCATCAAGCAGGGCCTGCGTGACTTCTCGATGAGTCGCACGTCGATCTCATGGGGCATCCCGTTGCCGTGGGACGCCGACCACGTCACCTACGTCTGGTACGACGCGCTCATCAACTACGCGACGGCAGTCGGCTTCGGTGTCGATCCGGCCACCTTCGCCCGGCGATGGCCGGCGCAGTATCACCTCATCGCCAAGGACATCCTTCGTTTCCACGCGGTCTACTGGCCCGCCATGTTGATGGCGGCCGGCCTCCCGCTGCCGGGGTGTGTCTTTGCCCACGGTTATCTGCTCGTCGGTGGCGAGAAGATGAGCAAGACCAGCTTGAACAACATTGCGCCCGCGGACCTCGTCCCCGAATTCGGCAGTGACGGGTTCCGCTACCACATGGTGACCGACGTCCGCTTCGGTCAGGACGGTGACTTCAGCTACGAGGCGATGGTCGCGCGCTACAACGCAGACCTCGCGAACAACTTCGGCAACCTCGCGAGTCGTGTCCTCAACATGGTGGTGTCCTACTGCGACGGCGTGGTTCCCGAGACCCGAGCCGACGGTCCCCTCGTCGCACAGACGCAGGTCGCGCTCGACGCGATGGAAGCCGGGCTCGCCGAGTTGGAGTTCAGCGACGCGTTCGGCGCGGTCTGGCAGTTGATCCGCGATGCCAACGCCTACATCGAGGACTCGGCGCCGTGGGCGACGCACAAGGCCGGCGATGCCGCGGCGACCGCCGCGGTCCTCGGTGACTGCCTCGAGGTACTGCGCATCGTCGCGGTGCTCGCGTCGCCGCTGATCCCCCGGGCCGCGGCCGAACTCTGGGCCCGACTCGGGCTTCCCGGCCGCCCCGAGGAAGTCCGCGTGCCGACGGGACTCGCCTGGGGCGTCGCTCCGACCGCGGGCAACACCGTGGAGAAGGGCGCCGCGCTCTTTCCCCGGCTGGAAGGGTGAGCCTGCCGTGACCGCGGCAACACGCTGGATCGACAGTCACTGTCACCTCCCGGCCGAGCCCGAACTGGCTGACCCGATCGTCGAGCGGGCGCGCGTGGCCGGCGTTGAGCACCTCGTCTGCGTCGGGACCGATCTGGCCACGTCAACCGCGGCGGTGGCCCTGAGTCGGCGCCATGACGACGTTTCGGCGACGGTCGGGTTACACCCTCACGACGCGGCGCGCCGCGCCGAACTGTGGCCGGGGCTGCTCGAGCTGGTCGACGCCGGTGGGATCGTCGCAATCGGCGAGGCCGGCCTCGACCATCACTACGAATACTCGCCCGGCCCGGATCAGACCGACGCCTTCCGAATCCAGATCGACCTCGCCGGTGATCGCGAGCTGCCACTCGTGATCCACACCCGCGAGGCGTGGGACGAGACTTTCGCCTTGCTCGACGCGGCGGGAATGCCGGCGCGGACCGTGTTCCACTGTTTCACCGGCGGCCCCGACGAAGCCGCGGCCTGTGTCGACCGCGGCGCGTGGGTTTCGTTCTCGGGCATCGTGACGTTCAAGAACGCCGGGGACATCCGTGCCGCCGCCGCGGCGACGCCACTCGACCGAATCCTGATCGAGACGGACAGCCCGTACCTCGCGCCAGTCCCGAATCGCGGCCGGACCAATGAACCCGCATGGGTCACCGCCGTGGGAGCCGGCGTCGCGGCCGCCCGCGGTGTCGAGCCGACCGTGGTGGCGGAGGCGACCGCGGCGAACGCGCGCCGCGTCTTCGGGATTTCCTGAGCGTCGGCGAAGACTGCTGGACGCGAGAACCCCCCGATTCCGGGGTCGGAGTCGGACGCACTGGCAAAATCTGGGACTCAGATTGACCCCTCGGGAGGGCGTCGTTAGCTTCGCCGCTTCTCAGTGGCCAACCCCTGGCGGCCACATGACCGGGAGGCGGACCCGATCAGCGAGCCCCGACTTCGACCTGCTGCGCGCGTGGCGACCGGCGACGCGCACGCTCGTCGCTACGCGCTGCAATCGGTTCGTCCCTCACCGGCCCGCCTCGACGCGCCGGAACCGGACGCGTGGCTGCCCATCGACCTGACCGCGACGCTCGAGACGATCGACCTCAGCGGCGAGCTGGAACTCCTCACCCTCGAAGAGGATCAGGACTCGCTGGATCGGGAGCTCGAGGTGCTCGAAGCCGGGTTCTGGCGTTCGGCGGACGCTGACCACCCGTTCTTCACCGGCGCGGTTCCGATCGTCACGACCGACGGCGCGCCCGAGCCGGACCCGTCACCGGGCCCGCCGGCGGCAGTTGCCGCTTCGGTCGTGGCACCGCCGTTCAGGGAGACCGCGCCGGTCCCCGAGACGGCGGCATTCCCCGAGACGGCGGCATTCCCCGACGCGGCGGCATTCCCCGACGCGGCGGCATTCCCCGACGCGGCGGCATTCCCCGACACGGCGGCATTCCCCGACACGGCGGTGCTCGCGAGCCCGGATTCGTTGCCCATCCCGCCCGAATATGCCGCGATCCATCCCAACCGCCCGGCCATCGCGCGTCGGCGCCGGTCGCTGCGCATGCGGCGCCGGGTGGTCCTGACGATGCTCGTCGTCGTCCTGTGTGCCGCCCTCGTCGGTGCCGGTGCCCACCTGTTGGGACCGAATGCGCCGCGCAAGGACGTCACGGTGGCGGTCGACGGTCAGGCCAGCACGATCGTGACCCGGGCCGGCACCGTCGGCGATCTGCTCGCGGCCCAGGGCGTCGTGGTGCGACCGGGCGATCGCGTCATCCCGCCCATCTCCGCCCGCCTCGAACAGGGGCTCGCAGTACGAGTCATGCGCGCGTTCCCGGTCGTCGTGGATGTCGACGGGACGGTCACCAGCCAGCGCACCACCTATCGGGACATCGCCCGGGTTCGACGTGACCTGAACATCCCGGCCGGCCTGATGCTCGTCGGCGAGACGAACCGGGTCGGTCGCGACGACCGCCTCGTGTTCCGTACTCCGAATGACGTCGCGGTCACCGTGGATGGCGAGAGCGCGAACGTCGCTGCGACCACCGCGTTGACCGTCGGTGAACTGCTCGCGGGTCGGGGAATCGAGGTCGGCCCCAACGACGAGATTCAGCCCCCGGTCGACACGCGCATCACCAACGGCCTGGCGGTCCAGGTGTTCCGCCTGAGTACCGATCGGGTCGCGGAGGAGCGGGTTGTGCCGTTCACCACCGAGACCCGCGACGATCCGACGGTCTACTCCGGCCGGACCAGGACGATCCAAGAGGGCCGCAATGGCGTCGATCGGATCATCTCCGAGGTCACCAAGCGCGATGGCAACGTCGAGTCGTGGAACGAAGTGGGGCGGGTCACGGTGGAAGCCCCGGTCACCCGGATCGTCGCTCGCGGCACCAAGCGGTGGAGCGGCGGACCGGCGCCGGTCGCGCCGCCGACCACAGGTCGGGCCGGTCGATTCATCCAGAGCGGCCAGGCGACCCACTACGCCAGTCACGCCGGTTCTGGGTCCTGCGCCCACCTGACGCTGCCGTTCGGCACCCTGGTGAAGGTCGTGGCCTCCAACGGGCGGTCCGCGACCTGCCGCGTCGGTGACCGTGGGCCCGAGGCTTGGACCGGTCGCATCATCGACCTCAACAAGGATGTGTTCGCCCAGCTCGCACCGCTCGGCACCGGGGTGCTGTCGGTCAAGCTCTACTACGCGAACTGATCGGTATGGCGCGCCGGTGGCGCTGACCCCGGCCACGATTCCGGCGTTGCTCGAACGCCACGGGCTCCGCCCGAGTCGCGCACTGGGCCAACACTTCCTTGCGGATCCGAATACCGCCGCGCGCATCGTCCGCTTGGCTGCGGTCGACCGCGATGACGCGGTCCTCGAGATCGGCCCGGGCATCGGTTCGTTGACCAGCGCCCTGTTGGACACCGGCGCGCGGGTCACCGCAGTCGAGATGGACCGCCACGTCCTTCCCGCGCTGACCGAAATCGTCGGCGATCGGGCCGAGGTCGTCATCGGCGACGCCATGGAGATCGACCTTGCGGCGACCCTTGCCGCCTCGCAACGCGCCGAAGGGGTTGCGCCCGGCACCTGGAAGTTGGTCGCGAATCTGCCCTACAACGTGGCGACACCGCTGGTGATGCGCGTCCTGGAATCCGCGCCGATGGTGGAGACGCTGTTGGTCATGGTGCAGCGTGAGGTCGGGGAACGGTTCGCCGCGTCGCCGGGGACCAAGGCCTATGGGGCCGTCACCGTGAAAGCCGCCTACTTCGGAGCGGTGAAGGTTGTGGGCATTGTGCCGCCGACCGTCTTCGTGCCCCAGCCGAAGGTGGATTCCGCGCTGGTGCGCATCGTCCGTCACGCGGTGCCGCCGGTCGAAGTGCCGGATCGTGATGCGCTGTTCGCGCTCGTCCGGGCCGGCTTCGGTCAGCGTCGCAAGATGCTGCGGGGCGCGCTCCGGGGAGTCCTGGGACCCGACGCGGGCGCGCGGCTCGCCGAGGCGGGTATCGACGAACGCCGCCGGGCCGAGACGCTGACGTTGGCCGAGTGGGCTGCACTCGCCCGGGCGGCATCGTGACTTCGGAGGGGGCGCTTCTCGCGTTCGCGCCGGCGAAGCTCACGCTGACCTTGCGGGTCCTCGGGACGCGCCCGGACGGCTTTCACGAGCTCGAGGCGCTGACCGTGATGGTCGGGAGTCCGTGTGATCGCCTGACGATCAGCGCGGCACCCGCGGGGCACGTCACGCTCGAGGTCATCGGTGCCGGGCCGGAGGTCCCACGCGGCGAAGACAACCTCGCGGTGCGCGCCGCCGCGAGCCGTCATGGGCGACGACCTCGGCATCGCGATCGAACTCGTGAAGCAGATCCCGGTCGGTGGCGGCCTCGGGGGCGGCTCGGCCGACGCTGCGGCGGTGCTCCGGACGTTGCGCGATCGATTCGCCGTCCCCATGGCGCGTATCCGGGCGGCGGCCGAGTCGCTTGGTTCGGATGTGCCGGTCTGTGTCGACGGGATGCCGGTCCTGATGCGCGGCCGGGGTGAGTTGCTGGAACCGGTGACGCTCGACGGGCCGCTCGATGTCGTCGTCGCAACGCCGGGGTTCGGGATCTCCACGCCGGCGGTCTTCCGGGCCTGGGACGATCTGGGAGGACCGACGGGGGATCGGTCGGCGGCGCCGTCGGCGGTCGCATCGCTCGTCCCAGCCCTGGTCAACGACCTGGAGCCGGCCGCCGAGGCCGTCGATCCCCGGCTGGCCCCCCTGCGGTCGGCGCTCGAGGGGCTGGCGGGAGAGCCGGTGCACCTCGCGGGCAGCGGTTCTTCGCTCTGGTGGCCGGTTGGCAGCCCGGAGGAGGGGCAGGCGCAGGCGACGCGCGTGGCGCGATGAGATCGGCGTAGGGGCGTTCGCGGCCCCGGTGCTCAGGTCGGCCGATGATGGCCGAACGGACTCCGGGGGATGACGGCGGGGAAGCGACGGCCGGTCGAAGGACCGGCTAGCGACCCTGCTGACGACGCTGCCAGCGCGTCTTCTTCAGCAGTTTCTTGTGCTTCTTCTTCCGCATGCGCTTGCGGCGCTTCTTGATCAGGGAGCCCATGGCGGCCGGGACGCTACCCGACCTGCACCGGGTGCGGCACATCCGCTCGCCGGGCTGATCTCGTCGGAGCTGGACACAGGTGGCAAGTACAGTCGGGCCTGAGTCCTTCGGGGGTGGTGTAACGGCAGCACGGGGTCCTTTGGAGTCCCAAGTCGAGGTTCGAAACCTCGCCCCCGAGCGGGGCCTGGGAATCCGGGCAGGCCCGAGTCGAGGAACGTGACGGCACCACCGGATCGATGCGAAAGGAAGCGAGCAACCACGTGAGCGGGTACCGACCTCTCGCCGGGGTCGTCATGGCAGCGGGTGAAGGCACTCGGATGCGTTCCGGCACGCCCAAGGTCCTGCACCCCTTGTGCGGGCGCCCGATGGTGCTCCACGTCGTCGACGCGCTGGCTGCCCTACCCCTCGAGCGGATCGTCGTGGTCGTCGGCCACGGCGCCGAGCGGGTCACCAAGACGCTCCAGGACCAGCTCGAGACGGACGTACCGGTCGTCTTCGTGGAGCAGTCCGTCCAGCGCGGCACGGGTGATGCGGCCAGTGTGGCGCTCACTGCGTTTCCGGACGACGCCGACGACGAAGGCGACGTGTTGGTCATGCCCGGCGACGCGCCGCTCGTGCGACCGGAGCTCCTCGCCCGGTTGGCCACGGTGCACCGGGAGTCGGACGCCGCGGTGACGATGCTGACCGCGGAGCTCGCGCGTTGGACGTGGAACTTCGGCCGCGTCGTCCGTGACTCCCAGGGTCGCGTGGATTGCATCGTCGAGCGCGCGGACGCGACGCCGGAGCAGTTGGAGATCGCCGAGGTCAACACCTCCATCTACTGCTTCCGGCGCAGCCTGCTCGCGCCGGCGCTGCGCCGGCTCAGCCCGGAGAACGCGCAGGGCGAGTACTACCTGACCGATGCCGTCGCGGTGCTGCGCGAAGCGGGTCATCCTGTGGTCGCAGTGGCCGCCGACGATCCGACCGCGGCCCGGCACGTGAACGACCGGGTACAGCTCGCCACCGCCGAGGCTGCGCTGCGCGAACGGATCAACGAGCGGTGGATGGCCGACGGCGTCACCATGGTGGACCCGGCCGCCACCTACGTGGATGCGACCGTCGCCCTGGCTCCGGATGTGCGCCTGCTGCCCGGGACCATCCTCGAGGGACGCACCTCGATCGCGACCGGCGCGGTGATCGGGCCCGACACCCGCCTCGTGGACACCGTCGTGGGGGCGCGGGCGACCGTGGCCAACACCGTGGCGCGCGACTCGGTGATCGGCGACGAGTGCACCGTCGGCCCGTTCGTCTCGCTGCGGCCGGGTACCCAGCTGGCCGAGGGCGCCCACGTCGGGACCTTCGTCGAGACGAAGAATGCCGAGATCGGGGCCGGCGCCAAGGTGCCGCACCTCGCGTACATGGGCGACGTCGAGATCGGCGCCGCCGCGAACGTCGGGGCCGGCACCATCACGGCCAACTACGACGGCAAGAACAAGCACGTGACCCGCATCGGCGAGAACGTTCGCATCGGATCCAACTCGGTGCTCGTCGCACCGGTGGAGATCGGCGACGGCGCGTACACGGGTGCCGGTGCAGTTGTTCGTTCCGACGTTCCTCCGGGAGCCCTGGCGCGAGGCGTACCGGCCGAGATCGACGAGGGATGGGTAGCGCGCCGCGAGGCCGCTGCAACCGAGCATGACACCACGGAGGACGACGCGTGATGGAGCTGGTCCAGCGCAAGACGATGCAGCTGTTCTCCGGTTCGGGCAACCGAGAGCTGGCCGAGGAGATCGCAGCGTGCCTGGACGTCCCGTTGGGAGACGTGAGCTTGTCGCGCTTCGCCAACGGCGAGCGTTACTGCCGGTTCGGCGAGAACGTGCGCGGCTCGGACGCCTTCGTGTTCCAGGGCCACTGTGATCCGATCAACGACCGGATCATGGAACAGCTGATCATGATCGACGCGCTCGAAGCGCGCCTCGGCGAAGCGGATCACCGCGGTCTGCCCGTTCTACGGATACGCCCGCCAGGACCGCAAGGCCGAGGGACGCGAACCGATCACCGCCCGGCTGCTGGCCGACCTCCTCAGCGTCGCGGGCGCGGATCGCGTGGTGGCGGTCGACCTCCACACGGGGCAGATCCAGGGGTTCTTCAATTTCCCGGTCGACCACCTGACCGTGGTCCCGTTGCTCGCCGACCACCTCGCGACGTCGCTCGAACCCGACATCGAGGTCACGGTGGTTTCGCCCGATGCCGGCGCGGGGAAGATGGCGCGCCGCTTCGCCAACTGCCTCGACGGCCACGGCATCGGGGCCGACCTCGCCTACATCGACAAGCGGCGACCCAAGGGCACCCACAATGTCGCCATCGCCACGAATGTGGTCGGCGCCGTCGAAGGTCGTCAGTGCGTGTTGATCGACGACATGATCGACACCGCGGGCACCGTCGTGAGTGCTGCGGAACTCCTCATGGAGCGCGGCGCCGCCTCGGTCTTCGTGCTCGCGACCCACGGGCTGCTCTCGGGCCCGGCGGTCGACCGGCTCAAGAACGGCCCGATCCGCGAGGTGGTCGTCACCAACTCCCTGCCGGTGCCGTCCGAGAAGCATTTTGACAGCCTCACCGTGCTCTCGATCGCCCCGATCGTCGCCGAGGTGCTCGGTGCCGTCTTCGAGGAACGCAGCGTCTCGGAGCTTTTCCAGGGCGACAACGTCTGATCGGCTCCGAATCTGGGTTTGGTCCGCGGGGTCCGGCTCGACCACAATGGTGGGTCGCTCTCCCACAGATCTTGAAGGACCCCTCGCGCCATGTCTGACATCAAGTTGACCGCTGCTCCGCGGACCGAGTTCGGTTCCGGTCCCGCCGGACGCCACCGGCGAGCCGGCCAGGTGCCTGCGGTCGTGTACGGCCTCTCCGACAATGCCGAGTCCGTGATCGTCGATGCACTGGCGCTGGAGCGGATCCTCCACGGCGCCTCCGGAGCGAACACGCTGATCACGCTGCAGCTCGAGGGCGACGACACGCTGGCGCTCGCTCGCCAGATCCAACGACACCCGACTCGGGGCGATCTGGTCCACGTGGACTTCATCCGGATTCGGCGCGATGTCGCGGTCCAGGCCGAGATCCCGATCCAGCTCATCGGTGACGCACCGGGTATCCGGGAAGGCGGCGTCCTCGAACAGCTCGTGTTCACCGTGACCGTCGAAGCGATGCCGGGCAACATTCCCGACCTCCTCGAGGTCGACGTCTCGTCGCTGGCGCTGGGTGACCAGCTGCGCGTCGAGGATCTCGTGATTCCGGTCGGCGTCGCGGTGCAACAGGAGGCCGACGACCTCGTCGTGCAGGTCACGATTCCGCGCGGCATGGACGAAGAAGAGGAAGCGGGCGAAGAGGGCGAAGAGGGCGAAGGCGGCGACGGCGAGGCTTCCGAAGGCGGCGACGAAGGCGCCGACGGCGAGGAGTAGCGCGTGCGGGACCGGGGTGCCCGTCGCGGGACACCGGCCGATCTGCTGGTCGTCGGACTCGGCAATCCGGGCCCGGAGTACGCGGCGCACCCGCCACAACGTCGGAGCGGAAGTGGTCGAGCTGCTCGCCTCTCGGCACGGCGCTCGCTTGCGCAAGGGCAAGGAACGGGCGCTCGCCGACGAAGTCCGAATCGAGGGAGCCCGAGTCGCGCTCGCGGTCCCGCTCACCTTCATGAACGAATCCGGGGACGCGGTGCGGCGACTCGCCCATCGTTACGGTGTCGACCCCGAGCAGATCGTCGTCGTGCAGGACGAGCTCGATCTTCCGGTCGCGTCGCTCAAGCTGAAGTCCGGCGGGGGACTGGCCGGCCACAACGGGTTGCGCTCCATCAAGGCCCACCTCCATTCCGACGCCTTCGGTCGAGTGCGCATCGGCGTCAGCAAGCCGGCCTCCAAGGACCGGGGCGCGGACCACGTACTCGCCAAATTCGGCAAACGCGAGCGGACCGAAATCGACGTGGCGATCGAGCGCGCGGCCGACGCGGTGGAGGCGATCGCACGCGACGGCCTCGATGCGGCGATGAACGCTTTCAACTGAGCGCGGGCGCCGCCGGGTCGGCGAGGAACGCAGTGGCGAACCCGTCGAGGTCCGCGTAGCTGGGAACGTCCGGATACGAGATCGCGGTCGCGGCACCCTTCCCGGTGCGGACCAGCACCGGTCGGCAACCGAAGGCCCGGGCGGCCTCGATATCGCGGTCCGCGTCGGCGACGAAGGAGATCCGGGCCGGGTCGAAGCCGTAGTGGCTCCGGGCCTGCTCGAGCAGCAGCGTGCCCGGCTTGCGGCACCGGCATCTCGCGTCCGGGCCGTGATCGCAGACGAACCAGCGGTCGATCGCTCCGCCCAGTTGTTCGTCCAGCGCGAGATTGACCGTATCGAGCGTCGCTCGGGTCATCCAACCCCGCCCCACCGCCGACTGGTTGGTGACGACCGCGAGGGTGATGCCGGCGGCCCGCAGCCGGCGGCAACCCTCGATTGCCCCCACCTCGACCTCGAGATCGTCAAGACTGCGCACTGACTCGGCTCGATCCACATTCAGGACACCGTCCCGATCGAGCAGGATCACCCGATTGTTACCCTCAAGCACGTTCCCAGGCCCGTCGAGAGATTTCACGCGTGGACTTCGAGAAGGCTATTCGCGAACACCAGTCGATGATGGCGGACATCGGCGGGGTCTGGCCGTCATTGCAGCGCGCCGCGTTCGAGATCGTGGATCGCTCGCGCCGGGGTGGCTCCGTGTACTTCTTCGGGAACGGGGGAGCGCGACCCAAGCGTTGCACTTTGCCGGCGAGCTCGTCGGGCGGTTCGAACGTGAGCGTCGCGGAATTGCCGCGTTCGCTCTCGTCGCGGACACCTCCTTGCTGACGGCGATCGCGAACGACTACGCCTTCGACATGATCTTCGCCCGCCAGGTGGAAACACTCTGCGGCCCCGACGACGTCGCGGTGGCGCTGTCGACCTCTGGGAACAGCGCCAACGTGCTGGCCGCGGTGGACACTGCGAGCGCCCGGGGCGCCCTGACGGTGGCACTCACCGGCGGTGACGGCGGCAAGCTCGCCGCTCGGGCCGACGTGCCGATCGTCGTGCCGATCCAACGCACCTGCCGCATTCAAGAGGCCCACCTCTTCCTCGGACACGCATTGTGCGAATTGGTCGAAGAGGCGCTTTCGGACGAGGACGCCGATGTTCGACCGACCTGATCTCGTCGACGCCGCCGTCCGTGGTGGCTTCGTCGGCTGCCGCATGCTCGTCGTCGGCGACCTCATGCTCGACCGTTACCTGGTCGGCGATGTCGCGCGTATTTCACCCGAAGCCCCGGTGCCGGTGGTGCGGCTGGGGCGCGAGTCGGTCTCGGTCGGAGGAGCAGGCAACGTCGCGCTCGAACCTCGCTGGTCTCGGTGTGCACGCGGATGTCGCGGGGTGGACCGGCGACGACGAGCCTGGGGCGCGGCTGCGCGAACTCCTGGGTCTGGCTGGTGTGCGCGTGCAAGGGGTCGAGGTCGTGCGCGGTCGGCCGACGACGACCAAGACTCGTGTGTTGTCCGGCCAGCAGCAGCTCGTGCGCATTGACGACGAGGACACGACGCCTCGGCCGGCCGCGGCGCGCGCTGGTTGGGACGACCGCGTGGTCGAGTTGCTCGACGATGGCTACGAGGCATTGGTGCTCTCGGACTACGCGAAGGGGGTCATCGCCGAGGAGCTGTGCCGGCGACTGATCGCCCGGGCCCGGCAGCGGGGGATCCCCGTGCTCGTCGACCCAAAGGGCATGGACTACGGCAAGTACCGCGGGGCGACGACGATCACGCCGAATGAGACGGAGCTGGCGGCGACCACGCAGGTCTCGGCCTCGGACTCCCAGGAGCTGATCGAGGCCGCCATCCGATTGCGTGAGCTTCTCTCGCTGGACTTCCTGACCCTGACCAGGGGTGAGGCCGGGATCTCGTTGATCGATCCCACCGGGACCCGTCACGTGCCCGCGCGGGCCCGTGAGGTCTTCGACGTCTCGGGGGCGGGCGACACCGCGATTGCCACACTTGCCGCCGGCGTCGCGGCCGGCCTGGACTCGCACGACGCGGCGGTGCTCGCGAACCTGGCCGCAGGCATCATCGTGGGCAAGACCGGCACGGTGCCGATCCAGCAGCAGGAGCTGCTGGGTGCGCTCGGTCCTGCGGTCAGCCAACTGCCGGCACTCGACGAGAAGATCGTGTCGCTCGAGTCGGCCGTCGGGCTCGTGAGCCAGTGGCGCAGCGAGGGCCACGAGGTCGGCTTCACCAACGGCTGTTTCGACATCGTGCATGCCGGGCACGTCACCTATCTGGACTGGGCCCGCCGCAACTGCGACCGGCTCGTCGTCGCCTTGAATACGGATCGTTCGGTACGTGAGCTGAAGGGGCCCGGGCGGCCGGTCAACGCGGAGGCGGCTCGCGTGCAGGTGCTATCGGGACTGGCGGCGGTGGACGCGATCGTGTGCTTCGACGAGCCGACCCCGCTCGCGGTGATCGAAGCGCTCCGTCCGGATGTGCTGATCAAGGGCGAGGACTACGCCGAGTCCGACATCGTGGGCGGCGACGAGGTGCGGTCGTGGGGCGGCCGGGTCCTGCGGGCTCCGCTCATGGACGGGTTCAGTACGACGAGTCTGCTCGACCGCCTCGGCTCCCGCCGGGACTGATCGCCAGCGCTCTGGCGTTCGCTCCCGGCGGGTCCCGTCGGTCAGAGTGGTGCCGTGCCCCCGATGATTCCTGCGCTGGCTGACCTCCCGCGCCTGCTGACCACCGATCCTGTCGTGGTCGCGACAGCATCGGGGCGCGCCGAGGTGGTCGCAGTTCCGGATGCGGCGCGGGCACTGTTCGCTGCGTCGGTGCACCAACTGTCCGGGGTCCGGCCGCTGCTGATCGCCGTGCCCACCGTCGCCGAGGCCGAACGCCTGGCGGGGGACCTCGTGCCGATGCTCGGCGCGGAGGCGGTCGAGCTGTTCCCCGCCTGGGAGACGCTCCCGTTCGAACGCGTCTCACCGGCGTTGGAAACGATGGGTCGCCGGCTGCGGGTCATGTGGCGGCTCCGGACGGGCGGCGATCACGCACCGGCGGTCGTGGTCGCACCGGTGCGCGCCCTGGTGCAGCGACTCGGTCCGCACGTGGAAGCGGTGGAACCGATCACGGTGTGCGCCGGCGACACCCTCGACCGCGACGCGCTCCGTGGCCTCGCTCGTCACAATGGGATACCGCCGCGAGTACCAGGTCGAGGGCCGTGGCGAGGTGGCGGTGCGCGGCTCGATCGTGGACGTGTTCCCGGCGACGGCCGAACACCCGATCCGTATCGACCAGTGGGGCGACGAGGTCGAGCGGGTCTCGGAGTTCGCGGTCGGTGACCAGCGCAGTACGCACGAACTCGAGTCCGTCTCGATCTTTCCGTGCCGGGAGCTGCTCCCGACCGACGAGGTCCGCTCACGGGCGGCCGAACTGCTCGCGTCCGCGCCGTGGGGCCGGGAGCAGTGGGACCGGCTCGCCGAAGGGCAGACCTTCGATGGCATGGAGTCCTGGCTGCCCTGGCTGACCGCCGAAGAGCACCTCCTGCCCGACTTGTTGCCCGACGGCGCTCGGGTGCTGCTCGTCGAGCCCCGCCGTATGCGCGATCGGGCCCAGGAGCTGCTCGACGAGGAGGAGGCGCTGGGCGCAACCCTGGCGGGGACGTGGGACGCGACCGGTGATGTGTTCCCGCGCCTCTCACTGCCGTTCGAGCGGTTGTTGTCGCACACGAGGTCAGCGACCACTTCGGTGCTCTCGGCTCCGGACTCGCCCGAGACCGACCTGCTCGTGGCTTCCGCGTTCGACCCGGTTGTCGGCGATGTCGAGGCGCTGGCCGAGCGCATGCGCGCGCTCGGTGCGCGACGGGAACCGAGTGGTACTCGCGGCGGAGGGAACCGGGTCGGCCGCCCGCCTCGCCGAGGTGTTGGCGGGCGAAGGCATCGACGCGACGGTCGGTGCCGTCCCCGCCCCGGGCGCGGTCAGCGTGATCATCGCTCCGCTCGAACGGGGCGTGATCGTCCCCGGTGCCGGCCTCGCGCTGGTGGCCGAAGCGGATCTCACCGGACGGCGACGGGTACATCGGGTCGCGCGGGGAGCTCGCCAGCAGGTCGACTACTACGACGACCTGAAGGTCGGGGACTTCGTGGTCCACCAGGTGCACGGCGTCGGGCGGTTCGAAGGGATGGTCGCCCGTGCGATCGGCGGGGTCGAGCGCGACTACCTGCTCGTTGCGTACCGCGGCGGCGACAAGCTCTACGTCCCGACCGAGCAGGTCGGTACCGTCCGCCGCTACACCGGGGGCGAATCACCGTCGCTCTCGCGCATGGGTGGAGCGGAGTGGCAGAAGACCCGCAACAAGGTGCGGTCGGCCGTCCGCGAAATCGCGGCCGAACTCGTGATTCTCTACCGCAAACGCCTGGCCACCCCAGGCCATGCGTTCACACCGGATACCCCCTGGCAGCGGGAACTGGAGGACTCGTTCCCGTTCGAGGAGACCCCGGACCAGCTCCGGGCGATCGAAGAGACCAAGACGGACATGGAGTCCGAGGTCCCGATGGATCGTCTGATCTGCGGAGATGTCGGCTTCGGCAAGACCGAGGTCGCGCTGCGGGCGGCGTTCAAGGCGGTGCAGGACGGCAAGCAGGTCGCGATCCTCTGCCCCACCACGCTGCTGGCCAACCAGCACGGCCAGACCTTCCGCGAACGCTTCGCCAACTACCCGGTGCGAGTCGAGGTCATCTCGCGCTTCCTCACGCCCGGGGAACAGAATACGGTCGTCCGTGACCTCGCGAGCGGCGGGGTGGATGTGATCGTCGGCACCCATCGGTTGCTATCCCAGGACGTCCGGTTCGCGCGACTCGGTCTGCTGGTCATCGACGAGGAGCAACGCTTCGGCGTCAAGCACAAGGAGCGCATCAAGCATCTCCGCGAGGACGTGGACGTCCTCACGCTGACCGCTACACCGATCCCGCGCACGCTGGAGTTGAGCCTGACCGGGATCCGGGATCTGTCGTTGGTGCAGACGCCGCCCGAAGCTCGCCAACCCATCCTGACCTACGTCGGCGAATACGACGACCGCGCCGTGTCCGAGGCCATCCGGCGGGAGTTGCTGCGCGAGGGGCAGGTCTTCTACGTCCACAACCGCGTGCAGGACATCGAGCACGTTGCCGAACGGGTCCGCCACCTGGTCCCCGAAGCGCGCATCGCGATCGCTCACGGGCAGATGGATGAGGGCCGCCTCGAACGAGTGGTGCTGGACTTCGCGGACCGTCAATACGACGTGCTGGTGTGCACGACCATCATCGAGTCCGGCCTGGATATGCCCACGGTCAACACCATGGTCGTGGACCGTGCCGACCTGCTCGGCCTGGCGCAGCTCTACCAACTGCGCGGCCGGGTCGGTCGTCGGGGCCAGCGCGCGTATGCGTACCTCTTGCATCCCCACGACCGCGTGTTGAGCGAGGAGGCCTACGAGCGGCTCAAGGCGATCGGCGAGTTCACCGACCTCGGGTCCGGGTTCAAGCTCGCGATGCGGGACCTCGAGATCCGCGGTGCCGGCAACATGCTCGGCGGCGCGCAGAGTGGTCACATCGCGGCCGTCGGGTTCGACTTGTACTGCGAATTGGTGACCGAGGCGGTCAGCGAGTTGAAGGGAGAGTCGCCGGCCGAACCGTTCGAGGTCGTCCTCGACCTTCCCGTCGACGCTCATCTGCCGCGCGAGTACCTCGCACGCGACGACGTCCGGATGGAGGCGTACCGCCGACTGGCTGCGGTGACCGAAGCTGGCGAGGTCGCCGATATCCGAGACGAATGGCTCGACCGGTACGGGCCGATCCCGCCGCCGGCCGAGGCGTTGCTTGCCGCGGCGCGGCTCCGGGCGGAGTGCGTGACCCGTCGGGTGCGCAGTGTCTCGGTGCAGAAGGGCATCGTGCGGATCGAAGGGCTCGAACTGCCCGAGAGCCGCAAGGTCCGGCTCCGCCGCCTGTGGCCCAAAGCAGTGGCCAAGGAGGGCGGTGAGCTGGCGATCCCGCTCGGCGCGGCGCCGGGCGACGTCGCCACCGCCGTCGTCGACCTCCTTGCCCAACTCCTCGACTGACCGCCCGGCGCCCGCTCCGGATTCGCAGGCGCTGGCCATTAGGATCACCGCCTCGTGAAACGCTCCCTTGCCCTCATGATGCTCGCCGCCCTCGGGGTGCTGGCGGCCTGCTCGAGCGGTCCCGCAACGGCCGCGACCGTCAACGGGACCACGATCACCGTCGACGACGTGCAAAAGGATCTCCAGGGCCTGGCCAGCTCCCAGCAGTTTCGTGACGGTCTGGCCCAGCAGGGGGTCACCATCCGAGAAGGCAAGGCCGTCCCCGCGAGCCTCGCGGCGCAGTGGGTGATGTCACTGATCCAGCAACAGGCCATCGCGGAGCTCGCAGCCCGTCGCAACGTCACCGTCACAAATCAGGAGCGGGACCAGGCCCGCCAAGAGCTCCAGCAGGACGCGGCCTTCGCGGAGCTGCCGACGCGCCTCCAGAAGCGGATCGCGAGTTCGCAGGCATTGCTCCGAGCGCTGAGTTCGACCCTCCCGAGTGAGTCGGCCTACGACACCTTCGCGGCCGATTGCACGTCCGGGCGGATCGTCGGCCACGTGCTCACGGCCTCCGAGGAGGAAACGCAGGCCGCCGTCGACCGGTTGCGCGCCGGCGAACCACTCGCGACGGTCGCGAACGACGTGTCCACCGATCAGGGCTCGAACCAGCGTGGCGCGTTGCTCGTGTGTGAGGGCTCGAGCCAGTGGGCGAGTCTCGACGAGACGTTCCGTACCGCGGCGGAAGAGGTCCCGACCGGTGGGGTCTCGGATCCTGTGCAAACAGAATTCGGTTGGCACGCCATCGCGGTGTTGCCCCTCAACGAGCAGAACGCCCAGCCCCTCCTCGCGACCGTCCAGGCGCCTGATCCGGTCGCGCCGCTCGTCGCGAAATTCCTGCGCAACGCCAAGCTGACGCTGAACTCCCGGTACGGGAAGCTCGACCGCTCCGGCGGATCGGTCACCATCACGCCACCCTCGCCGCCGGACGTGAAGGACCGTCCGGCCACGACGACTCCGGCACCGTCCGGACCGGCGGTCCCCACCCCGGCCCCGGCCCCCGCTCCTGCCGGCGGGTAGCGCGACGGTGGGCGAAGCCCGCGTCGTCGTCGTGGGTCTGGGTCCGGCCGGCCTGGACCTGATGCTCCCGGCGGCGGCCGCCGAGTTCGAGCGGATCCCGGTCCGTTTCGTTCGCACGGCGCGGCATCCGGCGGCGGTGGAACTGGTGGAGAGCGGGTTGACCGCCGAGACGTTCGACGATCGCTATGACGGCGCGTCGGATTTCGATTCCCTCTATCGCGGCATCGTCGAGACGCTCGTGGCCGCAGCCGGGGAGGCAGGCGAGATCGTCTATGCGGTTCCCGGCAACCCCGGAGTGGCCGAGCGGACCGTCGCCTTGCTGCGCGCCGCCACCGGAGTGCAGGTCACCGTGCACCCGGGGCTTTCGTTCGTCGACCTCGCGTGGACCCGACTCGACCACGACCCGATGGACGGTGTCCATGTGGTCGATGCGCGGCACTTCGTCCCGTCGGTCGCGGGGCGCTCCGGCGCGCTGCTGATCGGACACGTCGTCGATCGCTTCACCCTCTCGGAGGTCAAGCTGGCGCTCCTAGATGTCCTCGCCGCGGACACGCCGGTGGTCGTCCTGGCGCGGCTGGGCCTTCCTGACGAGGCGGTCACCACGTTGCCGCTCGAGGATCTGGATCGCGAGGTGGACCCGGATCACCTCACTTCGATCTTCGTGGATGCGGGAGAGCGCACGATCGCCGGTGATGTGGCAGAACTCGTCGCGCTCGCGCGCCGACTCCGCGGTCCGGGTGGTTGCCCTTGGGACGCCGCCCAGAATCACCATTCGCTCATGCGCTACCTCCTGGAGGAGGCGTACGAAGTCGTCGAGGTTCTCGAACAACTCCCGAGCGACGCGCCCGAGGGTCCGCTGGATGCAGTCACCTACGCCAAGGTTGAGGACGAACTCGGAGATCTGCTGTTCCAGGTCGTGTTCCATTCGATCCTCGCGGCGGAGGCGGGGGTCTTCGACCTGGGCGACGTCGCGCGGACCGTCCACGACAAGTTGGTCCGCCGCCACCCCCATGTTTTCGGATCGACGGAGGCTGAAACCCCGGATGCAGTGATTGCCAACTGGGAACAGATCAAGCGGGAAGAGCGCTCCAGCTCGTCGCTGGTGGATGGGATCAGCCCCGGGCTGCCTTCGCTGCTCTATGCCCACAAGCTGTACCGCAAGGCCGCGAGCATCGGCCTCGACCCCGACCCGCGCGCCGACGGCTTCGCCGCGATGCGCGACGCACTCGGACACCTGGACAGTGCGGCAGACAGCGCCGAGACGGAGCACGCGCTCGGGATGCTGCTCGCCGGCGCCGTGGTCGTCGCCCGGGATCGCGGGGTGGATGCCGAGAGCGCGCTTCGAGGCTGGTCCGGACGTTTCCGGTCGCGTTTCGAACGCATGGAGACCCTCGCGGCCGCTTCCGGTGTCGCGCTCGACGTGCAGGACGCGGCAACTTCGCGGCGGCTCTGGGACGAGGCGAGCGCGGCGGTCGTGCGAGACAAGAGACCGGAGGATTCATGAGCACATATCAGGAAACGGCGGAGGCGTTCCGCACGATGGCCCACGAGATCGTGTCGTGCACGGTCGCGAGCACCGAGCCCGACGGCCGGCGACGAAGCCATCCGTCGCAAGGTGTGGGACACCTTCCTCGCGCTCCCCGCACCCGTCGGTGACGACCCGGCGATGATCCCGGCATGGTCGGACGGACCAACGAGCGCGGCCTTCGGGGTGCTTCGGTGTGACCCGTACCGTTTGCGGGTGATGCCGGGGTTCTTGATGCTCGAAGGTCGCGGCGAGCGCCGGACCTGGTCGGCCTGACCACCGCATCGACGCGCAGAAGGGCAAGAGGTCCGATTCGCGTGCCGCAGGGAACTACCCTCGTCACACCGTCAACACGAAACCACTGGTGAGCCGGGCACCCGAGGGGGACCGTGAGCAGCATCATCGACGTCAACGCCCGCGAGGTACTGGATTCTCGGGGCAACCCGACCGTCGAGGTCGAAGTCGAACTCCTGAGCGGCGCCCGGGGCCGGGCTGCCGTTCCAAGCGGGGCAAGTACCGGCGCGCACGAGGCGGTCGAGCTGCGCGACGGCGGCGACCGCTTCGGGGGCAAGGGCGTGCGGAACGCGGTCGCGAACGTCGAGGGCGAGATCACTGACGCGATCCTCGGGCTCGAAGCCCTTGATCAGCGTGAGATCGATCGGGTGCTCGTGGATCTCGACGGCACCGACGGCAAAGCCAGACTGGGGGCGAACGCGATCCTCGGGGTGTCACTCGCCGTCGCCAAGGCGGGCGCCGAGGAGGCAGACCTCCCGCTCTACCGATACGTGGGCGGCGCCAACGCCCACGTGCTGCCGATGCCGTGTCTCAATGTGCTCAACGGTGGCGCGCACGCGGACAGCAACGTGGACCTCCAGGAGTTCATGCTGGCCCCGGTCGGAGCGGCGAGCTTCCGCGACGCGCTGCGCATGGGAACCGAGACGTATCACTCGCTCAAGCAGCTGCTCCACGGCCGCGGTTTGTCGACGGCGGTCGGCGACGAAGGCGGCTTCGCGCCGAACCTCCCGTCGAACGAAGAGGCCGTGAAGCTGCTGCTCGAAGCCATCGAGGCCGCGGGTTACACCCCTGGCGACGACATCGCGATCGCGATGGACGCGGCCGCGACCGAGATCTTCGAGGACGGTATCTACGACCTCGTGGGTGAGGGCAGGAAGTTCACGAGCGCCGAATTCGTCGGATACCTGGCCGATCTTTGCGACCGGTACCCGATCGTGTCGATCGAAGACGGTATGGCCGAGGACGATTGGGACGGTTGGGC
This sequence comes from uncultured Acidimicrobiia bacterium, assembly GCA_963701625.1. Taxonomy (GTDB): domain Bacteria; phylum Actinomycetota; class Acidimicrobiia; order IMCC26256; family JAENVU01; genus JAENVU01. The sequence continues at coordinate 362,579 of CAVPAT010000013.1, read as the reverse complement.
GGCACTGACGGCCTCGATCGGCGATCGCGTCCAGCTGGTGGGCGACGACCTCTTCGTCACCAACCCCGACCGGTTGCAGCGGGGTCTCGACGACGGTGTCGCGAACTCGATTCTGATCAAGGTGAACCAAATCGGGACCCTCAGCGAGACCTTGGACTGTATGGCGCTGGCGTCGCGCCACGCCTACACGTCGATGATGTCGCACCGGTCGGGCGAAACCGAAGACGTCACGATTGCGGATCTCGCGGTCGCGACCAACTGCGGGCAGATCAAATCCGGGGCGCCGGCGCGCAGCGACCGGACCGCCAAGTACAACCAGTTGCTGCGGATCGAGGAGGGGCTCGGCGAAGCCGCTGCGTACCTCGGCGGCGCGGCGCTGGCACGCGGGGGCGCGTCGTGACCGAAGCCGCAACCGCTCGCTACAACCCCACGCAGGTTCGACGGCGTAGGAGCATCGTGTTGCGGGTCGCGGTCACCCTCGTCGTGGTGGTGGGGCTGCTGTTCGTCGTGGTGTTCCCCGTCCAGGCCTGGCTCGATCAGCGCTCGGCGCTCGAGCAGGATCGGGTTCGGCTCGGCCAACTCCAGGAAGCCAGAGAGCGTTTGGACACGCGGGCCGGCCAACTCGAGGATCCGACCGAGGTCGAGCGATTGGCGCGCGAGCGGTTCGGCATGGTCCGACCGGGCGAGCAGCCCTATGTCGCCATTCCCGGCGCGACGTCCACGACGACGCTGCCGGTCGCCCCCTGAGTGGCCTCGTCGGTGCGGCGCCCGTGACGACTGCCGCGGACCGGGAGCGGGTGGCGGCGTTGCTCGGTCGGACGCCGCAGGCCGAGTTCACCGTGGTCGTCCGCACGGATCGGGGAGAGCCGGCGGTGATCCGCAATGCTCCGTTCCTGGCGGACGGGACCCCGTTGCCCACCACGTTCTGGCTCGTGGATCCGCCGCTGGTCCGTGCAGTGAGCCGGCTCGAAGCGGACGGTGGCGTACGGGCCGCAACCGCGGCGGTGCCGGCCGACGCGCTCGCGGCGGCTCACGGGCGCTACGCAGCCGCACGTGACGCGGCAATCGCCCCGGAACATTCCGGGCCCCGTCCCTTCGGTGGGGTCGGGGGGACTCGCCAAGGAGTGAAATGCCTTCACGCGCACTATGCGTACACCCTCGCAGGGGGCGATGATCCCGTCGGTGATTGGGTGGCGCGGGAGTTGGCGCGCGGGCTCGGTGACGCCCCGTGAGGGTCGCGGCGGTGGACATCGGGACCAACTCGACGCGTCTGCTCGTCGGGGACGTCGAACGCGCCGATGGCGCTCTCCGCACGCTCGATCGACGGATGACAATCACCCGGCTCGGTCAGGGGGTTGACGCGAACCGCACGCTTGCGCCGGCGGCGATCGAGCGCACGACCGCGGCGCTCCGCGTATACCGCGACGCCATCGACGCGACCGGCGGCGTCCAAGCGATCCGGGCCACCGCGACGTCGGCGGCACGCGACGCTGCGAACCGCGACGAGTTCTTCGCCGCAGCCACCGACGCACTCGGAGTCACGCCCGAGCTCCTGAGTGGAGCCGAAGGAGGCGCGACTCTCGTTTCTCGGCGCGACGACGGGTCTGTCCTCGGTCGCGCCGGCTCCGTACCTCGTTATGGACATCGGCGGTGGTTCGACCGAGTTCGTGCTGGGGACCACCGAACCCACCGGTTTGGTCTCGGTCGACGTCGGCTGCGTGCGCATGACCGAGGCTTGGCTTCATGGCGATCCGCCGCTCGCCGAGGAGCTGAGCCAGGCCGTGCACGTCGTCAGAGAGCATCTCGCGGACGTCCGTCGGGCGATCCCGGACATCGAGTCGGCACGAACCCTCGTCGGCCTGGCCGGCACGGTCTCGAGCTTCGCCATGATCGAGCAGGGGCTCCCGGTCTACGACCGGGACCGGGTCCACCACTTTCGGCTGACCCGAGCCGCGGCCGAGGACGTGTTCCGGACCTTGGCCACCGAGTCGATCGAGGCCCGCGGGCACAATCCGGGGATGGAACCGGGCCGGGTGGATGTCATCGTCGGCGGCGCGGTGGTGCTCGTCACGGTGCTCCGAACGTTCGGTTTCGACGGTTTGTTGGTGAGCGAAGCGGACATTCTCGACGGTCTGGTGCGCGATCTCGCCACCCGCGACGCCTGAAAACCCCTCAACCGCGGCCGGGCTCACGTCGTTGCATGTGGGGTGGAACTCCCCGACTTCGTGGCCTCGCTCCGCACCCTCGGTCCGGACGATCTCCGATCCGTCGCTGACGCGATCGAACGGTCGCACCAGACCGCCGCGGACGAGGTCGCGGCGTGGGAGGACCTCATGCGTATCGATGAGGCACTCCGCCGCGGCGGACGCTCGCGTGCCGCGGCCCGAGCCGCCCACGAAGCCGTGACGGCAATCCGAACTGCTGTGGAGGCGTCGGCTGCGGATGTTCCCGACGCGGTTGTCACCCGGGTCGCCCGCGAAGCCGCGCTGCTCGCTCGGGCGATGGTGGCCGAGTCCGATGAAGCCGTCGCTCACCTCGAGCGTGAGTTCATCTGTCTCAGTCACGCCTGACCGACGACGCCACACGGCGGCGGGGCAACTTCTACGATTCGGCCATGGCGTATCCCGATCGACTGCTCATGGGGCCGGGCCCCTCGAATCCCGCACCCGAGGTCGTGGCGGCGTTCGCCCAGCCGCTCCTCGGTCACTTGGATCCCGAGTTCCTCCGCGTGCTCGACGAGACCTGTGACCGACTTCGGACCGTGTTCGGCACTGCGAATGCGCTGACGCTGCCCATCTCCGGAACCGGCTCGGCCGGAATGGAAGCCTGCTTCGTGAACCTGGTCGAACCCGGGGATCTCGTCATCGTCGGGGTCAACGGTGTCTTCGGGGAACGCATGTGTGAGGTGGCCCGGCGCATCGGCGCGGAGATCGTCCGCGTCGAGGCGCCGTGGGGCGAGCCCATCGACCCGGCGCGTCTGCTCGAAGCCCAATCGGCGAACCCTCGCGCTCGCCTGCTCGCGGTCGTTCACGCCGAAACTTCGACTGGTGTGGAGAACGACATTGCGGCGCTCGCGCCGGTCGCCGCGACGGAGACATTGTTGGTCGTCGACGCGGTCACCTCGGCAGCAGGGATTCCGCTCGCGGTCGACGAGTGGGGGATCGACGCCTGCTACTCCGGGACGCAGAAATGTCTGGCTGTGCCGCCGGGTCTCGCTCCCGTCACGTTCTCACCGCGCGTGGTGGAGCGGGTGGCGTCGCGCGCGACCCCGGTCGCATCCTGGTACCTGGACCTGGGCCTGATCGGCGACTACGTCGGCACGGCGCGCAAGTACCACCACACCGCGCCGACCGGGATGATCGTCGCCCTGCATGCCGGTCTCGGTGCGATCCTCGACGAAGGGCTCCCTGCGGTCTGGCATCGGCACCGCGACACCGGCACCCGGCTGCAGTCGGCTCTGGAGGCTCGCGGATTCGAACTCATTGCTCCGGCCGCCGCCCGGCTGCCGCAGCTGACCTCGGCCCGCCTCCCGGCCGGGTTGGACGAAGCCGCACTCCGCGCCCGCCTGCTCGACGGGCACGGCATCGAGGTCGGCGGCGGGCTGGGCGCCTTCGCCGGGGTGGCGTGGCGGGTCGGCCTCATGGGTCACACCGCGCGGCATCGCTCCGTCGACGCACTGCTCGGCGCGCTCGACGAGTTGCTCTGAGGACGAGATCGTTCAGTCCGGATCGGCTTCTGCGACCGCTGCGAGCCGGTCCAGGGTCAGTTCCATCCCTGCGCGATTGTGTTCCTCTCGATCGCGGACCCCGGTCACGATTCGGCCGAGCCAACGCATGGTGGCGCCGCGGGTGTCGGTCCAGGTCTCCGTGACCTCGCAACCAGTTTCCGTCGCCATGATGTCGTAGCGCCACCAGGCGACGGAGAATGGTCCGCTGGTCACCCGGAACGCGAATCGGTTCGGTGCGTCGCAGTCGGTGACGTGGCAGGTGGTGGACCAGGTCCGGTTCCCCCGCCGGTTGCGCCCGCTGAATCGTGCGCCGACGGTCGGGCCCGACCCCTTCTTCCATTTCCCGCTCGTGGCCTCCGGCGACCACTCGCCCATCCGGGCGATGTCGCTGACCAGCGCGAAGACCCGCGTCTGGGGTGCGGCGATCGGGCGCGTGACCTGGACCACGGGTGCCATCGGGCGAGCGTAGCGACCCTGCGCGCCGTAGGGTTCCTCTTGCGAAAGGACGGCCATGGGTAGTTCGGCAGGGATCACCATCGTCACCTGGAACGCGCAGGGGAGCCAAGGCATGAACGTCGCGGTCGTCGCGGCCGCGCTCGCGGAGTTCGAGCCGGACGTCCTGCTGCTGCAGGAGGTGCAGCGGGATCAGCTCGGCGCGCTGGGCTCCGCATTGCAGACGACCGAAGCCCGCTGGCGGTTCAAACATTGGCCCGTCCGAGTTCCCGCCGAAGGCCTGGGAGTGCTTTCTCAGTTGCCGCTGGTCGACGTTCGCGTCCAGGTGCTGGCGCACCGGTGGTCCCTCTGGAACTGGCGCAGAAGGATCGCGGTGCACGTCGGGGTCGTCGTCGGTGACCGGATGATTCGGGTGGTGAACACGCATCTCGGGGCCGGCGTGTCTGCGGCCGAACGCAGTCGCCAAGCCGAGGCACTGCTCGAAGTCGCAACCGCGGCTCGCGTCATCGCGGGCGACCTGAACGCCGAGCCCGGTGCCGTCGAACTCGTTCCCTTCGGCGCGCGTGGATACGTCGACGCAGAACGTTCGCTGCACGCCGGCGTTCCCGGCTCGTCGACGAACTGGAAGCTGGGACCCCGCGACGAGGCGCCGACCCAGCGGTTGGACTACCTGATGGTCCAGCCGGACGTGATCGTCCTGACCGCGTTCGTCCCCGAGGATCACCAGCGTTGGGCGCCGCTGAGCGACCACCTGCCGGTGATCGCGCGCCTACGCGTCTGACTCGGGCGGGTCGGGTTCGGGAAGCCGCAAGAACTGATCCCGGTAGTACTGCAACTCGGCGAGCGACTCCCGGATGTCATCGAGGGCGCGGTGGCTCTCGGCTTTTCCGGGCCGGCCCTTGTACACCGGGGGGTTCCACCGCCGGCACAGCTCCTTGAAGCTGCTGACATCGATGCTGCGGTAGTGGAGGAACTGGTCGACCGCGGGCAGGTGGCGGTCCAGGAATCGACGGTCCACCCCGATGGAGTTGCCGCACAGTGGGGCCGCCGCTTCCGCGACGTGGCCGGCGAGGTACTCGAGAACAGCCGCGCCGGCGGCCTCGAGGTCGAGCGTCGATGCCTCGATCTGGGGGAGCAGACCAGATTTCGTGTGCATTTTACGCACGAAATCGTCCATACGATCGAGTTCCTCGGGCGTCGCATGCACGACGAGATCGATGCCGTCGTCGATCAGGGTCAGCGCCGAATCCGTGACGAGGACCGCGATCTCCACGATCGTATGGCGGGCAGTATCGAGCCCGGTCATCTCGAGGTCCATCCACACGAGGTGGTCGGCGGCCATGGCCTGCACCCTAGGCGGCAAGCGCCGATATTCTGCGCCCGTGTCTGGCACTCCGAACGCAGCCTGGACGCCGACGCCGGAGTTCGCCCGTGCGAGCAATGTCGGTCGGTTCATGGCCGCGCATGGCTTCGAGGATTTCGCGGATCTCCGGGCGCGTTCCATCGACGATCCCGAGTGGTTCTGGGATGCCTTCGTGCAATTCCTCGACGTTCCCTTTTCCACGCCGTACGACACCGTGCTCGACGAGTCGGCGGGGATCGAATGGGCCACGTGGTTCGGTGGCGGACGGACCAACATCGCCGAGATCTGCGTCGACCGGTGGGCCGACGATCCGGCGCGCCGAGATCATCCTGCGGTCATTTGGGAGGGGGAGGAGGGCGAGCCGCGTACCTGGACCTATGCGGAGTTGCGCGCCCACACCGACGCGATCGCAGCGGGGCTGGCGGCGCGCGGCGTTGGCGTCGGCGACGCGGTCGGAGTGTTCCTGCCGATGTTGCCCGAGACCGTCGCGACCGTGATGGCCATCGCCAAGCTCGGCGCGATCTTCCTGCCGATCTTCTCGGGTTACGGAGCCGAGGCGGTCGCGGTGCGACTGGAACAAGGCGACGCGGTCGCACTCGTCACTGTTGATGGCACCACCCGTCGTGGCCGAGTCTCTTCGATGAAGGCGACCGCGGATGCCGCCGTCGCGCTGGTCGCCTCGGTGCACACCGTGGTCGTCGTCCCGCGGCTCGGGATCGAGGTACCGATGACCCAGGGTCGGGACCTGACCCTCGACGAGTGCACGGGCCTCGGTGGTACGGCGCCGTTCCCTGCGGCCGCGGTCGAGTCCGAACACCCGCTCTTCGTCGCCTACACGAGTGGCACCACGGGGAAGCCCAAAGGTGTCGTCCACGTGCACGCGGGCTTCGCCGTCAAGATCGCCGAGGAGGTCGGATTCCAGGCGGACTGCCGCTCCACGGTCACGGGCGGTGATCGTGACGACGTGCTGTTCTGGCTGACGGACCTCGGTTGGATCATGGGTCCGTGGCAGATCTTCGGCACCCTCGCATGGGGCGCCACGATGTTCTGTTACGACGGTGCCCCGGACCATCCAGGACCGGACCGGCTCTGGGAGATGGTGGCGCGCCACCAGGTCACGATTCTCGGGATCTCACCCACGCTCGTGCGGGCGCTGATGGCCCACGGCGACGGACCCGTCGCGTCCCATGACCTCACGTCACTCCGTGTGCTGGGTTCGACGGGCGAGCCGTGGAACGAGGGGCCCTGGTGGTGGTACTTCGAGAAGATCGGGGCCGCTCGCTGTCCGATCATCAACGTCAGCGGCGGCACCGAAGTCGGTTGTTTCCTGGCGCCGCACGTCGTCGAGCCGATCGCCGCATGCTCGCTGGGGGGTCCCGCGCTCGGTGCGCGGTCGACGTCGTGGACGACGAGTGTCAGCCGGTCCGTGGGATGGTCGGCGAACTCGTCTGCCGTCGGCCATGGCCCGCGATGACGCGGGGCATGTGGAAGGAACCGGAGCGGTACCTCGAAACCTATTGGTCCAGGTGGCCGGGCGTGTGGTGGCACGGCGATTGGGCTTCGATCGACGCGGACGGTCGGTGGTTCCTCCATGGCCGTTCCGACGACACGATCAAGCTCGCCGGTAAGCGCCTGGGTCCGGCCGAGGTGGAAACCGCGCTCGTCGGTCATCCGGCGGTGGTCGAAGCGGCGGCCGTCGGCATGCCCGACGAGCAGAAGGGCGAGCGCCTCGTTTGCTTCGTGGTGGTCGCGCCGGGGACGCCGGCCGGCGATGCGCTGCGAAGCGAGCTCGGGGACCGGGTCGCCGATGCGCTCGGCAAGGCATTTCGGCCCGCCGCGGTCCGGTTCACGACTGCACTCCCCAAGACGCGGAGTAACAAGATCATGCGGCGCAGCATCCGAGCGGTCGCCGCGGGGGACCCACCGGGCGACCTTTCCGGGCTCGAAGATCCGTCCGCCCTCGACGCGATTGCGGCGGCGACGTGAGCCGGGTCTCGAAGACGTCACTCATCGGCGGTCGGGTCCTGTTGCGGCCACTCACGGGTGAGGACTTTGCAGTGTGGGGTGATGTGCGCCGGGCGAATCGTGACTGGTTGGAACGATGGGAGCCGCGTCCCGACCCAGGTGCGCCGGATCCGGCGTTGAGTCTGGAGGCGTTTCGCGCCCGCTGTGGGGCATGGGATCGGCAACGGCAGTTCGATGCGGCCTACGGGTACGGGATCTTTCTCGACGACGGTCGCGCGGTTCGTGGGAGAAGTCAGCCTGGGTGCGGTACAGCGGGGCCCGTTCCAGACCGCATCGGTCGGCTACTGGATCGACGAGGGTGCGGCGGGGCGAGGGTATGTGCCAGAAGCGGTCGCGGTGATGTTCCGCTACGCGTTCGAGGACCTCGGACTCCACCGACTGGAGATCGCGATCGTTCCCCGGAACGCACCGAGTCGACGGGTGGTCGAGAAGCTCGGGCTTCGCGAGGAGGGGATCGCCCGCGGGTTTCTCCAGATCGCCGGCGTCTACGAGGACCACGTGCGCTTCGCGATCACGGCGGACGAATGGCGGAGTCGCCGCAAGGAACTCGAGGCGCTCGCCGAAACTCGGTGACGGGTGGTTGCCGCTGAGGTCAGTGGGGCCCGAGGATGAGGAACGATTGCGTCAGGCGGTCGTACGGGGCCGGGTCGTCGTTCGGTGTCCTCACCACGATGGTGTACAGGCGATCCCGGAGCAGCAGGAGTTGCAGTCGCCAGTACGTGCCCTCGTGGCGGAACGTTGCGCTCTTGACCACGACGTCCTGCACCACGGTCGGCGGGATCTGGCTCACGATCTCGGCGTCGAGATCCGACGCGAACTTGCCGGTGATGACATTCAACGCGGTGGTGTATTCGTCGAGGGCCGCGATCTGCTGGGGCGCCTTCGTGATCGAGAATTCATAGTCGGACCCCACCCGGCTGTGGACGGTCACAACCTCGCCGTTGTCGTTCTGGCCGACGCTGCGAGTCCAGGTGGTCGGGAACGTCGCGAGGAAGCCGTCGCTGGGATTCTCGAACTTCTCGCCGCCATTGGAGTCCACGTACTGCGCGATCGTGTTGCCGACGGGGGGATTGATCCAGCGGGTCCATACCCAGGAGCCGACCATCGCGACGACCAGGGCCACCCCAACCCAGGCCAGGATTGAGGGAACCGGGTTGGGCCGCTCGGCCTCGACGGCAATGGCTTCGATCGGTTCCGCATCGTCGGTGACCACCGCGACCGAGCGTACCCGGGGCGCGGCCTCGGGCCAGGGCGCGTCGCCAGTTTACGGAGTGGCGCCGGAACCCTCGCGCAGGGACCACACCTGGTGCTCCAACTCGTGCACCAGCGCCTCGTCGTGCGCGGTCATCGTGGCGGTCGCCCGGAGTGTGGCTTTCGTCCGCACCGCCAACTCGCGGGGTACGTCCGCAGCCTGAGCGGCCAGTTCGATCGCGCGTGGGAGCAAGGCGCCATCGGCGACGCACTCCCAGGCCAGTCCCACCTCCGCCGCCCGGGCGCCGTCGAGGCGCTCACCGAAGAGGTTCATCGCCGCGGCGGTCTGGGGACCGACCGCGTGGTGGAGCAACCATGTGTGACCGCCGCCGGGGTGGATCCCGATCCGAAGGAATCGAGCATCGAATCGTGCGCTGGTCGCGGCAATGCGGAGATCGCACGCGAGCGCGAGGTTGCATCCGGCGCCGACCGCGGGGCCGTTGACTGCGGCGATCGTGGGGAGTGGTGAATCCAGGATGCGCAGGAACCCCGCGTAGATCTCGCGAACGTCGTGCGGTTCCTCCGCACCCGAGGCCATCGCCCGCAGCGCGTGGACATCTGCTCCAGAACAGAACGCGGGGGCCGCGCCGGTGACGACGACCGCACCGATCTCCGGGTCACCGTCGACGGCGTCCATCGTGGTCACGATCGCCTCGACCAGTTCCGGAGTGAGTGCGTTGCGACGTTCCGGCTCGTCGAGGGTCAACAGGACCACGCGTCCGTGGCGTTCCACGTGCAACGCCACGCTCAGCTCCGGTCCCGTACCACCGCGGGGGAGTGCCGGAAGAAGGTCTCCACGTCGCGCTCGTACTGGTAGGTGGGGTGGTTACTGCCGACCGCTTGCTCGAGCCGCAGGCCCCGAGCGAACGCGTCGACCGTGCCGGCGGTGGAGTACTGGTACCGGAACCCTGAGCGTTTGAACGGGCTGTTGTCGATCGCCCGTCCGTATCGCAGCATGCTCAGCATCTCCGGCGGGATGTCCAGGATCCGGGCCACGCGCAGCGGCTCGGCCGCCCACTGGGTCATGAGGGGCGGAAGTGCGATCCGGCGGCGACCGACGATCGCGCACACCTCGCTCCATGGCACCGTGCCGTCTCCGGCGACGTTGAAGATGCCCGGCACATTGTTCATGGTTGCGAAGACGAGCGCGCCGGTCACGTCTTCCTGGTGCGTGAACTGCATCCGCGGGTCGAAGCCGGCGATCGCGGGGACTGCGGGCAGGCGGAGCGCCTTGGAGAAATTGGTGGAGAGGTCGTCGCCGAGGACGTTCGTGAAGCGGAGCTTCGTCACCGTGACGTGAGGGTTGTCGATGGCGAAGTCCCGAACGAACGAGCCGGCTTCGAGCAGGGACCGCTCCACGCCGGTACGCGGTGGCCGGGTCCGCTGCATCGACTCGCGGAAGAAGTAGGGGTCCTGGTAGTTCGCGCCGTAGACGAGCGACGAACTCTTCACGATGACCTTCCGGACCGGACTCCCGGCGACGCCCGCCGCGGCCAGCAGGTTCATCGTGCCGATCACGTTGATCTCGTGCATCGAGCGGCCGGGCAACGTGGTCGAATCCACGATGAGGTGGGTGTGCAGGATGGTGTCCACCTCGGTGGCTCGCACGATGCGGTCGAGAATCGAGTAGTTGGAGTCGGCCTTGACGAACTCGGTGCGTTCCAGCGGGAGACGGGGCTCCCGGGTGTCGAGGCCCACGATCATCTCGACTTCGGGCATCGACTCGAGTTTCTGGGCGAGGTGACTACCCCAGAAGGAGCCGAGCCCGGTGACGAGGACACGCATCGTCAGCCCCGCCACACGCTGCGCCGGGCACGCAACATTGCGTAGAGCGCGTCCTGGATGGCATCGCGAATGGAGTCCGATTCCTCCATGATCTGCGCGCCGGGGGTACCGCTCCTGGTCAGGGCGGACACCGAAGTGCACGGGGGGCAGCACGCGGATCTTGAACTTCGCCGGGAAGTAGAGCGCCCCGCCGAGAGGACCGAACGCGAGCATGTTCGCAGTGATCGGGAAGTACGGCAGCCCCGTGAGTGCCGCGACCCGGCGACTCTTGAACATGATCGGCATTGCCTCTTCGTTGCCGACGACGGCGATCGGGATGACAGGAACCCCGGAGCGCATCGCGATCTCCACGAATCCGGCGCGGCCGAAGCGGTGCAGCTTGTAGCGGTCCCGGTACAGCTTCCCGGTGCCCTTGGTCCCCTCGGGGAACACGAGCGCGAGTTTCTTGTCGTCGTGAAGCAGCCGATAGGCGTTGTCCGGATGCGCGGCCACGCCGCCGAGACGCGACCACATCGTGCCGACGAACGGGACGGCACGGAACAGGTTCTCGGCGAGCCCGTACACCTCACGGCCGAGCTCGCTCTCGATGCCGTGCATGATCACGGGCGCGTCCGACGGGATCGCCCCGGCGTGGTTGGCGATCAGGAGCGCGCCACCGTCGCGGGGGATGTGTTCGAGCCCCTCCCACTCGGCGCGGAACCAATGGCGGTAGATCGGTTCGTAGAGCCGGCGGGCGAGCGTGCGCATGTTCTCACTTCGGCCCCAGGCGTCGACATCACCGCGCCGGACCTCGTGTTCGTGTTCGGTGAGGTCGAGCCGCTCCGGGCGGGGCGCCGGCACGAGCGACAAGCGTTCGGTGGTGGCGGGCGGCAGGAGGTCCACGCCGTCCGCGACGGCCTCCGGATCGGTTGCCGTGTCCGTGGAGGTGGGCGGCAGGCCGTCGTCGGGCGGTGTCGTCACGAGTGAAGGAAACCGCGTCCCGGGCCGGGTTGCAACTCGGGGGACGATTGCCGCGGGTGGTCAACCGGCCCGGGTTGCGCCGGTGACGAGCCAGTGGTCCTGGCGGTACCGGCGATACATCCCGTACCACCGCAGACCGATCCAGACCCCGAAGGCTCCCCACAGCCACAGGAGAGTGGGCCCGACGATCGCGAGGACCACGAGGAGGGCGGCGTAGCCCAGGCTCGCGGCCACCATGGCCACGGCCAGGTAGCGCTGATCGCCGGCGCCGATCAGGATCCCGTCGAGGACGAAGACCGCTGCGGCGACGGGTTGGAGCGCGGCGACGATCCACAGGACCTGCCCGGCGAGTTGGCGGACGGCGGGGTCGTCGGTGAACGAGGATGACGAGCAGCGGGCGGCCGATCGCCACGATCACCCCGAGCACCACGCCGGCGCGATGCCCAGTTCGAGCATGCGGTGCGCGACCCGTCGTGCGCCGTCGGCGTCGCGGCCGCCGAGGTACCGCCCCACGAGTGCCTGGCCCGCGATCGCAATGGCATCGAGGGCGAGCGCGAGGAAGGTCCAGAGTTGGAAGGCGATCTGGTGGCTCGCGGCACGACGTCGGAGATGCGGGCGGCGAGGGCGGTGGTGGCCAGCAGCGCTGCCAGCAGGGAGCCGGTGCGGATCACGAGTTGGCTGCCGACGACGGCCGCGGCGCGCATGCCTGCAGGCCGGGGCCGGGGACTCGCGCCGGTCGGCCCGGCGCGCCGGGCCACCAGCACGAGGAACACGATCGCGGCGCCGAGTTGGGCGGCGACCGTCGCCCACGCCGACCCGGCCACGCCGCGGTGCAGGCCATAGACGAGGCCGATCTCGAGGACGAGGTTGACCACGTTCGCGCCGACGCGCGACGTAGAAGGTGGTGCGGGTGTCCTGCATGCCCCGCAGGTACCCGGCGGCGGCGAGCGCGAGCAGCTGGAAGGGTGCGCCGAGCAGGGAGATCCGCAGATAGGTCTCGGCGAACGGGCGGACACCGGGCGACGCGCCCATGATGTCGACGATCGCGGGGACGGCCAGGATGCCGACGATGGCGAGCACGATGCCGAGGAGCGCAGCGAGCCAGAGACCGTCGATCCCGTGCTCGGCCGCAGCACGCGTCGTCGCGGGCGCCGAGATGGCGGGCGACGGCGCCGGTGGTCGTGTAGGCGAGGAAGTTGAAGATGCCGAAGGTGGCGGTGAGCACGATGGCGGCGATCGCCACACCGCCGAGCTGCTCGGTGCCCAGGTGACCGACAATGGCGGTGTCGGCGAGGAGGTAGAGGGGTTCGGCGATCAGCGCCCCGAAGGCCGGGACGGCGAGGCGGCCGATCTCCCGGTCGTGGGGACTGCGCCACCGCCCACCCGTCGCCGCCACCTCCCCACTCTGCCAGGTCCCCCTCCGCCTCTCCCTTCCTCGCCCGCCTCCCGAGTCTCGGTTGCGTGCCAGTCGGCGGGCGACCAGTACGCACCAAACCGGAGTCGCCGGGAGGATGGTCACACCATCGTGGGACCCTGTCGGGGTGGAGAGGGTGCCTGCGACCGTGTTTGCGATGATGGCTCGTCAGCTCGCGGCCGGGTGCCGCGAGCTCGACCTGGTGGCCCCGGCGTTCAGGAGCCCACCTCGGGACGCGAGCCGATCGCGGAGCATCCGCCGGGCGGGGGCGGACGCCGTCGTCGCGGTCCAACTCCGAGGCCGCTCGCCCGAGGCGGTGGCCCAGGACATGGTCGAGGGGATCGTCGTCGCGAATCGGCTGCACGGGGTAGCCGCGACCGCGTGTCCGGCGTCGGCTCGGAGAGCTGGTGGCTCCGGTGGACGTGGACCTCCCACACTTGGAGGCAACGGAAGGCCGTAACCTCGCCGCTCCGGCCCGGGTGGCGGAACGGCAGACGCAGGCGGCTTAAACCCGCCGGCTCCGTAAGGGAGCGTGAGAGTTCGAATCTCTCCCCGGGCACCGCTCTCTGAGAGCGGGCCGGCTGTCCGCGGCCTCAGGAGACGAGCCGGCCGACCCGATCGAGACGGCGGGTCGAGAAGGTCCGGCTCGCCGGGAGGATCAAGGTGTCGATCCCGAGCCGTACCGCGGCGACGTCCTCGAGAGTCCGGTCACCGACCATCGGGATTCGGCGTGGTCGTCGGTCCGCGCCGGTCAGGACAGCGATGCCACGAACTCCGGCGCCTCCACGGCCCACCAGGCGCGGCGGCGGTCGAAGCGCATCGCACCACCCATGGCGTTCCACATCGTGATGAAGTTCGGGTCGCCGGCCTCGACGCGGCGCCGGACAAATTCTCCGCCGCGGGCGATCTGACGATCGAGCCTGCTGAGCAGGTCGACGCGCTGAGCGGCGTCGAGTCCGTACTCGTCGGCAACGAGTCGAAGTCGGGCCGGCAGGTCCGCCGGCTCCCATCCGAGGCGCGTTCGGTTCGTCTCGTCGTCGATCGGAACGCACATGCGGGCGAAGCTCGCGAGGTCCGTTTCGACGTGGCCCGGTGCCGCGAAGTCGAAGTCCAGGAGCGCGACGGCCAGGCCGTCCCGGAAGACGACGTTCTCGAGGCAGACATCGTTGTGGGAGATGACGGGTCCGCCGCGGGCCTCGGCCATTTCGGCACTCCACGAATCTGTCGCCGTCTGCGGGTACGCCGCGGATGCTTCGTGGAAGCCTCGCACCAGGCGCGCGATCGAGGCCAGGGCCTCGTCGGCCTGTGCCCACCGCGGGTACTGCGGTATTGGCACCTCGCCCTCGATGAACTCCAACCGTTCGCGGCCGTCGGAATCGACACCGACCGGCACCGGTGCGCCGGTGAAGTCCACCGCCGCGAGGTGTCGGAGGAATCGATGCACCGTCTCCGTGTGCGGGTTGCCCGGACGAAGAACATGGTCGTCGACCCGCGTGACTGAACCCGCGTTGGCAACACCGCCTTGCAGCTCGATCTCCATCCCGTGAGTATTCCCCAGGGGTCTACCGCTGTGTCTCCACGTAGGTCGTGAGCTTGTCGAAGGCCATGTTCCAGCCCGTCGCGCCGGGGGAGTCCGCGGGAACGCCCGCGTGGGTCATGGTCATCTTCGTCCGGTTGCCGAGGGCTTCGAGTACGACGGTGATCTCGGTGGTCGTCGGATGATCCGCCGGCATGCCCATGTCGGCAGGGGACTGGACGTTGCCCTGTTCGTCGGCCATGGATTCGGTGTACACGAGTCGCCGCGGTGGATCGATCTCACGGAACTCCCCGGTGAACCACATCTGCATCGTCCCGTTGGGAGTTGCCATCTCCATACCCACGTGCCGGTTCCCGCCGACGCGTAGATCCATGGCCGCGGTCGGAATCGTTGCGCCCTGCGGGCCGTACCAGGCCTTGAAGTGCTCAGGGTCGGCCCACATCTGCCAGACGAGTTCGCGGGGCGCGTCGAAGGTGCGCTCGATGACGACTGCGCCCGAGCTCGGGGTTTCACTCATGGTCGTTCCTTGTCTCTCGGGATCGGATTTCCTGGAGGTACTCGTCCATGCGGTCGAACCGTGATTCCCAGACGGGGCGGTACTGCTCGGCCCAGGTGGAGACCTCGCGCAGCGGCGCCGCGTCCAGTGCGCACGGTCGGAACTGCGCCTGGCGCCCTCGGGTCACGAGACCGGCCGCGTTCGAGGACCTTCAGATGCTTCGAGATCGCGGGCAACGTCATGTCGAAGGGCGCCGCGAGTTCGTTCACGGTGGCGGCACCCTCGGCCAGGTGCGCCAGGATCGCCCGCCGCGTGGTGTTCGCCAGCGCGGCAAACGTGTCGGTGAGCCGCTCGTCGTCGACGGCGACGCTCATAGCTGCCTCCGTATGGTGTTGTCTCTATTGAACCAATAGGTTAACTACACGAAGATGCCGCCTGCGTCAATCCTCCCGATCGAAGCGTCGCGCGGCGCCTGGGCAGCCGGCGCAATACGTTGAGGCAATGCCCCCAGCCTCGCTTCGTACCCGGTCGGTCGTCGTGCTGGCGACCGTTGCGGTGCTGGCCGCGTGCTCGGCCGGGCCGAGCGCGGTGGCGGATCATGGCCGGTTGATCCTGAGCGACGCGAAGTTCCCTGTGGCGCTGATCGCGGAGGGCGACGGCCTGCTCTACGCGGAACGGCTCACCGGCCGCGTGCGACACCTCGCCGGCAACGGTGAGCTGCAATCCGAACCGGTCGCCGAAGTCCCGGTCTCGACGGCCGGCCAACGTGGTCTTCTCGGCGTCGCCCGTGACGATGCCGGTCGAGTGTTCGTGGCGTTCACCGCGACCGGTCCGGGCCGCAAAATCCAGGTCGCCCAGGTCGTCCCGTCGTACCGGCCGGTCTGGGAAGGGCCTGCGAGTAGCAACCTCGCGAACGGTGGGCACCTCGTGTGGGACGGCCGGCGTGGCCGCCTGATTCTCGGTGTCGGAGACCTCGAACAGCGCAGACTCGTCGCGGACCCGTCCACACCGAACGGCAAGCTGCTCCTGCTGGACCCGGACGGCGATCCCGGCCAAGTCCCTGAGGTGTTGTCGGCGGGCTGGAACAACCCGTTCGCGTTCACGCTGACCTCGGTCGGCGAACTGTGGGTCGCGGACAACGTGCCCGGACAACGCGGTGAACGGCTCGCACGCGGCGACCGCGACGGACGCCCGACCCGGGTGACTCAGCTGCCCGAAAACACCGTGCCCTCGGCTCTGGCGGCCTACGACGACCGTACGCTCATGCTGTGCAGCTTCGCTCGCAGTCAGGCGCTTCGGTACGAGCTTCGCGACGGTGTGGCGCGGTCGGCGACGGGGTTCGGCGACGGTTTGCGTTGCGCAACGGGCCTCGCCGCGGATGCCGATGGGCTCTGGTCCGCCGAGCTTCGAACGGTCCGCCGGCTGGACCGTTCGCGCTGAATCCGGTCAACCGGTGAAGCGAGTCCGCCAGGCGTCGGCCTTGAACTCGATGTCCACCGTCACGTCGCCGACGACGCCCAACACCTCGCCGAGGAGGCGGCGCGCTTCGGCGGTGACACGCGCCCGGCGGTCCGACGGCATCGTGATGATCCAGCTGATGGTCCCGAGCAGCCCGATCAACTCGTCGGCGTTGAGCGCGATGCTCCACCGGAAGTCCTGATGCTCGGGCGCCTCGAACCCGAAGCCCGCGCGGAATGGCCAGCGTCGTCGCAGTCGGGTCCGGGTTGTCGCCGATCAGGCCGGCAATCGTCGGATCAGCAGCGGTGGCGGTGTCGGCGCCTTGGCCGCCCGACGCAAGGAGTTCGCGGGCCTGGGTGAAAAAGGCGCCCTCGACATCGGGCGCCGACCACACCGCGCCGAGTACGCCCCCCGGGACCAGGATCCGGCCGACCTCGCGCAGCGTCGGCTCGACCTCCATCCAATGCCACGATGTGGCGGCGATCACCGCATCGACGCTGTCGTCGGGCATGGGGATGGCCTCGCCCCGGCCCGCCAGTGCGTTGGCACCCGGGACGCGTTCGGCCAGCACCGACCGCATACGGTCGTCGGGTTCGACCGCCGCGACCTCCTCCGCGCGATCCAGGAGCAGGCGGGTCAGTGCCCCGGTACCGGCGCCGAGATCGACGACCCGGCGGACCGGCTCGGGGAGGTACCAGTCGACCGCGGCGAGCGGGGGTCCCGGGCGAAAGCGTTCGTAGTCGGTGGCGACCCCGCCGAAGCTGGAGGACCGGGCGGCCCTTTCTTCCGCCGGGAGGTCCGAGATCGGCACGGTGGAAGGCTTTGGTTCGGGTTCGGGCATACCGTCGACGCTACGAGATCTCGCCCTGGGTCTGGAAGGGTTTGGCGGGCCCGGTGCCCTACGCTGCCGGACCGATGGATGTCACAACTGCCATGCTCGCCGACTTCGCGCAGGTGCGCGAAGGCCTCCTGTTCGTCAGCTCCGGCGGGATCACGCGCTGCTACCGCGAGCAGCTGCCGGCACCGCTCGGGGTGCAACTCGCCATCGTGCTGGAGTTGGACCGGCTCGAGGCCGAGCGGGCCCACGAGGTCCGTGTGGTGGTCGTGGACGAGGACGGTCGCGAGATCGCCGAGATCTCGGGCGAGATCCAACTCGGTGACACCGAGCTGATGGTGAACGAGAACCTGAACCTGCCGATCACGTTCGACCTCCGCAACGTGCCCGTCGAGCGCTACGGAGCCGTCGAAGTTCGCTGCTACATCTCCGGCGAACACCGCGCGACTCTGCCGCTCTGGGTCCTGCAAGCCCCGAGCTAGTCAAACGCCGACCGGTGGGCGCCTACGCGAGCGGTGGCAGCGGTTGCGGCGGCGACGGGCCGACGTACTGGGCGCTCGGCCGAATGAGCCGGTTGTCTGCGGCCTGCTCGAGGATGTGCGCGCACCAGCCGATGACGCGGCTGGACGCGAAGGTCGGTGTGAACATCTCGCGAGGGAGTCCGCAGCGGTCCATCACGATCCCGGCGTAGAACTCCACGTTCGTATAGAGCCGCCGACCGGGCTTCAGCTCGGCGAGCACCTCGATCGCCTTGGCCTCGATCTGCTCGGCCAACTCCACGTTCGGTCCGCCGAGTCGATTGGCGACCCCCCGCAACATCACGGAGCGGGGATCGTCGGTCTTGTACACCCGGTGGCCGAACCCCATGAGCCGATCGCCGCGCTCGACCGCGGCCCGGAGCCATGGCTCGGCGTTGTCCAGCGTGCCGATCGCGTCGAGCATGTCCAGTGCCCGGCTCGGCGCACCGCCGTGCAGCGGACCAGACAGTGCACCGATACCGCCGACGACGGCCGCCGCGAGATCGGCACCGGTGGAGGTGATCACTCTGGCAGTGAACGTCGATGCGTTGAACCCGTGATCGATGGTCGAGATCAGGTACTGCTCGACGGCGCGTGCGTGTTCCGGCGGCGGGACTTCCCCGCTCTGCATGTAGAGATAGTTCGCGGCGTAGGCCAGATCGGGATCGGGTGCGATTGGATCGAGGCCGTGTTGGAGCCGGTGGATCGCCGTCAGCAGCGTGGGGACGACCGCGCAGACCTGGTAGGCGTTGGCCTTGAGCTCCGCGGCATCGACATCCAGCGATGGGCGGAAACCCGCGTTCGCACCGAGCAGCGAAAGCGTGGTGCGCAGCATGTCGAGCGGTGGCGCGTCGGCGGCGACCCGCGCGATGTCGCCGAGGACGTCGGCGACGGCATTCGGGATGGTCCGTAGTCGCGCGATCCGGGACTGGAACTCGGCTCGCTCGGCACTGCCCGGCAGGTGGCCCTCGAACATGAGATGCCAGACGTCTTCGAGCGAACGCTGCTCCGCGAGGTCGACGGCGCTGTACTGGCGGTAGTGGTAGAAGCCTTCGAGTCCGCGGACATCACCGATGTCGGTCTCGGCGACGACCACGCCCTCCAGGCCGCGCGGGATCTCGTGCGCGAGATGCTCGGCCGGTTGGATCTGAGCGATGCGCATCAGGTCGCGCATCGAGACGATCCCGACCAGCTCGTCCTCGTCGACCACCGGGATGTGCCGATAGCCGTGCTCGGAGAGGCTGGCGAACGCGGCCGATACCGCGAGATCGGGCGAGACCGAGTCGGGGGAAGCGGTCATCCACTCGGAGACCAGGGCGGTACCCGCGTCACCACCGGACGCAGTGAACCGGACGAGGTCCCGCTCGGTCAGGATGCCGACGGGTCGCGGGCCGTTGATCGCGACGACCGATCCGACGCCGTGCTCGCGCATTGTCGCCGCGGCCTCGGCCATCTTGTCGTCCGGGCTGACGGACACGACGGGCCGACTCATGATGTCGGCGACGGTGCGCGACTTATCCGATTCGGCTCCGGCCATTGGTCCTCCGAGGGCGGTGGGGAATGAGGCCGTGCCGAATCCTACGCGGGGCTCGACAACTCCCTCGGCAATGGCCGCCGGGGCCAGAACATCCACATCACGGCCCCGCCCACCGCCGCGCACCACACCCACGGGAGCAGCGCCCAGAATTGTTCGCCGGGCATCGGCATGCGCACCACGAGCCGGCCCATGATGTCGCTCGCGCGCGGTCGCCAATCGTCTGCAGTGGCGCGGTTGTCGCCCTGGAAGACGTAGCGGTTCCCTTCCTTGCGGATGATCCGGTGGATCACACCGCCGCCGGCGCCGGGCTGGCCCTTGGGTACGTGATACGCCGCGATGTCACCCACCTGGTAGTTCGTCGCCCGGCGCACGAGGACGAGGTCACCGCTGCGGAACGTCCCATCCATCGAGTGCCCGTGCACAATGACGAAGGTCGACGCGCCGCCGAGGCGCGCAGGCCAGGTGAACCAGAGCAGGACCGCGATGATCGCGATGAACACGATGTCGCCGGCCAGGGTTCGGCCTCGCCGGGTTCGGCGTGGGCCGTTCGGCGCCACGGGTCGAAGGTTGATCGGTGGCGCCGAAGGCTCGACCGCGACCTGGGGCACGGCGGGGATCGGTGATCTCGTCGCCTGTGCAAGGGTCCGCCGTTGTTTCGGTGCGCGTTTGAGCGCCTGGCGTTCCGACCGCGTGAGACCTGCAAGTGGGTCGGTGTGCGCGACGCACGGACGGACAACGGTGGGTTCGGACACCTGGGAAATTGCGACGCGGTCGAGGAGTACCGGCGTCCCGGCGCTTCGAATGACGTCGGTAGGAGCCGAGCGCGTCCGATGGTCGCGACGCGGGATCCGGCGGGGTCGGTCGAGGGTCGGGGTGGTCATGGGATCGTGTCGAAGTGGATGTCGTCGAAGCGGGCGGCCGGGTCATTGTTCGCCAACAGGCCGAACCGGGTGTATGTCGGACTCTTGAAGGTGACGAGTTCGACCGCGGTGAGGGCGTAGCTGAGGACAACGGCACCGTTCCAGGAGACCTTGACCGTGTTCGTCGTCGCATCCAGCTGCATGACGCCGAGGGCCGGTTTGCCGAGCCCGGTGACCAGCGCGAGCTGGGTCACCGCCCCCGACACGTACTTGAACAGACGGATCTGGCCGCCGGAGGACTTGTCATACTCCGCGAAGACGAATGATGCGCCGTTGCTCATCGCGACGAGTCCCGAACTCGAGTTGCCAGTCAGGTCGATCGTCGCCACGACCGCGGCGTTGACGGTGCCGACGTCGGTGGTGAGATTGGAATATGCGGCCTTGTTGGAGGTTGCCGCGTTCGAGGTTGCCTTCCAGGTGCCGAACTGCGCGATCCAGGTACCGCCACCTTCGAGGGCGGCGCCATCGAGATTGGTGTTGTTGCGGAAAGGGAAGCCGGACCACGACACGACCGTCGGAGCGACGAGCCCGGCCGGCATCTGCCAGGCGGAGAGGGTGCTGTTCGTCAACCCCCCGATGGTGGCTGCCCAGGCTGCGGTGGTCCCGATGGACGCAGTCATCACCGCGACGATGGTCGCGGTGAGGACTCGATGCTTCCGGCGGGGGGGCATGGGAGAGAAGGGATCGAAGCGGTTGCGGCGCCGGAGGGATCTCCGACGCCGCAACCGAATCGGTCAGCTGATGACAGCCGCCGCACCCACGACGAGCTTGGCGTCGGCCGGCGAGCTCAGCGTGATGTTGGCGGTCGTCCCGGCGATCACCGCGGTGCCGGAACCGAGCGAGGCGTTGCCCGCGTCGGACAGCGTCACCGCGACGGTCTTGCCGGCGCACGTAGCGTCGATGCCGGACACCGTCACGGTGCTCACCTTGTAGACACCGGCAGTGGCGTCGTAGGTGGGCGCGCCGTACGCGATGCTCACGCCGTTGTTGTCGCAGCTGGAGACGGCGCCGTTGTCGGCTCCGAGGCTGCCCGAGGTGAGGCCACCGAGGCTGGCAGCTGATGCGGCGGCGAGGCCGAACGCTGCGATTCCGAGGAGCAGCACTGCTCCCCGACGCCGGCGACGCTCTTGGGGCGGGTTCTGGACCGGGTCCATTGGGGGGTTCCTTTCTCTGACCCGAGTCCTGTACCCGGGAACTCGCCGGTCTTCGGTCGCATACGCTCCGTGGTTGAGTTTCGCAAAAACGAAAGGTCCGCTTCTCGCCGATTCGAGCATCAGAATGAGTCGCTCGGCCTACCCCGGCCCCGGGTCTCCGGACCTAGGCCGACGAGGTTTTCCGCGCTCAGTCGATCGCGACGGCGATGCCGGCGATCTGGGAGACGGGCACCGCAGTCGGGAGCGTGAGATTCACCCGCGCGGCCGTGATTGTCGCGGAGAGTGAGGCCAGCGAGGCGTTCGACGGGTCGTTCATGGTCACCGAAAGGGTCTGGCCACGACAGGCGCGGGCGATCTGGCGCACGCTGAACCGCCTCATCGTGAAGGCGCCGGCGCTCCGTTGGAACGTGATCGGCCCGTAGAAGATCCGGACGCCGTTCCGGTCGCAACTCGAGACCGAACCCCGATCCGCGCCGATCGTGCCGCTGGCAAGGCCGCCGAGGCTGCTCGCCGAGACGCCGATGATGCCGACGAGGGCGACGACGCCGGCGGCGACGGCGAAGCGTCGCCTGCGGGTGCGGCCCTCCGGCTCGATCGGGGGCGCGAGTTCGTCAGTCTGCAGGGGCACGGGGGGTTCGCTTTCTCCGGAATCTGGTGTCCGTCGACCCGACGCGCCCGTGGCTTGACCGAATTTTGGCGAGTCCCCGCTAGTCCTCCGGGAGGTCCGGGCCTGTCGGTGCGCCGTGACGGCCTTCGCCTCCGACGAAGCGATCGACCGCGAGGTCGGGCGATCTGAGAACGTCGCGGCCTTCGCGGAGTTCGTCGAGCAGCGCAGACTCGACCGGTCGGGACCACTGCGTCGTAACTCGACCGGCGGTCGGCCCGCAGACACGCCTGGGGGTGGGTGCCGATGCTCCGGGCGAGGGTGATTGCGGCATCGAGGCTGGTGCCCGGCGGGACCACTCGGTTCGCCAGACCCATCGTGAGCGCTTCCTCGGCACCGACCTCGCGTCCGGTGAGGATGAGGTCCAGCGCACGGGAGTGACCGATCAACCGGGGGAGTCGTACGGTGCCGCCGTCGATGAGCGGGACTCCCCAGCGCCGGCAGAACACGCCGAAGTCCGCGTCCGCGGCCATGACCCTGAGGTCGCACCACAGCGCGAGTTCGAGTCCGCCGGCGACGGCGTAGCCCTCCACCGCGGCGATCACCGGCTTGTCGAGCAGCATCCGGGTCGGCCCCATCGGTCCGTCGCCTTCCGCACTCACCGAGTTCGCCCGCTCGGTGCCGAACGCCTTGAGGTCGGCACCCGCGCAGAAGGTGCCGTCGGCGCCGGTGAGCACGGCGATCTGCTGGTCGGGATCGCGGTCGAAATCCCGGAACGCATCGGCCAGCAACGCGGCCGTCGGGCGGTCGACGGCGTTGCGGGTCTCGGGCCGGTCGATCGTGACGATCGTGACGCGGGCGTCGGTCTCGATATGAACCGTCATCGCGGATCCCTGCTTCCGAGGAGGTGTGCGGTCTCGTTGATGCTCCCCACCGATCGGGCCCCGGACCGGGCGGCGTGCACACGGCTGATCGAGGTGTACGCCGGGTCGAACCAGAGGTGGCGGTCCATGCCGAGCACCGTCGCGAGATACACGTTCGTGACGCCGCCGTGGCACACGACGGCCACCCGTTCACCGGGGTGCGCATCGATGATGCGGTCGAAGCACGGAACGATCCGAGCCCGGAACGTCCGCGGGTCTTCGCCGCCGAAGTCCTCCCAGCGGCCCTCGACCATCGCTTGCCAGCGATCCGAGTTCGCGGCACGCATCTCCTCGACGGGGATGTATTCGGTCGCAGAGCGGTCGTACTCGCCGAGGTCCTCGTCGATCGTGACGGGAAGCCCCGTCGTCGTCGCGAGCGGTGTGGCGGTTTCGGTTGCCCGCCGCAGCGGCGAACTCACGATGTGATCGATGCCATCGGCAGCGACCCAGGCCGCGAGTCGACGGGCCTGCTGCCGCCCCAGATCGGTGAGTCCAGGGTCGGCGCGCCCGCCCGACTCCTCGGCCGTGACGCGGATCGGCTCCGCGTGACGGATCACGAGGAGTTCCATCAGCCGGTCACCAAGTCGAGATCGAGGTGATCACCGAGCTCGGCGAGGGCGGCCCGCGGATCGACGACCTTGATCGTCGTCATTCCCATGGCTCGGGCCGGTTTCAGATTGACCCCGAGGTCATCCAGGAACACGCAGGCGTCGGGTATCACCTCGAGTCGCTGACATACGAGGTGATAGATCGCGGGATCGGGTTTGCGGATGCCTTCGACGGCCGACTCGACCACGGTGTCGAACTCGATGGCGCCGGGACCGATCTCGGAACGGTCCCGCTGGGCGACCCAGTTGTTGGTCAGCGCGGCGATTCGGTAGTTGGTGTCCCGCAGCCGGCCGATGGCCGTGACCATCTCGGGGCGCGGCGCGAATCCGGCACCGATCGCGCCCATCAGTGCCGCGGCGTCGACGGTGCCGCCGGCCGCGGCGCACTCGGCCTCGAAGGCCGTGCAGAAGTCGGCGAAGCTCAGCTCGGAACGTTCGAAGCGGGCCCAGGCGCCATGATCGGCGCTCTCGGAGACGACGGTTCGGATGAACCGGTCGGGGAGTCCGGCGGCCCGCTCGTGTTCGGCGAACACGTCGAAAGGCGACGGGAATACGACGCCGCCGAGGTCGAAGATGACGGCCTGGAAACGCCGGGTCGGGCGTGGGTCGGTCACAGGGCGAGTTCGGCCATCAGCTGCAGCGCTTCGGGCTGCTGCCCACTGAGGATCATCGTGGTGATTCCCGACTCCTGCCACGCGGCGAACCGGTCGGTGATTCGCTCACGCGGTCCGATCAGCGCGATCTCGTCCACAAGGTCGTCGGGCACTGCGGCAGTGGCCTCGCGCTTCTTGCCGTCGAGGTAGAGGTCCTGGATCTCCTTGGCGGCGGCCTCGAAGCCGTAGCGACAGGCGAGGTCGTTGTAGAAGTTCTTGCCGCGTGCGCCCATCCCGCCCACGTACAACGCGATCATCGGCTTCACGAATCCGCGGAGCTGATCCAGGTCATCGCCGACGATCACCGACACCGACGGGGCCACGTCGAAGTCAGCGAGGCTCTTGCCGTCGCCGGCCTTCGCGAAGCCGGCTTCGACTGCCGGTCCGTAGGTCTCGTGGAATCGGTAGGGCGAGAAGAAGATCGGGAGCCAACCGTCGCCGATCTCCGCACACAGCTCGACATTCTTGGGTCCGATCGCCGCGAGGTAGACGGGAATGTCCGCGCGGTTCGGGTGCACGATGAGCTTGAGCGACTTGCCGAGTCCGGTGGCGTCGTCGCCCGAGTACGGGATGTCGTAGTGCGGGCCGTGATGTTCCAGCGGTCCTTCTCGGCGCAGGATCGTCCGGACGATGTCCACGTACTCGCGTGTCTTGCCGAGCGGTTTCCCGTAGGGCTGGCCGTGCCACCCCTCCACGACCTGCGGGCCCGAGAGGCCGAGACCGAGGAGGAAGCGATTGCCGCTCATCAGGTCGAGGGTCGTGGCGGTCATCGCCGTCATCGCCGGGGTCCGAGCCGGCATCTGCATGATGGCCGAGCCGAAGTTGATGCGTTCGGTCTGACCCATCATCCACGCAATCGGCGTGATGCAGTCCGTGCCGTACGCCTCGGCGGTCCAGATCGAGTGGAACCCGAGCCGCTCGGCTTCTTGCGCGGTGGCGACGGCTCGGGAGAGACCGGCACCCCAGTCCTGATATCCGAAGTTCACCCCGAGGCGCATGGCGGCCCTTTCTCGTCGGCAGTACCGGGACCCTACGATGCAGCGGCCGACGACGTCACGCTGCAGGAGGTGCTCATGACGCTCATCACGAATGTCGTGCGGGGACCGTCCGCCGAACGGTTGCTCGTGCTGCTCCACGGATACGGTGCGGACGAGCAGGACCTCGGGGGGCTGCTGACCTATCTCGATCCCGACGGCGGTTTCGCGGCGGCAATGCCCCGCGCGCCCCACGATGCTCCGGGTGCTCCCGGCTTCGCCTGGTTCCCGATCGGTGCCGACGGGGTCGACGAAGCCGCGTTTGCCGCGGCGGTGGATCTCGTGGATGCCTTCGTCGACGAGCAGTGTGCCGCGCTGGATCTCGACCGCGCGGATGCCGTCATCGGAGGCTTCTCGCAAGGGGCCGGAGTGGCCCTCGCGGTGGCACTGCGCAGCGACGCATCCCGACAGCCCGCCGGCGTGCTCGCCATGAGCCCACTCGCACCGTCCCTCGACGATTCGGCGGTGGACTGGGCCGTCGCGGCGGCAATGCCGGTCCTGGTGCAGCACGGTACCGAGGACCCGATGATTCCTGTCGCAGCGTCTCGCGAACTCGCGACGGTGTTACGCGACCACGGGCTCCCGGTCGTCTACCAGGAGTACCCGATGGGTCATCAGGTCGCGCTGGAGAGCATCCAGGACGCGAGCAGTTGGCTGTCGCAGGTCTCGGCGGGGGCGCAGCCGAAGGCCGAGCTCCCCGAGCCACCGGCCGAGGGGCCGGTCCGGGCCGTGACCACTGCGACCTTCCCGACGGAGGTTCTCGGGAGCGAACTGCCGGTCATCGTCGATTTCTGGGCGCCCTGGTGCGGGCCATGCCGCCAGGTCGGCCCGATCGTCGAGCAGATCGCGAGGATGCGCGAAGGCTCGTACAAGGTGGTCAAGATCAACATCGACGACGAGCCGACCTTGGCCCAGCAGTACGAGGTGCAGTCCATTCCGATGATCTCACTGTTCCGGAACGGGCGGCTCGAGCGGTCTTCGATGGGCGCCAAACCCCGCCCGCAGCTCGAAGCCGAGCTGGGGATGTTGGTTATTCCCTGAGGCCCGGGGCTAGCCACGCGGCCGGGCGAGCCGTGCTGACAGCTCGTAGGCTCGCTGGGCGTCCTTGTACCCATCTGGAGATCACGATGTCCACGAAACCGCTCGAACTCGCCATTGCCTCGACCCGTGGGGTGCTCACAGGTGTTTCCGCCGACCAGCTCGATGCGCCGACGCCCTGCGCCGCGTGGAAGGTCAGCGAGCTGATCAACCACATCGTCGGCGGTCAGGCGTTCTTCGCCAACGGTGCGCGCGGCCAGGCCCCGTCCGGTGAAGACGTCGACTACTCCTCGGGCGATTTCGTCGCGACGTTCGACCAGGCCGCCGCGGACTGCCTCGCGGCGTTCGCCGCGGACGGGGTGATGGAGCAGATGCTCGAGCTGCCGTTCGGTCAGATGCCGGGCTCCACGTTCGCCGGGCTCGCGGCGACCGACACCTTCACGCACGGCTGGGATCTGGCGAAGGCGACGGGACAGAACACCGACCTTGCTCCCGACCTCGCGGCCCAGCTGTTGGAGGGGCGCGCGTGGCGATCCAACCGCGTTCCGCTCCGAGGATGGTGCCGTGTTCGGCATGGAGCAGCCGGCACCCACGGGCGCGAGCAGCGCGGACCAACTCGCAGCCTTTCTCGGACGCTCCGTCTGAGCGGCGCAGGATCGGTCAGTCGCGCGGCGGCGGCACGCGGGCTGCAGTGACCGGCGGCGGTCGCGGTTTCCGAACCACAACGCGAGTCCGCCGAGCGCGATCGCACCGAAGCCGCTCCAGGCAACTGCGTTGGTCCCGTCGCCGGTTTCGGGCAGGGTCTCGACCGGCACGCTCGCGGCTGCGACCGGTGCGGTGGTGTCGCTGCGGTCCAAGCCGGCTCCCGCGACCTCGACGGGATTCGTCACCTCGATGGCAGTGTCGATCTCGGTCGGAATCACGAGCGTCGTCGGCGGGGGTCCCTCCACGACGGCGAATGGTTGCGGATCGAAGTCGTAGCTGCGCATGCCGTCCAGCGCGGGATCGTCGACGATGCAGCGGGCCACGAGCTCGTACTCACCGCGGTTGCCGCGGTCGCCACGGTGACGTCGCCGGACCAGGCGCCGCCCGGCGTGACCGTGACTGCACCGATCGCGAGTTCGGTCGCGCCGGTGCGGAGGCGAAGTTCGATCCGGACGCCGTCGTAGACGATCGGGTCGCCGGGTGCGGCCGGGCCGATCGGAGGAGCCGACTCCGGCGACGTCACCGTGGCGACCGGGTCGGCAGGCGCGAGCCATTGACACAACGTCGCCGGCGACGACGCCACGTGGATGGTTGCTCCGGGGAGACCCGAGGCGGGGGTCCGCGACCAGCCTGGTTCGGCGCCTGCGGGTCCCGCGACCAAGAGCAGCGCCGCGAGGGCACCGAGGGCGACGGCGATGGCGACGACGCCGCGGGAGGTGCGCAGTGCCGGGCCGATTCCTCGCTGCACCGGTTCCTCCCGGACGGGTCGAACGAACGGACTCGACCGTAACCGGGTGCCCTCCCACGAAGGTGGATAGTGGGCGAAATCAGTGAATGTGGACCCGACCGGACTCCGTGGCATTCATCGTGCCGATTGCCGCAGCCGCCAGGGTGCCCTCCGCCTTGAGTTCCCGAACGAGATCCTCGGCTCGATCCGGGGCAACCGCGAAGAGCAGACCACCCGAAGTCTGGGCGTCGGCGAGCAGCAGCTGGTCGGCTTCGGTCGCGGAGCCCCAGTCCACGAACTCGGAGACGAATGCGTGATTGCGCTGGGTGCCGCCGGCGACGAAGCCCCCCGCGATCAGGTCCCGAACCCCGGGGATCTCGGGCACCGCGGCCGCGTTCGACGATCGCGCCGAGGCCGGAGCCGCGGGCGAGTTCGCCGAGGTGGCCCATCAGACCGAAGCCGGTCACATCGGTGGCCCCATGGATCGCGTCGCCGAGGCGACGCCCGGCATCGCGGGCACCGGCGTTGAGTCCGGTCATGACCCCGACTGCGGTGTCGAGCTGTTCGGCGGTCGCGCCGCCGCGTTTGACGGCGGTGCTGATCACACCGAGGCCGATCGGCTTGGTGAGCACGAGCACGTCGCCCGGCTCGGCGCCCGCATTGCGCCAGACCGCGGTCCGGCTCGACGGTGCCGACCACCGCGAGGCCGTATTTGGGTTCGGGATCGTCGATGGAGTGTCCTCCGGCAATCAGCATCCCGGCGTCGGCCGCGACCTGGGCGCCTCCGTCGAGGACCCGGGCCAGGAGCTCGAAGGGAAGCCCGTCCCGGGGCCAAGCGACGAGGTTCAGCGCGAGCAGCGGGGCGGCGCCCATGGCATACACATCGCTGAGCGCGTTCGTCGCCGCGATCCGTCCCCAGTCGAAGGCATCGTCGACGATGGGCGTGAAGAAATCCGTGGTCAGGACAATGGCAAGGTCGTCGCGGACCCGATACACGGCCGCGTCGTCGGCGGTATCGAGCCCGACGATGAGGTCGGGGTCAGGTGGTCGGTCGAGGCCGCGGACGAGGCCCAGCACCGTTCGCAGATCCTCCGGCGACAACTTGCAGGCGCAGCCGGCCCCATGGCTGAACGTGGTCAGCCGAATGTCGCCCGGGTGGGGAGATGCGCTCAGGCGCGTACCCGGCCGTAGCCGGTGGCGGACCCGTACCGCACCCCGGCGAGCTTCACCCCGGATGACGGGTTCGACGGCGGAGACGACCATGCCGCCCCCGATGTAGATCTCGACGTGGTTCGAGCCGCCGGGACCGTAGAAGACCAGGTCGCCGGGCTGCAGGTCGTTGGCACCGATCCGGATCGTCTGCTGGTACTGGGCACCGGAGTAGTGCGCCAGCGACACCCCGCCACGGGCCCATGCTGCCGAGGTGAGCCCCGAGCAGTCGAAGGAATCCGGGCCGGAGGTCGCGTACCGGTAGGACTTGCCGACCTGAGCCTTCGCGAACGCGACCGCGGCAGCCGCGCCACCGTTCGGTGCGGGGGCGTCAGGGAAGTTGACCGGGGCCTGGGTCCGGCGGCTCGACGGCGCCGGGGCGGCACGGGTCGCGGTCTGTGCAGCCGCTCGCTGGGCGGCCGCACGCTGCGAGGCGGCGGCCTGGGCGGCAGCCTGCTCGGCCAGGATCGTCGCGATTTCGCCTTGCACCTGGTTCCGGAGCGCCTGGGCTTGTCTGTTGGCGGCGGCGATACGGGCCCGGGCGCTCTCGGCGGCCTTGGCCTCGGATTCCGCAGCGGCCTTCTGGCGCTGGAGGTCGGCTTGGCGAACCGCGAGGTCCTCTTCGACCTTCTGGAGCTGGGCGATCAGCTGGTCATCGCGCTCGGCCGCGGCGGAGGCGTACTTGGACCTCGACGTCATCTCCGTGACCGACGAGACGTCGATCTGGGCAAGCGGGGTGGAGGTCCCGGCGCTGCGGTAGATCTGCGCGGCCCGCTGGCCGAGTTGGGCGCGAATGGAACGGCGCTCAGCCTCGGCGGCCTTGGTGCGCGCTTCGGCCTCGGCGATCGCTTCCTGGGCCTGCGTCATGCGCAGGCGGGCGCCGTTGAGCTGCTCGGACGTCGCGACGAGGTCGTTGTCGTTCGCCTCGATCTGACGTTGGAGCTCGGCGGCCTGTCGACGCTTGTCATCGATGGGCGCTGCACCGGAGGCGGCCGGGAACACCGCGGCTGCGGCGAGCGCAGCGGTGGCGATCACGACGGTGACCTTGGTCCGGAGGTTCATCTGGGGACTCCCATTGGCGTTGAAGACGTTGCCGCTGTCGGTCCTTGCCTGAACACGGTCCACCTGGGAACACGGTCCTCAGCAAAAACGATTCGCTCCTTCCCGGACGCGCGACGACGCACATCCGAACGAGGAGCGGTTCCGAAGACCCTACGCGAATGACCCTGAAAAAGTCACCTCATGCGCAAGAAAGGTCCCTGACCTGGTGCTTCGGGGGGTGGAGATCCCCACCCGGACCCAATCTGTGATACTGGTGTGGTTCCTGTTGCCAATGTCCACTGACGATGTTGGTGTGGGTACTCCGCGACGGGTCAGGCGGCCCATCCGGTGGTCGGACGAGGGCTCGAGGCGTTCGGTGGCGCGACGTCCGGGACGGACCAGGCCATGGCCTTGGCGATCTCGCTCGCCACCTGCTGCCATTCCGCCGGTTGCCAACCTTCGGCGACGGCACCGACGCTGGTGTCCTGGCGAATGTGGACGAACGCGGGCAGATGCTCGAGGCCGAGGCTGTTGATCAGCGCGCGCTCGGGATCCGCGAAGACCAGCGCCCGGTCGGCCTCGTCGCCGAGGATGCGCCGGGCGATCGCGGGCGAGCCGGGCACCAGGTAGGCGGTCCGGGCATCGCTGTCACCCAGGACGCCGAAGATCCGCCGGGCGACGGGTATCCAGTCGGCTCCTTCGGGTCGGTCGGGCAACACGACGACGCAGAGGTGGAACATCGTCGTCCAGTCGTCGAGCGTGCGGGACGTGCCGTCGACCGTGGAGAGCACGAGTGTCGGGTCAGGATTCTTCGCCACGGCCGAGAACGGTAGCGCGACGTGTCTCGCGGTCCGAGGTCCGGCCGGCGCCTATCCTGCGCGGCATGTCCCGACGTGATCAGATCCTCATGACCGCCGACGAGCAATCGGCGTTCCTCGACGCCGGCCGTGACCTCCAGGTCGCGTCGATCAACGCCGACGGCACGCCGCATCTCGTCACGATGTGGTATCTGCGCGACGGTGGGGACCTGTGCTTCTGGACCTACGCGAAGAGCCAGAAGGTGGTCGAACGTGCGCCGGGACCCGCGGGCGACCGTGCTGGTCGCGACGGGGGATGCCTACGAGGAGCTGCGGGGCGTCTCGATCACAGGTTCGGTCACCGTCGTCGATGACCTGGACGCCGTGCTCGCGTTCGGCGAGCGGGTGTACGAGAAGTACTGGGGTCCGATCACCGACGACCTCGTGCGCGAGGGGGTCCGGATGATGGGCGCCAAGCGTGTCCTGGTCCGGGTCACGCCGGAGAAGACGACGAGCTGGGACCATTCCAAGCTCGGCGGCACCTACTGACCTGACGCGATCTCGGGGGCCGCGGGTCAGGCGAGGCCGATGGCGCGCAGCATGGACGGGGGCATGCCGTCCTCGCCCGCGCGCAGCATGGCGGCCCGCTCGACGTTGATCGGGTCGCGCTCGGCGCGCTCGAGCCACGAATCCCATGGCCCCGGCGGGACCGACCCGGCCGCGCAGTGTCGGAGATAGGCGGCCAGTTCGGTGATCTCGGTCGCCCCGCCGATGGGTCCGTGGCCCGGCACGATCGTCTCGGCGAGCTCGCCCACCACGTCGAGCACGTCCGCCCAGGCCACCGGGTCACCTTGGAACGCGAGTGGGGTAACCCCGAAGAAGCAGAGGTCGCCGGCGAACAACACGTCCGCATCCGCGACGAGCGCCATGAGGTCCCCGTCGGTGTGGCCGCGGGCCGGGAGGATCTCGACCCGGGGGGTGAGCGCGGCGGCATCTTCGACGGTATGGGACACAGGCCGGGTGCCGGCGGCGGCCAACTCGTCGAAACCCTCGGTGAACGCGGGCATGAACGCCTTGTACGCGTCGACGGGCATCTCCTGGTCCAGCAATGCCGAGGTCATCGGCGAGCCGATCACCATCGCGTTGCGAAACGCGCCCGT
Source organism: uncultured Acidimicrobiia bacterium (assembly GCA_963701625.1). Lineage (GTDB taxonomy): Bacteria > Actinomycetota > Acidimicrobiia > IMCC26256 > JAENVU01 > JAENVU01. The sequence continues at coordinate 330,647 of CAVPAT010000013.1, read as the reverse complement.
CCCTCCCACATGGTCGATGTGGGCATGGGTCAGCACGACCCGCTTGACCGGCTGGCCGAGTTCGTGCACCGCCGCGGCGAACGGTTCCCACTGGCTGCGCACCATCAGGGTGTCGATGACGGTCAGGCCGTCTTCGTCGCCGACCACACCGGCGTTGGATACGCCGGACTCGCCACCCGGTTGGAGCCAGACCCAGACGCGGTCCGCGATCTCGTGGAGGGTCAGGGTCGGCGCGTCGGTCACGGCGCCACGGTACCCACCGGCGCCGGTACCGTGCCGGGCATGGAACGGGTCGAATCGCTGGAGACCGCGGACGAGCTGCTGACGTACCTCGCGGGGTGCGCGGGCGTGTTCGACTCGTTCGGTCCCGACGGCGATCCGATCGACATCCTCGACCACGGTCTCCAGTGCGCGCACGAACTGGCCCAGGTCACGCCAGATGACGAAGAACTCCAGGTCGCGGGTCTCGTCCATGATCTCGGCCACACCCTCGCCGGGTGGCACGCGGTCGATCACAGCGAGGTCGGAGCGGAGTTCGTCGCGCCCCTGCTCGGGGCCCGGGTCGCGCGGATCGTCGCGTTGCACGTCCTGGCGAAGCGCTACCTCGTTGCGACGGATCCGAGCTACGGCAAGGTGCTCAGCGACGGCAGCACGGTTCAGTCTCGAGATGCAGGGCGGCGCGATGGCGCCGAACGAAGTGGAAGACTTCGAGGCCGATCCCCACTCGCGTGACGCCGCGACGCTGCGGCGGGCCGACGAAGCGGCCAAGGTGATCGGTCGGGCCGTGCCGGGCCTGGATCACTGGGCGCCGATGGTCGCCCGGGTCGCCGCAGCCCACGCCGCGAGCTGAGCTACTCCGCCGCGAACGCGGGGTGCATCGCCGCCGGGTCGAGGTATTCGTCGATGCGGGTGATCAGCTCGCCGTCGGTGTGCACCACGAGGCACGCCGGCATTGCGAACAAGCGACCGGTCGCAGCCGCCACCCCGTGCAGGATGTGCTGCTGGAGCACGCCCCCGTCGATCTCGACCCGGCGCACGATCTCGTAGCGACGCTCGGAGGTCTGGTCGATCAACCAGGAGACGACCCGCAACGCCGACGCCATGTCTCGTTCCTTGTCGTCGAAGTTCGCCCATACGACGACGGCGGGCGAGTAGCAGTCGGCCAGTGCATCGACGTCACCCGCCTCGATGGCGGCGACCATGCGGGCGGTGAGGTCCAGGGCTTCACTCATGGCCGACATGATGGTCCACCCGGCCCCCGGGCCGGTTGGGCACCCGGCGGGAGCACTGCCTAGCCTTCCGCCCCATGTCCGAACGCACGAAGAACCTGCCCCGCCGCTCCTGCCACGCCACGCCCGGCTCCAACGAGAAGATGCTCGGCAAGGCCCCCGGCCTCGGCGCCGACATGGTGTTCCTCGACCTCGAGGACTCGGTCGCCCCGCTCGAGAAGGAAGCGGCCCGCGAGCAAGGTCGTGCGACGCGATCAACGAGCCAGGACTGGGGCGACACCGTCCTGTGCGTCCGGGTCAACGCGTGGGACACCGAGTGGACCTACCGCGACGTGATCACCGTCGTGGAGAACGCGGGCGAGCGGCTCGACGAGATCATGCTGCCGAAGGTGCGAGTCGGCCGCGCGAGGTGGTGGCGCTCGACCTGCTCCTCACCCAGATCGAGAAGGCCACCGGTCGCCAGAGCCGGGTCGGGCATCGAGGCCCAGATCGAGACCGCGCAGGGCCTCATCAACGTCGAGGAGATCTGCGCCGCGAGCGACCGGCTCGAGACGATCATCTTCGGCCCGGCCGACTTCGCCGCGTCGACCGAGATGCCGGTGCTCACCGGCGGTGTGCAGATCCCCGAGTACCCGGGTGACCACTTCCACTACGTGTTCTCGCAAGATCCTCATGGCCGGGTCGGGCGAACGGCCTCCAGGTGATCGACGGTCCGTTCCTCAAGATCCGCGAGCTCGACGCGCTGCGCGACTACGCGATGCGCACGCGCATCCTCGGCTACGACGGCAAGTGGTCGCTGCACCCCGACCAGGTCACGGTCATCAACGAGGTGTACACGCCCGACCCAGGAGCAGTTCGACCACGCGTTCGACATCCTCGAGGCCTACGAGAAGGCCACCACCGAGGGCGACCGCCGCGGCGCGGTCATGTTCGGCGACGAGATGATCGACGAGGCGAGCCGCAAGATGGCGATCAAGTTCGTGTGCCGGGGCGAGCGGGCCGGCATGACCCGCAGCGCGGACTAGCCGGCCCTGCCGGGTTGCGCCGCGAATGGCGCGCTGCGGAACTTCGACCCACGTAGCCTCGACGCGTGTCGCAACAAGAGGTCGTCGTGGTCGGTGCCGGGGTGATGGGCGCGGCCGCGGCCTGGCAGCTCGCGTGGCGGGGACATCGAGTCACTGTGGTCGAGCAGTTCGACAATGGCCACACGCGCGGGAGCTCGCACGGCGAGTCGCGGATCTTCCGGTTGGGCTATCCCGATCCCTTCTACGTCCGGCTCGGCCGGGACGCCCTCGGCGCGTGGCGGGACCTCGAGGATGAATCCGGCATGCGCTTGTTGGCGCCGACCGGCTCGGTGGACCACGGAGGGGTGGACAGTGTCGCGGTGGTCCTCTCGGTGTTCGATGCCGAAGGAGTCGCGACCGAACTGCTGACCCCCTCGATGGCGGCGGACCGGTGGCCCGGCATGCGCTTCGAGGGCACGGTGGTGTTCCAGCCCGGTGGCGGCCGCATCGCGTCGGGCGCGGCCCGTACGGCGATGATCAGCCAGGCTCAGCGCCACGGCGCCGCGTTCCGTTGGTGGACGCCGGTTCGCCGGATCGAGCCGGATGACGATCAGGTTCGCGTCGTCGCGGGTGACGACGTGCTCGTCGCCGACGTCGTCGTGGTCGCGGCCGGCGCCTGGGTGATGGGTCTCGTCGCCGACCACGTCGCGATGCCCGCGTTGACCGTGACCCAGGAGTCCGTCGTGCATTTCGAACCGCGCGACGGGCAGGACTGGTGGCCGAGCTTCATCCATCACGGGCCGGCGACCATCTACGGACTCGAAACCCCCGGCGAGGGCATCAAGGTCGCCGAGCACCACACTGGTCCGGTGGTGGATCCCGACACACGCAACGGACTCGTCGATCCCTGGGATCGGGAGCGGCTCCGGGGGTATGCCCAACGATGGCTCCCGGGGGTGGACCCCGCGGCCACGACGGAGACAACGTGTCTGTACACCACCACCCCGACCGAGGACTTCGTCGTTGACCGGGTGGGTCCGGTGGTCGTGGCCTCGCCGTGTTCGGGGCACGGGTTCAAGTTCTCACCGCTCATCGGATCGCTCGTCGCGGATTGTGTGGATGGCGCGGCCCCGATGGACCGCTTCCGGCTCCCGACGTAGTCAGAGGTCCTCGGTCGGCGCGTCGGGCTCGAACTCCTCGATGAGTTCTTCGACCGAGTCGGGCTGCCGGAAGCCTTCGCGCTGGGACCAGCTGATCCAGACGAACACGAGCACGACGGTGCCGACCGTCAGGTAGGTCTGATAACGGCTCACGAACTCCGAGATGCTGATCACCGAGTCGCGGAACTGGTCAGCCAGCGAGCGGACGGCCCAGTAGCGGACTTCGATGCTCACGAGCGCGACCACGAAGAAGCCGGGCGGCCACATCCGGCTCGCGCCGGCGAGCATCGCAGTGATGTTGATGGGGAAGAGAAAGGTGATCGGGTAGCGCGCCTTTTCGAAGTTGCGCTCCACCCACAGCAACGGCTTCGCGGCCTTGCCCGTCTGCTTCTCCGCCCAGCGCAGAGCCCGGTCGTTGTACCAACGTCCCAGCAGGTACCACGAGACGAGCACCGCCGACGCGCGAAGCAACGGGATCAGGTAGTACGGCAGCATGTCCACCTTGGTGGAGACGAGTGCCGCGAACTCGAGGCGCGGGCTGAGCAGGAGCAGGAGGTTCGGAGACTCCGAGACGAGGGTCGGCGCGAGCGCGTTGCCGACCCAAACTGCGACGGTGAGACCGACGATGGGCGTCGCGACGAGCCAGAGTCGGAGACGATCCCTCTTGTGTTCCTCGGCCGGCTCCGATTCGGACATCGGAGCAGCCTCTCACGCGGGCCGGTCAGACCGATGCCGCCGGGGCGCGAAACGTGCAGGAACCGGAGCGGCGGGGCTCGAGAGTCCGGTCGAGCCGCGCGCGCAGCGCGTCGAGCTCCGCGCGATTTACCGAGGAGATCAGCGTCCCGCTGATGCGCGACGGCCGGGTCATCGTGCCCGCGGCTGAAGTGCCGACTTCACCGCGGGCCACTCCGACGGGATGATCGAATAGAGCGCGCTGTCGCGTGGCGTGCCTTCCTCGCCCGGCACCAGCGAGGGTTGCCAGTTGCGCACGATGCCGTCGAGTTTCCCGCCGATGCGCTCGATGGCGGCGCGGCTACGCGCGTTGCGGGCATCGGTCTTGAGGTCCACGCGCGACACCTTCCAGGCTTCGAAGGCGTGCGTGAGCATCAGGAGCTTCGCCTCGGTGTTGATGCTTGTTCGTTGGGCGGAAGCGGCGAGCCACGTACCGCCGATTTCCACGGCATCGGGTTCCGCTCGGTCGAAGTAGTGGCGGAGCCAGAGGAATCGGGTCGCACCCACGATGCGTCCGGTCGTGGAGTCCCGAGTGGTGAATGGGATGTCGTGGCCGCGGTCGCGGCAGTGCCAGGAGCGATTCGACGTGTTCGCGCATGGCCGCCGCACTGTGGGGGACGAGGGTGTGGCCGTAGGTCGACCGGTCCTCGACTGCGGCCGCAACGAGGCCGTCGACGTCGGCGAGGCTCATCGGTGTCAGGTGTACGACGGCCCCTGAGAGCGTGATCGGCTCGATGCGCATCCCGGCATCGTCGCGCGCCGCCACCTGCTTCCGACGCGTGTTTCGCGACCTACAGGTCGCGCTTCCGGCGCTGGAATCGCGACCCATGGGTCGCGATTTGAGTGCCGGAAACTGGTTGGTCAGGCGGTGAGGGCTTGTTCGGTGAGGCGGCGGGCGATGACGCGGAGGCAGAGGGTCTCGTCCGCGCCTTCGAAGATCGAGAGCACCCGGGCGTCGACGAAGTAGCGCGACACGGGGAACTCCTCGGCGTAGCCCATGCCGCCGTGGAGCTGGAGCGATTCGCGGGTGACCCACTCGGCGGCCCGGCACACGTATGCCTTGACCATCGACGCCTCGAGTGCGCCTTCGCCGCGTGCCATCTTGCGAGCAACGTCGTAGGAGAACTGGCGACCGGCGCAGATCAGCGCGGCCATCTTGGCCAGCTTGACCTTGGTGAGCTGATACTCGAAGACCGGCTTGCCGAAGACCTGACGTTCCTGGGCGTAGTCGAGTCCGGCCTCGAAGGCCGCCTGCATCAGACCCACGGCGCGTGCCGCGGTCTGAAGTCGACCATTCTCGAAGCCCTCCATCTGGAGATAGAAGCCCTTCCCGAGTCCGGCCTCGAGGCCGATCAGGTTTTCGGTCGGCACGAACCAGTTCTCGAAGGAGACCTCGTAGGAGTGCATGCCGCGGTAGCCGAGCGTGTCGATCGCGCGGCCTTCCATTTTGCCGCCGCGTCCGTCGTCGAACGCGAAGTGGTGGCCTGGCGCCGGTGGCTTGTCGGCGACGACGACGGACAGGCCGCGGTGACCCAGTGAGCGGTCAGGGTCCGTGCGCACGAGGACCATCAGCGTGTCGGCGCGACCCGCGAAGGTGCACCACGTCTTGACGCCGTTGATCAGGTAGCCACCGTCGGTTGCGGTCGCGGTGACCTTCACTCCCGCGACGTCCGAGCCGAAGTCCGGCTCGGTGACCATCACGCCGACGATGCGTTCCCCCGTCGCGATCTGGGGGAGCCAGCCGTGCTTCTGTTCCTCGGTCCCGCCCTTCACGATGGCCCGGGTCAGGATCTCGGGGCGCGTGATGAGCGCACCGCCCGCACCGAGCGAACCCCACGACAGTTCCTCGGTCGCGACGCACATCGCCAGGTAGTCGGAGTCACCGCCGGCCGCGAACCCGCCGTACTCCTCGGGCACCGACAGGCCGAAACCGCCGATCTCGGCCATCCCGTCGATGATCTCGTCGGGAATGTCGGCGTTTTCCCGGTGAATGTGCTCGGCGACCGGGCGGATCTTGTCCTCGGCGAAGCGGTGGAAGGTGTCGCGCACCATGTCGAATTCGTCGTCGAGGTGGGCGGGGCCGGTGCCGTGGCGGGGCAGCTCGTCGGCCAGCGCCTCCAGGAACTCGGGGTCGCGGTGAGCGGCGACGAAGTCGTGGGCCACTGCGAGGTCCGCGGGGTCGACGCCCCATCCCGCTTCGCGTCCGACCAAGCGCCCGACGATGTCCGCGAACGCGTCGGCGATGTACGCGTACGCAAGCTTGGACTCGAGTTCCCCCTTGGTCGCATAGTCGAGCATGACTCGGGAGCCGCTGACCGCCGAGGCTGCGTGGGCGAGGTCGTAGGCCACGACCTGGTGACGATCGAGGGCGGCGACAGAGACCCGCCCCTCGACCGCGGAGGCCTGAGCAAGATGGCGGGCAGCGGTGGCGACGAGATCGGCGGCCGCGTCAACGGCCGCGCCGGCGGCGGCATGGGTGTCGGTCATGGGCGCTGAGAATACCGACGCTCCGCTCGAGGGCTCCCATGGAGCGCCGCGTCAGGTGGCGGGCGGCGGCGGTGGGGTGACGGTCGTGGTCGTGGTGGTGGTCGACGATGTCGCGGGCGGCGCCGTGGAACTCGTGGTGGAACTGGCTCGGGTGGTCGTACTCGTGCCCGAACTCGGGCGGCTGGTGGCCGAGGATCCCGAGGATGACCCCGAGCCGCTGCCCGAGTTCCGGTATGTGCCGGCGACCTGGGTCGACCCCTTGGTCTCCCGCACCTTCTTCGGATTGTCGGGGTCGGCCTGGACCAGGAGCCGCCAGTCTGCGTCGATGAGCTTGAAGAGGTACGCGCTCGAGATACTCGGCCCCGTCAGCCGAATAGTGGATGCCGTCGCCTGCTCGCATCACGCGGCGCGTGCCGGACTCGTCGTCGAAGCTCTGTTGGTAGTCACCGTCCGCGTCGGCGAACAGCGTGTGTGCGTCCACGAACGTCACGCGGGGCACCCTGGCCGCCGCCGTCCGTGCGATGAGTGTGACCGCCTGCGCACCCCGTTCGTTGCTGCTGTCGCGCAGGACGGGTGGCCCGACCCAGTAGACCTCGCGGTCGGTACCCGCCAGCTCACGCATCATCGCCTCGGTCCGGGCGCGGTAGTCCTCGGTCTTGCTCTTGTCCCAAGCGGCAGCATCGTTGGTCCCGATGATGAAGACGACGACCTCCGGGTCGAGTGCCTTGAGCTGGTCGGTCGCCTGCTTGGGCCAGTTGAAGAAGTTCGGGTTGAGCAGTCCGCTCGACACTCGTGAGTCGTACTGGGGCTGGACGACGCCGAGTCCGGCCGTGACCTCACCGAGCGCGGGACCGACGGACCCGGCGAGCGAGTCGCCGGCGATCCACAGCCGGAGGGGGTCATCTCCCGCCAGGTCGCGTCGGAGCGCGGCGATCGGGCGGCGCGGCGGCTTGGTGGTCGTCGTCACTTCGACGCGTCGAACCGCGACGCGACTTGTGGTCTCTCCGTCACCCGGAAGGGCGATCACGTCCGTGGCGAACAGGGCACCGACGATGAGTGCCGCAGCCGAAAATGCCGCGCCGAAGACGGCGACGCGCCGCCGCCGGCGGGATCGCTGGCCGGCGCGTTCGGCGCGTCGACGCGATTCGGGAAGGAGTTCGGGATCGGCCATTCGATCGTCAAACGTCGCCGGGCGACGCCAGGGTTCCCGAATCGTACCGGCGGGTCCGTCGGCGGTGGGGGCGCGCGGTCAACCGGTCACGTCAGGTGCGGCCAGCAAACCCGGGGCACGGTGCAGCTCGTCGCGATCGAGCTGCGTCCGGTACAGGTCGGAGTACAGCCCGCCCCGCCGCAGGAGTTCGTCGTGGGTGCCGGTCTCCACGATTCGTCCTTCGTTGACGACCACGATGCGGTCCGCGTCCACCACGGTCGAGAGGCGGTGAGCGATGACGATCGCGGTCCGACCCGTGAGCGCGGCGTCCAACGCCCGCTGAATCGCCAGCTCCGACTCGGAGTCGAGGTGGGAGGTGGCTTCGTCCAGGATGACGATCGCGGGTTGTTTCAGGAGCACCCGCGCGATCGCGATGCGCTGCTTCTCGCCGCCGGACATCCGGTAGCCGCGCTCACCGACGATCGTGTTGTACCCGTCGGGCAAGGACCGGATGAGCTCGTGAATGCGCGCCGCCTTGCACGCTTCGATCAGTTCCGCGTCCGAGGCGTCGGGCCGCGCGTACCGGAGGTTCTCGCCGATGGTGTCGTGAAACAGGTGCGGATCCTGCATCACGAATCCGACCGTGTTGCTGACCGACGAGAGCGTGAGGTCTCGGACGTCGTGCCCGTCGATGCGCACGGTGCCGCGCTGGACGTCCGCGATGCGCGGTACCAACATCGCGGTCGTCGTCTTCCCGGCGCCGGAGGGGCCGACGAGTGCGACCAGTTCGCCGGGCTCGACCGTCACGCTCACGTCTTGGAGGATCCATTCGCTCGGCTCGGTGTCGAGGATCGGCATGCCCTCCTCGAGGGACGGGAGTGAAGCGTCTGCCGGCGCCGGGTGCCGGAACCACACCTGGTCGATCTCGATGCGGCCGACGGCATCGGTGAGGTCGTAGGCGCCGGGCCGTTCCTGCACCAGCGCCGGAAAGTCGAGGACCTCGAAAACCCGCTCGAAGCTGACGAGTGCGGTGAGGACGTCCACGCGGGCGTTCGTGAGCTGCGTGAGTGGCTGGTAGATCTGGGCGACGAGCAGCGTCAGTGCCGCGAGCGTGCCGATGGTGATGGTGCCGTCGATGACCATGCGTCCGCCGACGAAGTACACGATGGCAGTGCCGACCGCCGCGACGAACCCCAGCGCGACCATCAGCGTCCGCGTGTACATAGCGGACTGGACCCCGATGTCGCGGACCTTCGCAGCCCGTCCCGCGAACTGATCACGTTCGTGGTCATGGTGGCCGAACAGCTTCACCACCAACGCCCCCGCGACGTTGAATCGTTCCGCGATCGTGTTGCTCATCGAGGCATCGACGTTGAACCCGTCGCGGGTGATGACCTGGAGCCGCCGACCGATGCGTCGCGCCGGGATGATGAAGGCGGGGAGCACCGCGAGCGTCAGCAGGGTGAGCCGCCACTCGAGGCTGAACATCACGGCCAGCGTCACCGCGAGCGTGATGATGTTCTGCACCACGGTGCCGATGGTGTTGGTCACGGCCTGTTGGGCGCCGATAACGTCGCCGTTGAGCCGACTCATCAGCGCGCCGGTCTGCACCCGGGTGAAGAACGAGATGGGGAGCCGCTGCACGTGGTCGAACAGCGCGACCCGCATGTCGTAGATCAGGCCCTCGCCGACGCGCGCCGAGTACCACCGCTGGAGCAGGCTCAAGACGCTGTTTGCCAACGCAACGCCGACCGCCGCCGCCGCCAGTTCGAACACGAGTGTCTTGTTCTGGTCGGGCACGGCGGTGTCCAGGAGTGCCCGGAACAGGTACGCCGGCACGACGCCGACTGCAGCGGACAGGACCACGGTGATCAGGAAGCCGATCAGCGCGGCCCGGTACGGGCGGGTCAAGCCGAGCACCCGCCGGAGGAGGGCGCGTTCGACCTTCTTGCCGCGGACCGCGTCCGGGTCCCGGCGAAACCCCATCATCGTCTGGTGCATCTGCATAGCGGACCTGAGAACCTACGACGGTCCGCCGGTGTTCCCCGCAATGGCTCGCCGGGAAGGGCGGTGTGCCACGATCCCACCGTGGCCGCGATCGAGGTCGAGGATCTGGCGAAGCGCTACGGCGAGGTCCGGGCGCTCGATGGGGTGTCCTTCTCGGTCGAGGCCGGTACGGTGCTCGGCCTGCTCGGCCCCAACGGAGCTGGGAAAACGACCGCCGTTCGGGTCCTGACGTCCATCATCACCGCGGACGCCGGCCGGGCCGAAGTGCTGGGGATCGACGTGGCGACCCATCCCCAGTCCGTTCGTCTCCGGATCGGTCTTGCCGGCCAGTACGCCGCAGTGGACGAGTCGCTGACGGGCCGGGAGAACCTCCGGATGATCGGCCAACTCAGCCATCTGACCAAAGCGGAGTCTCTCGATCGCGGCGAGGAACTGCTGGCTCGCTTCGGGCTCTCGGACGCTGGTGACCGGCTACTCAAGACCTATTCGGGTGGGATGCGTCGGCGTCTGGACCTCGCGGCCGCGCTCGTGCATCGCCCGCCCGTACTCTTTCTCGACGAGCCGACCACCGGGCTCGACCCGCGCTCCCGCCTCGACTTGTGGGGGGTCATCGAGGAACTCGTGGGCGATGGCACCACCGTGCTGCTCACGACGCAGTACCTGGAGGAGGCGGATCGGCTGGCGGACCGGATCGTGGTCATCGACCACGGTCAGGTGATCGCGGCCGGAACGGCGAGTGAACTCAAGGCACGGGTCGGTTCCACGCATGTCGAGGTCGCGGTTGGGGCGACCGACGGCGACCGGGCGCGCGCAGTGCTGGCATCGGTCGGAACTCTGACCGCGCCCGATCGCGAACATGGTGTGGCCGTGCACGTCGCGGACGGTGGCCGAGCCGTCCTCGCCGCGGTGCGAGCGCTCGACGCGGCGGGGATAGTCGTGGAGTCCGTCGACGTCCGGGCCCCGACGCTCGACGACGCCTTCCTGGAGCTCACGGGGCACGCCCCGGAGCCGGCCACCGAGGACCAGCCGTGAGCACCCTCGATCCGGCGACCCTCGCTCGCGAATCCCAACCGTCGCTGGGCCAGGTGGTCGGCGACGCCCGCGTCATGGCCTGGCGCAACATCCTGCGCCTCACCCGAAACCCCGAGCTCATGGTCTTCTCGACCGTGCAGCCGATCATCTTCGTGTTGATGTTCCGCTACGTCTTCGGCGGGGCGATCCAGGTCCCCGGTGTGCCCTACGTGGACTTCTTGATGGCGGGCATCTGGGTGCAGTCGGTGACGTTCGGTGCACTCAACACCGGTGTCGGGCTCGCCGAGGATCTTCAGGCCGGCCTGATCGAGCGGTTCCGGTCGCTGCCCATGGCACGGTCCGCGGTGCTCGTCGGTCGGACGACCGCGGACCTTGTCCGCAACGTCTTCGTCGTCGCGATCATGACGGCCGTCGGTTTTCTCGTGGGTTTCGAGTACCACACGACGGCGCTCGCGCTGCTCGCCGCGCTCGGTCTGGTGCTCTTCTTCGCGTACGCCTTGTCCTGGCTCTCGGCGCTCCTCGGACTGATGGCTCCGAACGCCGAGACCGCGCAGGCCGCCTTCTTTCCAATCGTGGCGGTGCTGGTGTTTGCCTCTTCCGCGTTCGTGCCGGTCGAGACGATCCAGCCGGCCTGGTTCCAGGCGTTCGCTCGCAACCAGCCGGTCTCGAAGGTGATCGACGCGGTGCGGGCGCTGGTCCTCGGCGGCCCGACCCGAGACGATGTCCTGATCGCGTTGGCCTGGATCGTCGGCATCACGCTCGTGTTCGGGTTCCTCTCGATCCGGCGGTACCGGCGCGTCGCGTAGGTTCGGGGTCATGACTGATCCCGAGATCCGAGACGAACTACGAGCGACGGTCCGCCGGTGGGTCGAACGCGAAGTGCTGCCGGTGGCCGGTGACCTCGAGCACGGCGATACCTATCCGGCGGACCTGGTCGCGCAGATGCAGGCAATGGGGCTCTTCGGTATCACGATCCCGGAGGAGCACGGCGGCCTCGGCCTCGACCTGCTCGCGTACATCGCGGTCATCGAGGAGCTCGCCGCCGGCTGGATGTCGCTGTCGGGGATCATCAACACCCATACGATCGCGGCGAGCCTGATCATGCGTCAGGGCACTCCTGACCAGCAGGCTCGGTGGCTCCCCGGGCTCGCGCAGGGAACGCCACGCGGCTGCCTCTCGCTCTCCGAACCGGATGCCGGCAGCGATACCCGCAACATCTCCTGTCGCGCCCGTCGGGACGGCGACGAGTACGTGATCACCGGAACCAAGACGTGGGTCACGAATGGCGAGCGCGCCGGGATCGTCGCGCTCGCGGCCCGCACCGACGAGGGCATCACGTGCTTCATCGTCGACAAGGAGCCCGGCCCGACGTTCGGCGGCATCACAGTCTCGAAGAACATCGGCAAGCTCGGTTACAAAGGCATCGAGACCGTCGAGATGTTCTACGACGATCACCGGATCGGCGCGGACTGCGTTCTGGGCGGCGACGAGCGGCTCGGGCGGGGGCTCGGCGACATTCTCGGCGCGCTCGAGGTCGGTCGCATCAACATTGCGGCGCGTGCCGTCGGGGTGGCTCGGGCCGCGTTCGAAGCCGCCATCCGTTACGCGCAGGAGCGCAAGACGTTCGGCAAACCGATCGCCGAGCATCAGTCGATCCAGAACAAGTTGGCCGACATGGGGACCAAGCTGCAGGCCGCGCGGTTGCTCACCGAGCACGCGGCGAACTTGAAGCAGTCAGGCGCCCGCGCGGACGTCGAGGCTGGCATGGCGAAGCTGTTCGCAAGCGAGACGGCCTTCGAGGTGAGCACCGAGGCGCTACGGATCCACGGAGGGGTCGGGTACACCACCGAGTTCCCGATCGAGCGCTACTACCGCGACGCGCCGTTGATGATCATCGGCGAGGGCACGAACGAGATTCAACGGCTCGTCATCGCCCGTGGGCTGTTGCAGCGCTACGCCATCTGAGTTGCTCGAGCCGGCCCGAATGCCGATTCGGCTACGGCACGTACTTGTGGAGGAACGCGAGGACGGTGTAGCCGGTCATGGTGACGCCCGACGCGGCGATGGCGACCCTGTCCCAGCGTGACCGTTCGATGAGGAGCGCGGCCGCGATGATCACGGGGAACGCCGCGATCGCGTAGCGCTCGAACGAATCGAGGTTGCTCGACGTCAACGCGCTGGCGACGGTCGCCAGCGCGTACCACCCGTAGATAGCGGGAAGCCGGCGGAAGCAGATGACGATCAAGACCGCGATGACGACCATCCACACCACATGCAGCCCGGTGCCGATCTGGTCACCGCGGAACAGGCCGCGCAGCGCGTCGCCGACGCTCTCGATCGGGTTCGTGAATGAGCCCTTGAGGTTCGAGCGGGTCTGCACCCGGAACGGGATCCAGGCATCGCCGAATCGGTGGCCGACCCAGGCGAGGTATGCCCCCGTGCCCAGGAGGGGCGCGATGGCCGCGAGGAGGCGGGCGCCCCGTTCCCGCCATGGCGCGACGTCGAATCCCCGCGCGGCTTCGATAGCGAGTGGGACACAGAGCGTGAGCGCGCCGGGACGGTCCAGGCCGGCCAGCGCGGCGGCGAGCGCCGCGACGAGCCAGCGGCGGTCTCGTGCCGCGATGAATGTTGTCAACGCGAGCACCAGGAAGACCGCTTCGGCGTAACCGAGGACGAGCACGAACGCGGACGGTGCGAGCGCGAGCAGCCAGACTGAGCGCACCTCGACGGCTCGACCGAGTCCTTCTCGGCGGACCAGGGTCACGAGCAACGCCCCGGCGGCGAGGGCGGCCAGGTTGGCGACGATCACCACCCCGATCCGGGGCGCGAGCCCGAAGGTCAGGATGCGGCCGAGCAGGGGCGTCAGCGGGAAGAACCGCAGCGCCGCCCGGGGGAGTTCGCCGTAGCCGTGCTCGGCGATGTCCGCGTAGAACGCACCGTCCCAGGTGAGCAGGCCCTGGTCGGTCGTTCGACGCGCCAGCGGGTCGTCGATCGTGAAATGCGCGAGCACAAAATCCGCGATGCCGAGCGCGGCCAGCACCAGTACTCGAGCCGTGAGCCATGGGGGAAGAGCGGTCAGCGCCGCATCGCGCCACCGCCGGGGTGTCACAGAGGGAGGAGAGGCCGAGGCGGTCGTCATAGTCGGGGGTGGAGTGATCGACGCTAACTGCCGACGGTCCGCGGTGGCCGCACCTCCCGGTCCCCCGGATCGAGTGCGGGCATCCGTACCATTCCCCGTACAACTCGGAGGGTGCTGGACATGAGATGCGTCGTCACGCTGATCGTTGCAGGTGTCGTCGCCTTGGTCGGGTGCAATTCGGACGCGTCAACGTCGGATCCGCGAGTGCCCTACGTGGACGCCGCGATGGAGAGCTATGACCGAGCCCCGGCTGCGCTCAAGCAGGTGATGCGGCGATCCGAAGCTCGTTGTCTCATCGACGGGATGGTTGAGGCCATCGGCGTGGCCCGCCTGCGGAGTCGTGGGATCATGCCGAAGGATCTCGATCGGGGTGCGGTGCCGTTTGCCGCCGTTGCCGCGGGTCTCACCGCGGCCGAGCGGGACCAGATCTCGCGCCTCCTCGTCGGCGGCGAGTGCGTGAAGCCGGTGGAGCTCGCGTTCCGACAGCTGGGAAGCGCCGGTCCGTTCGCGAATCTCACCCCGGCGCAGCGACGCTGCTACTTCTCGGAGGTCCTCGCGTCGCCAGGCGCCAGTGAGACGTTCGTCGACTCCATCATCGGCACCGCGAGTCTGGGCGCGTTGATGACGTCGGTGTTCAGCAACCCGGAGGCCGCGCAGGCGATCTTGTCGACGTGCGGAATCCAACCGGGTGACCTCGTCGCCGGGTCGGCTCCTGGGTGAGCGTCAGCCGGGAATCGTCTCGGTGCGTCCATCGGCGTGACGCGCGAAGCGCGTCGGTTCCTCCCCGTGCACCGGATCGTCCGCGGGCCAGGGCCAACCGCCGAACTGGGTGGCGTGATAGTCCGAGAATGCCTGCTCGAGTTCGGCGCGGGTGGTCATGACGAACGGACCGGTCCGGGCGACGGGCTCGCCGATCGGTCGGGCCGCGAGCAGGAGACACTCGACCGGCGAAGATCCGGCGGTCAGCGTGATCGGGACCTCCGGCGCGAGGAGCGCGGCGGTCGCGCCCGGCAGCGGGTCCCCGTCGACGGTGAGTCCGTCGCCCTCGAAGCAGTAGAGCGTGCGGACCACGTCGGCGTGGCCGGACGTCGGCATCGTCCACCTCGCGCCGGGGTCAAGGCGGATCAGCAGGATCGTGAGGTGCGCCTCGGGTCGCGATGCCCAGGAATCCGGGGGCGGTGGCGGCGCGGTCGTGGCTCCGAGGTGACCGGCGATGACCTCGACCTCGCTCGTGCGACCGGCGTCGTCGGACTCGACCACCCGCGGAATGTCCTTGTCCCAGAGCATGGTGAAGTACGGCTCGGTCATCTTGTCGGCGGCGGGCAGGTTCAACCAGATCTGGAACAGCTCCAGCGGGTTGGGTGCATTGGGGTCGAGGAGCGGGAACATCTCCGAATGCACGATGCCGCGACCCGCGGTGACCCATTGGACGTCGCCGCGGCCGAATCGGGCAGTGGCACCGAGGGAGTCGGCGTGGTCGATCAGGCCCTTGCGCACGATCGTGATGGTCTCGAAGCCACGGTGAGGGTGCTGGGGAAAACCCGGCACGTCGCGGCCGTGGTACATGTTCCAGCCGTCGATCCCGTCGAAGTCCATGCCCAGATTCCGGCCGGTGAGTGGTTGCCGCGGGCCGAACGATCCGTTCCCGGCGGGGTAGGCGTCGTCGTGGTGCGCGCAGAACAGGAAGGGGTCCAGGGTGGGCCACTGCGTACCGAGGGGTGCGGTTTCACGGATCGTCGTCATCTCGCCGGACCTAACGACGGGATCGTCTCAGACATTCCGAGTCGCCCGCCGGCATCAACGAGGTGAGTTCGACGCTCCCAGCGGCTGCGCCGCTCGCCCCGCCCAGTCCGAAGCAACGCTCGGCGGGTCCGCGGACTGCGACCAGAACCGCATGATTGTCCGGCTGGTGAAGTCTTCGAACGGCACCGTTCGCGGATCGGTGTTCGGGATCCCGCCGCTGAGCAGCGTCGAGCCCACCCCGTAGAAGGCTCCGTCTCCCCAGCACTCGGCGGGATCCGGACCCACGTCGCGCCATTCGAACGAGGTCGAGAGCCCCGTGGCGGTGGTCGTGACGTCCGAACGCCACGTGAGCGTTCCCTGGGGACCGGAGACGTACTGCCACTCAGGTGCCGTGGTCGGGAGAGGGTCGGGGTTGCCGTCGATCGTGACGGGACCGCCCGTGCTGCTGCCGTAGGTCATCCCGGATGCAGCGCTGGAGAAGTCGAGGAACGCCATGATGCCTGGTATCGCGTGGACCCGTAGGTTCACCTTGCTCTCCACGCGGTCGGAGTAGAAGTACATCGTTTCCTGCGTCAGCGGGCCACTGTTCGCGCCTACATACGAGCGGATCGCGCGCACTGGGCCGTCGATGTTGGCGACGAACGCCCCTTCCGCGTCGGCGAAGGTCTGGTTCGACCGCCCGCAGGTCGAGAAGCTGAACCGCGCCTTGAGGCCGTCGAGAATGTCGACGCCGTTGCCGAGGTTGTTATGCATCTCGACCGTCTTCCAGCGGTCGACCATCGCGAGTCGGTACGCCGCAGTGATGACGGACGACGTCTCCGGGTTCGGGCCGTCGGCTCGCTTGTACGTCGATTTGTAGTCGCCCGATGTGAGTGCGAATCGGTACTGCACTTCGTCGCGCCCGGCGCTCGGGTTCACCCCGGGCTGGCCGGCGAACAGATAGACGTCGCCGCTGTTGCCTTGACCGTCGGACAAGGCGATCCGGCGTCCGGTTCCGGGCACCGCGTCGGCCGGATCCGGGGCGTTCGATGGGGCGGTCGCCCCCACGTTTCGGGCAATGAAGACGATCTCGTCGTCGGCGTCGAGCAGCGGATCCGTGTCTGCGCCGACGAATGTCGCCGCGTCGGCGTACTGGAGAGCCGTGACGCCGGGCGCGCCGCTGCCGTACACCGTGCCGTCGGTGCCGGGGGAGCTGTTCGCGCCCGGCGCGGTCCCGAACCCCACCATCACCCGCTCGTCCACCTGCACGGGGATCTGCACCCAACCGGGGCCCGGGTCCTGATACCGGTAGGCCACGACCCGGGTGGGGTCCGTACCGATCAGTGTCGGGACCGCCGCGCCCGTCAGTACCACGGGTTCGTCGAGTCGCGGGCTGAACGGCGGGTGTACGTACCGGCAGCTGGCCGCGAAGAGCGCGCTCAGCGCGACCAGGACGAGGAGCCGGGCCGGGACGCGACGACCAGTGGGCCTTGGTGGCAAGGCGGACGGTGACTGCGGTTCGGCTCGCCCCATGATTTCCCCCAGGTGGAATGCGTCAAAAAGGGTAGCCGGGCGGTCACCACCTTGGTTCCGGTCACTCGGATCGGGCTCGGTACGCTCCGGGGCCATGACGGTGCATGAGCGACCCTTCGGCCGGTACTACGAGGACTTCGAGGCGGGTGACATCTATCGGCATTGGCCCGGCAAGACGATCACCGAGGCCGACGATCACCTCTTCTGCATGATCACGATGAACCACCATCCGTTGCATACGGACGCGTGGTACGCCGAAACGCAGACCCAGTTCGGCAAGAACGTCGTCGTGGGGAACCTCGTGTACTCACTGGTGCTCGGGATGAGCGTCCCGGATGTTTCCGGCGCGGCGATCGCGAACCTCGAGATCGAGACCCTTCAGCACAAGCGGCCGACTTTCCACGGCGACACGATCTACGCCGAGACGCGCGTGCTCGACAAGAAGGAGAGTTCGAGCAAGCCCGACCGCGGCATCGTGAGTGTCGAGACCTTCGGGTACAACCAGCGTGGCGAAGAGGTCTGCTACTTCAAGCGCAAGGTCTTGGTGCCCAAGCGCCAAGCCGCCAAGCCCCGCCAGCGCCCGTACGAGACCGACTGAGTCCGCCCCGGGCGTACCGGTGCCCGGTCAGTCGTTGTCGAGGATCACGACTGCAGCCCAGGCACCCCGACCTCGCGCGAGCGCGTGGCGGGCAGCGTCGATCGAGACTGCGAAGAATTCGCGGCGCTCGCGCCGATGGTCACCTCGAATCACGACCGGGACCAGCACCCGGGTCTCACCGGGTGCGAACGTGGCGGTCCCACGCGCCGCGATGTAGTCCGATCCCGCCCGCGCCGTGCGGGAGCGAGTCCGCCACAGAATGGTGACCTCTCGACCGCTGGGTGCGGACAACACGATTGGCACCATGACCGTCGTGTCGCGGTCGGCCTCGGTCGTGGTCACCGTGAGGACGCGGGCGCGCGGGGGTCGGTCGTCGTCGACGATCTCGGCGACCGCCAGGCCGAGCCAGCCGCCCACGGAGGCGTTGCGTGCCGAGTGGAACCACACGGCGAAGCGTTCCGTGCGCGACTCGTCGAGGAGGTCACCGATGATCGGGATCGTCGCCGTCCCCACCGTCTCGCCGGCGGGGATCGTGATGGTGCCCGATGAGGCGTCGTAGTCTTCGCCCGCCGTGGCCTCGAGATCGATCGTGGTCCATTGGACTTCGACGGTCTGCGTCGTGGCTTCGCTCAGCCGGATAGGGACGTGCAACGCGGTGCCGGGACCATTCCCCTCGACGATCGACGCGCCCACCGGGGTCAAGGTCGGCTTGACGCAGCCGGGAGAGCCCGGAACACACAGTGCGACGATTGCCGACGGCGTGTAGGCCGCGAAGTCGCCCGGGCTCGAACCGCCACTCGATCGCGAGCCGATACCGGCGCCGACGATCAGCGTGCCGTCGACGACGGCAGCGCCGGAAGCGACGCCACTGAACGTGTCGCCGGCCGGGATCGGATGGTCCGCGACCAATGCGCCGTTCGCCGCGTCGAAGAAGCGGAGGTGCGGCGTGATCACGCTGCCGACCATGACGAGACCGGGAACGCCGCTGGTCGGTCCGTAGCTCGCGTCACCCGTGAGTCCGGTGGCACCCGTGTTCTGCCAGAGAACTGCGCCGGTGTCGAGGTCGAGGGCGTGCACCGTCGGCCGCTGCGGATTGAGGACGTCCTCGCCGGGTGCCGTGGAAAAGACGACGCGGCGCGACCCTTCGTCAACCGACGGCGTGGCGATGATCCCGCCGATGGCGCCGCCCGGCACGACGTTGCGCTCCCAGTACGGAAGCGCTCGCGGCGCAGCGTCGTCCCACCGCAGCCCGCTCCGAGCGTTGACGCCGCTGCGATCGAGGACGTAGTAGGTGCCGTCCTTGCCTCCGATTCCGACGACATCACGCGCCCGGCCGTCCACCGAAATGGTGAACAGGTTGGGAACGGCGCCGAACGCGAGGTCGGCGTTGTCCACCTCACGTGGGCGCCAACGCCACGCGGGACTGCCGTCGAGGTGAAGGGCGACGAGGGCTTCGTCGTAGGGGGGCATCGGCGGGGCGGGCACGCTCGTCGCCGGGTCGGCGTCGGTGTCGCAATTGCTGGTGCCGAAGAAGAGCAGCCCCCGGGTGCGGTCGAGCGCGGGCGACGACCAGACGTTGCCGCAGCCGTTGCGAGTGCGGGGATGGTCACAGCCGTCGCGGGTCGTGAAGAACGCCGGGGGGAGACCGAGTGCCCCCTCGGAGTGGTAGCCGTCGTACCGGCGGATCTGGTCACCGGGACCGTTCTCGTCGGCGGGGTCGGGGCGACAGACCCCGCCGGACTCCGGATCGAAGAACCACCGCATGACTCCGGTCGCCGCATCGAGTGCGTAGAAGCCGCCCTTGCCGGTGGCGACGTCGTTCACGTCCATCCCGAAGTACACGAGACCGTCGTGGACGAGCGGTGTCGATTCGACCTGGTTGCGCTCACCGCCGAAGCCGCAGTCCCCGGGGAACGCGCCGCCGGCGTCCCGGCAGCCGGTCCCGGCGGCGAACTGCCAGCGTTCGGTTCCGGTTGCCGCGTCGAGGGCGTAGACCTTCTCGCCCGCGCCGAAGAACACGAGACGCTTCCCGTCGACGTCCGCGACGGTCGCGGATCCGGCGGCCGGGAACGATGCGCCCGGTTGATCCTCGAACTCGAATGCCCAGCGCTGCTCGCCGGTCGCGAAGTCGAGCGCGTAGAGGTGGCCGTCCCAGGATGTCGCGAACACGAGCCGTCGCGCCTCGCCGTCGATGCGCACGGTCGCGACCGACGGCGACGCGGTGACAACTGCCTCGGTGGGGAAGCGCCACCGCTCGATGAGATCAGGCGCCGTCTTCGGGGTGAGCCACTGCTCGGCGGCGTTGAAGAACCGACGCCGCTCCCCACCGGCGAGCGTGGGCCACTCGCGCGGCAGCGTGTCGCCTTCCAGATCACCGGGCAGCACCGCGACGCCGTCGGGAAACGCCAAGCCCTGCCGGACCAGCTCTGGGGCCATCGGCGCGCCGCCGGCGTCGAAGCGAATTCTCCACACCTTGCCGTTCGGACCGGGCCCGACGTCGGGGAGGGTGCCCCGGAGGTCCATGTCGGCGTAGTAGATCGTGCCGTCCGGGCCCACGGTGAGGTCCTGCGGGTGGCCGGTCGGGATCGGCGGGAATTCTTCGGTCGGCGCCAGGATGAGTCGGACGAGGTTCCCGTCGGGGTCATATTCCGCGATCCGACCGGTGAGCACGCTCGACGCATAGATGTTGCCGTTGGGGGCGATCGCGACGCCGGAGAAGGTGAGCATCCCGTCTGACGGTGCAGCGAACTGCTCCCGCTGCACGGTGGTCGCCGTCGGCGCACCGGTTGCGTCGACACCGCCGCAGCCGCCGGCCGCGTCGGGTCCGGTCGGGAACGGCGGGGAGAACCGGTCGATGCGGAGCCCCGCGGACTGCGCCACGTACACCCGCCCGAGGGCGTCGATGGCAATGCCGCCCGCGGTGCCGAGGTCGGTCGCGAGTTTGCAGAAATTGGTGGAGGGTTCGTCGGTGGCCGGGTACGCGCCGGGGGGTCCGGGGAAGTGGTCGTACGGCGCGAACCACTGGATCAGCTGACCGTTGGCCGTCCCGAACCCTTGGTAGCCGACCTCGGCGGTGAACAGGGTGCCGTCGGGCGCGACCGCACAACCGTGGGGTTCGGCACCGTCCACGTTGTACGTGGCGGTGAGTTTGCCGATCTGCTGACCTTCTGCGTCGAAGACGCCCCATCCGGCGGGTGGGTTGGGCTGGCCGGTGTCCTCGCCCGCGACGAACGCGCCGCCCGTGCCGGGCAGGACGCAGATTTGTCCGTTGATGTCGCGCCCGTCGGTCCCGGCCGCGGCCCGTTCGACGAGGACGTCTTCGACCTGGGTATCGGCGCCGACGGTGTCAAGGTCGATGCGCCGGAGCCGGTTGCCCTCGGTCACGTACAGGAGTTCGCCGGTCCCGGTCCCGGTGCCGGCCGTCGGTGTCGGGGACGACGGCGACGGGGGCGCAGCGGGTGCCGCCGAGGCGGGTGCCAACGTGGCAGTGGCCGCGAGCGCACCGCAGACGACAAAACGGAAGTACCGCCCCCAACCTCTCACCATGGACGCGAGGGTAGGGCCCGGCACCGGGGGTTGTCACGGGCCGAAGGGTGATCGCGACATCAGCGGATGCCGGGATCGACCGGCGCGAGTCCGTGCGTTGTGCGCCAGCGGTTCATCTCGCCGATGTCGCTGCGCTGGGCGTGCGCCATTCCTTCGGCCCACCGGCGCACGTCGGCGTTGTCCGCATGATCCACGGCGTACTCGGCCATGTGGATGCCTCCGGCATGGTGCAGGATCATCAACCGGGTGAACTGATCGTCGAGTTCGGCCCCGCGGGCGGCGACGAGCGCGCTCATTTCCGCGGGGGTTGCGAGGCCGAACATCTGGTCCCGTGGTGTCGGCATGCCCATCCACGCCATCGAGGTTTCCGTGATCGACTCGGTCTGACGCCACTGGTGGAGGTACTCGCCCATCATGCCCATCTCCTGGGCCTGGTAGATGGCGATCTCGGTCGCGAGTTGACGCAAGAGCGGATCGGTGCCGTGATCGAGATAGATGTGGCTCATCGCGATCGCCTGGTCGTGGTGCGTCGACATGTCCTGGAAGAAGCCGACGTCCACGCTGCCGGCCTTCGGTGTGGACTCCTCGCCTTGGGCGCGCCCGACCCGCCACCCGACCGCGCCGGCGAGGATCAACGCGCAGACGATGAGCACGATCGTGGCGGCGAGGCCGGGTCCCGGACGTTCGGGCAGCTCGTCGAGTTCGGTGGTGTCGACCCCGGGTGGGCTCGGGACGGTCATGACTCGTGGTCTCCTTGGAGGGCGGATCCGTGCACCGTGTCGGCACAATCGTGGCACTCCAGTTCGAGGGTCACATGGTCGATGCCGAAACTGGTGCTCAGGAAGCGGCGGAACTCGTCGCCCGCGAGCTGTGCGTCGTGGAGCGTTGGCTCA
This sequence comes from uncultured Acidimicrobiia bacterium, assembly GCA_963701625.1. Classification (GTDB taxonomy): domain Bacteria; phylum Actinomycetota; class Acidimicrobiia; order IMCC26256; family JAENVU01; genus JAENVU01. The sequence goes on along the minus strand of CAVPAT010000013.1, from coordinate 308,415 downwards.
CCGTCGAGGACCACGTGCGCCGACATCGCCGGGGTCTCCGAGCCGAGTGACCAGAGGTGGACGTGGTGCACCGCCTCCACGCCGGGGAGTTCCCCAACGCGAGGCCGATGGCGTCCGGGTCCATGCCCGCAGGCGCTCGTTCCATCAGAACATCGAGGGCGGACCGCAGCAGCGACCATGCCGCGCCGAGCACGAGCGCCGCGATCAGGAGTGACGTCGCCGGGTCCACCCAGGTGGCGCCGGTCCCCGCCTCGATGAGGCCGGTGACGATCACCGCGAAGGACCCGACGGCATCTGACGCGAGGTGGAGGAACGCGCCGTGGAGGTTGAGGTTGCCGCCGCTGGTACGGGCGACCGCGATCGCGCTTCCCGCGTTGACGACCAGACCGACCGCGCCCATGACCGCGACCCCGATCCCGTCGATGGGATGTGGTGACGAGAACCGTTCGACGGCCTCGATCGCGATCCACACGGTGGCGGCGATCAGGAGCAGCGCATTGGCCACCCCCACGATCACCTCGGCGCGTTCCCAGCCGTAGGTTGTCCGATCGGCGGCGGGCCGCAGCGCGATGCGTTGCGCGATCAGGGCGAGGGTCAGCGCGACGAGATCGGTCGCGAGGTGCACGGTGTCGGCGAGGAGCGCAAGCGAGCCGAACGCGATGGCGGCGAGGAGCTGCGCGACGAAGAGTCCGCTGTTCGCGATGAGGGCGCCGGCCAGCGCCCGTTGTCGCCGGTGGTGGCTCGTCGGGGAGGTGTCGGCGGCGCCGCGACCGTGATGTTGATGAGTCACACCCTCACGCTACGCGGTCGATCGAGCGTCGTGGTCCCGGCCGTCGAATGGGCCGTAGGGTGCGCGGAGCACGCTGCTCGGGCCGCGTGCTCGAGCGAAGGTGGTCGTTGATGGTGGGTCGGTTGACGGGTCGGGTCGCGGTGGTGACGGGCGGAGCGTCGGGTATTGGTCTCGAGTGCGCGCGGACGTTCGTGCGCGAGGGGCGCGGGTCGCGCTAGGCGACCGCAATCCCGATGCTCTCGCCGCGGCCGTCGCCGAGTTGGGGGATGCCTCGATCAGCGAGGTCCTCGACGTCACGATCGAAGACGACATCGAGCGGCTCGTCGCCGCCGCGGTCGACAACTTCGGTCGGCTCGACATCGGGCTCAACGCAGCAGGATTCGGAACCTTCGGACTGGTCGCGGACCATCCGGTCGAGGAGTTTCGGTCGGTGATCGACACCTGCCTGACCGGCGTCATGCTCGCGACCAAACACGAGGCGCAGGTGATGCGGACGGCCGGCTCGGGCGTGATCGTGAATATCGCATCGATCAACGCACGCGTCCCGGCGGAGGGGATGAGCGCCTACTGCTGCGCCAAGGCCGGGGTCGAGATGCTCACGAAAATCGCCGCGATGGAGCTCGGACCGTTCGGTGTGCGGGTGGTGGGGATCGGGCCGGGGTTCGTGGACACCCCGCTCACGGCGTTCGCCCAAATGGTGCCGGCGGTCCGCGATGCCTACGTCGCGGCGACGCCCCTCGGTCGAGCCGGCCAGCCCGATGACATCGCGGCCGCCGCGCTGTTCCTCGTCAGCGACGACGCACGGTGGGTGAGTGGTGACACGCTGTTCGTCGACGGCGCGTCGATGCTGAAGAGCTACCCCGAACTCCACAAGATCGCCGGCGCCTGAGTCCGCCGGGCCGAGCGGAACCGGGTCAGGGCTTGAGGAAGTCGACGATCAGCTGGTTCACGACGTCGGGTTGGTCCCGGTGCAGGAAGTGCCCGGCGTCGTCGATGAGGTGGAACTCGAGACCGGCCGGGAAGTTCGGCCGGAGCAGCCCTTCGTTCGCGGAATCGACACCCATGCACCCACAGTCCACACCGTGGAGGTAGAGCGTCGGGATCTGCATCGGGCCCGCGGCCGCGGCCTCGATTTCGGCCAGCGCCGGGTCGCCCGGGAGCGTGCCCAGCGTGTACCGGTAGTAGTTGATCGCCGCCTCTGTGCTCCCGGGGGACCCCAAGGTGTCCTTCAGGGCGCGCATGTACTCGGGGGCGGGCGGGTGGTTCGGTGACCAGTAGTTCCAGAGGTAGTCGATGAACTCGAAGTCGTTGTTGGTGACCGCCATCTCGGCGAGCGGGTTCTGGAAGAAGAAGACGTAGAACGAGCGCTGGAGCTGCGCCGGCGTGAAGAACGTTGCCATCATGCTGCTGGAGTGCGGGACGGCGAGGGCGACCAGCTTCGAGAAGCGATCGGGTCGGTGGCCGACCGCGGGGTAGGACGCCAGCGCGCCCCAGTCGTGACCGATCAAGACCGCCTCGCCGCCGCCCGCGAAGGCATCGGCGAGCGCGATCGCGTCGAGCGCGAGGGACGCGGCTTGGTAGTTGCCGTCGGGGGCGAGCCCGGTCGGGGCATAGCCGCGCATCCACGGCGCGACGACGTGATAGCCGAGGTCGGCCAGTCTGGGCATCAGGGCCGACCACGTCGGCGCGTGGTCCGGGAATCCGTGGAGGCAGAGTGCAAGGGGACCGTCGGTCGGTCCCGCCTCGAGGTACGCGAAGTCGACGCCGTTGGCGGTGATGCGGGCAGGTTCAGACATGTTGGGACCCTACGCGAACTCCCGCGAACCGTGAGCTGCACACCGGTAGCGTGCTGCTTCGTGCTCGACGTCGTGATCCGTACCGAAGAACTGACCAAGGTGTACCCCGGCGGCATCCACGCCGTGGACAGTCTCGACCTCGAGGTGCGGCAGGGCGAGATCTTCGGCCTGCTGGGCCCCAACGGCGCGGGCAAGACGACGACTGCGGGGATGCTGACCACCCGCGTCATCCCCACGAGCGGGCGGGCCGAGGTCGGCGGGGTCGATGTGGTGGCGCACCCCACCGCGGCGAAGCAGGTGATCGGCGTTGTGCCCCAGACCAACACGCTCGACCGGTCCCTCGACGTCTACGAGAACCTCTACTTCCACGGACGCTTCTTCGGGATGACGGCCCGAACCGCGAAGACGGAAGCCGAGCGGCTCCTCGAGCAGTTCCGGCTGACCGAGCGCGCCCGGGTGGACGTCGACGCGCTTTCGGGTGGGATGGCCCAACGGCTGATGGTGGCGAGGGCGATCATGCACCGTCCCGCGACGCTGTTCCTCGACGAGCCGACTGCGGGACTGGACCCGCAGAGCCGGATCGCGATGTGGGAGATCCTGGGCGAACTGCACCGCGACGGGCAGACGATCCTGCTCACGACGCATTACATGGAGGAAGCGGACCAACTCTGCGACCGGGTCGCGATCATCGACCACGGCCGTCTGCTCGCCATGGACACGCCTGCGGCGTTGAAACGGAGCGTCGGCGTGGACGCCATGGTGATTGTGCACGCCGACGGTGATCTCGTCGCGCTGGGGGCTGCGTTGCGCGAGCAGATCGACGGCGTCTCCGCGGTCGATGTCGTCGACGGTGCGCTCCACCTCGGTTGCGCCCGGACCGAAGGGGTCCTGCCGCGCATCGTCGAGATCGCCGAGCGCCGCGGTGCCACGGTGAGCGATCTCTCGGCGACGGCGCCGACGCTCGAAACGGTGTTCATCCAACTGACCGGGAAGGACCTGCGCGAATGACCGCCCCCACCCGAGCCGAGCTGATGCCCGTCCGATCACCGCGAAATTCTGCGGCGGTGGCATTCGGCGCCCTGCTACTCCGAGACCTCGTCGTCCTACGGAAGAACTCCAAGGAGTTCATCCCTCGCACGCTGCTGCAACCACTCCTGCTGGTGTTCGTCTTCGCGTACGTCTTCCCGAAGATCGGGCAAGGGGTCGGCGGAGGCGCAGGCGCGGCTCAGTTCTCGACCGCGCTCGTCGCGGGGGTGGTGGGCCTCGCCATCATCTTTCAAGGGATCCAGTCGGTCGCGCTGCCGATGGTGCAGGAGTTCGGCTTCACCCGGGAGATCGAGGATCGCGTGCTCGCGCCGATGCCCGTCGACCTGGTCGCACTCGAGAAGGTCACGACGGGCGCGCTCTACGGCGCGGTCAGCGCCATCCTCGTCTTTCCGATCGCGGCGTTCGTGCCGGCGACTCCGGTGCACCTCCAGATTGACTGGCTCCTGCTCGTCACCCTCCTCCCACTTGCGTGCTTCATGTGCGGTGCGCTCGGCCTTGCGTTCGGCACTCGGTTCGAGCCGCGCACCGTGCCGATGTTGTTCGGCATCATCGTGCTGCCGCTGACGATGCTCGGCTGCATCTACTTCCCCTGGCAGTCCCTGGAGACCGTGCGCTGGCTGCAGTACCTCGTACTGCTCAACCCGCTCGTGTACATGTGCGAGGGTTTCCGGGCTGCGCTCACGGAAGGTCCGCACATGTCCCTGTGGGCGATCTATCCAGCGATGGCGGGGTTCACTGTGGTCTTCCTGTGGTCGGGACTCTCGGGATTCCGGCGCCGCGTGCTGTCCTGAAGTGTGACGTCAGTCTCCCTGGTCCGAGCGGAGAGTGATCGCTATTCTCCCGCCCCGTGACTGGGGAAATCACGGTGACGTTCCATGGCGTGCGCGGATCGACGCCGTGTGACGGGCCCGAACTGGCCCGCTACGGCGGGAACACCTCGTGCGTCTCGGTCGAAAGCGGCGAGGAACGCCCAATCCTGTTCGACCTGGGCACCGGGCTTCGTAGCTACGGCGCGGCGCTGGCCGCGGCTGGCCGGGCCGGGGATTACCAGGCCGCAGTGCTCCTCACCCATCTTCATTGGGACCATGTCCAGGGGCTGCCCTTCTTCGTGCCGGTCCACTCCCCGAACGCGCTGCTCGACATCTTCGGGCCCCGCCAGTCGGATGGCCCGCTCGGCGAGGTCTTCGGCGACCTCATGCGGCCGCCGTTCTTTCCGATCCGTCCCGACGAGTTGGGCGGGACCATCGGCTTCCATGACCTCGGTGACGACGACTTTCCCGTCCACGACGTCAAGGTCCGGTCGCGCTGGATCCGTCACGTCGGGCCGACGCTCGGCTACCGCATCGAGTGGAACGGGGTCTCGATCGCCTACCTGTCGGACCATGGCCAGGGGTGCGGGCACCACGGACATGCTGACGACCACGTGCCCGACGAGGTGCTCGAGCTGTGCGACGGCGTCGATCTGCTCATCCACGATGCCCAACACACGCCCGAGGAGTTCGAACAGAAGCGTCACTGGGGTCATTGCACCGTGGACTACGCCCTCCAGGTCGCGAAGGAAGCGGGGACACGCACAGTCGCGCTGTTCCATCACGATCCGGCACATAGCGACGATCAGATCGATCTCCTCGCCGATCGGGCCCGCGATTCATCCGCGGCAATCGACGGGGCCGAGGTCGTCGCGGCGGCCGAGGGTATGGTCCTGCGCTTCGCCCCTCGAATCTGACGGAGCTCACGCCGATGGCCGACGACCCTGACGTCCTCGTTCCTGATTCCGCCGCGTTCCGCGCGGTGCTGGGTCATTTTGCGACGGGGATCACGATCATCACCGCGATGGACGGCGACGAACCGGTCGGGCTCGCGGCGAACTCGTTCACGTCGGTGTCGCTCGATCCACCGCTGGTGTTGTTCTGCGCCGCGAAGAGTTCCGGGACCTGGCCGCGTATCGAACGTGCCGGCCACTTCACGGTGAACGTGCTCGACGAGCACCAAGAGGACCTGTGCCGGCTGTTCGCGACCCCGGGCGCCGACCGGTTCGGTCAGACCGGATGGCATGTCGGCACCCAGGGCCCGATCCTCGACGATGTGCACGCGTACCTCGACTGCACGCTCGAAACGACCCACGATGCCGGTGACCATGTGATCGTGGTGGGTCGGGTCCAGGATCTCGGACTCACTGCCGACGCCGGGCCGTTGCTCTTCTACCAAGGCCGCTATGGCCGACTGCTCGGGAGCGTTTGACATGGCCGAGATCCTTCCCTCATCGGCGATCAACGGCGTGGTCGTCGTCGAACCCACGCTCTGGAAGGACCCGCGCGGGTTCTTTGCCGAGACGTTCCGCCAGGAGTGGCTCCCCGAAGGCTCGCCCACGATGGTCCAGGGCAACCGGGCGGACCGTCAGGCGGACACGTTGGTCGGTCTGCACTACCACCGGTTCCAGGCCGACTATTGGTACGTGCCCTTCGGTCGAGTGCTCGCCGTCCTACACGACCTGCGTGTGTCCTCGTCGACCAGGGGCGCATCGCTGACGGTTGAGCTGAACGGTGTGGAGCATCGCGGGCTGTACATCCCGCGTGGCGTCGCGCACGGCTTCTACGCGATCACCGACGCCACGATCACGTACCTGGTGGACAACTACTACAACCCGGACGACGAGCTGGGTGTGGCCTGGGACGACCCGGCGCTCGGCGTCACGTGGCCCGGTGATGCTCCGATCCTGTCGGATCGCGACCGCGCCAACCCTCGGATCGCCGACATTCCCGCCGAACTCGTTCCCGAGTAGGTCAGCCGCGCCGCCGACGCCGGCCGAGTTCCGCGGTCGCGTCGAACAGGCCCACCGCACCCAGCGCTGCGAGTATCGCGACGAGCCCGGCCACGATGGAGGCGAGCGTGACCGCGTCCAGCAGCAGGAGCAGGGTGGCCAGCGCGAGTCCGCCGGTCAGCAGCGCCCATTGACGGAGTTGGGTGCTGACCGGCTCGAGGACCGGGGGAGCCTTTCGGCGTGTCGCGAGTCGGGTCCACCACCGGGCGATCGGCGAGCGCTCCCCGAGCACCGCACCCGTCGCGGCCACCGCCAGGGCGACCGGAATCCCCAGCGGTTCCCGGAAGGCGAACGCCGCGAGCAGCACCACGACGACCAACGCCTGTTCGAACCGGCTGCCGCGAACATCGATGAGGCGCACCACCGCACGCTACCGGCGCGACTGTTCACGGCTCGGCCCGGTCCCTGAGGAGCGACGGCGCGCCCGAATATCACGCAGCGTGTCCAATCCTGGGGATCACTTGCGCACACAGTGGGCATAGACTGTCCGATTCGGGCATAAGGGAGTGCGGGATGGATGTAGGGCTGATCGGCGGCAACCAGGTGCTCGGGGCCTCGGGCGACGTTGCGCGCATCCGTGAGGCGGATCGGCGCCGCCGACTGTTCCGGTGGGCGGTCGTGGCGCTGTTGATCGGCGATTACGTGCTGGCTCGCTGGCTCGGCGGGGACGCGGTGCACTGGGGATGGCCCGAGATCTCGCTGCCGCCGGCGATCCAGGCGCTGCTCCCGAGCATTGTGCTCATCGTGATCCTTGGGGCCGTGATCGTCGGCCCGATGATGATGATGGGCCGTTCGCCCCACGTGATGTACCGGCCCAAGGAGATCGCGACGACGCTCGATGATGTCGTGGGGCTCGGCATTGTGCGTGACGAGGTCATCAAGACGTTGAACCTCTTCCTCGCCTACAAGACGTTCCGCGACCAGATGGGCGGCAATCCGCGTCGGGCGATCCTGTTCGAGGGCCCGCCCGGCACGGGCAAGACCTACATGGCCAAGGCCATGGCCCGCGAAGCCGGCGTGCCGTTCCTGTTCGTCGCCGCGAGTTCGATCCAGTCGCCGTACTTCGGCCAGACGAACCGCAAGATCGCCAGCTTCTTCAAGCAGCTCCGGAAAGCGGCGCGGAAGGAAGGTGGGGCCATCGGCTTCATCGAGGAGATCGACGCAATCGGCGTCGCCCGATCCGGGATGCGCCAGCCCGAGGCCCGCCATGACGGCCGCAGTGTCAACCGCAGTCTCGGCGAAGGATTCGCCGGGGTGATCAACGAGCTGCTGATCCAACTGCAGAGCTTCGACGAACCGACGCGCGGTGACCGCTTCTTTGGCTGGACCCTGGGAAAGATCAACCGGTTGTTGCCCGCTCGCTGGGAGATCCCGAAGCGCAAGCCGAAGGCGTCCAACATCCTCGTCATCGGTGCGACCAACCGCGCGTCGGCGCTGGATCCCGCGCTCCTGCGTCCGGGCCGCTTCGATCGGTCGATCCATTTCGACGTTCCCGGCCGGTCAGGTCGGCGCGAGATCATCGACTACTACCTGAACAAGAAGGCGCACGTTCCCGAGTTGGACAAGGAAGACCACCGGGAACGGTTGGCGGCGATGACCGTCGGGTACTCGCCGGTCATGATCGAGCACCTCTTCGATGAAGCGCTCGTGTGGTCACTGCGTGCGGGTCGGGGCGAGATGGAGTGGGAGGACATTCAGTCCGCGAAGCTGACCGAGGAGATCGGTCTTGCGAATCCTGTGGAGTACACCGCCGAGGAACAACGGATCATCGCGACCCACGAGGCTGGACACGCGACCGTCGCCCACCTCGTCGGGGTCGGCCGCAAGCTCGACGTCCTCTCGATCATTCGCCGTGCCGGTTCTCTCGGGCTGCTCGCGCACTCGGACACCGAGGAGCGGTACTTGCGGAACCGATCCGAGCTCCTCACGTCGATCCAGATCAGCCTCGGCGGCATGGTCGCCGAGGAACTCTGGTTCGGTGAGTCCGGAACGGGACCGGGTTCGGACCTCGCGCACGCCACGACCGTGGCCGCGACGATGGTGGGCGCGCTCGGAATGTCGGGGTCGCTCATCAGCCTCGAGGCGGCTGCCGGCGGTCCGGTCGACCAGGGGCTGGTCGCTCGGGTGCTCGCCGACGACGCTTCGCGCGCCGAGGTGGATCGACTCCTCGACCGATCCCGGGAGGTGGTGCGTGAGCTGTTGGATGCGAACCGCCACGTCGTGGAGGCGCTGCGGGACCAGTTGCTCGAGCGTGAGGAACTGATCGGCGACGAGATCATCGCGGTGATCGAAGATGCGCAGCGCGCCGTTGCGTCCGCCGTCGAATAGCCACGGTTCGTCGTCCGTGCCGTAGCGGTACCCTCGGCGCCTCGTGACCAAGCACCCCGAATCCTCTGCCGCGTCCGAACATGAGTTGCGTCGCGCCGGCTGGCGACTGATCCGAAGCGCGATCCGGCCGCAGGCATGGTGGGTCGTGAGCGGCGTGGCGGCCGGGATTCTGTGGACCGCCGCCAAACTTGTGGTGCCGTTGCTGGCGGCCTCCGCGATCGATGACGGGATGCGCGCCGGGGACCAGGGCAAGGTCATGATCCTCACCGGATGCATGATCGCGGTCGGATTCGTGCAGGCGTTCTGCACTGGCTGGCGTCGGTACTCGGCGTTCCGGATCGCATTGCGAACCGAAACCGATCTGCGTCACCGTCTGTTCGCACACCTCCAGCGCCTGCACTTCGCCTTCCACGACCAGGCCCAGACCGGGCAGCTGATGGCGCGGGCCAACACCGACATCCAGCAGATCCAGACCGTGGTCATGCTCATTCCGCTGACCGTCGCGAGCTTCTTCACCATGGGTGGAGTCCTCGCGATCATGTTGTGGAAGAACGGCGATCCTCGCCGCTGCTCGCGCTCGGCGCACTCCCGTTTCTCAACGTTGCCGCGACCCGGTTCTCGCAGACGTATCGCCCCGATCAACCTCCAGATCCAGCAGGAGCTGGCCGATCTCTCGGGCGTCGTCGAAGAGACGCCTCGTCGGGGTCCGGGTGGTCAAGGGGTTCGGCGCCGAGCGTCAGCAGATCCGCCGATTCGAGGCCGAAGCCGATTCGGTGCTCGACCGGGCGCTCGCCGCCGCGCGCTTGCGGGCCGGGTTCATGCCGCTCGTCGACTTCCTTCCCACGGTCTCGATGGTCGCGATCCTCTGGTACGGCGGTCACCTGGTGCTCGACGGCGAATCTCGAGATCGGTGACATCCTCGCGTTCAACCTCTACATCCTCATGCTGATCTGGCCGCTGCGGATGATGGGCATGCTCGTCGCTCAGGCGTCGCGGGCATCTGCCGGGGGCGGTCGGGTCGACGAGATCCTGGCGACCGACCCGGCGGTGGCCGACCCACCCGATCCGGCGGACGCTGCCCGCAGGGCTCGGGTGAGCTGCGCTTCGAAGTCGGTGCGGTTCGGTTATGGGCCCGGACGCTCGGTGCTCAACGACTTCGACCTCACCATTCGCGGCGGGCGAGGCCGTCGCGATCGTCGGCGCGACCGGGAGCGGGAAGACGACCGTTGCCCGGTTGGTGCCGCGTTTCTACGACGTCGACGCGGGTGTCGTTCTGCTCGACGGCGTCGACATCCGAACCCTGCGGGTCGATGACCTTCGCCGTGCCGTCGGCATCGTGTTCGAAGACACGTTCCTGTTCTCTGACACGGTGCGCGAGAACATCGCGTTCGCGGAGCCGGATGCGCCGATGGCGCGTATCGACGGCTGCGGCGCGGCTGGCGGGTGCCGCGGAGTTCATCGACGCACTGCCGGACGGTTACGACACGGTCATCGGCGAGCACGGGTTCTCGCTCTCGGGTGGGCAGCGCCAACGCATCGCGATCGCGCGCGCCGTGCTGGCCGACCCGAGGATCCTGATCCTCGACGACGCGACCTCATCGGTGGACCCGACCAAGGAGCACGAGATTCGCTCGGCGCTCGGCGAGGTGATGGCCGGTCGCACCACGTTGATCATCGCCCACCGCCCGGCGACGATCGCGCTGGCCGACCGGGTCGTGCTGCTCGGTGAGGGCCGGGTGGTGGCCGACGGGACGCACGAGGAACTCCTCGCGAACTCCGCGGCCTATCGAGAGGTACTCGCGGCCGCCTCGGCCACTGGGTCGACGGAGGTGTCGGCATGAGGGCCGGCATGATCAACCAGAACGCGATCGACGACGACTCGCGACTTGATCGCGAGGAGGCAAGCAAGGTGCTGCGGCGTCTCTGGCAACTCCTGGCCCCGTACCGGCGCGCCGATCTACCTCGCCGATCGCGGTACTCGTGCTCCAGACCGCGTGTCTCCTGGCCGGCCCGATCTCGTTCGGTCCGGCGTGGACCAGGGCCTCCTGGCCGACGACGCGGGCGCACTGAACCGGGCCGCGCGTCGCTGTACCTCGGCGTCGCGTTGCTCGGGTTGGCGCTCGGTCGGGCCGTGATCATGGATGGTGAGTCGGACGGGGGAGTACGTTCCTGCGTTCGTTGCGGGCTCGGGTCTTCCGTCACCTGACCGGGTTGTCCCTCGACTTCTTCGAGCGGGAGAAGACCGGGCGGCTCGTGGCTCGAATGACCTCCGACATCGACGCGCTGCAGGAACTCATCAGCGTGGGCCTCGTGATGTTCGTCCAGAACTTCCTGATCTTCATCGGCGCGGTGATCGTGGTCGTCTCACTCAGCTGGCAGCTGAGTCTCGGCGTCCTGATCATCGTGCCGCCGGTCGTGATCGGCGAGCCGGTGGTTCCGGCGCCGATCCAACCGTGCTTACCTCGAGGTGCGCGAGAGCATCGGCGAGAACCTCGCGACCCTGCAAGAGGGCCTCGAAGGGGTTCGCGTCGTCCAGGCGTTCGGCCAGGAGCAGGGCTGGATCCGTCGTTTCGGCCGCACGAACGAGCGCCAGTTCGAAGCGAACCTCGAGACGGTTCGCATCTCGGCCCGGTACTTCCCCTTCGTCGAACTCACCGGCGTCGTGGGCATCGCGGTGATCGTCGGGCTCGGTGGCGTGCTGGTGGATCACGACGTGGTCACCGTCGGTACCGTGCTGGCGCTGGTGCTGTATCTGAACAACCTGTTCGAGCCGATCCAGCAGCTCAGTCAGTTGTACAACACGGTGCAAAGTCGCGGGTGCGGCGCTCCAGAAGCTCTTCTGGCTGCTCGATACCGAGCCGTCGGTCGCCGAGAAGCGAGGCGCGGTGGACCTTCCCGCCGTCGGATCGCTCACGGTCGAACGGGTGGACTTCGCCTACGGCGGCGGGTCGCCGGACTCCGATGGCGTGGTACATCCGGTAGGTCCGCCGGTGCTCACCGACGTCTCGTTCGAGGTCGCGGCCGGAGAGCGGGTCGCACTCGTGGGGCCGACCGGCGCCGGCAAGTCCACGCTGGCGAAGCTGATGGCGCGCTTCTACGACCCGCGCGCGGGTGTCGTGTCGTTCGGTGGTGTCGACCTACGAATGGCGTCCATGGAGTCGCTGCGCGAACGCATCGTGGTCGTCCCTCAGGAGGGATTCCTGTTCGCGGGCACGATCCGCGACAACATCCGGATCGGTCACGACGGCGCGTCCGACGACGAGATCGATCGGGCGGTGGCGGCGCTCGGACTCACCGATTTGTTCGCGGCGCTGCCCGAGGGAATCGACACCGAGGTCCGCGAGCGCGGGTCGCGACTGTCCGCGGGTGAGAAGCAGCTGGTCTCTCTGGCGCGCGCCGCGCTCGCCGACCCGACGGTGCTCGTCCTCGACGAGGCGACGTCCAACCTGGATCCAGGGACCGAACACGCGGTCGAGCGGGCGCTGGAACGGTTGACCGAGGGCCGCACCGTGGTCGTGGTGGCCCACCGGCTCTCGACCGCGGCCCGGTGCGACCGCATCGCGGTGGTCGACGGCGGCGGTCTGGCCGAGGTCGGCACCCACGACGAGCTGCTGGCTCGCGGCGGTCGGTACGCGCGCCTGTTCGGCGCGTGGGACGCCGCCTCCGCCCACCACTCCCCGTGACCTCCTTTCGAGGGTTGGCCGGATGGAGTTCGGCTCACGCCACTCCGGTGACGAACCTCGGGGGAAGTGCGGGTCAAGACCCTCTGGTTTCGTAGCCTCCCGGGATGGAAATCGACGGGACGACGGCGGTGGTCACGGGAGCGGGCAGTGGCATCGGCCGGGCTCTCGCGATGGCATTCGGTGCCGCGGGGTGCCGGGTCGGTCTCGCCGACGTCGAGGCCGACCCGCTGACCGAGACCGCGGCCGAATTGCAGGCCGCGGGGGCGACGGTGCACGCGCAGGTGGTGGACGTTGCCGACGCCGCGAGTGTCCGGGCCTTCGCGGGGGCGGTCGACGAACACCTGGGCGGTGCCGACGTCCTCTGTAACAACGCCGGCGTCTTCGCCGGCGGCACGATCTGGGAACGGCCGGTCGTGGACTTCGAATGGGTGATGGGGGTCAACTTCTACGGCATCCTCCACGGAATTCAGGCGTTCGTGCCCGGGATGATCGAACGTGGCCGCCCCGGTCATGTGGTCAACACGATCTCCGCCGCGGGCCTGTTCCCCTCGGCGTTCTCCGCGCCGTACACCGCGGCCAAGTTCGCGGGCTTCGCGCTCACCGAGTGCCTGGCCGCCGAGCTGGCGGCGACCGGATCGACGATCGGTGTCACCGCGCTGTGTCCCGGTGCCGTGCAGACGGGGATCGGGTCCTCGACGCGCAATCGTCCGGTCGGGTTCCTCACTGCACCGACACCGTCTTCGGAGTTCGTCGACCAGATGCTCAACGAGACCACCGACGCCGGGATGCCGCCCGCCGCGGTCGCAGCGATGGTGCTCGACGCCGTGCGCGTCGGCCGTTATCTCCAACTCACCGGCGATGGCTACTCGTCGGCCCTCTCGGTGCGCGCCGAGGAGCTCCGCGCCGGAGTCCTCCCGACCCTGCCACCGTTCGACTGATTCAGACCGCCATTTCGTCGACGAACTCGGCGACCGGGTCCAGACGGTGCGCGAATCGGCGCAACGTGCGCAGGACCGCCGTTCCCGTGACGAGGATCAGGACAAACGTCGGGATCGCCCGCGCCGCGTCGTTCGCGAACGAGGTCGCAACATAGAACGACCAATAGCGTCGCAAGGTCTCGCCGACTCCGGAGCCGGCGACCCAGGACAACTCGCCGCCGTCTCGCTGGAACGGCCAGAACCAGAAGTTCATGATGGCGCCGAAGACGAATCCCCACACCCAGCCGAACACCGCCAGCAGCCAGACCTCGACGCGTGGGCGGAGCCGCCGAGTTGCCAGCCCGACGCACCCGGCGGTGGCGCCCAGCCAGGCGAGGGTGAGCATCTGGAACGGGAGCCACGGCCCGATGCCGCCGGTGATGACGGCACTCACCGCCATCGCCATGAGGCCCAGGAGCAGTCCGAATCTCGGTCCGAACGCGACGCCGGCGAGGATCACGAAGAAGTAGAAGGCGTTGTTGCCGAGCGGGAGCGCCACGAGTCGCAGCAGCCCTTCGGCGGCGGCGAGCACGCCGAGGACGGCCACGGTCATCGCCGTCATCGTGCCGCGCCGGACCTCGAGGAACAGCGCCGCGAGCGCGAGCGCACCCACCACGCCGGCGACGAGCGGGGCGTCGCCCGCGTGCGCCTGGTCCGGGAGCGCGGTCGTCGGGAGCCAGAAGGGATAGAGGAACGCGGCCACGCCGACCAGGGTGACGAGCGAGTAGATCAGGACCGGTTGCAGTCGACGAGACCACGCTCGCGGTGGGCTCGGATGCGATCGGCGGGGCGGCGATGCTCATGAGCGTTCCATAACTGCGGCGAGTTGCTCGACGGTCAAGAACCCGGGCACGACCTTGGCGACCTGGGGAGCGAACAGAGAATCAGCCAATACCGTCGGCGCGTCACCGGCCGCGACCACCTCACCGTCGCCGAGCACGACCGTCCGTGTCGCCGTCCGCGCCGCCAGTTCGACGTCGTGGGTGGCGATGACCACCGCACCACCCTGGCCGGCATGCGCTGCGACCGCACGTTCGAGCGCGTGGCGGGACGCAGCGTCCATCCCGCGAGTCGGCTCGTCGAGCAGGAGCACCGGTGCGCCGCCGACCGCGACGGCGCCGACGGCCACACGTTGGCGCTCGCCACCGGACAGCGAACGGGGATGTCGGTCCGCGACGGCACCGAGGCCGAGTCGGTCGATCCACTGGTCCACGACGTCGAGGTCCGGGCGGCCGAGCAGCCGCAATGTCTCGGCGAGTTCGTCGCGCACCGTTGCACGAAACAGCAGGCTCGACGGGTCCTGGGGGACGTAGCCGCGCCCGGCGTCGCCGACGATCTGGCCCCGGGCGAGGGGGACAAGTCCGGCCAGGGCCCGGAGCAGGGTGCTCTTGCCGGCACCGTTGCGACCGAGGAGCGCGATGACATCGCCCTGGCAGATCTCGACGGAGGTGTCGGCAAGGACCCGCGCGCCCCCGAGGTCGACGGTGATGCCATCCGCGACGATGAGACGGTCGCCACGGACCGCGACCCGCTCGGCGGGTGCGGCCGGAAACTCGGAGGTCCGGGCGCGGCGGCGCGCGTCGCGCACCGTCAACGGGGGCGGGTCCCAACCGAGGAGGTGGCCGAGCCGAGTCACGGCTGGCGCGCCGGGGTACGTCGCGAGCACGAGTTCCGGCGCGGCGGGTGCAGTTGCGAGGCGACCGTGCTCGACCAGCACCGCTTCGTCCGCGATGGGCGCGGCGCGTTCGAGGCGATGTTCGGCCAGGAGCACGGTCGTGCCGAGGTCCGCGTTGAGGCGCGCCACCGCGGCGAGGACCGCTTCGGCGCCCTGCGGGTCGAGTTGGCTCGTCGGTTCGTCCAAGACCAGCAGCGCCGGCGTCGTGACCAGCGCGCCCGCGATCGCGCACCGTTGCCGTTCGCCGCCGGACAGGGTGGCGGGATTCCGGTCCCGCAGCTCGGCGACACCGAGTGCGTCCATGACCTCCTCGACCCGTCGGCGCATCCCGGCGCTGGTCACGCCGAGGTTCTCGAGCGTGAACGCGATGTCGGATTCGACCCGGTCCACGACGAACTGCGCCTCGGGGTCCTGGTGGACGAACCCGACGATGTCGGCGAGGCGGCGTGGTGGGTGATCCGCGGTCGCGCGGCCGTCGACGACGACGCGCCCGCGGAAGCGCCCGCCCGAGGAGTGAGGGACGAGCCCGTTCGCGGCGCGCAGCAACGTGCTCTTCCCGGATCCCGACGATCCGATGACGAGCAGGATGTCGCCCGGGGTGACCGCGAGGTCGATGTCGTGCAGCGCGTCGGGACCGTCCGGGTAACCGAAGGACACGCCGTGATAGGTGAGCTCGCCGGTCATGGCGCCACCGGCACGCCGACGGCGGTGCGGGCCCGGGTCGGGCTCGGCAGTCGTGTGAGCGGCGCCAAGAGTGGTGCCAGCGCCAGCGCGACGACGGGATCGAAACGGGGCCAGGCCACGGGACTTGCGTACCAAGCCAGGCTCTCGTTCCCGGTCACGGTCAGGGCGGCGAGCGCGAGCGGCGTCAGTGCCACTGCGGCGGTGAGCATCACGTCGGTGTGGGTGAACGACCGCCGTCGGTAGGTGTGGCGCGTCATGGCACGCGAGCTGCGCACGATTGCCAGGGTGAGCAATGCCGCGCCGAGCAGTCCGGCCACGATTGCGACGTTCGTGTTCCGACCGACGAGCGCGAGGAATGCCGTGAAGATCGCCACAAGCGCGGCGACCGTGTACCAGCCCGCCTCGACGTCGGTGCGCGTGGGTTGCTGATGGCCGAAGCCGCGCGAGTCCATGGATTCGGAGAGCGCGACCGCCCGTTCCATGCCCCGCTCGAGCACGGGCAGGATGCTGCGCAGGGTGCGGCCGCGCCGCACAGTCCGACCGCCGGTTCGCGCCCGGTCTGCCTCGCGCACCGCGCGGAGCGACTCGACCGTCGCCGGGACGAACGCGAGTGCAACGGTGAGCACGACCCCGAACACATGGAACGCTCGAGGCGCGGCTTGCACCAGCTCGTAGTGCGACCAGATCGCGTTGACCGCGCCGAACACCGCCATGACTCCGATGATGGTGAACGCGAGCGCCGCCGCTTGGAGCACGATGTCGCGCTCGACGCTGCCTCCGATCGTGAACCCGCCGAGAATGTCGGGCACGGTCGCCTGGGGGAGGGTGAACCAGACGTTGATGCCGTTGTGGGTCGTGAACGCGGCCATCGCGACCCGTATCAGCCCGAAGACGACGCCGAGGGTGACGAGCGCGGGAAAGGCGCGTCGGTACGGACCTTCGGGTGCGTGCGCCTCGACCATCACCCAGGCGATCCCGACGACGAGCGCGACGTAGACCGGGCTGGGAGCGAGTTGGACCGCGGCTGCGGCGGAGAGTGCCCAGGCCAGCCACGCCAGGGAATGCCAGGGTCGAGGCGTTGCCGCGGGCCGATGCATTCCCCTAGGGTGCCCGCTCGAACGCAGCCGCGCCCAACCCCGGATGGTGGGCGCGGCCCGCCGCCCGTTGGGGTGGTGGGTGGAGGAAGCCGGTGGGAGACCGGCGCTGACCCGCAACTGTGAGCGACTCGCACGTTCTCGTGTCGATCGTGAGCCAGGACCACCGCTGCGTTCCGCCGACTCGTCGGTGTCATCCGTTCTCCGCCTGCGGGCGGTCGAGCAACGGTCCTCGTGGTACGGGGCCGACGGAGGTTCTCATGAACACGGTCATGCGCCGCGGCGGGCTGGCCCTGCTCGCACTCTCGCTCCTCGCACCGGGCTGGTCGGCACCCGCGTCGGCGGCATCGCCCCACCGGGCGCTGGTCATCGTCGACACCGGCGGCGGGACCATCCAGCGGGTCGTGACGTTCGACTCGGAGTCGATCACGGGGCTTCGGGCCCTCGAACTCGCCGGCGCGAACCCCTCGGTGTATTCGTTCGCGGGCCAGGGCGGGGCGGTGTGCAAGCTCTTCGGGGTCGGTCGGGACGCGGGCCCGAGTTGTCTCGGCGGCGCGGACGGTGACAACCGGTATTGGGCCTACTTCCGCGCCGGGGCGGGCTCGAGCGCCTTCCAGTATTCGCGCGCCGGCGCCGGATCGACCACGGTGCGTGACGGCGATGTCGAAGGGTGGCGGTGGGGGACGGGACAGGCCCCGGCATGGTCACCGGTCCCGGCGCCGCCCGCCCCGCCGGTGACCGCAGCCCCGCCCGTGACGAGTCCGAGGCCGGCACCTACCGCCGGTCCGCGCGCGGCGCCGAACCTTGCGGGCGGTGCCCCGGAGGTAGCCCCGACCACGGGGGCGCCATCGGCCGAGGATCTGCTCAAACTCGCGGCCGCGATGGACGCGGCGCAGGCGGCGTCCACGACGACAACGACAACGGTGGCCCCGGACGCGGAGGTTCAGGGCCGGAGTGCACAACGGCCGGCGGCCCGCGAAATGGCGGAGGGACCGGTGCCCGGCGAGGACCAGGGCGGGGGTGCGAGTCCGCTCGTGGGGCTCGTCGTGTTGCTGGTAGCACTGGCCGGGGGCGGAGTGTTCCTCCGACGGCGACGCCAGCGCCCGATACCGTAGGCGGATGCCTCCCCGGCGTCGCCCGACGTCAACCTCCAACTTCGGGGCCGGTCGTCGCGAGAGTCACGACGCGTCCGCGTTCTACGAGCGGTTCTCGCCTCCGGTCGTCTCCGACGACAAGACGGTGAACCTCTACCCCAACGCCGATCGGATCATCGTCGGCGACGCCCGGGACATGTCCCAGATTCCGGACAGCTGTGTCGCGCTCGTGGTCACCTCGCCGCCGTACTTCGCGGGAAAGGCGTACGAGGAGGAAATGGGCCGTGGCCACGTGCCCGCGGATTACCTGGCGTTTCTCGAGATGTTGCGCGACGTGCTGGCCGAATGCGTACGGGTGCTCGAACCGGGCGGGCGCGTCGCGGTCAATGTTGCCAACCTCGGACGCAAGCCGTACCGCTCGCTGGCTGCGGACGTGACCACCATCCTGCAAGAGGATCTTCGCCTGTTGCTTCGGGGTGAAGTCATCTGGGTCAAGGGCAAGGGCGCGACGGGCTCGACCGCGTGGGGTTCGTTCCAGAGCGCCTCGAACCCGGTGCTACGAGATCTGAGTGAGCGGGTCGTGATCGCGAGCAAGGGGCGATTCGATCGTGCGATCGACCGGCCGAGTCGCAAGAAGGTGGGTCTGCCGTTCGAGAACACCATTCCCAAGGCGGAGTTCATGGCTTCGACGCTCGACGTCTGGAACCTGCCACCCGAAAGCGCGAAGCGGGTCGGCCACCCAGCACCGTTTCCGGCGGAACTTCCGGCTCGGTTCATCCGCCTCTACACCTATGTCGACGATCTGGTGCTCGATCCGTTCATGGGTTCGGGCTCGACTGCGGTGGCGGCGGTGGACAACGGACGCCGATTTCTCGGCTTCGACACGGATCCCGACTACGCCCGGCTCGCCGGCGAGCGGATCGCCGCATCGCGCGCGAGGGTGGAATCCGAGGGGTTGTGGCACGACCGGACTTCCGCGGACGAAGACTCCTAACCTCGACGGCGTGTTGGCCGTGTCCTCTGACAGCGTCGGAGTGTTCGTCGCGTTCGGTGGCGGGATGGTCTCGATTCTCTCGCCGTGTGTCCTGCCGATGGTGCCGGGTTACCTGAGTGTCGTCAGTGGCTTGTCGGTCACGGAACTCGAAGGCGGCGGCCGAGCGAACCTCGGAAAGATCGCGGTCACGACCGGACTGTTCACGCTCGGTTTCGGATCGGTGTTCACCATTCTTGGCCTCGCCGCGAGCGGGATCGGGCAAGCCGCGTTCGACAACCAGGAGACGCTGACTCGCGTCTCGGGAGTCATCGTCATGGTGATGGCGCTCTACCTCGTCGGTTCTCAGGTGCTGATGGCGCCCCGCCTCTTCCCTGAGAAGCGGTTCCAAGTTTCCGGGCGACTCGGGTGGGCAACTCCACCCGTCGTGGGCGCCGCGTTCGGCTTCGGCTGGTCGCCGTGTCTCGGCCCAGTGCTCGCCGCGGTGTTCGGCGTCGCCGCGACGCAGACGAGCGCTCGCGCGGTGGCGCTCCTCGCGGCCTACTCGATTGGCATGGGGGTCTCGTTCTTGCTGGTCGGCGTCGGGTTCGGCGCCTCCGCCGGCGCACTGGCGTTCCTCCGACGACATCTCCGGACCATCACCTTCATATCGGCGGGCATCCTGTTCGCGTTCGGGCTGGTCCTGGCGCTCAATCAGATGTCGTGGCTGACCGCGAAGATGTCGGATTTCATGGATTGGATCGGCTTGAGTCGACTCATCGACCTTGGTTGAGTCCGAAGGCGTCATCGGCGCGTGAACGGGGAAGGTCCCGAGCCTCCTGGGGGCCGGCCGTACAATCGCACGATGGCTCCAGTGACTGACACCGCCGAGTGGCGCGCGCTCGCAGCCCACTACGAGGATCTGCGTGATCGGCACCTGCGGGAACTCTTCGCCGCGGAGCCCACTCGCGGCGAGACGCTCGTCGCCACGGCCGGCGATCTGATGCTCGACTACTCGAAGCACCGGCTGACCGCCGATACCATCGGATTGCTCGCAGCTGTCGCCCGTCGCGCGGGAGTCGAAGAACTCCGTGACGCGATGTTCCGCGGCGAGAAGATCAACATCACCGAGGAGCGTGCCGTGCTGCACGTTGCGCTCCGCGTGGCCAGGGGTTCGACCATCGAGGTCGACGGGGTGAACGTGGTGCCCGAGGTACACGCCGTCCTCGACCGGATGGCGGAGTTCGCCGATCGGGTGCGGTCGGGCGACTGGACCGGGCACACGGGTCGCCGCATCGAGGCCGTGGTGAACATCGGCATCGGTGGCAGCGACCTCGGCCCCCGGATGGCCGCAACCGCGCTGGGTCACTTCACCGAACGGTCGATGAAATATCGCTTCGTCTCCAACGTCGATGGCTCGGATTTCCGGGAGGCCACCCGGGATCTGGACCCGGCGACAACGCTGTTCATCGTCGCCTCGAAGACCTTCACGACCCTCGAAACCATGACCAATGCCCGCTCGGCGCGCGACTGGTCGCTGGCCACGCTCGGCGACGACAAGGCGGTGGCGCGGCACTTCGTCGCGGTCTCGACGAACGCGGACGAAGTCGCCAAGTTCGGTATCGACACCGCGAACATGTTCGGCTTCTGGGACTGGGTCGGTGGTCGGTACTCGTTCGACTCCGCGATCGGCCTCAGCCTGATGATCGCCATCGGTCCCGACCACTTCGGCGAGATGCTCGCCGGCTTCCGGGCGATGGACGAGCACTTCCGGACCGCGCCGATCGAACAGAACTTGCCGATGCTGATGGGCCTGATCGGCGTCTGGTACGGGAACCTCTTCGGCGCGGAGACCCTGGCGGTCCTGCCCTACAGCCAGTACCTCGCCCACCTGTCGGCCTACCTCCAGCAGTTGGAGATGGAGAGCAACGGCAAGTCGGTGACTCGCGACGGTGACCCGGTCACGATGTCGACCGGTCCGATCGTCTGGGGTCAGGCGGGAACCAACGGTCAGCACGCCTACTACCAGCTGATTCATCAAGGGACGAAGCTGATCCCGTGTGACTTCATCGGCATCGCGCGCGCGGCGGAGCCGCTCGGCGACCACCAGGATCTCCTCGTCGCGAACTTGTTGGCGCAACCCGAGGCGCTCGCGTTCGGCAAGACGCTCGAGGAGGTGCTGGCGGACGGCGTGGCTGCTGCGCAGGCCCCACACCGGGTCTTCGCCGGCAATCACCCGTCGTCGACGCTGCTCATCCCGGAGCTGACGCCGCACACGTTCGGGCAGCTCATCGCGTTGTATGAGCACAAGGTGTTCACCCAGGGAGCCGTCTGGGGCATCAACTCGTTCGATCAGTGGGGCGTCGAACTCGGCAAGAAGCTGGCCCAGCGGATCGTGGGAGACCTGACTTCCACCGACGAGCCAACCCATGACTCGTCCACGAACGCATTGATCCGGCGCTACCGAACGCTCCGGCAGAACTAGAGGGAGATTCATGGAACTCGGCATGGTCGGACTCGGACGAATGGGCGCGGGTCTCGTGCGTCGGCTGATGCGCGACGGTCACACGTGCGTCGTCTACGACGTGAACGCCAACTCGGTGGCCGAGATGGCCGCCGAGGGTGCCGTCGGCACCACATCCATGGAGGAGTTCGTGGCGGCACTCACGCCGCCGCGCGCGGCCTGGGTCATGGTCCCGGCTGCTTACGCCGGCGACACGGTGCAGGCCCTCGCCGATCACATGGACTCGGGTGACATCGTCATCGACGGTGGGAACTCGTACTACCGCGACGACATCGACCGAGCGGCCGCGCTCAAGCCCGCGGGGATCCATTACGTCGACGTGGGCACCAGCGGTGGCGTCTTCGGCCTCGAGCGTGGGTTCTGCCTGATGATCGGCGGCGAGGACGACATCGTCACCCATCTCGACCCGATTTTTCGGACGATCGCGCCGGGCGTCGACTCTGCGCCCCGGACCGATGGGAAGACCGGACCGGCGTCGCCGGCCGAGAACGGCTACCTCCACTGTGGTCCGGCAGGCGCCGGCCACTTCGTGAAGATGGTCCACAACGGGATCGAGTACGGGATCATGGCGGCCTACGCCGAGGGTCTGAACGTCCTGCGCCATGCCGACGTGGGGAAGCAGTCCCAGGAGCACGACGCGGAGACGACGCCGCTGCGCGACCCGCAGTACTACCAGTACGACATCGACCTGCCCGAGGTGGCCGAGGTCTGGCGCCGGGGCAGCGTCATCGCCTCGTGGCTGCTCGACCTCACCGCGCACGCGCTCTCGGAGTCTCCGACGCTCGACGGTTTTGCCGGTCGAGTCTCGGACTCTGGTGAGGGGCGCTGGACGGCACTCGCGGCGATTGACGAGGGCGTGCCGACCCACGTGTTGTCGGCGGCGCTGTACGACCGCTTCGAGTCGCGAGGTCAGAGCGAATTCGCGAACCGGATCCTGTCGGCGATGCGGAGCGAGTTCGGCGGGCATGCCGAGAAGAGCTAGGTCGGTCGAACGTGCCGACGCGTTGTGCTGGTTCGGCGCGACCGGGGACCTTGGCTACAAGAAGACGATTCCCGCGCTGTACGCGATGGCTCGACACGGTCGGCTCGACGTTCCCGTCATCGGCGTTGCTCGAGACCGGCTCAAACTCGACGCATTCGACGAACGGATTCGGGCGAGCATCGAGGAGCACGGCGGTGTCACCGACGCCAAGGCGCTCGATCACCTGTTCGCGTCCATGCACTATGTGCACGGCGAGTACGACGATCCCAGCACGTTCGCACGCCTCAAGCAGGAGCTGGACTCGGTCGGGGCCAAGGCTCCCGCGCACTACCTCGCGATCCCGCCCAGCATGTTCGGTCCGGTTGTCGAGTCGTTGCAGACCTCGGGCGCGGCCGAGGACGGTCGCGTCATCGTCGAGAAGCCGTTCGGCCGCGATCTCGAATCGGCCCGGGAACTCAATCGCATCGTCCACACCGTCTTCCCCGAGGATCGCGTCTTTCGCATCGACCATTTTCTCGGGAAGGAAGAAGTGCAGAACCTGCTCTACTTCCGCTTCGCCAACTCCTTTCTCGAACCCATCTGGAACCGTAACTACATCGCGAGCGTCGAAGTCACCATGGCCGAGGACTTCGGTGTCTCCGGACGCGGCGCGTTCTACGAGGAGGTCGGCGCGCTGCGCGACGTCGTCCAGAATCACCTGTTCCAGGTCGTAGCGCTGCTCGCGATGGAGCCGCCCCTCGGGTTGGGAGACCGGGCGCTGCGGGACGCGAAAGAGCACGTCTTCGCAGCGGTCGACACCCTCGGATCGAGAGATCTCGTCCGCGGCCAGTTCCGTGGCTATCGCGACGAGCCCGGGGTGGCGTCCGACTCGGATGTCGAGACGTACGCGGCCTGTCGGCTGTCGATCGACTCGTGGCGCTGGGCCGGAGTCCCGTGGTACCTGCGCGCGGGCAAGGAGCTGCCGGTGAAATGCACCGAGGTGCACGTCGAACTCCACGGGCCTCCGCTCGCCGTGTTCCCGGACTCCGCGGTGCGGGAGGGCGACGGCAACTACTTCCGGTTTCGCTTCGCACCGGACATCTCGATCTCGATCGGCGCGCGCGCCAAGATCCCCGGCGAGGAGATGGTCGGCGAATCGCGGGAGCTGTACCTCTGCAACCAGTTCCCGGACGAGATGGGGCCCTACGAACGGCTCCTCGGTGACGCGATTCGTGGTGAGACGCTGCTCTTCGCACGGGAGGACGGCGTGGAGCAGGCGTGGCGGGTCGTCGAGAGGGTGCTGAACCGTCATTCCCCGGCGTTGCCCTACGCCCCGGGGAGCTGGGGCCCGACGGAGGCCGACCGACTCATCAGCCGGGACGGCGGATGGCATGATCCAGTGGTGAGGGACCAGCGATGACCCAGGACGAGCGCAAGCAGGTGGCAGGGGAGCAGGCGGCCGGTTGGGTCGCCGCCGGGATGGTCGTGGGCCTCGGCACGGGCAGTACCGCGGTGCACACCATTCGCGCGATCGGTGCTCGGCTTGCCGAGGGAACGCTGTCGAACATCGTCGGCATCCCGACGTCGACCGCGAGCCACGACGAGGCGGCGGCCGTGGGCATCCCGGTCGGGACGCTCGCCGAGTACCCGGTCATCGACCTCACGATCGACGGTGCCGACGAAGTGGACCCGGCCCTGGATCTGATCAAGGGCGGCGGCGGTGCACTCTGGCGCGAGAAGATGGTCGCCCAAGCGAGTATTCGTGAGGTCATTGTCGTGGACGACACCAAGCCGTCGGCCGCGCTCGGGGCTCACGTCGCGTTGCCGATCGAGGTCTCACCCTTCGGCTGGCGACCAGAGGCCGAGTATCTCGATGATCTCGGCGCGACCGTGGAGGTACGTCGCGACGGCGCGGGCGGCGAGTTCGTCACCGACGGAGGCAACTGGATCCTCGACGCGACCTTCGGTCCGATCGCGGAACCGGCTCGACTGGCGGCGCAGCTCGACCGCCGGGCCGGCATCGTCGAGCACGGATTGTTCCTCGATCTCGCGACCGATCTGCTGATCGCGAGCGCGGACGGTGTCGAGCACCGCACCCGCCCATGAGCGGGGCCCGAGCGGCCCGGCCCGTAGGGCCATGAGCGGACGACCGGAGCGAGGCGTCGGTCCGCGAGCACCGTTGTCGCGCGCCGAGCGGGGCCCGAGCGGCCCGGCCCGTAGGGCCATGAGCGGACGACCGGAGCGAGGCGTCGGTCCGCGAGCACCGTCGCGCGCCGAGCGGGGCCCGAGCGGCCCGGCCCGTAGGGCCATGAGCGGACGACCGGAGCGAGGCGTCGGTCCGCGAGCACCGTATCGTCGCGCGCGCCGAGCGGGGCCCGAGCGGCCCGGCCCGTAGGGCCATGAGCGGACAACCAGACCTCTGGTTGGTGCGCCACGGCGCGACGGAGTGGAGCGAGAGCGGGCGACACACGGGGCGGACCGACATCCCGCTCACGAGCGCCGGGCAGGCCGGGGCCGCGGCGCTGTATCGCCCGCTCGACCGCGAGCGGTTCGAAGCCGTCTTCACGAGTCCCTTGGTGCGAGCGCGCGAGACCGCCCGCCTGGCCGGCTTCGCGGATGCCGAAGTGCTCGACGACCTCCTGGAGTGGAACTACGGCGTGTACGAAGGTCGTACGACCGTCGAGATCCAGGGAGAGATCCCGGGGTGGACGATCTGGACGCACCCGATCGTGGACGGCGAGACCTTCGACGAAGTGGGCGCGCGCACGGAACGAGTGCTGAAACGGATCGCCGAATACCGGGGCCCGGTGTTGTGCTTCGCCCACGGTCACGTGTTGCGAATCCTGACCGCGTGCGCGCTCGGCCTCGGTCCGGCCTCGGGTCGGCGATTCGTACTCGACGCGGGTTCGGTCTCGGTGATCGGTCAGGAGCACGGCGTGCGAGCGCTTCGTCGCTGGAACTGGACCCCCTGAGCGTCGGGTCCCGCCGCGTTCGGCCGCGACGTCGCTCAGGCCTTCGGCGGCAGTGACTGTTGCTCGTCCATCATCTCGGCCATCACGGCCTCGATGAACACCGCGGCATCGTCGGTCGGACCGCCGGGGATCCCACCGTAGATCGCGCCGCTCTTGGGCGTCTCGGCGGCGTGTTCCTTCGCGTACGTGACGGCTTCGTCGAGATCGGTGGCGAAGGTGTCGGCCACGCCCGCGGCCGTCTGCGGTCGCGTGACCGCCATGTGGATTGCGTTCGGGTACTGCTGACCGTTGAAGCGCCAGCCCCGGGTTCGCATGAAATCGTTGACGTGGTAGATGTCGAAGTCGTCGCTCGTGAAGCTGAAGCAGAAGGTCGGCGATCCGATGATGCGCAGCTCCGAGTGGGCGCGCACCGCGTCCTGCATCGCGAATGCCGTCTCGAAGATCTGCTTCGCGTATCCGAGGTAGCCGTCGCGCCCGAGGGACACCATGCCGGCCCAGGTCGCCGCGAGCAGTCCGCCCGAGCGTGACCCGTCGATGCCCGGTGAGCAGTACTTCCCGCCGGTCCAGTCGGTCAAGTAGAAGTACTGCCCGTTGCGCAGTGCCTTGTCGCGGAACAACAGCACCGACGTGCCCTTCAGCCCGTACGCATACTTGTGCGTGTCGGCCGAGATGGACGTGACGCCCGGGACGCGGAAGTCGAACGCGGGGATGTCGTAGCCGAGTTGCTCGCCCCAGGGCAGGATGAACCCGCCGAGGCAGCCGTCCACGTGTAGTCCGATCTCGCGACTGAGGGCCAGCTCGCCCAGCTCCGCGATGGGGTCGATCGTGCCGTAGCCGTAGTTGCAGGCCGACCCGATGAGCGCCGCAGTGTTCTCGTCGATCATGCCCGCCATCGCCGCGACGTCGACCTGCGCCGTGGTCGGGTCGATCGGGGCCTGACGCAATTCGATGCCGACGAGATGACACGCTTTGTTGAACGCCGGATGGGCGGTTTCGGGCTTGACGATGTTCGGGTTCTTGACGCCCTTCACGTTCGTCGCCCATTCCCGGTAGGCCAGGACCGCGTGCAGGATGCTGCCGCTGCCACCGGAGGTGACGAGTCCGACCGGACCGTCGTCCGCGCTCGCGGCCGCGTCACCGTGCATGAGGTCGAGCGTCATGGCGATGATCTCGCCCTCGAAACGGGTCGCGCTCGGGCACATGTCGCGCTGGAGCACGTTCATATGGCTGTACAGCCCGAACACCTCGTTCATGAAGTCGTAGTGGTCGTGATCGCCGCAGTACATCGTCCCCGAGCACTGACCGGTCTCCCAGGTCTTGTCTTCGGTGGTGGCGATGCCGCGCAGCTCGGCCACGATCGCGTCGCGGCTGCGACCCTCGGAGGGGAGGCCGCGCAGGACCGGGAATCGATCGGCGTAGGGGTAGGCGCTCATGACTGGGGGACCTCCGCGGTCATCCGTTGAGTTGGTGATAGATCGGTCGCAGGGCTTCGAAGGCCGCGATGAACTGCGCTTGCATGAGGTCGTAGGTCGCCCGATGCTCGCGCCGGGGCTCCACGGTCCGTTCGATAGCGATCATGGCGTCGAGGTCGGCGTCGGCAAGCACACCGCCGCGGACCAGGGCGAGAAGTGCGGTGGCGCGAGCGATCGTCTGTTCCGGGTTGCGGACCGGCGAGACCGGGCGGTCGAGGACATCAGCGAGCGTCTGGACCCACGCGTCCGAGCGGGCCGCGCCACCACCGAAGACGATCTCCTGGTCGGGGTGACCGGAGAAGGCCTCGACGATCGGCAGGAGCCAGCCCAGGTTGAACGCCACGCCTTCGACCGCAGCGCGCACGAGGTCGCGGCGGCCGGTCTCGAGCGAAAGGTTCAGGAACCCACCGCGCACGTTGCCGTCGGCGCTCGGCGAAAGCGATCCCGCGAGCCAGGGGAGGAACATCGCCCCGCGACTTCCCGGCGGGACGGCGTTCAGGGCGTGGTCGAGTCGGGCGAAGGGATCGGCGGTGGAGTGGTCGCCCAACTCGTCGGTCGCGTGGACGAGCTGTTCCAGAACGTGCTCGACGACCTTGCCGCCGAGCCCGTTCTCTGCCCAGACGAGGTACTGATCGGCGAAGGGGCTCGGCATCGACAGCACTTCGTGATCGAGGTCGGTGCCGTGTTTCGGGGTGGTGTCGAGCATGACCGAGGTCGTGCCGATCATCAGACCGAGGCGGCTGGGCGTGCGCGCGCCCGTGGCGATTGCGCCGGCGTGACTGTCGTTGATGCCCGCGTGCACGACGGCTCCG
Source organism: uncultured Acidimicrobiia bacterium (assembly GCA_963701625.1). Classification (GTDB taxonomy): domain Bacteria; phylum Actinomycetota; class Acidimicrobiia; order IMCC26256; family JAENVU01; genus JAENVU01. The sequence goes on along the minus strand of CAVPAT010000013.1, from coordinate 280,715 downwards.
GCCGGTAGCCCGAGTTGCTCGGCCACGGCCGGGAGCAGGGGTCCGACCGGCTCGCCGAGCCCGCGCAACGGCGGGAGCCGGCTCGGGTCGACACCACTCATGGCGAGGAGTTTCGGGTCGTAGGCGACTGCGCCCAGTGCGCGGTTGTCAACGAGTTGCGACGTGAACTGCGTGCACTGGTTGCCGACGATGACGCCGGTGAGCCCGGCGGCGACGTACTCCATGACTTCGAGGTACGCGCTCGTCGCCGCATGGATCTCGGGCTGGTCGTGTTGGAAATGCAGGATGTGGGCGAGTGAGAGTCCGCCACCGATCGGCGGGATGCCGTGGTGCTCGATGAAGGTCATGAACGAGTCGGGTTCCCGCTCGAGGATCGCGAAGCAGTGATCCGTGCCCCGCTGGTCGAGCCACATGATCAGGGGTCCGACCGGCTCGCCGGCTACGTCGACGGGCACCGTCGAGCTGTACTGGCTGTCGATCCCGATGTGACGAACGTCGGACGCGGGACCCGGCGCGGCGGTGACGACTTCCCGGATCGCGTCGTCGACCGCGGCGCGCACCGCGACCGGATCCTGTTCGGCGGTGCCTTGGGATCGGCGGGTCGGAATCGGGCGGGCCGCGCTGGCGATGACGGTGCCCGCCGCGTCGATGAGCGCGACCTTGGCGTTGGTCGTGCCGACGTCGATGCCGAGCGCGCCGGTCATCGTTGCGACTCGCGGTTCGCTGCCTCGGGTGGTCCTGCTCCGCTCACGGCTTCGCAGGGTAGTGCGAGGTACGTCAGCGGTCCCGGCCGCGCCGGTCGTCGTGGTGCTTGTCGTCGTGGTGCTTGTCGTCGTGGTGCTTGTCGTCGTGGTGCTTGTCCGGTCGACGCGAGCTGGCCATGCGAGTCGACGTGTCGAAGTCCAGCGTCAGGTCGCCGGCGGCGTCGGCGATCGAGAACTGTCGGGCGCCGACGAGGACTCGGGCCCATGGGTTGTCGTAACGCATACCCGAGTTCAGTGCGACGTCCCTGCCCGCGACCCGGAGCGGTCCGGTCGAGCCGAACTGCACCGTGCCCTCAGTCGGTGAGTCATAGCTGACGTCGAAACCGCCCGGGAGCCCACCGGCGGCCGGCCGCGGGTTCACCGAAATGGCCCCGGCAAGAACGGCGTTGCGGAAGGCCGCGAAGTCGCCGAACGTCTTGGCGTCGCCGACCTGGGTCAACCAGACGTCGTCGGAGCCTCCCGGCGCGACGAGGTCGAAGGGCTGGGTCAGTCCGTGGGTGAAGATCGTGGGGTCGTCGTAGGTACGCCACTGCATCGGCCGCCACGACCACAGCGCGACGTAGCCGTCACCCTTGCGTCCGAAGGTCCAGCCGTTCGCCTGGACGACCTCGTCAAACCGCTCCTGGGGGAAGTACGCATGGGTGTAATCGAGGTAGGAAAAGGTCTCGAGTGGCGGGCCGGGCTTGGCGAAGACCGGTGCGTACAGGCTCATGGAGAGCGCGCCGTGTTGTGCGGCCCGAGGGAGCGAGCCGTTCCCGGTCCAGTAGCCGTCCCGGTCGGGCCATTGCGTCCCGGGGATGGGTTCGTTCTTGGGGTGGGTCGTGAACACGATCGCCGACTCGTCCAGGGTGGCTTGCGAGACGTGATGCTGCTCGCCGACCTTCCCGGGCCGGTACGACTGCGCGGTCGACAGCATGATCGAGTCGTTGCGGTAGGTGTAGGTGTCGACCGCGGTCAACAGCGCGAAGCCGAGAATTGGTTCCAGCGCCTGGGTGAGCGCTTGGGCGGCGACCCGGTCGCCCCCGACCGCGTCGGCCAACGGCTTGAACGGACTGAAGAAGTCCGACTCCCAGAGGCCGGTCGCGTCCAGGGTGTCCAGCGTGAGTGGAACGGTCTGCCACGCGGTCTGCGCGCCGCGCTCCCACCAGAAGGTGACGTTGGCCGGATCCGTGGTCGAGATCCCGTCCACACTCGTCACCGAGGGATCGAACGGCGCACCCGCGTCGAGTGCCACGCCCATGTGCTCGCGGTCGATCGTCGTGTGCTTGGACTGTCCGACTCGGAGCAGGACGGCAGGGAGTCGGTACTGCTGTGCGCGGCGAGGAGGACCGCGCCGGCGTCACCGGTGGAGGTGTACGGCAATGACGTGTCGTCCCAGAGCAGTTTCGAGAGGTTGAAGATGTCCTGGTCGGTCGCGACGCTCTTGTCCTTCATGTACGAGCGACCGTGGGTCGCGCCGTTGTTGCCCTTCTGAATATGGAGGGCCATGTCGAAGACGAGCAGATCGAGCACCATCGTCGCCCGGCGCACGAGAACCGGGTCGTCGACCCATTCGACCACGGTGATCAGGGCGTCCAAGGTCTTCTGGTAGTAGACGTCCGAGTGCCACTCGGTGAAGCCGTACCGGACTTTCTCGTCCAGCCAGTCCGCGATGAATCCGCGGGCGCGCTGCTTGTGCCAGGCGCCGGTGTTGCCATCGGAGGAGAACACGTCGTCCGGGAACGCCTGGCCCGCGAGGTACTCGTCGGCGTGGAACAGCAGGCGGTGGTTCTCGGACCAGTAGTACCGCTGGTCGACGGTACCGGTGGGCTGGGGGTCGGTGAACCAGTACTTGAAGGACTTGAAGTGATCTTCGGTGGCCTGGCGAACGTCGGCGGGGAGCAGGTCCCGGTAGCCGTACCAGAGGTTCATCAGATAGGTGAGATTGAAATCCGCGGTGTCGGAGAAGTCGTCCATCCGGTCGAACGCGGGTTGGAAGTCCGCCATGGTGATACCCGCGGTGTTGAACGGCGCACCCGTCCGGCGGGAGTGCTCGGCGTTCGCGATGAGGTTGGTGAACGAACTTGGCGAGAACTGGGTCGACGCGTAGTCGAGGTACGAGTTCTGCCGGCCGTTCCACCACCATGCCGGTACGAAGCCGTCTTTCGACTTCGGGCCGGGCGGATCCGGGGTGAGCAGCACAGCACAGCCTGACGCGAACAATGCCGCGACGACCACCATGACCAAGGACTTGCGCATACCGCCCCCTCCGCGAAGCCGGCAATTCTCCCACATCGGGATCCCATCCGCCAAGGCGCGCGTTCATGCGAGGATCCGGGCATGGACGATCGACCCGGCATCGTGTTCGGCATGCTCGACGGCATGGTCCGTCACCTCTTCTCCGCCGACCAACGACAGCGACTCGCCGCAGCCGGCGCCGTGCTCGACGAGCAGCCCCTGGCCGGCTGGGACGATCCCCGCGCCGACGGTCTGCTGGCTGACGCGACCATCCTCGTCGGGCACTGGGGGTGTCCCACCCTGACTGCCGAGGTCCTCGATCGCGCCCCGAAACTCCGACTCTTTGCGTACGGCGCCGGGACGGTGAAGTGGCAGGTCACCCCGGAGGTGTTCGAGCGGGGGATCGTCGTGACTTCGGCAGCGGCCGCGAATGCAGTGCCCGTCGCCGAGTACGCGGCGGCGGCGATCCTGTTGGCAAACAAGGGAGTGTTCCTCGTCCGCGAGAAGCTTCGTGATCCCTCGGCGGCGGTGCCGCTGGATCTCCAGCGAGTCGGCAATTGCGGCGCCCGCGTCGGCATCGTCGGGGCCTCGATCATCGGTCGCCTCGTCATCGACCAGCTCCGCGGGACCGACGTGGAGATTGCGGTGTACGACCCGTTCCTCGGGGCCGCCGACGCGGCCGCGTTGGGAGTCGAGAAGGTCGAGGATCTCAACGAGTTGTGCCGAACGGTGCGGGTCCTGTCGATCCATGCGCCGGACATCCCACCCACTCGGGGAATGATCGGCGCGGAGCAACTGGCCGCGCTGGCGGACGGCGCGACCGTCGTGAACACGGCGCGACCCGCGCTCGTGGATCAGGCCGCACTGTTGGTCGAGTTGGAGGCTGGGCGCATCGCGGCGGTGCTCGACGTCACCGATCCTGAGCCCCTGCCGCCCGGTCACCCGCTGCTCGCGCTGCCGAACGTGTTCGTCACACCGCATGTCGCGGGGGCGATGGGCAACGAGTTGGTTCGACTCGCGGAACTCGCCGTGGAAGAGGTTGAACGCTTCGCGGCCGGCCGCGAGCCCCGATACCCGATCCGGGCGGCGGACCTGGATCGGATTGCGTGAACGCGTTGCTCCCGGGTCTGTGCTCGGTCACGTTGCGTTCGTCCTCGGTCGACGACGTCGCCCGCGTCGCGGGGGAGTGCGGTCTGGCTGCGATCGAGTGGGCCGCCGACGTGCATGTGCCGCCGGGCGACAGGGCCGCGGCTCACCGTGCCCGCGCCGCCAGTGAGGCGGCCGGCTTGGTCGTGGCCTCGTATGGCTCGTACCTCTTCGCCTCGGGCCCACCCGAGCCGGGTGACGACGTGCGGACCCTGGACACCGCGGTCGCGCTCGGTGCCGGCAACGTCCGGGTGTGGGCGGGCTTCGGGATCGAGCCCGGCACCGCCGAGTACGCGGCGACGGTGGAGGGGCTGCGCGCCGTGAGCCGGTTGGCGGCCGAGCGGAACCTCACGGTGTCGCTGGAATACCACGGCTGGACCCCGACCGAGACGGTCGCGGGAGCGCAGGCCCTCATCAACGAGGTCGGGGCGCCGAACCTGTTCACCTACTGGCAACCGCCGTACTGGCGGGCGCCGACCGCGCCGGCCGCGGACGCCGCCGAGGTCGTTGCCCTGGGTGGCCGCCTCTCGCACCTGCACGTGTACGAGTGGTCGGGTCCCGAACAGCGCGAGTCACTCGCCGGTGGCGAGGCCCGGTGGTGCGCGGTCCTCGATGTGGTGGGCCACCTGGCCGCGTGGTCGGAGCCCCGGTGTGCGTTCCTCGAATTCGTCGCTGACGACGACCCTGCCGCGCTCGCACGCGACGCCGCGGTCCTACGCCGCTGGTTGGCCGCCTGAACCTCGCAGTACGGTCCGTTCGAGCAGCGCGAACGTCGACTCGGCGATGCGGGACCACTCGTAGCGGGGCCGCAGCGCGGTCACCGCGGTTCGGGAGCGCGCGAGGTCCTCGGTGGTGATTGTCTCCAACGCGGCCTGCATGCTGGTCACCGTGTGGCCCATTCGGATCCCTGCATCTCCCACCATCTCGGTGAGAAAGGACCAGTCCGAGACCAGGGGCGGGATGCCGACGCCGATTGCGTCCGCGATGGTCCCGGTGGCGAGCATGTCGCCGTCGGGATCGAACGGGAGGGCCAACGCGTCGCAGGCCGCGAGTCGCCGCGCGTACACCGCGGGGTCCACACCGCGGTACTGCTCGGCGGCGGCGATGCGCGCGTCGGAGGGTGCGGTCTCGGCGAACGCGAGGGACCAGCACACGACCTGAACGTCGTCGCGTGAGCAGGCGGCGAATGCCTCGAGGAACTCGACCACCAGCTTGTCTTCCCGCGGCGCCCCGATCAGTCCGATGCGGATCGGCGCCGCCGGAAGCCCGAGCGCAGTTTCGGCGTCGGCTCGACTCATGGTGGTCGCCTCCGACCACATCTCACCGAAGTGACCGTGCGGGATCACGGCGTGTTCGCAGTCCGGTCGGAACCGGTATCTCGCCAGCATCCGGTCACGGCCCCACGCCGTGTGGTGGATCACCGCGTCCGCGGTGTCGGCCCATCGTTGGTAGATCGCGTCGTAGACCTCGGGCCGCCGTTCGTGGGGCGTGAGGTTGTGCGCGGTCCACACCACGGGGACGTCGCGTGCGGCGAGTCGTGCGATCAATCGTTCGTGGGTCTCGATGGCGTCGAAGCCGAACCATTCCGGCCAGTGCAGATGGAGGAGCTCGATATCGGCGAGGTCGCCCGACCCGTCCGCGAGCGGGCCGATGGGTGCGGCGGTCTCGTGAATCCGGTCGGCGATGGGCTGGTACAGCATGCGGTCGTACCAGTGGCCGAAGGCCGTGGACGCGACGCGGCAGCTTCGGGGTGACCCGGGCGGTGAGCGTGACCCGGGGCGACGGATCGACGTCGAGCTGATGGACCCGGGTCAGCGCCGAGTACGGGCTGGCCCACTCCGCGAGGCCGCCCACCTCGATCGTGGTCACGGCGTGGGGCGCGTCCGCGTGAAACGCCACCGTCAGGGGCGCGCGCGACGCCTCGGGGACCTGCAGCGCGATCCCGTCGACCGGCTCGTCGACCTCGACCGCGTGGGTGAGGACCAGCGACCGACCATCAACTGCAACGGTGGTGGTGCACCGGCCGGCCAGCGGCGGCGGCGGCGATTCCTCGGCGCCGGCGCCGGTGACGGCGAGCGCGTCCCATCGAGCGGTCACCGAGCCGGGACCCGAGGTGAGCGCCGTCGGGAGGTTGCCGGTCGTCGCGTAGCGGCCGCGGGCAAGGATCAGGGGCGCCCAGGTGACCAGGTTGTTGTCGACCGGCGCCTCGAACGTGCCGGGGTCATTGGGGGTCGGGAGGTAGTGGCTGCGCACCGCCCCGACGAAGGGGATGACGACGCGCCGACCCGGCTGCTGGTGGACCCAGACGGCGGCGGCACGGTCCGCCTCGAAGCGCACGAGTTCGTCGGTGGCCCGGTAGGTCTGCCGGGCGGCGGCGGCTTCGACGACCGGCATCGCCCGCAGTGATGCGCCGGCCCAGGCCAGCTTGCCGAGCACGTCGAGGGTGAGTTGCAGTCGCCGCGCCGGGCCCCGATATGCATCCTGGTTCCGCCCGCGGTGCGTGTCGTTGACACCGTCGGGGTCGAAGCGCTGCTCGACTGCGTGCCAGGCATCGATCGCCCGCCGGATCCACGCCGCGGCTCGGTCGTCGCGGAGTTCATCGCGGAGTGCGAGGGCACTGAGCTCGATGGTGAGCGCGCCCGCGAGTACCCCGGTGGAACGGCCCCAGGGGATCGCCGCGCCGTCGGGCCCGCTCACGGTGTCGACCAAGTCCAAGGCATGGCGGGTGCCGTTGATCCAGGTCGGCCCGACGAGCGAGGCGAGTGGTTCGCAGAAGAGCCACAGATCCGCGGTGTAGATGTCGTAGCGACCGGCACCGTCGCCGGAGTCGTCGAGGTAGCCACGCGGGTTCTCGGCGAGAAGCGCGGCGTAGGCGATCCACGAGACCGTCCAGCACGGCACGGTCGTCCACGAGTCCGAGCGCGTGGCGGGTGGCCTCGCAGCGGGAGAGCACCGCGGCGTAGTTGCGCGGGAGGATGCCGGTGTCGAGAAGCTCGACCCAGTCGCGGCTGTCGGTCGCGCGCGCGACCGCCTCGCGCTGTTCGTCGTCGCACCGGGCGAGCAGCATGTTGTCCGCGAACGGGCCGCGGCGCAGCAACGTCTCGGCGATCCGGTACGAGAAGAAGGTGTGGGTGTTTCGCCCGTCGACCTGAGCGAGCTGATCGGCGATCAGCCCGTCGATGGGCGCGCCGGCGATCTCGGTCACCCCACCCTCGGCGAGATGAGTCAGGGTGTAGAGCAGGTCGGCGCGCACGTCCGGGTCCACGCGGTGCCCCGCGAAGGTGCGGGGGATCCGCCACCCGGGAAAGTGTTGGGCGCCGAGGGTTGCGACGGTGTCCGCGGTGAACTCGAGAAGCGCCTCGCCGAGTTCGCGCGAGTCCCGGATCACCGAGCCCACTCGGTCCAGGCCGCGGCGAGTTCCTCGTGGGTTCGGCCTCCGTCGTGGACGAGCACCCGATAGCGCAGCCGCAACGGCGCGTCGGGCATGACGGTCAGCGGCTCGTCCCAGAGGAACGCCGCGTTGACGAAGTTTGCCCAGCCGTCGCCGTACGTGTCGGCTCGGGTACTGGCGTACCACGGCGACGGAGAACGCTCATTGTCTGGATGATCGAAGAACGCGACGCCTACCTGGCCGGTGAGTCCGTCCGGGGGGCCGACTGGTGCGGTGCCGGTGATCGACAGCCAGCGGGAACGTTCGCCCAGGCAACGGTCGCGTTCGACGCCGTCGTCCAGCCGAATCGTGGTGTCGGTCCAATCGGGTGCGCCGCGCAGTGTGAGCCCGCCGTAGCCGCCCCAGGTCGTGAAGGGCGTGCGGTCGAGCACGGTCTCGACCGGAACGCTCAGCTCCTCGATCCAGTCGATGACGTAGGCGGAGGAGTCGAGCATGCCGGTGGTGAGCGAGCGCTGCTCGACCAGCCGAACCGACTCGCCGTCCGGCGCGACCCAATCGATCGTGGCCGAGGATCCATCCGGATGGTCATCCGTCTCGCGGGCGCGAAGGACGCCGAACTCGCCGTACTCCTCCCAGAAGTTCTCGCCGTTGACGAACTTGACGGTGAACCACAGGGCGTGGTGCCACGGGTGATCGCCGGGCGCCTCGACGCTCAGGACCGCGCCGGCTGGAGATGTCAGCGGGTGGACGTACGGTCGGGGGGCGTTCCAAATACACGGCAGCTGCATGGTTCGTGACCCTACGCGGATCGGTGCCGTTCCCGTCTCGGCGCCGGAGCCGATACGGTCCCGTTCCGATCGAGGAGGGGCCATGGCCTACGTCACCGGTCGGATCGTCCACGATGCCGACGTGGACATCATGGAGACCCCGAACTGGCTCCGCCAGTACGCGGATCCGGCACTGCGGGAGCAGCTGGCGCCGCTGTCGCTCTCGGGCGGCAACGAGTTGCGCCAGACCGGGGATCCGGATGAGCAGCTCCGCGACCTCGACGCCGCGTTCGCGCGATTGGCCGAGAAGCACCGGTCACCTGAATACGTCGGGGCCGAGGCAGCCGAGATCATGGCGCGGGAAGAACTTCGCGGCGACGGGATCGTTCCTCGCCGAGGATCGCCCGCGTGCGCTCGACCTCCTGGGTTTCGCGAGCCAGTTGATGTTCAATACGTTCCACAATCGCCGCCTGCACGACTGGGAGCACAGCGGTGATCTCGACCTCGCGTACGGCACCGTGCGCTGCCCACAATCGGGGCATGGTCGAGTTCTGTTCCGTCGACGCCCGGTTGTTGCCGTCGTGTTATGTCCCGCTGGCGGATTTCGAGCGCGCCGCTGTCGATGGCGCGTGAGTCGGTCGAGATGGGTGCGGCCGCGTTGCTGGTCGCTGTCCGGGTGTCCGGCAGGACACTCGCCGAGCCATCGATCGTTGGACCAGGTCTGGGCCATTGCCGAGGACGCCGGGATCCCAATCGTGTTCCACGTGGGCGGGACCGATGATCTCATCGATCCGCACTACTTCGTGAACGGACTGCCGATCCCGCCCGACTTTCACGGCGGCGAGGAGAACTTCCGCTCGGTCGATTACATGGGAATCCCCGGCCCACCCGCGCAGACGCTCGCGACCATGATCTTCGACGGCGTCTTCGATCGTTTCCCGGCCTTGCGCGTCGGCGTGATCGAGCAGGGCGCGATCTGGGTGCCGTCGTGGATGCGTCAGATGGAGTCCGCCTTTGAGGCATTCCACCGGCACGAGGCGAGGGTGCGGGAGTTGGAGTTGCGGCCGTCGGACTACGTCCGCCGCCAGATGCGATTCACCCCGTACCCCACCGAAGACGTGCGCTGGATCGCGGAGCAGGCTGGTGCCGAGACGGTGATGTTCTCGTCGGACTACCCGCACGTCGAGGGGGGACGGAAGCCGTTCGAGCGCTTCGAGGCGTCGCTGGGCGACGCGGTCGAATCGGTCCGCCAGGCGTTCTACCAGGACAACTTCCTCGACCTGATGGGGTCCGCTGCTTCGGGACTGGCTGCGTGATCCGCGGGCATCTCGATCCCGACTTCGCGGAGGTCGCGACAGCCTTGCGCAAGACTTTGCGTCACCCTCGCGGGCGGCGCGGCGGTGTGTGTGTATCACCGCGGCGAACTGGTGGTCGACGTGTGGTCCGGGACCAGGGATGACACGGGGAACCCATGGACCCGCGAGACCGCGGCGCTGAGCTTCTCGACGACCAAAGGGGTTGTGGCGACCGCCGCCCACCGGCTGGCCCAACGAGGCCAGCTGGATCTGTCGGCCCGGGTGGCGGACTATTGGCCCGAGTTCGCGGCGGCCGGCAAGCACGACATCCGCGTCGAGCACCTGCTCGACCATTCCTCCGGGATGCACTCGCTGCGCGGGGTGATCACCGATGCGGAGATGCTCCTGGACTGGGAGCGGACCACCGCGGCGCTCGCGACCGTGCCACCGCGGTATGTCGCCGGCACCCGCCACGGCTACCACGCGGTCACCTACGGCTACCTCGTCGGCGAGGTGCTCCGCCGGGTCACCGGCTCGACGGTGGACGAGGTGATCCAGGCCGAGGTGGCACGACCGCTCGGGGTGACCGGTCTGTCGATCGGGGCTCGCGGCGAGCGTCGCGAGCGTCAGGCCACGTTGCTGACCGCGTGGCCCGACGAGTCCCGGTTGCGTCGGAACGTCGCTCGCTTCGATCGTCGCCGATGGCTGCAACCGACGATCGACGCGTTCATGGTCGACGGCTTCGCCGAGATCTTCGCAAGTGGCGCGATCTACGACGCCGAGTCGCCGGCGGTGAACGGTTGTTTCGATGCGCGGTCACTCGCTCGGATGTATTCGGCACTGGCAACCGACGAGACGGTCGACGGCCAACCGTTCCTCGCGCCCGTGGTCAAGGCCCGGGCCACCGCCGTCCGTACGACGGCGCGCGACATGGTGATCGGGTTCCCGATGCGGTGGCGGCTCGGATACCACATGGCCGCGACCTCGCAGGGAGTACGCCCCCGAGGGTTCGGCCACTTCGGTCTCGGTGGCTCCGGTGCCTGGGCCGATCCGGATCTGGGTCTCGCGGTCGCGATGGTCTGTAACCGCATGGCGGGGACACCCTTCGGCGATCAACGGCTCCTGCGCATCGGCGGCGCGGCGGTACGCTCCGCCCTGCGTCGAGGCAGCTGACGGGGTCGACGGCGGGAACGCGCGCTCCGGAGCAGGCTGCTCAGACGAGCGCAATGATTGCGTAGTCACCCTGCACAGCGACCGCGACCGACCACCCGCCCGGTACCCGTCGGGCGCGGCTGGCGAGGATGCCGGTCCCCACGACTTTCGGGCGGACGCGCCCCGGGAACCAGATCTCGGCGATGCCGCGGCCCCCGGTCGTGCCGGTGAACGCGAGCAGGTCTTCGCAGCGGCTCACCCGAAACGTGACGGTGCCTGGCGCGCGACGGGCGTACGGTCGCCAGGTGCAGGACCAGGTGGGGACGACGCCGAGGTTGACGTCGCCGGGACACCCGTTGCGTTGGAAGTGCACGAGGACGGGATCGGGGGTACCGCCGGGGCGTCCGACGCTGTGCGGGTCGCCGCAGGCCTGGCGCCACTGCCACCACGTCGCGCCTGCGGTTCGAAACGAGTCCTCGGTCGCGGAGAAACGTTCGAGTCGTTCGCGATTGTCGGGGGTGTCCGAGAACCAGCCGTACTCACCGATCCACAGCGGCGTGCCGTAGCCGTCGGCGAGAAACTGGAAGTAGGCGAAGACGGCTTCGAGGGGGATGTCGCCGATCGACTCTCCGTAGTTGTGCCCGGCGAACACGAGGTTCGGGTCGTCGGAGAAGTCGGCGCTGACCGCCGCACCGAAGACGGTCGTCTCGAACATCACGATGTGGGGGAACCCGCGCGCGGCGCGCTCTTGCTGGCGGATCGCGCCGATGGCGCGCCGGTAGAATTCGGCAAGGCGATCAGTGGCGTCGGCGCCGTGCCCATGGTTCGGCTCGTTCAGCAGGTCGAACGCGGCGACCGCGGGTTCGCGCGCGAACTCCCGGGCCAACACCCCCCAGACACTCACGAGGTGGCCCATGATTCCGTCGCGGTCGGCATAGAACGAGTCCCAGGCGGTCAGGACCGCCTCGCTGTCCTCGCGTGAACCGCCTCGACAGGTGTCGGCTCCGTCGGTGATCGTCGCCCATTCGGGGGCACCGTCCCAGCCGATCGCGGGCGACCGCCCGGGCGGGCAGACGACGCCGGACGGCGACGCGATGTACTTGCCCCAGGCGTCCTGGTGCATGTCGATCACGGAGTAGATGCCGCGTCGGGCGGCGGCGCGCACCGCGGATCGGATCTCGCGGATGTACGCCTGATCGATGACCCCCGGCCGGGGTTCGAGTCGCGACCACGACACCAGCAGGCGGACCACGTTGAAGCCATGGTCGGCCATCCGATCCCAGTCCCGGTCGGTGACCGCCACCGTGGTGGGCAAGGCCGGATTCGCGGCCGCGTAGTCGCCGAGCGAGTTGAGATTGACCCCGCGCAGGTTCGCCTCTCGGCCTCGCCGGTCCACAATCGCGGGGTGGTCACCCCGGCGGACCTGGAGGGGGTCCAGCCGGCGCAAGCCGACTGACCGCGACCGTCCGTGTTCGGCACCGGCCGGAACCGTAGGGACCAGCGCGCCGATGGCGACGATCGCGACGATCGCGACGACGGTGAGTGTGAAGCGTGGGCGTATCAACGAAAACCTCCTCGCCGTCGAACGGTCGGTATCGGCCCGGAACGGTATCGGCTCACTTAGCATGCGGCCATGGTCAAGGGCCGAGCCGCGCGACAGGAGCAACTCGAGGACCGGTTTCTTTTCGCTGCGTTGATGATCGTCGCCTCGATCATCACGATGGCGGCAGGCGGTGACGGCAAGCTCGGGCTGTTCGTGCTCGTCGTGGTCCAGAGCCTCACCCTCCTCGTCGTGTTCTACGCGGCGGGGGTCTCGGAGCGAGCGCTCCGCATCGTCGGGATCGTGCTGGTGGTCCTGGTGGTCTTGACGTCGGTCGAGATCGCTCGGGACGGCGAATCGCCGCTGACCGCGGTCTTCATCGCGATACTCGCGCTCGCAGGCCCGATCGTCATCGTCCGACGAGTCCTCCAGCACGCCCGGATCGACCTCGAGACGGTGGCGGCGTCGCTCTGCGTCTATCTGCTGGCGGGACTCTTCTTCGCGCTGGTGTTCCGATCGCTGGACTTGCTCGCCGGGCCGTTCTTCGCGCAACCGGGCTCCGGGCGCGCCGGCGAACTTCGTGTACTACAGCTTCGTCACGTTGTCGACGCTGGGGTACGGCGATCTCACCGCCCGGACCGACCTCGGGCGGATGCTCTCGGTTTCCGAGGCGCTCCTCGGCCAGCTCTACCTCGTGAGCGTCGTGGCGCTGCTCGTTGCCAACCTCGGCCGGTCGCGCCCATCGATCGAGTCCGAGGAAGACGGCGGGTCTCCACCACCGGACTGAGCGCGCCCGACCGTACCCGCATCGCGTTCTGGCGGGGTGGGACGCGCCGAGCGAACCAAAGGGGAGGCCATGATCAGGAAGTTGTCGGTCACGGGCGCCGTCGGCGCGTTCGCGGTGGTGCGCGAGGACGTGGGTGACACCCTGCCGGGCGTCGCGATCGCCATCTCGCTGGTGCCACCGCTCGCGGTGGTGGGTCTCACCCTCGAATCCGGCGCCGGTGCCGAGGCGGTCGGCGCGCTCCTGCTCTTCGTGGCCAACGTCGCCGCGATCCTGGCCAGTGGCGTCGCGGCGATGGGTCTGTACGGGCTCTTCGCCAGCGGCACTCCAGGGGAACCGCGCGCCCTTCGGCGCCACGTCGTTGCGGTGGTCGCGCTCGTGGTCGTCGTCGCGCTCCCACTCGCTTTCACCAGCTACCAGGTGACGGTCCGCACCGATACCGAGAACGAGGTCCTGCGGATCGCCCGTACCTGGGCCGAGCCCGGAGGCTGGGATGTGCTGTCAGTCACGACCCAGGCTCCGACCATCGTCGTGCGGGCCATCGGAGCGTCGCCGGCTCCGGACGCGGATGATCTGCGCGCCGCGCTCGACGCCGGCGGTTACGACCAGCGTGACGTTCGGGTCGAAATGGTGCCCGAGACCCGCACGGAGCTCCCGGCCGGGTAGATCGCCGGCGTCAGAGGTCGAGCAGATCGTCCGATGTATCAGCAGGCGTGTGCCACTCGTAGAGGACCTGGGACCGGATCACGATGTCCTGCACGGCGGCGTTGCTTCGGCTGACGAGGATCCAGAGCAGGCCCGGGTAGAAGGATGCACAGATGGCGGCGCGCAGGTACGCCCGCGCGGCCGGCAACGGTTCCCCGTCGGGTCCCAACACCCGGAGTCCGAGGGCGGTCTTGCCCACGCTTCGGCCCGTACTCGCCCAGCTCGTGCCGAGATAGATGACGAGGAGAAGCCATTGCCCGACCAAGGTGACCAGCGGCGCGGGTGCCCGCACATTGAAGTTTCCTCCCGTCGCGAGGAACCGAATGACGGCCACGCTGATCAGGCAGCTGAAGAACATGGCCTGGAGCACGAGAAAGTCGATGGCGTCGGCTCCGACGCGTGAGACGAACCCGGCACGGGCGCCCTGGAGTGCCGCGGCGCCGGCGTTGCGGATCGGTCGCGGCGCGGTCACTCGGCAACCCGCGGGGGGTTTCGATGGGTGTCACCGCGGAGCAGTGCTCGATCGGCGAGGCGGGCGACGAAGCTGTCGAGTTTCATCGCGCCGACCCGAGCGCCGTCGACCGCGTCGGTGGTGATGGAGCCGGTGGAGTCGCGCACGATGCCGCCGATGTCGACCTCGTCGAGAATATTGGCGACCATCGGACCCAGCTCCATGTTCCCCATGAGCGCGTCGAGGTCGATCCGGCCCATGAGCGTCGAGGTCGATCCGGCCCATGAGCGCGTCGAGGTCGATCCGGCCCATGAGCGCGTCGAGGTCGATCCCGAGCATGAGGCGATCGATGTCGACATGATCCATGAGGCGATTGATGTCGACGCGGTCGAGCAGGCCGTCGATGTCCACCCGGCCGATGATTGCGTCCACATCGACCGCGTTCATCACGGAATTCAGGTCGACGTGCTCGAGTAGGGCATCGAGGTCGAGGGCGTCGAGCAGATCGGCGAGCGGAAGCCGTTCGACGACGGCGGCGATGTCGATGCGGTGGATCAGACCGTCGACGAGTGCGGGGACCAGCACCGCGATGAAATCAGTCGCGGCGCGTTCACGAGTTGATCGCTCGGCGTCGCCGCGGTCGATCCAACGGTCGACCGCGCCGTCGAGGCCGACCATGACGTCCCGAACGATCGGAACCCCGCGTGCGACCTCCACCGAGCGTTGGGCGAGTGTTTCCACCGCGGCGCCGGCCCCCAGGACGCGTCGCTCGGTCACGAGCGCGATGCCGATGGTCGCCCGCGCGATGCGGGTGCTCAGCGCAGCGTCCGAGCCGGATGGTGATCCGGGCCAGTAGCGATCGAGCGCACCGGACGCGGCGCCGGCGGCCAACGACGCGAGCCCGGTGCTGAGGTCGGAGACTCGGCGCGCCGTCTCGGCGATCGGATCGGCCCGTGGTGTTGGCGGTGCGACCGTGCGAACTCGCACAGCGTGGGTGGTGACGTCAGCCATGGGATGTGGAGTCTTGCAGTCCGTCGCCGCCTGCTGTGCCCCGGAGGTCGTCGCCGCGCCGTTCGTGCCTACGATGCGCCCGTGTCCGATCCCGAGGAGCCGACGATCGACGATGCGATGGGGGCGTCGATCGACGATGCGGAAGAGGCGTCGCTCGCCCACCGGCTGCGGGACCGTCGCCGATTGGTCGAAGCCCGCATCGGCGCGACTCGAGATCGCCTCGAGGCCTCGCGTCCCCAATCTGGTGTCGTGGACACGGTGTTCCGGGCCGTCGAGGTGGACGCATCGACGGGTGGCGGGGTCCTGTCGGCGGCCGTGGCGTTCAGGTTCTTCCTCTTCATGGTGCCCTTCGTCTTCTTCGTCGTGGTGGGCCTCGGGTTCGCGTCGGAGGCGGTGAAGGGCGATCCAGCCGAGCTCGCACGGTCAGCGGGCGTCGCCGGCCTGATCGCCAGCGCCGTGCGCGGCGCAGGCGATCTGGACACCTGGGAACGGGTGACGACGATTCTCGTCAGCGGCTTCGCGCTCCTCTTGACCTCGCGGGCGACGGTCAAGGTGCTCCGCATCTCGCATGGCCTCATATGGCGGGTTCCGATTCCCCGGCTGGCGAATCTGACGCGTGCCGCGGCCGTCTTTATCGGTCTGGTGACGATCGAGGTCGTCGCCGGTCTCGAGATCGCGCGGCTGCGCACGGGGTCGGTGGCGCTCTGGTTGCTCGGCCTCGCTATCAGCGGCGTACTACCGGCCGGCATCTGGTGGGCGGTGTCGATCTGGCTGCCCCATGCAGAGTGCCCTCGGTGGGCGCTGCTTCCGGGTGCGGCGGTGGTCGGCGTCGGTGCCGTCGCGCTCCACGCGGCCACGGTGTACTGGTTCGCGTACCAGGTCGAGTCGAAGTCCGAAACCTATGGGGCCATCGGTGTCGCGCTCAGTCTGCTCCTGTGGGCGTACCTGTTGGGCCGCATCATCACGCTGGCGGCGGCAGTCAATTCGGCGTTCTGGTATCGCAACGAGGAGCGACTCGGGCACCCGGTTCCGGATACCGTCGACCTCGATACCCGCCTCGAGTCGGGGCTCGATCCCCTGGATCAGCTGGAGTCGTAGCTCCGGTACAACCACTTCGGGCCGGGACACGAAGTCCCGGCCCGAAGGTCGCACATGGAGACGATCGGCGGACTCAGCCGACGATCTTGGCCTTGAGGTTGTTGAACTCGGCGTCGTCGATGACGCCCTGCTCTTTCAGGGTTGCCAGACGCGCCAGCTCGTCCGAGGCGCTCGGCCCAGTGCCGGCAGCCTGCTGGATGTACGCACGTGCGGCGGCGTCCTGTGCCTGGGCCGCCTCCAGCGCGTGCTCGCCCATCTTGTGGCCGCGAGCGATCAGGTAGACGAACACGCCGAGATACGGCAGGACGATGACGAAGATCGACCAGACCGCCTTGGCGCCGCCACCGAGATCACTGCTGCGAAAGATGTCTGAGAAGACGGCGATCAGCAGCCAGATCCAGATGAAGAACAGCGTGAACCAGACGATCGACAGAAAGACCTGGCCGGTTCCAAAATCCGAAGCGAACATAAGGGGATTCCTTCCGGGTGGAAAATTGTGTAGGGCACCGTAACGCAGTGACTCCCGGGGGTCTCGTACTGCGAGCCGTCGACGCGCAATGATGCAGGAATGGAGAGCCCGACCGCGGTCGATGAGCCGCGAGCATCCGAAGGGGTCGCGGTAGCACCGTCGCGAAAGCGCGGCATCACCGCGATGGTCCTGATCGTCATCGCGTCCTTGCTGTTGCCGCTCGCCGGCATCACTGTCTGGGTGCGAAATCTCGTGCTCGACACGGACCGTTACGTCGAGACCATGTCGCCGCTGACCGAGGACCCGGCGGTGCGGGAAGCCGTCGCGACCCGGGTGAGTCTGGTGGTGGTCGACGCGCTCGAGGTTCGCCAGCGCGCTCAGGAGGCGCTGCCGGATCGCGCGAAGTTCCTCGCGGCTCCGATCGCGGCGGGGGCCGAGCAGCTCGTGCACACCGCGACGCTGCGGGTACTCGAGTCTGACGCGTTCGCCTCAGCTTGGGACTTTGCGAACCGCAACTCCCACGATCAGGTCGTCGAGGCGCTCACCGGCCGCAAAGGCAAAGCCGTCACGACCGATGATGGCAAGGTCGTGCTCAACCTGGGCATCCTCGCCCAGCGGGTGGCGCGCCAACTCGGTGACCTCGGGATCAATGTGCCCGAGAACCTCGATGTCGAGCGACTCAATGTGCGGTTCGTACTGATCGAGTCCAAGGACCTGGCTTCGGTCCAGGACTACGCGCGGATGCTGGACCGTCTCGCCTGGGTGCTCCCGGTCCTCACCCTGGCCATGTACGGCCTCGCGGTCCTGATCGCGCCGAGGCGCCGGGTGGCGCTCCTGAGAATCGGCGTGGGTATCACGATTGCGATGGCGGTCAGCCTCGTCGCCTACGGATTCGGCCGGACGCTGTACCTCGACAACCTGCCGCCGAATCCCGATGGCCACGCGGCGGGCGCAGCCATCTTCGACACCGTCACCCGGTTCGCGGAGCGGGGACTGCGTGCACTCCTCGTGCTCGGGCTGGCGATCTGGACGGCGGCCTGGATCGCGGGGCCGTCGCGTCCGGCGGGCGCGGTCCGTTTCCACTGGAACCGTCTCCTCGGCCGGGCCGGGGAAGGTCTCGGCGATTCGATGGAGATCGGCCCGGTGAGTCGCTGGGTCGGGGCCAACGCGGGGGGGTTGCGGGTCGGGCTCGGCGTCGGTCTCGTCCTGATGTTGTTCGCATGGGATCGGCCGACCGGCCTCGTGATCCTCGGGTTCGGTGTCCTGGCGCTCGTCGGGCTGGCGACGATCCAGGTACTCGCGGCCGGTGCGGGCCACGATGCCGGGACCGACGGTGCCGACGGTGCCGACCGCGACGATGTCGCGGCCGACGCCTGACGCGTGGGCGATCTTCTCCGGACGCTTCTGCTCTGCGGTGTACTGAGCGGGACCCAACCACTCACGCTCATGGGCCTGCTCCTCGTCATGGGGAGCAGTGCCCCGCGTCGCAACGGGCTCGCCTACCTGGCCGGCGCCTTCATGATCCAGGCCGGCCTGCTCCTGGGTGCCAGCATCCTGATCGGCGGCACAATTTCACGGAACTCCGACCCGGGCCGGTCCTTCGTCGGTGCTCGGATTGCGATCGGTGCGGGCCTCGTCCTGTTCGGGCTGCTGTTGCGGCGCCCGCCAGGCAAGCCCGTGCCCGAGATTCCGCATGCGTTGGAACGGCTCCGGGGTATGGGGCCGCGACAGTCGTTCGTCGCGGGCATCGTCGTCGCGGACTACCAGGGCCCGGTGTTGGCCTCGTTGGCACTCGCCACGACGGGGGTGTCGTTCGGCGGCCGCCTCGTCGCGCTCGGGGTCTACTCCCTGCTCGCGACCGGCATCCCACTCGGCATCATGATCTGGGCCACGCGGTCTGAGCGGGCACGCGGGCGCATCGAACGCGCGACGGCGTGGGTCATGAGGAACCGCCGGGGGTTGGCGTCGTGGCTTTCGCTCGCCCTCGGTCTGCTCCTCTTCGGCGACGGGATCTTCGCCGCCTTGACGAGTTGACCAAACTCACTTCCGGAGGATCTCGCCGGGAACCGTGTGCTCAGCTGACGTGGACCCAGGTGGCGACGCTCGGGACGTTGTTCTCATCGACGCCGAAGAGCATGTACCAACCAGGTGGGGTGAGGTTGGGATTGGCATCGAGGTTGGCTTCCACGTCGGCGCCGTCTTGCGTGAACGTGAGGTCGACGAGTCGCTGGTCGGGGTCGTTGCTGTGAGTCACCGCGGACGGTCGGACCAGCTCGACGTACGCAAGGGGAGTGTCGGCGGTGAAGCTGATCGACCCGCCGCGCTCGAGCGTGACAGTCTCGGGGAAGCCGGCGAGCGTCGGGCGCACGTCACTGACGTAGTCGGGCTCGTACGTCTCGATCCGGAGCTCGAAATCTGCCCCGTCGTTCCCGTAGTTCCCACCGAAGGTCGCGACCCGGCCATCCGGGAGCAACAGTGCCTCGGAGTGGTAGGTGCGGCCGACCGTGGATCGGGCCGCCTCCTCCCACGTATTGGTGCCGGGGTGATAGATCTGCGCGGAGTAGCGGAAGGTGAAGCCCGGGTCGTCCTTGGCGTACCAGCTCCGGTCGGATCCACCGGATTGCAGCACGGTGCGGTCGGGCAGGATCACCGCGCTCGGGTACTGCTTGGTCTCGCTCAGGGGCGGCCCGGGCGAGTAGCTGGGAGTCTCCGCGGTGAGATCGATGATCGCGGTGCTGGAGACGGCTCGCGCCGCCGCGTCGGTGTGAAGACCACCGCCCATGACCATCACCTTCTGGTCCTGGGCGGGGGGCAGCAGGACCGACGCGCCCTGGTCGCGTCGGGTCACGTCGGTGAGGCCGGGAACCGCGGTGAACGTGTTCGCCGTGACGTCCCAGAGGCCGGCAGGAATGTTCCCGGCGCCAAAGGTCGAGACGCCGCTGTAGAGGTAGCGACCGTCGGCGAGCAGGTGCAGGGCGGGATACTCCGGCAGAAACTGTGCGGTCTGTTGCTGGGGCGTCCACGACCCGACGCCGTCGTTCGCGGTTGGGTCGAAGATCTGGAAGTGGCTCTGGATCACCGCGTTCTGGTCCTGGCCGCCGACCGCGATCACGGTCCCGTCGCCGCGGCTCACGAGGGTGGGGTACCAGTGCCCTTCGTCGAGTGATGGCGCCTCGACGTACTCGTGGGTCGCAGAGTCGAAGCGGTACGCCTGATCGGAGCCGGCGTAGCTGGTCTCGGTCAACGAGTCCGGATAGCCGGTGGTCCCACCGGCGACGAGAAGGTCGCCGTCAGGCAAGAAGGCGTGGCCGGAGCAAAACATGTCGTACGGCGTGTCGATCGACTCGAAGGTGTTGGCGACCGGGTCCCATTCCGTCGTGCGGAACGTGCCGGCGGCGAACAAGTCCGGGTCGTTCCCGGAACCCTGCACGAGCAGCACGTGGCCGTTGGGCAGGAGCGCCGCGTGAACGGCGCGCACGGGTGCGGGCGCGCCGTTCACCGTCCACCGCCCGGCGCACGCGCCGAGGAACAAGACCCCGACCACGGCCAGTGCCCAAGCGGCGCGCGGGCGTTGGCGAGAATTGTGCACGGGCGCAGACCCCTCTCCGACGACAACCTGAGCGTACCGAACGAACACCTCGATTCGCTCGGTCGGGGCGGTCTCGACCGGTGCCTGGGCGGGCTGATTGACTGCCGGGATGGCAACCCACGAGCGCGAGATCGTCGAACCGGTGGACCTGGCGGATCCTCGCGGTCGGCTGGATCCGGCGGCGCGGGGCTGGTCCCGACGGCCGTTGCACCGCGCCAACCTGCGCAGGCACTTCGGCCGGAACAAGCGGTGGGACTACTGGGCGGTACTCGCCGGCGACCTGGTGATCTCGTCGACGTTTTCGAATGTGGACTACCTCGGCATCGTCGACGTCTGGTGGGCCGACCTCGCCGTGAACCGGTCGGGCGGCCGGGGCGTGACCATTCCGGTGCCGCGCGGCCTGCGGCTCCCGGATCTCCCCGGGACCGCACCGCTGCGATACGTGGGCAAACAGTTGGCCGTCGAGATGGTGGACGACGCGTCCGGCACCGATCTCCGCGCGACCTGGACCGAGGCCGACGGCGCACCCGGTCGCCTCGACGTTCGCATCGAACTGCCGGCCGGTCACGAAAGTCTCAACGTCGTGATCCCGTGGTCGGAGACCAACTTCCAGTTCACATCGAAGCATCAGGCTCGTCCCGCGCACGGCGAGCTCGTCGTCGGGGAGCGCCGGTGGGCGATCGGCGATGACTGGAACGCGTGGGGTGTCTTGGACGTCGGCCGGGGCCGCTGGCCCTACCGTACGAACTGGAACTGGGGCGGCGGTGCCGGCCGGGTGGGTGATGCAGTGGTCGGCCTGCAACTCGGCGGGAAGTGGACCGAGGGGACCGGTGCGACCGAGAACGCGGTGATCCTCGACGGGCGGCTCACCAAGATCGGCGACGAACTCGCGTGGGACTACGACTGGGATGCGCCGATGGAGCCGTGGCGCGTGCGCGCGCCGGACGGATCCGTCGACCTCTGCCTCACGCCACGATTCGACAAGCACTCGCGTACCGAGGCGGGGGTCCTGGGGATGGAAGTGCATCAGGTGTTCGGCCGGTGGTCCGGACACGTGCGTACCGACGAAGGTCGCGAAGTCGAGTTCATCGGGTTGCAGGGCTTCGCGGAGGAATGTCGGGCCCGCTGGTGAGCGATATCACGGTCGCGACCTGGAATGTCCTCGCGGCGCCGTGGGCCGCGCCGGAGTTCTACCCGTCCGCCATGGATCCGGCGTTGCTCGATCGTGAGCGGAGAGCGGATCTGGTGCGTGACCGATTGCTGGAGATGGACGCCGATGTCGTCTGCCTCCAGGAGGTCACACCGGTCGAGCTCGCCCGGATGCTGGTCCCGCTCGGTGATCGCTACGACCACCATCACGTGGGCAACGGACGGGATCTGTGGTCGGGTTGGAGCACGCCGGCGATGCCGTGGGAGCCGAACGGGACGGCGATTCTCTGGCGGCACTCCGAGTTCGACGCGGATCACCGAGGCTCGTGTCCGCTCTCGGAGGACGGCAACGTCGCGACCTGGGTGGGACTGACGCACCGTCACGGCGCGCGAGTTCGTGTGATGAGCGTGCACCTCGATGCCGACGACGCCGAGCGGCGGCCCGGACAACTCGCGACCGCGTTGGACTCGTTCGGCGCGGTCGGGTCGGACCGACCGATCGCGATCGCGGCGGGCGACTGCAACACCGACACCCGGGCCACGGTCCTGGAACCCATCGTCGCCGCCGCCGGTTTCGTCGACGCGCTCACCGAGGTCGGCGCGATGGAGCCGACCCATCCCTATGCCGCGCCCACCGACGAGTGGGCCGCGCTCGGCCGCATCGACCACGTCCTCGTGCGGGGCGCGACGCCCGTCTCGGGCCAGGTCCTGGACTTCGGCACCTGGCCCGCCCAGGGGCCGGAGGAGCGGATGGGGGCACTGTTGGCCACCGCCGGCGCCGACCACAACCCGGTCGTCGCCACCCTCACGCTCTGAACCACCCCCAACCCTGAAATCGCGTTCTCGCACTCGTCCTGCACGCCAGGGCGTGCAGAGCGCGTGCCAGAGTGCGGCGCGCGCCTGCGTCGCCGCTCCCCGGCGCGCGAACCTGGTCCTCATGGGTTTGAACTGGATGCAGGAATACGCGGCCACCGAGTTCGTCGAACTTGTCGACGAAGGCCGGATGGGTCGGCGGGAGGCGCTCCGTCGGCTTGCGCAGGTCTGCGGGGGAAGTGCAGCAGCCGCGGCGTTCCTCGCGGCATGCTCGAGCGGGGACTCGACGGCCGCGGATCCTTCGTCCTCGAGCACCTCGGCGGCGTCACGCCCGGAGACGACACCCCCGACGGCGGGCGGCGCGGGTCAGGTCCTCTCGGTGGCCGCCGACGATCCCGATGTCACGGTCGAGTCCGTCGAGTTCCCGGGGCCCGCGGGAACCATGCAGGGCTACCTCGCGGTACCGGTCGACGGGCGGGATGCGCCGGGAATCGTCGTCATCCACGAGATCTTCGGACTGAACGACCACATCCGCGACGTCACCCGGCGGCTGGCAAAGGTCGGTTACCTGGCCCTCGCCCCTGACCTCGCGTCCCGGACCGGTGGAACCGATGCCACCGAGAACGTGCCAGGCGCACTGACCGGCGGACCCGTCGAGGATCGCGTCGCAGATCTCGCCGCCGCGGCCGACCTGCTCGAGCAGCAGCCCGGGTACGACGGGAGCCTTGGCGTTGTGGGGTTCTGCTTCGGTGGGGGAATGACCTTGTCGTTCGCAGCGGGTGATCAGCGCGTGCGGGCCGCCGTTCCGTACTACGGACCGACGCCGCAACCGGCGTCGGTGATGAGCGCCACCGATGCAGCGATCCTTGCGCACTACGGCGAAACCGACGATCGCGTCAACGCGGGAATCTCGGACTTGGAAGGCGCGCTCGTGGGCCGGACGTTCCGCAAGCACGTCTGGCCCGGGGCCGGCCATGCGTTCAATAACGACACCGGCGGCGCGTACAACGAGGAGGCCGCGGTCGGAGCGTGGACCGAGACGCTGGACTGGTTCAACGAGCATCTCGCCTGACCGCGAGACCCGCACTCAACTCGTGGCCGAAGCCTCCTGGAATCCGGCCGGGTCCTCGAGGTAGCTCGTGTTCTGGGTGAGACCGATCGCGGCCATCGCCCGATTCGCGCCGGTACAACGGATGGGGAAGCAGCTCGTCGTCATCGAAGCCCGACGGCAGGTGATCGGGGCGCTGCACCAGCTGGGATTCCGCGGACGCTGCGACTACAGTCTCAGGCACGCCGCGGGGTGGAGCAGTCTGGTAGCTCGTTGGGCTCATAACCCAAAGGTCGTAGGTTCAAATCCTACCCCCGCCACCATCGAAACAGCAGGTCAGAGGCCCCGCCGAGTGCGGGGCCTCTTGCTGTCCGGATCGATGACACTCACCGGTTGCACGAACTCGATCTGTGTTGTCCGGGGTGCGCCTGAACGTCTTGCTCGGATGACGCTTCTCAGCGTCAGTGTTCGGGGAGCGCTGGCGCGATGCCCGCCCGTGCGCGGTCCGAGGAGGATCTGTTCCTCACCGTGGCAGAGACACCTGCAAAGGGGTGATCTCCGCTCGGTCCCGCGATCTCACGTCGGTTGCGTGTCGTCTGCGTGTTGGCGCACCACGACGACGGGGCATGGCGCGTGGTTGACCACGTGCTGGCTCACCGAGCCGAGGAGTAGGCCCTCTGAACCCGCCCCGTCCACGGGACCCGACAACGACGAGCTCAGCATCCGAGCAGTGGGCGAGGATCGCAGCAGCCTCACCGACGTCGACGATCGACTCGACCTCGATATCGGCAAGGTCGGCGCTCATCGCAGTCACCATGGATTCGACAATGCGCCGAGCCGAGGCCTCCAGTGCCGCGGTAGTCGGCGGTCGGCGAGCCGAAGTACGAGTCTTCCGGCGGTGGCAGCCAGCCCATGATGACCCGAAGGGTCGCGTGACGGATCCGGGCCTCGCGTGCAGCGAACCGAAGTGCCTCCACCGAATGGTCCGACCCGTCGACACCGACGACGATCACACCCATGTGTCGCTCCTTCCTCTACTGGTCACTGTGGTCTTGGTACTTGCGGTGTCCCCGAGCCCACGCGGCAACGGGTGTCGTGTCTGGGCCGAAGCCGTCGGCCGCTTCGATGGATTGCATCGCCGCGTCGGACCTGGTCCGCGCACATCAGATGCCGGTCGGATAGGTCTCGGGGGGTTCGCCGCGCTCCCAGTGGGCACTCGGATCGAGTGGAACCACCGCGTGCGTCCGGTCGATGTGCGCGACCAGGTTGAACTGAGCGGCGAGGTCGGCCGCGAAGTAGTGGCTCGCCCGCTCGGTCTCAGGTCGGTAGATCACGCCGATGGCGCGTTCGAGGCGGGGCCGCCCCAAGGTTGCTCTGACGACGGGGTCGGTGGTGTCGAGCCAGAACCGGTCGGCACCGAGCGAGTGCAGCAGCTCTTCGTGGCTGTGGGGGAGTGCAGGACGTACCTGGCGACGGCCCGTGGGTCCGCCCCAGTCCGGTGCCGCAGTGACCTCGCCCGCGTAGGTCGTGAAACCGAGGTTGACACAACGGTTGCCGTAGCGGCGACGGGCGAGCTGTCCGAGGTTCAACTCGCCCCGCGCCTGCATCTCGGTGGCGGTGGCGTCGCCGACATGGGAGTTGTGCTCCCAGACCGCCACCGCGGGCCGGCGGCGGAGGTGGCCCAGGTGGTCGAGGAGTGCATCGAGTGTGTTGGCCATGTGTCGGTCGCGGAGATTCCAGGAGGAGACGTCGGCGCGGTACATCTGTTGGTAGTACTCCTCGGCATCGCGCACGACCACGGCGTTCTGCTCCGCGACGAAGGCGTCGTCGAACGCGTCGAGCCCGTCGCGACGGAGGTAGTCAGCCGTCTTCGCTCGTAGCGACACCAGCTGGGTCACGACCTCGTCCTCACACGGGATCGCCCCGAGCCTGGCCAGGGCGTAGCCGTACGACTGGCCCTCCAGGTCGCCGAAACGGTCGAAGCACCCGTATCGCTCGCGGGCCCGCACCGCTTCAGCCGGGTCGACACGTTCCAGGTAGTCGATCACGGCCTCGATCGACGCCGCGAGGCTGTAGAGATCGAGTCCGCAGAACCGGACAGCGATCGGCGGGTGCGCGGCCGTCGTTGTGGGTGCGCAACCAGGCGACGAAGTCGAGCACGTCTCGATTGCGCCACATCCATGTCGGGAAGCGACGGAACCCCCGGAGCGCCTGTTCGGCGTTGGCGTCGGCGGATTGGCCGAGCACGAACCGGTTCACACGGTGCGCGTCGGGCCAGTCGCCCTCGATCGCGACTGCGGCGACCTCGCCGGTCTCGATCAACGCACGGGTCAGTGCGGCCCGCTCGGCGTAGAACTCGTGCGTTCCGTGGCTCGCTTCGCCGAGCAGGACCGCGTCGTGACCGCGGAGGCGGTCGAGCAGCAGCCGGTCGTCCGAGAACGAACAGCCGACCCGATGCGCTCGGGCCTCGAGCGCGACGACCGGGTCATCGACCACCCCAACAGGATCCATGGCTCGAGGGTGGCAGTCGGTCGCCGACCCGCCCAGGGCCGGAAGTCACAGGGTGCCGCCGTTCGGCGGGCGCAGTGTGGCGCGAGCTCGCTCCGGGTCATCGTTCGGGACCTTCTGCTCTGGGCTCGTTGCTCTGGTCGGAGCAGCCTGGAGATATGACTGTGATGCTCGCTCGGCGAATCACTCCCGGTGGGCGAGGACAGCGAGGTGGAGTCGGTGGTTCGGCCGTGAGGTTCGTCGATCGTGCCGACGCCGGACGCCGTCTCGCCGCCGAACTCCGAGATCGGATCACGGGCGATGTTGTGGTCGTCGGCCTGCCGCGTGGCGGTGTGCCCGTCGCGGCCGAAGTCGCCGAGACGCTCCGGGCCCCGCTCGACGTGCTCTGTGTGCGCAAGCTCGGGATGCCGGGCTCACCGGAGTTCGCGATCGGCGCGATCGCCGAAGGCGATGTTCACGTGCTCGACCGCGGGCTCGTGGCTCGGGTCGGCGTGTCCGAGCGGGCGCTGCAACAGGTGGTCGTGGCCGAGGCGCGCGAGCTCGAGCGGCAGGCGGCGAAGTTCCGCGCCGGGCGGGCGCCCGTCTCGCTCGACGGTCGCACGGTCGTGATCGTCGACGACGGGCTCGCAACGGGGGCCACGGCGCACGCGGCAGCCCGCGCCGCTCGACGCCAGGGCGCTCGGCGCATCGTGCTCGCGGTGCCCGTCGCCGCCCCTGCGTCCGCCCGTCCGGATCAGCTCGAGGTGGACGAGATCGTCGCCGTTGCGACACCGCGCGACTTCCGGGCGGTGGGCGAGTGGTATCAGCAGTTCCTTCCGACGACGGACGACGAGGTGCTCGAAGCCCTCGACCGGGTGGGGAACACGAGGCGCGCTCCAACCGAGGGTGTCGGAGCGGTCGGCGGGTCGTCGGTCGTCATCCCCGCCGGAACCGTCTCGCTCGCAGGTCGTCTCGCGGTGCCATCGGACCCCCGTGGGGTTGTGGTGTTCGTCCACGGCAGCGGTAGTAGCCGCCTGAGCCCGCGGAACGTTGCCGTTGCCGCGGCGCTCAACGAGCGCGGGTTCGCGACGTTGCTGTTCGATCTCCTGACCGAGCACGAAGCCTCCGATCGCCGGCAGGTGTTCGACACGCGGCAGCTCGCCGAGCGGCTCAGCCTGGCGCTTCGGTGGTTGGCGACGCGATCGGAGGTCTTGGGCGCGCCCGTCGGATTGTTCGGTGCGAGTACCGGAGCGGCAGCGGCCTTGCGGGTCGCGGCTTCGGGTACGGCGGCTGTCGCCACCGTCGTGTCCCGCGGTGGTCGTCCCGATCTCGCCGAGGACGTGCTCGGGCGGGTCAGCTGCCCGGTGTTGTTGATCGTCGGAGGCGCGGACCGGCCGACGCTCGCCGCCAACGAGTGGGCGGCGGACCGGCTGCGGGCCCCGCATCGACTCGAGGTTGTCTCCGACACGGGCCACCTCTTCGAAGAACCGGGCGCGCTGGACGAGGTGGTTCGGCTCGCGGGCCGGTGGTTCGACCAGTTCCTCGCCGGGGCCGACGAGGATCGGACGACTCCGAAGGGGACCGGCAAAGCGGCGCGCTGAGCGCCGGGCAGCTACGAGAGAGGCCTTCGACCCTACCCACGGCGGCGCGTCTTTTCGGATGATGGCGCGGTGATTCTGATACCGGAGGAAGGTGAGCCATGAACGTCGTGGTCGTCTACGAGTCCATGTACGGGAACACCCATCACGTCGCGGAGGCGATTGCCGAGGGCCTCGATGCCCTCGGCGCGGTCCGTGTCCTCCCTCTGGCAGATGCGGCATCGATGGGCGATGTCGATCTGCTCGTGGTCGGCGGGCCGACGCACGTCCACGGGATGAGCAAGGCTGCCAGTCGGAAGGCTGCGGTCGAGACCGCGGCCAACGATGACGCGTTGGACCTGGACCCCGACGCTCCCGGCCCCGGGCTGCGAACCTGGCTGGCCGACCTCCCGAAGGTCGACGGGGCATTCGCCGCCGCGTTCGATACCCGAGCCGACGGGCCCCCGATCTTCACCGGTTCTGCGGCTAAGGGCATCGCGAAGCAGTTGCGCCGACATCGCTTCGGCGAGTTGACCGAGCCCGTGAGCTTCGTCGTCGAGAACTCCGAAGGGCCACTCAAGGAGGGAGAGATCGAGCGAGCACGACAGTGGGGCGTAGACCTCGCGCAGCGTTGTCGCGATCAGGTGACAACGGGGTGAGCGGCACCGCCGACGGATCCCCAGACGCAGACTCTTGGCTGCCGGCGGTAGCGGAGACCCATGTGTCGACGCTGTTCCTGGTCGGGGGGTACGTCTACAAGCTCAAGAAGCACGTGAAGCTCGACTTCGTCGACCTCTCGACGGTGGAGCAGCGTCGGCGGATCTGCGAGCGTGAGGTGGAGCTGAACCGGCGGTTGGCGCCCGACGTGTACCTCGGTGTCGCGACGGTGCTCGACCCCGACGGGGTTCCCTGCGACTCGATCGTGGTCATGCAGCGCATGCCCGAGGATCGTCGCCTCTCCACCTTGGTGCGTCACGGAGCGAACGTGGACGACTGCGTCCGGGAGGTCGCGCGAGTCGTTGCCGCCTTCCATGCGGATGCCGAGACGTCCGACGCCATTCGGGCCGCCGGTGCGCTCGAGTCGGTGCGCGCGAACTGGGCGGCCAACTTCTCGACCATGGGACCGTTCCTCGGCCCCACGGTCGACCCCGAGGTCGCAGCCCGAGTCGAGACGCTCGCTCGTCGATACCTGCAGGGGCGCGAGCGGCTGTTCGCCGCACGGGTCGCGGGTGGCGAGGTTCGTGACGGACACGGTGACCTGCTCGCGGACGACATCTTCTGCCTCGACGACGGTCCTCGGATCCTGGACTGCATCGAATTCGACGACGCGCTGCGCTTCGGCGATGTTCTCGCGGATGTGGCGTTCCTCGCGATGGATCTCGAACGGGTCGGAGCGCCGCAACTGGGCGAACGCTTCTTGTCGTGGTACCGCGAGTTCTCGGGCGAGACCTATCCGGCGACGCTGGCCCATCACTACATCGCGTACCGGGCCCATGTCCGTGCGAAGGTGGCGTGTGTGCGCGCCGGGCAGGGTGATGCCGCGGCGGCGGGTGACGCTCGGCGACTGCTCGAGATCTGTGACCGGCATCTGGCGGCGGGCCGCGTCCGCCTCGCACTCGTCGGTGGGCTCCCCGGGACGGGGAAATCGACGCTGGCGGCCGCGCTCTCCGATCGGATGGGTTGGACCGTGGTGCGTTCCGACGAGGTGCGCAAAGACCTCGCGGGGCT
This sequence comes from uncultured Acidimicrobiia bacterium, assembly GCA_963701625.1. Lineage (GTDB taxonomy): Bacteria > Actinomycetota > Acidimicrobiia > IMCC26256 > JAENVU01 > JAENVU01. Next base: position 251,534 of record CAVPAT010000013.1, on the reverse strand, counting down.
TCAACACTCGGTGCATCGGGTGGACGACTACGGCGAAGGTCTGTACGACGAGCGGAGCACTGATGCGACGTACTCGGCGATGCTCGAGCGCGCTCGGTCGCTGCTCGAGCATGGCGAGCCCGTGATTCTCGATGCCTCGTGGAGCGCCTCGCGCTGGCGCGACGCCAGCGCGTGATATCGCCCACGAGACCGCGAGCGATCTCGTCGAACTTCGCTGTGATGCGCCGCCGGAGATCGCGTCGTGGCGGCTGACGGAGCGGCTGGCGGGCGGGTCCGACGCGTCGGACGCAACGAGTGCCATCGCTTCGCGCATGGCCGCGACGACGGCGCCGTGGCCGACTGCCGAGACGATCGACACTTCGCGGTCACTCGAAGCTGCGCTGACCGCCGCGCTGGGCCACCTCTGACCAAAGGACCGAGCGCAACGACCGCGCACTGATCTGGCGCAAGATCAGCCCGATGAACGTCATTGCCGCGAGCGGAAGCTCAACGCCCGCGCAATACGAGGACGAGTGTGGTGCACACGGCGATGATGCCGGCGAGCACTTGGCCGCCCCGGGCCAGCCGGTTCACGTCGATCGACGGCTTCCAGTCGAGGTGGCCGTCGCGGATCGTGTACATCCCGACGGGGTAGGCGGCCAACCCGAACCCGGTTCCGAGTCCGCCGCCGCCTTCGGCGTCAGGTTCGGCACCCTCCTCGTGACCGCTTCCGCCGCCGCCTCCGCCCGCGACCCGGGCTACGGGGATGACGGTCACCCCGTCGACCTCGTAGGGGTCGCCGAAGACCCGCCGAACCGAGATGGCGTCACGGGTACCGCGGATGTTGTCGAGCAACGAGGTCTCGGTCGACTGCATCGTGTCGGTCGTCATCGGTCCACCTCCGGTATGAGCTGGTACGCCGCCTCGGCGTCAGCCGTTCTTGTGCATTTCGTTGCGAATGTCTTCCTCGGTGATCGGCCGCTCGAAGTAGACCGACCAGGCGTTGAACGCGAGCCCGATGCCCCAACCGAGAATCGTCCACATCGGCCAGAAGTACCCGGCCCCGGAGGCGGCCCAGATGATCACGATCAAGGTGTTCACGATCACGTACACCGCGGCATGATTCTTGAAGTCCCGCTTCGCCTTCAGTCGCTTGAGCGCCGCGTTGCGGCGAGCTTCCTCGTCCTCCATGGCTCCATCCTCAGCGTTGGTCACGGCTTCGATGCTCCCGCGTCCCCGAGAGGTGCGTGCAGAGGCGAAGGTCCTCACGCGGCGGCCGCCCCGCGTGGATCGGGCCTGATGCACGATGGTGCCGGGTGGGTCGATGTGTCGTCGAGTGACGTTCGGCCCTGGCTCGATGTCGGCGCGTGGCGGAGTCTGGAAGGGACCGGAATCGTCGCCACGACCGGAAAGGCGTATATGAGGGCCCTGCAGTTGACCAGTTGGAAGCACGACGCGGAGTTGCGGGACGTCGCCGAGCCCGAACCCGCTGCCGGCCAGGTCGTGATCAAGGTGGGTGGCGCTGGGGCGTGCCACTCCGACCTGCACCTCATGCACGACTTCGAGCCCGGCATGCTGCCGTGGGGTCCGCCGTTCACACTGGGCCATGAGAACGCGGGCTGGGTCGAGGCGCTCGGGCCCGGAGTCGAGGGACTTGCCATCGGCGATCCCGTCGCGGTCTACGGCCCATGGGGCTGCGGCCGCTGTGAGCGGTGTCGGAGCGGGCTGGAGAACTACTGCGATCGTCAGGCCCAGCTGGGCGCGGCGGGTGGCGGATTGGGTTACGACGGCGGGATGGCGGCGCTCATGCTCGTTCCCAACGCGCGATGGTTGGTACCGCTCGGTGACCTCGACCCCGCGATGGCCGCGCCGCTCACGGACGCGGCACTCACGCCGTACCACGCGATCAAGCGTTCGTTGTCACTCCTCGGACCCGGAAGCACCGCCGTGGTCATCGGGATCGGCGGACTGGGACACATGGCTGTGCAGATCCTGCGCGCGCTGTGCCCGGCGCGGATTGTCGCGGTCGACGAGCGCTCCGCCGCGCTCGACACTGCGATCCGCCTCGGTGCCGATGACGGCCTCCTGGCCGGCGACGATCCGGCCGCTGCGGTCGCGAGGCTCACCGATGGTCGGGGCGCCGACGTGGTGATCGATCTGGTCGGTTCCGATGCGACCCTCGCGCTCGGCGCGTCGATTGCTCGACCGCTCGGGCACCTCACGATCGTCGGAATCGGCGGCGGAACGCTGCCGATGAGCTTCTTCGGGATTGGCTACGAGGTATCGGTGGCCACCACCTATTGGGGCAGCCTCCCCGAGTTGATGGAGGTGATCGCACTCGCCGCGGACGGACGGATCACCGCGCACGTCGAGCGTTTCTCGCTCGCGGATGCTTCGAAGGCGTATGCCGCGATGGCCGAGGGCGCACTCGAGGGACGGGCGGTCGTGGTGCCGTAGCGGGCGCGTCGCGACCGACGGGCGAAACCCGAACCGGGACGAGTTCGCGCAATGCGCGAGTGCCTCGGCTCCCGCACTGTGCTCGTATCCATCGATGGACTGACGCCCGACGTCGACTTCTTGGAGTATCCCGTCAGTCCTCAGCGAGCCTCGGGCGGATCACCAGGACGGGGCACCGGCTTTCGCGCACAACCTTCGCCGCGACGCTGCCGAGTGCGACCCGCGCGAGCCCGGTGCGACCGTGGGTCGTGAGCGCGATGAGCGAGGCCGGGAGACGGTCGATGTAGTCGATGAGCGTGTCCGCGACGGGATCACCGCGGAGCAGCTCCCATTGCGGCTCGGGGCCTCCGTCCCGAATTGCGGCAGCCACCCTTCGGAGTGCCGCCGATTCGGCACCGGGTTCTTTGCCGGGGTCGGCCGAGTGCGCCGCGTCCTCGAGCACCTGGACGACCCACACGCGGAGGCCGAGCTGTCGGGCCCACTCGGTCGCAACCGGCACGATCGCTTCGGAAGCCTCCGATCCGTCGATCGTCACGATTGCGTTGCCGGTTGCGAGCCACTGCTCGGACTCCCATGCGCCAGTTTCGACTGACGGTCCGACGAGGAAGAGGGGACGGTTCGACTCGACGAGGACCGCCTGGGCGATGCTGCCGAGGAGCGTCTGGCCGATGCCGCCGCGCCCGTGGGTGGCCATGCAGATGACCGCGCCCGGCTTGACCGCTTCCTCGAGAATCGTGTGGGCGACGAGTCCACCCTTGATCTTCGTCGTGGCGACCTCCTGGTCACCGAGTCGGATGGCCTCGGCGTCCAGGTACTGCTGAACCTTGTTCGGGTTCTCGTCCCAGTAGACCCGAAACAGCACCATCGTGGCCCCGGTGCGTCGAGCGAGTGCACGCGCGGGCCCCAACGCGGTGGCGGCCCGACGCGAACCGTCGAGCGGAACCACGACGGTGTCGGACATCGCTCGATCCTCTCGAATCCCGCCCCGGCCGGCCAGGGTCGAAGGCCCTTACTCCGAAGAGATTCGTCTGCCTGGCGCCGGGCCTCCCACACGGCGGGGCCAAGCCGCCACGCCCGTCGGTTCCGGGCCGTTCGTCCCTGGCCACGCGCAACGTGAGGTGGTTGTGTCGGGCCATGTCCGTTGCTGCCCCCTGGGCCCTGCGTGGTTGATGGTCGAGGCGTCCTGGATTGCCGGGTGGCCGGCGGGTCCGTGAGCCAGGGAGCCGCGGCGCGGCGCCGGCGATGATCGCGACGCTCGGGCTCGCCCGATCGATCCCGTTGTTCGGCCTTGGCGCGGCACTCCTCACCGTCGGTGGCGTCGTGCTCGCCCGATCCGGCGACGAGATCGCACGCCGCACCGGGTTGAGTCGCGCGCTGGTCGGCGTGGTGTTGCTCGCGCTGGCCACGTCGCTTCCCGAGCTGGTCACCGACGTCGGTGCCGCGATCGCCGGTGCCCCGAACCTGGCGGTGGGGGACCTGTTCGGCAGCAGCATGGCGAATATGGCGGTGCTCGGGATCCTGGATCTCAGCTATCGCCGGCGTATCTGGGCACATGTGGAGCTGGGACACGCGCGGGTTGCCTCGGTCGCCATTGGTCTGACGGCGCTCGCCGCAATCGGTGTCTTGACTTCTCGCGGGTGGTCGATCGGGTGGATCGGTGTCGATACGGTGCTCGTCGCGGGCGGATATGTCGCCGCGGTCGCCTGGATGCGACGCGCGCCCGACGTCAGGGCCGGTGGTGTGGTCCCTGCAGCCATTGATTGGCCCGACGAAGACGGGTCAGTTCGCGGATCCGTCACGAGGTTCGCGATCGCGACCGCGATCATCTTCATCTCCGCGCCAGTGGTCGCGTACTCAGGGCGCGACATCGCGGCGGTGAGCGGACTGGGTGAGACGTTCGTCGGGGTTGCGATGGTTGCGATTGCTACCTCGCTCCCGGAACTTGTGACGTCCTTTGCTGCCGTTCGCATCGGAGCCCACGATCTCGCGGTCGGCAACCTCTTCGGGAGCAACGCGTTGAACATGGCGTTGTTGGTGTTCGTCGATGCGGCGTACACGAAGGGTCCGGTGTTTGCCGCAGTGGACCCGGCCCAGGTGGTCGGCGCGGTGGGCGCGATCCTGCTCATGGCGCTCGCGCTGGCCGCGATCATCCAGGGATCCGAGACGCGCATCGGCCGTCTCGAACCAGATGCTCTGCTGGTGCTGTTCGTGTATCTGGGCGCACTCCTCGCGGTGTGGTCGGTGAGTTTGTGACAGTCCCGACTCCCGGACGCGCCATGGGCGGACTGACGGCCGACGAGGCGCGCGAAGGCCTTCTCCGGTATGGGCTGAACAAACTCCCTGCGCCACCGCGGCCTCCGTGGTGGGCGAGGGGGGCCCGTCAACTCCGGAGCGCGATCATCTACGTGCTGCTGTTCGCCTTGGCTTTTGACATCGCGGTCTGGATTTCCGAAGGTACGCCGGGGTGGCCATTCGAATCGATCGCGATCCTTGCGATCCTGGTACTCAACGCGGTGATGGGGGTCTGGCAGGAGTACCGGGCCGAGGATGCCTTGGCGCGACTGGCGGAGCTGGCCGCGCCTCGCGTGTGGGTCGTTCGCGACGGACATCTCGTCGAGATCGACGCGACGTTGCTCGTCCCTGGTGATCGCGTTCGCATCGAGGCCGGCGACCGGATTCCCGCCGACGGGATCCTCACCGGAGAACAGGCGTTGCAGATCGATGAGTCGATGCTGACGGGTGAGGCGGTGCGCGTCGAGCGCTCGCTCGGCGACGCGGTCTCTTCGGGCACGCTCGTAGTGCGCGGGCTCGGTTGGATCGACGTGACCCGGACCGGGGCACGCTCGGCCATGGGTCGGATCGCAAGCATGTTGGAATCGGTGGAGGAGGAGCCGACCCCGCTCGAGCGGCGGCTCGAGACCTTCGGCCGGCGCGTTGCCCGCTGGATCGGCGCCCTGGTCGTGGTGCTGACGGTCGTAGGCGTCGGTGTGGAAGGCGTGGACCAGCTGAGCGAGGCGCTCCTCTTCGCAGTCGCGGTCGCAGTTGCTGCGATCCCCGAAGGGCTCCCGGCGGTGTTGACCTTGACACTCGCATTGGGCACCGAGCGCATGAGCGGCCGGAAGGCCGTGGTTCGCAAACTCTCAGCCGTCGAGGCACTGGGATCCGTCACCGTGATCGCGACCGACAAGACGGGCACACTGACCGAGAACACGATGACGGTCAGCGAACTCGACGCGACCGATCCCGAACGGGCACTGCGCGCGATGGTGCTGGCCGCAGACGCCGAACCAGACGGCGAGATCGGCGATCCCCTCGAGATCGGGCTCTACGCGTATGCGAAGAGCCGGGGGTCGAACCGGTCTCCACCCGGATGGACTTTCCCCGTCACTCGATCCGCCCGTTCGACGCCGCCTGGAAATTCATGCGCGTGAGCGTGATCGAGGACGGGAGGCCGGTGGCCTATGTCAAGGGCGCGGCGGAGGTCCTCCTCGCGCGGCAGCCGGCTCGACGCCGACGAACGAAAGCGGTGGCAGGACCGCGTCGAGGATTCCGCGGCCCTCGGGTACCGTGTGCTCGGTCTGGCCTGGTCGCCCGATGACGACGAGGACGACCTCGTCTGGCTCGGCGCGGTCTCCCTCTGGGACCCACCGAGGGCCGAGGTGCCCGCCGCGATTGCTGCGGCCCAGGACGCAGGGATCCGAGTGTTGATGATCACGGGTGACCATCCCACGACGGCGGCCGCGATCGCCGGGAAACTTGGCATCGCTTCCGAAGCGGTGCTCACAGGAGCGGAACTCGATCGTCTCGCGCCCGAGGAGTTCGCCGACGCTGTGTCCGCAGTCCAGGTGTTCGCGAGGGTGAACCCCGAGCACAAGCTCGCGTTGGTGGGCGCGCTTCAGTCCGATGGGGAGATCGTGGCGATGACGGGCGACGGCGTCAACGACGCGCCCGCGCTGAAGCGTGCCGACGTCGGTGTCGCCATGGGGGTCCGGGGGAGTGATGTCACGCGTGAGGTCGCCGATCTCGTGCTCCTGGATGACAACTTCGCGACCATCGGAGCTGCGATCGAGGAGGGTCGTGGAATCTTCGACAACATCCAGAAGTTCCTCCGGTTCCTCTTCTCGACGAACGTTGCCCTCGTGATGCTCGTCTCGGTGGGTGTGATCGGCGCCGCGATCGGTGGACTCCGCGACGCCGCCGGTGATCTCCTCGTGCCGCTGACGGCCGCGCAGTTGCTGTGGATCAACGTCATCGCCGACGGTCCGCCGGCGCTCGCGCTCGGTCTCGACCGGAATCCCGGCGTGATGAGTCGGCAACCCCGTTCGCCGACCGCCCCGCTTCTGAGCCGCGAGGGGGTTCGATTCATTCTCACGACCGGGATACTCAAGGCCGGGCTCGGCCTGGCGCTGGTGTTCGGTCTTCCTCAGCTCGACTACTCCGGGGGTGAGACGCGCACCGCAGTGTTCTTGTATGAGTCGTTGGCACAACTCGCACTCGTCTATCCGTCGCGGTTGATCGTCACCCGCCCGCCGACCAATCGCCTGCTCAACTGGATCGTGGTGCTGAGCGTCGCGATCCAGGTCACGACGGTTGCTGCCCCACCACTGCGTGCAGCGCTGGGGCTGGAGGCTCTCCCCGCCGAGGCGTATGTGCTGATCGCGATCGCACTCGTCGGGACCGTCGCCGGTGCGTTCCAAGCGGCTCGCCATTGTGTCGAGGGGGTTCCTGACGGTGCTTCGGCGAGCGGTCGGGAGTCATGAGGGGGGTCATTGGCAACGCGGTCGGGATCAGCATCTGCCTCGATCGAGTCCAATCGGAGTGGCAGGGTCGAAGGTCTCTGGCGGCCGGTACTGCACACGGAGGACGATGAGGGCGTGAGTGGAGTCGTGGATCTGTCGTACGAGGAATGCCTGGGCCATCTGAAACAAGAGGCCGTTGGTCGGGTCGCGGTGTACAGCGATCCGTACCCCCTCGTCTTCCCGGTCAACTACCGGCTGGTGGAGTACCCGCCCGACGGCGGACAGCCCGGGCAGGCCTGGATCGCCATTCGGACTCGCCCGAAGAACGTGATCGACCGCGCCCCGCTCTTCATCTCCTTCGAGATCGACGGCATCGATGATCAGCGGCGCGTCGGCTGGTCGGTGCTCGCCACCGGAACTCTGCACCCCGTCGATTCCGAGGCCTCGGAGTTCCGGGCTCGCTTCGACCCGAACCCTTGGCTCGGGAGCGACCGGGACCGGTGGCTCGTGATCCAGCCGACCCGCATCACCGGGCGGCGCCTCGACCCGGAGCAGATCGAGTGGGCGTTCTCGCCGGGTTCTTACCTCTGACGTGCCCTTGGGCGTGCGGGAGGGGGAGCGCGGCGGGTCACGATCGACGCACGGCTTGCTCAGCGGGCGGGCGCTGATGCACCGCGACCGCACGTCGCCAGCCCCTCGTGATGCGGCGAAGCACGAGCGGGAACCCGGCCTGCATCGCGGTTGCGAACACCCGTCCGCGTAGCCCGGGGCGCGGCCGGTAGCGGAAGTCCATGCCGACCCGGGTCGGTACGGCGTCGCTCGTCCACCACGAACCGCGCATCTCGGTGAACGGGTAGGGGTAGTTCGAAGTGTCGACCGCGACGTCGTACTGGCGTCCCTCGTGCCAGACCGTGCACGTTTCGTGCCATTCCTCACCCCGACGGTTCGCGCACGTGCGCGTGAGGTCGGGGCCGTTCGGTCCGGTCGCCGACACCGCCGAAAGGTTCGGCGCGAGCCGTCCGTAGAGCTCGTGGTCGGTGAGCACGGACCAGGCGGCAGCCGGTGATGTGTCGATCGTGGCCTCGATGTGGCACACCTCCGTCGGCGGCGCCTCGTCCAGGACGGAGTCAGCGGTAGCCGCGGACACGAGCCGCAGTCGATGGACTTGGATGAGTTGGCGCACTCCGAAAGTGCCCACCATGACGGCAACCAAGCCGACGATGACCGCGCCTGGGGTCGAATACCAACCGGCTCTGATGGTGGCGGCGCTCGCGACCGTCCAGGCGCCGTCGCCGATGCTCACCAACGGGGTCGTCGCGATGAGGCGCCGGATCCGGGTGCCGCTGAGCGCACCGACATCCAGCGCGAACAGGACGAGGCCGGCGCCGACGAGGCGAACCCAGCCCGGCGACTCCGTTCCCAGCAGCCGATTGAGCGGACCGGGCGCGACGACGAGCACGAGACCGCCGGCCAGCGAGGTGACGGTGTTGAGGCGCAGCGTGTTGCGCAGCCATTGCGCGGCGTGCCGAACTGGCGTGTTCGCGTCGACGACGGGGCCGAGTTGCGTGAGTGATGAGGTCATGAAGCCACGATGCCGGACTGAGTCCGCGGCTTCCATGACCTACCGGGTCATGTTCTGCAGTGAGGGAAATCGATACCGTGGTCCCCATGGCCGCCCCAACCCACACGGGTCCGATGTTCCGCGAGTGGCGGGTCCGTCGACGGTTGAGCCAGCTGGACATGTCGTCCCGCACCGGGGTGTCGACCCGCCATCTGTCGTGCGTGGAGACCGGCCGGGCGCGGCCCAGCCGGGAGCTCCTGCTCTTCCTGGCCGAAGAGTTGGAGATGCCCAAGCGCGCCGCGAACGACCTGTTGCTCGCCGCCGGCTTCGCTCCGGTGTACACCGACTTCGCGTTCGACGCCGAGGAAATCGCCCATGTCCGAGCGGTGGTGCAACTCGTCCTCGACGGGAACGACCCCAATCCGACGACCGTGATCGACACACGCTGGAATCTCGTCGACGCGAACGCAGCAGCGTTCTGGATGACCGCCGACGTCGCGCCCGAGCTCCTCGTGCCGCCGATCAACGTGGCGCGGATCAGCCTGCACCCCGGCGGCCTCGCGTCCCGGGTCTCGAACTTCGACGAATACGCCGGTCAACTCCTCCGCCACATGCGTCACGTGTTGGCTCGCACCAACGACTCCGACCTCGCGGCCATCGTGGATGAGCTCATTGTCTACGCACCCGACGCCGATCGCCGCCTCAGTGAGCAGCCGGAACCGGTATTGCCACTTCGCCTGTCCATTGACGGAACCGACCTGTCGTTCCTCTCGACGGTGATGACCTTCGGAACCGCGCTCGACGTGAACCTGTCCGAGCTCTCGATCGAGACCCTGTATCCCGCGGATGATCGCACCGCGACCGTTCTCGCCGCGCGACCCTGGTCGACGGCGCCCGACGCGGAAGGAGATCAGTGATGGCTGCACTCCAGACCACCACCCGGTCGGGCTGGCACGCGCCCGCCGGCCACGCGGACGCGGCGTGGGCGGCGCTGGCAGCCGCGCCGGCCGGGACGTTCGAAGTGTTCTTCCGGTACTGCGTGACCCGCGCCGAATTTCGCGGGCGCGGCACCGTCGGTCGAGGTACACCCATGACGACCGATTCCCAGCTCCCGCCCGCATCGGTCGACCTCTACTGGATTCCCCTCGGTGCGGGCTCGCCGGTGGTCCAGGCGAGTGGCCGACTCTTCGAGGGGATCTTGGCGCGGCGTCACCGTCGACCGCCTTGTGATCTGTACCACGCGGCGCTTCAGGTGCGAACTCGGCAGGGCTGTTTCGCAGTCGAACAGGCGCCGGTACCAGATCACGACGGCACGGCGCGCGGGGTCGTGGCCGTCGGTCCCGTCGGGCTACGCGCCGCGGGCCGGTTCCGGGTGTTCCGCTACGAGGTTCGTTGCTGGCGCGACGGCATCATTCCCGACCTCGGTGCGGCGGTCGACAGCCCGCGGCGATTGTCCAACGAACCAGGGGTTGCCAACCGCGTTCTCGAACGTTTGCCCAGAGTGCCCACCATGGTCTGGGGGAGAGACGAAGCCCGAACCGGAGACATGTGGAACTCGAACTCGATCATCGCCTGGGTGCTGGCGGGCAGCGGGGGTCGAGATGGATGCGATCGAGCCGCCGCGCGGCGGGCGAGCCCCGGGATGGGCGGCGGGCCGGGTCGTCGCCGATCGCGGCGGGACCGGTCAGGTCGACCGGCGTTCGAATGCAGCCAGGGCACGACGTTCGGCGATTCCGTAGCCGACGCGCACCGGGTCGGCCGGGGTCGATGGCCCTGGACCGGCGACGTCGCTCCGGTGCGGGCGGGGCTCCTTCGGCGGTGGCACGATGAGATCGTGATGGAACTCGTGCCAGTCGGTGCCACGCTCACCCCGGAAGGACGTCCCCACCGCCGGACGAGTCCGGACCACGACGAGTCGGATCGGTCCCGGACATGACCTTCGCCGAGCACTACGGACCGTGGGCGGTGGTGAGCGGCGCGGGCGCCGGGGTCGGCCTGGCCTTCGTCGAGGAGCTCCACGCCCGCGGGCTGGGTGTCGTCATGGTCGACATCGACCCCGGAGTCGGCGAGGTCGCGGCGAGTCTCAACGGGCCGACGATCCCCTGCCTCGCCGACGTGTCCGACGAAGGTTGGGTTGACGGGCTCGCGCAGCACTGCGACGGACTCGAGATCGGACTGGCAGTGGCCAATGCCGGGCTCTCGTACGTCGGCCGGTACCTCGACATGACCCCGGCGCGGCGTCGGGCGATCATCGACGTGAACTGCCGGGCCACCGCCGATTTGGCTGCATGGGCGCTGCCGCCGATGGTCGAGCGAGGCCGCGGTGGCTTCGTCGCGACCAGCTCGGGATCCGCCCTCGCGGGCACCGCCGGCGTCGCGCCGTATTCCGCCACCAAGGCGTTCGCGGTCAACCTCGTCGAGGCGATCGGCTGGGAGTTGCGGGACACGGGGGTGCATCTGCAAGCCGTCGTCGCACCGTCGATGCATACGCCCGGCTTTGCCGGGAACGATCCCGACCCCGGCCCGGATGATCGTGGCGCCGGCGGAGCCGAGAGACGTGGTGGGTCGGGCGTTGGATGCCCTCGGTCGCGGCGGCCGGTGGCTCGCCGACGATGGGCTCGAGTTCGTCGCGGGAGTGCCGCGCGAGGATCGGGTCGACATGATGAGCCGAAACACCGTCGCGATGTACCCGCACCGGTTCGACCTGTCATCCACCAAGGAGGCGTGACCCACCATGGCCAGCTTGATCGCTACTCGGGCTTCCGAAGCACCCGACGGTCTCGCGCTGATCGATGCAACCGGCTCGCGCACCTGGCGCGAGCTGGACGAACGGGTGGACGCGCTCATCGCGGGTCTACGAGCCCGAGGGCTGGAACCGGGAGACGCAGTCGCCGTCATCAGTGGCAACCAGCGCGAGACCGTCGAGGTGATGCTTGCGTGCCTGCATGCCGGTTGGCTGCTGGTACCGATCAACTGGCACTGGGTCGCCCGCGAACTCGCCTACGTGTTGGAGGACGCCGGCGCGGTGGCGGTGGTGGCCGGCTCGGAGTGGGCGGACGTCGCGGCGGACGCCGTCGCCCAGCTCAACGAAGCCGCCGCGCCGGAGGTCCGGCTCGTGGCGGGCGCACCTGACGTGCCGGACGGATTCGAGCCGTACGAGTCGGTGATCTCCGACGGCGCGACCGGCGAGCCCGGCACCGAAGCGCGGCGGCGTCATGTTCTACACGTCCGGCACGACCGGGGCTCCGAAGGGCGTACGCGGAACGCTCGCTGACCTCGACGGTCCCGTCGAGATGTGGGCGCTGATCGCAGCGTCCATCGCCGAGACGCTGCAGATCTCGGGCGCGGACTCGGTCCAGCTGCTGTGCGGCCCGATCTACCACTCGGCGCAGTTCGTCACCTCGATCGCCCCGTTGCTGACCGGGGCCACACTCGTCATGCAGCACCGCTTCGATCCGGCCGAGGTGCTCGAGTTGGTCGACCGGCACCGGGTCACCAACGCGCACCTCGTCCCCGCGCAGATGGTGCGGTTGTTGCGGCTCCCGGACGAGACCCGCGCCTCGTTCGACGGCGCCACGCTGCGCGCGGTCTTCCATGGCGCCGCGCCGTGTCCCGAGTCGGTCAAGCGGTCGATGATCGACTGGTGGGGGCCGGTCCTGTGGGAGTACTACGGCGGCACCGAAGGCGGTTTCATCTCGGTGATCTCGGCCGACGAGTGGCTCGAACGGCCCGCGAGCGTCGGTCGGCCGGTGTCGGTGATCGAGATCATGGTGGTCGGCGAGGACGGCCGGCGGCTGGGGTCCGACGAGGTCGGGGACCTGTATTTCCGCAGCCTGCTCGGCTCGGACTTCCGTTACCACAATGCCGACGAGAAGACCGCCGCCGCGCACCTGGAACCGGGCGTCGGGACGCTCGGTGACGTCGGCTACCTCGACGAGGCCGGATATCTGTACCTGTCCGACCGTCGGATCGACATGGTGATCTCGGGCGGCGTCAACATCTATCCGGCCGAGATCGAGTCCGTGATCGCGGCGCATCCCGCGGTCGGTGACGTTGCGGTGTTCGGCATCCCCGACGACGAGATGGGGGAGCGGGTCATGGCCGTGGTCGAGCCGACCGATCCGGTCACGGGATCGGCGGCCGCGGCGCTCACCGCGGAGTTGGCGGCACATTGCCGACGGGATCTCGCGGGCTACAAGTGTCCGAGGGTGTGGGAGGTGCGGGACTCGCTGCCGCGAAACGACGCCGGCAAGCTGGCCAAGCGGACCCTGCGCGATCCCTACTGGGAGGGTGTCGACCGGGCGATCTGAGCAGTGCCGCGTCGGGCATGCCCGCCCCGCATGCGGCGCCGTGCCTGGTGCAGCATCACTGCATCTCGTCGGCCGCGAAGTCCTCGACGCCGACGAGCGGCAGGAGATCGGTGCGGCCGATCTGGCGCAGCAGGCTGGCGAGGTCCAGGTAGACCCGTTCGTTCGTGACCTTGTCGCCGTCGAAGGTGAAGACCGCCACGACCGGGACCCGGAACGCTTCGCCGGTGGGTGGGTCACCCATGAACGGCCCCGTGTTCGTGCCGAGCAGGTCGAACTCGGTGATGACGGTGTCGTCGTCCGCCGCGTGGATGCGCACGTGCTCGTGGCGCTGATCGGGGAACGCCTCGCGCTGGCCCCGGTGGTACGCGAGCACTGCATCGACCCCCTCATGAACCTGACCGGTCGGCACGATCTCGTACCGAGGAACATCTTCGAACGTGCCGAGGCACGCGTCCCAGTCGTGGTCCACCTCGGACTGAAAGTGCACCGCAAGTGTTGCCAGTCTTCGGGTTCGGAGTTCGGGGTCCACTGCGGTCCTTCGTCTCGGGGAGCCGGTTCAACGCAGGTCGGCGAGCAACGTCTCGGTCGCCGCCATGAACGCTGCGTAACAGTCGTACTTGATGTGGTGACCGGCGCCCGCGACCTCGACCCACTGTACGAGCGGATTGAGACCCGCGGCTTCCTCGACGTTGGCGCGGGGAACGATTGCCGACGGTTGGTCACCGATCACAACCAACGTCGGGCACGTGATCTGGGGGATCAGGGGGCGCCACGGCCGGTGCTCGGCGCCGAAGTGGACGAGCGCCTCAGGTTGTACCGCGAGCCGACCGTCGAGTGACGTCCCGAGGTCGACGGGTGTCCAGCCGGGTTCCTCCCGGCGCCGCAGCTCGAGGGCCGCCTCGCGTGGGAGTCGCTGCAGCTCGGCGAGCGATGCCTGCCAGTCGACGAAGTACTCCCGTCGGCCCGCCAGCCAGCGTTCGAGCTGATCGGGCGGCGGCTCCCACCAGTTGGGATCCTCGAGGACCGCGCCGCGGCTGAGGCCGGGATGATCGGCGAGCGCGACCGTGATCGTGCCGCCGCCCATCGAGTGGCCGATGAGCGCAGGTCGGTCGAGTTCCAGCCTCGTGATGACGGCGACCAGGTCGGCGACGCGAGTTGCCTCGTCGAAGACCTCCGCGATTCGTGACGACTGTCCGTGCCCCCGGGCGTCATACGCGACGACATCCCAGTCGCGAGCGAGCGGTTCGGCCACGCGGGTGAAGTACAACGCCTGGTCGGTCAACCCGTGGACGAGTACCAGCGGAGGCAAGGGTCCGCCCGATCGGAAGTAGCGAAGCGACGCACCATCGGTTTCGACGTGGCCCTGGGTCCACTCGATCATCGGCCGCGTGCCCCTCGGCGCTCCGGGTCAGTGCTCACCCGAACAGTCTGGCGTGTCAATGACCCGCGGTCAGGTGGCCGGAGAGCCGCTCGTGGATCTCGGTGCTCGACTGGTTCAGCCCGACGATCTGCGCGGTCGTACCGTGGCGAGCGAACTTGTCGACGATCGTGTCGAGCACCGCGACCGCCGAGCTGTCCCAGATGTGCGCCTCGGACAGGTCGATGATCACGTGCGGTGTCTCCTCGTGGTAGTCGAACGCGTGCACGAGTTCGTTCGTCGACGCGAAGAAGAGCTCGCCGGTCACGTGGTAGATCCGCACGTCGCCGTCGGGATCGACCACGTCGGCTGCACCTCGACCAGGTGCGCCACCCGGCGGGCGAAGAACACTGCTGACAGGACCACACCGGCCAGAACGCCGAGTGCCAGGTTGTGGGTGAACACGACGATCGCCACGGTCACGCACCATCACGGCCGTCTCGCTGCGCGGTGCGCGCCGCAGCGTCGACGGTCGGATGCTGGTCCAGTCGAAGGTCGAGACGGCCACGACGACCATGACGGCGACGAGTGCGGCCATGGGGATCGCTGCGACGACCGGCCCGGCCACGATGATCATGAGCAGCAGGAAGATGCCCGGCGGCGAGCGTGGAGAGGCGGGTGCGCCCGCCGCTGCGGAGGTTGACCATCGACTGTCCGATCATGGCGCAGCCGGCCATCCCGCCGAGAAAGCCGGTCGCGACGTTGGCGATGCCCTGCCCTCGGGACTCGCGGTCGCCGTCGGAGTTCTCGTCGGTGATGTCGTCCATGAGCTGCGCCGTCAGCAGCGACTCGAGCAGTCCGACGATCGCGAGCGTGAACGCGACCGGCGCGCACGATCATGAAGCGTCTCCACCGAGACCGGCACGTGCGGGCAGCGACAGGCCCGGCAGCGTCGAGGGCAGGCGCCCATGTCGCCGACGGTCGGCACCACCAGGCCGAAGAAGGCGGCGGCGCCGCCGATGGCGCGATCGCGACCAGCGGAGCAGGGATCGCCGTGGTGAGCCTCGGGGAAGCAGGTAGATGGTGGCGACTCCGACGCCGACCATCGCGTAGACGATCGAGCGCCGCCGCCGACCACGTGATCCAGCTGCGCCATGAAGATCAGAATCGCGAGGGCGTTCACGAACCCGGTCATGACCGAACGCGGGATGAACCGCATGAGCTCGCCACCCCGAGCAGCCCGAAGCCGAGCTGGAACGCGCCGGCAAGGATCGTCGCGGCGAACAGGTACTGCACGCCGTGGTCGCTTGACCAGAGGCACCATCACCAGCGCCATGGCGCCGGTCGCGGCCGAGATCATGCCCCGGCGTCCGCCGGCGAAGGCGATGATGATCGCGATCGAGAACGAGGCGTAGAGGCCGACCCTCGGGTCGACGCCGGCGATGATCGAGAACGAGATCGCCTCCGGGATGAGCGCCAGCGCGACGACCAGTGCCGGCGAGCAGGTCGTTGCGGGGGTTCGAGAACCACTCAGCTCGGATCTTGGCCGCGTTCGGGCGAGCGAGTGCAGGGACGAGCGACATTGAGATCTTTCGGGTCGTCGTGGGAGAGGGCGTGGAACCGTTCGATCCCGGGTGGTGGTTCCTCTGGCCGGGCCGCACATCAACCGGACAGCTTCACGGCTGGTGGGTCGAGAGAAAATCAGAGGCTGCTGCGGTGCACCCTACCCGCCGCCGGGCTGGTTCCGGCCTGCTGTGACCCGCGCCACGTCGCGTGTCGCGCTCGCACGGAACCGCTGACCTGGTGGGTGGAACCTACAAGTGGAGCGGCTTGATCGGGGAGACGATGAGGCTGGGGTCGCGTCGCCAGTCGACGCCGGGCACGTCGATGTAGAGCTCGAGTTCGTTGCCGTCCGGGTCCTGCACGTACAGGCTGTGCGTCACGTGATGATCCGAGGCGCCGGTGACGGTGGCAAGGTCGGGTCGGGCCTGGATCCGCGCGAGGACTGCGCGGAGCGTGTCGTCGTCGTCACCGACCTTGAGGCCGAAGTGGTACATGCCCACGCGGCGCCCGGCCGGGATCGGTGTCGCATCGGGCCCCACCTCGATGAGCAGCAACTCGTGGTGGGTGCGCCCACCCGAGAACGCGGCTCCTGGGAACCCGCCACCGAGGTCGAGCTGGTGCCAGCCGAGGACCGAGCCGTAGAACTCGACGGACCGACCGAGGTCGCTCACGTAGAGCACGAGGTGCCCGAGTTCCTGCACCGTGCCTGCTTCGGGGGTGGTCGCGGCCGCGGAGGTTCCGGTGTCGGTCATCGATTGCCTTCCCTCGGGTTCGTTGGGCCAAAGGTCCGAGCAACCGGACATATTCCCGTCGGACCAATCGCGATGCGCCGCGACGGCACGCTGATGGGGTCACGGGCTCGCGTCGGGTGCCGATGGGCCGGGTCGGCCCTGCTCGGCTTCGGCCGCGGCGAGGTCGTCGACCACGAGATGGGATGAGTTCGTCGTTCGGTGGACGGCCCGGAACAGCAGGTGTACTCCGACCGGGAGGGTCAGGGTCATCGCCGCCGCGGCGATCGCGCAGTACGCAGCGCCGGCCCAGCCGAGCTGCAACGCCGCGCCGATCGCGCAGACGAGGAACGCGATCGGGCTGGCTTTGCCGGCGGCGTGAAAGCGCGGTACGGAGTCGAGAATCGCAGGACGCCGATCCCGGCCAGCACGGCCACCGCACTTCCCAGGACCATGAGCGCGCCGGCGGCGGCAGTCATCTCGTCGCTCCCTCGTCCAGGCTCTGTTCGTGTTCGAGGAATCGACTCGCCGCCACCGTGGCGGTGAATCCGACGATCGCGAGAACGACGAGCATGATCAGGTTTGTCGGGTCGTCGCGGCGAACCGCGTCGACCGTGATGGCTCCCATGGCCGACATGAGGGTGACGTCCAGGGCCATCACGCGGTCGGCGAGCGTCGGCCCGGCCAGGAGTCGATACGTGCCGCACAGGCCGGCGACGACGAAGCCGCAGATCGCGATCGTCGTCATGACGCTCCCTCGGTGGTTCGGGTCGGGAGTGCCTCGCAGGCCAGCCCGGCCAGCTTTTCCACGTGCGCGACGGTCGACGCGCGCCGATCGTCGTGCAGCAGGTGGAGGTAGAGCGTCCCCGTATCGGGTTCGGCATCGACGACCGCGGTTCCCGGCGTCAGGGTGATGGCCACGATGAGCAGGAGCATGTGATCCCGCCCGGCGCGTGGAACCGTGACCGCCACGATGGACTCGTTGGTTCGATCCGTCGGAGTGAGGATCTCGCGGGCGACGCTCACCGTCGAGATCACGAGATCCACCACGACGAGCCATACGAGTCGTACGGCGGGCACTGGGCGGACCCAACCCTGGCCGCGGGTGCTGAACCGCGGGCTCGTGAGCGCCATGGCGATGAGTGCGCCGACCAGGACGTTCGTCGCCGAGAGGTCACGCCAGAGTCCGCACCACACCGCCGTCAACGCGGCCACGCTGATCGCCCGTCGGACCGTGAGCGCGCGGGTCACGACCGGACCTCGCGGGAATATCCGCCCGGCTCCCGAAGCTCGCCGGCTGCGCGTTGGCTGAGGTCGAACAACGTTCCGGCGAACAGCGAGATCGCGAGGACCCCGAGCACGGCGAGCCCGGTCGCGGACTGCATGATGCGCCGGTTGCCCGCCGCGACGGGGACGGCCGCCGTCGTCGGGGCCGCCGGACCCCAGAAGACGCCCAGCCAGATCTTGGTCATCGACAACAGCGTCAACGCTCCGGCCACGAGGGCCGCGACCACGACGAACGTGGATGCCTGCTGGATGCCGGCGGAGATCACCGCGAGCTTGGCGACGAAGCCCGAGAATGGTGGAAGCCCGGCCAGGCTCAGCGCCGAGATGGCGAAGAACCCGGCAATGAGTGGTCGGCGGCCGGCGAGGCCGCCGGATCGCCCGAGGGAACTGGTGCCCTGGTCGTTCTCGATCAGCCCACCGACGAGGAACAGGGCCGTCTTGACGGGCATTTGGTGGATCAGGAAGAAGATCGCGCCGGCGATGCCCGCCGCCGAGAACAGGCCGAGACCCATGAGCATGTAGCCGATCTGGCTGATGATGTGGAACGAGAGGATCCGCTTCACGTTGGTCTGGGCCAACGCGCCGAGTCCACCGATGAGCATCGTGGCGCCGGCCACGATCAGGAACGTCGGTCCGAGCTCGTCCATGCCGGTCAGGGTGTGAAATCGGATCATGGCGTAGATCCCGACCTTCGTCAGGAGGCCGGCGAAGACGGCGGTGATGGTCGTCGGCGCGGTCGGGTAGGAATCGGGGAGCCACGAGAACAGTGGGAACACCGCCGCCTTCGCTCCGAAGACGACGAAGAACCACGCGCCGATCCCGAGCCGCACACCGGACGACAACTCCGGAATCCTTTCTGCGAGCAGCCCGAGATTGACCGTTCCGGTCGCGGAGTACACGTACGCCAGGCCGAACAGGAACAGCGTCGACGCGAACAAGTTCATGACGACGTAGGTCATGCCGGCGCGGATCTGGTCCGTGCCCCCCTGATGCGTGAGGAGGACATAGCTCGAAACCAGGATCAGCTCGAACGCCACGAACAACGTGAAGAGGTCACCTGTCAGGAAGGCCATCGACACTCCGGCCGTGAGTACCCCGATGAGGGGTCCGGCGAGCTCCGGGTTGGCCCCCCACGCGGTGCGGCGCTGACCGATGGCGAAGATCTCCACGACGAACACGATGGTCAGCGCGACTGGCAACGTCAGCGCGGCGAAGAGGTCGGCCACCAGGACGATGCCGAGTTCGGGGTCCCAACCTCCCACCCTGACGACGACGGTTCCCTGGTCCGCGACTCCGACGAGCAGCGCGATCGCCGAGCCGGCAGCGACGGCGAGCCCGGCGAGCGTCACCGCGTCGCGGGCGACCGGCCGGGTGCGCACCACGAGCCCGATCGCGGAGCTCAGCAGCGGGGCGAGGATGGTGAGTGCGACGAGCGTGGTCATGTCGCGGACGTCTCGCCATCGGGTTCGCGGGATGCGGCGATCCGTCGGTCTTCGAGGTCGTCCTCCACGAGGTCGTCGCCCGTCAGTGTCTGTTGTCGGGCTGCGAGTGCCAACAGGAACAGCGCCAGACCGAAGGAGATGACGATCGCGGTCAGCGCGAGGGCCTGGGGAACCGGGTTCGAGATGTCTCGGTCGCCACCGGCGATCGGCGCGGCGCCCGGGCCGCCGCCCGCGGTGAGCAAGGCCAGGACCGCGGCGTGTCCGAGCAGAGCGAAACCGAGGATGATGCGGCTCAGCGATCGCGCGGTGATCTGGTAGACGCCGACGGCGGTGAGGCCGCCGATCGCGGCGAGCAACGAGATGCTCATGCCCGGTCCATTCGCCGGCCCGGTTCATCGGAGAGCGCGTCGGCGGAAAGGCCATCCAGGAGTGCGATCACGAGGCCGACCACGATCGCGGTCACCCCGATGTCGAAGGGCGAGCGCGCTCCCACCCTTGACCTTGCCGATCAGGGGGAGCTCGGTGGACGACGACGATCTGGTCGAGCAGGACGTCGCCACGGATCAGTGGCGCGGCGGCCACGACGACGACCACGACGAGGCCCACGGCGATGAGTTCCATGGCGTGCGTCGGCCGCTGGAGGCCGGCAACGGTCCGCAGCGTGATGACGGCGCCGAAGACCAGCCCGGCCGCGAAGCCGCCTCCCGGGTTGTTGTGTCCCGCGAACAGCAGGTACAGCCCGACGGCGATCGCGAGTGGCGATGCGGCGCGGATGCCGAGTTCGACGACGGGAGATCGGTTCGCGATCACGGACGCGCCTCCCGTCCACGCGTATTCGCGAGGGCCAGGATCCCGAGGGCGACGACGGCCAGCACGACGACCTCGCCCAGGGTGTCGAGCGCGCGGATGTCGGTGAGGATGACGTTGACGATGTTCGTACCGCCGCCGACGTCGACCGCGGCGTCCGCCAACTCGCGGACGGGAGCGGAACCGCTCGGCGCGGCGCCGGACGCGGCCAACGCGGTGGCGACGGCCAGGCCCGCGGTCACCGAGACCACGATCCGGGTGGCGCGCCACGCTCCCGGCGTTCTCGGAAAGCGACGGCTGAGGTGTCCCAGCCCGATGACGAATCCGACGACGATGACCGTCTCGACGAGAAGTTGGGTCAGCGCGAGGTCTGGGGCACCATGCACGACGAACAGCCCCGAGACCCCGATGCCGACCGCGCCCAGGGTCAATGCGGCGCCGAGCCGCGAGCGCACGAGCGCTCCCGCGACCGCTGATGCGACGATCGCCGCGGCGAGTACGGGTTGGAGCGGGTGATCCCACGCGATGAGGTCCGCGGGGGAGAGCGCCAGGATCAGTGGGGTCGCCGCCAAGCTGGCCGCGATCGCCATCGTCACCACGTACACGGGGAGCGAGCCGTGTTGGACGCGGCCGGTGATGCGCGGCGCGATTTCCAGGACGCCGTCGATCAGAGAGTCGGCGCCGCGAGCGCCGATCGCGTCCGGGACCCTCGGCGCGCGGCGACGGGCCAAGACGGTGCCGAGCGTGGCACCGACGGCCACGACGGCGAACGAGACGATCAGGGCGGTCGTGATGCCCGGCCACCGAAGCAGCTCATAGGCAACGGCACTCGAGTTCAGTTCGGTCGCGGCGGGCTGGACCACCGCATTCACCGCGCCCAGCGCCACGAACCCGACGAGTCCGGCCCCGCCAAGGAGTATCGCCGGCAACGTCATCGCCCAACGCCTCGGCGCCACCGGCGTCGGGGGCCCGGGACCGAAGACCGTGAGCAGGAACCGGGCGGTGTAGGCGACGGTCAGCGCCGATCCCACGATCACCGCACCCCCCACCACGAGCGCCTCGACTCCGCTGAGCCCGAGCACGGCTTCGATGGCCGCCTCCTTGGCCGCGAAACCCAAGAGTGGAGGGACCCCGGCCATGGAGAGGCCGGCGAGTACGGCGGCCAACGCTGCGATCGGCATGGTGCGGGAGAGTCCGCCCAACTCGTCGATGTCGCGGGTGCCGGTGCGGACGTCGATCTCGCCGACGACCGCGAACAGCGTGGCCTTGAAGAGCGCGTGCGCGAACAGAATGGAGACGGCGGCGAACACGGCCTTGCCGGTGCCGACCGCCAACAGCGTGACGAGCAGCCCGAGTTGAGAAACGGTTCCCCACGCGAGGATCAGCTTGGCGTCGCGGTGCCGCAGTGCGCCGACCGCTCCCCAGAGCATGGAGGTGATCCCGAACGCGAGTCCGAGGTACTTCCATGCCGTCACGTCGGCGAAGGCGGAGCCCATGAGCGCGACGACGAGCACCCCGGCCTTCACCATCGTCGCCGAGTGCAGGTATGCGCTCACTGGCGTCGGTGCCACCATGGCTCCCGGAAGCCATACATGGAACGGGACCTGCGCGGACTTCGTCGCCGCCCCGACCATGATGAGGACGGCGGCCAGCGTGGCGGCGCCTCCGTCAATCGGTGCGAGGTCGGTCAGCGTGACGGTCCCGGTGGCGTCCTGGAATACGAGGAGCCCGGCGAGCAGTGCCAGCCCGCCGGCTCCGGTGATCATGAGCGCTCGTCGTGCCGCGAGCCTCACCACGGGATCAACGTTCTTGTGTCCCACCAGAAGGAACGAGGTGATGGATGTGAGTTCCCAGAAGATGAACAGCGTCCAGACCGAGTCGGACCAGACCAATCCGAGCATGGACGCCGAGAACGCGAGGAGGGTTGCGGGGAAGCGAGCGGCACCGTCGGCTCCGGGGGAGAAGTACCCGATCGCGTAGACGAAGATCAGGGCTCCGATGCCCGAGACCAGCAGGGTCATCATGAGCGCGACTGCGTCGGACCGGAACTGCAGGGTCAGATCGAGTCCCTGCACCCAGGTGATCTCCCACACCGTCGACGGCGAGCCACCGACGATCAGTGCGCCGGCCCAGACCGCCGCGACCGCCGGGGCCAGCGCGGCCACGGCGAGGCCGGTCCGCATTCCCCACCTCGAACCCGCCAGTGCCGAGGCCACGATGCCGACGCCGTGGGCGCCCAGGAGCCAGATCATTGGCTCATTATATAGCAACAAATTATCAGATGCGTTGAGATTGCGATATCAAAATATCGCTAATATGGTGTGTCCATGCAAAGGCTGACCACCCGATGATCGCCCTGCTCGCTCTGATCGGCGGGTTGGTCGGGCTCGTGGTCGGCGGCCACCTGGTCGTCGCCGGGGCCTCGGACCTCGGGGCCCGACTGGGGCTCACACCCGTCGTGATCGGGTTGACCATCGTCGCCGCGGGCACCAGCGCCCCGGAGCTCGCGGTCGTCGCCCAGTCCGTCGCGGTCGGCGACGCCGAACTCGCCGTCGGATCGGTGATCGGATCGAACATCGCGAACGTCTTGTTGGTGCTCGGGCTCGCGGCGACGCTGGGGACGATCCGGGTGGCCAGCCGAGTGGTCCGAGTCGACATCCCGATCATGATCGGAGCATCGGTCCTGTTCCTGCTGCTCGCGCTCGATCACCGCGTGGGTCGGCTGGACGGCGCCGTGTTCTTCGCCGGCGCGGTCGGATTCGTCGGGTGGACGCTGCGTGCCGCACGCAGGACGGGAGCGGCACCCGACGCTGCCGATCCTGCGCAGGTTGCCCCGCCGATCCGGCGAGCGGTCATCGGTCTGATCGTCGGGGTCGGCGCGCTCGCGATCGCTTCCCGCTTCGTCGTGTCCGGCGCGGAGGCCATTGCCACCGAACTCGGAGTCCCGGAGTTGATCGTCGGGCTCACCGTCGTCGCACTCGGGACCTCTGCGCCCGAGATCGTGACCACCCTGCTGGCGGCCCTGCAGGGCCGCCGGGATCTCGCGGTCGGCAACGCCGTGGGTTCCAACATCTTCAATATCCTGCTCGTGCTCGGCGCGCCGGCGTTGCTTGCCGCCGATGGGATCAGGGTCAGCGCCGACGCGGTTCGCCTCGACCTTCCGATCCTCGTCGCGACCGCGGTCGCTTGTCTCCCCATCGTCTACTGGGATCACAAACTGGACCGTTGGCAAGGGGGAGTCTTCGTCGCCTACTACGTCGCGTACCTGACGTTTCTCGCGCTCGACGCGACCGATCACGGGGCCGCAGACCCCTTCGCTCTGGTGCTGCTCGGTTTCGTGCTTCCCCTGACAGTGCTCACGGTCGCCATCGGGGTGAGCCGGCAGCGACGGGCGATGAAGTCGTCACCAACATCTACTATTAAATAGCTATGATCGAGGACTGATGTTGAAGCCAACCGAGCCCAGCGGGCACCCGTGGACGTTTCTCACGAACCATGCGCACGTGCTGATCGCGATCAGCCGCAACCCCGAGCTACGCCAGCGAGACATCGCCGAGGCGGTCGGCATCACGATCGGTGCGGTCCAGCGCATCGTGCATGAACTCGAGGCCGAGGGATACCTCGTGAGCACCCGGGTCGGGCGCCGGAACATCTACAAGGTCATCGAAGCTCGCACGTTGCGCCACCCGCTCGAAGACCAGCACACGATCCGCGACCTGCTCAGCGGCCTCGCCCAGTAACGAAGCCGGATTCCGGACCACCGTGCCGTCTCGGACCCCGCCGAGGCGCAGACGACCAGTTGACATACGAAGTTTTTTTCCGTAATATCGATAGATCTGAAGGGGAGTACCCCACCTCTGGTGGTGTCGTCATCACGGCATCGGGACCCGACTGCCCGGCACCACCGCCCCATGCGGGGCGGGAGAGACCTTCGGCCGACCACATTCGAGCCGGAGGCCCCACATGAACACGCACGAACTCGCCCGCTTGCAGCAGCCGATGCCGTACCCGGCCGTCTCACTCCTGTTGCCGCTCGACGGCGACCTGCTTCCCCAGGTGCAGCTTCGGCTGCGCCACCTGGCCGGTCGGGCGGTCGAGCGGCTGAGCGCCGAGCTCGATTCCACCGACCTGGGCCAGTTGGCGGCTCGCCTTGCCGCGGCGATCGACGGCATCAGGCTGACGGGGAGTGAGCAGAGCGTCGCGGTCTACGTCGCCGAGCAGTCGTCCGTTGTCCCGCTCTCGGTCCGCGTCCGCGAACGGGTGGTCGTCGACGAGACGTTCGCGACGCGTGATGTAGTGCGGGCGATGCAGTGCAGTCCGCGGTACCGAGTTCTGATGTTGGGACCGCGTCGAACCCGGCTCTACGACGGGACGGGCCGGAGCCTGACCGAGGCCGTCGATCTCGGCCCCGAACTCGGTCGCGGCGGCGGGTTGGCCGAACCCCGAGGTCGGGACGCTGGGGGATTTCGACGTAGCCGAAGGAGCGCGATCCGCCACGATCAGTGGATTCGCGCGCTCGATGATGCGCTGGTGCCGCACCTGGGTGACGCGCCGGAACCGCTGGTTGTTGTCGGTGCGGAGCCGCGGCTGGCTGCCGTCGCGTCCAGGAGCCGGTATCGAGATCGCGTCGTGGGGACGCTCCACGGTGCGAACGACGTTCCCGACCATGCCGAACTTTCCCGCCAGGTGTGGCCGACGATCGATCGGTTGCTGCTCGCGGAGAACGCGGCCGCGATCGACGAGCTCGAGGCCTCGGGGGGCCGTGGGACCTTTGTTTCCGGTGTCGACGAGGTGTGGACGCTCGCCAACCAGGGGAGGGGTGATCTCCTGCTGGTCGAGGAAGGTTTCGAGTACTCCGCCCAGATCGATCCGACGTCGTACGCGTCGGCGCCGGCGGCGGATCGAGATGCCCCGGGGGTGGTGGACGACCTCGTCGACGAGATCATCGAAGCCGTGCTGGCGAAGCGGGGGCGGTGCCACATCGTGCCCGACGGGGTCTTGGCGCGATACGAACGGATCGCCATGAAGCTTCGGTACTGACCGGTCAGCGTCCGGGCTCAGTGATTCCAGGCCTCCGGGGGAGGGTCGGCACGGTCGCGAGACCGGTCTTGGTGAAGGTTGACATACGAAAGATTTTTACCGTATTATCTCTCGCATGTTCCAAGCTCTCCTTGTCCCCCTGCTCGTCGGCGTCCTGGCGACGCCGTTCCTGACCGTGCTCATGCTCGCGCCGGGCCACCCTCCATGCGGTCGCGTTCGCGCCCCGAAGCGCCCTCGCGGGGGACTTCCTCGCCGCCGGCATCGAGGATGTGGCGAAGGCCTTTCATGCCAGTACGCACTCCTACGCGACGCTCGCCCGCATCGTGGCCGACCTGGCGCCGAGCCGTGGTGGTGCCTTGGTCGGTCTGGATTTCGACGCGTCGGGAGCCTGGCCCGTCTACAACTGGATGGGCGTGTGCAAGGCTGGCCTGGAGGCGGTCAATCGCTATGTCGCCCGCGATCTGGGTCCTCGCCACATCCGGGCCAACCTGGTTGCGGCCGGACCACTGCAAACGCGGGCCGCGTCCGGAATCCCCGAGTTCGATCGGCTCACCGGCGCGTGGGCCTCACGCTCGCCGCTGCCCTGGAACTCCGAGGACTGCATGCCCGTGGCCGATGCCGTCTGCTTTCTGCTCTCGGACGCTGCGAGAATGATCACGGGCGAAATCCTTCATGTGGATGGTGGCTACCACGCCATGGCCGCCCCGCTGGTCGACGAGGGCCGGGCGGCGACAGTGTCGCCGCCGGCGCGCTGATTCAGAGGGCCACCATCAGGCTTCCGATGCCGACGGCGGCGGCGACGATGCCCAGCGCCGGGAGGGCCAACCGCGGAACGCGAAACGGGGCCGAAGTGCGGGCAGCGGCCGCACCGGCGCGGAGCCGATCGACGCAGCGGGCGGCCCACTCGAAGTCCCGGGCCAGGATCGCCAGTCCCGCGCACAGGACGAGCAACCCCGGTCCCGGGGCGACGAGGAGGACCAGACCGACGATCGACACACTGAACCCCGCACCGATACGGGCGAATCGACCCACGACGGCCCTGATGGCAGCGGCGCGGGTCGATCCATGCCGACCGGCGGTGGGTTCAGCGCGTACGGACTCGTCGATCACGCGCTCGTCATCCGTCGCGATCGTCGATCACGATTTCGGACCGTCGAACGACCAACGGGTGTCGTCTCGCGAGCGCCGAGGTTGGCGACGGGTGGTCCAGGGCGGACTCGGGGGCAGTGGGCACGGGGATCTCCTTCGGTCCAAGTGATGGAACGAAGGTCTCTCCCGCCCTTTCGGGCCGAGCCGCCGGGTCCCTCGGGACCGTGATGACGACGACTCGTCGAGTGGGGTACTCCCCTTCAGGGGAGATCATACGAACCTAGTTACCGGAAGTCAAGTGCGTATTTGACCGACCGGGCCCACTCAGGGGCCGGGCGCTACGGCCCGACCAGATCGATGAGGGCACCGACTCGATGGTGGGCTTCGAGCGGGTGACGCAGCGGCTGGTCGAGTTTGAGGCGATAGTGATTCCGACGCCCGAGCCGCTCGCGTTCGAGGTAACCCTCCGCTTCGAGGTCCGCAACGATCATCTGGGCGGTGCGCTCGGTAATACCGACCGTCGCGGCGACATCGCGAAGGCGTGAGTCCGGATCCTTGACGAGACAGAGCAGCACGTGCGCGTGATTACTCAGGAAGGTCCAGGTCGCCCGGCCGGAGTCGCCGGCCGTCGTACGAGCGGGGCGGGTGGGCACGGCACAATGGTAGTGATTCACACGGCGTCTGAGTTGCGAATCTCGGACCGTCCATACCGTCGTGGGTCGGTGTGTCGACACCGAAGGGTCCGACCGTGTACACCCGCCAAGGCCCTGCCCCACGATCCGGCCGCCTTCCGAAGGGACTCCGATGACCTACGAATGTTTCGACGTTGACGTGTCCAACCGCGTCGGCCATATCCGAATGATCCGCCCGGAAAAGGCGAACTCCATGATCGCCGCGTTCTGGCGGGAACTCCCCGAGATCGTCGACGGCCTGTCGTCCGCCGGCAATGTGCGCGCGCTCGTGCTGTCGGCCGAAGGCCGCCACTTCTGCGCCGGGATGGACCTCGAGGTCTTCGCCGGGAACGACGCCCTGGGCGGCAGCGGGGCCGGGCGCCATCGCAGTCGCGGGAATGAGCGATTCCGCAGCACCGCGATGAAGCTCCAGGACACGTTCACCGCGCTCGAGCGGGCGCGCATGCCGGTCCTCTGCGCGATTCAGGGTGCGTGCGTCGGAGGCGGTGTCGACCTGGTGTCCGCGGCCGATCTCCGGTACGCGACCGAGGATGCGTATTTTTCGATCGCCGAGGTCAACATCGGGATGACCGCCGACGTCGGCACGTTGCAGCGGATGCCGAAGCTCGTGCCCGAAGGCATCGTCCGGGAACTGGCGTACACCGGCCGGAAGTGGACGGCAGCCGAGGCGCGCGCCGCGGGCTTCGTCAATGCAGTCTTCGCCGACCACGATGCGTTGCTCGCGGGCGTGCTCGAAGTCGCGGACGAGATCGCGAGCAAGAGTCCGATGGCTGTCTGGGGCACCAAGCGGTCGATGCACTACGCGCGTGGATCACGGGGTCGACGAAGGTCTCGAATACATCGCCAACTGGAACGCCGCGATGTTCGACACCGCGGACATGGGTGAGGCGTTCGCGGCGAAGGCCGAGCAGCGCGCGGCCGAGTTCCCGGATCTGATGCCGCTGAGCGACGGGTTGTAGCGGGCGGGTTGAGCTGCGCGGCCTCAAGGCCCGGGTGTCGGGCGGTCGAGGTCGGGTCGCTCAGATGATGCGCTTGGACTTGCTGGCCCGCTTCTCCTGCTTGTCCGCTCGCTTCTCCTTGAGGGACTTCGCCGGCTGCTTCGCGTTCTCGCGCTTCGGTGACTTGTCGCCCATGGTGGGCTCCTCGGGTCGATGACGGATCGCTGAGCTTCAGCAGGTGACGTCGATTCCGCGAGGCCGGCGTGGGTTCGCGTCGACGGTGAAGAGTCAGCGCCCCGACTGAGGGAGCACCAGGACCGTACCAGGGCTCTTTGGGGTCCGGGGCCGCTTCAGGGGCCGCTGAAGGTCTCGCCACGAGCGAGGTGGTCGGCGTCCGCGTGCCGTGCTCGTTCGGCCTCCCGGGTCTTGACCTCGAACCGACCGACCACCTGGTGATGGACTTCGTCCGGGCCGTCCGCGAGCCGAAGGGTTCGTTGGCCGTGCCACATGTCGGCCAACGGGAACCACTGGGAGATGCCCGCGGCACCGTGCATCTGGATCGCCTCGTCGATGATGTCGCAGCACTTTTCGGGCACCATGGCCTTGACCGCACTCACCCACACTCGGGCTTCGGCGTTGCCGAGCGTGTCCATGGCCTTCGCTGCTCGCAGCACCATCAGGCGCATCGCCTCCACTTCGATGCGCGCGCGGGAGAGCACCTCGAGGTTCTTGCCGAGGTTGATCAGACGCTTGCCGAATCCCTCGCGACTCACGCCGCGGTCCACCATCATCTCGATCGCCCGCTCCGCGGCGCCGATCGAACGCATGCAGTGGTGGATCCGACCGGGCCCGAGTCGCAGCTGGGAGATCTCGAAGCCTCGACCTTCGCCGAGCAGCACATTGTCGTGCGGAACATGCACATCAGTGAACCTGAGGTGCATGTGCCCGTGCGGCGCATCGTCGGCGCCGAAGACCTGCATCGGCTCGACAATCTCGACCCCGGGCGTCTCCATCGGGACGAGAATCTGTGACTGCTGACGGTACGCGTCGGCGTCCGGGCTCGTTCGCACCATCACGATCATGATCTTGCAGCGAGGGTCGCCCGCGCCGGAGATATAGAACTTCTCACCGTTGATGACCCACTCGTCCCCGTCGAGAATGGCACTCGTCTGGATCTGACGAGCGTCGGAACTCATGACGCCCGGCTCGGTCATCGTGTAGGCGGAACGGATCTTTCCCTCGAGCAGCGGCTCCAGCCACTGCGCCTTCTGTGCCGCCGTCCCGACGCGTTCAAGCACTTCCATGTTGCCAGTATCCGGCGCGGAACAGTTCAGACACTCCGACGCGAGGCGGTTCTTGCCCAACTCGTTGGCGATGTACGCGTAGTCGAGGTTGCTCAACCCCAGGCCGGTCTCGGCGTCGGGGAGGAAGAAGTTCCAGAGGCCGGATTCGCGGGCCTTGGCCTTCGCGGCGTCGAGCAGTTCGAGTTGGCCCGGCGCCCAGCTCCATCGCTCGGCGCGGTCGGCCCCGAGCCGGAAGAACTCCTCGGTGATGGGGTCCACCTCGTCGCGGATGAAAGCGATGACCCCTTCGTAGAGCGGTCGGACCGACTCCGACATCCGGAGGTCGAGGTCGTCCATGCTCGCCATCTTGAGTGCGCCGCCGACCATCGGGTCTCCTTCTGCTGTCGTCGTCACCGAGTTCGCAGGACCGTAGCCGCACCCACCATCGGCGAGGGTTTGTCGCTCGGCCGGCGCTTCGCGCCACCTCGCCGACGAACCCTCGTGTCCGGTGGTTGGGCGAGGTGGGGGTCGGTCAGGCGCGAACGAAGAGCAGTTGGAGCTCGACGGTGCCGCGGTCGTCCACGGACAACACGATCGGCGCCGTCGGCGTCTCGACGCCGAAGTCCGAGAATGCGATCTCGGTCGAACCAACGACAACGATCGTGTCATCGACGAGCTGGGCCTCGAGGTCGAACGTCACTGGCTTCGTCACGCCGTGGACCGTGAGGTCTCCGGTCGCGGTGACGGTCGTTTTGGCCCCGGTGGACGCGGCGTCGCCGAATTCGACCGGTTCGGTCAGTGTGAAGGTGGCGGTCGGGAACTGACTGGTCTCGAGCGCGCCCTGCACGCGGCTGTTGCGTCGGCTGTCGTTGGTGGTGAGTGTCGTCAGGTCGACCGTGAAGTCCGCGGTGTCCGCCGTGGTGGCCTCGATGGTCAGCGAGCCGGTGACGCCGTTGGTCCTCCCGACCGCAGTCGTGCTGCCGATGCCGGCCAGGTCCTCCTGGACGCGGAACCCGACGAAGGATCCCGTCGCAGAGTCGAAGTCGAACTCGCCCGAGTCGGTATCGATCACCCAGGACCCGTCGAGGTCGGTCGGTGACGATCCACCGTTGCCTGATGTGGTCGAGACACTCTTCTTCGCAGACTCGAGGCTGACCTTGGCCGGCGAGTCGTCCCGGAGGAAGAGGTAGAGGCCCACGCCGCCGACCACGACGACGGCGGCGGCAACGATTGCGATGATGCGGGTGCGTTTCGACATGCGTTGGCACGCTAGAGGGCATCGAGCGTCGGTCGGGGTCGGTCGTCGGCCGACGGTCGTTGCAACGGACGCGGCGACCTGCCACCGTGCGCTGATGCAACGACGAGAAGCGGGGCGTCGCTGATGTCCACCGATCAGGTGTTCGTGGGTTTGGGGTTGTTGCTGGCCCTGGCCGTCGGGTGTCAGCTCGTCGCCGAGCGGCTCCGTATCCCGGCGATCGTGTTGCTGCTTCCGGTTGGGTTCGCGGCCGGCCAGTGGACCGACAGCGTGAGACCGCAGGCGCTGTTCGGTGACTCCTTTGCTCCGATGGTGGGCCTCGCGGTGGCGGTGATCCTGTTCGAAGGTGGGCTCAACCTTCGGGTGCGGGACCTCGAGAGCCACAGCCAGCGGGTCGTCCGCCGGCTCGTCTCCCGAGGGGTGGTGATCACCTGGGTCGCATCCGCGCTCCTCGCAGCGGCGTTGTTCCCGATCTCCGCCGATACGGCGACGCTGCTCGGCGCGATTCTGATCGTGTCCGGGCCGACCGTGGTGGCGCCACTTCTGCGCGTCGTCGAACCTGGTCGCCGCCTCACTGCGATTCTCGAGTGGGAGAGCACCACCGTCGACCCCATCGGGGCCATCCTCGCGGCAATTACGTATCAGGTGATCCACACGGGCGCGTGGCTCCGACCCGGTCGGGACCTCGTCATGCTCTTCGGAAGCGTCGGTGTCGGGGTCGCCGGCGCAGCGGTGGGCTTCGGACTGCTCTGGCTCCTGCTCGAACGGCTGCAAGTGTCGGGCGTGCTCGCCACTGAGGCCACGATCGCGGTGGTGGTCTTCGTAGCCGCCGTCTGCAACGCCATTCGCGACGACACCGGACTCATCGCGGCGATCGGCATGGGAGTCGCGATCACCAACACGCAGATGCTGCGTTCGCCGGAGGACCGTCCGTTCTTCCGGACGATCGTGGAACTGATGATCGGGTTGCTGTTCATCTCCATCTCGGCAACGGTCACGGCCGCGTCGATTCGCGAGGTGCTGTGGCCGGCGTTGGCGCTGACGGCGGCGCTCATCATCGTCGTGCGACCGTTGGTCACCTTGGTGGCGACCCATGGCTCGGATCTCACCCGATCGGAGCGGTTGTTCATCGCGCTCGATGGGTCCCCGGGGAATCGTGGCGGCGTCGACCGCGGCCACGCTCGCGCTCCCGTTGTTCGATGACGGGGTTCGCGGTGCCAGGCTCTTGATGCCGATCACGTTTTTGGTGATTGTCGGCACCGTGACGGTGTCGGGCCTCGTGGCCCGGCCGGCAAAGCGGTGGCTCAAACTGGACTCGGTCGGACCCGATTCGGGGCCCGACGAACCCGCCGAGCCGCCGCCGGTGCTCGGCGTCTGAATCGCAGCAACGCTTCGTCACCTTGCGGTCGCGCGTGCACGACGAGATCCCGTCGTCGGCGGGACTTTGGTCACTGTCGGTCCGTCGGGCGCGGTCGCACAATGGTGACATCGAGAGGAGGCCCTGTGCCTGAAACGGAGCCAATGGTTGACGGGACCATGGAGGAAGTCCGAGCCGAGGTTCGCGAGTTGCGGACGCTCCTGGCGAGGCTCGGTCGGGAAACGGTCGGGAGCACGCTGGACGCGTGGCGGGCGCGGATCGACAATCTCTGGGTGCAGGCGGATCTCGCGCGCATGGAAGGGCGCGACGAGGTGCGGGCGTCCATCGATGACGCGGACCGATTGTGGCACCGCACCCGTGAGCGGATGGAGGTCGTGTCCGATGAAGCGGGTGGCGTGGGTGCCGCGATGATCGAGGGTCTGAAGGCCGCTCGGTCCGATCTCGGTGCCGCGGTCGAACTGGCGGAGGAACGACTCGCGGCGGCTCGCGACTGACCGAGCCGCTACAGCGCCTGGTTCGCCTCGCGGTACGTGGCGAATGTGGACTCCAGGAAGCGTGCGGCGGCTTCCACGACTGCCGACGCCCGGATGGATGGGAACGTGTCGAAGGCGTGTTGGGCGCCCTTGAGTTCGAGGTAGTGCACCGGTCGGCGGGATACGGCGCGGAGCCGTCCGACGAAGTCCCGGGCGTCCCCGACCGGAGCGAGGACGTCGATGGTGCCGTGGATCACGAGAAACGGCGGCGCATCCGCGTGGACCTGGTCCAGGGGTGAGGCGGCGGCATAGCGTTCGGGATCTTCGTCGGGGTCCGCCTTCATCACCAGCGGGGCGAGGAAGTCGGGGATCGTGCGCTCGGGCATCGTGCCGTTGCGGTTGGTGAAGTCATACACGCCGTAGAACGGCACCGCGACCTGCACGCTGGTGTCGGCATCCTCGAAGCCCGGTTGGAACTCCGCGCGGTTCTCGGTGAGTGCCGTGAGCGCGGCGAGGTGGCCACCGGCCGAGCCTCCGGTGACGGCGACGAAACCCGGATCGATGCCGAGTTCCTCGGCGTGCTCGCGGATCCAGGCGATGGCCCGCTTCACGTCCGCGAGATGGTCCGGGAACGTCGCCATCGGGCTCAGGCGGTAGTCGATGTTGCAGCAGACCCACCCGTGCGAAGCCAGGCGGCGCATCAGCACCTGACCCTGGTGCTTCTTGAACCCGATGACCCAACCGCCACCATGGATCTGGACGAGGGCCGGTCGGTTCGTGGCGCCGGGTTCGGACTCCGGCTCATGGATGTCCATCCGGAGCGTCTTGCCGCCGACCCGGGCGAACACGAGGTTGCGGCGAACGCGAACAGGTCGTGCTGGTCCAGAGGCGTCGGTGGGGTTCAGGCTGGTGTGCTCTTCGCGCAGTGCATCGCGGATTGCGGCTCGGGCCGCGTAGCTCTCGCGTATCGACATGAGCAATCCCGCCCACGACGCGAGCGTCAGACCAAGCCCGATCCGTCCTGGCCGCGTGCTGAGTGCGCCGCGGGTCGCGAACAGCGCCGTTGCGACCACCTGCCAGATCAGGTGGAACGGTGCCAGCTCGATCGTGATCCACGAGGCAAAAAAACTCCACCCGACCGTGTACCGCCCTCGCGCCGGCCGAAAGGCGGTGACGGTGTAGGCGGCACCGTTGATCGACACCGCCAGGAAGGTCCAGCCCGCAAGCCGGCGGATGGAACGCCGTGACCGCCTTCGTGTGCCCAGCATCTGCGTCGCCTCCGCGGTTCGGCCGGCGATCGCCGGCGGCCACCATCATGGCCGACCCTTCTCGACCGGAAGGTCAGCCCGGGAGTCGAACCGTCCGCGCTACTGCGGTCCGACGGAGCCGGGGTCGGGAGCGTCGCTCCGGTCGCCGAGCTTGACCGTCACCGTCCGAACGTCGCCCTCGCGTGAGTAGGAGATCTCGACCGATGCGCCCGCTTTCTGTTCTCCGACGGCGGCACTGAGCGCAGCCGCGTGCATCGATTTCCTTGCCGTCGAACTCGGTGATCACATCGCCGCGTTCAAGGCCGGCGTCGTCGGCCGGACTGCCGGCGACCACCCGGAGCAACTCGGCGCCCGCCGGGTCGGTGCCATTGGTGACGGCCACGCCGAGGAACGCGCCTTGGCCCGTCTGCGGTCCTGGCACCTGTCGAGGTCCCTGGCCCGGCGCGGCATCCGGTGCCTGGTTGCCGCCGTTGCCGAACGGGGCAGTTCGGCCGCCGGGAAGGTCTGGTCGTTCCTGCTCCGACCTGTGATCCCGAGCGAAGTGGTCGTCGTGGTCCTCGTCCGCGACTGCGTGACCCGCCAGGAACCCGATGCCGAACAGGACGAGGCCGCCCACGACGAGCAGCGACCACAAGGGCACGAAGACGCCTTTGCGCCCTCCGCCGGTCGGGGGTGGCGTGGTCGGGGTCGGCTCGATCGGCGCGCCGGGCGTGGGCAGCTCGGTCGTGTCGGCGGTCGTGTCGGCGGGCTCGGTCGTGGTGTCCGGCGTTGCCGGGGCCTCGACGGTCGCGTCGTCAGCACGGTCCTCGGGGCCTGGGATCTCGGTCATCGGGTTCCTTCGTCGCGGTCGGTTGCTCGACGCCGGAGCGGAGCGCCGACCAGTCTGGCGGACGGCGAGGCGGCTCCGAACGCGCCCGGGTCCGGGTTCTCAGTGCGGTCCCAGGCGGTTGGCCCGAGCGTAGGCGAACAGATGTTCGTTAAGCTCCACCCATGGCCGCGCCACCGGAGGCTTCGATCCTGCACGCGGACCTCGACGCGTTCTACGCCTCCGTCGAGCAATTGCTCGACCCGACGTTGCAGGGCCGCCCGCTCGCGGTCGGTGGGGGTGTCGTGCTCGCTGCGTCGTACGAGGCTCGGGCCTTCGGCGTCCACGCCGGGATGTCAGGGTCGCGGGCGCGCCGGTTGTGTCCCGGCTTGATCGTCGCCGGTGGTCACTACCGCGAGTACCAGCGGCTCGGAGATGCGGTGATCGATGTCGTTCGCGACTTCACGCCGTTCGTGGAGCGGATTTCGATCGACGAGGCGTTCGCCGAGGTGGCCGGGGCGGTCCACTTGTTCGGATCTCCCGAGACGATCGCCGACACGATCCGCCGCCGCGTCCGGGAGGAGATCGGACTGCCGATTTCGATCGGAGTCGCGACGACGAAGCATCTCGCCAAGGTGGCATCGCAGGTCGCGAAGCCGGACGGTCTCGTCGTGGTGGATGCGGGGTCGGAGATCGCGTTCCTCGATCCGTTACCGGTCGGGCTGCTGTGGGGGGTGGGTCCGACCAACCGGGAGCGACTCGCGGCTTCCGGCATCCACACGGTCGGTCAGTTGGCCGCGACGACGCCACGTGTGCTCGAGCGGCTTCTGGGCACGGCGGTCGGCACCAAGCTCGGCGCGCTGGCGCGGAACGCGGATCCGCGAACGATCGAGACACAGCGTCAGGCCCGGTCCATGGGCGCGCAGTGCGCACTGGGTCGACAGCCGGTGACCGACGAGCTGGTCCGCACCACCATGGGGTACCTGGCCGACCGGGTCGCGCCGAGGCTGCGGGCCGGGGATCTCGCCGGCCGCACGCTCACGGTCCGAGTGCGGTTTCCCGGCCTGCGCTCGATCACCCGATCAACGTCACTGCCGGAACCGACCGCGGGCACCAGGGCCTTGACCGAACTCGGGGTCCGACTCGTCGGAATCGCGCTCGCGGACGAGCCATCGGAACGCGACATCACGTTGCTCGGTATCTCGGTGTCGAACCTCGTTGCCGACCGCCCCCGCCAGCTCGCGTTCGCATTCGACCGACCGGCGCGCACGGCCCAGCACGAATCCCGACGGGCGCTCGACCGCTCCATGGACGAGGTGCGGGCACGCTTCGGCCGAGAGGCCTTGACCTACGCGCGGACACGCTTCGGTCGCTCCGGCGGCGTGCCCGACGAGTTTCGTGAACTCGCCGAGCGCGCGCCGAGCGACGATGTCAGGCCGGTGTGAGTGACGCCGCGTGGCCCATGTGACCGCCGTCCATCTCCCAACACGGGTCGGTGTGCGGTGCCGGTCCGCCCGCCATGAGGCACGGATGGTGCCCGACGAACACGTCGTGCTCATGCCACCAACCCGGAACGACCCAGGCGTGCACCATCCAGAAGTCACCGAGGTACACGGTGTTGCCGTTCTGGCCCGGCTGACACTTGCCGTCGAAGATCACGAGCCCGGTGGTGTTCGAGAAGCAGAGGTACTCGTGCGTGTGCCACCAGTCGTTGTCGCCGACGAAGCCGGCCGGCGGGGCATCGGGTCCGTTGTTCACGAACCAGCTCATCCCGACGAGCTTGGCGTTCGGCCCGTTGCCGTCGTACTGGAGGAAATTCGGTTGCTTGGGGTCGAAGGCGCCTTGGAGCGGGTTGCCGCGCGAGTGATGGGTCCCCATGCCCATGGCGTAGTTGACCATCGCAGTCCAGCCCGCGGCTTCGGCCTCGCCGCGAGTCGGCCATTGCATCGCGAACGTCATCGCCGCGTCGAGGTCCTTGGAGACTTCGAGGCAGTCGTCCCAGGACAACATGCCCTTGGTGATGCCTTCATTCATGTACCACTCGGCGCCGTGGCCACCCTCGCCCTGGGAGTGGCACCACCACGGCCGGGTGTCCGGGTGCATCTGCTGATGCTTCTTTGCGGCGGGCAAGAAGATGCAGCCGCTGAGTGCGATCGCCAGTACTGCGAACGCACCGAGCCGTGCACCGTGTCTCAAAGTCCGAAGCATTGCCGTCCCCCAGGTCGCGTCGACCGACCGTATGTGGAACCGACCGGTGGCACGACCGCACGCAACGCGTAATGTCACGAAAAGCGCGCAAAATGTTGGCGGAGCGCGTCAGACGTGGGTGAGCTCGGTGAGGGCGCGCAGCTCGTCCTCCGTGCCGATCGCGATCAACACGTGGCCCGATTCGATCGGCGTGTCCGGCGACGGGTTGGTCGTGAAATCACCGGCGGGATTCCTGAGGGCCAGGACGAGCGCCCCGGTGCGAGCGCGCAGGTGCGCGGCGCGCAGCGTCAGACCGGCGAGCGGGGAGTTCGTCGCCCACCGCGATCTCCTCGAGCCGGAACTCGAGGTTCTGCTCGTGCATGACGACGTCGACGAACTCGGCGACGTGCGGACGGACCACGAACGCGGCCATGCGCGACCCGCCGATGTTCTGAGGGTTCACCACGCGATTCGCGCCGGCCCGCAGCAGCTTCTCCTCGCTGTCGGTGTTGCGGGCGCGAGTCACGATGAACAGTTCCGGTCGGGTGGCTCGGGCACTGAGGGTGATGAACGAGTTCGCGGCATCCGCGTCCACCGCCGCGACGAGTGCCGACGCGTATTGGAGGCCCGCGGCTGCGAGCACTGCGTCCTCGGTGGCGTCACCGACGACGACCGGATGGGGACAGGTTCCGAGTCGTTCCTCGTTGGAGTCGATGACGACGAGGTCTCGACCGGCCACTGCGATCTCGGCGGCGATCGAACGGCCGACGCGACCCCACCCGCAGATAATGACGTGGTCGCGCATGGCGTTGATGGTCCGTTCCATTCGGCGTCTCCCGAGGAGGTCGAGCAGGCGACCTTCGATGAAGGTCTCGATCAGCACACTGAACGCGTAGAGGGCCGCGCCGACGCCGACGAGGATCAGCAGCGTCGTGAAGATCTTGCCGGCGGTCGTGAGCGGCAGCACTTCCCGGAATCCGACGGTGGAGACGGTCGTGACCGTCTGATAGACGGCGTCGAGGAGTCCGAAGCCGAGGATGATGTAGCCGACGGTGCCGATGACGACGACGACGAAGAGCAGGGCCAACGAGCCGGCCAGGCGCCGCCAGGGAGTCACGCGGTCACGCCGACTGACGGGGTCCGGCCGGCGTCGACGG
The DNA here is from genome assembly GCA_963701625.1 of uncultured Acidimicrobiia bacterium. GTDB lineage: Bacteria > Actinomycetota > Acidimicrobiia > IMCC26256 > JAENVU01 > JAENVU01. The sequence goes on along the minus strand of CAVPAT010000013.1, from coordinate 213,739 downwards.
GTTCCGCGGTGTCGGCCAATCCGCGCCGGAGCACCTGGAGATCGTCGCGGTCCTCGTCGCCGGTTCGGATGCAGGCGAACCAAGGTTCGGGCGGGACACGGTCCCCGACGGGGAAGACCTCTCGGAGTCGGCCTGATGTCAGGCCCGCCCGGCAGACGTACTCGGGGAGCAGGCTCACGCCCATGCCGGCCTCGACGGCGCGCGCCACGACGCGAAGATCCGCGGCGACGAGCGCGAGCGGCGCATCGAAGGGTCGTCCGAGTTCGGTCTGCCAGAAGCGGCGCGTGATCGGGAGCTCATCGCTGTAGCTGACCCACCTGCGCTCGCTGAGCCAGTCGCCGAGTGACTCGAGGTCGACGAGCGGCGCGGCGGGTGCGAGGCTCGGCGCCGCGACGAGGACGAAGCGGCGGGCGCCGATGACCGTCGTGTGCGCGGTGCGTCGTGATGGGGTAGCGGTCGTGACCACGAGGTCGAGTTCAGCACGTCTGAGCGCGTCCAGCAGGGTTGCATCGTCGCCGAAGCGCGCGTCCATGGGGATCGGCACCGTCGCGAGTCTCGGAATCAGCAGCCGATCGAAGAGCTCGGCGGCCGCGCCCAGTCGGAGCCGGCGAGGTGGGAGGCGGACCTGGCCGGTGTCGAGATCAGCGAGGACACCTTCGATCTGGTCCAGCGACTGCGCGGACGCGTCCGTACAGCTCCTCGCCCGCCCTCGTCGGTTGGACCCCCGACGGGGATCGGACGAACAGCGGGCGCCCGATCGCACCCTCGAGCCGGCCGAGTTGTTGGCTCGCGGCGGGTTGGGAGATCCCCCGGCGCTTCGCTCCATCGGTGACCGCGCCGGTCCGGTAGATGGCGACGAACGTGCGGAGCCACTCCGAGCGGGCCATAAGTATTGCTTATCTTAGTGGTGCTGACATCTTCTTTGCTTATTCATGGCCCGTCGCGCATCCTGGGCGCATGAGCGACAGCGAGGTCTACACCCACGGGCACCACGACAGTGTGCTCCGATCCCATCGGCAGCGAACCGCGGCGAACTCGGCGGCCTACCTCCTCGACGACCTGACGCCCGGGCTGGCGCTGCTCGACATCGGTTGCGGTCCGGGCACCATCACCTGCGATCTCGCGGCGTTGGTGGCCCCGGGCCCCACGATCGGTGTCGACCGCGCCGAGGCGGTGATCGCCGAGGCGGCACGGGGCCCCGCCGTGGCGACGTTGGAGTTCCGCGTCGGTGACGCCTATGCCCTGCCGTTCCCCGATGCGTCCTTCGACGTCGTGCACGCACATCAGGTGCTCCAACATCTGACGGACCCCGTCGCGGCGCTGCGTGAGTGGCGGACGCGTGCTCGTGCCCGGCGGCATCGTCGCCGCACGCGACGGCGACTACGCGAGCTTCGTGTGGCATCCCGGTGATCCGCTCCTCGATCGCTGGCTGGCGCTGTACCGGGAGGCCGCGCGGGCAAATGGGGCCGAACCTGATGCCGGCCGCCGACTGTTCGGCTGGGCGGTCGCGGCGGGCTTCACGGAGGTGCGACCCTCCGCGAGTGCGTGGAACTTCGCATCGGACGAGGACCGCGCCTGGTGGGGAGGGCTCTGGGCCGAACGGGTGACGAAGTCCGCGCTGGCGACGCAGTTGCTCGAGTCAGGCATGGCCACCGTGGGCGAACTCGAAGCGATCGCCGCGGCGTTCCGGCACTGGTCGCAGCAGACCGACGCCTGCTTTCTGGTCCCCCACGGCGAGGTCATCGCAGTCGCCCCGTAGTTGTCAGATGCGGGGGTGCACCGAACCGGCTGGTGCTGGACCCTCCCGCTCGACGACCGAGAGGTGGGCGGCGGCGCTGATCAGGCTCACGTGGGTGAAGGCCTGGGGGAAGTTCCCGAGTTGCACGCCGGCGTGCGGGTCGTACTCCTCGGCGAGCAGGCCGAGATCGTTGCGCAACCCGAGGAGCCTCTCGAAGAGTTCGTGAGCCTGGTCGATCCGCCCGATCAGCGCACGGTTCTGCGCGAGCCAGAAGGAGCACGGCAGAAATGTTCCCTCGCCCGGGGGGAGCCCGTCGTCCGCGCCCCCGGCCCCGGCGTCGTACCGGGCGACGAACCCGTCGACCATCAACGTTCGCTCGATCGCGTCCACCGTGGACGCGACCCGAGGGTCGTCGGCCGGCAGGAAGCCGGCGAGCGGCAGCATGAGGAACGCGGCGTCCAACTGCTTCGAGCCGTACGCCTGGGTGAACGCACCGAGCTCGCGGTCGAAGCCCTCGTTGCAGATCTGGGCGTGGATCTGGTCGCGTTGGGCGGCCCAGTGGTCGCGAGGTCCGTCGAGGCCGAACTCCTCGACCGCGCGGACCGCGCGGTCGAAGCCCAGCCACGCCATCCCCTTCGAGTGCACGAAATGTTGACGCGGCCCGCGGACTTCCCAGATCCCGTCGTCGGGATGCGGCCACCGCTCCTCCAGGCACTCGAGCAGCGCCCGCTCGAGATTCCACGAATCCCGGTGGCTTCCGGGCTCGGGCATCAGCCGTCGGGTCCGATACAGCGTGGCGAGCACCTCGCCGTAGACGTCGAGTTGGAACTGCTCGCTCGCGGCGTTGCCGACGCGGACCGGGGCGGAGTCCCGGTATCCCGGGAGCCACGACACTTCGAACTCCGTGAGCCGACGTTCCCCCGCGAGCCCGTACATGATCTGGAGGTCCTCGGGGTCTCCTGCGACTGCCCGAAGGAGCCAGTCACGCCACGCCAGGGCTTCCTCCATGTAGCCACCGATGCTGAGCGAGATCAGCGTCAGCGTGGCGTCGCGCAACCAACAGAACCGGTAGTCCCAGTTTCTGACGCCACCGATGAACTCGGGGAGTGATGTGGTCGGCGCCGCGACGATGCCACCGGTCGGCGCGTACGTGAGTGCCTTGAGCGTGATGAGCGACCGCACGACGTCGTCTCGCCACATGCCGTCGTAGGTGCACTGACTCGCCCAGTTCTCCCACCACGCCGCAGTCGATGCAATGGAGCTGGCGACGTCGATCGGCGCGGGGGTCGGTCGATGGGAGAGGGAGTGGGCGAGGACGAACGAGGCCCGCTCACCCGGTTCGAGGACGAAATCGGCCACGGTGGATTCGCCGGCGGCGCGCAGTTCCACATCGGTGCGGAGATGCAATGCGTCGGGACCGGCGACCGCGCGCAAACCGTCGGCGGTCGACTCGACCCACGGAAGAATGGAGCCGTAGTCGAATCGCATGACCAGCTCCATGTGCATCGGCACGCGGCCGGAGCGGCACTCGACCTGGCGGACGATGTCGACCGAACCATCCCCGAGTGGCATGCAGTCGGTCACGACGACCACGCCGTCGTCGGTGTGGAACGTGGTGTCGAGGACGAGGGTTTCGCCCCGATAGGACCGTTCGACGCGGCGGACGCCGCCGGCCGGGGCCAAGAGCCAACGACCGTGCTCCGGATTCCCGAGGAGCGCCGCGAACACTGCGCCGTCGTCGAAGCGCGGCGCGCACCACCAGTCGATCGAACAGTCGCGACCGACCAGAGCCGCGGTGAAAGTGTCGCCGATCAGGGCGTAATCGTCGATGGCCTGGGGCACGCGCGGCACGCTACCCGGCGCGTATCCCTACGCGGTTCGGCGGCTCCGCCGAACGATGACGACGCCCGCGCCGGTCGCGGCGACGCCGAGCAGGGTGAGCCCCGCGACATCGCCCCCGGTGAAGGGCAAGGTGGCCGGCTGCGTGTCGGTTCGCTCGAGCGTGATCCCGAGCGGGTTCTCCGTCGGCGCGACGTCCGTCGGGTTGCCACCGTCCGGATAGGGCGCGGCGCTCGCGCCCGAGAGCGGGAGTACAGCACCGACGGCGACGAGTGCGCCGATCGCACCGGCGCGTCCGATCAAGCGTGCAACAGTCATTGCTCTCTCCTCTTTGCTGATCCGGCACCCTGGCGCACGGTGCGACCGTGGTGGGATCAGCGCTCCGCCACCGGGAAGAGTACGGAATGGACCGGGCTGTCGCGTGGATCCGGGATCGGGGCTCTTCGACCACCGCCGGCGGTTCCGGTCGTCTTGTGAGCGGGACCTGTGCGGGATGGGGCGATTTGGGGAGATTATGCCGCCGGCGCGACCGTGACGTGGAGACTGCGGTGTTGAGAGCCGAACGCAGGCCCGGTGCCGCGGTCGGTGGCGGCGAGGGCGGGGCCGAGCAGCGCATGATCGATGGGGATTCGGACCAACGGATTGGACTCGGGCCACGTCACCTGGACGCCAAAGCCCTCGAGCGAGTCGCCCAGATCGCCGGATCGGAGCAGGTCGCGGAACGACGGTGACCAGGGCGTCGTGTTGAGGTCGCCGAACACGATGCGACGGGGTCCGTGCTCCCGACTCCATCGGGCCGCGGCATCGAGGACCTGATCCCGTCGGTGGGCACGGCCGGGTGTCGTCGGCGCTTCGCTCCCCACGGCGATGAAGGCGATCGGAGAGCCGGCGACGTCGATCGAACCTTCGACCGCAGACTTTCCGAATGCCGGGTCGGGCGGGTGCCGGAGTCCGCCGAGTGGGACCCGGCTGAGGACGACGATGCGGACGAAGCTGGCGTCTTCGGGGTCGTCGGAGCCGACCATATCGACTCGATAACCGGGTGCGGAGCGAGTCGAGCGCGGTGACATCGGACTGTGTCGGATCGAGTACGACGAATACATCGGGTTGGAGATCGACCAGGTAGGCACCGAGCGCGGCCGTATCGATCGACCGGGTCTGGGCGTTGAGGTGGCCGACGGTGACTGGGGTGCCGCCCGGTCGCGTCGGTTGTGTGCTCCCCGCGGCGACATCGCGGACGACGCCGAGGTTGATCACGAGCGCCACCGTCGCGATCGCGACCGCGAGCCATCCGCGCACCACGAGCGCGCCGAACGAGCACCAACGCCGCAGCCACCGCGAGCTGCACCGGGAAGTTGCTGAACAACTCGAATGGCCACGCCCGCCACGCCAGCCGGCTGAACAGGGTCACGGCGAGGACGAGGCTGGCTGCGACGAAGCCGAGGAAGCGGAGGATCGTGCGCGGGCCGATCCCCCGCACGGTAGTCAGCAGTCGGACCGATCGACGTGCCAGGTGCCGGGCCGTGGACCTAACGTCTGGGCCCGCCTCGTCTCCTGTAGGAGTAGCTCCGGTGTCGAACCCCTCGTCTCAGCTGCGTTTCGCAGTCATCGGTGCGGGCATGGCGGGGATACTGGCCGTGATCCGCCTTCGTGATGCCGGCCACGAAGACATCACCGTGTTCGAGAAGGCCGACGAACTCGGGGGCACGTGGCGCGACAACACCTACCCGGGGATCGCATGCGATGTGCCGTCGCACCTCTACTCCTATTCGTTCGCGCCGAACCCCGATTGGTCGCACACGTTCTCGCCGGGTCCCCAGATCCGTGGCTACTTCGAACGGGTTGCCTCGGACTACGACGTCGAGCGATGTATCCGCTTCGGTGACGAGGTCATCGCCGCCAGCTTCGAGCAGGGAACGTGGCGGATCGAGACCGCGTCAGGATTCGCGGCGGACTACGACGTGGTCATCGCGGCCACCGGGGTGCTGCATCATCCGGTGGTTCCCGAGATCCCCGGTATGGACCGCTTCGGCGGGGCGATGTTCCACAGCGCGCGTCGGGACCATTCGGTCCCGCTTGATGCCGCGCGGGTCGGGGTGATCGGTACCGGCTCGACCGCGGTGCAGATCACCACTGCGCTGGCCCGCGAGGTCAGGCACTTCACACTGTTCCAGCGCACCGCGCAGTGGATTCTTCCCCAGTCCAACCCGGCGTATTCGGAAGAGGAAAAGGCGCGGTTCCGCGACGATCCGGAGCTGCTCCGTAACGCCCACGACAACCTGGCCACCGCCTTCGGCGCGTTCGCCGCGGCCGTGATCGACGCGGACTCCGCGGGCATGGCGATGATCGAGGAGATGTGTCGGAACAACCTCGACACGGTGCGCGATGCCGACCTCCGTGAGCGGCTCCGACCGGACTACCGGGCCGGCTGCAAGCGGCTCGTGGTCGCGCCGGACTTCTACGAGGCCATTCAGGCGCCGACGGCCTCCTTGGTGACGTCGGGCATTGAGTGTTTCGAGTCGACCGGTATCCGCACCGAGGACGGCGAGCTTCACGAGCTGGACGTGGTCGTGCTGGCCACCGGCTTTCGGCCCGACGCGTTCATGCGTCCGATGGCGGTCACGGGCCGCGATGGCGCGACCCTTGCCGAGGCATGGCGCGACCGCCCCAACGCGTATCTGTCGGTCGGTATCCCGGACTTCCCGAACTTCTTCATGATCAACGGCCCGAACGGTCCGGTCGGCAACTTCTCGCTCATCGAGGTCGCCGAGTACCAGATGAACTACGTCCTCCAGCTCGTGGAAGTGATCACGACCGGTCGCGCTCGCGAGGTTGCGCCGACGCGAATCGCGATGGAACGCCATGAGGCCGAGCGGGCGAGCGCGGTCAAGGACTCGATCTGGGTCACCGGATGCCGCAGTTGGTATCTCGACGACCGCGGCATCCCGGCGACCTGGCCATGGACGTTCGACCGGTTCCGCGAGGTGATGGCGGAGCCGGATTTCGACTGCTACGAACTCCGGGAGTCAGGCACGGTCCGCGCCGCCGACGCGGCCGATGATGCGTGGCGCGCGTAGGCCCAGCCGGGGCCTCGGAGCACGAAGCTCAGCCGGTCGCGCCACGTGGTCGACTGGGCGACGTCGCGCAGCATGTCGCGGTGTTCGTGGGAGGCGACGCGCGCCGGGTTGAACGTGTTGATGTTCTTGGTCAGGCCGTAGACGACCGGCTCGCGTTCCGGCTCGAAGGTTCCGAACATCTTGTCCCACGTGATCAGGATGCTGCCGTGGTTGCGATCCAGGTACCGGCCGTTGCTGCCGTGGTGGACCCGGTGATGCGACGCGGTGTTGAAGACCCGTTCGAATGGTCCGAGGGACCGGATGGTGTCGGTATGGATCCAGTACTGATAGATGAGGTTGATCCCGCGGGCGGTCTCGACGAGGCCGGGGCGGATGCCGACGGCGCAGAGCAGGCTCGATGGCACGAACGTGCCGAGCGCGTCGGCGACGGGTTGGCGGAGCGCGGTCGAGAGGTTGTAGCGCTCGCTCGAGTGGTGCACCACGTGGACCGCCCACATGTAGCGACTCGTGTGCATGAATCGGTGGTTCCAGTAGTAGATGAAGTCCCAGCCCAACACGGCGAGTGCCAGTGCAGCCGGTCCCGAACCGAGATCCCGCACGATCCGGTGTTCCCAGAGCCACTCCGGTTTCACCCGTGCCCAGATTGACGACGTGATCGCGACGCCACCCGTCGCGACCGCGACCGGTCCGGTGACCGAGGCGATCCGGCGGGCGGCCCGCCGGATTCGCCGACGACGGTCCTGTCGAGGCGGCGAGTCGATGGCCGGAGTTTGCTCGTAATGGCGGGCCACGAGATCGGCGGCGGTCGTGACGGCGGCGGCACCGAGCGCCGTGCCCACCAGCACCTTGCCGTACCGGCCCTTCCCCGGCACGAAGGGTCCGAGCACCTTGGACGCGACGACCGGTGCGAAGAGGCTGAGCGTGCCCATGGTGAGGCTCGTGATCGTGTCGCGGCGCTCGTAGTCCGCCGCACTCGGGCCCTCGCGTGCGGATCGTGCCTGCAAGTAGCGGTACTCGAGTCCCATTGTTGCGAAGTAGCCGGGTACGGCAGCAACGGTCAGGTCCATGGCCCCTCCTCCCCGGCGAGTCTGCCAGGCGGCACCGATCGGTCTGCGCTCAGAGCATCTCGGCCGCGAACTCCTCGATCCGGGCCCGGCCGCCCGACGGCCAACCGCAGACGAGGTAGTCGAAGCCGGCCGCCCGCCACTCGTCGACGAGGCGGGCGACGGTGTCGCGGTCGTCGTCGAGTGACAGCGACGCCGCCCGTGCGACCGATGCGGGGTCGCGACCCGCCGCCTGCGCATGGGCGCTGATCCGTTCGGACTTCCCACGAGCGACCTCGAGCGGCCCGAGGCAGTGCCAGACATCCGCGTACCGTGCGGCGATGGGCATCATGCGCGCCTCGCCCGAGGCTCCGATCCACAGCGGCGGGTGCGGCGTCTGGACCGGCCTCGGCAGCAACGTCGCATCGGTAACCGAGAAGTGCTCGCCGGCAAAGGTGAAGTGGTCGGTCGTGAGCAGGCCGCGCACGATCTGCACCGCTTCCTCGAACGCGTCGATCCGGGCCTTGAGCGGCGGGAAGTCGATGCCCAACGCGTGGTGCTCGGGTTCGAACCACGCGGCGCCGTAGCTGAGTTCCAACCGACCCCCGGATGCGTGGTCGATGGTGACGGCCTCGGCCGCGAACACCGAAGGGTGGCGATACGTCATGCCGGTCACGAGCAGCCCCAGACGCGCGCGATGGGTGATCCCGCTCCACGCCGCGAGGGTGGTCATGCCCTCGAAGCACTCGCCCGGCCCGTCGCCGAACATCGGCTGGAAATGGTCGAACCCCCAGATCCCGTCGAAGCCGAGGTCTTCGGCGAACCGGACCCGGTCGACGTTCTCGGACCAGGCCATTCGTTGCTGAGCGATATCGAGGCCGAAGCGCATGCCCCCTTGCTACCAGGCGGCACGCCGTCCGGCACCGGCGGGAATGGTGGGGGGCCTGTCCTTGCCGAGGTGACGGGCGGGGATCAGGATGGTCCGCATGCAGATTGCGCTGGCGCTCTATCCGAAATTCACCGCCCTCGACATCGTCGGACCGTTCCAGACGCTCGTCGATGCGCCGGGCTTCGACGTGACCTTCGTCGCGGCGATCGCCGGCCCGGTCGTGGATCACACCGGGCGGCTGACCTTGGAAGCGCCGCGCTCGTTCGCCGAGGTGTCGACGCCTGATGTCATCGTCGTTCCGGGGGGCATGGTGGAACCGGCCGGTGGCGACGACCCCGTGGTGCAATGGGTCCGGGCGGTCCATCCGACGACGACCTGGACGACGAGCGTCTGCACCGGGTCGCTCTTCCTGGCGGCCGCGGGCGTGCTCGACGGGATCGATGCGACCGGACATTGGACGGCGATGGACCGACTCCGTGCTCTCGGCGCGTGCCCGACGAGCGAGCGGGTGGTGGAGCGAGGCAAGGTGATCACCGCGGCCGGGGTCTCAGCGGGGATCGACATGGGCCTGACGCTGCTCGCGCGCCTGGCGGGCGACGACATCGCACGGGCGATCCAGTTGGCGATCGAGTACGACCCGCAGCCACCGTTCGATGCCGGGTCACCGGACAAAGTCGAGGCCGACCTGCGGGAACTCGTCGCCGGCATCATGACGGGATAGTCCGACTACGGGGCGAGAAACGCGTCGCAGTTGCCGGTAGTGAGGATCGACACCGCGGTCGCCGCGCCGGAGAGCAGTGGTCCGATCGATGCGTCGTCGAAGGCTCCAGGCCCCGCGGCGACGATCGCGTCGAGGTCGTCTCGGAACTGCTGGAGGTCGGCCTGCTGCTGCGGGGAGAACCGGGTGAGTTCGGCTTCGCCCTTGATCAGCACCTGGCGGATACCGACCGCATCCGCGTACGTCGCCACCGGGGGGCCCGCGGCGAACACCGGGCGGGGGCCGGTGATGAGGTCGTCGGTGAGCGCCACCGCGATCCGCGAGCTGCGCATCGAGCTTCGTCCAGTCGACGATGGCGGGCTCGTCTTCGACAGTGTGGTAGCAGGGCCCGGTGGAATCACCGAAGAAGACGTTGGGGATTCCGACCGCAGTGAAGTTGATGTAGTCGCTGCGAGCCTGGCCGAAGATCGAACTCACGAGCTTGGTCTCCAGCCGGTCGCCGATCGCGGTGCCGACCGCATCAACCAGGCGGGACCCGCCCGACTCGGCGCCGATCGCGAAGCTGATGGTCCGAAGACTTGGCAGGAGATTCGCACCCTGGATGTCGAAGTTGACGTACGCGACGGTGTCCGCGTTCGGGACCAGTGGGTGTTGGACGTAGTACTGGGAACCGAGCAGCCCGTCTTCCTCGCGGTCCCAGAGTGCGACGATGACGGATCGGTCGGGAGGGTGCTTCCTGGTCGCGATGGCGTGGCCAACTTCGAGGGCGAGTGCGGTGCCGGTGGCGTTGTCGGTCGCGCCGTTACAGATCGAGTCCGCCGCGGTTGCACGGCGGCAGTTCGTGCCGAGGTGGTCGTAGTGCCCGCCCACCATGACGTACTCGTCCGGATGCACGGCGCCTCGGAGCACCCCGAGAATGTTGACGCCGTCCGCGAACGGTTGTCGGTAGGCGTCGTCACCGGTGCCGGCGGGGTTCAGGCCTCGGAAGCCGAGGTCTCGGAGTTGGCTGATGAGGTACTGCTGTGCGGCGACGGAGCCGGCGGTGTTGTTGTTTCGGCCGGCGAAGTCGTCGCTGGCGAGCAGGTAGACGTGGGTCTGGAGGCGACTACAGCCGGCGGTGAGCACGACCAGCGCGAGTGCCGCGAAGACACGGTGTCTGACGGTGCGGTGAACGCGGCATGGGACCCCCCGGTCGGGTTCCAGCGTAGCGACCGTGCCGGCCGGTCGAGTCCGCCCGGCGGCGCGCCCCGCCGGTGTCTAGCCTGCGCGTGCGTGGCGACCATCGAGGCGGCAGACGGCACGGTCATTGCGTTCGAGGAGACGGGCCAGGGCCGGGACCTCGTGCTGGTCCACGGCATCACGGAGAGTCGGCGGGCTTGGGATCCGGTGATCCCGCACCTCGCCGAGCGGTGGCGGGTGGTCGCCGTCGACCTCCGCGGTCATGGCGACTCCGGCCGCCAGGCGCCGTACGACCCGGCAACGCTCGCGACCGACGTCGGCGCCGTGGTCGACCATCTTGCGCTCGACGAGCCTCTGATGGTCGGCCATTCACTCGGTGGGGTAGTGGTCAGCGTGTATGCAGGTGCGCGGTTGCCGTCCCGGGGTGTGGTGAACGTGGACCAAATGCTGCGACTGGCCGCGTTCCAGGAGGCGTTGGCGCCACTCGAGCCGATGTTGCGTGGTGACGAGGCCAGCTTCCGCGAGGCGGTCGGGATCGTGTTCTCGGTGCTCGACGGATCCCTGCCCGCGGCGGAACGCGAGCGACTGAACGCGCTCTCGAGCCCGGAGACCGAGGTCGTGCTGGGTGTTTGGGACCCGGTGCTCGACGCGTCCCCGGGGGAGCTCGACGACATGGCCGTCCGGATTCTCCGCGGCATCGACGTGCCGTACCTCGCGCTCCATGGCAGCGACCCCGGACCGCAGTACGTGCAGTGGCTCTTGGGCCTCGTACGCGAGACGCGCCTCGAGGTGTGGCCGGACGTCGGTCACTACCCCCACCTGGTCGACCCGGAGCGGTTCCGTGACCGGCTCGAACAGTTCGACGAGAACCTCTGAATCCCGAGCGGTCGCCGTTCCTGCGCTCGACAGGTCAGCGGGGCTGGGCCTCCGCGTGACTCACGCCCTCCACCGTCGCATCGCTGACGATCTGCTGACGCGCGGCGACGTCGTCGAGGAGGTAGGCGCGCCAGAAGTCGATGCTCGTGCGCATCACCATCTCGTCGGAGGGTGCGGGCGTGTTCTCGAAGGGCTCCGCGTGGGTGAACGCTTCGATGGTCACGAAGTACTTCGGCGCGACGGCGTCGCGGTACGACTGCTCGGCGTTGGCGTAGGGGAGAGCGGGGTCCTCGTCGGCGTGAAAGACGATCACCGGGATGCGGTTGGGCACGTACCGGCCGTCAGCGAAGTCGAATCGGTTCCCATCCATGATCATGGCGGCGCGCGGGCGTTCGTCGCGACAGCACGTGTTCGTCACCCATCCCCACGTCGTCACCCCACCGAGTGAGAGTCCCGCCGCGCCAATGCGGTCGGCATCGATCCGGTCCCCGTACTCACTCGCGAGGACCGCGTCGAGGATGAACGTCAAGTCCGCCGGCTGCTGCAGGTAGTCCCCGCTTCGTGCCAGCGTCGCGCCGCTGGCTCCGGTGTAGGTGACCGGAAAACGGGGCGCGGCCACGGCGAAGCCGGCATCGGACCAGTGGGTGAACAAATCGGTGAACTTGCTCGGGTCGCCGCCGTAGCCGTGAGCGAAGACGATGAGCGGGGCGGGAGCCGTCGCGGGAAGGTACAACTCGGTGGGTAGGTCCCGTTGCGGCGCGCTGCGTTCGTCGAACGGATCCTCGGCTGGCCGGCTCGCGTCGACGAGGTCGAGTTGGACGTGCAGCGGTTCGACCGGCGTGGTTGTGGGCGTGGGCAACGAGCCCGAGGCCGACTGCACCGGCGCGTTCGACGCGCATGCGCCGAGTGTGAGCGCGAGGGTCGCGAGCAGGATTCGCCGCTTCATCCTGTTCATCGTCGCAGGTCGAGCACCGGCGCGCGGCCGGGTCAGTCTCGGGATGGGTGCTCGAGTGCATCGGCCAGGGCAGCCAGGAACGCCCGGACCCGCAGCTCGGTTTCCCGTTGGGCCGCACCTTCCTGCCGGCGGGTGCCGGGAGGCGTCACGCAGAGTTGGCAGGAGCCGCTGAGTTGGAGATGGGTCGTGGTCGGGCCCAACTCGGTGGTGGCGAGGTCACCTTCCAGACGCCGGAACGGCACGGTTCCGAGTGCCGACCACTCGAAGGGGATGACGAGCGCCTCGGACCGGCGACGGGCCGGGCCGAGGGTGATGTCCGACTGATCCGCGCCTGCGGCCGCCGCCAGTCCGGCGAGCACGGACCCGTCGGACAGCAGCCACGCATTCGCCACCACGAGACTGAGCCGCACCGGAACGAAATCCTCGATGAACATGCCTCGTCATCATCGGAGCCCGCATTGCCGGGCACGAGGGCCCAAGGTCCCGATCTCCGCGGCGGTTCGGATCAGTCCGCCAGGGGGATCCGCCATTCGGCGACGACGCCGCCGTTCGACGTAAGGGCGAGTGTGCCGCCCAAGCTCTCGGCCCGCCGCCGAAGGTTGTCGAGGCCGAAGCCGTCCGATTGCTCGATGATCAACGCGTCCGACAACGGGCGGCCGTCGTTCGCCACGCGCAACGTGCACCAACCGTCCACTCGGAGCAGCGCGGCGACATGGCGGGCGCCGCCGTGTTTGCAGGCGTTGGTGACGAGCTCGCGCAGAACTGCCGGGAGCTGGTCGGCGACCTCGGAGGGGATCGCGGTCGCGACGGGGCCCTCCAGCTCGATGGAAGTACTGATCCCGAGGCGGGTCTCCATCTCGGCCGCGACGGCGGCGAGTTGGCTCTCGATCCCGATCCCCGGCTGATGGAGGGCGAAGATCGTCGTGCGGATCTGGCGGATGGTGTCGTCGAGATCCTCGATGGATCGGTTCAGGCGCTCGCGCTGGGTCGGGTCCGTCGCAGCTCGTTCGGCGACCTGGAGCGACATACCAGTCGCGAAGAGTTGCTGGATCACCGTGTCGTGGAGGTCGCGCGCGATGCGCTCACGGTCTTCGAGTACCGCGACGGCTTGCAGTCGAGCGTGCAGGCGAGCATTCTCGATCGCCACCCCCGCGGCGGCGGCGAGGGCCACGGCGAGGGTCTCGTCCTCGTCGCTGAACGTTTCGGAGCCTTGCTTCTCGCAGAGGTAGAGATTCCCGAAGACCTTGTCGCGCACGCGGATGGGGACCCCGAGGAACGACCGCATCGGCGGGTGGCCCGGCGGAAATCCGACGGAGCCGGAGTGTCGCGCGAGATCGTCGAGCCGCAGCGGCCGGGGATCGGTGATCAACCGGCCGAGGATGCCGCGACCGGTGGGCAGTGGTCCGATCCGCTCGGCGGTGGCGGCATCGATGCCCGAGTAGACGAACTCGCTCAGCTCGTGCCCTTGCCCGAGGACCCCTAACGCCCCGTATCGGGCGCCCACGAGGTTCGTCGCGGATTCGACGATACGGCGCAGGACGACGTCGAGGGTCAGATCCGACGCGACTGCGAACATTGCGTCGAGCAGGCGGCGAACCGGGGCGGCGGATTGCCAGTCGGTCGACACATCGGCCATTGTGCAGCCATACACCCGAGGAGGTCCACACGATGCCCCAGGCCCAGACCGACGGAGACCGGATACGGGTGTTCCTGCTCGATGACCACGAGATCGTGCGGCGAGGGGTCCGCGACCTCCTCGAGGAGTCCGGCCGCATCGAGGTCGTCGGTGAGGCCGGTACCGCCGCCGAGGCGCTGGCCCGGATTCCCCCGACTCGCCCCGATGTCGCGGTGCTCGACGTTCGGCTGCCGGACGGCAGCGGAGTGGAGGTGTGTCGAGACATCCGGGCGGCCCATCCTGAGATCGCGTGCCTGATGCTCACCTCCTTCGCGGACGACGAGGCGTTGTTCCAGGCCATCATGGCGGGCGCGGCGGGCTATCTCCTGAAGCAGATCAAAGGCCCCGATGTCGTCGACGCCATCGAGCGCGTCGCGCAGGGCCAGTCGCTGTTGGACCCGGCGATGACGAAGCAGGTTCTCGAACGCCTTCGAACCCCTCCCGAGGAGGATGAGCGGCTGGCTTCCCTGACGGGCCAGGAACGCCGGGTGCTCGAACTGATCGCGGAGGGCTTGACCAACCGTCAGATCGGTGAGCGGATCCACCTCGCCGAGAAGACCGTGAAGAACTACGTCAGCAACTTGCTGACGAAGTTGGGGATGGAACGCCGGACTCAGGCTGCGGTGTACGCGGCAGGTCTACCGGGCCAGCACACGCGACCGAACTCGGAGTAGCCCGACCGCTCCGGGACTTCCGGCTCTGGAGGGATCTCGGCTGAGGCGATTTCGTAGTCGTTGTGTCCGAGGGCCCCGAGCCGATGATCGAGCTACGCGGTGCGACGCGCACCTATGAAGTCGGCGGTCGTGTCGTGACCGCGCTTGCCGACGTGGACCTTTCGGTCGGGGTCGGCGAGTTCGCGGTCGTGCTCGGGCCGTCCGGCTGTGGCAAGACGACGTTGCTCAACCTGATCGGCGCGCTCGACGTCGCGTCGGGAGGGGAGGTCGTGGTCGGCGGTCATCGGATCGTGGGGGCGGCGCGAGGAGACCTCGCCCGGTTTCGGCGGGAGAGCGTGAGTTTCGTCTTCCAGAGTTTCAATCTGTTCCCGACGTTGACAGCTCTCGAGAACGTGCAGTTCGGGGTCGACGTGACGGGGCGCCATGCAAACGGTCTTGCTCGGGCAAGACGGGTGCTCGATCAGGTTGGTCTCGGCGACCGGGCCGACCACTTCCCGCGCCAGCTGTCGGGCGGTGAACAGCAACGGGTGGCGATCGCACGGGCGCTCGGCACCGGGAACCCGGTGTTGCTCGCGGACGAACCGACCGGCGAGTTGGACTTCGGCACCGGCGTGCAGATCCTCGAGTTGCTCCATGAACAGGCTCACCGCGGAGTGACCGTGATCATCGTGACCCACAATCGCGAGATCGCTCGCGTCGGCGACCGCATCGTGGAGCTGAGTAGCGGCCGCGTCGTTGGCGACGGCCCCCCGCCCGGTGGCGCCGCGCCGATTTCCGAACTGCGCTGGTAGTCGTGCGCGGGTTGTGGCTCCGATGGTCATGGCGTGACCTTCGCGCTCGGTGGCTGCAGGTCGCGGCGATCGCCTTGATCATCGCGCTCGGTGTCGGGACCTCGGCGGGGCTGACGAGCACTGGTGAATGGCGGCGCATGTCCTACGACGAGAGCTTCGACCGACTGGCGATGTTCGATCTCCGCGCGGAGGTACCTGCCGGTACCCTCGTCGACTCCGCGCGTCTCGCTGAGGTCGGTCTTGAGTTGCGGCGGGCGGGGATCGCCACTGCGAGCGCGATCCAGGTCGAAGGGCCGGTCCAGCTCGACGCGTCTGCCGACACCACGGTGCTCGTGCCGGGCCGGATCATCGGCGTCGAGACATCCGGGCCCCAAGTCAATCGCTTGGAAGTCGTCAGCGGACGGGGTCTGCGCGAGGCCGATGCGAATCGGTCGGTCGCCTTGCTCGATGAACACTTTGCAGATCGACGTCAGCTCGGGCCCGGCAGCACCGTTCGGGTCAGCGGCGGTGAGGAGATCCGGATCGTTGGCCGAGCCCTCTCGCCTGAGCACTTCGTCGTGTTGGGCGACACCGGGGTCTTCGTCTCGGACGCGGACTACTCGATCGTCTACGTGTCCACCGAGACCGCCGGTCGGTTGCTCGGTCACCCCGGGCAAGCCAACGTCCTGGTCGTTCGGGTCGCGCCGGGCGTGACCACGGCCGACGCTCGCACTGCGTTGCATGCAGCCGCGGCGCGGCTGATGCCGGAGACGTCGGTGACGGTGACGAACCGGGCACAGGACCAGGCATATCGGCTGCTCTACGACGACATCGACGGCGACCAGCGGCTCTACGACATCTTCGCGGCGTTGATCCTCCTTGGTGCCGCCTTTGCCGCATTCAACCTCACGGCCCGGATCGTCGAGTCCCAGCGCCGGGAGATCGGGATCGGTATGGCACTCGGCGTTCCGGGTCGCTCGTTGGCGGTGCGGCCCCTGCTGACCGGCGTGCAGATCGCGTTGCTGGGAGCCGCGCTGGGCGCGCTGGTGGGGCTCGGGATCGGGTTCCTCATGATCGGCGTGCTTCGTGACTTCTTCCCACTACCGGTGTGGCTCCATCCGTTCCAGGTCGGGCCGTACCTCCGTGCGGCCGCGCTCGGGCTGTTGCTTCCGTTCGTTGCCACGGTGATCCCGGTCGCGCGGGCGGTGCGGGTCGCACCGGTTGACGCGATCCAGACCGGTGCGCGGGCCTCCTCGCGGCGGGCGCGGCGACACGATTCGGGCGGAGCCCGGTTGCGCCTTCCGGGACGAAGCATCGGAATCCTGCCCTTTCGCAACGTGGCACGTGCGCCCCGTCGGACCGTGTTGACCGCACTCGGGATCGCGGCATCGATCGCGGTGCTCCTCGGCGTGATCGGCATGGTCGACTCGTTCGGGGCAACAATCGACGCCGCGCGGTCGGAACTGATCACACGCTCGCCGGGTCGTTTGCAGGTCTCGCTGAGTTCGTTCGCCTCGACGGAGTCGCCCGTGGTGGCGGCTGTCCGGGATTCCCCGCTGGTCGCGGCGGCCGAGCCGCAGCTCCGCCTGCCGGCAAAGGTGCGCCGCGCCGGCGCCGAGATCGATCTCCTGTTGACCATCTCGGATCTCGGGAGCAACATCTGGCACCCGACCGCCGCCCCGATTCGTGAAGGCCCGGGCGTGGTTCTCACCGCCAAGGCTCTCGCCGACCTCGGCGTCGATGTTGGCGACCGAGTTGATCTTCGGTACCCACGAAGAGTCGGTTTCGGGTATGAGTACGTCACCGAGTCGGTGCGGATTCGCGGTCGCAGCCCGTTCCCGCTGCGGTCCCTGGCCTGGATGGACGATCAGGACGGTCTCGCCCGTACCAACCTCGCAGGGATCGCGAACTTCGTTGTTGCCGTGCCGGCGCAGGGGGTCTCCGCAGTGCGGATACAGCGCGAGCTCTTCGGCGTACCCGGGATCGCATCGGTGCAGCCCGTGACGGAGTTCGCAGACTCCATCGAGAAGGAACTGGACCGCGCGCTCGGCATCCTGGTCATCGTCGAGGGCGCGGTGCTTCTGCTCGCATTGCTCATCGCGTTCAACACCGCGAGCATCAACGCCGACGACCGGGCCCGAGACCACGCGACGATGTTCGCCTTTGGGCTACCGGTACGGTCGGTCGCTGCGCTCGAGGTTGCCGAGAGCTTGCTCGTGGGCGTGCTTGGGACGGCGATCGGTCTCGGTGCTGGTTGGTTACTCCTCCACTGGATGGTCACGTCGCTCTTGCCCGAAACAGTGCCGGACCTCGGCATCGTGACGAGCCTTGCCGGCGGCACCATCCTCCTGGCACTCGTCATGGGCGTTGTCGTGGTGGCGCTCGCGCCCTTGTTGGTGCTCCGCAGACTGGTTCGGATGGACATCCCCTCGACGCTGCGCGTCGTGGAGTGATCGTCAACGACGGGTCGTCAGCGCGCGACCGGTGGCGAGGCGCACCGCTCGAGCGGCAGGAGTATCGCGGGATCTCACAGCCGCACGATCATCACGGGGGATTGGGTCCGATGGACGACTCGCATCGCGACGCTTCCCAGCGCAATCCGGGCGATGCCGCGGCGAGTATGGCTTCCCATCAGGACCAGCGACGCCGGTAGATCGTCGGAAAACTGGACGATCGCGTTCGCGGGGTCCGGTCCGACCACGATCTTGCTCTCCGCGGACCAGTCTCGCTCGGCGAGCAGCCGAACCAGTTCGTTGGCGCCGGTCGCTTCGCTCGCGTCGTCCGCGACCGAGGCATCGACCGCAAACGGATACGGAACCGGTGTCACTGCCTGCAGCGCCCAGAGGTGGAAGTCGAAGTGGGCCGCCATGGCTATGGCGATCGGTGCGAGCGCTGCTGCCGTCGACGGTTCGTCGACCGCCAACACCAGGTTGCGTGCTCCCCAGCGCGCCGGGTCGAAGCTTGCACGCGGTCCGACGATGATGGTCGGCTCGGTTGCCGCTCGGAGGTAGGCCTCGGCCGTGCTCCCGAGCACCGCCTGACTCAACGCGTTGCGGCCATGGGAAGCCATGCAGACGACCGCGTCGGGCCGCTCGGCCGCCATGCGTGCGACCGCCGCACTGGGAAGTTCCTCGACGGCAACGTGGGACTCGGCGGGGCTGCCGGCAAGGTTGAGGGCGCGGGCTTCGTGATATTTGCGGGGTGCCGGTGGCTCGCCCTTCCAGACCGCCGTCAGGAGGTGGAGCGGGTCGGAGCCGGCCAGCGCCCGGGCATGCGGGATCGCGATCTCGGAGTCGCGGCTGCCATCCAGCGGCACGAGGTACTCAGTCATGTTCTCATGATCCGCCCGAGGTGTCGGCCTCGGTAGGGCCGATGGTCACAGAGCGTTAGCGTCGCTCGGATATGGGAGACGACTGCACGATCGAGGTCGACGGTCACGAAGTCGTCGTGACCCACCCCGACAAGGTGCTGTTCGCGGATCGCGGTGAGACCAAGCTCGACCTGATCCGATACTACGAAGCCGTGCGCGAGCCGCTGTTGGCGACGATGGGCGGGCGGCCGGTCATGTTGCAGCGGTTCCCGAGCGGCGCCGGCGGTTCGTCGTTCTTCCAGAAGCGGGTACCGAAGAACGCGCCGGCGTGGCTCGAGACCGCGACGGTGTCGACCCCGAACGGAACGGAGTCGCGCGCGATGGTTGTCGCGGATCTCGCGCATGTGGCGTGGGCGGTCAATCTCGGCTGCCTCGGGTTCCATGTGTGGCCGTCGCGTGCCGAGAACGTCGACCTCGCGGACGAGTTGCGTATCGACCTCGATCCGGGACCGGGGGTCACGTTCCCAATGGTGCAGGAGACCGCGGCCGAGGTCCGTGCGCTGCTCGCGGAGGCGGGGGTCGCGAGCTATCCGAAGACCACGGGGAGTCGTGGGATCCACATCTACGCGCGGTTGGTCTCGGAGTACGACTCCTACCAGGTCCGCGCGGCGGCGGTCGCGGTGGCGCGTGAGTTGGAGCGGCGCCGGCCCGACCTGATCACCGCGGCGTGGTGGAAAGAGGAGCGGGGCGAGCGCGTCTTCGTCGACTTCAACCAGAACGCGCCCCACAAGACCGTGTTCGGGGCCTGGTCCGCGCGTGCGTACCCGGAAGCACCGGTGTCGATGCCCTTCCGCTGGGACGAACTCGAAGCGGTGTCGCCGCGGGGTTGGACCATCGAAACCGCCCCCGGCCGCCTGGCCGAGGTCGGTGACCCCTGGGCGCCGATGTACGACGCGCCCCAGTCGTTGACCGAGTTGCTGGCGCGTTCGGCGCGGGACCTCGAGGCCGGGTTGATGGATGCGCCGTGGCCGCCGGTCTACCCGAAGCAGCCGAACGAGCCGCCCCGGGTCGCCCCGAGCCGCGCCAAGAAGCCCAAGGACTGACGTCCGCCGGGGTCGTGGGTCCGGCCGGGGGCGCGGCTCATTCGCTGCTGCGGGCCGTGCTCTGCTAATTCATGCGCCCATGGCAAACATGTGCGAGGGAAGAGTTGCGATCGTCACGGGCGCAGGCCGGGGGATCGGTCGGGAACATGCGCTGATGATGGCGTCGGAAGGGGCCAAGCTCGTCGTCAACGACGTCGGTGGTTCCCGTGACGGCGCTGGTCACGACGAGGGTCCGGCCCACGATGTGGTCCGGGAGATCGAGGGCATGGGTGGGCAGGCCGTGGCGAACGGCGACGACATCTCCTCCTGGGATGGTGCCGGCAACGTCGTCAAGCAGGCGATCGACACCTTCGGCGGGCTCGACATCGTCGTGAACAATGCCGGCATCCTGCGGGACCGGATGCTCGTGAACATGACCGAGGAAGAATGGGATGCGGTCATCAAGGTGCACCTCAAGGGCACCTTCGGCGTTTCTCGATTCGCCGCCGGTTACTGGCGGGAACGCGCCAAGGCGGGCGAGACCAACGAAGCCCGGATCATCAACACGACGTCACCGTCGGGCATTTACGGCAACGCCGGTCAGACGAACTACGGCGCGGCCAAGGCCGGGATCGCGAGCTTCACCGTCATCGCGGCGATGGAGCTGGAGCGCTACGGGATCACGGTGAACGCGATCGCGCCGACCGCGCTCACCCGCATGACCGAGGATCTCGGTATGGGCCAGGCGACCGAGGAGCAGAAGGCGGCGATGGATCCGCGCTGGATCGCCCCGCTGTGCACGTGGTTGGCCTCGCCGCAGTCGGCGGGAGTGACCGGTCAGGTTTTCGAGGTCTCGGGCGGATGGTTCGCCGTCGCCGAGGGTTGGCATCGGGGACCGAGCGCGCAGCCCGTCGACGACCCGAACGAGGTCGACGCGGTCGTCCGCCCGCTGCTTGCGGCGACGCGTCCCGCGTCGGACATGTTCGGCAACGAGAACCGTCCCGCAGTCAAGTAGCCCCGCTCAAGTACCGAGCCAGGCGGCCGCCGCGATCACCGTCGCGTCGGCCCAGGGTGGTCCGATCAACTGGACCGCGACCGGGAGTCCGTCGTCGTTGCCCATCGGAACCGAGATCGCTGGGGAGCCGGTGAGACTCGCCGGGAGGGCGTAGGCGAAGTCCTCGCCGGTCAGCGCCCGCAGTGGTGGTGCGACGTCGGCGGTGACCGGCGCAACGAGGAGATCGACGCCCTCCATCGCCGCGAGGAACCGCGTGCGGAAGCGGTCCCAGTCCTCCAGCTGACGGGCGACCTGGGCGCCGGTCAGTGACTCGCGAGTCCAGTACCGCAGTGTGATGTCGTAACTCTCCGGCAACCAGTCCCATGACCAGGCAGTTTCGATCATTCCACGGTCGCGTAAGCGGTCGCGGGCATCCTCGACGGCTCGGTCCATCGCCTCCGAGGTCGGGAAGTTCGGATCGCCTCTGATGATGGCGATCCGCTTGCCCGGGAGGATCGCCGGGTCCGCCGGCGCGGTGGCGACCGGCGCGCAGTCCGGGTCGTGACCGTCCGGCCCCGACATCACGAGCCGCGCCGCGTCGATCAGTCCCAGGTCGTTGCCGAGCAACCCGATCCTGGTTCGACCGTCGGCCGCCGGACCGACAACGGGGAAGTGTCCCGTGGTCGGGATCACTCCCGCGCTCGGAGTGAAGCCGTGGACGCCCGTCCACGCGGCCGGGAGCCGGACGCTGCCGCCCGAGTCACTGCCGACGCCGAGGGCCGAGCCGCCGATCGCGGTGACCACCGCCTCGCCGCTGCTCGACCCGCCGGGAGTCCTCGCCGGATCCTGTGGATGCCGGACCGGCGCGGCGTCGGGTTGGATGCCATTCCACGCCTTCGTCTTGGCGAGCACGATTCCGCCCGCGGCTCGCAGCCGCTCGATGGCAGTCGCGTCGACCGACGGGTGCCGGTCGCGAGCGTCGGGGTCGATGCCGGCACACGGAAACCCGGCGACGTCGATCCAATCCTTGACCGTGATGGGAAGACCCCACAGCGGGCCGGCGGTGACCGGAGTCGCCTGGGCGTCGAGCGCTATCGCATCGGCCTCGGCCCGCTCGTCGTTCCACCACTCGACGGCGTCGAGTGTCCGGTCGAGCTCGTGAAGCTTTGCGAGGGACGCCGAGATCCGGCTCGCCGCAGACTCCCTCATCCGCCGACGGGGCTCTTCCCCTGGGCCAACGCGTCGAATGCCGTCTGGAAGAAACCGTCGGCCTGTTCGCCGGCGACCCGCGCGACGACCTTGCCGTCCCCGTCGGTCATCACGATGAACGGGTAGCTGCTCAGTCCGAACGCCTTCGCGGCGGCCTGTTGTTCGTCGTCGACCAGGACGCGCTCGTCACCCAGCTTCATCTGGTCGATCCATTCCGAGGGTGGCCAGTTCGGTGCGTTCGGGTCGGAGCCGGTCGGCACCAGCGTGAGTTGTGTGCCCGCGGGCGTGCCGCCGTTGGCCCGGAGATAGTCGGCGAGGCGCGGCGCCTCGGCGTTGCAGTGCGGGCACCAGTGCGCGAGGAACACGATCATCTGTGCCTTACCGTCCGGCGCGATCGTCACGGGGTCGCCCGCGAAGTTCTTGCCGACAACGGTCGGGATCGTCTCGCCGATCGTGGGGTCGGCACCGGCGGCGAACGGTGAAAGCGGTGCGCCCGTGACCGTGACCGAGCCGAACTCGCCTGTTGTCACCCCGCTGTCGTTGCCTCCCGACGAGCCGTCCGAGTCCTTCTTGGCGGCACTGAAGATCACCGCCGCGACCAGGATCACGACGACGGCGCCGGCGGCAATCCAGAAGACGGGCAGACCGGTGGACTTCTCGGGTCGTTTCGTGGGAGCCATCAGGCCTCCTCGATCGGGGTCGGACCCGCGAGCCAGATCACCGAAGCGATGAGCAGGAACGCAGTGCCGGCCATGGTGGGGATGGAGAGATACCCGGCGTACCGTGGGAGAGGGAGGGCCGAGCAGGGGTTCGTCGGGTCACATGCCGTCGCACCCTCGAGACTCGGATACCACTCGACGAGGACGTGCCAGGTGGAGATCACGGCACCGATCAGCGCGAGCACGATCGTGTACGGCCGGATGGACCAGTCGCGCCGAACCGCGGCCACGATCAGGATGACGGCGAGGGGATACATCATCGTGCGTTGGAACCAGCAGAGGCGACACGGCGTGAGGTGGGCACCTTCCGAGAGGTAGAGCGAACCGGCCGTGGCGACGGATGCGACGAGCGCCGCGACCGCGAGGCCTTGTTCGCGGAGTCCCGCCTGGACCGACTGCCACCGTTGACCGCCCGCGAGGCGCAGCACCCACAGCGCAACCACGGCGACCTGGGTCGCGATCGCGAGCCAGGCGAAGATCCGGTACCAGTCGGTGACGTCCACGACGAGGCAGTCTGACGCACCCGGCCGCGATTTCCAGGGCACAAGGACCCGCTCGCTCAGCGTCGCAACCCGACGCACGGCGATACCGTGGCCGGATGCCGACGCGAGATCCCGTCCTCAAAGAACTTCGCCGTCACGAGGTGCCGGCCTGGTGGCGCGATGCCAAGCTCGGCATCTTCGTGCACTGGACCATCGCATCCGTCCCCGGGTTCGCGCCCGTCGGCGATTCGGTCACCGAGATGGTGCAATCGGGCGATCCGCGGGCCATGGGCTGGTCGCCGTACACGGAGTGGTACGAGAACTCGCTGCGCTTTCCGGACAGTCCCGTCGCGAAACATCACCGTGCGATCTACGGCGACCGCGAGTACCGCAGCTTCGCCGCGGACTGGGAAGCCGGATTGGCGACCTGGGACCCGGACGAATGGGCCCGCACCTTCGCGGCCACGGGCGCCCGGTACGTCGTGTTCGTCACGAAGCATCACGACGGCTATTGCCTTTGGCCGACGTCGGTCCCCAATCCGAAGCTGCCGGGATGGCACTGCAAGCGCGACGTCGTCGGCGAACTCGCGGAGGCGGTGCGCGCGCAGGGCATGCGGTTTGGCGTCTATTACTCGGGGGGCCTGGACTGGACCTTCGACGACCGCCCGATGGGCACGATGTCGGATCTCATCACGGCTATCCCGCGTGGGGAGTACCCGGAGTACGCAGCGGCGCAGGTGCGCGAGCTGGTGCAGCGCTACCGCCCCAGCGTGCTGTGGAACGACATCGCGTGGCCGAGTGAGGGCAAGCATCTCTGGCCGCTGCTCGCCGAGTACTACGACGCCGTTCCCGACGGGGTGATCAACGACCGGTGGATGCCGTGGAACCCGATGGCGGGCGCGCTCCGGCTGCCCCTCGCGCGCAAGGCGCTCGACGCGGGGGCCACGCGTCAGGCCCGTAAGGCGGGGGGATTGATTCCGCCCAAGCCACCGTTCTACGACGTGCGCACCCCCGAGTATGTCTCCTTCGAGTCGATCCAGCGGCGGCCGTGGGAATGCGTCCGCGGCATGGACCACTCGTTCGGGTACAACGCGCAGTCGCGGCCCGAGGACTTCATCACCCGTGACGAGTTGCTCTGGTCCTTCGCGGACATGGTGAGCAAGAACGGGAATCTGCTCATCAACGTCGGACCGCGCGGCGTGGACGCGTCGATCCCGGATGAGCAGCGCGACCGGTTGCGGTGGCTCGGGGAATGGATGACCGAGACCGGTGCGGTCGTCCAGGGGACCCGGCCGTGGGTGTGCCCGGGCGAGCACACCGGCGAAGGCGTGGCGCTCCGGTATGCCGTGTCCGATCGTGACGTGTTCGCCATCGTCGAGCAGTCGGCTCCGGTGGTCACGCTGCCGGAGGTCGCCGCGACCCCGACGACGATGGTGGCGACGGCCGACGGCCGACCCGTGGTGTGGGCTGCGACCAATGACGGTCTGCGGTTGGAGTGCTCCGTGGGCGACAGCACCGGCCCGGTCGTGTTCCGCTGCACCGATGTGGACGCGGCCTGACCGGCGAACGCGCCAGAGGACCTGACATCGACGTCAGGTACGCTCGCCGACCATGACCGAGCGGGTGCTCCCGAAGATCGTCAGTGTCGACGACCATGTCGTCGAACCGCCCCACGTCTGGCAGACGTGGTTGCCCGAACGCTTCCGGGCGCGGGGTCCACGGGTCGAGCGCAAGCGTTGGGGTCCGTTCAAGCATCTCCCCGGCGCGCGCTATGAGATGACGGAGGATCCGGACGGCATCTGGGGCGACGCGTGGTACTTCGACGACCGTCTCATCTACGTCAACAAACGCTTCGTGGCGATCCCCCTGGACGCGACGCCCGACGGCGACCTCTCGAAGTTCGACCGCACGAAGATGGTGATGACCGCGGTCACCTACGACGAAATGCGTCCCGGTTGCTACGACCGAGACGCCCGGGTGAAGGACTTCGAAGCCAACTGGGTCGACGGGTCGCTGCCCTTTCCCACGTTCCCGCGCTTCTGCGGCCAGACGTTCTACGAGCACGAGGATCGTGAGTTGGGCTTCGCCTGTGTCCAGGCCTACAACGACTGGATGGTCGAGGAGTGGTGCGCGCCGTCGGGTGGCGTGAACATCCCGCTGTGCATCATGCCGCTGTGGGACGTGGATCTCGCGGCGGCGGAGATCCGGCGGAACGCGGACCGCGGGGTGCGCGCCTTCTGCTTCAGCGAACTTCCACACCACCTCGGCCTGCCGACGATCCACAGTGGCGGGTGGGACCCGGTCTTCGACGTCTGCAACGACACCGGCGTCACCTTGTGTATGCACATCGGCTCGTCGTCGACGAACCCGGCCGCGTCGCCGGATGCGCCCAAGGGCGTCGGCGGCACCCTCGCATTCAACAACTCGATGGCCTCACTCGCGGATTGGCTGTTCAGCGGCAAGCTCATCCAGTTCCCCAAACTGAAGCTCGCGTACTCGGAAGGGCAGATCGGTTGGATCCCGTATGCCCTCGAGCGGGCGGACACCGTTTGGGATCAGCACGACAGCTGGCAACACTCCAAGGAGCTGATCCCGGAACCGCCGTCGAGCTACTACTACGGGCGGATCTTCGGCTGCTTCACGGCAGATCGGCACGGTCTCGCGTCGCTGGACCAGGTGGGTGTGGACAACATCTGCTTCGAGACGGACTACCCGCACACGGACACGACCTGGCCGAACTCACGCCAGTACGTCCAGGACATGCTCGCCGGCTTCAGTGACGAGGTGGCCTACAAAGTGCTGCGGGGCAACGCGATCCAGATGTTGGAACTCGATCGCGTCTGACCCTGCCGAACGGTGCCCCGATGGTCATCGGATCGTCGCAACGGATTCCCTCATCTTGGTGATGTCTCGATGTCCGAGCCGGGTGATGCTGCCCCCACGGGAAGCGGGCCCGACGAGGAGACATCGAACATGGGGACACTGACCAAGCACCGGCAACCGGGACGACGCCAACACCTCAGCCTCGTCCCGGAGATCGAGTCGACGGACGTCGTGCGCAGCATCGACGATCCCGAGCCCGGTCGTCGTGACATCGCTGATGTCGTCAGTCGATTCGGAGCGTTGCTGCCGGCCGATGACACCTACGGTGGCGTGTTCTCGCTCGCCACGCTGTAGACGGACCGGCGCCTCCGAACGAGGGCGTCAGACCCAGCCGCCGGCGTAACCGACGAACTGGCCGGTCGTGAACTGGCTGGTGCCGTCGAGGAACGCGGCACAGAACGATGCGCACTCCTCGACTTTGCCGAGTCGCCGCATCGGGACGCGGGACTCGATCTTGGCCAGCACCTCGGGGTCGTCAGCACCATTCGCGATCCGGAACGCCGGAAAGTCCATGAAGTTGGTGCCGACCGCATTGACCTGGACGCCGGTACGCGCGATTTCACCCGCGACGTTCTTGACGAGCATGTTCGCCGCCGCGCGCGCCGAGCTGTAGAGCGGCGCGCCGGGGGTCGCCCGCCCGCCCGCCGCGCTGGTCAGGAGCAGGACCTGCCCGCTGCCGGCATCGACCATCGCGGGGACGACGGCGCGCAGAAATTGGTACGGCGCTTCGATACACCCGGTCATGACCGTGCGGAGGTCCTCGACGCTCGAGTCGAGGAACCGCCCGATCACGATCTGGCCGGAGAACGCGCATGCTGCGTCGATACGCCCGAACCGCTCGAGCGTTCCCTGCACGAGGGTCGTCGCGGCCTCGGGCTCGGCGAGGTCCCGCGAGGCGTCGATGACGTGCACCGTCGCACCGGCCGCCTCGAGGTCGGCGACGAGACCGTCCTCGGGATGGGCGAGGGCGAGATCGTGGCCGCGGTCGGCGAGGACCCGGGCGAGCGCCGGCCCGACGAAGAACCCGGCATCGGCGATGAGAGCGACGCGTCGTGTCATGACCGGGGACCGTAGACGGAGCGGGTTGCGTCGCGCGCCTACGCTCCCGACCGAGCCGCCCTCACCAACCGGGAGTTGTCATGCGCGCCGCCCTGCTCGAAGCCCCGAACACCCCTGTGACACTCGCGGAGGTGGACATTGCGGGCCCGCGGCCCGGTGAGGTGCTCGTGCGGGTCGCCGCCTGCGGGGTCTGTCACTCCGACCTCTCGATCGTGGACGGCTCGTTCCCGTCGCCGGTACCCGTGGTACTCGGTCACGAGGCCGCCGGAGTCGTCGAGGAGGTCGGAGCGGGCGTGTCCTCGGTCGCTCCCGGCGACCAGGTCATGTTGAGTCCGCTGCCGGCATGTGGGCAGTGCTATTTCTGCGCCCGCAACCAACCGACCCTGTGTCAGGTCTACGGCGCGTCGCTCTTCTCGTCGTTGCTGCCCGACGGCACGAGCCCACTCTCTCGTGATGGCCAGCTCGTGTACCGGGGACTGGCCACCGCGGGGTGGGCGGAGTTGGCGATCATGCCCGAGGCCGGCGTCGTCAAGATCGACCCGGATGTCCCGCTCGACGTCGCGTGCGTGATCGGCTGCGCGGTCCAGACCGGCGTCGGCGCGGTGCTGAACACTGCGAAGGTCGAAGAAGGTGCGACGGTCATGGTCCTCGGCGCCGGCGGCATCGGCATCGCGGTTACCCAGGGGGCGCGCCTCGCGGCAGCGTCGCGCGTCATCGTGGTGGATCCCGTCGAGTCCCGGCGGGAGGCCGCGCTCGGCTTCGGGGCGACTGATGTCATGGACCCGGGCGTCGACGACCCGATCACCGGCTCGTACGAGCTGACCAAGGGCATCGGGGTGGACTACGTCTTCGAGGCGGCCGGCCAGGCCGCGCTGCTCGAGACCGGCATTGCCGCGGTGCGCCCTGGCGGGACGGTGGTGGGCGTCGGTGCGCCGCCGGTGGACCAGGGGATTTCGATCCCGGGTGTGGTCGGCTTCACCGCCATGGAGAAGAAGTTGATCGGGTGCCTGCTGGGTTCCGTCCACGCGCAGCGTGACATCCCGATGCTCGTCGCGCTCTGGCAGGCGGGGCGCCTGGACCTGGAAGGCATGATCACGCACCGGATGCCGTTGGCGCAGACCGACGACGCGCTGGACCTGATGCGCCGACGCGAGGGCCTGCGAACTGTCCTGACGGTCGGCGAATGAGCGCGCGGCCGCGCCGGGAGGACAACGCGTGAGTACGACCGAGGACGACGGCACGCTTCTCGAGGACGCCCGGGTCGAGGCGAGTAATTCGCTGCGCGACCTGGTGCACGCGTTCGTGCGCGCCCACCCCGACAACGACGCGATCTACGAGGAGATCCGGGCAGGCGCGGCGGCGCTGGTCGCCGACCTCGACGCGATGCCGCGCCGGGATCGCATGGCGATGATGCACGCGGCCCGCGAACGGCACGGTGGGTCCTTCCCGGCCGGGGCCGGTGCGGCCGGGTTCAACGATCGCGCGGTGGCGGGTCTCGCGAACCCCGGAGGCGTCGACATCGAAGTGGTGCCCGGCGGCGATGAGGTCGTCGCGCGGATCTACTTCCGCAAGGGCTTCGAGGGACCGCCGGGCCGGACCCACGGCGGCATGGTCGCGGCCGCGTTCGACGACGTCACCGGGTTCATCATCGGCCGCATCGGCCAACCGGCGTTCACCGGAGAGTTGACGGTGCGATTCGTGGGACCGGTGCCGATCGAGACCCCGATCGAGATGCGGGCCCGCCTCGACGGGACCGAACGGCGCAAGCTCTTCATCAGCGCCGAGGCCACCGCGAACGGCGAGGTGGTTGCCACCTGCAAGGCGATCTACATCACCATCGACCCGAGCATCTTCGCGGCCGCCCCGGACCCGAGGTAGCCGCGCTCTAACCCAGCGGTTCGGGCGGCACGGCGAAGTGCTCTGTGTACCGGCGGGTGCGGTCCCGCCACGCGCCGAGGTTCAGGCCGGTTGCGTCCCAGGTGTAGGTGTGGACGCCGTGCGCGCCCTTCGGGTGGGCGGCGAGGTAGTCGCGCATCCGTCGCTTCGATCTCGGTGGTGAGGTCCAGGCCGAGTCGGTCGTAGATGGTGGCGATGGTGCCGAACGGATCCGTCATGAACTCGGCGAACTGGAGGTCCACGATCTGCTCGGGCTTCACGACGCCGGACTCGCGCGCGTCGAGGGACCAGTCCAAGCCGTCCGCGATGTAGGTCGCGAACTCCTCGGCCGCCTCCGGAATCGACGGGTCGTCGCACGCGAGCTTGCGGAGATGGGAAACCAAGGAACTGATCGAAGCGATGATCCGCAGGGGGTCGCGGTGGGTCTGCACCAGCAGCGCGTTCGGGTACTCGGCGAGCAGCGATCCGAGGCACCAGATGTGGCCCGGGGACTTGAGCACCCAGCGCGTCGTCGGATGCTGGGACTGGAGGTGCTGGAGGAATACGCGGTGCCACGAGTACGCGGAGCTCATGTCGGCCTCGCGGAGCAGCCAGTTGGCGTAGGCGGGGACGTGATACTGCGTCGGAAAGATCATGGACCGGAAGTCCGACGCGGTGATGCGCACGCACTCCTGCGGGAGTCGACCGCCCATGGGGTGCATCGTGCGGAATTCGGGGAGCACGAGGTCCACCATGTCGAGCGTGGCATCCACCTCCGCGATGCGGGGATCGGTGTCGTAGGTCGCGGTCCGGGGCGCCGGCACCGGCCGGTCCACCTCCCAGGTCATCGGGACGCGGGTCGCCGGGTCGAGCGCGAGGAGATCGTGCAGGATCGTCGTGCCGGTGCGGCCCTGCCCGACGATCACGATCGGCGGGACGACGTCCACCGTGCTCACCTCGGGCGCGGCCTTGGTCGCGGCCACGATGCCGAGCCGGTCGCGCAGATAGTTCGTGACCTCGTCGGGCACCATCGCCGCGCCGATGTCGTTGAGCCGGGCCTCGGTGACCCAGGCGTCGACCAGCCGGTCGAGGCCTTCGCGCCACTCGGTTCCCCCGAAGTCGTCGGATCCGGCTTCCTCGCAGGCCTGCTCGACGAGCGCGTTCACGTCCATGCGGCGCACCGTAGCGTTCTGATAGACGGTGTTTCGGCGACCAGGGGGAACGATGGACGACTGCGAAGCACGGAGCGCGTTCACCGAGATGCTGGCGACGTTCAACGAGGTCGCCGACCGGTACTCGGGTGAGGAGTGGAGCGTCTTCGGGCCCGAGGACACCGCCGCGGCACTCCGATCGCTGTCCCACATCATCGAAGGCGGGTTCCTCGGTCACTTCGAGGGAACCCCGGAGTCGCCGGTGTGGCGGCCGATCGTTTCCTCGACCCGCAAGTCCCTCGGGGACAACGCGGACGCGATCTACTTCGACACCCCCGTGTCCGGCGGCCACGCGTATCGGGTCACGGGCAACCTCGACGGTGCGGTGTACACGTCGTTCACCATCGAAGAGGGCGCGGGGGATGGAAACTTCCCCGATCGGACCGGTGGGGTCTTCAACGACGGCGAGTTCGCCGTCGCGCCCGACGGATCGTATGAGATCTTCCTCGGTGGCCCCGACCGTGATCGCAACTGGATGCCGTTGACCGAGCACGCGATGCGCATCACGACGCGCCACTACTGGGAGGAGCGGTTCTCCCCGGGGGCGATGCCCGTTCGCGATCCGAAGCTCACCATCGAAGTGCTCGATGCCGACGGGCCGCCGCCGGCGCCCACCGACGCGTCGGTCGCGGCCGGCTTCCGGAGGGTGGCGAACTACGTGCGGTCACGCACCCTCGGAATCGGGCCTCCTGGCGAAGCGGCGCAGCCGGCCTTCGTCTCTCGGGAACCGAACGTCTTTCCTGCCCCGACGCCGCCGCTCGACCACCCACTGGCCGCGATCGACGCGTCGTATTCGATGGCGCCGTATCTGCTCGGTCCCGACGACGCGCTCGTCATGACGGCGCGGTGGCCCGAGTGCCGGTGCGCGAACGTGAACCTTTGGACCCGGCACATGCAGACCTACGACTACGAGCATCGGACGGTGGCGCTGAACCGCGCGCAGACGGTGCTCGAGCCCGACGGGTCGTTCCGGGCCGTCGTTGCCCACCGGGACCCCGGGGTGCCGAACTGGCTCGACACCGAGGGCCGGGGCTTCGGCCTGGTCTTCTGGCGCTTCTTCCTCCCGGTTGGTCCGATCGACACCCCCGTCGCCGAGGTCGTCCCCGTCGATTCGCTCCGCTGACGCTCGCATTCAGGGACGGGGCTATTCCTCGGTGATGCCGTAGTGGGCGACGTACGCGGCGAACGTGGCCCGGACATGGTCCTCGTCCAGTCCGACGTCCGCATACGCGTAACGATGGGTGCCGTGCTTCCCCTTCGGCTTGGCTGCGAGGTAGTTGCGGATGCGGCCGTCGTGGCCGATGGGCCAGTCGAGCCCGAGCTGGTCGTAGAGGCCGTGGAGTGTGCGGACGGGATCGGCCATCAAATCCAGGAAGTGGGAGTCGACGATCCGGTTCGCCGGAACGGTGCCGTCCTCGCGCGCGGCGATCGCACCTTCCAGGAACAGCTGGTAGGTGATCTCCATGATGGGCCCGATCGCAGTCGGGTCGACGACGTCGCTGCGCATGAACCGCAGTACCCCGAGCAGGCTCGCCAGGTCTGGAGCATCCGGAGGACCTCGGAGCGGGTGACGACCCAACCGAGCAGATGGAGGTTCGCCTCGGCGTCCGCAGACGCGATGAACGAGCGAAACGCCTCCTCCCACCCCGCCCATTCGGGGGTTTCCCACGGCACGTCGTCGAGGCCGGTGCTGGTCCGGGCGGTGGTGAGCAGTTCGTCGGCGTCGAGCCCGACGACTCGACGCGGATCACCGACCGCCTCGCCCAGGAGATTGAGTCGTCGGACCCATTCCGGGTGTTCCAGTGTTGTCATTGGGGCAACCAGTCAAGTTCTGCCCATCGGTGCGCCGAAAGGAACAAAGGGTCCTGCATACGCCGTCGAAGGGAGGATCCGGTGAGTCCGAAGTCCGCCCCGGAGCAATCGCCCGCCCGCCCGAAGACCTTGGACGAGATGGTGGCCGACCGCACCAACCAGAAGCTACCGGCCCCACCCGTCTTCCGTCGCGAGTTGGTCGATGTGGCCGAGGGCGCCGGCCGCGGCCGGAGAGCCGCCGGCGAAATGGAGCAGGCCGCGCGGACCAACGCCGAGGCGGCCGAGGAAGCGCGACGCGTCGCGCTCGGCGCAACGTCAGGCGTTGGAGCAGATGGCCGCGGCCCGTTCCGATACCGAGAAGCAGTTGGCCGCGCTTCGGCGCCAGATGGCCGAGGAGCGGTCCGAGCACGAACGTCTGGTCGCACAGGCGCGGTTCCGCGCCACGCAGGAAGAGCGGCGCCGGCTCGGTACCCCGATTCCGTCCGAGTCGGACGTCGGTACCGAGGGCGAGGGTGTGTCCTCGGCCTACCCGAGTGGTTATGCGCCTGAGGTGCGCACGCTCCAAACCGAGTTGATGGAGCGCGAGAAGCTCGGCGAGGGTCATCGGCAACGACTGTTGGAGGCGTTGCGGGAGCGCGACGCGGCCCGTCTCGAACTCCAACGGGTCAGTGATGCCCGTACCCACGCGGAGCGCAGGCTCGAAAAGGTCACCGAGGTTCTCCACCGGGCAACCAGCACTGGTGGTCCCAAGCCGGTTGGCGGCGACGGGGTGGAGGATCGACAGGTCGCAGAGTTGCGGGACGAGCTGGCCATCGCGATCGCGCGGGCGAAGTCCGCCGAGACGAAGACCAATGAATTGCGCGACGACCTCGAGTCGGCTCGCACCCAGCGAACCGCGACGGTCAACACGCTCGAATCGACCAGGGCAGATCTCGACAGCACCCGCGAGGAGCTGTCGGCGGTTCACGCACGGCTGCTCGGCATCGAAGCCGCGCAGCGGACCAGCGACGGCACCAGCGGCCTCGCGGCGGCCGAAGCGCATGCACGCGAAGTGGAACGGGAGATCGTCGCGACCCGTCAGCGGGCGCTGGACGCGGAGCAGCGGCTGGCGGAGCTCACCGCGTCACTCGACGAGCAGCAGTCTCGGTCTGGCGAGCATGAGTCGGTTGCTGCCGGACTACGCGCCGAGTTGGCCGAGACGCGTCGAGCGGCCGACGAGGCCGGCGCACGGGTGCAGGAGCTGGAGCAGCGGGCCCAGCGTGCCGAGTCAGAGCTCGGGACGACCCAGGAAGCGCGCAACGAATTCGAGGCCAGGCTGCACGCGATGCAGGGTGACCTCCTCGACGCCGACGGCGTACGGGTGGAGCTCGACACGTCCGTCGACGAGCTCCGAACGACGATCGCGGACTACGAACGCCGGCTCGCAGAGATGGACGAGCAGCTGCTCGTCGCGGTGGAAGGTCACGGGCTCGAGGTCGTCGACCTGCAAGCGACCCACACTGCGACGGCGGCCGAACTGGCCTCGGCGTCGGCTCGGTCCGAGCAACTCGCCGAGGAGTTGGCGGCAACCGCAGAACGCGTCGTGCAACTCGAGGCCGCGCTCGCGGCGACGACGGCGGAGTTGGGTGACACGATCGGCCGGGCGGACGATGCCGAGGCGGCCGTGGCAAGCCGTGAAGCGCGGCTCAGCTCACGCGCCGAGGAGATCTCGACGCTGGACGCGACGATCGCGGCACTGCGCATGGAACTTGGTGAAGCCGAAGACCGTGCCGGAGAACTACGAAGTGAGTTGCAGACGCAGGCGGCCACGATCGAACAACTGACCGACGAACTCCGGACCGCGGGCGACCAGCTCGAGACGCGGCGAGGTGCCGAGGAGCAGCTTGCGGGTCGGGTCGCCGAGTTGGAAGGCGAGTTGTCCGCGGCCGAGGCGGCCGGTGTGGCTGCCGTAGACGAGGCCGCCGCACTGAAGGCCGAAATCGAGGCGTTCGAAGTCAGCGGGGCCGATCTCGGCGCTGCACTTGCCACCGCCAAGGCCGAGCGAGATGTGTCGGTGGCCAAGGCCGACTCGCTGGCACTCGAGGTGGACCAACTGAACGTGGGTTTGGCCGAGGCCGAAGCTCGGGTCGCGACGCTGACCGGGCACATGGAATCCGCCGAGGTCGAACACGAGGAACTGCGCTCGCGACTGGTGGGGTTGACGGGTGACGTGGACGCCCTGGCCGACGCTCGGGCCGAGTGGGCGGACCGGGAGCGTGACCTGCGCGACGCGTTGGCCGCCGCGGTGTCCGAACTCGAGTCGGCGACGGCTCGGGTCGTCGACCTCGAGTCCGCCCGGTCCAGCGACCGCAAGACCGCGGAACGGGCCGTCTCGGGGCTGCGGGACAAGGCCGAGGCCGCCCAGGGTCGCCTGGTCATCATCGAGGAGGAGGTGGCGGTCCTTCGCGGCCGTCACACCAACGAGGTGCAACGCATGGCCGCTGAACTGGCCTCGGCCCGGCACCGTCTGGACGAGCTCGACGTCGAACTCGCGGAGAGGCGGGAGCGTGAAGCCGGTCTTCGGGAGCGCCTGCGTGCCGCGGAAGGTCGGCGCACTTCCGACGCGACCGACGCGACCGACGCGGCTGACTCGGCGGCACCGGCGCGGCGCCCCGCCGCCGAGTCGACGCCAGCGGCGCAGCCTGCACGAGCGCCCAAACCGAAGCCGGCGCCCGAGCCCAAACCGCAACCGGTGGCCACGAAGCGGGCCGTCGTCGAACCGCCGGAGGGTGCGCCGTCCGATCTGCGACGGGCCGTGTTCGCCAGCCTCACCGAGTTGGCGGGCGAGAACTGAGTCGCGGCGTCGGTTGGGCGTCCGGCGCAAGTACCGCGGCGCGCAACTCGGGGAACACCTTCGCGACCTTGCCGAGGAGATACTCGCCGTAGGTGCCGTCGAACTGATGGACGCTGGTGCCGTCCCATCGGCGGTCGCCGTCGTCGCGCGCTTCATTGCTCCCGGCGGCGACCAGTGGCCCCATGGGTGCGTCCCAATCGGGGTCGAAGAAGAAAGGCACGCTCAACCGTTCGCCGTCCCTCGGAGACCGTACGCGATGCGGCGTCGACCGATACCGACCGCGGGTTGCCCGCTCGAGCATGTCGCCGACATTGCAGACGAACGCCTCCGGCATCGGTGGTACATCGATCCACGTGTCGTCGACCTTGACCTGAAGCCCGTCGACGTCGGCCGACCACGCGTCGCGGGCGAGAAACGTCAGGAAGCCGTAGTCGGTGTGCTCGCCGACGCCGACTGCGGGGTCGTTCGCCACTGGGGGCGGATAGTGGAACAGGCGCAGGAGGATGACCGGATCCCGGAACCATTTCCGGGTCAGCGCATCGGGACGCAGGCCGAGCGCCAGCGAGGTCGCGCGCAGCAGGCGCTGTGCGAGAGCTTCGAGCTGGTCCAGATACTCGAGCACGATCGTTCGCAGTCGGGCCGGCTCGGCGGGGAACAAGTTCGGGCCGTGCAGGGGGAGCCCGGCGCGTACGCGCGGATCGGTCGTCGGGAGTTCCCGTCCGAAGTAGAAGCCCTCCTTGTGGTCGGGGGCGCCCGAGGTGAGTTCACCGCGGAGCGGGAACCATCCCCGCCAGGCTGTACCACCCCGGTGCATCGCCACGGACCGCTTGTTGGACCCGTCCGTCGCGAAGAACTCCCCCGCGGCCTCGAGGAGTCGGTCGATCACCGTCGGGTCGACGCCGTGGTTCACCACAGAGAAGAACCCGACGTCGGTGCAGGCGGTGTCGATCGCCGCGGCGATGGGTGCCAACGCCGACTCCGGGGCGTCCCGGGTGAGCCCGCCGAGATCGATGACGGGGACCCGGGGTGCGGTCACGAGATCATGCCGTCCAGCAGGGTGCGGAACATGATGAGGTCGTCGGGGTCGTCCGGCGCTTCCATCTGTCCGTACGCGATGCCGCGGTGCTGGTTCGTACCGAGACGATCGCGAACCGCAACGCGCCGTAGACCTGGTACCAGTGCAGGTCCTGGAGGTCGTAGCCGGTGATCGTCCCGTAGTGCCGGCGGACGCTGGCCTCGGGCATGAAGTCCGGCAGACCGACCATCTCGAAGCGGACCGCGAGGTCCTGGAAGAACCGGTGGAGGAACACCATCCACGCGACGTCCACCTCGCGTGGTCCGATGGTGGCCATCTCCCAGTCGAGGACGGCGACGGGGGAGAAGTCCCGGTAGAGCATGTTGCCGATCCGACTGTCACCCCAGAGCAATACCGGCGGGCGCTCTTCCGGACGGTGCGCGTCGAGCCAGGTGAACGTCTGCTCGATGAGCGGGTAGGTGACGCCGTCGCGTGCCCATTCGTAGTAGCTGCGCTGGTAGTCGAGTTGGGCGGTGAGGTAGGACCCGTCGGCGGCGGGGTCCAACACGAAGGCGAGATCGGTGTCGACCGGATCGATCGTGTGGACCTGGGCGAGAACTTCGACCGACGTCCGGGTGAGTTGTTCGCGCTGGTCCGGCGTTGCGTCCATGACCCAGCCGCCGAACACGTAGGGCGGCACATCGGCGGGCGCGTCGCCGTCGATGCGGTCCATGACGAGAAACGGTGTGCCCAGGTACTGGGGGTCGGTCTCCAGCCAACGGCAAACCGGGGCCGGGGCGGTTGTGTGTTCTCTGACGAGATCCATGCAGCGGCGCTGCAGGTCCAGGTCGTAGGTCTGGAACACCGGGTAGACGTCCGGGAGCGGTCCCAGCCGGGCGACCAGTCGTTCGGCCCGACCCTCGTGGTGGAGGGTGAAGAGCACGGTCTCGCTCGACATCCCGTTGCCGGGCTCCCCGACATCGGTCACCGTCGCATCCGTGCCGATCGTGGCGATTGCCCAGCGCCGGAGCGCGGGCTCCGTCTCGCTCGGGTCACGCCGCCAGGGGGTCGTCATCGTGTCGGGATCGGGCTGGGACATCGGCTGCCTTCGGTGGTCGACGGGACCGGTCTGGTGCGGAGATTTGTCGCCGTAGGTTCGCGCGGTCAACATCGGCGGATGGCGCTTGCGACCATCCTGGCGCTCGTCGCCGCCGCGTTGCACGCAGCGTGGAACCTACTCATCAAGACCGCCGAGGATCGCGATCTCGCCGCGTGGGGTCAGTTCGTGTTCGGCGCCGTCGCGCTCTGCCCGGTCCTGCTCGTCACCGGGCTGCCGCCGGCCGCGGCCTTTCCATACCTCGCAGTCTCCGCCCTCGTCCACGTGGTCTATGTCCGCGCCCTGGTCGCGGCCTACCACCATGGGGACTTCTCGCTGGCCTATCCGCTCGCCCGCGGTGGCGGCGCGTTGGTCGCAGCGTTGCTCGGCGTCGCGGCGCTCGGCGACGGGCTCGGTCTCGGTGGGTGGCTGGCGCTGTTGGTCGTGACGATCGGACTGGCATCGTTGATCCGGCCGGGCGCACCCCGAGCGGAGATCGCCTACGCGCTGCTCACCGCGGTGATCATCGGTACCTACACCGTGATCGACACGGCCGGCTCGCGACACTCGGACAACGGCTTCGCCTACGGGGTGGTGCTCACCGCCATGAGTGCGATCGCGCTGTCCGCGGTCGGACTGGCGGCCGGACGGGGTCCGGCGTTTCTCGCGTCGGTCCGCCGGTCCTGGCCGCGACACCTCGTCTCGGGGGTGTGTCTCGCGACCGCATACTCGTTGGTCCTCGTCGCGGTTCGGTTCGCGCCCGTCGGCTATGTGGCGACGCTGCGCGAGTCCTCAGTCGTGCTCGGCGCCGGCATGGGCTGGCTGTTGCTTCACGAGCGGCTGGGCGGGCGTCGCCTGGTTTCGTCGGTGGTCGTGACGATCGGACTGGTCCTCCTCGTGCTCAGCCAGTAGCGAGGCGGACCGGTAGTTCCTTGAGGCTGTTGTTCAGGTTCGAGCGTTGGCGGCGAGGCTCCCCGGTCAGTTCGATGGTGGGGAAGTGGTCCAGCAGCTCTTCGAAGAACACGCGGCCTTCCATGCGGGCGAGGTGCACACCGAGGCAGAAGTGCTCGCCGGTTCCGAAGGACAGGTGCGGGTTCGGGTGCCTGGTGATGTCGAACTCCTGGGGCCGCTCGAAGACGGCTTCGTCCCGGTTGGCCGACGTGTAGATCATCGCGACCTTCTCGCCCTTGGCGATCGCAACGCCCGCGAGATCGGTGTCCGCGGTGGCGGTACGCCGGAAGTAGTGAAGCGGGTTCGCCCACCGGAGGATCTCCTCGACCGCGCCCGGAATGCGGCCGTAATCGGCGCGGAGCGACGCGAGTTGCTCCGGATGCTGGAGCAGGGCGAGGAGCCCCGCGCTGAGCATCGTCCGAGTGGTGTCGTTGCCGGCCGTCACCAGCTGGACGAAGAACGCGCCGAACTGCGCGTCGGTGATGGGTTCGCCATCGATCTCGGTGGCGAGCATGTACGAGGTGAGGTCGTCGGTCGGCTCCTCGCGCCGCTTGCCGGCCAGTTCGATCGCGTACATCGCCATCTCGATGGTCGAACTCATCGCCGCGTCCGCGGCGTAGGCGGAGGCGATGTCGTGGTCCTGGCCACCGGAGTTCATCTCGGACCACTGGTGGATCCGGGGCCAGTCCTCCTCCGGAATTCCGACCAACTCGCCGACGACCTGTGACGGGAGCTTGGCGCAGACGTCGTGCGCGAAGTCGAGGGTCCGGTCCGCGGCGTCCTCCATGATGGACCGACAGATCGCGCGAAATTCGCGGCTCCAGGTTCGCCATGACCCCGGGCGTGAACTTGGGCGACACCTTGCGGCGGTAGGAGAGGTGGCGCGGCGGGTCCATCGCGAGGAGCATGTCCCGCATCATCGCCAGACTCTCCGGCGGGAGGTCTTCGAGGACCACGCCACCGGTCGCCGCCGAGAACAGTTGCGGTTCGCGTGCGACATGGGTGAGGTCCGCGTGCCGCAGCACCGCCCAGTAGCCCGGCTCGTCCGGCATGTCCTGCCAGACGACGGGTTGGTCGCGCCGCAAGCGCGTGAAGAGCTCGTGGGGAGGTCCGGCGACGTACCCGTCGGGGTCGTAGAGGTCGAAGGTTTCAGACATCGCCAACTCCTCGTCGGGGGGCGCGGCCGAACCGTACCGCGCCCTCACTGTCGCGATCGTTGGGTCTCGCGCGCCAGCCAGTGGAGGTGCGCCAGGAGTTCGGCTCGGCTTGTCGCCGGCGCGGCGTTCACGACTGGGCGTGTTCCCGGAGATCGTCGAGCGTCGCCCACTCGAGGACGCAGGCGTGGGTCGCTTCGAGGACGACCCGGGGCGCGGCGCCGGCCTCGAAGGCCTCGACCCACCGGTCGGCGCAGAGGCACCACTGATCGCCGGGCCGCAGCCCCGCGAACCCGTACTCAGGGTGGGGAGTAGAGAGGTCGTTCCCGGCCGTCTTCGAAAAGATCAGGAACTCCTCGGTCATCACTGCACAGACCGCGTGGACCCCGACGTCGTCGGCGCCGGTGTCGCAGCACCCGTTCCGGTAGAAGCCGGTGATCGGATCGAGACTGCAGGGCACGAGTTCGGAACCGAGGACGTTGCGGGCCATGACGTCACCATGCACCGGCCCGGTGTCGCTCGTCCACCGGTCGGGTCACGAGGCGTCGTGGGGATTGCCCGGGAGCCACGGGTACAGCCCGCCGCGGACCGGCGCCGTCCCACTGGTCCAGCGCCACGACACGCTGATCCTCGCGCCCGGTTTCGCGGTCTTGGGGACGGCGTGCTCCCAGTCGCGCTGCGTCGCACCCCCCATGACGAGCAGGTCGCCGCTGCCGGGCCCGAGGTCGATCGATGGTCCGCCGCGCCCGGGTCGCACCAGGAACGGGCGGCGGGTGCCGAGCGTGACGATGGCGACCAGGGTGTCGTCGAGGTCGCGCAGTTCGCGATCGGCGTGCCACGCGACGCTGTCCTGCCCGTCGCGGTAGTAGTTGAGTCCGGGTGGGCGCAACGATCGGCAGTAGCGCCGTTCCAGCGCGGCCTGCATGTCCGGGAGCGCAGGATGCGGGTCCGCCTCGTTGCGTCGGCACCAATGCGAAAGGCGGGGATCGTCGACGACGCGGTCCCACATCCGTCGGCGCCCCTGTCGCCACGGGACCGCGGCGACGAGTTCGGTGAGGAGGAGGTCCGCACCGAACCACCAGTCCCGCGCGACGTCGATCCATGACTTCTCGTCGAGTTGAATCCGCTCCCAGGCCGCCGCGGGGTTCTGCGCCGGATCCTGGGTGCCGAGCAGCGTCGGCTGGTGCACGAGCGTCCCGGGCATGCCCGGAGCTTAGACGAACACCAGTTCGATCGTGAGGTCAGACGGGAACGAAGCGCCAAGCGGCGCCGTGGGCGACGACTCGGCCCGCCGGTCGGGTGGGGAAGTGGGTACCGACGACGAGATACCCACCCGCCGCGGCGTCGGCGAGCATGCGGTGACGGGTCTCGCGGGCCCGCTCGATCTCGAAGTCGCCGACCTCGGCCCAGTCGGGCTCGGCACATTGGACCGGGTGGTGGATGAAGTCGCCCGAGATGAGTGCGCGCTCGCCTTCGCTTTCGATCCAGAGCGCGACCTGGCCCGGAGTGTGGCCGGGCGTGGGTTCGAACCGCAGCCCGTCGCCGAGGTCCGCGTCCATCGGAACCTCGTCGGCCAACCCGGCGTCGACGATGGGTTGAATGGAGTCGCGGTAGGAGTACCGCATCTGATCGTGGTCTGCCGCGAGGCGGGCAAAGGCCAGCTCCTCGACGGTGTAGAGATGGCGCGCCGTCGTGAAGGTCGGAATCCACGTTCCGTCCATCAGGTGCGTGTCCCAGCCGACGTGATCCGGATGCGTGTGTGTGTGGACGACGGTGTCGATGTCCGATGGGCGGTAGCCGGCCGCCGCGAACCGCTCCATGAACGGCCATTCCTGGTTGCCCCAGAATGGCGACGCGAGGTCCTTGAAATTGCCGACGCAGGGATCGACCAACACGCGGCGCGTCCCGGTTTCGACGACAAAGGCCTGCACCCGCAGGATGACATTGCCGTCAGCGTCGGCGTAGTCCGGGACGCACCACTCGTGGTGGCCGACCTGCGCGGCACCAGTCCCCGGAAAGAAGAACTCCGGCGGCACGTGGGCAACCTCGTCCTCCACGATGCTGGTGATCGTCGCCCCGCCCACCCGCCACTGCTGCGTCTCAGTCGTCATGCCCGTCACACAGTAACGACCTGGCCCGGAGTCGCGGCCGGGCGCAACCTCCGCCCCCATCCGGAGGGTTTATCGCTTGGGTGGCGTGGGCCGCACCCCGACCGACAGACGCTCGGGGGAACAGGTCAGTCGGGTGGGTCGCCCGGCGCCAGGTACATGCCCGGACGGAGCGTGGTGCGGCGTACGAAACCCGCGCGCCGGTAGGCCCGGATCGCCGAGTCGTTGTCTTCCCGGACGTGCAGGATCGGGATGGCGCCCGCCGCGGTGATCCGGTGCGCCATCAGCGCGGTGAGGCGAGCCGCCAGTCCGCGTCCGCGGTATTCCGGTGCGGTGCAGACCGCGCTGATCTCGACCGCGCCGGGGAGCTGCATGCGTTGGCCGACCATCGCGATGAGTCGACCGTCCATGCGGACCCCGATGAACTCGCCGAGCTCATGCGTGCGGACTGCCCACGGACCGGGCTCGGTGGTGGCCACCAGCTCCGCCATCTCGGTCGCGTCCTTCGCGCCCAGCTTCACGGTCCCGGCGGGGTCGGCGATCGCGGGAAGGTCGGATCCCACCATCTGGTGGACGCCGAAGTCGCCGAGCTGCTGCCAGCCGTCGCCGACCCCTCCGGCGCAGAACAGGACGATGCCGCTTCCCGGTCCGACGACGGATGCGAGATCTGACCAGTCCTGGGCCGTCGTGTGGTCAGGAAGCCCACCGAAAATCGAGTACCGAGGGTCGAAGCGCACGGCGTCACCGATCCGTTCGGCTACGTTGGCCTGCGGTCCCGTCAGGGCGTGCCATATGGGGTTGTCGAGCGGCTCCACCCGGAGAGCTTGCCCGCGCCGAGGCGTGAGTGCGGACCCTTTTCGCCGATGACGACCCCCGACCCCGCGCCCACCTCCGCCTCGGCTCCCGTCGCCCGCAGCCGCGTCGTGAGACGTCTGGGTATCGGCGCGATCGTGTGCGCCGTGATCCTGGTCGCGCTCGCCGGGTTCTTCGTCGGCACGAAGACCGGCCAGCGGCTCGACAACGCGGCGCTCAAGGGGCGTGTCGTCGAGCATCCCAGGTTCGCGCAGCAGTCGAACCGAATGTTGCGCACGATCTCGGTCGGTTCCCTCGCCTTCTTCGGCGTGTCCATCATGACGGTTGCCCTGTTCCGGGGCCGGTGGTATCTCGCGTTCGCGGCCGGGGCGGTCATCGTCGGTTCCAACGTCACGACGCAGGTCTTCAAACTCCTCGTTCATCGGCCGAGTCTGATCACCGATCCCGTGATCATCGATGTCAACACGCTGCCGAGCGGGCACAGCACCGTCGCCGCGTCCTTGGCGGCCGCGCTCGTGCTCGTCGTTCCAGTGCGGATGCGGCCGCTCGCTGCGACGATCGGCGCCTTGTACGCAGCCGGCATGGCCGCGATGACGCTCGCCGCTGGTTGGCACCGCCCGAGCGACGCGATCGCCGCGTTCGCGGTCGTCGGCATCTGGGTGTTCGGGGCCTCCGCCGCGCTGGTCGTGTGGCGTGGGACCGGCCGTCCTCGCGTGCACGAGGGGTTGCCGGGGTTGGTGATCGGCGCGGTCCTGGTGCTCAGCGCGGCGTTCGGCATCATCGTGGTCGGTACCGCACTGAATGCTGCGGACGGGATCCAGCTCGTGAAGCTCGGACTGGCCTACGTGACGGCCTTGGCGTCGATCGTGGTCGTCGGCGTCGGATTCATGGTGGCCGAGGTGCTGCTCTTGCGCGGCGTCAGTCTCGACGCGCCGCGCCGCCGGGCGCCGCTCCCGTCGTAACGATCACTCGGTGGGCTTGGTCGCCTGCAGTTTGTGGACGATGCGGCGCATGACGGGGCGCGGCGTGAACCTGGTACCGCCGGCCATGACCTTGTTCATGAGCCCAGGCACCGCGACGACGTCGCCGCGTTGCATCGCCTTCACGCCGTAGGTTGCGACCTCGGCCGCGGTCGGAAGCTTCCGGTTGGCGACGAGTGGGGACAACTCCATCTCGGCCGCGGCCTGGAATCCTGACGTCGTCGGCCCTGGACACAGCGCGGTCACCGTGACCCCGCTGCCGCGCAGTTCTTCGGCGACGGCCTCGGAGAACGACAGCACGTAGGACTTGGTCGCGTAGTAGACGGCCATGAGCGGTCCGGGTTGGAACGACGCGGTGGACGCGACGTTCATGATCCGTCCGTGCCCGCGCTCGACCATCCCGGGCAAGTACTGGCGGGTGAGTGCAGTCAGCGACGCCACGTTGAGCTGGATCATGCGCATCGTCTTGTCGACGTCGGCGGTCGCGAACTCACCGAAGTCGCCCACGCCGGCGTTGTTCACCAGGATGTCGACCTCCGGCACTGCGTCCGTGAGGTGGACGACCCCGGCCGGCACCGACAGGTCTGCCACCACCACCCGTGCGCCGCGCAGCTCCGCGGCGAGCGCTTCGAGTTTCTCGGTACTGCGTGCCGCGAGGACCACCTCGTGATCGGGTGCCAGCAGCCGAGCGATCTCCAACCCGATGCCGCTCGACGCACCGGTGACGAGGGCAACGCTCATCGGGTCGGAGCCTCGCCGGCGACGGTGGTGCGGTGCATGGCTCGACGGTGGCCGGTGCTGTCACCCATCGCCATGTGTTGGACGACCCGGTTGTCCCAGAACGCGACGTCACCCACCTGCCAGCGCCACCGACACGTGAAGGACTCCTGCGTCGCGTGGTCGAAGAGGTAGTCGAGCAGCGCCCGCTGTTCTGCGGGCCACCAGTCGGCGAGCCCGACCGTGTACTGACGATTCAGATAGAGCGCCTCGCGTCCGGTCTCGGGGTTGCGTCGCACCGCGGGATGGCGTTGGGTGCGGTTCGCGTCCTCGCTGGTCCGCACGGTCATACCTGCGAACAGGTCGTGCACCGCCTGCATCTTCGGGGAGTAGGCATCACGGGCGCTGTGGATGCCCCCGAGGGCCCGCAACGTGTCCTGCAATCCGGACGAGAGCGACTCGAACGCGAGGTACTGGTTGGCCCAGAGGGTGTCACCACCGAACGGCGGCACTTCGAGCGCGTGGAGGATCGAGCCCATTGGTGGCTCGGGCAGGATCGAGAAGTCCGAGTGCCAGATCCCACCGAAGGCGAACCCTTGGGTCTCGGTCGGTTCGCGTACCACCGCGATCACCTCGGGGTGGTCGGTGATCGGTTCGATGAACGGCACCGGCGAGTACGGGCCGAAGCGGCGCGAGAACGCGCACTGCTGCGTCGGGGTCAGCGACTGGCCGCGGAAGAACACCACGAGGTGGTCGAGGATGGCCCGCCGGATCTCGGCCACGGTGGCGTCGTCCAAGGTGGACGCGAGGTCGACCCCACTGATGACCGCGCCACACGCCCCCGACCACGGCTCGACCGTGATGTGTCGGTAGGGATGGCCGGCCGGTGCGGCAGCCACCGGGATCTGCGGGATCTCTGCCGTCGTCATCGCGCCGAGCCTACGTGGCGACGGTCGGCGCGTCTCCGGGCGTGTCCGCGGTCGGCGATGGCGTGGTCAGTCGTCCTTGCCCGAGCCCCGGCCGTTGCCCTTCCCGTTGCTGTTGCCGTGGTCCTGGTCGTCGTGTTCCA
Organism: uncultured Acidimicrobiia bacterium; assembly: GCA_963701625.1. GTDB lineage: Bacteria > Actinomycetota > Acidimicrobiia > IMCC26256 > JAENVU01 > JAENVU01. Next base: position 168,934 of record CAVPAT010000013.1, on the reverse strand, counting down.
CCTCGACCTCGGAGTGGTCGTCGGCGGATGCACCGTCGTCGTCGGACTCGATGTCTGCCGGTTCCGAGCCACACTCGCCCTCGTGGTCGTGGGCGGCCTCGGAAACTGCGGCACCGTGACCCGGTCCGGGCGGGGTGTTGTGCGCGACCTCGGAGACCCGCTGGCCGTGGTTCTGGCATCCGGTCTCGGCGACGGTCGGCGCGGCCGGCGCGGTCGTGGTCTCGTCGGCGACCACGGGCTCGGCGACGGAGGTGGTCGTGGTCTCGTCGGCGACCACGGGCTCGGCCACGGTGGTGGTCGTCGTTTCGTCCGTCACGGTCGGGTCCGGTTCGCCTGATCCGGCGGCCGCGGCGGCGATCCCACCGACGGAGATCAAGGCGACGATCCCGATGGCGAGCTTCGTGCGCAGGATGGATGACCAGGCGATGTTCATGGGACTCCGTTCCGGGGCTTGCAGGTGTATCGGCGCAAACGGGAACAAAGCTTGAACGTGGCGCGCCTGCCTGGACGACTCCATGAAGCCGCCCCGGGGTCCAGCGCATTCAGGAGGGGGCGGCCTCTGCCAGTCGAGCGTCGCGCCAGGCACTGCGGCGGACCTTCCCCGCGTCGTCGCGCAACGGGTCGGCGACGAACTCGAACGTGCGCGGCACCTTGTATCGGACGAGGCGATCCGCGAGGTGGGTGCGCAATTCCTCCTCGCTCACGGAGCCGGTCACTTGGACGATCGCGTGGATGCGGTTGCCGAGGTCGTCGTCCGGGAGCCCGATGGCACACGAGGAGCCCACCGCCGGGTGCTGGTCCAGCGCGGCTTCGATCTCGGCCGGGTACACGTTGGCGCCGCCGGTGAGGATCATGTCGGTCGCGCGGTCGCCGAGGTAGAGATAGCCGTCCTCGTCCATCCAACCCATGTCCCCGAGCGACTCCCACCCGTCCCGGGCCTTGGCCTCCGCCCCGACGTAGCGGTAGGTCGTGACGCCGTCGGGCGGGCGCATGAAGACCTCGCCCTGCTCGCCGGTCGGCAGTTCGTTGCCATCCACGTCGAAGATCTTCATCTCGCCGATGATCGGCCGGCCGACGGAGCCGGGATGCTCCAACCACTCGTCACCCTTGATCACCGTCACCGATTGAGCCTCGGTGCCCGCGTACAGCTCCCAGATCTTCTCGGGGCCGAGCCACTCGATCCATTCGCGCTTGAGCCAGTCCGGACACGGCGCGGCGAGGTGGAACACGACCTTGAGCGACGAGAGGTCTGACCGGTTGCGGTCGGCCTCGGGCAGCTTCGAGATCCGTTGCATCATCGTCGGCACCGCGTACATCCAGTCGACCTGGTGCTCCTCGACGAGTCGCAGGGCGCCTGGAGCATCGAAGCGCTCCATGATCACGACGTGGCAACCGAGCAGCAGCGCCGCAACGGAGAAGGAGAGCGGACCGTTGTGATACAGCGGTCCGGTCGCCAGGTGCACGCCGTCCGGCGTCATCCCGAACGCGAGACCGGTCAGGGTCGCCGACTCGGAGGTGGAGCCGCTCCCGGCGACGATCAGCTTCGGGCGTCCGGTCGAGCCCCCCGACGTTGGGGCCTTCCACGCACTCGCGACGCGGGTCGGGACGGGCTCGTCGCTGAGTGCGGCGTCGGGAACGAAGCCGGCGGGGATGCAGGTTCTGCCCGGCACCTCGAGTCCGACCACGAGACTCGGATCCGCGAGTTCCACGATCGCGTCCAGCTCCAGACGAGGGAGCTTGGCCGACACCGGTGCCGGCGTCGCGCCGAGTTTCCACGTGGCGATCGCGGCTTCGAACCACTCCACCCCGTTGGTCAGGCCGATGGTGACGAACGAGTCCTGGGTGACGCCGAGGGCTTCATACGCACGGGCCAAACGGTTGGTGCGCGCGTCCAGTTCGGCGCGGGTGAGCGCGCGCTCGGCGTCGCTCACGGCGATGCGGCCGGGGTCCGCAGCGGCGAGCGTCGCGAGCGTGACGGGGAACGGTGTCTCGGTCATGGCCGGACCGTACCGGAGCATTCGACGCGAGGGTCGCGGGCCGGACACGATGCGGCGCGAACAATGGGGCACGAACGATCGGGGGGACACCGTGAAGGTCCACATGATGACGGGCGCCAAGCCGCTCGGCGAGTTCGTGTCGCTGGCCACCGATGCGGCCGCCGCCGGATTCGCGGGCCTGGTGATCGTGGAATCGGGTCGCACCGCGTACCTCTCCGCCGCGGTGGCGGCGGTGCAGGGGCTCGATCTCGACCTGGCGACCGGGATCGCGGTGGCGTTCCCCCGAAGCCCGATGGTGACTGCGTCGACAGCCTGGGAGTTGGCCGAGGCGAGCGGCGGGCGGTTCCGGCTCGGGCTCGGCACCCAGGTCCGCGCGCACGTCGAGCGTCGGTACGGCGTCGACTTCGATCGGCCGGGACCGCGACTGCGCGACTACGTGCGCGCGGTCAAGGCCTGCTTCGCCGGGTTCCGGGGCGAGCGCCTCGACCACCACGGCGACTTCTTCGACCTCTCGCTGCTCCCCGCGATGTGGTCACCCGGCCCGATCTCGGAAGCGGATCCGCCGGTGGACGTGGCCGCGGTGAACCCCTGGATGTTGCGGATGGCGGGCGCCGAGGCGGACGGCGTCCACGTGCATCCGCTCAACTCACCGACCTATCACGGAGCCACCCTGCTGCCGAACCTGCGGGAGGGTCGTCCATCCGGGTTGGAGGGCTACACGGCCCACGTGCCGGTCTTCACCGCGGCGGGTGACACCGCCGAGGAGCGACGCCGGTGGCGGGAAGCGACCCGCGCCATGGTCGGCTTCTACGGCTCGACGCCCAACTACGCGTTCATCTTCGAACAGATCGGTCGGCCGGGGACCACCGAAGCGTTACGCGCCGCACAGAAGACCGGCGACATGGCGGGGATGAGCGCCGTGATCGACGACGAGATCCTCGACCACTTCCTGGTGGAGGGAACGTGGGCCGAGATGCCCGAGCGGATCGTTGAGCGACTCGCCGCGCTCGATGACCTCGACGTGCAGCCGGTGCTGTATCACGCCGGCTCAACCTATGGATCGCACGAAGCGACCTTCCGCCGCTTCGGTGAACTCGCGGCGGCGTTGCGGGAGACCTGAGGCGATGTCCCCGGTCAGTCGGCGGAACGTGCGTCGCGGGCGATCGGGCGCATCGCGTCGAGCGCCTCGGGCAGGGTGAAGCGGCCCGCGTAGAGCGCGTTGCCCACGATCACGCCTTCGAGGTTGGCACCGGCCGCGGCGACTTCGGCCAGGCCGACCAGGTCCGCGATCGACGAGATCCCGCCGGATGCGATCACCGGTGCCGCGGTGGTGTGGGTGACCGCTCGGTAGAGCTCGGCATTGGGGCCGCGCAACGATCCGTCGCGGCTGACGTCGGTGACGACGTACCGGGCGCAGCCGTACTCGTCGAGACGCGTGATCGCTTCCCACAGGTCGCCGCCGTCCGTCGTGGCGCCTCGGGCACGGAGTCGGTGCGCGGTCGTGCCCGATGGATCGTTGACCATATGAACATCAAGGCTCACCGCGATGCGGTCGCCGTGCTCGCCGATCGCCCGGGCGCACCAGGCCGGATTCTCGAGCGCCGTCGCGTCGATATTGACTCGTGCGCAGCCGGTCCCGAGCGCCTGCTCGAGCGACGCGTCGTCGCCGACGCCGCCCGACAACTGGACGCGGACGTCCAACGCCTCGACGACCGCCGCGAGGAGTTCGATGTTGGATCCGCGCCCGAAGGCGGCGTCCACGTCGACCAGGTGGATCCACTCCGCGCCTGCGGCCTGCCACGCGAGCGCGGCGCTGAACGGATCGCCGCCAGCTGGGTCTGCGCCCTCGCGGTGCGCGAGCTGGACCGTGCGTCCGCCGGCCACGTCGACCGCGGGCAACAGCGTGAACGTCACGGACTGCACCCTAACGAGCCCACTCCCCGGGTCGGAACGAGGAGCTACCCGGTCCCTGCGTAGTGTCGGACGCGTGTCTGAGGACGGTCATGCCGCTACCCGGACGGCTTCGCCCAGACCGAGATGTGTGACTCGCTGTCGTCGGTGAATGGTTTGCGCTCCCAGTTCTCCCAGCGTTCGCGCAATTCCAGGCCTGCGAGTTGCGCCATCAAGTCGAGTTCTGCGGGCCACACGAACCGGTGATGGGTCGCGGCGTAGGTCGTCGCGCCGTCGTCGTTGGTGAAGTAGTGATGCGACGTCAGGCGTTGGCGGGTGAGGTCGAACGTGTCGAAGCCGAGGTGCTGCGCGGAGACGTCGAACGGCACCGCCGTCGCGCCGGGCGTCAGCCTCCGCAGCGCCGGTACGCCGCTCTCGATCACGAAGCATCCTCCGGGTGTCAGGTGCGCGGTCGCGTTGCGGAAGCAGGCGACCTGCTCGGCCTGTTCGAGCAGGTTCTGGATCGTGTTGTAGACGAGGTAGACGAGCGTGAACTGGCCCGGGACCCGGGTCGTGGCCATGTCGCCGATCGTCACCGGAATTGTGGGTTCGTCGCCCCCGGGCTTCTGGCGCAGCTCGGCAACCATGTCGTCGGAGATCTCGATTCCCTGCACTGTGACGCCCGCGGCGTGCAGGGGGAGCGCGATCCGACCCGTCCCGATCGCGAACTCGAGCGCGCCGCCGCCCGCCGCGAGGTCGCGCAGGAACGCGACGGCGCGTTCGACGGGCGCCGGGTTCGAGAGCTTGGCTTCGTGGGCGTCGTATCCGCGCGCCATGGGCCCGATGAAGATGTTCTGGGGCATGGCGTTCACTCTCGCGCCTGAAGCACCGCGGTTCGGCCGAATAACCGCGTCCGCGACGAGGCTACGGATGCGTCGGGCCGGCGAACACGTCGGTCCGCTTGACCGGTTGGAAGCCGGTGCTGAGGTAGAGGTTCCTCGACGCCGGGTTACCCGGTTCGAAACAGATCTTGATGCGCTCGGCGCCGGCGGCGGCCAGCCGCGCGATGCCGCTGGTGAGGACATGGCGGGCCAATCCCCGTCGTTGGTGGGCGTCCTCGGTGCGCACCGGTTCGACCAACCCGGTGGCGGTCTCCGCATCGAACCAGAACAGACCGCTCGCCGCGTCGTTGTCGTCGCGGTCCACCATGAACAGGTCGAAATCGGGGCGATAGAGCGACGTCTGCCGCAGGCGCGCCTCGACGTCGGGTCCGTTCCGGTTGATCATGTGATGGGGTCGTCCGGTCGCGTCGAGGCGGCTCGACAACCGGTAGCCGTCGGGCAGCGAACTGATCTCGGGCCGATCGTCTGCTGGCAACCACGTCTCGACCACCCCGTCACCTTTGATCGCGAAGTCACGCGCGATCAGGAAGGCACGCAGAACCTGATCGGAGCGATCGACCTCGAGTTCGACGGTCCTGAACCCGGCTTCGTGGGCATGGGCGAGTCCGCGCTCCACCACATGTGCGACCCAGTCGGCGGATGCCTCGGGCATGACGATCGGCGTGAGCGCGATCCGGTCGCCCCAGTCGGTGGCGATCACCGCGGCGTCCGGTCGATCGAGGGGATCGAACCAGAAGAGCTGCTCGAGGTCGTCGGTCGGGCGCGGGGTGCGCCACCACCACTGAAGGTCGGCAGCCTCGAACAACCCTCGGGTGGGGTGCGCCGTGCGGACGCGCTGGAGGAGGGCGCTGACCGACTCCAGGTATTGCGTTCCGGCTCGAGGCTGTTCCCGCATGATCCTGCGACTGCTGCGCCGACCCCGTGAGGGCGTGGGTAGGGTTACCCGGCTTCGGAGTGCGTCACCGGTGATTCGCCCATCCACTCGCGCAGTGTGTTCTTCAACTTGGTCTGCTGGATGAAGATGTCGTGCTCGGGCGGAAGTGTGGTGTCCACCGGCTGCGGGCTCTTGAAGTAGAAGCTGAGCCACTCCTGCACGCCCTTCTCCCCGGCCCGGGCGGCCAGGTCGAAGAAGAGCGCGAGGTCGAGGACGAGTGGCGCGGCGAGGATCGAGTCGCGACAGAGGAAGTCGACTTTGATCTGCATCGGGTAGCCCATCCACCCGAAGATGTCGATGTTGTCCCACCCCTCCTTGTTGTCACCGCGGGGCGGGTAGTAGTTGATGCGCACGACGTGGGAGATGTCGCCGTACAGCTGCGGGTACTCCTCGGGCTGGAAGATCGTGTCGAGCACACCCAGCTTGGAGACTTCCTTCGACTTGAAGTTCTCCGGGTCGTCGAGGACCTCGCCGTCGCGGTTGCCGAGGATGTTGGTGGAGTACCAGCCGTTGAGTCCGAGCATCCGGCTCTTGAAGCCCGGAGCGAGGATGGTCTTCATCAGCGTCTGGCCGGTCTTGAAGTCCTTGCCGCCGATCGGCACGCCGTTGCGGTCGGCCAGTTCCAGCATGCACGGCAGGTCGCAACTGAAGTTCGGCGCGCCGTTGGCGTAGGGCACGCGACTCTGGAGCGCGGCGTAGGTGTAGATCTGGCTCGGGCTGATTTCGGGGTGGCTGTCGCGCAGCCCCTGTTCGAACGACTCGATGCTGTCGTGCACCTCGCACGGTTCGTGGTACGCCTCGGTCGATCCGCACCACACCATCACGAGGCGGTCGCATTCGTTCTCGTCGCGGAACCGCTCGATGTCGGCCATCACCTGCTCGGCGAGTTCCAGCTTGGACGCGCCCTGCTTCACCCGGAACCCGTCGAGCCGCTTCACCCAGGACTGGTCGAAGACGGCGTCCATCGCCACGACGCCCTCGAGCTCCGCGCTGACGGGTGCGAGGTCTCGCTCGTCGAGGACGCCGCACGTCCGAGCCGCCTCCAGCACGTTCGCCGAGATGGGATCCCAGCCTCCGAAGACAAGGTCGTCGAGCTGCGCGAGCGGCACGAAGTCCTTGATGAACGGGTTCCTCCCGGCATCGCGGCTGCCGAGGCGGATCTTGGCCATCTGGGTGATCGAGCCGATCGGGGGAGTGCCGGTCTTGCGGGCGGTTTCGACGCCGGCGATGAGTGTCGAGGCGACGGCGCCGAGGCCGGGGAGCAGCACACCGAGCTTGCCGGTGGCGGGAGCAATCTCACGAGGTTCAGGCATCCCGCCATCATTGACCATCGGCGCGGCCATGGTCGACGGCACGGGTCATTTTTTCGGGGCGACCGACACAATTCGTGACGGACCGGCCGGCAGATGGTCGCGTTTCGGTGCGCGACATCGACGAGGCGCACACCGCGGCGGTGGCTGCCGCCGCAGACGTCCTGGAGGCGCCGAAGGACCAACGCTGGGGCCGGTCGGCGCGCTCTGCCGACCTGGACGGCAATGTGATCGAACTGACCCAGCCGCCTGAAGCGTTCCGTGCTTCGGTTGCTCGATCCGGCCTGGGAAGGTTGAAGAATTTGGTTGACTCCCGAACACCAGTTCGATAGAATGATCCGTACTTCCCCGCCCCACTCGGAGTGGCCTGTCGTCATCGTTTCGCCGGCGGGTTGCAGGTGGGCTCGCCCGGTCTCGGGCCGCAAGACGTCAGTCGTGATCGTCCGTGGAGGGAGGTACTGCCGTGTCCGTTGTGGAACTACGAGAAGCCGTTGGCGTCGTCGTGGCCACGGAACCCGTCACGCTGACCGACGTGTGCCTTGCGGACGAAGTCCTCGCGGTGCGTGCCGAGATCGACCGGCTCGAGGCGCAGTTCGCCCGTCTCGCGCACGCGGCCCATCGTCGTGGGATCGGCGCCGCGGACGGTTCACCGTCGACCGCCGCCTGGCTACGTCGCCGTACCGGCATGCGCGAGGGCGACATTCGGGCCGCGCTCGATGCCGGCGCGGTCTGCGCGGATGTGCTGCACGCGACGGGCGAGGCTTGGCGCGCGGGGGAGATCACCACCGGCGCGGCGCGGACGATCGTGGCCGCGCGCGTCGAAGGTCATGACGCCGAGCTGGCCGCGGTCGAGACTTCGTTGCTGAACCTGGCCCGCGAGGGTGCGACCCGCCAACTCCGGCGCGCGTGCGCACACTTCCGGCACTGTGCGACGGCCGACGGCACCGAGCCGCGGGCGCACGACGGGCTGACGATTTCGACGACGTATGCGGATCGGACCCTGCTGACCGCGGAGCTCTCCGAGCTCGCGGCCGAGACCGTCGTGACCGCGATCCATGCGTTCACCGATCCGCCGACCGACGGTGACGCCCGGACCCCGGCCCGCCGCCGAGCCGACGCGCTCGTACGCATGGCCGAGGTCGCGCTCGCGGGGTTTCCGCAGCACACCGATCGGGCGCGCGTTCATGCCACGATCGTCGTGGACTGGGAGACTCTCCGCGGTGCCGGGGCTGGGCGCCTCGACGGTGAGTTCCGCGGCCCGCTCCACCCCGCCGAGGTGGAGCGGGCGTTGTGTGACAGCACGGTGGCGCGGGTCGTGACCGACCCCCGGGGAGTTCCCCTCGAGGCCGGCCGGTCTCGGCGAACCGTGCCGTCGGCACTTCGACGGGCGATCGTCGTGCGCGACGGCGGGTGTCGGTTCCCCGGATGTGATCGACCGCCCGGATGGTGCGACGCGCACCATGTCGTGCATTGGCGCTCGGGTGGTCGAACCGACCGCGACAACCTGGTGCTGCTCTGCGACCACCACCATCAGGTCGTGCACCGACCGGGCTGGATCGTGAAGTTCGACGGCGAGGAGTTGCGCGTCCTCCGTCCCGACGGCGTCGAGGTCTCGGAGTCCGGGTGAGTTCAGCGGCCGAGCAGGAACGCGGCGTTGTCGTGGAACAAGCCGGGGGACCGGTCGGGGTCCGTGCTGTGGCGGCCGGTGGCGGCGTAATCCGCGAGCGGCGTCGCGGTGCCCTCCGAATGTGGGAAGTCCGAGCACGCCATGAGGAGGTCGGCGCCGCCGAGTTGGCCACGGAGGCGCTCGGGTAGCTCATAGGAGAACGACGAGACGCGCACCTGCCGGCGGAAGTACTCGCTCGGGCGCAGCGAGAGTGGCGCGGGGACCGTGCCGTTGAGCCGAGTGGTGAAGTCGTAGCCGCCGTCGAGCATCATCAGGTACATCGGCACCCAGACCGCCGACAACTCGACGATGCCGATTCGCAGCTCGGGGAAGCGTTCCAGGACGCCGTGCACGATGAGATCGGTGCAGGCGAGTGCGGCCGCGGTGTGCAGGAAGACCGAGTCGATCACCGGCACGAAGTCCTCCCCGTCCGGCGGGTACCACCCGTCGTCGAACACCCGTGGCTGGTCGGCCACATGGAAGACCGGCGCGATGTCGTGCTCGACGAACGCGGCCCAGATCGGATCGTGATGGGGATGCGAAAGCGGGCGACCGTCGACGAGCGCCGGCGCGATCATGGCGACCTTCACCCCGGCCGCGGCGAGCGCGCCGAGTTCGTCGTCGACCCACTCGCCGTCCCGCAGCGTGAGATGGGCGACGGGGGCCAGGCGCTCGGACACGAGCTCGCCGCACCATCGGTTCCAGGCGCGCATGTTCGTACACAGCGCGGGCAGGTCGACGGAGAGGCGGCGTTCCCACAGGAGGCCGTAGTTCGGGAACAGCACGGCCTCGTCCACGCCCATGGCATCGAGGCGCGTGCTCCGGGCATCCGGGTCCCAGTGGTCGCGGGGGAGTGCGTCGTCGTACCGGACGAGCGGCGCCTCGCCGCGGCGGGTGCGACGGTGCCGCTCGCCGATCTCGTCGGTTTCGCCGGGCGTCTGGACCTCGGCCGGTCCGAGGCGTGTTCCGTGCCAGGTCAGCCACGCGTTGCCCAGGTCGTCGTCGACGATCGCCAGCGCGTCGTCACGTGCACCCGGGTCCGCGTACCGGCGCCACAGGCCGCGTGACTCGACCAAATGCTGGTCGACGTCGATCACCGGCTGGACTGCTGCACCCATTCGCGGCAGGGTACCCGTGTCGAACCGAGGAGGAACAGGGAGCACGCCGCGAGTTCTGACGTGCTACTGCTCGGCCATGATCGCCTGGTAGGCGGCTTCGACATCGCGGGGTGGTGTGTCGCCGGTCGATACTTCGACCTCCACCTTGTGCACGGTCCCGGTGAACGGGAACGGCGCGGCGTAGCCGGGTCCGACCGAGGGGCCCTGCTCCCAACCGCACGTCATGCCCGCGCCGCTGATCGAGTGGCGCACGGGCGTGGTGCGGGGAATCTCGCCGACGCCGACTTCGACGCCGTCCACGAGTAGGTGCGCCGTGCCCGAGAAGTCGGGGTTGGCGTCGAAATGCATCGCCAGTACATGGGGGCCCGCTTTGATCGCGACGTCGGTTTCGACGACGTAACGGTCGCGGCCGAGAAAGTTGGACGCGTAGCGGAGCCGACCCTCGAGCACGTGGAGCGACCAGCCACCGAGCACGGTTCCCAGCGCGAGTAGGACCCCTTCGACCGCGCCGGAGTCGGGAACCTCCACGAAGGCCCGGACTTCGTGATCGCGCCCGCGGACGTTGATGGCGTTCTCCTCGGGGACGGGCTGGTCCGTCGGCCAATAGGTCACGAACGTGCGATCCGCGAACGGGCGGCGGGGATTGATGAGCGCGGCGACGGGCCGGTTGTCGAGCGGGAGCACCTGGTAGGTGCGGGCCTCCTCCCACCAGCGTTCGATCATCGCCGCGAGTCGCTCCGGCTCCGCGGCGGCCAGGTTGTCGGTCTCGGTGGGATCCACGCGCACGTCGTAGAGCTCCCACTCGTCGTCCGCGAACGGCGCGTCCGGATCGATGCCGTCGTCGTACATCGCACCGAGCGGCTTGAACGCGACCGCCTTCCACCCCTCGTGGTAGATCGCGCGGCAGCCCAGCATCTCGAAGTACTGCGTCGAGTGCTGCTCGGGTGCATCCGGCGCGTCGAGGAGGTAGGCGAAGCTCGTTCCCTCGATCGGCGACTGCGGAATCCCGTCGATCGTGGCCGGGGCCTCGACGCCGATGAGTTCGAGCAGTGTCGGCAGAACATCGATCGCGTGTGCGAACTGGTGGCGAAGCTCCCCGCGGGCGCCGATGCCGCGCGGCCAGCGCACGATGCACGGATCCGCGATCCCGCCCTCGTGGGTTTCGCGCTTCCACCGGCGGAACGGCGTGTTGCCGGCCATTGTCCAGCCCCACGGGTAGTTGTTGTGGGTCCCGGCCGTGCCGATCTCGTCGATGCGGGCGCGCAACTCCTTGGGGCCGGCCGGGCGGCCGTTCCAGATGCGGGCGTCGTTGATCGACCCGAGCACGCCGCCCTCAGACGACGCGCCGTTGTCGGAGACGACGATCACGATCGTGTTCTCCGCCTCGCCCAACTCGTCGAGGTAGTCGAGGACACGGCCGATCTGGTCGTCGGTGTGGGAGAGGAACGCGGCGAAGCACTCCTGAAAGCGCGCGGCGACCGCCTGGTCATCGGGTTCGAGTGAGTCCCACGCGGGCACCCAGTGCGGGCGCGGCGCGAGCACGGTGGATTCGGGGAGCAGGCCGAGCGCCTGCTGGCGGGCGAAGGTCCGTTCCCGCCACACGTCCCACCCGTCGGCGAACTTGCCGCGGTACTGCTCGAGCCACTCGTCCGGGGCGTGATGGGGGGAGTGGCACGCGCCCGTCGCGAAGTGCAGGTAGAAGGGCATGGTCGGCTCGACGCTGCGCAGCGAGCCGATCATCGAGATCGCTTCGTCGGCGAGGTCCTCGGTGAGGTGGTAGCCGTCCTCCATCGAACGTGGCGGCTTGGTCGCGGTGTCGTCGCGGAACAAGTTCGGGACGAACTGGTGGGTTTCGCCGCCGTGGAAGCCGTACCAGTGCCGAAAGCCGCGGTGGCACGGCCACGAGTCACGCGGCGCGGCGAAGTGCGTCTCGTCGCCATTGGTGAGGTGCCACTTGCCGACGGCCAACGGCAGGTACCCGTGGGTGGCGAGGATTTCGGAGAGGAACCCGTTCTCGCGGGGGATGATGCCGTTGTAACCCGGATACCCGATTGCGAGGTCGGCGACGCGGGCCATGCCGTTCGAGTGGTGGTTGCGCCCGGTGAGCAGGCACGCCCGGGTCGGTGAGCAGAGTGCGGTCGTGTGGAACCGGGTCAGGCGGACACCGTCGGCGGCGAGTCCGTCGAGGACCGGCGTGTCAATGTCTGATCCGTAGCAGCCGAGTTGGGCGTAGCCGACGTCGTCGAGGACCACGAGGACCACGTTGGGTGCACCCTCGGGCGGTGCAGGGTCCGGTGGCCACCAGGGTGTCGATTCGCGCCACGTGTCGCCGATGGTCCCGCGGAAATCCCCCATGGGGCGATCCTAGGAGTGGCGTGACCCGACCGTCAGGTGGCGGGATTCGTCGCCTCAGTGTTGCGGCGCCGAGCCCCGATCAGGATGCTCGACCCGGCGATGACGCCGAACAGGCCCAGCATCCCGACGCGGACGACCTCAGCACCGGTGAAGGCGAACGCCCCTGCCGGTCGATATACCGCGTCGGCCCGGACGATCTCGCCGAGCACGTCGAGTGACGCGGTGTTCGTGAGGGTGCCAGGTCCGGTGATCTTCGTGACGAGGTCGACGCTGCTCGAAGCGCCGGCCGCCAACGGCGCCGCGTGTTCGCAAGCGACCGGGTCGGTCCCGGTGCACTGCCAGCCGTCCCCCTGCGCCGAGACGAACTCGAGGCCGTTCGGCAGGTCGTCGGTCACCGTGAACGGTCCGGCGAGCTCGCCCGGCCCTGCGTTGGTGACCGTGATCCGCCAGGTGGCCTCGCCGTCGCCCGTCTCCACCAGCTTCTTGGCGAGGCTGACATCCGTACCGACCCGGGTCGGGACGGTCGCGGCACCCGCGGCCGTGATCGGACCGGCGGTGCCGTTGCCGCTGATGCTGGCGGTGTTCGCGATCGAACCGCTCGCGACGTCCGCCGCGGTGACCGTATAGGTCGCGGTGCACTGCATTTCGGCGCCAGGCGCGAGATCCGAACCCTGGGCCGGGGTGCAGGTGAGCGGGCTGAGTCCTGGTTTCGCATCCGCGATCGTTGCGTCGGTCAGGGTGACCGTGCCGGTGTTGCGGGCAGTCATCGTGTAGGTGATCACGGTGCCGGCGACGACACCCGAGCTGGGACTGGCCGTCTTGGTGAAGGCCACCGCCTCCTGCTGGCGAGGCGTCACGGTCGCGTCGGCGGTCGTGGTGATGGTGTTGTCGGCCGGGTCGAGGCCGTCGATGGTGGCGGTGTTCGTGATGCTGCCCCCGTCGACGTCGGCCTGGGTGACGGTGCGGGTTGCGGTGCACGTCAGCGCATCCCCGCTGGCCAGTGTCGCCGGGGTCAGAGGCGTGCAACTGAGACCCGAGAGCCCGGGCATCGGGTCCGTGATCGTGACGTTGTGGAGCGTGACTGCGCCGGTGTTGGTGCCGGTCATGGTGTAGGTGACGAGGTCACCGGTGACGACGCCGGTGTTCGGCGATGCGGTCTTGGTGAGGCTCAGGGTGGCGGTGTTCGATGGGGTGACCGTGGCGCCGGCGGTGTTGGTGATGGTGTTGTCGGCCGGGTCGAGGCCGTTGATGGTGGCGGTGTTGGCGATGCTGCCGCTGTCGACGTCGGCTTGGGTGACGGTGCGGGTCGCGGTGCAGCTGATCGTGGCGTTGGGTGCGAGTACGGCGGGCGCGGCCGGGGAGCAGCTCACGGCACTCATGCCGGGTTTGGGGTCGGTGACGGTCACGTTGTGGAGGGTGACGGCGCCGGTGTTGGTGCCGGTGATGGTGTAGGTGACGAGGTCACCGGCGACGACACCGGTCGCCGGCGAAGCGGACTTCGTCAACGAGAGGGTGGCGGTGTTCGAGGGGGTGACGGTCGCCCCGGCGGTCTTCGAGACCGGGTTGTTGGTCGGGTCGAGGGCGTTGATGGTGGCGGTGTTGGTGATGCTGCCGGCGTCGACGTCGGCTTGGGTGACGGTGCGGGTGGCGGTGCAGGTGATGGTGGCACCGGGTGCAAGGGTCGCGGGGGCGGTCGGCGTGCAGGACAGTGCGCTCAGGCCCGGCTTCGGGTCGGAGACGGTGACGTTGTGGAGGGTGACCGGACCGGTGTTCTGGCCGGTGATGGTGTAGGTGACGAGGTCACCGGCGACCACACCTATCGCGGGCGAGGCGGCCTTGGTCAGCGACAGGCTGGGTGCGGCCGCCGTCGTCACCGTCGCGCCTGCGGTCTTCGTCACCGGGTTGTTGGCGGGGTCGAGGGCGTTGATGGTGGCGGTGTTGGTGATGCTGCCGGCGTCGACGTCGGGTTGGGTGACGGTGCGCGTCGCGGTGCAGGTGATCGTGGCGTTGGGCGCGAGGGTCGCGGGCGCCGCGGGCGTGCAGCTCACCGCGGAGAGTCCCGGCATCGGGTCGGTGACGGTCACGTTGTGGAGGGTGACGGCGCCGGTGTTCTGGCCAGTGATGGTGTAGGTGACGAGGTCACCGGCGACGACGCCGGTGTTCGGCGATGCGGTCTTGGCGAGGGACAGGGTGGCGACCTTCGATGGGGTGACGGTCGCGCCGGCGGTCTTCGACACCGGGTTGTTGGTCGGGGTGAGGGCGTTGATGGTGGCGGTGTTGGTGATGCTGCCGGCGTCGACGTCGGGTTGGGTGACGGAGCGCGTCGCGGTGCAGGTGATGGTGGCGTTGGGTGCGAGTACGGCGGGCGCAGCCGGGGTGCATGAGATCGCGGAGAGTCCCGGCATCGGGTCGGCCACGCCGACGTTGTGGAGGGTGACGGCGCCGGTGTTGGTGCCGGTGATGGTGTAGGTGACGAGGTCACCGGCGACGACACCGGTCGCCGGCGAAGCGGACTTCGTCAACGAGAGGGTGGCGGTGTTCGATGGGGTGACGGTCGCCCCGGCGGTCTTCGAGACCGGGTTGTTGGTCGGGTCGAGGGCGTTGATGGTGGCGGTGTTGGCGATGCTGCCGCTGTCGACGTCGGCTTGGGTGACGGTGCGGGTGGCGGTGCAGGTGATGGTGGCACCGGGTGCAAGGGTCGCGGGTGCCGCGGGGGAGCAGCTCACGGCACTCATGCCGGGTTTGGGGTCGGTGACGGTCACGTTGTGGAGGGTGACGGCGCCGGTGTTGGTGCCGGTCATGGTGTAGGTGACGAGGTCACCGGTGACGACACCGGTCGCCGGCGAAGCGGTCTTGGTCAGCGACATGGTGGCGGTGTTCGAGGGGGTGACGGTCGCCCCGGCGGTCTTCGAGACCGGGTTGTTGGTCGGGTCGAGGGCGTTGATGGTGGCGGTGTTGGTGATGCTGCCGGCGTCGACGTCGGCTTGGGTGACGGTGCGGGTCGCGGTGCAGGTGATGGTGGCGTTGGGTGCCAGCGTCGCGGGGGCGGTCGGCGTGCAGGACAGTGCGCTCAGGCCCGGCTTCGGGTCGGAGACGGTGACGTTGTGGAGGGTGACCGGACCGGTGTTCTGGCCAGTGATGGTGTAGGTGACGAGGTCACCGGCGACGACACCGGTGTTCGGGCTGGCGGTCTTGGTCAACAAAAGGCTCGGTGCCGCCGCCGTCGTCACCGTCGCACCACCGCTGGCGGTGACGTTGTTGTTGCTCGGGTCCTTGGCGTTGACGGTTCCGGTGTTCAGGATCGAGCCGGCCGAAACGTCCGCGGGGGTCACGGTGTAGGTGGCCGAACAGGTCATCGTGGCGCCGGCGGCGAGCGTCGAACCGTTGGCCGGGGTGCAGCCGATCGCGGAGAGGCCGCTCATCGGGTCGGTGACGGTCGCGTTGGTCAGAGAGAGTGATCCGGTGTTCGTGACGGCGTACGTGTAGGTGACCACGTTGCCTGCAGACACTCCGCTTGCGGGGCTCGCGGTCTTGTCGATGGTGATCCCGGTCGTTCCCGGTGTGTTGGTGATGGTGCACGTGATGCTGTCGTTGTTGGCCGGCGTGATGGAGAACGAGGTGCCGCCGCCTGTGGGCAGCACGGTGGCGGATCCTCCGGTCGCGTTCGTGCAGACGATGGTGGGCAGGTACTGGCCGATAACCGAACCCGAGCCGGCGGCCATGGCGTCGGTCAGGGTGTAGGTGGTCCCGGCGGTCACCGTCGTTGCGCCGGTCGAAACCGACGTACCGGTCCCTGAGGTGGTGGCGCTGGCAACGGGGCTCGGTCCGTTGCGGATCGACACCGTGAACTGGTCCGTGGCCTGCGCCCGCGAGGCCACGGACTTCACGAGGGTGAGCTTCGGTTTGGGTGAGTTGGTGAACGTGCAGGAGATGACGTCCCCGTTCACCGGCGTGATCGTGAACGAGGTTCCGATACCGCTCGGCAGCACGGTCGGCGATCCCGACTTGCTGTTCGAGCAACTGATCGACCCCTCGTACGCACTGATCGTGGTCGCGCTGCCTGCCGCCATGATGTCGGTCAGGGTGTAGGTGGTTCCGGCGGTGACGCTCGTGTTCCCGGTCGTGGCACCGGTACCTCCACCGGAGGTTGTGGCGGAGGCGAGGGTCGACGCACCGTTCTTCAGTGAGACCGTGAACTGGTCCGAGCTGTCGACGCGCGCGTCGACTGTCTTCTTGACGTTGATCTTGGGTGGCGCGGTGACGTCGACCGCGCTCGTCGCGGGGCTGACGTCGAGCGTGGAGGCAGTCGTGTCGATCACGGTCGACCCGATGTGGCCGATCACCGAGTTGGTGACGACCATCGGCATGGTGGAGATGGCCATCTGGTAGGTGAGCGTGCGGGTCGATCCCCCGGGAACAGTCCACGCGCCGGCCCAGACGAAGTTGGTGCCGCTGGCCAGGGGATCCGCGATTGCGACGCCGTTGAATTTCGAACTGCCGGGCACATACGTCGCGCCGGTTCCGGGGGTGTCGGTGAAGTCGTCGAGCGTCGCGGACTGCCCACCGCTGTTGGTCGCGGTGACGGTGTAGGTGGCCGTCCCGCCGGGCTGCAGCATCGTGGTCGGGCTGACGGTCTTGGTCAGTGTCGTGGTGTTCGAGATGGGTTGGATCGGCAAGATGGCCTGGTACGTGGAGTCCCCGGTGCTGGTGTGTTTGATCTGGGTTCCGGACGCGATGTACTGAATCGGGCTGACCGTCGTGTTGGACGTCGTCGTCCCGACGATGCGGAACGTGTAGGTGATGACGTACGTGCGGTTCCCGGAGCTGGCGTCGGTGAACGTGCGGTGGAGCAGGTCCGGATAGTTCGCGGCGCCACCGCCCGTCAGGTCGACGTTGAGGTTCACTCCCACGAGTCGGTACGCAGACGCGTTCCACGCCAAGGGCCCGGAGACGATCGCGGCCGGCGTCATGTCGAAGCCCTTGGGATCGGATGCCGGGCCGTTGCCGACGGTCCCGGTCTCACCGGTCACGGTCAGCGTCATCGTGGCGCCGAGTCCCGGCGGGTTGCTGGTCGCCGTGGCAATGGTCACCTTGTTGGCCGCGGCCTGGGTGGTGGCCACGACGTCGGTGTAGGTGAAGCCCGTGGCGCATGTCTGCACCGCCCCGGTCAGGCTCGGGTCGCGGTCATAGACCGAGACGGTGTGCGTCTGGTCGACGGTCGTGGCCGACGAAGCGCTGAGGTAGAAGTACGCGAGGCCTGACGCCCCCGGCGCGAGGCTGCCGACGGGCTGTGACGCCGACTGTCCGGGTGCCAGGGCCACGACGCCGCCGGAAAATCCCGAGAGTTGCACGTGCGGCGTTGCCAGCGTCGCTCCGGTGTTGTTCATGATTCGATAGCCGGTGTAGTGCCCCGCGAGCGTCGGCAAGGAAGGCGGGCTCGGGCTGAAGTCCGTGTAGAAGACGGGGTCCGCCAGCGGAGTCACTGTGATGTTCGCGGCGGCGCAGGTCACGGCGCCGGCGGGGCGGATGTCCAACGCGGCATCGATCGGGATGAGCGCGGCGAGCACGAGCAGGATCGTCACGGCGATACGCGTCGACGTGGCGGGAAGTCTGCGGAGCCACGAGGGCGAGAATCCTGCGGTGTGGGGGTTCACGATGGCCTTTCGGCGCGGTTCGGGTCGGGGTTGATCAGAGAGTCACGAAGTGGACGAGCGTTCGACGCGAAGAACGCATCGGAGCGCATCGCCTCGTGCTGTGACGGATGTGCTCCACTCGACGGTGCGGTTGCGTGCCACCTTGGGCAGGTCGGTCTCGGCGATGCCGACGGTCGTGTCGCCATCGAGGAAGCTCACGTAGATGCGGTAGTGCGCGGCCGCCGTCGTCGGGTTGCTGATGTTCCCGGCCGCCGTCCAGCGCCCTTCCCTTCGATCGCAGGTGGTGTTGTGTACGTCGGCGCGGGCGCCGACGTACTCCGCCAGGGTGCCGGGGACATGCTCGGTGTTCGCGGCGAACGCCGCGCTCGCGGACGCGGTGGCGGCGCGCTTGTCAGTGGCGTCCGGCGACGTGCTCGAACAGGCGGTGACCGCGATCGCCATGACCGCCAGTGCGGCGAGTGTGCGCGTGCTCATGCCCGTTGCCTCCCGATGATTCGTTCGGCCCACGTATCGGCGGGCCGAACGACCTCCTTGAGGGGGGCAGGATCAGGCGGGTGGTGGCTGGGCGCCTCGGAGGAGCCGGCCGGGGAGTGTGCCGGTGTGCTCCCCGTTCTCGAAGGTGATGGCGCCGGCCTTCACGGTGGCCCGGTACCCCGTTGCCTCCTGCATGAGGCGCCGGCCCCCGGCTGGGAGATCATTGACGAGGTGTGGTGCGCGGCATTCGAGGGAATCCAGATCGATGACGTTCACGTCGCCGACATATCCGGGGGCAAGGACGCCTCGGTCGAGCCAGCCGACGTGCGCCGCGGTCCGTTGGGTCTGCTGGTGGACGATGGCCTCGATCGGCACCCGAGCGCCGTCCTGGCGGTCTCGGGACCAGAGGACCAGTGACGACGTCGGCATGGACGCGTCGCAGATAGCGCCGCAGTGCGCGCCCGCGTCGGACAGCCCGAAGAGCGAAAACGGGTTCGTGATCATCTCGTGGAGGTCGTCGAAATTGCCGTACGCGAAGTTGAACAGCGGGAGGTAGAGCAGCTGCGTGCCGTCCTGCTCAAGGAGCAGGTCGTAGACGCGTGACGCAGGTTCCTCCGCCGCGGCGCGTGCGAGCGCGCCGATCGAACGGGCCGTGTCCATTTCGTAGTCGACGGGGTCGTCGAGCACGAACATCGTGTCCCAGCCGGACGCAAGCTGGCGGAGAAGGCCATCAGGCAACCCGACGACGAACTCCGCGTGTTCGGCCAGGACCCGGCGCTTGCGTTCGGGATCGCGCAGCGCGGCGAGGCGTGCGGAGCGCTCGAGGCCGGCGACCTCCTGGAACGATCGCGACGCGAGGAACGGGTTGGCCGTGGCGTCGAGTCCGAGGAGTACGCCGATGGGCCGCGAGGCGACTTGGGGCTTGATGTCGAGACCGGAGGCGCGCGCGTCGGCGACGCGACCAAAGAGGTGACGCCATCGGTCCGGGGAGTGATAGGCCTGCTGGACGGTGAAGCTGAGGGGGCGGCCCGACACCCGGGCGAACTCGGTGATGAGATCGAACTCGCGGTTGGCGAAGTCGTCGTCGACGGTCTGGTAACAGTCCGAGATGAGCTGGGTCACGCCGGTGGTGGCGCCTCGGAGCACGTCGGCGAACGCGAGGAGTTCCCGCTCGGTGGCAGTGAGCGTGCCGATGTTCGTACCGTCCTTGGTGCGGTGGACGTCCGTGCGGCTCGTCGCGAACCCGAGCGCGCCGGCGGCGAGAGCCTCGCCGAGCAGATCCGTCATCCGGTTGAGTTCGGCGTCGGTCGGTGCCTCGGTATGGATCGCGCCGCGGTCGCCCATGACGTAGGTGCGCAGCGCCGCGTGAGGCAGGTGGGCGCCCATGTCGACGGTGTGCGGGGTGGCGTCGAGCGCATCCAGATACTCCGGAAAGCTCTGCCAGTCCCAAGTCAGGCCTTCCGCGAGGGCGGCGCCGGGGATGTCCTCGACTCCTTCGAGAAGCCCGATGAGCCAGTCGTGACGGTCGGGCTGGGCCGGCGCGAACCCGACGCCGCAGTTGCCCATGGCGATCGTGGTGACGCCGTGCAGCGACGACGGCGCCACGATCGGATCCCAGGTGACCTGGCCGTCGAAGTGGGTGTGGATGTCCACGAATCCCGGGGTGACGAGGAGTCCATCGGCATCGATGTCTCGGTGTCCCCTGGGCGCGGCGCCGGCCGCGGTCACCTCGGTGATGATCCCATCGGCGATGACGAGGTCGCCAGGAGCACCGGGCGTCCCGGTGCCGTCGACCACTGTGCCGTTGCGGATGACGAGATCGGCCATCGAGAGAGCCTGGCACAGCTCCCGAGCGTCCGGGGCGGCCCGGTCGGGCGCCACCTAGATTCCGGTCCATGGCGATTCGCGTGATCCAGTGGGCGACCGGCATGGTCGGCCGAGAATCGATCTTGGGCGTGCTGGCCCACCCCGACCTCGAGCTGGTGGGCGCCTGGGTGCACAGTCCCGAGAAGGTCGGACGTGACGTCGGCGAACTGTGCGGCATCGACCCGATCGGCGTGACCGCGACCGACGATGTCGACGCGCTGCTCGCCCTGGACGCGGATTGTGTCGTCTACGCCCCCGTGCTGGCGAGCACGTCCACCGTCATCCGGCTTCTCGAAGCCGGACTGAACGTCGTGACACCGGTGGGGTGGATCTATCCGGGTGAGACGCCGAAGATCGCGGCGATCGAGGACGCGGCCCGACGAGGCAAGGCAACCCTGCACGGGACGGGGATCAACCCCGGGGGTATCACCGAGCGGTTGCCGCTCATGTTGTCCTCGTGGTGCCGGGACATCCGCCACATCCGTGCCGAGGAGTTCTCTGACATCCGCAATTACCCGACCGCCTCGGTCGTGCGCGACGTCATGATGTTCGGGACGCGGCCGGAGGCGGCGTCGACGTCACCCATGCCCGCGATCCTCGGTCTCGGCTTCTGCGAGTCCATCGACATGATCGCCGACGAACTCGGCTGGACCCTCGACGCCGAGAAGCGCACGACTCACGAGATGGCGGTCGCGATCAACGACCTGGACACGCCGGTCGGGGTGATCGAGGCGGGCACGGTGGCCGCGCAACGGTTCACGTGGGAGGGCCTCGTCGACGGGTCGCCGGTGATCACCGTCCGCGTGAACTGGCTGATGGGAGAGGACGATCTCGATCCGGCCTGGTCCTTCGGTGACGAGGGGCAGCGGTTCGAGTGCGCGATCGATGCCGATCCGCCCGTCTCGGTGGTCGTACACGGGCTGCATCCGCCCGTGATCGGCGAGAACCCCGAGATCGGGCTGACGGCGCCGGCGATGCACTGCGTGAACGCGATCCCATACGTGTGCGCCGCGGCGCCGGGAATCCAGACCTACCTGGACCTCCCGCTCATCGCAGGCCGCGGCGCCTGAATTTCAGCTCTCGACGACGGGTCGGGAGAAGACTCGGACCTCGCACTCGTCGAAGAGTTCCGGCAGGATCCATCCGTCCACCTGGCGACGGATGCGGAACTTCGTCAGGGGTCCGGAACGGATCGTTTCTTCGATCTGGAACCCCTCGATCCATCGGTCGCCGAACTGGAGGTGGACTTCGCACTCGAGCGGTGGCTCAGCCGTGCTCGCCGGCGCGACCGGAAGGTCACCGGCGTCGGTCGTGAGATCGACCAGCGTCGGCGAGCCGGGCGGTGCCGGGTCCACGCGACCGCCGATCACTTCACCGGCGCCACGGTTGGCCGGCGGGATCGGCGGGTTGGCTCCCACGATGACTGGAGGGGCGAGCGCGAACACCGCGAGTCGCTCGATCGATTGCGTGAGGCGAGCCCGTTCGCGGCCTGCGGTCTCCAGCTCGCGGGTCAGCTGATCCGACGTCGCGGTGAGGCGCGAGAGCACGCTGAGTAACTCCACGTCGCGTCGGGCCGCCTGTTGGTGCAGCGCCGACAGTTCGCACCGGAGGGCATCGACCTGGAGCTGGGCCGTCTCGGCCGCGATCACGGCGAGATCGAGGTCCCGTGATCGCTGTCGCCTCCGCATCACTGGCAGCCCCCCTTGGCCGAGGGCAAAGGTACGCGGGACGGACCCTCAAGTGGTGGACGTCAGGGGCGTGAACGGAATCGTGAAGGCGGGCGACTCGACGCCGCCGTCGACCTCGAACACCTTGCCGGTCACCCAGCTCGCCGCATCGGACGCGAGATACAGGACGGCGGCGGCGATGTCTTCGGTCTGTCCGATCCGCTGCATCGGGGTGTTGGACTCCAGCCGGCGCCGGATCGAGTCGTCGGTGAGGACGTGCCCGAGGGCTGCGGTCTCCACGCCACCGACCTCGATGGCGTTGACCCGAACCAGCGGGGCCAGTTCGGGGGCCATGGCCCGGGTCATCATCGACAGCGCCGCTTTCGCGGTCGCGTAGGCGACGAAGCACGGTTGCACCATGCTCGCGGCCCGGCTCGAGATGTTGACCACGCTGCCACCGCCGGCCGCGACCATGTGCGGCACGCAGTGCTGAGTGAGGGTGAATGCCGCGATCACGTTGAACCGGAACGCGCCTTCCATGGCCCGGACACTGGTTGCCATCACCGGGCGGGGATCCCATCCGCCGGCGTTGTTGACCAGGATGTCGATCCGGCCGAACTCGTCGACGGCCCGGGTCGCGAGCGTTTCTAGAGCGTCGAGGTCGGTGACGTCGGTGGGGGCGACGACGGCGCGCCGGCCGAGTTCTCGGATCTGGGTGGCGACCGCGTCGAGATCCGATTCGGTACGGGCCGCGAGGACGATGTCCGCGCCCGCCTGGGCAAGTCCGAGCGCGCTCCCGGCGCCGATGCCCTTGCCGGCGCCGGTGACGATCGCGACGCGGTCGGTGATGGAGAACTGGTCGAGGATCATCCGCGCACCGTACCTGCGCGGCCCGGCCGACCGTCAGCCAGTCGGGGCGAGTGGTCTGTCCAATACAGGCGGCATTCGCAATGGCCGCACGACCGTGACGATGCAGATCAGGCTCGCGTCAGGGGCGGAGACCGACGCCCGGTGCGTGGCTACCTCCACGTAGTCGCCGTCGGCTCGCTTGAACCGGGTGTGCGAGTCGAGGAAGCCGATCTCTCCGGACAAGAGTCGCTGCTTCGCCGATTCGGATTCTGCAAGGTCTTCCGGATGGGTGAGGTTGGCGGCGGCCTGGGTGAGCTGCGGGTTGGACCAACCAGAGAGCCTCCGCAGTGGTTCACTACTGGCGAATGGCCGGCCTTCGGGATCCAGGACGGCCACTGCGACGTTGGCGGTCTCGGGTATGCCCGCCAATACCCGTTCGAGCTCGGTGCTGTCAGGCGTGTGCCGGTTACCCACGTCGCGATGACAGTGCTCGGCGACGTGCGCTTGGATCGCTTCGACACACTTCGCGCGCACCTTCCATGCTTGCTTCAGCTCGCGCGAACTCTGGATGAGGAGACCGAGGCGGAACGCGACCTGTTCGACGAAGTGTTCGTCTTCGTTGGTATAGGGGTTCCCCGGCGAATCTCGGAGAAACGTCATGACCCCGTAGATCGTGTCATCCGCGCTGATGGGGACGGAGATCAGACTGTGGATGCTGTACTGCGGGAGATGCTGATGGAGCTCGGGACGAATCGCGGCACGGAGCTCATCCTGTGGGATGTGGCTGATTCGGAGGGCGGTCCCGGTCGCCAGCGGCGCCATCGTGGCATTGGCTTCGATCGTCGGCGTCATGCTCATGGATCGGGCGATGGCGCCGACGAAGGCGGTTCGGTCGGGCTCGCGGTGTTCGATGAGGCCGAAGCCAAGGGTTCCGTCGTCGTGAATCAGTACGACGGTGCAGCAGTCACCGAGGACGGCAGCGCCCCGGCGGGCGGCGAGGGAGGACGCCGACGCATCGGTGAGGATCGGATCGAGGGCCATGGCCTCGAGTTCGTCGAGGACGTCGTCCCGCGTGTGTTCGGCGGTGATCTCGTCGCGTTGACGCGGAACCTCGATCATGGATTTGCGGGTCGCCTCGAACTGTTCGATCGCCGAGCCCGAGATCTCGTAGCGACCGCCGATCCTGACCGCGGTCAGTGCGCCCGACCGAACCCACTTGTAGGCAGTTTGATAGTGCACGCCTAATTCCTGGGCAGCCGACTTGAGATTCAATGCGCCCCAGCCTTCTTGCCGTCGGACCTGCTGCCCTGTCGGCAACCTAGACGGTCCGCCGGTGATCGCGGTTTGCGGGTGCTGTCATGGCAAGCCCGAGAGCAACGATCGCCGCCGGCAGTGAGGTGACCAGCTCCATTCGGCTCGGCGAATGCGGATGATTTCCGATGGTTTGTGCCGCGCATCGGGCGCATTCGAGCGTGCGGAAGGGGCGAAAGTCGGATGACGGAAGCGTGGGCTGAAAGTTGGAGAACTTCGACACGCCGTTGGTGAACGGCGACGGGGACACGGGAGATGTGGAGTTGAATATCGGAGAACCCTCCGAGCCGCGCGTCGCGGCCGCCACTTGAAGGAGTAAGCGATACATGGGAGTTGTCGTCGAGGTGATCGATGGCGTCGCCACGATCACGATCAATCGTCCCGAGGCGCGCAACGCGCTGAACCGGGAGGTGCGGCGCGGGTTGCCCGCGGCCATCGAGGCGTGTGAGGCCGATGACGCGGTCGATGTGATGATCCTCACCGGCGCCGATCCGGCTTTCTCCGCCGGGGTGGATCTCAAGGAAATCGGGAGTGGTGTTGCTGCGGGCGATGCCCTGCGGTCGGGCCCGCCGGATTCCTCCTCCGTGTCGATCGACATGGGCGACCAGGGGGCCGACGGTCGCGTGCCGTGGCGCGGCGCACTCCCGCCGCGGACCAAGTTGCTCATCGGAGCGGTGAACGGGGTCGCGGTCACGGGCGGGCTCGAACTCGCGCTCGCGTGCGACTTCCTGATCGCGTCGGACCTCGCCCGTTTCGCGGACACCCACGCGCGGGTCGGGGTCATGCCCGGGTGGGGCCTGACGGTGCTGCTGCCGCAACGCGTCGGGGTCGCGCGGGCTCGCGAGATGAGTGTGACCGGCAACTTCGTCGACGCGCGGCTCGCCTACGAGTGGGGGCTCGTGAACCATGTCGTCGCCCACGCGGACCTGCTGCCCTACTGCCGCAAGCTCGCAGCCGACTGCCGGTCCATCGACCAGCTCGCGGTGCGGCGGATGCTCCAGACCTACGACCGCAACAGCCTGGTCACCGCCGAGGAGGCGTGGCGGATCGAGGACGAGGTGTCGCGGACGTGGGAGGGCAGCGGCTTCGATCCGGCCGAGATCGAGAAGCGCCGGCAGGGGATCATGGCGCGCGGCCGGTCGCAGACCCAGGAGTAATGCGCCGCGTCGGCATCCGTTGGCACGTTGACCGTCCTCGCGGCGGCCAACGCGCCAGGAAACGTGAATCGTTGCGCCCCGACGGCACCACGGCCCGGTGGCTCAGGGGCTGTCCGAGACCAATGCGACGACCCAGGTGGCCGCGAGGATGAGGCCGCCGACCCCGAGCAGGCGCCGCCAGGGGTTGACGCCCCGCAACAATTCGTCGAGTGCCCACCAGGTCAGTGCCCCGGCCCGGACCCACCCGGCGGCGACGTACAGCCCTGAACCGTCGGCGAGGAATGCCCGGATGACGGTCGCGCCCAGCAGGACCCACAGGGCCAGGTTCGGGAACTGGGCGATCACGATCTCGCCGGTGTTCCGGTCCCGGAACCACCAGTCGACGCCGCCCCGCTCAAGCCGATTGGTCATGAACTTAGTTTAGTACTAAAATTTGGTCATGAACGCAACTCCGCACACTCAGCCGGTATCGGGCGACAACCCGCTCCCCGTCGCGGGAGCGGTCGGCATCGTCGTGGTCGATCACGGGTCGCGGCGTGAAGAGTCGAATCGCCGCCACGAGGCGGTGGTCGCAGCGTGGGCGGGCATCGGCGATGCGGTCGTCGAAGCGGCACACATGGAGCTGTCCGAGCCGTCCATCGCCACGGCGTTCGAACGCTGTGTCGCGGCCGGCGCGACGACGGTCGTCATTGCGCCGTACTTCCTCGGCCCGGGCAATCACTGGGATCGCGACATCCCGATGTTGGCGGCCGAGGTCGCGGCCCGTCATCCCGGTGTCCAGTTCCTCGTCACCGCGCCGCTCGGTCCCCATCCGCTCCTGCTGGACGTCGTGGCGGAACGCGTCCGACAGTGCACTGAGCACGCGGCGGGGCTGCGGTCGGAGTGTGACCTGTGCGCGGGTAGCGACCACTGCCGAATGCGATGACCATGAACACTTCGCCAGCTCGGCACCGCATACTCGTGACCGGCGCCTCCGGGTATGTCGGTGGTCGGCTCGTTCCCGAGCTGCTGGCTCAATCGCACACGGTTCGTTGCGTCGTTCGCGATCCCCGGAAGCTCGACGCCGCGCCATGGCGCGATCAGGTCGAGATCTACCGGGCCGACATCGCCGGGGACCTCGGCGCGGCGATGGCCGACGTGGACGTGGCCGTGTTCCTCGTTCACAGCATCGGTGAGGGGCACGACTGGGTGGCCCGGGAGCGGGCGGTTGCCGAGAACTTCCGGCGCACGGCCGAGGCGGCCGGGGTTCGTCGGATCGTCTACCTGGGCGGTCTCGGCGACGACGACGCGGCGTTGAGCGAGCATCTCCGAAGTCGGCACGAAGTCGGCGCGGTGCTCGCGGCCGGGCCGGTCGAGACGGTCGAGCTTCGGGCTGCGGTCGTCATCGGCTCCGGGTCCGCGAGCTTCGAAATGCTTCGGTATCTCACCGAGGTCTTGCCGGTGATGGTGACGCCGAAGTGGGTGCACACTCGCTGTCAGCCGATCTCGATTCGGGACGTACTCCGGTACCTGGTTCGCGCGATCGAACATCCCGAGCCCCTCGCTGGTGTTCTCGAGATCGGCGGGCCGGACGTCGTCTCCTACGCGGAGATGATGCAGACCTATGCGAGTGAAGCCGGGTTGACCCGTCGGCGCCTCGTCCCGGTTCCGGTCCTCACGCCTCGGCTCTCGTCGTTGTGGGTCGGGCTGGTCACGCCTGTCCCGGCGCAGCTGGCCCGGCCGCTGGTGGACTCACTCGTGAACACCGTGGTCGTGCACGACCGGCGCGCGGAGACACTCTTTCCCTTCGAGCGTGTGCCGCTCGACCAGGCAATTCGGCGTGCGATCGGGCGGAGCGCGGACGATGACGTCCCGACCAAGTTCGACGACGCTTCATCACCCGTCTGGCAGGCGAGCGCGACGGATCCGAGCTGGACGGGCGGGACCGAACTCACCGACGTCCAGGAGACGGTCGTCGCCGCGGACCCTTCGGCGACCTTTGCCGCCGTATGCCGGGTCGGCGGCAACCGCGGGTGGTACCACGGCGAGTGGCTGTGGAAGGCACGGGGTTGGGTGGACCAGTGGGTGGGAGGCCCGGGACTCCGGCGTGGGCGACGGCACCCCGATCGGCTCGCGGTCGGTGAACCGATCGACTTCTGGCGAGTCGAAGATCTCGAACCCGACCGCCATCTCGTGCTCCACGCGGAGATGCGGCTTCCGGGCGAGGCGTGGCTCGAGTGGTCAGTGCAGCCGGCCCCGGGCGGGGCGCGCTTGGTGCAGACCGCGCGGTTTCGGCCTCGGGGCCTTCTCGGCCGGCTCTACTGGTACGCGGTCGCTCCCTTTCACCGGTTCGTGTTCCCCGGGCTCTTGCGTGGGATCGCGGCGGATGCGGCTCCGGTCGCTCGCTAGGAGCTTGGTTCGGGGGCGATCCCGGGGGTGACGCCCGCGGCCGCCGCAACCCAGTCCCAGAGGTCCGCGCGGACGGTCGGGGTGTCGGCCGACCGGGTGCGGCGAAGTTTGTGGATCGGTCGGGTCCGGCGATCGAGCCAGAATTCGCCGTTCGTCGCCACCGCGGTTTCGTCCGCGGCGAGCCAGACCAGCGTGTCGGCACCGGCGTCGGGAGTGCGCAGGAGCGGACCCATCACCTTGGAGAAGGTCGGGAGCGATGCGTCCACGCCCGGCGTCGCCGCCCACCCGGGATGCAGCGCATGGAAATGGATGCCGAGTCCGCCGAACCGCTCCGCCCACATCTCGTTCAGGGTGACCTGGGCCCGCTTCGCTCGTGCGTACTGTTCGGCGCCCTTGTAGTCGCCGCGCGTCATCTGGAGGTCGGCGACAGTGAGTGGAGCCGTGTACATACCGCCCGAGGACATCGTGAGCACCCGTGACGGCGCGGACGCAGCGAGCCGCTCGAGCAGCAGGCTCGTGAGCAGGAACGGCCCGACGACCTGGCTCGCGACCGTCGCTTCGATGCCGTCGGGATTGACGTGGCGGTCCGCGGTGAGCGCGCCGGCGTTGTGGGCGAGCACATCGAGTCGTTGGTGTTCGGCGAGCACACGGTCGGCGAGGTCCCGGACCTGCGCGCGGTCGCCGAGGTCGGCCGCGGCCTGTGACACCCGTTCGTTCCCGGAGGCGCGGATGATCTCGTCGCGAACCACCGTGTTGCGGCCTGCATCGCGCCCCACGATGACGAGCGTCGCGCCCATGCGTGCGAGCTGCTCGGACGCGGCCCGACCGAGACCGGAGGTCGCGCCCGTGAGGACGATCACCCGACCGGTGAGGTCATAGGAGTCGAGTGCGGTCCAGTGGTCGAGTCGCCGTCGGAGCGCGGGACCGATCCGAGTGAAACTCGGGACGACCGGAACCTCCAGCAGGGTGTCGACGATATTGGGCAGGCTCGGCACGATCAGGCCTCGAGGTTTCGTTTGGGATCCGGGCGGTGCGCGTGGGGAACGGGATGTCCGGGCGCCTCAGGATGTGACTGAGGTGCTGCGATCGAGCGTGGTTGTCGGAGTCGTGGGTCCGGGCGGTGCGCGTGGGGAACGGGATGTCCGGGCGCCTCAGGATGTGACTGAGGTGCTGCGATCGAGCGTGGTTGTCGGAGTCGTGAGGTCGATGGCGTTGTCGTGGAGGATCTTGGCCTGGTCGGCGGCGTCGAACTCCTTGAGCTCGACCTCGTAGTCGCGTGGCGATGGCATGCCCTCGATGTGGGGCCAGTCCGAACCGAAAATGACGCGGTCCGAGCCCATCAGCTCCGCGATCTCGTACGGATCGTCCTCCCAGAACGGATTGATCCACACGTTGCGCCGGAACGTCTCGATCGGATCCTCGGGGAAGAATCCCGGGATCCGCCGGTGCTGCGAGGCCAGCTTCCGGAACAGGTCCGGGAGGAACTCGCTGCCGTTCTCGACGCTCGCCACCCGGATCCCGGGGAATCTGATGAAGAAGCGGTCGAAGATCAGGCTGGCGAGGAAGTCATAGATCGCCCGCTCCATGTGGAGCATCTTGATGCTCGGCCCCATGTTGCCGCCGCCGAAGTTCGCGCTGAATCCGTCGGGTGCGTAGCCGTTCGCGGTGTAACCACTGTCGCCCGCGTGGACGACGACGGTGAGGCCAGCTTCCTGTACCCGTGACCAGAACGGATCGAACTCGGGATTCGCGGGGGTGCGCGGACCGTCCTTGGTGAACTGCGCGGCCGGGCGCATCACGATCAGGCGGGTGCCCTGGTCGATCGCCCATTCCAACTCGGTGACGGCCCACTGTGGATCGGCGAGCGAGAAGTAGGGCGCGGCGAAGATCTTGTCCTGATACGCGAAGCCCCAGTCCTCCGCCAGCCACCGGTTGAACGCGGTGAACGTGAGGGTGAACGCCTCGACGTCGGGCAGGAGCAGTTC
The DNA here is from genome assembly GCA_963701625.1 of uncultured Acidimicrobiia bacterium. GTDB lineage: Bacteria > Actinomycetota > Acidimicrobiia > IMCC26256 > JAENVU01 > JAENVU01. Next base: position 139,411 of record CAVPAT010000013.1, on the reverse strand, counting down.
CTCGTAGAGCATGCCGAGGGTCGGAAACATCCAGACGCCTTCGAGTCCCTGCTCGGAGAGGACGGCGACCCGGGCGTCCCGGTCGCGGTACTCGGACCGGATCGGTTCGCGCGTCCGCGAGGAACTCGAGCGGGTTGCGGCCGTCCGGGTTGCCGCGGAAGTAGTCGTGCATCGCGCCGGCCTTGGCGATCGGATCGAAGGTCGGGTTGTTCACGACGCGGCTCGACCGTGCCGCCGACCACCTGGTACTGCCGACCGTTGATATCGCACCACTGCACGCAGCGCGGCCCGAGTCGGGGGTCGAGGTGCCGGGTGAAGGCGTCGAGCGCCTCGTAGTAGTGGTTGTCGGCGTCGAAGACGGGTCCCGCGTACTGCGTCATGGTGGCGAGTCTCAGAACGCGTTCTAGACGGGCCACACCTGCGGGTGCTCGCTCGGTTCGAGTTGCTCGCCGTCGGTCCAGTGCTCCTGGTGGGCCTTGCGGGGCGCGCCCGGGCGTACGAGGGTGCGGGCGTCGTCGCCGCAATAGCGGACCGAGATCGCCCGACGCCGCACGGTCGTCGAGGTGTTCGGTCCGGCGGCGTGCAGCGTGCGCGCGTGGTGGATCACCACGTCGCCCGGTTCGGTGTCGAAGCTCACGATCTCACACGTGCCGGTGGCGACGAGCGCGTCGATGTCGGGGACTTCTTCGCCGACGGTGCCGGGGATCGACATCGTCGACACGAACAAGTTCGGCTTGTACGCGGTGCCCCAGCGGTGTGAACCCCGCACGTACTGCACCGCGCCGGTGAGCGCGGTCACCGGGTCGAGCGGGCACCACGTGGTCGCGAGTTGGTCGCCGTCCACGTGGAAGTAGCCGAGGTCCTGGTGCCACGCAGTGTGCTCGCTCGCACCGGGTTCCTTGACGAGCACGCTGTCCTCGTACAACCAGAGTCGCGCGCTGGCGAGGACCGACGCGACGAGTCCCGGCAGGGGAGAGCGACACGCGAAGTCCGCGAAGTCGGCGTCGTCGCGCCAGTGGTCGACGCCGCTGGCGAATCGTCCGCCGCCCGGGGTCGACCGCAGGACCGTCGCGCCGCCGTCCGCGAGTGCGTCGCCCATCGCGGTGAGGTCAGCGATACCGGCGGACCCGAGCGCCCGCTCCAACGGTTCGGCCATGGCGGCGAGGAGTGTCGGGTCGAGTGCACCCCGCAGGCACACCACCCCGTCGGCGGCGAAGGTCTCGGCGGGATCGGTGGTCATAGCGTGAGCTCCTCGAGGTGGGCGCGGATTTGGTGTTTGAGCGCCTTGCCCGAGGCGTTGCGCGGGAGTTCGTCGACAAACTCGATGCGGCGGGGGATCTTGAATCCCGCGAGCTTGGTTCGGCAGTAGGCAACGAGCGCCTCGGCCAGCACCTCGTCGGGCTCGACCGGTTCGCGGGTCACGACCACGGCGCAGACCCGCTCGCCCCACTGCTCGTCGGGGATCCCGATGACCGCGACATCGCGCACTGTGGGGTGCGAGTGCAGTACTTCTTCGACTTCGCGCGACGCCACGTTCTCACCACCGCTCACGATCACGTCCTTCAGTCGGTCGACGATCGAGACGAGCCCGTCGTCATCGATCCTTGCGACATCACCCGTATGGAGCCAGCCGACGTCATCCAGCGCGGCCGCGGTCGCATCCTGGTCGTCCCAGTATCCGCGCATCACCTGCGGGGCGCGGACTAGGAGCTCGTCGCCCTCGCCGAGGCGGACCTCGACCCCAGGCGACGGGTGCCCCGCGGCGGCGAGGAGTCGATCGTCGCCGGCCGCAGCGGCGCGGTGCTCGTCGGGGCCGAGGAACAGTGCGTTGCCGGACAGCTCGGTCATGCCGAAGCCTTGCGAGCAGTCCCAGTCCCAGCGTTCGACCACCCGGCGCAGGATCGGCCCGGGGATCGGCGACGCGCCGTACCCGAGCGCGCGGACCGTGGCGAGGTCGGCGTCGGCCACGTCGGGGTGGTCGAGCAACATCGCGATCATGGTCGGGGCGAGCGACAGCATCGTGATCTGGTGCGTGCGGACCAGGTGCGCCAGGCCGACCGGATCGAAGGTCCGCTGGAGCACGATGGGACGCGCCCGGCGGTGCAGGACGAACACGTTGTAGCCCGCGACGTGACACAGCGGAAACGGGGTGAGCAGCGCGTCGTCGGGGCCGACGGGCCGCGCCGGGAGCGTGGCGTCTGCTGCCGCGATGAGGCTCGCGTCGGTGAGCATTGCGAGCTTCGGCGTGCCGGTCGTGCCGCTGGTGCCGATGAGCCACGCGACGTCGCCGGGGGAGCGGGGTGGCGCGTCGAAGGTGGCGGTCGGCGCAGATTCGTTGAGCCGCCGAACTTCCACGCCTGCCGGTGCCGTGAATCGCTCGGCGTGCGTGTCGTCGACGTAGGCCAGCGCGTACACCCGGCGCGTCCGAGCGTGGCGAGCCACTCCTCGGGATGGAGTCGGTGGTTGAGCGGTACCAGTACTCGGCCCGAGTGGGGCACCGCGTAGTACAGCATCACGTACTCCACGCGGTTTTCGGCGAGCACCGCGACCCGGGCGCCGGGTTCGGTCCGCGCCTGGATCTCGGCGGCGCGAGCGTCGACCCGGGTGAGCAGTTGCGTGAACGTCACCGTCTCGTCCTCGGTGACGACCGCCGGCGTGTCCGGCGCGCGGCGCGCCGCCTCGGTCAGCAGGTCGCGAAGCAGCACCCGCTGATCCTTGCACTCGCGACTGGGACCAAGCGGGTGGGCTCCACCCGGCTCGGCGCATGCGCTACGAACTCGGCGTCGCAGCCCGCGCCGGGCGCCGCGACCGTCGGACGCGATCTCGACGATGTATATGCCACTCGCGAGCCGGAGATCGCGATGGCTGAAACCCGCTAGCAATCCGCCAGGGTCTCTGCGATGGTGGACAGGTGCTGCCGGATCCCGACACCTGCTACCGCGCCGTCGAGAGCAAGGATGCGCGCTTCGACGGGTGGTTCTTCACTGCAGTCGAAGACGACGAGGATCTACTGCCGCCCGAGCTGTCCGGCACGTACCCCGTTCCGCAACAACGTCGAGTTCCTCCCGACCGCGGCCGCTGCGCAGCGTGCCGGATATCGCGCGTGTAAGCGCTGTCGACCGGACACTTCACCGGGATCACCGGAATGGGATCCGCGGGCGACGTCGTCGCCCGTGCGATGCGCCTGATAGCGGATGGAGTCGTCGATCGCGACGGTGTCGGCGGTCTCGCGAGCCGCCTCGCGTACAGCGAACGGCAGGTCCATCGCCTGCTCGTTGCCGAGGTCGGCGCGGGGCCGCTCGCGCTCGCTCGGGCGCAACGGGCGCAGACCGCGCGCCTGCTGATCGAGACCACCGACCTCCGTATGGCCGACGTCGCCTTCGCCGCCGGCTTCGCGAGCATTCGCCAGTTCAACGACACGGTGCGGGACGTCTTCGCCACGAGCCCGAGCGCGCTCCGGCACCATCGCGGTACGCGCGGCGAACCCGGCGAGGTGACGGTCCGCCTCGCGGCGCGCCGGCCGTTCGACGGCCCCGCCCTGCTCGACTTCCTCGGGACCCGGGCAGTCGCCGGCATCGAGACCGTCGCCGACGGCGTGTACCGTCGTTCACTCGCCCTCCCGCACGGGACGGCGGTGGTGGCGCTGACTCCGGCGGCGGACCACGTCATCGCCGCCCTTCGCCTCGACGATCTGCGCGATCTCACGGCCGCGGTCGGCGCGCGCTGCGTCGACTCCTCGACCTCGATGCGGACCCCTCGAGCGTCGACGAACTGCTCGGACGGGATCCGATCCTGAAGCCTTCCGTCACCGCCCGCCCCGGTCTGCGGGTCCCGGGCCATCCCGACGGCTTCGAACTCATCGTGCGCGCGGTCATGGGCCAGCAGGTCTCGGTCACCGGCGCCCGGACCCTCGCGGCACGCCTGGTGGCCGGAGCTGGGAAGCCTCTGGACACGCCCGCGGGCGACATCACCCATCTCTTTCCTGACCCGGCGACGGTCGCAGGCCTCGACCCGTCCGCGTTCGCCATGCCCCGGGCCCGCGCCGACGCGCTGCGTGCCGTAGCCCACGCGATGGCAACCGGCGAGATTGCCGTTGACCCGGGCGCGGACCGGGAGCGACTGCGCGCCCAACTGCGTCGCGCTCCCCGGCATCGGGCCGTGGACCGCCGACTACGTACTGATGCGCGCCGTCGGCGACCCGGACGCGTTTCTCCCGACCGACCTCGGCGTGAGGCGCGCGCTCGAGGCGCGTGGTCTCGGCGCCACGCCGAACTCCGCGCTCGCCTACGCCGACGCGTGGCGTCCCTGGCGCGCGCTACGCCAATGTCCATCTCTGGGCCTCCCTCAGTCCCAATCCGCGCGTTCTCGCGCACGACGTGCACGCCAGGGCGTGCACAACGTGTGAGGGAATCCACCAGAAGGAGCGACTCGATGACGAAGTACACGATCTCTGACGGGCCGGAGGGGCCGCTCCTGCTCGCGGTCGACGACGACGGTGCGCTCGTCCGTCTCCATTTCGCGCACCGCGATCTCCCGGTGGGCGACGACTGGGTTCGTGACGACGACGCACTGGCGCCGGTCATCACCGAGCTCGATGAATACTTCGCCGGCACGCGCACCGCGTTCGACCTCCCGATCCGCCTGCATGGCACGCCGTTCCAGCTCGAAGTCTGGGAACAACTTCGCGCGATCCCGTACGGCGAGACGATCTCCTACGGGGAACTCGCGAAGCGGGTCGATCGCCCCGAAGCGGCCGCGCGGTCGGCTCGGCGAACGGGCAGAACCCCGTCGCCATCGTGGTGCCCTGCCACCGGGTCATCGGCGCCGACGGCTCCCTCACCGGCTTCGGTGGCGGGCTCGACTGGAAGCGGTGGCTTCTCCAGCACGAGCAACCCCAGGGCTCCCTCGTCACTTCCTGATCCGGTGTGGGCTGGTGGGTGCGGCGCGCGGCCGTGCGAGCATGCCCGGCATGGCTCATGACCCGATCACCGCTGCGACAGTGCAGGACGCCGACCACCTGGAACCGCACTTCCATTTTCCCAGTGGTGAGGCCGCAGCCGACGCCAAGCTCGCGGCGCGCACGAAGCGGCCGAATGTCCTCATGGTCGTGTTCGACGACGTCGGCTGGGGTGACTTCGGCTGCTACGGCGGGGGAGTCGCGGTCGGGGCGCCGACCCCGAACATCGACCGGCTCGCCCGGGACGGCAAGCTCCTGACGAGCTGTTACTCGGAGCCGAGTTGCACGCCGAGCCGCGCCTCGCTGATGACCGGCCGTCTGCCGATGCGCCACGGGCTCATGCGCCCGCCGATGTACGGCGAGAAGGGCGGGCTCCAGGGCGAGGTCACGATCGCGCAACTACTGAGCGACGCCGGGTACGTGACCCAGGCCGTCGGCAAGTGGCACATGGGGGAGAACGTCGAGTCCCAGCCCCAACACGTCGGCTTCGACGACTTCTACGGGTTTCTCTCCGTCTCGGACATGTACACCGAGTGGCGCGACCCATACTTCTTCCCCGAGGTCGTCTACAGCGAAGAGCGCACGAAGTGGCTCGAGAACGCGCCGTTCAACAAGTGCTTCGTCCACGCGGAGAAGGGTGGCGACATCGAGGAGGTCGAAGAGGTGACCATCCCGGTCCTCGCGCTGCTCGACGACAAGTGGTGCACCTACTCGCAGCAGTTCATCGAGCGCCGCGCCGGCGACGACCAGCCCTGGTTCCTCTACCACTGCACGCGTGGCACGCACTTCGACAACTACCCGCACCCCGACTTCCTCGGCAGTTCACCGTCGAAGCATCCGTACAAGGACACGATCGTCGAACTCGACGACATCGTGGGGCGCCTCGTCCAGACGCTCGAGGACTCCGGTCAACTCGACGACACGCTGATCTTCATCACCTCGGACAACGGCCCCGAGATGGAGACCTGGCCCGACAGCGCCTACTCGCCGTTCCGCTCCGCCAAGGGCAGCACGTGGGAAGGCGGCCAGCGCGTGCCCGGCGTCTTGTATTGGCGGGGCATGGTGGAACCGGGCCAGGCGACCGACGGCATCTTTTCGTTGATGGATTTCTTCCCGACGTTGCTGCGACTCGCGGGAGCATCGGATGCGATTCCCGACGACCGCTACATCGACGCGGTGGACCAGACGTCGTTCCTCCTGGGCGACGACGCCCCGTCGAACCGGAAGTACCTGTACTACTGGCTCGGGACCACCTTCTCCGCCGTGCGCTGCGGGGAATACAAGATGATGCTCGCCTCCACCAGCGACGACGACCGCGATATCCAGAACTCGGGAGGGTTCTCCGGGGTCACACAGAAGTACACCTATTCGCGCCTCTACAACCTGTACCTGGATCCCAAGGAGCAGCACTCGTACATGATCCGCAAACTGCCGTATCTCGACGCGTTCGGCGCCGGGTTGGGTCAGCACTTCGGCAGTTTCCACAAGTATCCGGCGAAGTCGGTCGTGGGCGGCGTCGGGTGACCGACGTCGCGACGCCGGTTCGCGGGACCAGTCGCCGGTTCGATCGGGCGAGCGTCGGCCCGCTCCTCGCGGACCTCGTGTGCATTCTCGTCTTCGTCGCGCTGGGCCGCGAGAGTCACGACTCGACGGGCCAGGCGGCGTGGTTCCTCACCGTCTGGTGGCCGCTCGCAGTGGGAATGGTGGTCGGCGGGCTGGTCTCGGGGGTGTACGTGCACCGCTCCCGCTGGCCCGTGCGGGTCGTGGCCATGACCGCGATCGCGGTACTGGTGGGCGCGCCACTCCGGACGCTCACCGACCGGGAGATGTTCAACGCCTTCACCATCGTGGCGTTCTGCATGCTCACCCTGCTCACGTTGGCGTGGCGGGTTGCGGTCCTGCTCGTTCGTCGGGCGCGCCCGCGCACCGCGTCCTGAGGTGACCGAGCGCCTGACCGAACGCCTCCGAGGGTTCGGCACGACGATCTTCGCCGAGATGTCGGCGTTGGCGGTGGCGACCGATGCCATCAACCTGGGCCAGGGGTTTCCCGACACCGACGGCCCGGTCGAGATCGCCGACGCGGCCATCGCCGCGATACGCGCCGGCCACAATCAGTATCCACCGGGGCTCGGCATCCCGGAACTGCGCCAGGCGGTCGCCCGGCATCAGGAGCACTGGTACGGCCTCCGGTTCGATCCGGACACCGAAGTACTCGTCACCGCCGGCGCAACCGAGGCGATCGCCGCTGCGCTCCTCGCGCTGTGCGGTCCCGGCGACGAGGTCGTGACCTTCGAGCCGTACTACGACTCGTACGCCGCGTGCATCGCGATGGCCGGCGCGACCCGTCGCGTCGTGACCTTGCGGACCCCCGACTACTCGTTCGATGCCGCAGCGCTCCGGGCGGCCATCACACCGGCCACGAAAGTGCTCCTGCTCAACTCGCCCCACAACCCGACCGGCAAGGTGTTCGATCGTTCCGAGTTGGAATTGATCGCGGCCCTCTGCGTCGAGCACGACCTCGTCGCGATCACCGACGAGGTGTACGAGCACCTCACCTACGACGGGATCGAGCACCTTCCGCTCGCGACCATGCCCGGGATGCGGGACCGCACCGTCACGATCTCGTCCGCCGGCAAGACGTATTCCTACACCGGCTGGAAGATCGGCTGGGTGTGCGGCGAACCGGAGCTGGTGGCGGCGGTCCGTACCGCCAAGCAGTTCCTGACCTACGTCAACGGAGCACCGTTCCAGCACGCGATGGTCACGGCGCTCGGGCTGCCCGATACCTACTACCGCGATTTCGCTGCCGATCTTGCGCAACGTCGCGATCTGCTCGTCGACGGTCTCCGGGCCGCCGGCTTCACGGTGTACCCGCCGAGCGGCACGTACTTCGTCACGACGGATGCGGCATCGCTCGGCGCGACCGATGGCCTCGCGTTCTGTCGAGAACTCCCGCAACGGTGTGGCGTCGTCGCGGTCCCGAACTCGGTCTTCTACGACGACGTCGACGAGGGTCGGACGCTCGTGCGGTTCACGTTCTGCAAGCGCCCGGAGGTGTTGGCCGAGGCCGTGAGCCGGCTCGCGTCCCTCGCCTGAGCGGCGCGGTCAGCGGTTGACGATGCGGTCGGTCTGGGCCTGCTGCTCGTAGATGAGTCGGGCGAGCCAGAACCGGAGGAACATCGTGAGTGAGCCTCGGAGGAACAGGGCTGCGCCCATCACCGTGACGGCCACGCCGACCAGCGCCACGATGATCGCGTCGCGCTGCCCGAGCGGGTTCGCGGTGCCATGGGATTGCAGATAACCCGCGATGGTCACGACGATGCCGATGATCATCAGCGTGAAGCCGCCGCGCAATGCCAGCCGGTCGCGGCCGGTCGCCGGGTCCTTCACTTGCATGGCGGCGATGTCGTGCTTGAACTGCTCGACGCGCTCGGGCTGTTCCATCATGGTTCTCCCCTTGTCCTAGGACGACTCGGCGCCGAGATACGCCTTCGACAACTCGTGTTCCAACTCTGCAGGTGTCCCGACACGCGCCACCCGACCGTGGACCAGGACGGCAGCCAGGTCCGCGACGCCGAGCACCGTGCTCGCGAACTGTTCGACGACCAGAATCGACACACCTTCGCGCGCGATCTGGGCGACCAGCGCGTACAGCTCCTCGACAATGATCGGCGCGAGTCCCATCGACAGCTCGTCGAGCAACAGCAGTGCGGGGTGGGTGGCGAGGCCGCGGGCCATGGCGAGCATCTGCTGCTCACCACCCGACAGCGTGCCGGCGAGCTGTCGGCGACGTTCCTGGAGCCGAGGAAAGCGGGAGTAGGCCTCTTCCTCCACGGCTGCCATCGAGGCTCCGGTGTAGGTCATCATCCGGAGGTTCTCCCGAACGCTGAGGTTCGGGAACACGCCGCGGCCTTCGGGCACGAGCGTGAGGCCCCGCCGGGCCAGCTCCTCGGGTGCCGCGCCATTGACCCTTCGACCTGCGATCAAGACGTCGCCGGCCAGCACCGGGTGCAGCCCGGCCGCGACCTTCAGCGCGGTGGTCTTGCCGGCACCGTTGGGTCCGAGGAGGGCAACGACCGTGCCGGCCGGGACCTCGAGGTCCACACCGAAGAGCACCTCGATCTGGTCATAGGCGGCGCGCACGCCGCGGAACTCGAGCAGGTTCATGCGCCACCCGATCCCAGGTATGCGGCGAGGACGGCTTCGTCGCGCTGGATCTCGGTCGGAGTCCCCGCGGCGATGATCTGACCGAAGTCGAGCACGTGCACCCTGCTGCACACCTGCATCACCAGGTGGACGTCGTGCTCGACGAGCACCACCGCGATGCCTTCGCCGGCGAGTTGGCCGAGGAGTGCCGCGAACGCCGCGGTCTCCTCCTCGTTCTGGCCCGACGCCGGTTCGTCGAGGAGGAGAACCGAAGGCTTCGTGGCCAGGCAGCGGCCGAGTTCGACCAGACGACACTGCCCCGTCGGCAGCGCGTCGACGCGGGCATCGGCGACATCGGTGAGGCCGACCCGCTCGATGATGGACTCGACGACCGCGGCCGGATCTTCCTTGTCCTTCGACCAGCCGCGGCGCACATCGGCGGCGACTCGGATGTTCTCGCGCACGCTCAGCAAGCTGAACAGCTCCAGGCGTTGGAAGGTCCGCCCCAGGCCGCGCCGGGCGCGTTTGGTGGGGGAGAGGCGCGTGAGGTCGCGACCGTCGAGGCGGATCTTGCCTGCGTTCGGAGGGAGCAGGCCCGTGATGACGTTGAACAGTGTCGTCTTGCCGGCACCGTTCGGGCCGATGAGGCCGGTGACGGTGCCCGGCTCGGCGTGCAGGTTCACGTCATCCAGCGCGACGTTGCCGCCGAAGCGGACCGTGACCGCTTCAATCTCGAGCTGCGCCATGGTGCTCCAACTCCGGCGTGGCGAGCACGCGATCCAGTTCGGCGCGGTCCTCGACTGTCCAGGGGCGGTCGATGCCGACCCACTCGAGCGGTACTGCGACGCCGGTATCGGCGATCGCGCGACTGTGTTCGGCGGCGGCCGCCGACAGGGTGGCGACGATCGTGGCGACGAGGGGGATGATGACGAGGCCGGCAACGAACGCCCAGTTATCGATGGCATTCACGAGGCGAAGCCCGTAGAGGGCCGCGAGGGCGAGGCTCATGACGAGCAGCGAGGATGCCGAGTTCGAGAGTGCCGAGAAACCTTCCCGCATCTGGCTCACGGCCCCGTTGGGATTGCGGCCGAGGCCGATACCGGTCGCGCCGGGGAGCAGCCCGACCCAGGAGACGGTGCTCGGCCAGAGCACCGTGATGAGTGGGAGCACGACGAAGAGGGAGACGCCGGCGAACAGGGCACCACCGACCGCGCCGATCCCGCCGACGACGGTCAATGCGAACACCTGGAGGCTGCTCACGAGGTCGAAGTTCGTCGCGGTGATGTTGTTGAGCTGGATGCCGTAGAGCGCGCCACCGAGCCCGGCGATGCCGGCCGAGATCGAGAAGACGAGCAGCTTGGTGCCGAACAGGTTCATGCCGAGCGTGGCGCAGGCCGCCTCGCTGTCCTTCATCGCGATCAGACGTCGGCCCAGTCGGCCGCGCCGAATCATCACGACGGCGAGTGACACCAGCGCAAACACGACGGCCCCGATGATCAGTTGCGCTCCGGGATCATCGAAGCGGGTGCCGAACGCCTCGAGCGGGTCGACGCGGACCGAACCGCGCGTGAAGAACGCCACGTCGAACCACCCGAAGACCGAGAACGGAGGCATCGTGAAGATCCACCGGTCGAGGATCGTCGCGAACGCCGCGGTGCCGAGGGCCAGGTAGATGCCCGAAAGCCGCAACGCCGGTAGCGCGATCAGCGCACCGACGGCGGCGGCGACGACGATCGCGAAGAGGAGCGCGATTGGGTTTCCGCCTTGGCCGTGGTGGGCCATGATCAGTGCACCGATCCCCGCAAAGGACAGCTGGCACAGCGAGATCTGACCGCCGAAGCCCACCAGCGGCACGAGCGACAGTGCGACGACGCCGAGCGCGAAGACCTTGCCGTAGGTGATCTGATCCGGCGTCGACATGGTCGTCGCCATCACGACGCCTCCGAACGCAACCACCCCGGCGAAGATCAACGAGCCCCGGATCGTCGGCATGGGGAAGTACTCGCGGCTGCGCGCCATCCGGCCGCGCAGTCGCGGGTTGGGAATGATGAGCAGGACGAGGAAGAGCAGGACGGCCGGGCTCGCGAGGCGCAGACCCGGGAGGTACTGGTTCTGGGGCAGATAGCCGACGAGGTAGCCGTCGGTGAGGCCGATGACGATCGCGCCGAGGAACGTGAGCGGAAGGCTGCGCAGTCGACCGAAGATCGCGGCTGCATACGCGCTCACGATCAGGAGACTCAAGGAGGGGGCGTCGAGGGTCACGTTCGGAGCGATCAGAATGCCGCCGAGCGCAGCGAGGCCGGTGCCGAGCGCCCACGCGAGCATCGAGACCTGGTTGGGGCGGGCGCCGTTGAGGGCGGACAGCGCAGGGTCGTCAACGGCAGCGCGCATCGCGATCCCGAAGCGGAACCGCGTGAGGACGATCCGCAGGATGATCGCAGCTGCGATCGCGACACCGATCGTGATGATCTGGTGCCAGGTGATGGTGGTCGGCCCGATGGAAACGGGTTGCTTGTCTTGGAGGAACTTGAACATCACGCGGCTCACGCCCGGCGCCCAGATCTTCTGCGCCAGGCCGATCATGAACAGCAGTAATGAGATGGAGACCACGAGTTTGACCGTGTCGGTCGTCCCTCGCAGCCCCCGCATGACGACCAACTCGAGGATGACCCCGAACAGTGGAGCCATCACGCCGAGGATCAGGATCAGGCAGAGCGGGACCGGCCAGCCCCAGTCGAATCGGAACTGCCAGTACGTGAAGGCGGCGAGCATCCCCGCCGCGCCGTCCGCGAAGTTGAAGATGCCGGTGGTGGTGTACGTCAGGACGAGGCCGCTCGCGATGATGGCGTAGATCGCCGCGAGGCTGAGCCCGACGATGGTGAAGGTGAGGAACTTGTCCACGCGAGTCCTCGGTCCGGAGTCGCGGGATCAGCCGATCATCGGCTGATCCCGCGACTCGCGGGACCTACTTGAAGTCGGCCTCGGTCTTGCCGACGTCGGCGAGGGTCACGCCCTGGCCGTAGTCGCCGGTCAGCTTGTAGACGCTGTTCTTTTCGCACCGGAAAATGCCGTCGTTCGGCTTGAGGTCGCTGACGACCTCGAAGCCCGAGGGAGTCGCCTCGAAGAACGTGAAGCACTCACCGGCGGTTCCCGCGCCGGGGTCGGTCTCCGCGTGCAACCCACCGCCGGTCCAGCTCGTGACGGCCTTGGCGTTGTCGTACACGCACTTGCGGGTGACGTCGTTCCCGCAGTCGTTCGCGGCTTGTGCGAAGAGGAGCCATGCGGACCAGGCCTGCATGCCGAGGTAGGCCTCGGACTTGCCGTTCGGCAGGTACTTCTTGAACAGGTCCAGGTACTCCTGGGTCGGCTGGTTCTTGCTCGCGAGCTCGAACGGCGCGAAGGCGCTGCGAACGTAGACGTTCTTGACTGCAGCGCCGCCGGTGTCGATGAGCTTCTGGTCGTAGTGGTTGGCGTCGGTGCGGATGAAGTCGAGCGAGTAGCCGATTTCCTGAAGCGCGACGAGCAGCTTGCCGAGGTTCTCGGGCTCACCCGTCCAGATGAGGCCCTTGACCCCCTTGTCCTTCAGCTGCTGGGCGATCGGTGTCCAGCTCGTGACGCCGGCCGCGGCGTAGACGTCGTCGTACACCTTGTTCCAACCGAGGCTCTTGGCGGCTTCGTCCTGCGCCTGGGAGACCAGCTTCGTGGTGTCGAGGTCACCGGTGAGCACGCCGTAGGCCTTCACGGCCTGGGGGTACTTCTTTTCGAGGTACTGGTAGTCACCGATCGGAATGGTGTCGACGGCATTCGGGACGGGCTGGGCGAGCAGGTCCGCGCCGCGGGCCTGGGGGCTCACCGAGTAGCCGGCGATCTCGGGCATCAGGCAGGTGAGGCGGGACTCGACGCCCTGCTGGTCGAAGACGGCACCACCACCGACGACCATGAAGTCCTGCGCGCACGACTCGACCATTCGCGCGTTCACGTCGGTGAGTTTCGCGTCGCGCTCGTCCACCACGATCTTGCGGCCGTTGATCCCACCGGCCTCGTTGCACCAGTCGGCAAAGACGGTGGCCGCGTCGAAGAGTTCCTGGTTGAGACCCGGGCGACCGGCGAAGCCGGGGTCCGAGAAGGTGGCGAGGCGGATGTCGGTCGGCGTGACGCCCTGAGCTGGCGATCCGGAGGGGCTGCCGTCCTGACACACGACGTCCGAGGTTCCGAAGGCACCCGAGGCCGCGGCCGATTCCGACTTCGTTGACGTCGAGGAGGTCTCACCGCCGCCCGTTTGGGTGTCACTGCGACCGCACGCTGCGGCGAGCAGCGCGATCACGCACGCGAACGCCAACCACCGAAATCGCCTCACGAGTCCCCCTTCTCGACCGCACCCGCGGTCAGCACCAACATCTGACGGTCCGTCAGATTGCCAGACAATGCCGCGTCCGTGGGGTCAGTGCAAGACACCCCGCCGCGCGGAGGTGACCGGCGAGCCGGTCAGCGTGGCTCTGGTGTCGGTACCGGTGCGAACGAGACCTCGCGCGGAGCTGTCGCGGCCTCAGTCGCGGGCGGTGCGCTGGGCCGCCGGGATGGGCGGCGCCGGTGGCGACGCAGGCCCGGGAGGAGATCGGTCTCCCGTGGTGGCGGGACCGGGCTGAACCGCACCGGCCGCCCGGGCGGCGGGCCGTGCGGGTCGAGTACCGAGGCGGCGCGATCGTCGGTTGCCACGGTTGCCACGGGTGCCGCAGCGGGCACAGTGCTCGTCTCCGGTCTCGGCCGCGGCGCCGGTGAGGGTGTTGGCAGTGGTGTTGTGGGGGTGGTCTGCAGCACGGCCGGTGGAAGCGTGATGACCGCGGCCGACCCGACCGGCCCGGAGCGCTGGAGCGCCACGGTCGCGTTGATGCGGGTCGCGAGCCGAGCAACGACGACCAGTCCGTCCGGGGCCTGGTGATCCTCGCCTACCGCCGGCGGGTGTTCGAGCGTCGCATTGGCCAGCGCGAGCTGCGCGTCGTCCAGGGCCTCGCGTGCATCGGTCACGGTGAGGACGAGCCCGTCAGTGCTCGCGGTGGCGGTCACGACGACCCGGGTTCCGGCGGGAGCGCCACAACCGGCAATGTCGATCAGCTCGGCGAGGAGATGTTCGATCGTGATGGCAGATTCCTTCGTGACCTCGGTATCGGATGGGAGCCCGACGACGTCGACCGCCACGAACCGCCCGACGTCGGCGACGGCGTCGCGCACCACCTGACCGATCGGCCGGGCGCTCGGCGCAACCGACGCGTTGCCACTCCCGGCCAGCACGAGGACGCTGTCGGTGTTGCGGTGCATCTGCCTGGCGATCAGATCGGCGTCGGCGAGCCCGGCATGGCGGGTTGGCGACGGCTCGGTCTCGAGGAGCCGGTTGAGCACCGCGCGTTGCCGGTCGATGAGCGGCTGGTTGCGCCGGGCGAGGTCCACGGATCCTGCGAGGTCGCGATCATCCGGTGCGGCGCGGGCCCGGTCCAACGCCTGCCAATCAAGGTCGCGCACTGCCCGCGCCACGGCGCCCACCTCGTCGCGCGTCCGGACGTCGAGCGGTTGCGGGTCGGCCAGCCGGTCCTGCTCAGGCGCGTCGGCGCGGTGGCGCTCGGCGCGAGCTCGTGCCGAGCGGGCGAGCTCGCGGAGCGGGAGCCGGATCGCCCGGGCGAGGAGCATCCCAGTTCCCAGAACGGCGAGTGCAATGCCCAGGCTGAGCACGAGTCGGTTCTGGATGTCGCGATCCGCTCGGCGGGCGTCACGTCGGGCGTGTCGTTGGGCGCTGGAGGAGGCCGCCTCGACGGCAGTGACATCGTCGTCGAAGATCCTGGTGGAGGCCGCGATCCACTCGCGGGGCGGCACGGCTTGATGTCCCCCTCGCAGCACAAGGAGCTCGAGGTCGCCGAGTCGGCGCACCACCGGTCCCGCGGCGCGACTCCCCGCCTCCGTCGTTCGTGCCTGCCGGGCGGTCCCGAGCGCGTCGGCCGCTTCGTCGGTCAGGGTGCCGCGCCCGAGCGCGGCCACGACGGCGGCTTGCGCTCGCGCGTTCGTGGTCTGTCGCATGGTTCGGCGGCGAAGCCGCTGGAGGTCTCCTCGTGCGGCACCTCCGGACTGCGAGGCGACCTGGCCGATGATTTCGTCCGACCGGACCGTCAGTGCGGCGAACTGCTCACGGACCCCGTCGTCGTCGATCGTGCGCCGGTCGATCTCCGGACGCCGGCGACGCAGCTCCTGCCATCCCGAACGCAAGGCGGTGATCGAGTCGGCGGCGGAGTCGGGACCCGCGTTCGTCACGAGTTCGAGTGCCGCGCGGTCAGTGAACGGGCGCACGGCGGCGAGGTCCTGTTGCGCCGCTCGATCCCCGGTCGCGAGGAACCACCGCGTGAGCGTGGCTTCGCGTTGGATCGCAGCCAGGAATGAGGCGGTTCGCCCTGCAGTGGCGACGTCGCGCGCCTCGGTCGCGGCACGAGCCGCCTCCCGCCGTTGGTCGACGAGGCCCGGCACTGCGACCACGAGGGTGGCGAGGACCGCGAGCGCCACGAGCATGGCCAGCTTCGTCCGCAACCTCATGCGGCGCAGCACGTCCCTCTCCGATCCCCCGGCGCGGGTGCGCCGCCGACGCAGTATTGCGGAGAATTGCGGACAAAAGCCAACAGAGGGGTCAAGCGTCGGCGCAGGCGCGGAAATACGACTTGACGGGTCGGGAATTGACGATCAGGATCACCCGATGGTCCTGTTCTCCTTCCCCGATCGCGTCGACGAGGTCTCGGCCCGGCTGGTCGCGAGCGGCGTCGTGCTCCTCGCCACCGCCACGATCCTGAGTCGCCAGTGGTGGTTGCTGGCGCCACTGGTGGTCGGGTTTCTCCTCCGGGTCGCGAACGGCCCGCGGCTGAGCCCACTCGCGCTGCTGGTGACGCGCGTGATCCGGCCGCGACTGCCGATCGCCGAGCGCATGGTCCCCGGGCCGCCCAAGCGGTTCGCCCAGGGCATCGGCGCGGCCTTTTCGACGACGGCGGTGCTGCTGGTCCTGCTCGGCGCAACCGGTGCTGCCGTGGCGGTACTCGCCGCGCTCGATGATCGCCGCAGCCCTCGAGGCGGTGTTCGGACTCTGCCTCGGGTGCCGTGCGTTCGCGATGCTGATGCGAGCCGGGTTGGTGCCGGCGTCAGTCTGTGAGGAGTGCAACGACCTCTCGCGCCGCACCGCGGTCGCGGTCGGCGGGTCGCGCTGAAACGTCGCGCGGAGAGCCCTGCGCTGCGCACTGAACGGACTGCGACGGTCGACGCCGCGACGCCGAGCACCGTAGGGTCCACGCATGGATCTGCCCGACGCGACCGCAGCGAGGCTTCCCGCGCGAGGTCGTGTGGCCGCGGATCTGCTCGCGGACATCGACGCCCGCCGAGCCCGCGAACCGGACGTCCACGGCGCGCGGCTGTTCGGGTTGGTGTATCCAACCGGGCAGGACGCGCTGGAGACGCTGATCGCCGAGGTCAACCGGCGGTACTTGTTCGGCAACGCGCTGAATCCGTTCAAATTCCCCGAGATCGCCCGGTTCGAAGGTGAGGTCGTCGCCATGACCGGCGGCCTGGTCCACCTCCCCGACGGTGGTGGCGGGTCGATGACCTCGGGCGGGACCGAATCGATTCTCATGTCGATGCTGGTGAATCGCGAACGGGCTCGTGCCCGCGGTGTGGAGCACCCCCAGATTCTCGCGCCGGTTTCCGCCCATCCTGCGTACGCCAAGGCCGCGCACTACTTCGGCATGGAGGTGGTCCCGATTCCGCTCGACGCGGGCTACCGCGCCGACCTCACCGCCGCTCGCGCACTCCTGACGGATCGGGCCGCGGTCATTGTCGCCTCTGCGTTCAACTACCCCTACGGAGTCATGGACCCCGTCGTCGAGCTGGCGGAACTTGCGGGCGAACATGGGATCGGCTGTCACGTCGATGCCTGCATCGGCGGATTCGTCCTGCCGTTCATGGAGGCGCTCGGGCGCGAAATACCGCCATGGGACTTTCGGGTGGACGGCGTGACCGAGATGAGCGCCGACGTGCACAAGTACGGCTTCGCACCCAAGGGCGCGTCGGTCGTGCTGCACCGGGACCCCGACTGGTTCGGGCATCAGGTGTTCATGTACGACGAGTGGGGCTCGGGGATCTACGGCTCGCCCGCCGTTGCCGGCGCGAAGCCCGCGGCACCGATCGCGACCGCGTGGGCGGTGCTCCAGACGTTGGGTGCAGACGGGTACGCCGCGATCATGCAGGGTCTGCTCGCCACCGTCGATCGGGTCCGTGATGCGGTCGCCGGGTTCGCCGGAGTCGAACTCGTGGGCGACCCCATCGGGCCGGTGCTCGCGCTGCGCTCCGATTCCGTGGACCTCTACGCCGTGGCCGACGTGATGGACGATCGCGGCTGGCACCTGAATCGAAACACCGAGCCGAAGGGGATCCATCTCATGCTGTCGCCGGCGCACGCCTCGGTGGTCGATGACCTCGTGGCGGACCTGACCGACGCCGTCGCGACCCATGGCGTGTCGCGCGGCAAGGAAGCGAGGTACTCGTGACGCCGGAGGACCTCGTCGAGATCGAGGCCATCAAGCAGGTGAAGTACCGGTACTTCCGGCACCTGGACCTCAAGCAGTGGGACGACATCGCGACCCTCTTCGTCCCCGAGGCCACCTGTGCCTACAGCGCGGGCGCCTACTCGTACGAGGGGCCGCGACGCGATCGTGGAGTTCTTTCGCAAGTCCATGGGGCGCGAGACGTTCCTCTCATCGCACAAGGCACACCATCCGGAGATCACGCTGACCGGGCCGGCCTCGGCGACGGGAATCTGGGCGCTCGAGGACTGGGTCGTCGATCTTCAGTGGGAGCTCGACATCCGGGGCGCGGCGTTCTACGAGGACACCTACACGAAACGCGACGGGGACTGGAAGATTCTCGATACGCGTTACAAACGGGTCATGGAGGAGCTGTCCCCGCGCTCGGGGCGCCCCGGGTTGCAGCAGACCGCATCCTGGTGGGGCACGGGCGGGCGCAGCTCGCTGCCCGCGCCGGACTGAACGGAGTCGAGATGGCGGACGAAGTACCGGTGTTGTTGACCGATGCCGACGAGGGTCGCCATCCACCCGGCCCCGAGGACTTCTGGGGCGAGTCCTGGTATCTCGATTGGGCCGCGCCCGACTGTTCCTATGGCGGCTATGTGCGCGTCGGGCTGTATCCGAACCTCGGCAAGACGTGGTGGTGGATCGCGCTCGTCGGCGACGGTCGGCCGCTCGTCCTGACCGTCGAACACGACCTGCCGTGCCCCGATGGCGATGGTGCGCTGGATCAGGACGTCGACGGGACGGCGTATGCGATCGCGTGGCCTGAGCCCTTCGATCGGTTCCGGGTGGCCTCGCGTGCGACCGGCGTCGTGTTGACGGACCCGGCGCAGGCGTTCCACGGCCTCGGCGGCGAGCGCGTGCCGGTGGATCTCGATCTGACGTGGGAGTCGCGTGCTGAGGTCTTCCCATATGCGATGACGACGCGCTACGAGATCTCCTGTTGGGTCCGCGGCACGGTCCGCATCGGCGACGAGACGATCGCCGTCGACTGCGGTGGCCAGCGCGATCACTCGTGGGGCGTGCGCGACTGGTGGCTGTTCCCTTGGAACTGGACGTCGGGACACTTCGACGACAACTCCTACGTGCATGCGGCCCGATCCATCATCCCCGACTTCGAACTCTTCTCCACGGGGTACACGGTTGCCCCCGACGGGAGTCTCACCGAGGCCACGACGGTCGAGAACTCGGTCGAGACCGACGACGAGCAACTGCCGGTGACCGCACGGCAACGGATCGGTGACGTCGCGTTCACCACCGAGCCGGTCGGTCACGCGCCGATCCTGCTCGTGGCGCCTGACGGCCGAGAGACGCGCTTTCCCCGCGCCATGTGCCGATACACGACCGCGGACGGCCGCGCGGGCACCGGCTGGACCGAATACAACTGGCCGCCGGGCTGAGCGCGCATGACTGCGACGGTGCTCTACGAACGTGACGATCACGTCGCGACGATCACCTACCACCGGCCCGAATCGCTGAACGCGATCAACGGCCCGATGCGCCAGGAGCTGAACGCCGTGTGGGAGCAGTTCCGGGCGGACGAGGACGCGTGGGTCGGCATCGTCACGGGCTCGGGCCGTGCGTTCTGCGCCGGGGCGGACCTCGTCGACGGGCAAGGTTCGGTCGGGGAGTGGCCCGGTTCGTTCTGGGAGATACCGACCATCAACTCCTTCGAGAGCGGGTTGGAGATTTGGAAGCCGACCATCGCCGCCGTTCCCGGGTACTGCATCGGGTACGGCCTCACCTCGGTGCTCCGCTGCGATTTTGTGATTGCGGCTGATGATGCCGAGTTCGGATTTCCCGAGGTCGGCCTCGGGGTGCCGACGATCGTCGGCGCGATGCGGCTTCCTGAACGCGTCGGCTGGTCCAATGCCATGGAGCTGTTGTTGACCGGTGAGCGCGTCGACGCGGTGCGGGCCAAGGAGATGGGCCTCGTGTGGAAGATCGTGCCGCGTGCGGAGTTGCTGCACGAGGCACAGACCCTCGCGTCTCGCCTCGTGGCCGCGGCGCCGTTGGCGCAGCGGGCGACGAAGGAGATCGCGGCCCGGGGGCCGGGACTTCCGTGGGAGGACGCCGTGCGCTTCGGTGAATCGATGCGGCGCGTCGTCGCGGCGACCGATGACGCGAAGGAAGGGATGCAGGCCCGGCGTGAAGGCCGATCCCCGGCCTGGCGTGGGCGCTGATCGAATGCCGTTCCAGCCCGCCGCCGCACCGGTCGGTCGGCGGAGCCCGGTACGCTGATCGGACTTCGGGGGAGGTTCGGGACATGACGACCAGCGGGCGCGGGCGGACGGTGATCGTGCTGGTCGTCGGGCTCGCGCTCGCCGGCTGTCGCGTCCCGGGCAAGTGGTTTCCGGGTCACGGTCCGGCGGAAGCCTCCGGTGTCCACGTCGTCGCCCCGGCGAACGAGTCCCAGGCGCCGGTCTCGGGCGAAGTCACCGTGGACGTGCGCCTCGACGCCGACCTGGACCCGACCACGTTGCGCGTCTGGATCATTCGCGGTTGGCCCGATCCGACCGCGACCATCGAGATCACCGCCCGGCTCCACCTCGACGCATCGGGCGGGACGGCCGCGCTGCACGCGTCCGACCTCGCGCCGGGTTTGGTGACGATCAAGGCCAAGGCCGAACTCGACGCCGGTGGGCATGAACTCGGCTTCGCGAGCTTCTCGTGGGAACCCGGGGTGGCGACCGACGTTGCCGAACGCTGCGATCCGATCGCGGCGCGCAAGTGCCTGATGCCGTTCCCGAACGACTTCTTCACGATCGCCGATGCTTCGAGCGCGACCGGCCGGCGCGTGCACTTCGACGCGACCTCCATGCCCTCGAACTCGTCCGGGGTGAGCATCGACCCGACGGAGTGGAACCGCAACGACGGATTCAGTCCCGGGGCGATGATCGTCACCTACGTACCGAACGTGGATCTCGCAGTCAGCGGCGCCGCGCCGGTGACCGACATCGGCGCGTCGCTGCGTTCCGATCAGCCGATCGTGTTACTCGACGCCGCGACGGGTGAGCGGTGGCCGATCTGGTCCGAGCTGGACAGCCAGGCGGAACCCGCCGACGAGGCGGTGCTCGTCGTGCGTGTCGCGAAGAACCTGCCCGAAGGACGCCGCTTCATCGTGGCCTTGCGGAACTTGCGCGACGCGTCGGGCGCGGTGCTGCCCGTCGAACGAGGCTTCCAGCTGTACCGCGACGACATCCCGACCTTCACGCCCGCCATCGAGTCGCGCCGGGGACACTTTGCCGACATCTTCACGACGCTCGACCATGCGGGGATCGCTCGCGCCGAGCTGCAATCGGCCTGGGACTTCACCACCGCCAGTGAGCAGAACATCGCGGGTCGGATGCTGCACATCCGCGACGATGCCTTCGCCACGCTGCACGGTGGCGCACCCGCGTTCGCGGTGACCGCGGTGCAGGACGACGTCGACGATCGCATCTGGCGCCGGGTCACCGGCACGTTCACGGTGCCCAACTACCTGACCGGCGACGGGGCACCCGGCAACCGGTTCCACTACGCATCGGGCGCCGGTCCGGATGCCCTGCCCACCCGGAACGGCGATTTCACCGCCGGCTTCATCTGCAACATCCCGCGGTCGGTCACGACCGGCGCCGACCCGGTGACACCCGGGCGCGGTGCGATCTACGGGCACGGCCTGCTCGGAAGTCGGTCCGAGGTCAATGCGGGCAATGTCCGCACCATGGCCAACGACCATCGGTTCGTGTTCTGTGCGACGGACTGGAGCGGGTTCGCCAGTGAGGACATCGGCGTCGCCGTGGAGACACTCCAGGACGTCTCGAACTTCCCGAAGGTCGCGGACCGTACCCAACAGGGTTTCCTCACCCAGTTGTTCCTCGCTCGGCTGGTCAAGAACCCTGCGGGGTTCGCGTCGGCCCCGGCCTTCCGGGCGGGCTCGGCGAGCGCGCCGGTCCTGGACGGCTCGGTCTTCTACGACGGCAACAGCCAGGGCGGGATCCTCGGTGCGGCGATCACCGCGATCGCGACCGACTGGACCCGGTCGGTGCTCGGCGTGCCCGGCATGAACTACTCGACGCTGCTGCAACGCAGTTCCGACTTCGTCACCTACGCGGCCATCCTCGAGCCTGCGTATCCCGACGAGATGGACCGGATGCTCTGGTTCTCGGTCGTCCAGATGTTGTGGGACCGGTCGGAGGGCAACGGATACGCGAATCACCTCACGGACGATCCGTACCCCGGAACGCCACGTCATCAGGTGCTGTATCAGGTGGCGTTCGGCGACCACCAGGTGGCGAACGTCACGGCGGACGTGGCCGCGCGGACCGTCGGGCGCGCGCGTCCTGCGCCCCGGTCTGCTCCCGGGCCGGAGCCCCGATGTCGTGCCGTTCTGGGGTATCGCGCCGATCTCGTTCCTGCCCTGGAACGGCTCGGCCATCGTCTACTGGGACAGCGGGAATCCCGCGCCGCCGACCGGCAACACCGCGCCGTTCGCACCGGCGTACGGCATCGACCCGCATGAGTCCCCCCGGCGGGCGGTGAACGCGCAACAGCAGAAGTCGGACTTCCTGCGCAACGACGGGGCGGTGGTGGACACCTGCTCGGGCGTTGCGTGTCTCGCGCCGCTGATCCCGTAGGCGCCGCCGACTTCGCAACTAGCGTCGGGAGGTATGCGGGTCGCGCTGGTGCAGCTGTGTTCCACTCCGGACAAGGATCGGAACCTCGCGACCGTGGCCAAGCTCGCGGGCGAAGCGGTCGACGCCGGCGCCGAGTTCGTTGCATTGCCCGAGTTGTTCAATTGTTGGGGGAGTGGTGCCGAGTTGCGAGCCGGCGCGGAACCGCTCGATGGCCCGTCGCTCACCTGGGCAGGGGAGTTCGCGGCCGGGCGCGGCGTCACCCTGCTGGCCGGCAGCATCGTGGAGGCTGCCGCCGGCGACAGATTGTTCAATACCTCCTGTCTCTTCGACAGCCGCGGTGAGCGGATCGCGACCTACCGCAAGATCCACCTGTTCGACGTGGACGTACCGGGCGCCCACCACCGGGAGTCGGCGACGATCACCGCCGGCGGTGACGTCGTGGTCGCTGATGCCGGCCCGCTTCGGGTCGGGATGGCCACCTGTTACGACCTGCGGTTTCCCGAGCTGTTCCGCGCCCATCTGGATCGAGGCGCGACGGCGGTCGTGCTGCCCTCTGCGTTCACCGCGGCGACGGGCAAGGATCACTGGGAGCCGCTGCTGCGGGCCCGCGCGATCGAGAACCAGGTCTTCGTGTTCGCGCCGAATCAGCGGGGGAGTTCGACCGGGAAGCTGCACTGGCACGGCCGGTCCATGATCGTCGACCCGTGGGGGATCGTGGTGGCGCAGGCGCCGGATCGGGACTGCTGGATCGCGGCCGACCTCGATCTGGAAGCCCAGCAGCGGATCCGTGCCACTTTGCCGAGCGGCGCCCACCGGCGCCCTGATCTTTTCGGATCTTCATGACGACGTCGTTGCAGATCTCGTGCGCGTTCCCGCCCGGTCCCGACGTGCTCGCGCATGCGCAGCTCGCCGAGTCGTTGGGCTACGAACGGGTGTGGCTCTATGACTCACCGGTCTTGTACGACGACGTCTGGATCCACCTCGCCCGCATCGCCGAAGGCACGCGTACGATCGGGCTCGGTCCCGCAGTGCTCGTACCGAACCTGCGTCATCCTGCGACCCAGGCCGCGGCGATCCGCACCGTCGCGCAGCTGGCGCCCGGCCGCCTCGCCGTGGCCATCGGCACGGGATTCACCGCGCGGATGGCGATGGGTCAGTCGCCGTTGCCGTGGGCCGACACCCGCACCTACATCGCGCAAGTGCGCGGTCTGCTCGACGGGGAGGCGATGATCGTGGACGGGCAGGTCGTGCAGCTCGTGCCGACCTATCCGGCCGACGTCCCACGGGTGCCGATCGTCGTGGCGGCGAACGGCCCGAAGGGGACGGCGGTGGCCAAGGAACTCGGCGACGGCGTCATGGCCATCATGGGCGCGCCACGTGATTTCGACTGGGCCGCACTCCTCCTGTTCGGCACGGTGCTCGAGCCTGGTGAGTCGCCGGACTCGGCCCGGGTCTTCGACGCCGCGGGCGCCGGGGTGACAGTGGTGTACCACGGGCTGTACGAAGCGGATCCGGCCGCCGTGGAGGGTTTGCCGGGCGGAGTTGCCTGGAGAACCGAGCTCGAGAAGACGCCGGTCCACCTCCGGCACGTCGCCATCCACGAGGATCACCTCGTGCGAGTGACCGAACGCGACCGTCCGTTGGTGACCGGCGATGCTGTGACGATGTTCACCTGGACCGCCGAAGCGCCGGCGCTGCGCGAGCGGCTGGCGGCGACGGCGGCAGCCGGGATCACCGAGGTGCTGTACCAGCCGATCGGTTCGGATATCGAGCGGGAGCTGCGAGCATTCCGGGAAATGGCGGAGGGGATCAGATGAGGCCGGCTGCGGTCTGGGGAATTGCCTTCGCACTCTTCATCGCCGCCGGCGGTGGCGGGGTGGCGGTGGCCAAGGTCGTGGACAACTCGTCGAGTTCGACCACGACGACGTCGAGCACGTCGTCGTCGACGTCGAGCACGTCGACGACCTCCACTCCTCCGTCAACGCAGCCGGTGGAGACCACCACGACGACCCCGACCACCACCACCACGCCGCCGACGACCGACACGACGACGACCACTTCCACGACGACGACCACGACGACGACCCCGACCACTTGACCCCCCGCTTGCTCCCGAGCGGGAGAAGCGGGTCTCTCCGGGTCTCGGCGTCGGGAGAAGACCGTGAGCGGCGCGCGTACGCGCCGCAATCAGGCGAGGGCGACGAGTTCGAGCAGGTCGTCGGAGAAGTAGTCGAGGTCGCCGTCAGGCATCATCAGCACGCGCTGTGGTTCGAGGCTCGCGACGAAGTCGGGGTCGTGGCTCACGAGCACGATCGCACCGGGCCACGCCGAGAGCGCGTCGCCGATCGCGTCCCGTGACGGCGGGTCGAGGTTGTTGGTCGGCTCGTCGAGCAGCAGCAGGTTGTGTCGCCCGGTGACGAGCTGCGCGAGGGCGAGCTTGGTCTTCTCTCCACCGCTCAGCGTTCCGGCGTCCTGGTGGGCGACGTCGCCCGTCAGCCCGAACGTGCCGAGCAGCGTGCGGAGTTGGCTGTCGGGGATTCCGAGCGTCCGAAGGTGGTCCATGACCGTCCGACCGGCCTCGATACCCTCGTGTTCCTGGGCGTAGTAGCCCGCCGACACGCCGTGGCCCAGAGACCAGGTGCCCGAGTCCGCGTCGGTCTGCCCTGCGAGAATCCGCATCAGGCTCGTCTTGCCCGCGCCGTTGAGGCCCATGACGAGCAGTCGCTCGCCGCGCTCGAGACCGAAGGTCACGTCGGAGAAGACCGGCGGTCCGCCGTATCCCTTGGTGAGTCCGTCCACCTCGAGGACCACGCGACCGGGTCGAGGTGGGTCCGGAAACTTCACGACGACCTTGCGGCTGCGCTTCGGCCCCGTGACCTGATCGCGGGCGAGCTTGGCCACGCGGGTGTCGATGGACTTCGCGACGCGGGCCCGCTTGGCAGTCTGGCCGCGCATGCCGTCCGCGAGTTGTGAGAGCCGGGTGATCTCGGCCTGTTGGCGGGTCGCGAGCTTCGCGAGGCGCTGCTCGTCCGCGGCGCGGGCCGTGAGGTACTGCGAGTACGTCCCTCGGTACTCGATGAGTTCACCCTCGTCGAGGTGGAGGACGCGGGTGATGGACCGGTCCAGGAGTTCGAGGTCGTGGCTGATCACGAGCAGCGCGCCGCGGTAACTGTGGAGGAACCCCATGAGCCATTGCTTGGCGTCGACGTCGAGGTGGTTCGTCGGCTCGTCGAGCAGCAGCAGGTCGCTGCCGGCGAACAGGATGCGGGAAAGCTCGACCCGACGCCGCTCGCCGCCCGAGAGCGCGGTCAGCGGCAGGTCCAGCCGATCGTCGCCGAGGCCGAGGCCGGCCGCGATGGTGCGGACGTCAGACTCGGCTCGGTACCCGCCGTCGTCGCGGAACTGCTCCTCGGCCCGGGCGAAGCGGGAGATGTCCCGGTCGGTCGGGGACTCGTCGAGGCGCAGGCGCAGCTTCTCGATGCGCAGCATCGCCTGATCGAACCCCTTCCCGGACAACACATGGGAGAGGCCGGTGGAGTCCACTCCGGCACCGCGAGGCCGGGGGTTCTGCGGGAGGTATCCGACGGCGTCGGGTCGGCTGACGATGCCACTGTGCGCCGGGACCTCGCCGGCGACGACCTTGAGCATCGAGGTCTTCCCGGCCCCGTTGCGCCCGACGAGACCGACGGTGTCACCCGGGTGGAGGCTGAACGAGGCGTCGTCGACGCGGACTTTCCCCCCACCTCGACCGTCAGACCTCGGACCTGCAACATCGCCCCATGGTGGCAGGCGGACCAGGGTGCACCTCGCACCGTTTGTCACGTGAACCCATCGGGAAACTTTCGGTGGATCCACGGGTCGGGCGGTTCGGCCTGCCAGCATGCAGTCACCGGACTCGACGAGAGGACATTTCGATGATCCGCGGACTCCTGGCATTCA
This sequence comes from uncultured Acidimicrobiia bacterium, assembly GCA_963701625.1. Classification (GTDB taxonomy): domain Bacteria; phylum Actinomycetota; class Acidimicrobiia; order IMCC26256; family JAENVU01; genus JAENVU01. The sequence goes on along the minus strand of CAVPAT010000013.1, from coordinate 113,150 downwards.
TGGCGATCTTCCTGATCGCCACCTTCCCGGCGACCTGGTTGCTGATGCTGTTCCTGGGCAACCTCGGTAGTGACCTGAGCTATTGGGGTGCTCTGCCCCTCGGCATCCTGGTCTCTGCGTTGCTGGGTGGCACGACGAACCCGTCCTACCGCTGACGCGACGCACGGAGGCCCGGGCGGTTCGGGTCAGCGCATCGTGGGTCGGGACCGCGGGCCGGTAGCGTCCCGCGCCTGTGGCTGCCGTGCTCGAACGCTCCGAGATGACGCATGCGTTGCGGGCATTGCATCGCCGTCGGCGGTCCCGGCGGTTGCGCAATCTCGACTGGGTCGACACGCTCTACCGGGCCTACGTCGTCGGTATCAGCGTGCTCGCCACCTTGGGGATACTCGCGGCGATCGTGGGCGATCGACGCCTGACGGCGGCAACCGTCGACGACATCGCGAGTTCGGGTCCGGCCATTATCGGTGCCGTGGTCGCGGTGCTGGTGGCACTGGGTCTGCGATCGGGCGCACAGGGTGGCCCGCTCGCGTTCGAGGCGCCCGATGTCCAACACGTGATGCTGGCACCGGTCGATCGGGCGTTCGTGGTCCGGGCCGCGGCCTACCGACAGTTGCGCGGTGTCGTGACGACCGGCGCGGTGGCGGGCGCGGTGGGCGGCGCCGTCGCCGGGCCGCGGTTCTCCGGGCACGGCGCCGATACGGTTACGTGGATCGCGGTCGGCACCGCATTTGGTGTCCTGGTCGCGCTGAGCACGTGGGGGAGCGCGCTCGTCGCCTCGACCCGAGCCATCGGCCGCGCCGCGGCGTCGTTGCTCGGCCTCGCCGTGATCGGGTGGTCGGTCCTCGACCTCGTCGCCGGGGTCACGACATCACCGCTGACGATGCTCGGCCACCTCGCGCTCGCGCCAATCTCCTCCCTCGGAGTCATTGCCGTCGGTGTCGCAGCCCCGCTCGTGGTGGTCGGGGTGGGACTCGCGGGCGCGGGCGGGATGTCGCTCGAACCGGTCCTGCGTCGGGCTCGGCTCGTGAGCGCTCTCCGCTTCGCGGCCACAGTGCAGGATCTGCGGGCTGTGATCACGTTGCGTCGTCAGCTCACCCACGAGCTGTCACGAGCCCGGCCCTGGTTCCGGCTCCGTCCGGCGCCGCCGACCGGGCGCGCGACGTGGCGACGGGATTGGCACGGGGTCCTGCGGTGGCCGGGAGCCCGGGTCGCGCGGATCGCGGTGCTGACGGTGGGCGCGGGCGCGTGTTGTGCCGGTGCGCTGCGCGGGACCACGCCGCTGCTCGCGCTTGCGCCGATCGCGGCCTACGTCGTGGCACTGGATGTCGTCGAAGGTCTCGCGCAGGAAGTGGACCATCCCGACCGCGGGAACGGCATGGCGCATCCGGCCGGCACGCTGTACGTGTCGCACCTCAGCGCGCCGTTCATGCTGATGGGCCTGCTGGCGGCCACGTCCTTCGCGGTCGGCATGGGAGTCGCCGCGATCCTCCCGACCGACGGGTCGCGGTCGGTGCCGATGGTTGCCGGCCTGGCCGTGGTCGCCGCCGTGACCGCGCTCGGCCCGACCGCGGCGGGGCTGTCGGTCTACCTCGGGCGTCCGGACCGCGACCTCGGGATGGCCATCGTGCATCCGGGGATGGTCGCCGCCTCCCAGCTCGGCCCGGTGGTCCTCGTCGCGATCGGCTTCGTTCCGCTGCTCGTCGCGCGGGAGGTTCGTCCGCCGGCCGACCCGGCGAGCGCGGCCATCACCGCGCTGCTCCCCGGCATGGCCGTCGCGCTCGGGATCCGCATGTTCCTCGCATCGAGACGGAGTACGACCGAATGACCAGCGCGGTGCAAGCTCGCGGCCTGACCAAGACCTACGACGAGGTCGTCGCCCTCGACGCGTTCGACGTGAAGTGCGCGACGGGCCGTTTGATCGCGCTCGTCGGCCACAACGGGAGTGGGAAGTCGACGCTGCTCCGGCTCTTGGCCGGCCTGCTCGAACCCTCCGACGGTGAGGTCACGATCTGCGGCGCGGCGGCGGGCTCGCTCGACGCTCGCGCCGAGCTCTCGTTCATCCCGGACGAGCCGGTGCTCTACGAGGATCTCAGCGTCGCCGAACACATCGAGTACATCGGCCGCCTCCACGGCGTGGAGGATTGGCCCGATCGTGCGGACGTGCTGCTCGATGCCTTCGGGCTCAGTGACCGCGCCGACGATCTGCCGGTTCGCTTCAGCCGCGGGCTGCGGCAGAAGACCGCCCTGGTGCTCGGTCTGGTTCGGCCGTTCTCGGTGCTGGTGATCGACGAGCCGTTCGTGGGGCTCGACCCGTCGGGACAGCGGGCACTCACCGAGTTGCTGGTCTCGACCGCGGCGAGCGGCGCGTGTGTCCTCGTGGCGACGCATCAGCTCGAGTTCCTCCAGCACGCTGATCGCTGCATCGGCCTGCGGGACGGGGCGACGGTGTTCGACGGTGCCGTCGACACGGAGCGCATCCGCAAGCTCCTCGGCTGATCCGCCGAGCGGAAACCGCCCCCGGATCCGCGACTACGCTTTGAGTTACCAGTCGGTAACTTGCCCGGGGCCCCGGTGCCGGGGCGGCGTGAGGAGCAACTCCATGAGTGACTACAGCCTCGATTTCAGCGAGGACCAGCTGCAGATGCAGAAGTGGGTCCACGACTTCGCGGAGAACGTGATCCGGCCCGTCGCGCCGGAGTACGACGAGAAGGAGGAGACCCCCTGGGACGTGATCCAGGAGGCCGCCAATATCGGGCTGTACTCGTGGGAGGCCGTGTCGTCGTGGTTCTCGGACCCGACCGGCATCACGTTCGCACTCGTCAGTGAAGAGCTCGCGTGGGGGTGTGCGGGCATCGGTCTCGCGATCTTGGGCTCGACCCTCGGCGTCTCGGGCATCGTCGGGAGTGGCACGCCCGAGCAGATCGCCGAGTGGGTGCCGGAATGTTTCGGCACTCCCGACGACATCCACCTCTCCGCCTTCGCCGTCTCCGAGCCGGATGCCGGTTCTGACGTCTCGAACCTGCGCACCCGCGCGGTGTACGACGAGGCGACCGACGAATGGGTCATCAACGGGACCAAGACCTGGATCACCAACGGTGGCATCGACAAGGTCCCGAACGTGCACGTGGTCGTGGCGTCGGTGGACCCGGAGCTGAAGGGTCGCGGTCAGGCCAGCTTTGTCGTCCCGCCCGGCACGCCGGGACTGTCGCAGGGGCAGAAGTTCAAGAAGATGGGCATCCGCGCCAGTCACACCGCCGAGGTCATTCTCGACGACGTGCGCGTGCCCGGTCGCTGCCTGCTCGGCGGCAAGGAGAAGCTCGACGCGCGCATGGCGCGTGCCCGCGAGGGTCAATCGAGTCGCGTGCAGGCTGCGATGAGCACGTTCGAGGCGAGCCGCCCGCTCGTCGGCGCACAGGCGCTCGGGATTGCCCGGGCCGCGTACGAGTACTCGTTGGAGTACGCGAAGGAGCGCAAGGCGTTCGGCCGGGCGATCATCGAGAACCAGGGGATCGCCTTCAAACTCGCCGACATGAAGATGGAGATCGATGCCGCGCGACTGCTCGTCCATCGGGCGTGCTGGATGGGTCGCAACGGCAAGGAGTTCGGCGCGGGTGAGGGCTCGATGTCCAAGCTCAAGGCCGGCGAAGTCGCCGTGTGGGTCACCGAGCAGGCGATCCAGATCCTCGGGGGCTACGGCTACGTGCGCGAGTACCCGGTCGAGAAGTGGCACCGCGACTCGAAGATCTACACGATCTTCGAAGGCACCTCCGAGATCCAGCGCCTCGTGATCGCGCGGAGTATCTCGGGGATCCGCATCCCGTAGGCTCGCGGTCAGTCGATCGAAGCGACGAAGTCGGCCCAGAGACCGACCCATTGGTCCCAGACCGCGGCGGGGTAGTCGTGGCCGAGCCCTTCGATCTCGACGTAGCGCGCGCCAGGGATCAGCTCGGCGGTGCGGCGGCCGCCACTCGGGTCGATCAGGGTGTCGCGGTCGCCGTGCATCACCAGTGTCGGCACGCGGAGCGCGCGAAGCGCGTCGGCCCGATCGTGGTCGCGCATGACGGCCTCGGCCTGGCGTCGGCTGCCGGCGGGGCAGTGGCAGCGATCGAACGCCCGGGCCGCCCGTTCTCGGAGGTACTCCTCGTCGAACCACTCCGGCTTGGAGGCGTAGGTCCGACGATGGGCGACGTCCTGGTCGATGTGGGCGGCCCGTTCGACGGCAGGTTCCTCCAACATCGTGGCCAACGCCGCGGGGGTGCTCTGGCCGTATCCGGGTTCGCCCGTCGTCGACATCACCGACGTGAGTGACAGCACCCGGTCGGCGTGGTCGATCGCGACTCGCTGCGCGATCATCCCGCCCAACGACACGCCCATGAGGTGGGCCTGGTGGACGCCCGCGTCGTCGAGCACCGCGACGGCATCGCCCGCCATGTCGCCCAAGGTGTACCTCACGCCGTCGAGCTTGGACGACAGGCCGACGTCGCGATTGTCGAACCGGATGACCTGGAAACCCTGGGTCACGAACTTCTCGCACCACGGTTCGTCGTAGTTGATGCATTGCGAACCGAGCCCGTTGATGAGCAGCAGCGTCGGGTCCGACGGCGTTCCGAACGTCTCGAAGTGCAGATCGACGTCACCGTGATGCGCGGTGGGCATCGGATCAGCGTGGCCGGTGTGAGCGAGCGTGGTCAACCGGGCGCGTCCCCCGTCACACTCAGAGAATCTGACCGTAGGTAGTGCAGAGGCCGAAGGCTTCGATGACCAGCAGTGCGGCGATGAAGCTGAACACGGTCGCCCGCCGCCACCCGCGCACCCGGCCAGTGCCGGTCATCACCGGCGGCATGTACCACTCCGGCAGGGTTGACTCTCCGGGGGGCCCGATCAGCTCGTGCAACGGTCGTGCGCCTTCGAGTGAAGCGACCGGATCCGCCGCGAGCGCCTGGGCCGCGAGCTCCTGGTCGGTGAAGGTGAGGTGCTCGATCTCCGGATCGACTGTCTGCATCCTGGGGCTCCCACTTCGGGTGGCACGGATCACGGTAGCCACCGCGCGGCGGCGCTTGGGTCACCGCCTGGGGAGTTTCGCGAATGGTTCGATTCGCTTGGCCGTGCACGGCGGCTCCGCCGTGGGTCAAAGGTTCTGACGATGACGCCCGGACCGACACCAGGTCATTGCTCGGGTGGGGTGATATCGAACGCGGCGAGTTCCTGTCGAGCGCGTTCGGCCCAATACGTCGCGCCGACGGTCTGGCAGATCCGCGCGGCGTGCTCGAGGTGTTCGACGGCTGCGTCGAGGTCGCCGTCGGCGATCGCGAGTCGGCCGAGCCAATGGTGACCGGTACCGAAGAACGCGGTCCCGGTGCCGAAGGCGCAGAACTCGCTCGCGAACGGGTACAACGCCTCGCGGAGGACCCGCCGCTGCTCGGGGGTGCCGCAGAGTGCCGCGGTGCCGCCGAAGAGCGCGAGCGCTCCCGGCCTGAAGTTGTTGTGCGGCAGTCGAATATCGACCGCTTTCGGATCGGCGACGCGGTTCAGAAGATGTCGGGCCGCGTCGGTGTCGCCGGCCTCCGCGTAGGTCACCGCACTCAGCGCAGTGCCGGCGAGGATCTCGGGTGCATCCGACGCTGGCGCGCCGAGTTGGTTCGCCAACTCGCGGGTGCGGCCCTGCTGATATCGCAACGTGAACGTCTGGAGGAGATGCGCCCCCGGCGCGTCGGGGATCTCGAGTTGACGGCCGAGCACCGCGGTCGCCTCGATCGACTCTTCGGTCTGATCGTCAGCGGCGATCAGGAGCCGGCGGGATGTCGCGACCGACGCCGCCCAGAACATGTGCAGCGGAGTGCGGGTCGTCCATGCCGACCGCTCAAAGGCGGCGAGTCGGTTCTCGAACTCGTCGTGCAAACCCGCCCTGACCAGCTCGTTCAGGAGTCGTCGTTCGTCGAAGCCCAGAAACGAGTCGAGGCCGTGTCGCGCGGCATGGGCCTGAAGCTCACGGGCCGCGTCGAGCTGTGTCGGCCCGGGATCCCCTTCGCGCAGCTGGTAGCGCATTCCCATCGCGGTGTGTTCCAGGGCCGGGTCGGTGGTGAATCCGAGCAAACGCTCGGCTTCGGCCGTGATGAGCTCGAGCCCCTCCGCGTCGAAATAGAACCGGGCCGATTGGACCCCGCGGAGCACCTCGATTCGACGTGGGTCATCGACCGGAAACCGGTCGAGTGTCGCTTCGAGCACGCGACGCAACTGGCGCGCGAACGCGGGATCAATCAGCGTCACCCGGGGACACAGGGAAGCCACGGCTTCGGCAAGGAGGTCGGGGTCGTCGAGGTCTCGGGCGGCTTCGACCGCCGCGAGATACTGGGCCCGGGCGGCTTCGAGGCGGCCGCTGGCCTCGAGGGCCGTGCCGAGGCCGAGGCGGGTCTGCGCAAGCTGGATCGGATCGATCCGGACGTCGGCCCCGGCACTGGCGAGTGCATACTCGAACCAGTCGGCCGCGTCGGTGTGTGCGAATCGGCCGGCCGCAAGCACCGCGGCGCACCGGCAGGCTTCGAAGCGCCGAGCCGCGGGAGCGCGGGAGTCGGCGGCCACGAGGTGGCGCGCCAGTTCTGCTGCGCTGGAGTCTCCATCCGTCTCGCGTTCCATCTCATCGGCGCAGGCGAGATGCAGCCGCGTCCGACGGGCCGCCGTCATTGAGTAGTAGATCGCGTTTCGGACCCAGGGATGCGAGAAGGTGAACTCGTCGGCCTGGTCGGCCTCCGCGATCAAGCCGGCGTCGATGGCTTGATCGATGGCGTCGAGCGCGGATTCCTCGTCGATTGCCGCGACCGCGCCGACGGCGCGGACTGAAAACGCCTGGCCGAAGACGGCCGCGGCCCGGAGCAGTTTCTGCGTCGTGGTGTCGAGGGTGCGGAATCGGCGAGCCACGAGGGCTCGAGTGTCGTCCGGCGCGATCTCCTCGATGCGGGCTTCCGGATCCAGGGCGTAGTGCGCCACGATCTCGCGGAGTCGCAGCGGGTGTCCGGCGCTCACGTCGGTCAATGCCGCTTCCTCGAGGGCCAGGCTGTTCCGGACTTCCGGCGGTGCGATGTTGTCGACCATCGCGGCGACCCCGTGTTGGTCGAGCCCGGCGAGTTCGAGGTGGAGATCCGGCCGGCTGAACCGCCCGCCGGTGCGCGCCTGCTCGAACGGGGAGTCGCGCTGCTCACCGGACCGGACGGTCCCAATGATCATCACCGACCCGGCGGCGCCCCGGAGGACGTGGCGAAGCAGCGCGATGGCGTCGGCGGTGGCCCAGTGCAGGTCATCGATCACGACGAGGCGAGGCGTGTCCGGCCGGCCGATGAGCGAGCTCACCGCGTCGAAGAGTTGCAGACGACCGGCAGCCGGTTCGACCAGGGTGGTGGTGGTCGGGAGGAGCGGTTCGAGATCCGGGGCGAGCCGGGCGATCTGCGCGAGCGTCTCCGGCGCGCTGACCGTCGGCGGGTCGAGTTCCAGGACTCCCCGGGACAGGTCCGGGAACGGGTGGAAACTCTCGCTCGGCGCGGGGTCGCAGACCCCGATGATCGAGGTGATGCCGGCCGCAGTGAGCTCCTTGGCGAACACGCGGGTGAGCGCCGTCTTGCCGATGCCGGCCTCGCCTTCGATGACGACGAAGGTCGGTGTGCCGTCGAGCGTCTGTGCCCAGGTGCTGCGGAGGCGGTCGAGTTCGAGCGTCCGGCCGATGAGTGCGTCCGGGACCCGTGCTCGGCGCGGCTGGCGCGTCATACCCCGGCGATCCAGCGTCTCCGGGGCGACGATGATGCGATCCGCGAGCGACGAGAGCGCGCGTCCGGGGACGAGCCCGAGGTCCTCGCGCAGCGCCCGCTTGACCTGGCCGAAGACGGCAAGGGCGTCGCTCTGCCGGCCGGTGCGGGCGTATCCGAGCATCAGCAGTCGGGCGAGACTCTCCCGGGTCGGATACGCGGCGACAACCGGCGCCAGGAGCCCGGTGGCTTCCTCCGGTCGCTCGTCGTCGACCATCGCGGATGCGCACTCGCCCACGGCCTCGAGGCGAAGCTCCTCGAGACGGGTGGTTTCGCTGCGGAGCGCCTCGACTCCTGAGAAGTCCTCATAGGCCGCGCCGCGCCACTCCGCCAACGCCGTCGAGTACTCAGCCGCCGCAGTTGCGGGGGAGCCGGCGCCGGCCAGGGATCGGGCGCGCGCCACGGCGTCCTCGAAGCGGCAGGCGTCCAGTGCGGCGCGCTCGACGCGGAGCTCGTACCGGGCGTCACCCCGCGGAATCAGGTCGCCGGCAGCCCGGAGCGATGCGCGCAGATGCGTCAGGTGGACCCGGACCGAGTTCGCGGCGCGGTCCGCATCAGCATCTGGCCAGAGGGCGTCGGCGAGGCCGTCTCGGGTGATCCCGGTCGGGTACCGGCTGACCAGGATCGCCAGCAACGCTCGGCAGCGGGGCCGCAGGGCGAGGCGCTCCCCGTCGTCCTCGACCGTCAATGGCCCCAACACCCGAATATCCACCGGCGCCCCTTGTTGTCGCCCCCGGCGACGCCGACCGACGTTAGCAGCGTGTTAATTGCTGGTGCGGTGGAATGCACTGGTGCGGATGACCAGGGGTGGCGAGGCACGGCGGGTGGTGGACGACGAACTCGGTCGTTCGCAGCTGCGCTCGGTCCGGCTCTTCGGACGCTGCGATGATCAGACGCTCGACCGTATTCTGCCGGTGAGCCCCGAACGTCGGTATGCCGCCGGTGACACGATCGTGCGCGCCGGTCAGCCGGCACGCGAGGTTCCCGTGCTGCTCGACGGTTACGCCGGTGCCGAGGTCGAGGGGTTTCCGGCGCTGGTCTTGGGGCCCGGTGCTGCGCTCGGTGCCGCCGAATCCATCGAGGGCGGCAGTTTCCCGCTCACCGTCGTGGCGCAGACGCCCGTGGTTGCTCGGCTGGTCCCGGCGTCAATCCTTCTCCAGCTGGTGACGACGTCTCCGTCCTCGGCACTTGATCTGATCCGGCAACTCGGCGGGCAGACGCGCACGGTGCTCGATGAGCTCGCGTGTGCTCGGCAGGGGTCTGTCACGCCGCAGCCGCGATCATCCTGGGAGCCGGCGGCGCGCTGGTCATCGAGCGTCGCGCCAAGGCCTCAGGGTTGAGCCCGACCGGGCGCGACCAGGTCCCCCAGCCTGGTCGCGATCGGTCGGGTCCTATTTCGGATCGAAGCGAATCGCGCCGTCGAGGCGGATCACCTGGCCGTTGAGGTACCGGTTCGTGATCATGTGCTCGGCGAGGGCCGCGAACTCGTCGGGCTCGCCGAAGCGCGATGGGAACGGCACCTTCGCTTCCAACTTCTCGCGCAACTCCGCGGGCGCGAGGTCCCACGCGTCGGTGCCCATGGTCCCCGGAGCAATGCAATTGGCCCGCACCCCGATCGCGGCCAGGTCGCGAGCGAGGATGATGGTCATCCCGATGATCCCGGCCTTGGCCGTGCCGTAGCCGATCTGACCGATCTGGCCTTCATACCCGGCGATCGACGCCGTGGTCACGACCGTGCCGCGCTCGCCGTCGGGGCCAGGATCGTTGTGCGACATGGCGGCCGCCGCGAGCCGGACCGTATTGAACGTTCCGACGATGTTCAGGTTCAGCGTGTCCTGGAACACCGCGAGGTCGTGCGGGGCGCCGTGGCGATCGACGGTGCGGCCACCGCCCGTCGCGCCTCCGGCGCATGCCACCACGATGCCGAGCGGTGCCGCCGCGCCCGCGGCATCGACCGCCGCCTGGGTGTCTTCCTCGCTCGTGACGTCGCCCGCAACGGACTGGGCCGAGCCGCCGAGGTCCGCGGCGATGCTCGCACCGCGTTCCGCGTCCCGGTCGAACAACGTCACATCCGCGCCCGCGGCGTGAAGTCGGCACGCCGTCGCGGTGCCGAGTCCTCCGGCTCCGCCCGTGATGAGTGCTCCGATTCCTGCGATCTGCATGACTGCCTCCTTGGAATCGGGGCATGCTAGGGGCAAGTCCCGAGGAGGCAGCGTTGGTCATCGCAAGTGGTACCCGTGACCCGGCACAGCTCCGCGCCGGTTTCGAGCGCTGGCTACGGGACTCGTCGCCGGACCTCGCCGATGTCGTCGTGGCGGAGTTGGAGGTTCCGGCAAGCGGGCTCTCGAGTGACACGGTCTTCGCGGAAGCCACCGCGCCGGGCATCGAACGTTCATTGGTCGTGCGGCTGCCCCCGGTGGGCGAAGGGCTGTTCCCGATCTATGACCTCGCCGGACAGGCCGCCCTCCAGGGTGCGCTGGTAGCGGCAGGAGTGCCCGCGGTAGCCGCTGACTATGAGCCGGACCCGGATTGGATGGGTTCGCCGTTCATGGTGATGCCTCGGGTCGAGGGCCGGGTCGTGACGACCAGTCCGCCCTACGTGCTGGCGGGCTGGCTGGCCGAGGCCGATCCCGATCAGCAGGTCGTGGTGCGGGACCGCTTCGTCGAATCGCTGGTGTCGCTGCATCGCGTCGATCCGGTGCGGGTGGACATCGAGCCCGCGCCACTCGCCGAGACCCTCGAGTACTGGAGCGAGTATCTCGACTGGGCGAACGGGCCGGTGCCGATGCCGGACTACCTGGTCCGGGCTCGCGACCAGCTACGCGCATCAGTGCCGGTCGGGTCCGGCGATTGTGTGCTGTGGGGTGATGCCCAGTTGGCGAACTGCGTGTTCGACGAGGTCGGGAACGTGGCCGCGCTCCTCGACTTCGAACTCGCCGGGCGGGGACCGGCAGAGATGGATCTCGGCTGGTTCATCGCGCTGCATTCGATGACGGCCGCGGTTGCGGGGAGTGATATCCCCGCGTTCGCGCGCGACGAGATGGTGGCGAGCTACGAGCGCGTCAGCGGTCAGACGACGCAGGACCTCGCGTGGTTCGAGCGGTTCGCGCTGCTGCGCAGCGGGGCGATCATGGTGCGGATCGCGCGCCTGCTGGCCGAGCGGGGACTCGACGATTCGTGGGTGACGCGGAGCAACCCGACCGCACGCGCCTTGCAGGCCCTCGACTCAGAGGAATGACGCCTCGGCGGTGAGGCTCATGCGATCGTCCGCGCCGAGCACGATCGACTGGAGATTGCCGATCCCGGATCCGCCGCCGACGGGGTCGTCGACGTGGATCACGCAGTCGCGGTGTTGGTGGATCCGCCGGGCCGTTGCGGGGTCCGAACAATCCGCGAAGTACTCCCCGTCGGCGTGGAGCCGACCACGCCACTGCCCGTGACTCATGTCGTCGAAGCCGTGGTAAAGGCCGGTGCCGAGGTGGAAGCCGGTGTCCGAGACGACGGTGAGCGTCAGCGGGCGACTCGATCCATCGGCCATCGTCATGAGGAGTTCGCCGCCCTCGAAGCGACGGTTGTCGTCGCGGAACCGAAGATCGTCGACGAGCGCAGCGAACGGCTCGCGCCGACCGTCGGGGTGCTCCACCCCGCCCTGCATCTCGATGCGAGACCAGTCCCCGAGCGCATGGCGTTGGTAGTACCAGTGCAGTGCGTACTCGGAGCCGTCCGGGCGCCGGCAGGTGACCGGACACCACATGATGAGCATGCTGACGCCATCGGGCACCGGCGCCGGTGCGATATCGGCCGGCGGTGTTCCCACCTGGTATCGGACACCCCACGAGTGGTCCCGCGTGCTGACCCAGTCGTCGAATTCGGTGCGGACGCCGTCGATGGTGACCCATCCGTGCGCCCGGCCGCCGTGGTGGTAGCGGATGATGTCGGCGTCGAGGCGCACGCCGTCGCGCGAGCGATGGTGCTCGCGGTGCTCGAGTGCCGGCGGCACGACACCTTCGAAGATCCATTCGAAGCTGATCGGTTGGACGTCGTTCTCCGCCAGCGCGAAGCGAACGGTCCGAAGTGGATCGAGGACTTCGTAGGTGATCGGACCGACCGCGGTGGTTCCGGCCGTGGTGCCGAGCTCCCTGCTCGCGCGTACCGTCCACTGCTCGACGCCCCGCGAGATGCCCGCGTATGCGTCCATGACGCCGCGGTTCGTGTACTTGCCGATCCCGAAGCCGAGTTGCAGCGCGCCGTCGCGGGCGCAGGCCATCGCGCAGACCTTCTCGGTCCACGAGCGGTCGCTCTGCGCGACGGTCGCGAACGTGTCGGTGATCTGGTGGTGGAACGTCTCGTCGGCCGGGATCAGCGGTCCGATCGTGGACACCGAGGTCAGCTCCCGTCGAAGGCCGGTTCATGCGCGCGCACACCGCGCAGACCGAACCACGCCATCTCGGTCAACCAGCCGGCGAGGCGGTTGGCGGCTTCTTCGTCGATGCCCATGGCTCGTCGGCCGGTGGCCTCGGCCATGCCGACCATCGCGTGGGCGAGCGTCTGGCGATGTTCGGGGGCGGCGTCGATCTCGATCAGTGTTGCGACGAAGGCGGCCAGTCGCTCGATCGTGGCGTCGGCCGCGGCTGCGAACTCGGGGTCGGCTCGCACTGACGCGCCGAAGAGCAGCCGCGCCGCGTCGGGGTGGTCGGCGACGTACCGGAAGTAGACCGCGAATCCCTCGCGGACGCGGTCGCGACCCGTTGCCGCGCTGTCCGTCGCCGCGACGAGTCGATGGGTGAGGCTGCGATCGATCTCGGCGAGCAACTCCCGATACAGCGCCCGCTTCGACGGGAAGTGTTGGTACACCACAGGCTTGGTGACGCCGGCGGCCTCGGCGATGTCGTCCATGGATGTCGCGTCGAAGCCGCGCTCGGCGAAGATCGTGGTCGCCACTTCGACCAGTTGGACGCGGCGTTGCTCCGCCGGTAGTCGCATCGTCAGCGGCTCGACTTCAGTGGCATCTCGTAGCGGTCGTCGTGATCGAAGTTCCGGCCCCAGGACTCCTGGAGTCGCGCCGATTCGTCTGGAGTCAGCGGGAGGTCCGACGCCGCGGCGTATTCGCGCACGTCCTCGACGCTGATACACGTCGGCAGCACCGTCGCGAATGACGGGTTGGCGAGGATGCCGGCGATGGCCGCCTGGCCCCGGGTGCGCCCGGTGCCTTCCCACAGATACGAGAGGGTGTCGGCCTTCTCGAAGTTGTCGAGCATGTTCTGGCGGTTCCGGTGGGCGCGGTGGTCACCGGGTGGGAACTTGGTGTCCGGGGTGGCCTTGCCCGAGAGCGAGTCCGATGCGTGGGGGACCCGCGAGATGAGGCTCGCCCGTCCGTCGACCACGGCGTCTTCGCCGGCGAAGGTCAGGCCGGGCTCCTGCTCCAGCACGTTGAACACGGTCTGGAGCGAGCAGATGTCGCGGCGTCGGAGCGACTCGATGCCCTCCTCGACCCAGCCGATGGCGGGGCCGAGTGCGACGCCGAGCTCGCGAACCTTGCCCGAGGCCACCAGTTCGGCGAGCGTGTCCCAGAGCGCGTCGTCGAGAACGTGCTCCAGTCGGCAGTTGTGCAGCTGGTACAGGTCGATGTATTCCGTGCCGAGCCGGGCGAGTGAATCGTCGAGCTGCTTGCGGATGGACTCGGGCCGATAGTCGTGCGGACGTTCCCGTTGCGTTCCGTCGCGACGTTCGGCGGCGATGTCGTAGCCGCACTTCGTGGTGAGGACGATGTCGGACCGGTCGGCGCGCAACACGTCGGCGAGGAGGGTCTCACCGACGCCGTCCTGGCCGTAGACCGGAGCGGTATCGATGAAGTTGATGCCGGCGTCGATCGCGGCGTGGAGCAACCCCTGCTTGTCGGCGACCTCGCCCCACCAGTCGCTGGCGAGTGTCCAGGTGCCGAAGCCCACCTCGGAGACTTGAAGCTGGCTCTGACCTAAGCGCCGGTACCGCATGGGTTGACTCCTCGATGGCTCGTCCGCTCGGGTGAAGGGTACCTTCGCCCGAGGAAACCGTCGCTACCGAGGAGCCCCCGAAGCGTCGGTGTCAGTAGACGATGACGGACCGGGCGATCTCGCCCGAGCCCATGTTGCTCATCGCCTCGTTGACCTGGTCCAGGCTGATCTGGGCGGACATCAGCTCGTCGAGCATGAGCGAACCCTGCTCGTAGAGGCCGGCCAGCATCGGCACGTCGCGCTGGACGTTGGACGATCCGTACCAACAGCCGCGGATCTGCTTCTCGTTGACGAGGAGGTCCATCGCCGGAGTCAGCGTGAACTGCACGTCGAATGCCGGTACGCCGACGATGACCGCCTGGCCGCCGCGACGCGTCATCTGGAAGGCCTGCTCGATCGTCGGGCCGAGGCCGATGACCTCGAAGGCGACATCGGCACCGCGGCCGGCGGTCAGCTCCATCACCTTGGCAATCGCGTCACCGTCGGTGCCCGGGTTGATGGTGTCCGTCGCGCCGAACTTCTTCGCGGTCTCGAGCTTCCCGTCCACCATGTCGATCGCGATGATGCGCTCAGCACCCTTGTGCTTGGCACCCTGGATCACATTGAGGCCCACGCCGCCGCAACCGATGACCGCGACGGAGTCGCCCTGGCGAATACTGGCGGTGTTGACCGCGGCACCGAAGCCGGTGAGGACCCCGCAGCCGATCAGCGCGCCAGCGGTGATCGGGATGTTCGGATCGATCTTCACCGCGCCGATCGCGGGGATGACGGCTTCCTCGGCGAACGTGCCGGACGCGGCCATGACCGAGATCGGATTCCCGTCCCGGGAGACGCGCGACGTCATGTCGAGGAGTCCGCCGCTCATCGAAGCCAAGCTGCCCACCTCGCACAGCTCGCCCTGGTCGCGCTCGCAGTAGTAGCAGGCGCCACACTGGGGAACCCAGGACACCACGACCCGGTCGCCGACCTTGAGGTGGTCGACCCCGTCGCCGAGTTGCGTCACGGTCCCGGCGCCTTCGTGGCCGAGCACCGCGGGCAGTGCGATCGGCAGTACCCCGTTCACCACGGACAGGTCCGAGTGGCAGACCCCCGACGCGCCCATCTCGATCCGGATCTCACCGGCCTTGGGATCGGCGACGTCGATGTCGGCGATCTCGAGGGGGGAACCGACGGCGGTGGCAATGGCGGCCTTGGGCATGGCTGACTCCTTGGGACGGGTGGGCGGCAATGTAACGCGCCGGCGTGCGGGATTCCGGCGACGGCCGGCGTTGCCGGGTCAGTGGAAGGATCCGCCCCCACGATCCTCCCGGTCGGCGGCGCGTACGCCGTAGCCGAGCACGATCGGAATCGGCAGGACGACGAAGGCGACGACGAGGCCCGCGACCGCGATGCCGACGGCGGGTCCGGAGAATCCGGCG
Source organism: uncultured Acidimicrobiia bacterium (assembly GCA_963701625.1). Taxonomy (GTDB): domain Bacteria; phylum Actinomycetota; class Acidimicrobiia; order IMCC26256; family JAENVU01; genus JAENVU01. The sequence continues at coordinate 97,946 of CAVPAT010000013.1, read as the reverse complement.
ATCGCGGCGACCACGAAGGCGATGATGGCGACAAGGAGGGCGCCGTAGCCGATCCGTTTGGCCAATCGGACGCGGCGCGCGATCCGGGCGCGTTGCTCGAGCACCGGGTCGGCGTCCATCGCCGTCGACTCTACGTAGTATCCGGCGGGTGTCGTCACCTCGCGGGGAATCTGCCGGATTGGAAGTCGCTCCAGATCTGACTCGGGTGATGGCGGTCGTGAACTTGTCGCCCGAGTCACGGGTGCGTCATTCGGTGGTCGGCACACCGTCCGAGGCGTTGGAGCGGGCGCGCGAGTACCGGTCGCTCGGGGCGTCGGTCATCGACCTTGGCGCCCAATCGAGCCATTTCGAAAACGAACCACTCTCACCCGAGCAAGAGCTGGACCGGCTCCTGCCGGCGCTGAACCTGTTGGTCGCCGACGGGTTCGCGGTCTCGGTCGACTCCTGGAAACCCGAGGTCCTGGCGGGCGCGGTCGAACATGGCGCTGCCATCGTCAACGACACCGGTGGCCTGCGTGATCCGGCGGTGCGCGACGTGGTGCGCGCCGCGGGTGTCGGCGCAGTGGTGATGCACATCGAGGGTGAGAATCCCTTGGCGGTGGGTGATCGTGACCTGCGCGACGGACGTCCGGAGATCGTGGCCGAGGTGCTGCGGGCGCGGGTCGAGGCGCTGCGCGCCGAGGGCATTCGCGGACCCCTGCTCGTCGACCCGGGGCTTTCCATCAACTACCGCAGCGACTACGAGGCGTACGGGCAACTCCAACTGGCGACGATTCGCTCGCTCGACGTGTTACGCGCGATCGGTGAGCCGGTGCTGATCCCGGTGCCGCGCAAGGCCGACACCCATCGGATGCTCGCCTACCTCACCCTCTCGATCGAATACGGCGCCGACGTGATCCGGGTGCACGACGTCGAAGCGGCCTGCGATCTGGTCCGACTCCTCGGCCGCCGGCTTCACTGAGCGTGGGTCGTTCGCCCGGGTCAACCGCGGCCTCGAGGATCAGTTCCTCGACACGCCCAGTGGGCTGTGGGGCACTGCCTGTACCAACCTCCCGCAACTCCTGGGTGCGACCTTGACGATCTGGGAGAGCGCAGCACGCGACGGTCGAGCATGAAGTCCGGTGCCCACGGCGCGGCAGTGGACGCGCACTACGACCCGGCGAAGGATCGCACGGGCCACACGTTCGTGACCGGTGGCGGATTCTTCGGTTTTCGTCCGCTGTCGACGAACGGCTCACTCGAGGGTAGGAACCCGCTTGCCGAGGACCTTCTCACCAGCCGGCTCTGAGGATCTGAGGCCTGCGGAGCGCGGAGCCGGGAGCTACAACGACTCGAGGCGGCGGTTCGTGGCGTCGAGGACGGCGCGCACGATGGCCTCCGCCTCGTGATGGTCCCGCACGATCGCCGAGCCCGAAACCATTTGCTCGGTCGGCGGCGTGACGAACACGACCGTGACGATCGCGACGTCGCGCATGCCGACCCGCACGATGTGCGCTGCGTCCACGTCGAGACATTCGGCCGCGGTGTGAAGCTGGCGGAGCGCATCGAGCGTCGCGGCGGCGACGAGCCGGTGGCGCGCGGTGGCGGCCACCGAACCTTCGGCGAATCCTACGGTTTCGGTCTCGCCTCGCGCGAGGGTCACCCGGACAAGATTGCGGAGCCCGGTGACCTCGCTGTTCACGTGGGCGAGCACGGCCCGAACGGAGTTGGCCGGTTCGGTGCGAAGCGTCGGGTCGAGGTCGTCGTCGGAGGTCAGCTGAACGACCGAGACGATGCGCCGGTCGATCTCGATGCCGAAGCTGGCCAACGCCACGGACTGGACGTCGCGCACCACCTGCTTGGCGTGCTTGGCGCTACTGGCCAGGATGTGGATCTCGGTCGGGTGACCGACGGCATCGGTGACCACCCGAGCGGCGGACACCTCCGCCAGCCGACACAACTCGCGCTCGAGTTCGAGGATTTCATCCTCGAACTCGTCGTCAGGGCTCGGCATTTCTACGGTTTCGGCCATTCGGCTCTCCATGTCCGCAGGAGCCTACGGGCGGGTCCACCACAATCGGTGGCTTTCCGAGCCCGGGACCGGGGTGGAGCAACCGGTGTTGCCACTGGGAGTAGTGTTGTCAATGTTGTGAATGTGCAGTACGGGGAGAACGCACAGGTGCCGGATGGGGTCCGGCTCCCTACAGTCGGTTCCCGCGGGTGCCGAATCCCCCCTAGGTACGCCGGGTATCGGGAGTTCCGATGACCCGACAGTTCTCGACCAAGGAGGAACTTCTTCGGACGACGACGGCAAGGCCTCGGTCTGGGGATCCTCGGATCCCCGAAGCGAAGCGTTGCCCTCTGGAATCTCAGCGGACCGCCAGAGAGGATCTCGCAGAAAGTTGGTGATCTCTCATGCGGAAGGTCTACATCCGTGCCGCAATGCTCATGTCGAGCGCGGCTGCGCTGCTGCTCGCCGGCGGTGCTGCTCGTTGGAAGTAGTGCCAACCTGAAATCCGCCGAGGCCTTGCCGCCGTCGTCCGAAGAACGATCCCATGAGGATGTCCAGGCACACGAGGGTCACCGTGACGGTCATCGGACTCGTCGTCCTTGCGGCGGCGATCGGTGTCCTCGCGGGTATGGGCAACTCGCCGACGTGGTCGGCGGTGCTCGCGCTCGCGCTGCTGCACGTGTTCGCGGAGAACCAGGTCACGGACACGACGCCCGAGATCGGGTCAAGCGCCGGGGTCATGTTGAGCGTGGCCGCGATGGTGGTGTTCCGCGACGATCAGAGTGCGCTCGGGGTGTTCCTCGTCGGCCTCGCCGGTGGGCTCTACCTTCCGACGATTCGCAATCGGGAGTGGAACAAACTCGCGTTCAACTGTGCGATGTTCCCGCTCTCGGCAATGGCTGCCGTCTATGTGTTCTGGGGACTCGCGGGAACCGGCTCGGCCTCGCCGGCGAAGCTGCTCGCGGCGGCGTTGCCGGCCGCGCTCGTGTACTCGGTCGTCAACGTCGTTCTCGTGTGTTTCGTGGTCACGCTGGCCACCGGGCAGCGGTTCCGAGAGGTGCTCGCGGCGGGGAGTCGGGAGTACTTCGTGTACTACCCCTTCGCGGTCATGGGGGTGTTCCTCGGCCTGTTGTATCTCGAGTATCAGCTCGCGCTGCTCCCGTTGTTCCTGGTGCCGATCCTCGTCGCGCGCCAGGCCTTCTCCTCCTACCTCGCGCAGAAGCGGTCCCATGAGGCGACGGTGCGGATCCTGGTCGGGGCCCTCGAGGCCAAGGACCCGTACACGGCCGGCCACGCCGAGCGGGTGGCAGAATATGCCCAGTACATCGGCCTCGAACTCGGGATCTCGCCAGGTCGGCTCGAACGACTCCGCCTGGCCGCACTCATGCACGACGTCGGCAAGCTCGTGGTCCCGAACCATCTACTCAACAAGCCCGGCAAGCTCACCAGTGAGGAGTTCGCCGTCGTGCGTCAGCACGAGGACGTCTCGGTCGAGATTCTCACGCGCATCGATTTCCTCGCGCCGGTTGCCGCCGAGCGCGACGAGCGAAGCCGCCCACTTCTCCCCGGTGGCCGACGACCACGGCCAACCCATCGAACCGCACATCGTTGCAGTGGCCGACGCCTACGACGCGATGACGTCCACGCGTTCCTACCGGCGAGCGTTGACCCAGGACATCGCGTTCGCCGAGTTGCGCAAGAACTCGGGACGCCAGTTTCATCCACGCGTCGTCGACGCGCTGATCGCCGCGCTGCGGCGACGTGGCGCAGTGCACGGCGACGGCCACGAGTTCTATGTCCATCACGTGGACGCTCCGATCTCCTCGGTTGGCTCGGCCGGTCTCGGCGATCTGCTGCCGGACGGCAAGGAGTCCGCGTCGCCCGATACTCCGGCAACCACGATCCGATGAACCTCGTCGGTCGGGGCGGCGTGCTCCTTGGCGTGGGCGGGTTGGTCGCATTGGTCACCGAGGTCGGCTCGCCGGGCGGCGACATGACGGCGCTGGTGGTCCTTGCCACCGTTGTGGCGCTCGGGGAGTTGGTGGCGTTGCGTCCGCCACATCGCCAGCCGATTCCACTTTCCTACGCCTACATGCTCGTCATCGTGCGGTCGTTCGCCTTCCTGCCAGCGGCCGTGGCGATCCTTGCGGCCGAAGCGGCCGCCGCCATCGTCCAGCCGGCTTCGTCACGACGAGAGCGGTTCGAGGCGGCGGCGACCCACGGCGTGGCCGGACTGGTCGGCCTGACGGTGTTCGCCGCAGTGCACCGCGGGAACGTGCTCGACGCCACGCCCTGGCTCCTCACGGTGCTTGCGCTGTCGGCGATGGCGATGTTGCTGGTCCACGAAGCGGCATCGTTTCTTCGGGTCCGGCGGGTGCCGCCGGTCGGCGGTGCGGATCTGGCGCTCATCGCCTCGGGGATGCTCATGGCGATTGGGTTTCGCGCCGTCGGGGGCCACGAGAGTGTCGGCCTCTGGGCCGTGGCGCTGTTCTCGGTACCGCTGTTCGCGGCCTGGTACTCCTTCGAACGCCTCGCCGTGATCAGCCGGACGTCAGAGCAGACCATCGAGGCACTCTCGGTCGTCCCCGAAATGGCTGGTCTCGCCGTCGAGGGTCATGCCGAGCGCGTTGCCGAACTCTCGGAGCGGATCGGCGATGAACTGGGTCTGCGGCGTCGTGACCTCGACGCGTTGCGCCAGGCCGCGCTGCTCCATCATCTCGGCCACCTCTGTCTCGACGCTCCCGAGGTGCGCGATCGGCCGGTCGAGCCCTTCGAGATCGCCGACAAGGGGGCTGAGATTCTTCGTCAGACCGATCTCGCCGCCGCGGGTGATCTGCTTGCGACCGATCAGGTGACCGCGGGGAGTCAGGTGCTGCGGATCGCCAGCGCGTTCGATGACCTGCGGCGCACGGCCACGACCGACGAGGCCCTCGATGCGCTCGCGAGCGGCCCGGGCTTCCTCTACGACCGTGCGGTCTTCGACGCGCTCGAGCGCGTCGTCGCGGTCCCTGCTCGCGCCTGAGCTTCGCCGTTCCCGCTCGTCGCCTGCTCGACTTGGATCTCCTCGACTTCGGCGCGCTCGGCGGCCGGGAGATCGACGAAACGCGCGGGCCGCCGACTCTGGCGCCGACTGCGGCTCCCTGCGTACGCGAAGTACACGATGCCGGCGCCGAGCACGAGGTCGCCGATCGAGATCGCCGCGTTCACCGGCTCACCGATCGTGAGCTGATCTGAGAGGAAGACTGCGACGTCGGTGCTCCGGGTCGGCCGGTGCTTGACGGTCGTCTCGCGTGGGATCCCGCCGCTGGCTTTGTAGGGCATCCCGAGGTTCAGTGCGATGACCAGCGCGTTGAGCGCGATGCCGACACCGATGATGGCGATGCCGCCGATGGTGAGGTTCGACGCACAGAAACCGAGCAGTGCGACGTAGGACAGGAGCACGATGGCCACGCCGAGATCGTCCATACGGGCCTCGGGGAGGTTGACGAATTCGATCCCGATCTGGAGGCCGAGGCCGAGGGCGAGCAGCCAGGCGCGACGAAACTCGATCTCGGTCAGTCGTGCGAATCGTCCGCTCGTCAGTGGGACGATCGCGACGGCGAGCACGAGCGCGACCAGGTAAACGAGCACCCGGGCACGGTACTCACTCGTCTCGGGTCGGCGAGGACGCTCCGCGCGACCGCGTCGTAGGCTCGGCGTCCATGACGGATTTCGAAGTGCTCTACGCCGTGGACGGGCCGATCGCCCGGGTCACCATCAACCGCCCGGAGCGGCGGAACTCGATGTCCTACGGCGTGATGCAGGGGTTGCGGGACGCGATGGCGGTAGCCAAGGCCGATGATGCCGTCCGGGTCGTCGTCCTGACCGGCGCTGGGGACAAGGCGTTCTGCGCCGGCGCGGATCTCGGTGGGATCGCCGACAACGCCGGCGCGGCGGCCGCCCACGACGGGCGCGGCTTGTTGGCCGACCTGTTCCGGGAGATGTGGGCGCTGGGGAAGCCGATCGTGGCCCGGGTGCGCGGATACGCGCTCGCGGGCGGGTTCGGGTTGGCCTTGGCGTGCGACGTCGTCATCGCGGCCGACGATGCTCTGTTCGGAACCCCGGAGGTCAACGTCGGTCTGTGGCCCTACATGATCACCGTGCCGATGCTGCGGTCCATGCCGCCGAAGACGGTGCTGGAGTTGCAGATGACCGGGCGCCGGGTGGGAGCCGAGGAGGCCGAGCGGATCGGATTCGTGAACCGGGTCGTCCCCGTCGACGAGCTGGACGCCGCGGTCGAGGAGTTCGCGACGGCCTTGGCGTCGAAGTCCCCACTCGTGCTGCGCTGGGGTCGCGACGCGTTCTACCGGGTGCTGGAGATGGACGCGGACGCCGGGCTCGATTACCTGCAGGGGATGCTCACCGTCCATACGCAGTCCGAGGACGCAGCCGAAGGTGTCGCCGCGTTCGCGGAGAAGCGCGCCCCCGAGTGGAAGGGTCGGTAGGTGTTCCGGCCCGAGGTCAAATACGCCCCGAGCGGTGATCTCTCGATCGCCTACGCCCAGTACGGCACGGGTTCGGTCGATCTGGTGATGGTTCCAGGGTTCGTGACGCACCTCGACCTCATGTGGGATCTGCCAATTTTTGCGCAGTTCGAGGAGCGCGGCGAATACGCGCGTGTCGTGCTGTTCGACAAGCGCGGGACCGGGCTGTCCGACCGAAGTCTCGGGCTCGGCAGTGTCGAGGACCGGATGGACGACATCCGCGCGGTGATGGACGCGGTCGGCCTCGAACGCGCCGCACTCAACGGGGTCTCCGAGGGTGGACCGATGGCGATCATGTTCGCGGCCACCTATCCGGAGCGGGTCACGTCTCTCACGCTGTTCGGAACCTTCGCCCGAATTCTGGACGCACCCGACTACGAGGGCCTGGATCCTGACTTCGCCGAGGCCTACGTCGAATCGATCGAGGCGCGGTGGGGGTCGGGTGAGGTCATCGGGAGGTTCATCACGAGTGACCCGGGAACCGTGGATCCGTCGATGCTCGCGCGTGACGAGCGCAGTGCCTCCACGCCACACATGGCGGCGGAACTGATGCGGCACAACATCGCGATCGACATCCGGGAGGTCCTGCCGGTTATCGACGTGCCGACGCTGGTCTTTCACCACGTCGGCGATCCGGTGGTCCCGGTCCATCACGGTCGGTACCTCGCGGAACACATCGCCGGCGCCTCGCTGGTGGAGCTTCCCGGCGACGTCCACGTCGGGCCGGAGAGCGCCGCGGCATCGCCGATCCTCGCGGAGTTCCTGACCGGTGAACGCCGGGAGGTCGCGCCGGATCGCGTGCTCGCGACTGTCTTGTTCACCGACATCGTCGGGTCGACCGCACGGGCTTCGGATCTCGGCGACGCCGCGTGGCGCGACGTGCTGGACCGCCACGACGCGGTGACGCGGCGCGAGGTGGAGTCTGCCGCGCGGTCGGGTGGTCAAGACCACCGGTGACGGCTGCCTCGCGATCTTCGACGGTCCCGCCCGCGCGGTGCGGTGCGCCCAGGCGATCGACCGGGCGGTTTTACCCCTCGGCATCCAGGTTCGGGCCGGACTGCACACGGGGGAGTGTGAGCTGCGCGGCGACGACGTGGCCGGTATCGCGGTGCATCTGGGCGCCCGGGTGGGTTCGTTAGCCGAGGCGGGGGAGGTGCTCGTCACGTCGACGGTGCGTGACCTGACGCTCGGCTCCGGTATCGAGTTCGTGGATCGCGGCCGTCACCAGCTCAAGGGCGTACCCGGCGACTGGCAGGTCCTCGCCGTCACCTCCCCGTCGGGCTAGTCACTCTCGCCCATGCGGTCCAGCAGGCTGTGGGCTTCGACCCCCACCTCGGCTCGCGCCCCGTCGGTCGTCGCCGCCGCGAGCCGGGCGATGAGCCCGGCGAGTTCCTCGACGAAGTCGCGGAGTTCCGAGTCGACGTTGGCCACCTTCGAGAACGGAAACGCCACGGTCACCGTGGGGCTCGCGTGCCGACCGCCGATGAAGGTCTTCACAGGCTGCGGGTCAGGGGACTCGTCCATCGCTCCTCCTCGGGTCACCACGAACGCTAGGGCCCGACCGGGCGACTGTCGACGGGCGGGGCGACACCGGCCGCTCACCTAGCCTCGCTGGGTCGGTGCGGAGGGCGAGAGCGGAGATGACGTGAGCGAACAGACGAAGTCCACCGGTGGCGGTGACCTCCACGACTGGGGTCCGCTCGTCACGGACCTTGCGGCGCGGCGCGAGCGGGCACTCGGGATGGGGGGCGAGAAGTTCGTCGAGCGGCAACGGTCGCTCGGCAAGCTCACCGTCCGGGAGCGGCTCGACCTCCTGCTCGACCCGGGCACCTGGGTGGAGTACGGCATGCTCGCCGATCACATGGACCCGGGGCTCGGCGATCGGTACCTCGCGGCCGACGGCGCGGTCACCGGCATCGGCGAGATCGACGGTCGGCCGATCGCGGTCGCCGCGTACGACTTCTCCGTGATGGCCGGATCGATGGGCGACGTCGGGGAGAACAAGATCCGCCGCATGCGTCACCATGCGATCAAGCAACGGATTCCGATGGTGTGGCTGCTCGACTCGGCCGGTGCGCGCATCCAGGCGTCGAGCGGATCGACCTTTGCCGGCGCCGGGGACCTGTTCCGCGAGCAGGTGGCGATGAGCGGCGTCGTCCCGATGGTCGCGGCAATGCTCGGCCACTGTGCTGCGGGGACCGCCTACATCCCCGCGCTGGCCGACTTCGTGCCGATGGTCAAGGGCACGTCCTCGATGGCGCTCGGCGGTCGTCACCTGGTGAAGGCCGCCGTCGGCGAGGACGTGACCGAGGAGGAGATGGGTGGGAGCGCCGTCCACACCAAGATCAGCGGGGTCGCCGACCTCGAAGTGAGCGACGACGCCGAGTGTCTGCGCATCGTGCGTGAGTACCTCTCCTTCTTTCCGCAGCACAACCAGGAACCACCGCCGAGCGCGGCGAGTGCACGGACCCGGTGGACCGGCGCGTCGAGGAGATCTACGACATCGTGCCGACCGCGCCCCGGCGGGCCTACGACGTGCGCAAGGTCATCACCGCGGTCGTGGACGACGGTCGACGTTCTTCGCGATGAAGCCTGATTGGGCCAAGAACGTGGTCACCGGCCTGGCGCGTGTCGGCGGTGAGCCGGTGGGCATCGTCGCCAACCAACCGATGGTGCTCGGTGGTGCCCTGGACGTGAACGCGGCCGACAAAGCGGCACGCTTCGTCTGGCTGTGCGACGCGTTCGGGATCCCGCTCGTGTTCCTCCACGACGTTCCCGGGTTCATCGTCGGCTCCGCGGTGGAGAAGCAGGGCATCATCCGCCACGGCGCCAAGATGCTGTTCGCGGTGAGCGAGGCCACCGTGCCCAAGATCAGCGTCATCCTGCGCAAGAGCTACGGCGCCGGCTACTTCGTGATGAACGGTCTTGCGTACGAAGCCGACTACATCGTCTCCTGGCCGACGGCCGAGATCGCGGTCATGGGCCCCGACGGCGCGGTGAACATCATCCATCGCAAGACGATCGAGGCGGTCCCCGAGGAGGAGCGGGCGGCGAAGCGCCTGGAGCTGGCCGAGGAGATCCGCGCCAACATCGATCCCTACATCGCCGCCGGTCACGCTCAGCTCGACGACGTGATCGATCCGGCCGAGACCCGGCATGCGATCTGGCGCGGACTCAAGGTGTCACGGGCGAAACAGATCGACCGGCCCTGGCGCAAGCACGGCGTGCTTCCCGTCTGACGCGCCCCAATCTCGGGTGGGGTAGGGAGCGGGTGTAGGTGAACGGATACTGTGCCGCCATGGCCGAGATTCGTGCGGAAATCACCGCGAACGTGTGGCAGGTCGTGGTCGACGAGGGGCAGATGGTCGCCGAGGGCGACGAGATCTGCATCCTGGAGTCCATGAAGATGGAGATCCCGGTGATCACCGAGGTGCCGGGGGTCGTGCGGGAGCTGCACGTCGCGCCCGAGCAGGTGATCCACGAGGGTGACCTGATCGCGGTCATCGACGAGTCGTGATCCACTGGCAGGAGGCGGCGCCGCACGTCGGCCTCGCGATCTTCGATCGCCCCGAGCGGCGAAACGCAATGAACGCGGAGATTGTCGACGAGTTGCGCGGGCACCTCGAGCGCAATCACCATCTGCGCGCCATCGTGCTCGCAGGCGAAGGCACCTCGTTCTGTGCGGGCGCGGACATCGTGCGGCGCACCGAGGAGCACACCGGTCTCGCGCCGGGCAAAGAGGATTCCTTCCGGCCCGCGTTCGAGTTGTTGTGTGACGAGATCGAGCACCATCCTGCCCCGATCATCGCGGCGGTGCACGGTCCCGCGATCGGCGCCGGCAGTCAGTTGGTGGTGGCGTGCGACTTCCGGGTCGCAGGTCCGGATGCCGTGTTCGGGATCCCCGCCTCGAAGCTGGGCATCGTCCTGAGTCCGGCCAACATCCGCCGGCTGGTGCAGCTGGTGGGTGAGCACAACGCGAAGGACCTGCTCGTCACGAGTCGCTACGTGGACCGCGCCGAGGCGCGCCGGATCGGGTTGGTGACGCGCGAAGTGGCGGACACCCGTCCGGACGCGATCGCGTTCGCATCCGAGATCGCGGCGATGGCGCCGATCACCGTGCAGTCCCACAAGCGCGCGGTGACCCTCTGCAACGAGATGGGCGTGCTCGCCGGCGACGCGGCCGAGGAGGTCAAGGCGATGGAGTTGCGCGCCTTTCTCAGCGAGGATCTGCAGGAAGGGCTGGCGGCGTTCGCCGAGAAGCGGCCGCCGACGTTCCGCGGCGAGTAGCAATCCACGTCGCGATCGCGACCCCGGCCCAGATCAGCACGAGTAGCACGATGATGTTGCGCGTGTAGTCGAGCGGTTGGACCGACGAATTGTCGGGCAAACGTTCCCGGCCATACCCGCGCCACGGTGCCCACCCGACGAGCAGCACGATGCCCGACAGGATCAGGCCCACCCGAACCGGTGGGCGCCATCTCCGCGGGACGAGCCGGAGCGCCAGCCAGGCGGCGGCGATCACGAATGGAGCAACGAGGAAGTCGTGGACGAGGTCGGCGCCGACGACCCATGCGAACAGCGCGCCCGGGTCGGTCGCCTGGGATTGACCGAAGACCCCGCGGACCCCGAACGCCATGATCGCGCTCCCGATCGCCAACCCGATCCAGAACACCGGACCGTGGTCCGATGCCTCGGTGGTGGGAAGGTCGTCGTTCACAGCACGACCACCCGGGTGACCCATTTCGTCTGCATGACGCCCGGTCGGTTCGGGGCGATGAGGCGCGCGGGATAGCCGTGGTCCAGATGGAGGGCCTCGCCGTTGACGCGTGTCGCCAGCATCGTGTCGCGGTCCGCAACCTGCACGGCGTCCACCAAAGAGGTGCGATACGCACGGCGCGCTTGGAGCGACTCCACCCGCACGGCGCGGGCCTCGTCGAGGCCGGCCATTGCGAGCAGGTCGAGGAGGGGAATGCCGTCCCAGGTGCGGCTCGCGCTCCATCCTTCGACGCAGGAGATCGGCAGCGTCGCCCGTCGGTGAGGGAGCGATCGCAGGGCGTCGAGATCCAGGCGGAGCGGCGTGGGCACCCTCCCGGTGACCTCGAGCACGAAGTCGGGCGACTGTGCGGCCGCGACGACGCCGGCGGTCGCCGCGGTGCGGTTCACCGGGAATCCCTGAGGGCCGATGTCCGGCCGCCGCGGCGCGAGGAGTGCGAGTTTCCGCAGCGGCGCGAAGGTCTGCCCCACGGTGGTCGCGGTGACGAGGGCGCCGGCGCCCGCGGTCGCGAGGAGGAGTTGGCGCCGGGTCATTCCTCCGGTGGCCGAAAGGGGGTGCTCGGATGCCCGCTCACGCCGCAGCGCCCGCCGCGTCGCGCCGACCTTGGCCCCGATGTGCACGATCAGCGCGCCGACGGTGATCCACGCGATCCAGTAGTGCGCGATCGGAAAGTTGAACGGCCACGGGTACCAGAGGTTGATGTTGCTCAGCCCGGTGGTGAGCAGGAACAGGGAACCGCCGACGAGGGGGAGCAGGCTGAGCCGTTCGAGCGCACTCGCCGCGCTGGTGAACGGGGGCCACGCGAACAGCTTGGGGTAGACGGTCCAGAGCTTGGCGAGCAGCAGCGGGATCGAAGCCAGTCCGGTGGCGACGTGGAGTCCCTGAGTGACGCGGTACAGCCCGGCCGGTCGGGCCGGCAGGTGGAACCAAGCGGGAGGATGCTGGGCCAGGTGGGAGTACATCCCGGTCGCGAAGCACACGGTGAACGAGACGCCCAAGGCCAGGCCGAGGATCGCGGCGGTCCGTTCACTGCGCGCGGGACTGGTGAACGTGTCCGCGTGGAACGGTCCGACGGCTGGTGGCCGCAGCTTCACGGACGGATCCAGGCGAAATGGCGGCCCGAGTCGGCCCAGACCCGGTCGACCGTCCACCGAGCGGATGCCACGACGCCGTCGAGCTGTTCTCGGTCCACGACCGTCCAGGTGAACGGCGGCCCGGAGTGCCCGCCGATCTCGAAGTGCACCGGTGTCGCCGGCATGCCCGCGCCCGGCGCGGCCACCTCGACCAGGGCACGGCCGTCCGGGGCCAGCACCTCACGCAGTCGTCGGAGCAGATTCGCGGGATCGCCACCGATACCCAAGTTGCCGTCCAACAGCAGGGCGCTGCGCCAGCGGCCCGCCGCCGGAACCCGGTCGAACACGCACCGCTCGAGTACCGGAACGCCGCGGGCGCGAGCGTGCGCCAGTGCCGCGTCGGTGATGTCGATGCCGAGGACCGGGATCGACCGCTCCGCGAGCGCGGCGGCATGGCGGCCCGGACCACAGCCGACGTCGAGTGCCGGACCGAGAACGTCGGTCAGCGCGCGTTCGTCGACCGGCCCCGCCGTCGTAAACCAATGATCGGCGCGGATCGGCAGTGGCGCGCCGCCGGCCGTGCGCAAGATTGGTGGTGCCTCGACCGTGGTCATGCGGCTACCGGCCGCGGGCGATCGGCGGCGTCACCGAGTTCGGCTGCCACCCCCCTCACCGCGGCGGCCAGGTGGGTGCCCGGGGTTCGTCGCGCCACGGTCTGGGCATCGGCGAAGGTGTCGATGTCGATCAGGGATCCCACGACGCGCGTCGTCAGCCCGAGGTGATGCAGTCGGGCGAGTTGGCGACTTCCGGTGGTCGGCTGGCTCATGGGAACTCCGACGAATGCCGCAGCCGAGGGTCGTCGGAATCCGATGGTCCACCATCCGCCGTCCGGGGTGAGTCCGATGACCGCGTCGACTGCCGGTATGGCCAGCGACGCGACCACTTCACGCAGGTCCGCGCTCGTCATCTGGGGCGTGTCCATCCCGATGAGCACGGCGGGTCCGTCGACCGACTCGAACGCGGCGCCGATGCGCGCCCCGAGGTCGCCGTCGACCTGCGGCGTGACCGGCAGGCCGGCGGGGAGCCAGGTTCCGGGCCGACCGTCCAGCACGAGGCGAGGTTGGAGGGACGGCGTCGCCATCACGGTGTCGACGGTGTCCACGAGCGCGGCCTCGGCGATTGCGGCCGCCTGGTCATGGGTACACGGCGGGCAAAGTCGGGTCTTGACCCGACCCGGCACCGGGGCTTTCGCCAGGATCAGCACCGTAGGTTCCAAACGGCATGCCGACACCTTCACCGCAGGACCGCAGCCATGTCGCGCACCGTCCGAGCCGTGCCGCGGACGGTGCCGGTGACCTTGGATCGACCGACCCGGGGGGCGTAGGGAACGTCGACCTCGTAGATCTGCCAACCCGCCCGGTGGGCGCGCACGACCATCTCGAGTGGCCATCCGAACCGGCGGTCCTCGATGCCGAGCCCCAGCAATTCGGTACGGCGCGCCGCGTGCATCGGACCGAGGTCACGAATGTGGATCCCGGCCCGCCGACCGAGTTCGAACGAGAGCACCCGGTTCCCGAGGCGGGCGTGCAACGGCCATGCTCCTCGGGTCGCCCGGCGTGCCCCCAGCACCAGGTCGGTTTCGTCGGCTTCGACCGGCGCGACGACGCGATCCAGATCTGCACCGTTGAGGGAACCGTCACAATCCATGAAACACACGATGTCGGACTCGGCGGCGACGAGTCCGGCGAAGCACGCGGCACCAAAGCCGCGTCGGGATTCGTGCACCACCGCGGCACCGAGGTCGCGGGCGACCCTCGCCGTCCCATCGGTCGAGCCGTTGTCGACCACAATTGGTCGGTAGCGGTCAGGGAGCGAGGCCAGCACCCCGGGGATGGCGGCGGACTCGTCCAGCGCCGGGAGGATGACGTCAATGGGTTCGGCCATGGAGCTCGACGGTACCGATCTCGGTCCGATGTGTCACCGTTCTGGCGCTTACGAAACGCGAAACACCTCGGGTCACGGTCCGGCGGGCGCGCCACCCGTCAGTACCCTCGGCGGATGGCCGTCGATGTTGCGCCGAGGATCAATGGCGCGCCCGGGCCGCGTCCGCCTCCTGCGGGTCGTCGGCTTCCCGCATGGGTCTCCATCGTCGGCGCGCTCATGCTGGCGGGGGTAGGCGTCTTCGTCGCGGCCCGCTGGGGACAGGTGCTGCTCGCCGACGGACACCGATACAAGCTGCACGGGCCACCCTTCCGGGGTCCGGTGGAGTGGCGACCCGGCCCGCGGACGTTGCCGGCCGTCGGCGTCGGGTTGGCCGCGATCATGTGGCTGCCGCGAGCCGGGACCACCATGCGATGGCCGAACGTGCTGGTCTGGGTCTTCGCGGTTTCGATCGCCTGGGCCCTCGCGCTCGCGCTGATCGACGGACCGTCTGCGATCACCGATCCGCTCGTCCACCGGAGCCAGTACCTGCAAACCGTCGACGGGGTGTCCGACCTCGGCGGGTTTCTGCGGCACTTCACCGATCGCATCGCCGGATACAACGTGCACACCCAGGGTCACCCACCGGGGATGATCGTGGTGCTCGTCGCGCTCCGTGCGCTGGGCTGGGGCGGGCGCTCCGGCAACGCGGCGCTGGTCTTCGGCGGCGGTGCCGCGGCCATGGTGGCCACGCTCGTCACGGTGCGCGACGTTGCCGGTGAGGGCATCGCTCGGCGGGCGGCACCGTTTCTCGCGCTCACCCCGGCGGCGATCTGGTGGTCGTCCGGCGACGCCTTCTTCGCCGGGGTCGGTGCCGTCGCCGTGATGTTCGTCGTTCTCGCTCTCGGTCGCGGCGGGCGCCCGTCCGACCGGTTCGCCGTGGCCGGCGGGATCCTGTTCGCGGCGACGGCGTTTCTGTCCTACGGGCTCGTGCTGTTGGCGGCGATCCCGGTCGCGGTCGCCTGGACCCGCCGCCGGTTCCGGCCGCTCGTCATCGCCGGGGCGACCGCGACGATGGTCATGCTGCTCGTGGCGATCGGGACCGGGTTTGCGTGGTGGGAGGGCTTGGCCGCGACGCGGACCCAGTACTTCGCCGGCGTCGGAGCGATCCGACCCTACGGCTACTTCCTGCTCGCGAATCTCGCGGTGTTCGCGGTCATGATCGGACCAGCCGGCGTCGCCGGGCTCGGCGGCCGCCTTCGTCCACGGGCGTTCGCGATGCTCGTGGCCGGCGGGGTGGCGGCGGTCCTGGTCGCAGACTTTTCGGGGATGTCGAAAGCAGAGGTCGAGCGGATCTGGATTCCGTTCGTGCCGTGGGTGGTCGTCGCGGCCGCCGCGGTCGCGCCGCGAGCGGTCGCGACCAGGCTCTGGCTCGGGACGCAGGTCGCCACCGCTCTCCTCGTGGCGGTGTGGATACGGTCCCCATGGTGACCGCCGCCCCGCCGCCCTATGTCCTCGTTGTCGAGGACGACGTCAACATCGCCGAAGTAGTGGTCCGCTATCTCGAACGTGAGGGGCTCGAGGTGCGCGCGGTGGGCGACGGTCGCGACGCCCTGGACGCGGCGGGGGAACGGTGGCCCGATCTCGTCGTACTCGACCTGATGCTGCCCGGCCTCGACGGGCTCGAGGTCTGTCGGCGCCTACGAGCCCGTGGCCCGGTTCCGGTCATCATGCTCACCGCACGCGGCGACGAAGAGGATCGGGTGCTCGGGCTCGAACTCGGCGCCGACGACTACGTCGTGAAGCCGTTTTCGCCCCGTGAGCTGACCGCGCGGGTTCGGGCGGTGCTGCGCCGGGCGGTGGCGACCGGAGTTCCCGACGGCCTCGGGGTCGCCGTCGTCGAGCACGGCGATGTACGCGTCGATGTCGCGGCGCGTGAGGTCGAACTCGGCGGCCAGCTGGTCATACTCACGGCCCGTGAGTTCGACCTCCTGGCGTACTTGGTTCGACACCCGCGGAAGGCGATGAGTCGCGAGGAGTTGTTGGAACGGGTCTGGGGCTACACCTTCGGCGACACGGCCACGGTCACGGTGCACGTCCGTCGACTGCGAGAGAAGATCGAGACGGATCCGTCGACGCCGCGGCACCTGTTGACGGTCTGGGGAGTGGGGTATCGATGGGATCCGTGAAACGCACGTTGCTCGGGACGGCGATCGTCCTCGTCGTGGGGTTCGCGGCGACCGCGATCGTGGCGGGGTGGACGGCGATGTCCGGCTCTGACGCCGCGCAACTCGCCGGGATCGGGGCCGGGGTGGCGGGCGTCGCGATCCTGGTCGCCGCGCCCCTGCTTCGCGGCTTGCGCCGTTGTTCGCTGGCGATCCAGGTCGGGGTGCTCGCGTTGGTGGTCGTCGGCGCGGTCGGGCTCGGGGTCTTCATCGCGGCGGATGCAATGTTCATCTCCAACCATGATCTGGGCGCGATCCAGGTGATCCTGCTCGCCGCCGCGACCGTCGGCGTGGCGGGCGCAGTGGTGCTCGGCGCTCAGGTGGCCGCGAGTACGGCGTCGCTGGTCGAAGTGACCCGCGGGATCGGGGCCTCGGCATCGGCGGTCGCGACCCCTGAATCCGGCGCCGAAGTGCGCCGGAACGACGGACCGCCCGAGTTGGTCAGGTTGGCACGAGAGCTCGACGAGATGCAGGTGCGCCTCGATGCGGCCCGTCGGCGCGAGCGGGCGGTCGAGGAGTCCCGACGGGAACTGGTCGCCTGGGTGTCTCACGATCTGCGGACGCCGTTGGCAGCGTTGCGTGCGATGGCCGAGGCCCTGGAGGACGGGATCGTCAGCGATGCCGAATCCGTCGACCGTTACCACCGGTCGATGAGGGAGGAGACGGACCGTCTGGCCGCGCTGGTCGACGACCTGTTCGAGCTGAGCCGGACCCAGGCCGGCGCGTTGCGACTCCACCTCGAACGTGTGTCACTCGAGGATCTCGTCTCGGAGGCCATCGCCGGGGTCGCTCCGGTCGCCGAGGCCAAGGGGGTTCGGGTCGTCGGCCGTCTGGACGGTCGGCCGCCGGAGATCGTCGTGTCCGCGCCGGAGCTGCTGCGGGCGTTGCGCAATGTGTTGGAGAACGCGATTCGTCATACGCCGGCGGACGGCTCGGTGATGGTGGAGGCCGGCGCAGTCGATCCGGATGCGGCCTACGTCTCGGTGGTGGACGCCGGCGGCGGCGTCCCCGAGGCGGACCTGGAGCGCATCTTCGACGTCGCGTACCAATCCGATCCGGCTCGGACCGCGGGCGGGGCGGGGCTCGGTCTCGCAATTGCCCGCGGGTTCGTCGAGGCCCATCGCGGACACATCACGGTGTGTAACGAGAACGGCGGCGCGCGGTTCACCGTCCACCTACCCCGGGAGCCGGTCACGTGAGGGTGCTGGTGACCGGCGGTGCCGGCTTCATCGGGTCGCATGTCGTGGACGCGTTGCGCGCGGCGGGCGACGAGGCGGTGGTCTTCGACCGGGTCGCAGTCGCGGGTGGGATCACGGGTGACGTGCGCGATTACGACGCGGTGGTCGCCGCCCTCTCCGGCATCGACGCGGTCTCCCACCAGGCGGCGAAGGTCGGACTCGGCGTGGACTTCGGTGACGCGCCGGCGTACGCGGGGCACAACGATCTCGGTACCGCGGTACTGCTCCGGGCCCTGCATGACGTGGGTTCCCGCGGGCCACTGGTGCTGGCATCCAGCATGGTCGTCTACGGCGAAGGCCGTTACCGCTGTGATCGGCACGACGTGGTCGCGGCGCCGCCACGCGACCCCGACGACCTCGCGCGCCGGACGTTTCGAGCCCGCCTGTCCGGACTGTCGCGGGCCATTGACCCCCGAGGCGGTCCCCGAGTCCGCGCCGGCAGATCCCCGCAACGTCTACGCCGCGTCCAAGCTCGCCCAAGAGCACTTCGCCGCGGCCTACGCCCGCGAGCATCCGGCGGCGACGGTGACGGCGCTGCGCTATCACAACGTCTACGGGCCGAGGATGCCGCGGGATACGCCGTACGCGGGGGTGGCTGCCATCTTCACCGACGCGCTCATCGGTGGTCGGGCGCCGCGGGTCTTCGAAGACGGCGGGCAACTGCGGGACTTCGTGCATGTCCGCGACGTGGCTCGCGCCAACGTGTTGGCGCTGGGCGCGGGCGCGTCCGGTGCCTACAACATTGCGAGCGGGACACCGCGTCGGCTGTTGGAGATGGCCGAGCACCTCGCCGATGCGTTCGGTCCCGAGGCTCCACGGCCGGAAGTGGTGGGGGGCTGGCGCGATGGCGACGTCCGCCACGTGTTCGCGAGTGCGGCGCGGGCCGAAGCCGCGCTCGGGTTCCGCGCGGAGGTGGAGTTCGGCGCCGGTCTCGGCGAGCTGGCCGCCGAGTTGGCCGCCACCTGAAACCGGCGGGTCTCGATCAGAAGCCCGGGGGCAGGACGCGCTCGAGGAAGAAACAGAACAGCGCGTACACCGCGAGGAACGGGATCGCTCCGCCGACCCAGACGTACCACTTCGGACGCCGGTGGAACAGGAACCACCACGCACCACCGATCGCGGCGACGATGATGCCCCACCAGATCACGGGTGTCTTCGACTCTCGCTCGCCGGCGAGATCGTCGAGTTCGAGGTGGGCAGTCTGAATTGCCGCCACCGCCGACGCGGGTGGCGCGACTGGCGTCGGGCTCTTGTCTTCGTCGAGTGTCGCGGTGACGATCAGCCGCTGGCGAGCCGAGTACTTCGGGTTGCAGGTCGTGAGGGTCAGGGTCGCGTTCGGGGTCGGATTGAGTACGCCGACGTCGCGCGGTGAGACGATCTGCTGGCCGGTGACCGAGTAGTGGTAGGTGCCCGAGAGTGTGACGATCGTGATCTCGTCGCCCGGCACCAACTCGTCGATCCGGTTGAATGGGGCACCGTATGTGGTGCGGTGCCCCGCGATTGCGACGTTGCCGAGCTGTCCCGGGAGCGGGGAGTCGGGATAGTGGCCGGGTCCCTTGCGGAGGTCCGGCACCGTGATGCCCTGGACCATGGCGCGGTCGACGCCGAGTGACGGAATCCGGACGATCCCGAGCGGTTCGCCCTCCGGCGGTGGCGGGAGCGGTTGGGTCGTCGTCGTGGTGGTCGGTGGTTCGTTGGCCGCGGGACGCCGAGGTTCGGGGGCCGAGGTGGCGGCCCGGGTCTCGGCCAGATCGCGACGGAACGACGATTTGAGGGAGTCCTGCTGGGCCGCTTCGTAGAAGTTCGTGCCCCAGAGCTGATAGGCGACGAACAGGAGGAGGAGCAGTCCGACCGTGATCAGGGACTGTCCGAACAGCAGGATCGCCCGACGCACCGGTATCACGGTACTGGCTCCGCGGCTGGTGCCAGGACGCGACAGCGTCGCGGGTTCGACCGGTTTCTCGGGTCGTCCGTAGACTTTCGGGCCTTGCCCGACCCCCGCCGGGGGTCCCGGAGGCTCCGCGTGTCCCTCGTCGTCCGTCTCCGTTCCGTCGTCTGCCTCCTGGATCGTTTCCCGGCGCTCGCGGGGTGTGATCTCGACGTCGGCCGTCGGAGAGATCGTGCTCGTCAGCGGGCCGAACGGCGCCGGCAAGACCACGCTGCTGCGTCTGCTCGCGGGGCTCCTCCTGCCGCACCAGGGGGAGGCCGAGGTCCTCGGCCACGACCTGTTCGTCGACCGCGCGGGCCGCCCGGTCCCGGGTCGGCCATCGTCGGCCACGACTCGGCGTGCTACGACGACCTCACCGTGCTCGAGAACCTCGAGTTCTTCGCCCGAGCCGCCGGTCGCCGGGATGCCACCGACGCGGCGACGGGCGGCGGCGGATCGGGTCGCGCTCGGCCCGGCCGCGTCGGTGTTGCACCGGGGGTTGTCAGCCGGACAGCGCCGCCGCCTCGCCCTGGCGGTCGCGCTCGTGCGTCAGGCGGAGCTGCTGCTGCTCGACGAGCCCCACGCCGGCCTCGACGCTCCCGGCCGCGAGGTCCTCGAGGAGGTCGTTCGCGCGGGCCCGACCGACGGGCGGACGGTCGTGATCGTCTCCCACGAGTTGGAGGTCGTCCGCCCGCTCGTCACCCGCGAGGTCCGGGTCGACGGTGGCCTGGTGAGCGAGGTCGGTTCGTCGTCGCCGCGGGAGCTCCGATGATCTGGCGGGAGGCGGCGCTCGTCGCCGGGAAGGACCTCCGGATCGAGCGGCGGGCGCATCGTGATGGGTCAGAGTGTTGCCCTTCGGGGCCGATCGTCCTTCTGCTGTTCGCGTTCGCGCTCGACCCAGACCGCGGTGTGCTGCGCCGCGTCGCGCCCGGGCTGTTCTGGGTCACCGTCCTGCTGGCCATGCTGCTGGCGGTGGGCCGGGCTTTCGCCATCGAGACCGAAAACGGCGCGCGTGACGCGCTGCGGATGACGGGCCTCGACGGCAGTGCGATCTTCCTCGGGAAGGCCGCCGCCATCGCGGTGCGAGCTTGCGCGTGCTCGAGGTCGTGCTGGGCCTCGGCGTCGTCGTGCTCTTCGACGTGGAGGTGCACGGGATCGCGGTCCTCCTCCTCGCGGCAGGTCGCCGCGACCGTTGGCATGGCGGCCACCGGTACCCTCTACGGCGTGCTCGCTGCGGGCGTTCGGGCCCGCGAAACGCTGGTGCCGGTGTTGCTGCTCCCGGTGGTCGCACCGGTCATGCTGGGGGCGACGCGAGCCTGGGAGGACGGTCGATCGAGGGCGTCCCGGGGGACGCGTGGCCCTGGGTCGCGTTGCTCGCCGATCTTCGCGGTGCTCTTCGTCGCGATCGGGATGCTGGCCTTCGGGTCGCTGTTGGAGGAAGGAACATGACCGAACCGACACCGACCGCCCGCGACGAGCTCCTGGCGCCCGTCGTCCGGCGGACCGTCGGCGTCGCTGACGCTCGTCGTCGCTGGTCGCATTGCTCCTCTTCGGGCTCTGGGGTGCCCCGCCCGACGCGGATGCAGGGCGACGCGCAGCGCGCTCATGTACCTCCATGTCCCGGCGGCGTGGCTCGCCTACCTCGCGTTCGGCGTCACCGCCATCGCGTCGGCGCTCTACCTCTGGCCCCGGACGCGGTCGCAGAGTCTGGGACCGCGTCGCCGGAGCGTCGGCCGAGCTCGGCGTGCTCTTCACCGGGCTCGCGCTCGTGCTCGGTTCGATCTGGGGTCGACCGGTCTGGGGAGTCTGGTGGGCGTGGGACGCGCGACTCGTCACGCACCGCCGTCCTCTTCTTCCTCTACCTCGGCTATCTCGCGCTCCGTGGAGGTTCCGGCGGCCCGCGAGGCGGGCGAAGCGCATACGCGATCGCCGCGCTGATCGCGTTCGTCGACGTGCCGATCGTGCACTTCTCGGTCGACGTGGTGGCGGACGCTTGCACCAGAAGGCGACGGTGTTCAACCCGGAACTCAATCCGCAGATCCACGGCGTGATGGCGTCTGACGCTCTGGATCGGGACGCTGGCGTTCACGCTGCTCTACGTGTACCTGCTCGACCGTCGGTACCGGCTCGCCGTGCTCGAGGAGGACCGGGACGAGCGTCGCGCTCGACCGGGCGATCGCGGAACGAACCGGTGCCCGGGCGGTCACTTCATGACCGACGTCGGGTACGTCATCGCCGGCTACGGCGTGACCGCGGTCGTGCTCGGACCTACTGGGTGTGGCTCACGCGGCGGTCGCGCCGCGCCGAGGACGACCACGGGTCGCGCGAGCGGTGACCCAGGGGACACGCTCGCCTGGGCGCACTCGGGCCATCGTCGCCGGGTCGATCGCGGTTGTGGTTGCGGCTGATCGCGATCGTGTTGGTGTTCGTCCTCTCCAACAACATCGTGTACTTCCAACACGGTCTCCGAAGCAGTCCAGAGCCGAACCGAACGGGGGACCGATCGGTTCCAGCTCGCCGGCGAGGTGGTGCCGGGCTCGGTGTCCGAGACCCCGAACGGCGTGCAGCTTCGAAGTCACCGACGGCAAGAAGACCGTCGCGGTGGTCCATCGCGGTGATCCGCCCGAACTGTTCAAGGACGGCGCACCGGTGGTGTGCGAAGGTCGCTGGGGCAAAGGTCTCACGTTCGACTCCGACCAGATCATGATCCGTCACGGTAACGAAGTACGAGCCGCCCAAGGTCGACTCCGAGGACGCACCGAAGGCCAAGGCCACGTGAGGTCGTCGATCGGGGTCCTCGCGATCGCGATCGGTGATCGGCGGTGCGGCGGTCGGGATCGTCGTTGCTGCTGCGGGGTGTGCTGCGCCACGACCCGAAGGCGACGCGCTCGGGGTGGTTGTGCGTGTTCGTCGTCCTCGCGGGCGCGGTGGTCGCCGTCGCGGCGATGGAATGGGCGCTGCATCACCCACGACTTCTCGATCAAGTACGTGGCCGAGAACAACGCCGCGGTCGACTCCCGCTGCTCTTCACCATCACCGGCCTGTGGGCCGCGCTCGAAGGCTCGATTCTCCTGTGGGTGCTGATCCTCGCGGGCTACCTCGACCTGGGTCGCGGCTCGAGTTCCGGCACCGGCTCGACGGATCCGATGGTCGGCTGGGCGCTCATCGTCGGCCTGCAGTGTGGCGCTGTTCTTCTTCGTGTTCATGGCCGTCGCCGCGAACCCGTTCACGCCTGATCGACGGGATCGTGCCGCTCGACGGTCAGGGTCCGAACCCGCTGCTCCAGAACCACCCGCTGATGGCGTTCCATCCGCCGATGCTCTACCTCGGCTACGTCGGTTTCACCGTGCCGTTCTCGTTCGCGATCGCCGCGCTCATCACCGGGCGCTTCGGTGAGGGCTGGCTGGCCGACACCCGGCGGGCGACGCTCATCGCCTGGGGGTTCCTCACGGTCGGGATCATCCTCGGGGCCTGGTGGAGCTACGAGGTGCTCGGGTGGGGCGGCTACTGGGCGTGGGACCCGGTCGAGAACGCGTCGCTGCTGCCGTGGCTCACCGCGACCGCGTTCATCCACTCGGTCATCGTCCAGGAACGACGCGGCATGTTGCGGGTGTGGAACCTCTCGCTCGTGATCGCCACCTTCTGCCTGACGATCCTCGGTACGTTCCTCACCCGGTCCGGCGTCGTCGACTCGGTCCACTGCTTCACGCAGTCGACGATCGGTCCCTGGCTCCTCGAGTTTCCTGCTGGTCGTGATGCTCGGCGGCGTCGTGCTCATCGCCTGGCGCGGCGACCGGCTCCACGCGCCGGGGCGGATCGACTCGCCGGTCTCGCGGGAAGCCGCCTTCCTCGCCAACAACCTGCTGTTCGCCGGGCTCGCGTTCGTCGTCCTGCTCGGCACCGTGTATCCGCTGCTCGCCGAGGCCCTTCGCAGCGACCGCCGCTCTCGGTGGGTGAGCCGTACTTCGACCGTCTCGGTGCGCCGCTCGGACTGATGCTGCTGTTCCTGATGGCCATCGCCCCGGTGCTGCCGTGGCGCGCGACCAACGGCGAACTGCTCGCGGCGCGGCTCCTGCCCAGCGCGGTCATCGGTACCGCCGTCATGGTGTTCACGCTGCTCTTCTGGACCCGAGACTGGTCCACCGTGGTGGGATTCGGCTTGGCAGCCTTCGCCTTCTCGACGATCGTTCGGGAGAGCTTCATCGCGGTGCGCGGCCGTCGCCGCGCCGAATCCGTCGGGTGGGTCAGGGCCGCGGGCCGCACGGTGGCCGGCAACCCGCGCCGGTACGGAGGGCTCGTTGTGCACCTCGGCGTCGTGGCGATCGCGGTGGCGCTCGCGGCCAGCGGCTCGTTCGGCACGAAGCGGGAGGTGCGCCTGGTTCGCGGCCAGACGGCGACGGTCGGCGGGTACGAGGTCCAGTACGTCGGCAGCACGCGGAGCAGTACCGATCAGAAGCAGACCTTCTCCGCTCGCGTACGCGTGATGCGGGGCGACGACGATCTCGGGACCTACGCCCCGGCGATCTCGACCTTCCGCAATGCCAACCAGGGCATCGCGACGCCGTCCGTCCGCACCGGGATCCTCGAAGACGTCTACCTCACCCTCGTCTCGACGCCGAACCAGCGCGGGCGGGTCACGATCGGTGTCTCTATCCAGTCCATGACGGTCTGGCTCTGGATCGGTGGGGGCCTGATGGCGATCGGCACCATCGTGGCGCTGATTCCGGTTCGGCGCCGGCGTGTGATGCCGGTTGATGCGGCCCCTGATCCGGTCGACGACGTTCGCGAACCGGTCGGCGGCGGTGTGGCCACGTGAAGCATCCGTTCCGGTGGATCACGCTGGGCGTGGGGGTGCTCGTGGCGCTGTTCGCGATCGTGCTCGCGGTCAATGTGGATACCGATCCGCGCGCCGATCTCAACAACTCGCGTCTGGTCGGCAAGCCGGTGCCCGAGTTCCGGCTCTCGACCTTCGACGGCGCCGAGGTGACGTCGGCGGATCTCGCCGGCAAGACCGTCATCGTGAACTTCTGGAACGCGTGGTGTGAGCCGTGCAAGCTCGAGTATCCGGCCCTGAAGCAGTGGTACGACGAGCATCGAGACGATCCGAACGTCGTCATGCTCGGGATCCCGCGGGCCGACACGCCCGCCGCGATCCGGGCCGAAGCGAAGAAGCTCGACATGGGTTGGGCGGTCGCCAACGACCGCGGCGCAAAGGAAGCGACGATCGCGTTCGGTACGCGTGGGCAACCCGAGACCTTCGTCATCACTCCCGACGGGATCGTCGCCGGCTCGCTCTACGGCCCCGCGACCGTGCCGATTCTCGATCGGATGCTTGCGGCCGGGCAGGGCGCCGCGTGACGCCGCGCGCGATGCGGACCGCCTGGGGAGTCCTCGGGGCCGTGATCGTCGTGGTGCTGGTGGTGGCGCTCTGGCCCCGGGGAGACGCGTCGGTTGCGAGCCACACGCAGCGGCTCGCAGGTGAGTTCCGGTGCGTGGATTGCGAGGGTCTTTCGGTCGCGGAGAGCAATACCGAATCTGCCCGCGAGCAGCGCCGGGACATTGCCGTGCGGATTCGGCGCGGTGAGTCCGACGGTGAGATCCGTCGGGCCTACGTGGACACCTACGGCGAGTCGATCCTGCTGAAACCGGCTGGCGACGGCATCGGCATCCTGGTCTGGGGTCTGCCCGTGCTCGCGCTGGGCCTCGGCGCGGTCGGAATCTGGGTCGCAATCCGGCGATGGCAACGTCAGCCCCGACTTGCTGCGACGGCCGAGGACGACGCTCTCGTCGCCGAGCATCGGGGAGACCCGGGTGACGACTGACGCCGATCGTGAGCGCCTCGTCGACGAGCGCGATTTCCTGCTCCGCTCCCTCGAGGACCTCGATGCGGAGCGTGCCGACGGCAACGTCGACGCGGAGACTTACCAGCGGCTGCGGGACGACTACACCGCGGCGTGCGGCGCGGGCCATCCGCGCGCTGGAGGGTGAGGAGCCTGCCGAGATCGAAACGCCAGTCCAGACGACCTCCACCCGGCGTCGGATCCTGACCGGGGTCGGGGTCATCGCGTTCATCGGGATCGCGGCGGTGGTGATGTCCTTCGCGCTCGGTGCTCGACTGCCCGGCGAGACGATCACGGGCCAGCAGTCCGAGCGTCGCACGACCGGCCCGACCGTCGCGGAGTTGCGGGCTGCGGTGAGGAATCAGCCTGACGACGCGTCGGCGCGGTTGGCCCTTGCTCGGGCGATCGTCGCCGACAATCCCAACGGCGCGCTCGAGCAGTTCCAGGCGGCCGCCCGGCTGGATCCCGCCAATCCGGAGCCGTTCGCCTACAGCGGCTGGATCCTGCGGCTGCAGGGCTTCCCCGAGGAGGCTCTCGTGCTCTTCGATCGCGCGATCGAGGTCGACGACAGGTATCCGGATGTCCGGTTCTTCAAGGGAATCACGCTCCTGCGGGATCGAAACGACCCGGACGGGGCGATCGCCCAGTTCCAGCGGTACCTTGTCGGCTCGCCCCAATCGCCGCTGGCGGACCAGGTGCGCGCCCTGTTGGCCGAAGCAGTGGGAGCTGCGAAGGCCGACCCCGCGCCCGGTACCACGAGCACCACCGCCCCGTGAGGCGCGGGCAGCGCCGACGACATCTCGAACCAACCACCCCCCAAACCCGAAAGGAACCACCAGTGCCCGAGCAGCCCGAGTACCAGATCGACGACTCGAAGATCTACCGCACCACCATCACGACCGACCGTGGCGCGATCGTCATGGACCTCGATCCGCAGCTCGCGCCGAACACCGTCAACAACTTCGTCGGGCTGGCCCGCCAGGGCTTCTACGACGGGCTGACGTTCCACCGGGTCGTGCCCGACTTCGTCGTCCAGGGCGGCTGCCCCGAGGGCTCGGGACGCGGCGACGCCGGCTACAAGTTGGCCGACGAGCCGGTGACCGCCGAGTACACGCTCGGCGCGGTGGCGATGGCCAACGCCGGCCCGAACACCAACGGCTCGCAGTTCTTCATCACCATCGACGACTGCACCCGCAAGCTGACCAAGGACTACAACCTGTTCGGCTACGTGGTCGAAGGCATCGAGGTCGCGCAGGCCACCGCAGGTCGGCGACGTGATGGCTGTCGGTCGTTGTCGAGGAGCGGGACCGCTGAGCACCTCGCCCGGCGTCGTTCGCGTGGAACGACTCAGGGTCTGGAGCGACTTCTCGCCATGGGATTCTTCGAACGGAACCGCTCGTCGCTCGCCGACCGGGGGATCGAACCAGCTCGGCTGCCGCCGGGGCAGTACTTGACCGAGCGGTTCCCGGTGCTGCACGTGGGCGACGTGCCGAGCTACGCCGCCGACCGGTCCGACTGGTCGCTGGCGGTCGGCGGACTGGTCGGATCGCCGCGGACTTTCTCCTGGGCCGACCTGCTGGCGTTGCCGGCCACCGCGCTCGTGACCGACATCCACTGTGTGACCAAGTGGTCCAAGTTCGACACCCGCTGGCGCGGGGTGCGGTTCCGGGATCTCCTGGCCGAGTGCGGGGGAGCGGCGCCGGGCGCGACCCACGTGCTCGAGACGGCCGAGCACGGCTACACGACCAACGTGCCGCTGCCCGACCTGTTGGGTGACGACGTACTGGTGGCCTACGAGTACGACGATGCGCCGATCGAGCCGGTGCACGGCGGCCCGGTGCGCCTCGTGGTCCCGCACCTCTACTTCTGGAAGTCGGCCAAGTGGCTGCGGACGATCGACCTGCTGGACCACGACCAACCCGGCTTCTGGGAACGCAACGGCTACCACACCTACGGCGACCCCTTCTTGGAGGAGAGGTACGCTTGACTTGTTGGAAGTAATACAAGTATCATACAAGTCGTGAGGTACCTGGACGTTGCCGACGAGTTGCGGGCGGAGATCGCCGAGGGTGGGCACGGCGCCTTGCCGAGCGAGGCGGAACTGGGGGAGCGCCACGGCGTCTCCCGGGTGACCGTGCGGCGAGCGTTGGAGCTGTTGCGGGACGAGGGCCTCGTCGCCAGCCGCCGGGGTTCGGGATGGTTCGTGGCCACCGACCCGATCCGCCAACCCCTCGGCCGGGTCACGACCATCGAGGCTGCGGTGGAAGCGGCTGGGGCCGTCCCGGATCGGCGCATCCTGGAGTTCGGTTACGAGACGGCGCCGGCCGATGTCGCCAAGACGCTCGGGCTCGCGCTCGACGCCGAGGTCCTGCGCGTCGTGCGCCTGAACCTCGCCGACGGCGAGCCCTTTGCGCTGGTCACGATTTGGCTGCCGGCCGAGCTCGCCGCGCCCGTCAGCCGCGCCGATGCCGCCCGCGCTCCCTTCAACGATCTCCTGCCCCTGCACGGGGTCGAGGTCGGCCGCATCGTGCAGACGATCACCGCCACCGCGGCGGACCGCGCCGAGGCGCGCCGGCTCGGGGTCACCGCGGCGACCCCCTCCTGGCGTCGCGTCGCGGTCACCTACGATCGATCCGGCGCCGCGGTCATGGTCTCCGAGCACCGCTCTCCCGCCGGGTCGACCGCACTGGAAGTCGAGTTCCCCGCCCCCCATCGCACTGGAGTCAGCCATGCCTGAGACCGTCGGTCCCACCACCCCCATCGAGCTGGTCGAACAGGTCTACGGCCGGTACCCGGAGCGCGTCGAGATCGCCCGTCGCCGGCTCGGGCGGTCCGCTGACCTTCGCCGAGAAGATGCTGTTCGCCCACGCCGACGACCCCGAGACCGTCGGGATCGACCGGGGTGTCGACTACGCCGACTACCGGCCCGACCGGGTGGCCATGCAGGACGCCACCGCGCAGATGGCGCTGCTCCAGTTCATGACCGCCGGGCTGCCGCAGGTCGCGGTGCCGTCGACCGTGCACTGCGACCACCTGATCCAGGCCCGGGTCGGCGCCGACGCGGACATGAAGACCGCGCTCGACGTGAACTCCGAGGTCTACGAGTTCCTGCGCACGGTGTCGGCCAAGTACGGCATCGGCTTCTGGAAGCCGGGCTCGGGGATCATCCACCAGGTCGTGCTCGAGCAGTACGCGTTCCCGGGCGGGATGATGATCGGCACCGACAGCCACACGCCCAACGCGGGCGGCCTCGGGCATGATCGCGATCGGCGTGGGTGGCGCCGACGCGGTCGACGTGATGGCCGGGCTGGCCGTTCAACACCCGGGTGCCCAAGCTCATCGGCGTGCGGCTCACCGGTCGACTGTCAACGGCTGGACGTCGGCCAAGGACGTGATCCTCAAGGTCGCCGGGCATCCTCACGGTGAAGGGCGGCACGGGCGCGATCGTCGAGTACTTCGGCCCCGGCGCCGAGTCGATCTCGGCGACGGGCAAGGCGACGATCTGCAACATGGGTGCCGAGATCGGCGCGACCTGCTCGCTGTTCCCGTACGACCACGCGCATCGCGCTGTACCTGAAGTCGACCGGACGCGAGGAGATCGCGGACCTCGCCGACCAGTACGCCGAGCACCTCCGGCCCGACCCCGAGGTCGAAGGCCGACGCCGAGCGCTACTACGACCGGGTGATCGACATCGACCTCGACGAGCTCGAGCCGCACGTCGTCGGTCCGCACACCCCCGACCTCGACCGCCCGATGTCGGAGCTGGCGCGGCTGCGCCGAGTCGGAGGGCTATCCGCTCGACGTCTCGACCGCGCTCGTCGGCTCGTGCACCAACTCGTCGTACGAGGACATCGGCCGGGCCGCCCACGTCGCCCGCCAGGCCCGGGCCGCGGGCCTGCAAGGTGGCGTCGCCGCTGCTCATCACGCCCGGGTCCGAGCAGGTGCGGGCGACGATCGAGCGCGACGGCTACCTCGAGGACCTCGAGGCCATCGGCGCCACCGTGCTCGCCAACGCGTGCGGTCCCTGCATCGGTCAGTGGCAGCGCGACGACATCGAGCCCGGTGAGGTCAACACGATCGTCTCGTCGTTCAACCGGAACTTCCCGGCCCGCAACGACGGCAACCCGTCGACGCTGAGCTTCATCGCGTCGCCGGAGTCGGTGGTGGGCTACGCGCTCACCGGCCGGCTCGACATCGACTTCACCACGGACGCGATCCCGACCGCCGAACGGCGTCGGTGCGCCTCGACCCGCCCGACGGCCGACGAGCTGCCGTCGAAGGGCTTCGACCCGGGCGAGTCGGGCTTCGTCGCCCCCGCGGCCGACGGCTCCGACCGTCGAGGTGGTCGTGGCGCCCGACTCCGACCGGCTCGAGCTGCTCGAGCCGTTCGCCGGCGTGGGACGGCAACGACTACACCGGCCTCACGGTGCTGATGAAGGCGGTCGGCAAGTGCACGACCGACCACATCTCGCCCGCCGGCAAGTGGCTGAAGTACCGCGGCCACCTCACCAACATCTCCGGCAACCTCTTCATCGGCGTGAACAACGCGTTCTCGCTCGACGAGGCCGGCACCGGGATCGACCGGCGCGACGGCTCCACGACGGCGTTGCCCGACCTCGCCAAGGCGTACAAGGAGGCCGGGATCGACTGGATCGCGGTCGGCGACGAGAACTACGGCGAGGGCTCGTCGCGTGAGCACGCGGCGATGGAGCCGCGCTACATGGGGGGCAAGGCGATCCTCGTCCGCTCGTTCGCCCGGATCCACGAGGCCAACCTCAAGAAGCAGGGCGTGCTCGCGCTGACCTTCGCCAACCCCGACGACTACGAGCGGATCCTCGTCGACGACACGTCGACATCCTCGGGCTCGCCGAGCTGGCACCGGGACGGCCGGTCACCGTGCGGATCAACCACGCCGACGGCAAGAGCACCGAGATCCAGACGACCCACACGATGAGCGACGAGCACATCGCGTGGTTCCGGGCCGGAAGCGCACTGAATCTGTTGGCGGCCCAGCAGGGGTAGACGGCACGCGCTCGCCGCGCGGCCTCGAACGCTGGGGCGCGCTCATGGCGCGTCGGCGCGGGTACGTGGTCGGCGGTCTGGTTGGTCGCGATGGTCGCCCTCGCCGCACCGGCCGCCGGTCTCCACCCGTTCCGCGACGTCTTCACCGTGCCGGGCACGAACTCGCAGTCCGCGACGGAGTTGCTGGAGACGCGGTTCCCGTCGCAGCAGGAACCGACCGCCGAGCGTCGTCTTTGCAGCGAAGCAGGACGCGCTGACCGATCCCGCGACGAAGGCCGGCATCGAAGCGACCCTCGCCAAGATCGGCAAGCAGCCCGGCGTCGTCGCGGTCTCGGACCCGTTCGGGAAGATTCCGCGCGTGTCGAGCAACGGCCGCATTGCGATCTCGACCGTCCGGTACAAGGGGCAGTTCTCCGATCTGCCGAAGCAGGCGTTCGAGCAATTGGAGCGGGCCGGAACCTCGGCACGCGATGCCGGCGTCACCGTCGAGTACGGCGGCGCAGTCGTGGACATCCAGAACCAACCCAAGAACGGTGCCGCCGACATGATCGGTGTGGTCGTCGCGGTGGTCATCCTGCTCTTCCTCTTCGGCGCTCTGCTCGCTGCGCTCCTGCCGATCGGCGTTGCCGGCATCGCGGTGCTGGCGTCGACGTTGCTGCTCACGCTCGTTGCCAGTCAGACGACAGTCGGGACCGTCGCTCCGATTCTCGGGACGATGATCGGGCTCGGGGTCGGAATCGACTACTCGCTGCTCATCGTGAGCCGCTACCTCCAGAACCGTGACACCGGTATGGGCCACGAGGAGGGAGTCGGCCATTCCGTGGGCACCGCCGGCGCGGCGTCACTGTTCGCCGGGTGTTGTGTGGCCGTCGCGTTGTGCGGTCTGGCGCTCGCCGGCATCCCGTACGTGGCGACCCTCGGTTATTCGGCGGCGCTGTTCGTGGCCGTGACGGTCATCGCGTCATTGACGCTGTTGCCGGCGTTGCTCGGCATCGTCGGGCCTCGGATCACGCGGAAGCACCGCAACGTCGAGAAGTCCGAAGAGGTCGGTGGCATCTGGTACCGCTTCGCGCATGCGGTGGCCCACCGGGCGGTCCTCTGGACGGTGGTGTCCGTCGTGGTGCTCTGTGTCCTGGCCACGCCGATGCTGGACCTCAAGCTGGGGTTCCCGGACGACGGCGACCAGCCGACGACGCTGACCCAGCGCCGCGCGTATGACCTCGTGACCGAGGGCTTCGGGACAGGCGCCAATGCGCCGTTGCTCGTAGCGATGGCCCTGCCGAAGGCGTCGACGGACACCGCGTCCACCGAGATCGGTCAGGTCGAGGCGTTGGTGACCGCGATCGGCAAGACGAAAGGCGTCGCGGGGGTCACGCCTCCGATCCCGAACGACCAGCTCGACGCGGCCGTCGTCGTGGTGACGCCGAAGCACGCGCCCAACGCGGCGTCGACCCAGCAACTCGTGCGGAACCTGCGCAGCTCGGTGATCCCCGAGGCGACCGCCGGCACCGATCTCGCGGGCAAGGTGTACGTCGGCGGTCAGACCGCGTCGCTCATCGACATGACCGACCGGATCTCGGGTCGGTTGCTCTTGTGCATCGGCGCGGTGGTCCTCGGCGCGTTCCTCATCCTGATGGTGGTGTTCCGGTCGCTGTTGGTTCCACTGAAGGCCGCGGTGATGAATCTCCTGTCGATCGGCGCGGCGTACGGCGTCATCGTGGCGGTGTTCCAATGGGGCTGGGGTCGGGGACTGATCGGGGTGGACCAGGCGATTCCCATCGCGTCGTTCATCCCGCTCATGATGTTCGCGATCCTCTTCGGGCTCTCGATGGACTATGAGGTCTTCCTGCTGTCGCGCATCCGCGAGGAGTATCTGCGTCTCGGCGACGCGCGTGAGGCCGTGGCGGTCGGCGTGGCCAAGACCGCCCGGGTGATCACGGCCGCAGCCGGGATCATGATCTCGGTGTTCCTCGGCTTCGTCCTCAACCCGGAACCGACCGTCAAGATGATGGGCGTCGGGATGGCCGCCGCGGTGTTGGTGGATGCCACTGTCGTCCGGTTGTTGCTCGTCCCCGCGGTGATGCGATTCCTCGGCGACGCCGCCTGGTGGCTGCCGAAGTGGCTCGACCGGATCCTGCCGCACCTCGACCTCGAAGGCACCGAACACGAGATTGCACGGACCGCCGCTCCCGAGCGCGTCGGCGCCATGGCGGTCACCGGCGTGCCTGCCGCCGCGACGCCGGACTCGTCCTCGGTCGCGGACCTGGCCGACGTCGCGGCGAGCACGTCCGAAACCCACTGAGCGGCGGCCCGCCGGCCGGGTGAGCGGCACGTTCACGGATCGATCAGCCCCTAGCCTGCGCGAGATGCGATCGGCTGGGGAGGCGGCGCCCGCGGTTGGAGCCGAGGACGTCGACCGGCGGTACGACCGCAGGTTGTTCTGGATCGCGGTCGGGATCGCCCTCGTTCCGTTCGTCGTTTCGTTGATCGGCGTCCTCGTGGCCGCGCCGCGGACCCCGATCAGTGATCACGCGCTGGAGGAGTTGCGGGTCGCCGACGTGGGCCGGTACCCGGTCGCGATCGGGCTGTTCTCGCGCGACGGCTGGGCGCATCCGGGCCCGGCGTTGTACTACGTGCTCGCGGGTCCGTACCGCCTGTTCGGCACGTCGGCGGCGGCGATGATGGCCGGGGCCTTGCTGATCAACGCCGCGGCGGTGCTCGGGATGGCGGCAATCGCGCGGCGTCTGGCCGGCAGTCGCGCCGCGGTCCTCCTGCTTCTCATGCTCACGCTGCTGACCCGGGCGCTCGGCGCGGACTATCTCCGTGATCCTTGGGTCTGTTACATCCCGGTGCTCGCATTCGGCGCCTGCTGTCTCCTCGTCTGGGCGGCGGTCAGTGGCGAGTATTGGGCGTTGCCCGCCGCCGTCGCCGTCGGCTCGTTCTGTGCCCAGACCCACGTGGGCTATGTGCCGTTGACCGGGGGGCTCGTGGTCGTCGGATTCGCGGGTGCGTGGTTGGATGCGCGGCGTCGCGACCGCGGTCGGGGGTTGGCTCGGGCCAGCCTGCTCGCAGTCGGCGTCGGCATGCTGCTGTGGGCTCTGCCGCTCTACGACCAGGTCTTCGGGTCGGGCAACCTCGGCCATATCGTGACCTGGTTCCGCGCGGCGAAGGGTGGCGTGCACACCCTTGGCGAGGGGCTACGCGTCGTGGGCGGCCAGTTCGCCGTCGTGCCGGATTGGGTGACCGGCCATCGGCGCGTGAGCCTCTTCACGGGCGAGACGGCGTTGCGCACCGAAACGCTGGTTCCCGCGCTGTTCGTGTTGTTCGCGGCCGGGGTTGTCGTTGCGGTCCGCCGACGGGACTCGGTCAGTGTCCGACTGCTGGCGGTCATGAGTGCGGGACTCGGGCTCGGGGTCGTCGCGATCGCCCGGACGATCGGTCCCATGCTCGACTACCGCTTGCAGTGGT
Organism: uncultured Acidimicrobiia bacterium; assembly: GCA_963701625.1. Lineage (GTDB taxonomy): Bacteria > Actinomycetota > Acidimicrobiia > IMCC26256 > JAENVU01 > JAENVU01. Next base: position 63,945 of record CAVPAT010000013.1, on the reverse strand, counting down.
TGTGGACGCTGAGCACCCTCACCATGTTCGCGGCGCTCCTCGCGGTCGGACGGGCCGTGCTCGCGTCGCGGCGCGGTCTCGTGCGGCCGCTGGTCGCGTTCATGCTGGTGATGCTCGCGGGCGTGGCGGCGGTGCAGTCGGTCGCGGCCGCGCGGATGAACGTGGCGTATGGCTATGGATCGGACGAGGTCGGCGAGGTCGCGGACCAACTCCAGCAGGAGCTGCGGCCCGACGGTGGTCAGATCGTGGTGCGCTCGAGCGATCCGGCGGCGGTCTGGTACCGGGAAGGACTGGTCATGGCGCTCGAGCGGCGGGGCCTGGACGCCCGGGTGCCGGGTGACGTGGCCAGTACCTACGGCCGCCACCGGGTGCGCTCGCCCGGGCCCGTGCAAGCCGAGCTTGATGTTCTCAGCGGGAAGGGATTCACCGAGTGGCGGCCCGGCGGGGAGTGGGAGCAGGCGGCCTACGCCGGTGACGCGGACCTGGCCGTGATGCAAGAGCGGGTCATCCGCAACGACCGGGCGCAGGCCGATCTCGTTGCCGCGCTCGTCCGGGGCGACATCGACCTGGCGACATACAACCAACGACGCCGGGCGCTGGACCGGAACCCGCCGAGGGCCGTGCTGGTCACCGCGCGGCGCCCGTAATCGTGTTCAGAGGGCGCGGAGCTGCGCGGCGGTCGGCTCTGCGCAACAGAACCAGGACTCGGTCAACCGTGGCGCCGTGGTGACGGCATCGATGGCGATCGGGGGGAGGTCGACGAGCTCGCGGAGCCGGTTGAACACCTCGGCGTCCGGGTCATCGGCGCCCGCCTCCACGACCGCGGCGAACTCGCGCTGGATCGGGTCGAGGTCCGACGTCCAGGGATAGGAGAGTGCAGTCGGATCCCAGGGGTCAAGATCGTCGATATGGCCGAGCAGCAGTGAGCCTTGGGGCACGAGCAACCGGACCGAGTACTGCACCGGATCCACGTTGCCGACCAGGTCGTGATTGGCGACGAACGTGAGGATCCCGCGGATGTCGTCGAGCGTGGACCACGGGGTGAACGGCAACCAGGTGGGCCGGGGCTCGATCCCGGCGCCACGCAAGATCGCAATCGCCTCGGCTTCGTCAGCCGCAGAGTGGCCCTTGTCGAGCACTTCGAGAATGTGAGTGCTGACCGACTCGAAGGCGCTGATGACGAAGAGGCACCCGTGGTCGCCCATCCACGGCCACAACTCGGTATGGGCGAGCACGTGCTCGACTTTGACCGTGCAGTCGAAGGTGACCTGGGGGTGGGCGGTGTGTACCGCCTCGATGACGCGCCGTGCGTGGTGCACGCCGTTGAAGAAGTCGGGATCCCCGAATGTCACGTGGCGCGCACCCTGGGCCACCTGCGCCTCGACGTCGGCGAGGACCGTCTCGACCGCGCGAATCTTGATGCGACCGTCGAACACCACGGGAACGGGACAGTGTCGGCACCGGTGCGCGCAGCCGAGCGACGCCTCGGTGTAGGCGATGGGGAATCGGGTGCCGTCCTGGACCAGATGGGCGTAGCGGTCCGGTGGCGAGAGCAGGTCCCGGGCGGGCGGGGCGGTCGGGGTCAGGGCCTGGGCATCGTCGGCGACCCATGCGATCACCGCTGCGACCGCATCCCGGCCGGTCAGTGCGGTCGCAAACGGGCTGCACATCGCGGCGTACAGCCCGAAGCACGCCAGCGGTCGGTCGATGCTCGGCGCGAGATCCTGGGCGAGGCGGGTCGCAGTGTGCATCGGCACCGAGATCGCGACGCGCTCGGCCCATGTCGCGTCGGCAAGATCCCAGTCGTCAACGGCGAGGTCCCGGACCCGCACATCGTGACCGGCGGCACGCAAGGCACCGGCCACAGTGGCGACGCCGAGCGGCTGATGTCCCAACTCGTACGTGGAGAGCAGCAGGACGTTCACCGGGCGATCACTCGATCACGATATCCAGCGCGGCCGATCCTGCTCGCAGAGCGACTTCGACGGCCTCCGGGGTCGCGCCGCGCGCGAAGAGAAAGCCGAGGTAGCGGTCGGCTTCCGGCAGTGGCTGGACCCGAGCACCGATCGGCACGGTGATCTCGAGGCCCACGACGCCCTCGACCGCGCGGGCGGCGTCGCGACCGTGCACCGCGCGCAGCGTGCCCGCTCGGGGGATCGGCAGCATCATCACACCGGACGCACCGTCGTTCCGGTGGATGTCGTCGAGCGGAAGGCCGAGCGCGTGGCGGAGTATGACCTCCTCGAGCGAGATGCCCGCGCCGAACCGGAGTGTGCGCCCACAGAGCCCGCCGATCGTGCGGGCCGCAACTTCGATGAGCGCGACCTGTTGGCCCGCCACCCGTACCTCGGCGTGGACCGGACCCTCGGTGAGTCCGATTGCCATCGCGCCGGCGCCCGACGAGCCCCTCGATTCCCGCGAGCGTTCCGGGCGCGAGGCGCGACGGGGTGACGTAGATGGTCTCCTCGAAGTACGGGCCGACGAGGGGATCCGGCTTGTCGAAGATCGCGAGCGTCGTCAGGTGGCCGTCGCGAAGGATCCCTTCGAGCGCGACCTCCACGCCGTCGACGTACTGCTCCACGATGAGCGGGCCGGACCAGAATGCGCGGATGCAGTCGACGGCCGATTCCCACTCGGCGCGGTCGTCGCAGCGGATCACGCCCTGACTTCCCGCGAGTCCCGTGGGTTTGACCACGCACGGGAAGCCGACGTCGTCCGGACTCGTGCCGAACGCCGGCTGGGGGACCTCACCCGCGGCGAGCCGCGATCGAAGGGCGAGCTTGTCGCGGGTCGCGGCGACGGCGTCCGGCGAGTTGTGCGGGAAGCCGAGCTGCTCACCGGCGGTGGCCGCGGCCAGCACGCCTTGATCGTCGACGGCCACGACCGCGTCGACGCCGCGGTCTCGGTCGAGGGCGTCGATGGCGGCGGCCGCCGCGGCCGGATCGTCGAGGGGGATGCGAACCCCCGCGCCCGCCACCGCCGGGGCGTCCTCGGACCCGACCACGATCTCGACCCCGAGGTCGCGGGCGGCGGCAACGAAGTCCGAGGTCCGGTAGGAGGCGGTGGGGACGAGGAGAAGAACGCGGGCCACGGGTCGTATCATGGTGCACATGACCGACACTGCTGCCCCGCTCCTCACCGTCACCGATGCTGCGCGCGATCGAGTGCTGGAGGTGCGTGCGGGCGAGCCCGAGGCCGAGACGCTCGCCCTCTGGGTCGAGATCAGCGGGGTCACCGGCGCCGCGTTCACCTACGACATGTACTTCCGGCGGACCGACGAGGCCGGCGAGCTGGACGTCGTCCAGCACGGCGACGACCTCTCGATCGTGGTCCCGTCCGAGCACGTGGACAAGCTGCGGGGTTCCACCCTCGACCTGTCCGGCGGCGGCATGGTGCTGCAGAACCCGAACGCGCCGTCAGCCGAGCCGACGGGCCCGATGCCCGAACTCGACCTCGACGACCCGACCGTGGCGGCCGTGGTCGAGGTGCTCGCGGTGCAGATCAACCCCCAGATCGCCGCGCATGGTGGATACGCCGAACTGGTCGCGGTCGAGGATTCGATCGTGTACCTGCGGATGGGTGGCGGTTGTCAGGGCTGTGGCATGGCCGCGGTGACCCTGTCCCAGGGCATCGAGGTCGCGATCCTCGACACGGTGACCGAGATCACCGAGGTCGTCGACGTCACCGACCACGCGAGCGGCACGAACCCCTACTACGAAGCGGCCAAGAAGTAGGTGCGTCAGGCGAAGCGGAGCGCGTCCTCGCTCGCGTAGCGCGCGACGGCCGTGTCGGCCACCGCGTTGCGTTCGATCGCTTCGAGGACGTCGGCGACCCTCGCGGCCGGGGATCGCGCAGGTCATCTCGGTCGCGGGCATGCCGGTACGCACCCGACTCAACGCGCAGCCGACACTGGCTGCGATCTCACCCTGTTCCTTGGCGATCGCGACGATGTGGCACTGCGGCTTGCCCTCGATGCGCAGGCCCGGGATCGCGTCGGAGAGCACCATCAACTGCTTGCCGTTGACCCGCAGGAGCACGACATCGGGATCGTCAGGCGTCTCCGCGAGCGGGCCGTAGGTGACCGCGCCGGGTGCGTCGGTCACGACCGGGATCTGGGGGACGACGTCCATCGTCACCCAGCCGGTCTCGAGCAGCGCCGCCACGTCGCCGTTGCCGGCGACCTCGTCGAGCGTCGAGAAACCGTGGGTGAGACTGCCAACCGAGCAGTTGCCGTGATCCGCCTTCACCGTGGTGAACGTGGACTCCGTGGCGTGGGTCCAGAACACGCATCCCGCCGCGACCCGGCCGGTGCGTCCGTCGGGCAGGGGTGCCGGCATCGGTGTGGCGAAGGGCTCGACGCCGGCCGGAGTCTCCTCGGAGAACGTGATCGCGATCGGCGACGCAGCGAGTGACAGTGCGCCCTGCAGTCGGTCGGCAAGGGTGGTCCAGTCGGTCGTCATTGGGAACTCTCGTTCGTCGGGTCGGGGTCTGGGTGTTGTATCACGACTGGCGTGAACTCAACCGGTGCGCAGGCTGCGTAACCGGGCCACCACGTCGGGAAACGCGGTGAGGAACCGCTCGACGTCAGTCTCCGTGCTGGACCAGCCGACGCTGACTCGGAGTGCGTGGTCCGCGTCGGCGCCCATGGCGGCCAGCACCGGCGACGGCTCGAGGGTTTCGGACGAACACGCCGAACCCGAGTGGATCGCGATGCCCTGCTGGTCGAGGCCGAGCAGGACCGGTTCGGCCTCGACCCCGTCGACGCCGAAGCACACGACGTTCGGTAGGCCGGTCGTGGCGTCGCCGTAGGGCACGAGTCCGGGGGTGGTTGACAGCCCTTTGCGGAGTGCGTCGGTCAACGTCCTGAGCCTCGCGGGCTCGGATGCCGCGGTGTCGGTGCACTCGGCCGCGGCGGCACCCAGACCCACGATCGCCGGGATGTTCTCGATCCCGGCCCGCCGCGCTCGTTCCTGCGCACCACCGACGAGGAACGGCGGTATCCGCAGCCCCCGGCGCACGACGAGCGCGCCGATGCCCTTCGGGCCGCCCCACGGGTGGGCGGTCACACTCATCAGGTCGGCGCCGAGTGCCGCGAAGTCGACCGGGGTGTACCCGACCGCCGCGCAGGCGTCGACGTGGACGAGCACGCCGGCATCCCGGGCCGTGGCGCAGATGGCGGCGGCGGGTTGCAGGGTCCCGACCTCGTGGTTGGCGAGCTGGACCGAGACCAGTGCCGTCGTGGGGGTCACGGCATCGATCACGTCGGCCGCGGCAAACCGCCCGACCGCGTCCACGCTCACCTCGACCGTCTCCACCGGCTCCCGGCGGCAGGCATCGAGCACGCTCGAATGTTCGACGGCGGTCGTCACGATCCGGTTGTTGGTTCTCGAGCGGCGGACTGCGCCGTACACCGCGGCGTTGACGGCTTCGGTGCCGCCGCTGGTGAACACGACTTCGCGTGGTCGTGCCCCGATCAGAGCGGCGACCTGCTCGCGAGCGGCTTCGATGGCGACTCGCGTCACCCGGCCGTCGGCATGCACCCGGCCCGGGTCGGCGTGGTGGTCGCGCAGGTACGGGAGCATCGCGTCGAGCGCAGCGGGGCGCAGCGGCGAACTCGACGCGTGGTCGAGGTAGACGCGGCGAAGTCACAGCGTCAGACGCGGGCGACGCAGTGGTCGTCGCCGTCGGGGCGACTGGACTCGAACTGCGGATCGGTCTCGCCGTACAGGCCGGCCATCAACCCGCGGATCATGCCGCGGTCGACGGCACACACCACGTGCGGGAACTGGCGGGCCGCGTCACCGAACGGGCATTGATCGTTCACGATCGTGAGCACCTTGCCTCGAGACTCGGCGTGGGCCGCGAAGCCGTGGGCGGTCAGTGCATCGGCGACCGTGGCCAACGCGGCCTTGACCGACCGCTGTCCCTCGCTCGGGGCCATTCGCCCGGCGAGGCTGCGGCCGTAGTCGAAGCCGACCCCTTCGGCGAGAGCCTCGGCTTGGTCCGCCGGCAGGACCTGGAGGGCACGGGCGAGCAGGGTGCCGAGCAGGTCGTCGCGGCGGGGCGGGAAGTTCAGCGAGTGGTCCAGGTCCGAGACCCGGTACCGCTTGGACGGCCGGCCGGCCGCTCGGACACCCTCACCGCCACCGACGGCAACTTCGAGATATCCACCGCCGGCGAGCTTTTCGAGATGGTGGCGGGCGACGTTGGAGTGAAGATCGAAGCGCTCGGCCACCTCCGCGGCGGTGACGCCGTCAGGCGATTCCCGGATCAGCAGGTAGATGTCACGCCGGGTCGGATCGCCGAAGGCATTGGTGACGGCCGAGACCGCCGCGCTGAACTCATCGGGGTCGAGAGGGGCCGGTGCGGTCATCGTCGGTATTCTACCTATGTCCGTAGTGGAAATGTCCGCCTGCCCGGAACCCACCAGGAGATCTTGTGCCCGGTCCGAATCCGTTCACCCATGCCCGTACCCGGGTCATCGCCGTCGCGTCGGGAAAAGGTGGCGTCGGGAAGTCCTCGGTGACCACCAATCTGGCGGTAGCGCTGGCGCGGATGGGCAAGGACGTCGCCGCGCTGGACGCGGACGTGTGGGGATTCTCGATGCCGCGGATGCTCGGCGTGGAGCACGGCCCGGAGCTGAGCGAGGACCAGCGCATGTTGCCGCCCTCCGGCCACGGCGTGCGCCTGTTGTCGATGGGATTCTTCGTACCCGAGGACCAGGCGGTCATCTGGCGCGGGCCGATGCTGCACAAGGCGCTCGAACAGTTCCTCACCGACGTCGAGTGGGGTGAGCCGGACTACCTCATCATCGACATGCCCCCCGGTACCGGCGACGTCTCGCTGTCGATGAGCCAGTTCCTGCCGCGCGCCGAGGTGGTCATCGTCACGACCCCGCAACCGGCCGCGCAGGCCGTTGCCCAGCGTGCCGCGGCCATGGCCGAGAAAGTCGAACTCGACGTCATCGGCGTCGTCGAGAACATGAGTTGGTTCCGTGGTGACGACGGCGTCGCGTACGAGATCTTCGGTGCCGGCGGTGGCCAGGAGTTGGCCGACCGTCTCGAAGTGCCGATGTTCGCTCGGATTCCCCTCGTCCCCGCCCTGCGCGCAGGTGGCGACACCGGCACGCCCATCGTGGTGAGTGACCCGGAGTCCGAGGCGGCGCAGGCGTTCGTTCGCGCCGCCGAACAGATCGACGCGATCGTTCCGAGCAAGATCTACAAGTCCGAACTCAAGATCAACTGAGTTCGGACCGGCCCGACGCCTTGGCCCGACGGGAGTCCGGCGATGACAATCCGGACCTCGTTCACTGATCTCCTCGGGTGCCGCCATCCGCTTCAGCCGGCAGGGATGGCGGGCCAGCGCCCGACTCCCGGCCGGCCGGACCGCCTCGCCTACGATCGGCAAGCCCGCGTCCCCTCCGTTGAAAGGCCTGCCGGCATGGAAATCCGAATCGGTGTCGTCCACACGCCCAAGGAGATCTCGCTCGAGGTCGAGGGTGACCCGGCCGAGCTGACCAGTCGGATCGAGGCGGCAGTCGGCGCCGGGACGGCGTTGGTCTGGCTCGAGGACGCGAAGGGCCGCAAGGTCGGCGTCCCGGCCGACAAGATCGCCTACGTCGAAGTCACCGCGGACGATCCGCAGCCGCAAGGTCGGTTTCGGGCTCTAACCCGAAGCACGACATGGCACCGGGCCCCGACCTGCTCGATCGCCGACTCCTCGTCGTCACCGGCAAGGGCGGCGTGGGCAAGACGACGGTCGCCGCGGCGCTGGCTCTCGTCGCGTCGCGGCAGGGCAAGCGCGTGCTGGTCGTCGACGTGGACCCGAAGGGGGCCATCGCCGGCCGCTTCGAGTCCGGCGCGATCGGTTTCAAACCGCGCGAAGTTCTTCCGGGGATCTCCCTCCTCGCGATGAACACCGAGGCGAGTCTCGCCGAGTACGTGCGTCTCAACTTGCGGATCCCGATTCTCGGTCGACTCGGACCGATCGCTCACATGCTCGACTTCGTCGCGACGGCCGCGCCGGGGTGCGCGAGATCTTGACGATCGGCAAGATCTGCTGGGAGCTACGCGAGTCCATCGAGGGACGCGCCGACTGGGACCTGATCGTCGTCGACGCCGCCGCGACGGGACACGTGATCGCGCAGCTCGGCGCGGCCGACACCATGCGTGAGATGGTCGCGGTCGGACCGATTCGCGGTCAGACCGAGTGGATGAGCGAGCTGCTCGCCGATCCCGCGCTCACGGCTCTCAACGTCGTGACCACACCGGAGGAGATGCCGGTGGCCGAGACGATCGAACTCGTCACGCGAGTGCGGTCGGAGCTACGAGTCCCGCTCGGTTCGGTCTTCGTGAACCGGGTCCTGCCGGAACTGTTCACCCATCAGGACGAGGAGCGCTTCGAGGCCATCGCCGCACCGGACCGCCGCGACGATCTGGTTGCGGCCGCGGGCCCGGGTGTCACGTCCGTGGTCGAGATCGCGGCGACTCGCGGTCGCGATGCGGCGAAGTCGCGTCGCCCAGCTCGAGCACCTCCGAACCAGCGTCGACCTTCCGATGTTGTATCTCCCGCACCTGTTCACCCGGTCGCAGGGTCGGCGGGAAACCGCGATTCTGGCCGATGCCGTCGCCGCGGAGCTGGGACTGTGAGCGAGACGGCGTCGCTCGGCGCGTTGCTCTCGGCGTGCGAGATCGTCGTGCTCTGCGGGTCGGGCGGCGTCGGCAAGACCTCCATTGCTGCCGCCGCGGGCCTTGCTGCCGCCAGCCGCCTCGAGGCGAAGGTGCTCGTCGTCACCGTGGATCCGGCGAAGCGGCTAGCTGACGCGCTCGGCGTCGAGGGGATCGGCAACGTCGAGCGTCGGGTGCCGGACGAGGCGTTCGCCCGGGCGGGGCTCCGGCCGAACGGCGAACTGTGGGCCGCGATGCTCGACACGAAGCAGAGTTGGGACGCACTCGTCATGCGGCATGCGCCGGATGAGGAGACCGCGTACCGGATCCTCGACAACCGGCTGTACGAGAATCTGACCGCGCGGTTCGTCCAGAGCCATGACTACGTCGCGATGGAGCGTCTCTACGAGATCCATCAGACCGGGGTGTACGACCTCATCGTGGTCGACACGCCGCCCACCACGAACGCGCTCGACTTCCTCGACGTGCCCGCACGCATGGCCGAGTTCTTCGGCGGGCGCCTGCTGCGCTGGCTGACCGCGCCGTATCGCGTCGGTGGCAAACGCGGGGCCCGGATGCTCACCATGGCGAGCCGGCCCTTCTACCAAATGGCCGATCGGCTGCTCGGGAGTCAGTTCCTCCAGGACATCGCGGAGTTCTTTCTCAACTTCCAATCGATGTACGACGGGTTTGTCGAACGATCGCGGGCCGTCGAGGCGCTCCTGCACGATCGGCGCACGACCTTCGCCGTGGTGACCACGCTCGAGGATGCACCACTGCGCGAGGGTGAGCGATTCTGCGAGGAGCTGCTCCGGCGCGAGTTCCATCTCGGAGCGCTCGTGCTCAACAAGACCTTGCCGCCGGAGCGCTTCGACGTGGCCGCGGCGCAGGCTGCGACCCGGTGCCGCCGTGAGGGGGAGCGGATCGCGTCGGACCTGGGTCTCGAACCCGTCGACGACGTGGTTCGCGTCCTGGCCACCGTGGGGGCAGCTCACGAGAACTTCGCGGTCGTGGCCCGCCGCGAGGCCGATCTCCGCGCTGAGCTGGTCATGCGGCCCGATGTGATTGTCGACGTTCCTGCCCTGGCCGAGGAGATCTCGGACCTCGCAGGTCTGGCTCGGATCGCGAGTTGCCTCGTCCCCGATTGATCAGGGCCGGGCCCAGCGCCGGGCGCGCGGATCCGCGATTGGTGATCCGTGGCCAGACCGACACGGCCAGGAGCAGCGCGGCGGTCCCGGCGAACAGGAACGGGGCGCGGAGGCCGAAGACCTGGGCCACGATGCCGCCGACCACGGCACCGACGGGCACCGTCCCCCAGCCGATGAGCCGATAGCCGCTGTTGACCCGACCGAGCAGTTCGTCGGGCACCAACCATTGGCGGAGTGAGACGGTGAGCACGTTCCAGACCAGCCCGGCGAACCCGCCGAGGGCGAGCGACGCTGCGAGGACCACCGGTTGTGCCCAGATGCCGGCGGCCAGCATCGAGAGTCCGGCGACCAGAATCGCGGCGATGATGGTGGTGCCGGTCCCGAACCGCGCCGACAGGCGGGCCGCGGCGGCGGATCCCAGCACCGCGCCGGCGGCTTCGACGGTGAGCAGGAGCCCGTACTGGGTGTTCGAGAGTCCGAGTTCGTCGCGGGCGTAGAGGACCAGGACCGCCATCGCGGCAGTGCCGGCGAGGTTCATGACGCCCAGCGCGAGCGAGGGGTCCGGAGGAGCCGGTGCGCGCGTAGCCACCGGATACCTTCGGCGATGTCGGCACGCATGGTTCGGTCGGCCAGGTCCCGCTCGGGTCGGAAGGATCCGCGCAACGTCAGAACCATCAGCGCGGCGAACACGAACGTGGCCGCGTCGAGCACGAACGGCGCGGCGGCGGCGAGACCGAACAACGCGGCGCCGACCGGGGGCCCGACGAACTGGTTGCTGATGATGAACGCGCTCTCCAAGCGGCCGTTCGCCGCCTCCAGAGCCGCTTCGTCGACGATACGTGGCAGGACCGCGGCGGCCGCGTTGTCGAAGACCGTCTCGCCGCATCCGAGTGCGAACGCCACGATCATGAGGAGCGGGACAGTCGCGGTGTCGGTGACGACTGCGACGCCGAGCGCGCCGATCGCAACTGCTCGACCCCCGTCGACGATGGCCATCGTCCGGCGCCGGTCCGTGCGATCGGCCACGGCGCCGCCGACCAGTGAGAACAGCAGCCAGGGCAGGGCGGCGGCCGCGGCCACGAGCGCCACCACGACCGGTGAGCTCGTCAGGGTGGCGGCGAGCAGAGGGAGAGCGGTGAGCACGACACCGTCGCCCAAGTTCGAGACTGCCCCCGCGGACCACAACCGGACGAAGTTGCCACCCAGCGATCGTCGCGGCATCGGGCCCGAGCCTATTGCCGGGTCAACCCGGTCGGGCGGGACGGTCGCTACCCTTCGCCCGTGGCTGCGTTCCCCGATCTCGCGATCCTGCGCACCGAGCTGACCGCGGACGCGATCGGACACCTCGAGCGTCTGGCGGTCTCCTGGCGACTGCTCGCCGACCTGTCCTTTTCGGATCTCCTGCTGCTGGCCCCGGTCGCGCACGAGGAGGGCCACCGGTTCGTGATCCTGGCCCAGGTTCGACCGACCACGGGTCAGACGCTCTACGTCCATGACCTGGTCGGCCACGTGGTCGACGAAGTGGAGCGACCCTCGATTGCGCGGGCGTGGCGTCACGCCGAGGTTCACGAGCACGACGCCTATGTACTCGGTGGTCGCGAACGTGTTCGCGTGCAGAGCGTGCCGGTCCGATTCCGTGGTCGCGAGATCGCGGTGTTGATCCGCGAGGCACCGACCACCTCGGGGCGTCGCCCCGGCGAGTTGGAGCGCTACTACTTCCAGGTCTACGACCGGCTCGTGTCGATGGTCGCGAACGGCACGTTCCCGTTCGCCCGCGAGGAGGTCGAGATCGAAGGGGCGCCGCGGGTCGGCGATGGGGTGATGGCCCTCGACGCCGACCTGGGGTTGCGATACGCCAGCCCCAACGCGGTGTCATCGCTGCACCGGCTCGGCATTCATGCCTATACCTCCGGGGTCCGGTTGCGGGAGATCGGCTTCGACGAGACCGCGGTGGACACCGCGGTGCGCGGTCGCCTGCCGGTGATCGAGGAGGTGGAGCGCGACGACGCATCGGTGCTGGTCCGGGTGATCCCGATGTTGGACGGCTGGAAGTCCGCGGGTGCGTTGGTGCTGCTGCGCGATGTGACGGATCTCCGCCGGCGCGATCGCATGCTGATGTCCAAGGACGCGACGATTCGCGAGATTCACCACCGGGTGAAGAACAACCTCCAGACGATCGCGTCGCTCCTGCGCCTCCAAGGGCGGCGGTTGGATTCACCCGAAGCGCGCACAGCTATCGCCGAGTCCGAGCGGCGGATTCGGTCCATCGCCATCGTCCACGAAACCCTGTCGCGTGATGCCCGGGAGTTCGTGCAGTTCTCCGACATCGTCAAGCCACTGGTGCGAGTGGTCGAGGAGACGGTTTCCACCACCGACGGCGGGCTGCGCTTCGAAGTGGTGGGCGACGCGGGCGAACTCCCGGGCGAGCTGGCGACGCCGCTCGCGGTCGTTCTCAACGAGCTGATGCAGAACGCCGTCGACCACGCATTTCCACACGTCGATGACGAACCGGTCACCGGCACGGTGCAGGTGCGCCTCCGACGGGAGTCAGGCGAGCTCCACGTCGACGTGGTCGACGACGGCGTCGGCGTACCGGAAGGCTTCGAACTCGACGCCACCAAGGGGCTGGGGATCTCCATCGTCCAGGCCCTGGTCGGCGGCGAACTCGGTGGAACGCTCGAGGTCGGCCCAGGGGACCATGACCGGGGGACCAGATTCCATCTGGTCGTGCCGCTCGCAGCGGCGGTGGCGACGAAGGTCGTCGAGCCTCGCTGAGGCGCTAGAGGGCGACGGTGGTGCGCTGATCGGCCAGCCAGCCCTTGCGGAGCTTGCGCCGCTCATCCTCGGTCGTACCACCCCAGACGCCGGCTTCCTGGTTGGTGCCGAGCGCGAACTCGAGGCACTGGCGGCTGACCGGACAGACACCGCAGATCTCCTTGGCGGCGTCGATCTGGTCGAGGGCGATACCGGTGGCGCCGATCGGGAAGAACAGCTCGGAGTTCGAGTCGCGGCACAGCGATTGCGTGCGCCAGTCGTCGGCGTCCCAGTCGTGGGTCCGAACCCAAGTGAGCGTCACGGTGCTGCCTTTCGGTGGTCTGGTGTCCCCGGGCGCTTGGGCCTCGGTGCGCTGGCCAACCTACGAGTGAATGAGAACGCGTTGCAAGGGGGGTGACCTGCGGTTTTGCAGAGCGACTGCGAATACGCTGGGGCATGGCCAATATTCGACCGCTCGTGCTGGGTCATCGTGGCGCGCCACGTGCGGCTCGGGAGAACACGTTGGCCGCCTTCGCCGCCGCCCGCCAGGCCGGTGCCGACGGGGTCGAACTGGACGTCCACCGCAGTGCCGACGGCGTCCTGCTCGTCCACCACGACGCCGACGCACCCGAGCTGGGCGTGCTCGCGGCCGTGCCGTTCTCGACGGTCCGGGCCCGCTGCCCGTGGCTGCCGACACTGCCGGAAGTCCTCGACGAGTGCGCCGGACTGCTCGTCAACATCGAGATCAAGAATTCGCCCGGCGACGCGGATTTCGATTCGACCGAGGGCGTCGCTGAGGCGGTCGTCGCGCTCCTGGCCGAGCGGGCCAACCGGGACCGAGTCCTGGTGTCGTCGTTCCACCTCCCGTCGATCGATCGGGTGCGGGCGCTCAGCCCTGAGATCGAAACCGGCTTTCTGGCGGTGGCGGACCCGACCCCGGAGGAGGCCATCGCCGTGGCCGTGGCCGGCGGGCATCATGCGGTACATCCCTTCTTCGGCATGCTCGGTGACGCGCGCGCCGCGACGGTATGCGCGGCGGCGCATGAACAGGGGCTCGTGGTCAACCCGTGGACGGTCAACGATCCCGACGAGATCGCCCGCCTGGCCGCGGCCGGCGTTGACGCCGTGGTCACCGACGTCCCCGATATTGCTCGCAGGGTGTTGGAGAGGTAGCTACGCGCCGGCGCGCGTCGCGCCGACCCAGCTGCTGTGCAACGCCGAATAGATACCGCCAGTGTCGACGAGCCGTTCGTGGGGGCCGAACTCCACGATGCGACCTTCGTCGAACACGATGACGAGATCGGCGGCCTCGGCGGTGGAGAGCCGGTGGGCGATGCTGACGGTGGTTGCCCCTTCGGCGACGCGGAACAACGCGGTCGTCAGGGCGCGTTCGGTCTCGGGGTCGACGGCGCTGGTCGCCTCGTCGAGCACGAGGAGTCCCGGTCGTGCGAGATGGGCCCGCGCGAGCGCGACCAGCTGCCGTTCTCCGACCGAGAGCGAATCGCCGCGCTCGCCGACCACGGTGTCCAGTCCGCGGGGGAGCCTGTCGAGCCAGTCGTCGAGACCGAGCTGGGCGAAGGCGGCGTCGATGGCGTGGTCGTCTGCGTCAGGCCGCCCGTAGCGGACGTTTTCGCGGATGGTGGTGTCGAAGAGGAATCCGTCCTGGGGAACGAGGCGGATCGCGCGCCGGCGGCCCTGGCCGCTGACGGCGCGGAGATCGACACCGCCGATCCGAACCGTGCCTGTGCTCGGATCGGCCAGCCGGCACAACAGCGTCGCGAAGGTCGTCTTGCCCGAACCGGTCTCGCCGACGACGGCCACGTTGGTCCCCGCCGGGATCTGGACGTTCACGTCGTGGAGGACCGGCGGTCCCGTTCGATAACCGAACCCGAGGCCCTCGATACCGATCGCGAGGGGGCCGACCGGCAGCTCGATCCCGTTGGCCGGTTCGGTCAGCTCGACGGGGAGGTCGAGGACGTCGAGGACCTTGCGCCATCCGGCGATCGCCGTCTGGGTCTGGTCGATGATCTCGCTGATCTCCGCGATCGGGAACAGCAACAGGTTCACGAGGAACGCGAAGGCGACCACCGTGCCGAGATCCAGACCGAGCGCGACCCCCGAGATCGCCGAGACGGCGATCACGCAGGCCAGAGCGAGGGAGCCGAAGAGGTCGCCGACGGGGAACATGAGCGCGAAGTAGCGACCCGCCTCACGGTGGGCGCGGTACAGGGTCTCCACCCGGTCGTCGAGGCGGCGCCGGGCCCGGTCCTCGAGGCCGTAGGCGCGTACGGCGGCCGCGCCGGTGATGGTCTCGGAGAACTCGGCCAGCATGTCACCGGTAGCCACGCGCACCTTGTCGTACGCGACGAGTTGGCGACGCTGGAGGAATCGCAGGATAGGCACGACGGGAACGAACGCCGCGAGCGTGATCAGGGCAAGTTGCCACGAGTAGATGGCCATGACCGTGAGCGTGCCGACGACGAGCGCGCTGTTGACGACCCAACTGACCGCACCCCAGTTCACGAAGCGCGCCAGCGTCTCGATGTCGCTCGTGACTCGCGAGACGAGTACCCCGCGTTTGGTCTCGTTCTGCTCGGCGACGCTGAGCCGGTGGATGTGTTCGAAGACCTTGACCCGGAGGGCGTAGAGCGCACCCTCGGCGGTCCGGATCAGTCGAAGGTATGTGATGCGGCTCAGGATGGTGAGCACGACGACGCCCAGGGCCGTCAATGCGCAGGCGCTCAGCACGAACGTGCTGCGGTAGCCGCCCGCGTCGAGCACGCCTTTGTCGAGGACCTGCTGGATCGCCACCGGGATGAGGAGGCGCCCGGCCGCGACGACCACGGCGAAGGCGATGCTCACGGCGATCCCGCGTTTGATCTCGGGCATGACCGCGACCCCGCGTCGCAAGACCGCGATCGCGCCGGAGGGTGCGGCGGCGTCGGTCGGGTCGGCGTCGCTGGGCTCGCCTCGGTGGGCGTGGTCGCGACTGACGAACTCGTCGAGTTCCTGGTCGGAGGCGTACTCGGCGAGGGCGTCGAGTGCCGCGTCGTGTTCAGACATCGTCGTAGTCCCCGGGGACGGCACTGTCGTAGGCCGACAGCATCGCGACGTACTCGGGGTCCGTGGCGAGGAGTTCCTGGTGGGAACCCGAGGCCACGATTCGGCCGGCGTGCATGCGCACGACCCGGTCCGCGAGTTCCACGGTGGAGCGCCGGTGGGCGACCACGAGGGTGGTCATCTGGAGTTCGGTACGCAGTGCGTGGAGGATGCGCGCCTCGATGCGGGGGTCCACCGCCGAGGTGGCGTCGTCGAGCACGAGCAGCTGTGGTCGTCGAGCCAACGCCCGCGCGAGGGCCAAACGCTGGCGCTGCCCGCCGGAGAGGGTGACCCCGCGCTCACCCAGGACCGTCTCGGGGCCTTGGGGCAGTGCGGTGACGAACTTTTCGGCCTGGGCGACCTCGAGCGCGAGATCGCGTGCCTCGAGATCGGCCCCGCTGCCGACGAGGACGTTCTCGGTGACCGTGTCCGCGAACACGAACGATTCCTGGAAGACGAGTGCGAGGAGCTGGCGCCGGTGATCGCGCGACAGGCGATCCGGGGCCAAGCCGTGGACCCGGATCGAACCGCGCGCCGGCGCATCGAGTCCGACGAGGAGCTCGCACAGCGTGCTCTTGCCGCAACCGGTCGGGCCGACGAGGGCCACCACTTCACCGGGCGCGATCGTGAGATCCACGTCGTGCAGGACGGGCTCGTCGTCGGCGTAGGTGTAGTGGACGTCGCGTACCTCGACCGCCGCCGGACCGGGGGGCGGTGCGGGGTGATGCGGTGGCGCGGCCGCCAGGGGTGCAGCGAGGACTCGGTCGAGGCGCTCGGTCGCGACGACCGCCCGGGGCATCTCCTCGAGGAGGAATCCGACGACCCGCATGGGGAAGGCGAGCAGGGTGAACAGCGCCATGGCGGTGACGACCTCGCCCGCGCTGATCACGCCCTCGGAGACCCGCCAACTGCCGACGGCCAGGATCGCCACGATGCCGAGGTTGGGCAATGCATCGAGCGCGGGTTCGAAGAAGGCGCGGAGCGCACCGACCCGAACCCGTTCGCGTCGCAGCGCGTCCGACGCAACGGCGAGCCGCTCGACCTCGTGGGTCTCGAGGCCGAGCGTCTTGACCATCAGCGCGCCGTCGAAGCTCTCGTGCGCGATGCCGGAAACCTCGCCGACGTGTTGTTGCACTGCGGCGGCCGGGGTCTCGACCCGGCGGGTGTAGTACCGATTGAGGACGGCCATGGTCGGGAACAGCACGAGGCCGACGAGGGCGAGCAGCGGGTCGACGGCGATCAGTGCGATCACCGAGAAGACGATCAGCACGAGCAACCCGGTGCTGAACGGCAGGGGGTTGACGACCTCGGTGGCGGCCAGCACATCGTTGTCGGCGTGCGCCAGCAACTCACCGGTCGAGGTCCGGCGATGGAACGTGAGCGGTACGCCGAGGTAGTGGTCGGCCATTCGCCGGCGGAGCCACGCTTGGCCGAGCCACGTCGTCTTCCCGGCGAAGTACCGGCGCGTGACGGTGCCGATGGCGCGCATGAGGGCCACGATGAGGATGATGACGGCCCAGGTCCAGACCGTGTCTCGGTCGACGCCGCCTGCGAACGCGGGCGTGAGCACCTTGTCCGTGGCGCGGCCGAGTACGACGGTGCCGAGGACCGATCCGGCGGCGTAGGTGACCGCACCGACGATGGCGATCGAGAAGGGGAGCGGGTTCAGTCGCACGAACCGCGCCAGGATGCGCAAACCCCGCCGGAGCACGTGGGTGTTCACGGCGGACGGCGCCGACGCAGTGTCAGATCCGGTCTCAGGCGCGGCGGCGGTCATCGGGCGACCAGCGTCAGGCAGTCCGGCACGTACGCGACGTCGAGCCGACGGACATCGCCGAGGTAGTCGCCGTCGACCTGGTACGGAAAGGGTTCCTCGGAGGCGATGGTGGCGCCGGAGACGTCGTCGCGATGCACGACATCCCGGTGGCCGCCGACTGAGCGGGGCCGCAGGAACGCGCGCGCCGCAACCCCGATCAAGGACGTCGCGTGCCGTGAGCGGATCACGGTGAGACTCAACGCGGAGTCCAGCCCCGCCTTTGGGGCAACCGCGATCGGTCGGTGGCCGAGGTAGGTGTACGGGGACGTCTTGGAGATGATGAGCATCGTCGCGTCCGGGACCACCTCCCCGCCGGCGAAGGTCACGGTGAATCGGCCGTGGGAGTGGTCGTAGCCGCGCAACCAGGTGTCGAAGGTCGCCGCGACGAAGAGGGGATGCGCGGCGTAGCGCTTGAAGGCGGCCCGGCGTTCGACGGCAGCCACGACGGCGGCGTCGAAGCCGACGCCGCAGTGGAACAGCACGTACCGGTCGGCGACGCGGCCGAGGCCGATCCGGCGGAAGGACCGACGTTCCAGCGCTTCGAGCAGCTCGGAGGTGGCTTCGACGGGGTCGTCGGGAATGCCGAGGCTGCGCGCGTACACGTTGGTGGACCCACCCGGCAGTGGGGCCAGGGCGGTGTCCGATCCGACCAGCCCATCGGCGGCCTCGTTGAGCGTTCCGTCGCCGGCGAGGACCGCGACGACATCGACGCCGTCGGCCGCGGCGCCCTTGGCCAGACGTGCCGCGTGGCCCCGTCGGGAGGTTTCGACCACTTCGAGGTCGTGGTCGGCCCCGAGGGCCTTCTGGATCACGACCCGGCGCCGGGCGGTCACCGACGACACGGTCGCGTTGACGATGAGGAGCACGCGCACGATGAGGCAGGCTACCGGGCGTGCCTTCCGATCCTCTTGGTGTATTGACCGACGAGATTGCGGACTGCCGCGCCTGCCCGCGATTGGTTGCGTGGCGCGAGCAGGTGGCCCGGGAGAAGCGGGCGGCCTTCCGCTCCGAGGAGTATTGGGGACGGCCGGTCCCGGGTTTTGGCGACCCGGCGGCGCGGATCCTCGTCTTGGGCCTGGCGCCGGCGGCCCATGGCGCCAATCGCACTGGGCGCATGTTCACCGGCGACCGCTCGGGCGACTGGCTCTACCGCGCGCTGCATCGGGCCGGACTCGCCAACCAGCCCACCGCGACGAATCGTGACGACGGGCTGACACTGGCCGGCGCGTACATCTCGGCCGCGGTCCGGTGTGCGCCGCCCGGAAATCAGCCCACTCGCGAGGAACGGGCGAACTGCCTGCCCTACGTGCGCCGGGAGCTCGCGCTGTTGACCGAAATGCAGGTCGTCGTCACGTTGGGCGCGATCGCCTATGAATCGTTGTGGCGCCTATGGCGAGAGGACGGCGTGGAGCTCCCGCGACCGCGACCGAAGTTCGCGCACGGCGTCGAGGTGGAGACGCCCGTCGCCACGATCGTGGGGAGCTTTCACCCGAGCCAACAAAACACCTTCACCGGTCGGCTGACCGAGGAGATGCTCGACTCAGTATTCGCTCGCGCCGTGCTGATCAGCGGAAGAGGCGAATGAGTTCGACGGTGCCGTAGACCGCGGCGATGGTGCCGAGTACCGAAGCCACGATGAGGCGCAGCGTACGGTCGCGCGCCTTGATCGCGAAGTGCGCGCCGACGCCGCGCGCCGGGAATCGCCGAGACCATGAGCGGCAGTGCGTAGAACCAGTTGACGTTGCCGAGGAGCTGGTGCGCGATGGTGTTCGGGACCGAGATGATCCCGACGCAGGCGAGCGACGTGCCGATGGCGGACTTCAGGTCCAGGCCGACCCAACCGGTGAAGGCCGGGACCATCAAGATCCCGCCACCGACGCCGAGGAAGCCGGAGAGGAGTCCCGCCGCGATCCCGATGGCACCGAGCCGCCAGATCTCTTGGTGCTGCTGGTCGGGCGGCAAGGCGTCGCTGGTCACCGCGCCGCGGGCGGTGCGGTAGGCAGTGAAAGCCATGAGCCCCGCCGTGAGGACCATCTGCACGTGGCCGCGGCCCGGGATCTCCTCCGAGGCGATGGCGCCGAGGGCCGCGCAGGCGGCGCCGGCGAGTCCCGTCGCCAGGACGACGCGGCGGACCACCATGCCCTCGCGCATGTAGCGGAACGTCCCCGAGATGGACGACGGGATGATCGAGGGGACGGTGCTGCCGACCGACTCGAGCGGGGTCGCGCCGAGGGCCAGGATCGACGGCGTGGAGATCACCGCGCCGCCCACGCCGAAGAGTCCGGAGAGCACGCCGGTGAAGAATCCCGCGACGAGAACGAGGAGAACCGTCACGGTGTCCGACATTGGGAGCGACACTACCGAAGCCCGGCCGGTACCCTGCTGCCCATGCCGGAACTCACCTTGCGCGGGGTCTACCTCCCGCTGATCACGCCGTTCGCGGCGGACGGCTCGGTCGCGCTGGACGCGGTCAGGTCGTTGGCCTACGAGTACCTCGACGCCGGCGCGGCCGGGATCGTGCCCCTCGGAACCACCGGGGAGTCCTCCGCGCTCGACCGGCGGCGGAGAAGCAGGCCATCGTCGACGCCTGTTCGGCGGTCTGTGTCGAACGGGGCGCGCAACTCATCGTGGGTGCCGGGACCAACAGCACCGCGACCACCATCGCAAACGTCGAAGCGCTCCGCGGGACGCCGGGTCTCTCGGCGGCGCTGATCGTGGTGCCGTATTACGTCCGCCCGTCCGAGGCCGGGATCGTCGCCCACTTCCACGCGGTGGCGGATGCCTCACCGGTGCCGCTCGTCCTCTACAACGTCGCGTTCCGGACCGGACGCCACCTCTCGGCCGCGGGTGTCCTGGAAGCGGCGCGGCACCCGAACATCGTCGGTATCAAGCAAGCCGACCGGCGTCGACGTCGACACGCTCGAACTGCTCCGCGGTGCTCCGGACGACTTCGCCGTGCTCGGCGGTGAGGATGCGTTCCTGCTTCCCGATGGTCCTCATGGGTGGCCAGGGCACGATCTGCGCGTCGGCGCACGTGTGCACCGAGCGGTTCGTCTCGATGATCGAGTGCGGGCTGGCGGCCAAGGTCGAAGAGGGCCGCGCCCACGCCGAGGCGCTGCTGCCCGTGGTGAACTCCATGTTCGCCGAGCCGAACCCCGCGGTGTTCAAGGGTGTGCTCCATGCGCAAGGCCGGATCCCGACGCCCGACGTGCGCCTTCCGTTGCTGAACGCATCGCAGGGCGCGGTCGATGCCGCCATCGCCGCCATCGCAACCGCCGGGTGACGACGGGAGGATCCCGACGGGGACGGGCGGCTCGAATACCTTGCCGGGTCCGACCCGTCGCAGGAGCTCACCGATGACGACCGCCCCGTCTCCCGCTGCAGCACCGCATCCGGCCGGTGCGGCTCCCGATCCACGCCGGTGGTTGATACTCGTCGTGCTCTGCGTGAGCCTGTTGGTGATCGTGCTCGACAACTCGATCCTCAACGTCGCCATCCCGACGCTCATCAAGGATCTCGACGCCACCAACAGCCAGGTCCAGTGGATGGTGGACTCCTACACACTGATCTTCGCCGGGTTG
Source organism: uncultured Acidimicrobiia bacterium (assembly GCA_963701625.1). Classification (GTDB taxonomy): domain Bacteria; phylum Actinomycetota; class Acidimicrobiia; order IMCC26256; family JAENVU01; genus JAENVU01. Next base: position 42,881 of record CAVPAT010000013.1, on the reverse strand, counting down.
CTGCTCACGATGGGTGCGCTCGGCGACCGCTACGGGCGCCGCGGCGCCCTGCAGGTCGGCTATCTCGTTTTCGGGCTCGGGTCGCTTGCGTCAGCATTCGTGACATCGGCCGATGCGCTGATCATGACCCGGGCGTTCATGGGCATCGGCGGTGCGCTCATCATGCCGGCCACGCTCTCGATCATCACCAACGTCTTCCCGCCCAACGAGCGGGGCAGCGCCATCGGGGTCTGGGCCGGCACCGCCGGGGTCGGGGTGGCGCTCGGACCGCTGACCGGCGGGTTCCTCCTCGAACACTTCTACTGGGGCTCGATCTTCCTCGTGAACCTGCCGATCGTGGTCTTCGGCGTCATCGCAGGCTTCGTGCTGATCCCCACGAGCAAGGACCCGTCCGCACCGAAGTTGGACCCGGTCGGTGCCGCTCCTCTCGATCGTCGGACTGATCGCGGTCGTCTACGCGCTGATCGAGGCACCGAGCGAAGGGTGGACGGCGCCGATCACCGTCGGGGTGATGGCTGCGGGCATCGTGGTGCTGGCGCTGTTCGTCCTCTGGGAGCGGCGCTCCGATCACCCGATGTTGGACGTGAGCTTCTTTCGCAACCCTCGCTTCTCGGCGGCGAACATCGCCATCACCCTCACGTTCTTCGCGATGTTCGGTTCGATCTTCCTCATCACCCAGTACCTCCAGTTCACGCTCGGATACACGCCGCTCGAGTCCGGGATCCGGATGTTGCCGTGGGCGCTCACGATGATGGTGGTGGCGCCGCTCAGTGCGCGCGTCGCCGAGAAGTTCGGGTCCAAGGCCACGGTCGCCACCGGACTCACGCTCGCGGCAATCGGGCTCCTGCTGATGACCGGCCTCGAGGTTGACTCGTCGTACGTGCACGTCGCCTGGCGTTTCGTGGTGCTCGCGTCGGGCATGGGGCTCGTGATGGCGCCCGCGACGGATTCGGTCATGGGCTCGCTCCCGCTGGCGAAAGCCGGGGTCGGCTCGGCGGTCAATGACACGACCCGTCAGGTCGGGGGCGCGCTCGGCGTGGCCATCATCGGCTCGGTCGTCTCTTCGGTCTATGGCTCCAAGGTGGGCGACTTCCTCGCGGGGACCTCGACGCCCGCAGCCGCGGCCGACGCCGCGAAGAACTCCCTCGGTGGTGCGTTCGGGGTAGCGCAGGAACTCGCCAAGCAGCCGATTCCGAACGCGAAGGAAACGGCGGCCGCGCTCACCCAGACGGCGAACGCCGCGTTCGTCGACGCATTCCACTGGGGAACGATCGTCGGCGCGGGCGCGCTGGTCATCGCCGCCGCGGTGGTACTGCGGTGGCTCCCGGCCCGAGCGTCGACCGCCGACGTGGATCGCCAGAACGCTGACCGCGGCGCCGGCGTCCCGTGAGCAGCCGGGCTCGGTCTAGCTCAGGTCCGCAAACGCGGCGGTGAAGAGTTGCTCCTGCTCGCGGTCGTGGACCGCGGAGCTCCCACTCGCCGGGGACGGTGACGGGCTGCGAGCAACGTGCTTGAGCTCGGCCCGGTCGCGCAGGATCCGGTGCAACTTCCCGTGCGCGAAGTTCCAGGCTCCCATGTTCGCCGGCTCCTCCTGGATCCACCACACCTGGTTGCAGCCGGTGTACTTGTCAGCCAGCGCGACGAGTTGTGCTTCGGGCCAGGGGTACAGCTGCTCGACCCGCACCACGGCAACCGGCGCGCCGAGTTCGTCGCGGCGGTCCATCAACTCGTGGCCGACCTTGCCGGAGCAGAGCAGCACGCGGCGCACCGCTGCCGGGATCGCCGGCGAAACGGTGGTCGTCGAGGACCTCGCGGAAGCTGCCCGTGGTCAGTTCGGCGACGGGAGAGACCGAGGCGGGCATGCGCAGGTACTTCTTGGGGGTGAAGCAGACCAGTGGCTTGCGGAATCGGGCGTGCCGCTGGCGGCGCAGGACGTGGAAGTACTGGGCGGCGGTCGTCGGGTTGCAGACCCGGAGGTTGCTCTCCGCGCACAGTGCGAGGAAGCGTTCGATGCGGGCGCTCGAGTGTTCCGGTCCCTGGCCTTCGAAACCGTGGGGAAGCAGGAGTGCGAGGCGCGACGGCTGCCCCCACTTGTCCTCGGCGGCGACGATGAACTGGTCCACGATGATCTGGGCGCCGTTGGTGAAGTCGCCGAACTGCGCTTCCCAGCCGACCCACGCATCGCGATCGGTCACCGAATAGCCGTACTCGAAGCCGAGCGCCGCGTATTCGGAGAGCACCGTGTCGTACAGCATGACTGGCGCCTGGTCCTCGGCGATGTGGCCGAGCGGGCAGAACTCGGTCTCGTCTTCCGAGTCGACCAGTACGCCGTGGCGCTGACTGAAGGTTCCCCGGCGGGTGTCCTGGCCGGCGAGCCGCACGGGAGTGCCCTCGAGCGCCATCGTGCCGAACGCGAGGCTCTCGGCCAGGGACCAGTCGACATTGCCAGCCGCGAATTCGGTCGCCGCGCGCCGCCAGGATCCGTTCCAGCTTCGGATTGACGTGGAAGTCCTCGGGCCAACCGACGAGCGCGTCGACGACCTGCTGGAGCGAACTCGTCGTCACTCCGGTCTCGACCGCGGGCTCGACCTCCTCGGCCATCACGATGTTCACCGGAATGGTCGGCGGGCCGGACTGATGGGTCTCATCGAACGCGCCGTCGAGGCGGGCGCGGAAGTCCTCGAGCGTTTCCTCGGCCTCGGCGAGGGTGAGGTCACCGCGGTTCACGAGCGTCTCGGTGTACAGCTTGCGGACGCTGCGATGCGCGCGGATCAGCGCGTACATCCGCGGCTGGGTGAACGCCGGCTCGTCGCCCTCGTTGTGGCCGTACTTGCGGTAGCAGACCATGTCCACGACGACGTCCTTGTGGAAACGCTGGCGGAACTCGAACGCGAACCGCACGACACGCACACACGCCTCGGGGTCGTCGCCGTTCACGTGGAAGATCGGGGCCTGGACCATCTTGGCGACGTCGGTCGCGTACACCCCTGAGCGGCCCAGCTCCGGTGCCGTCGTGAAGCCGAGCTGGTTGTTCACCACGATGTGCACGGTCCCGCCGACCTCGTAGCCCGGCACCTCCGAGAGGTTCAACGTCTCGGCGACGACGCCCTGCCCGGCGAACGCGGCGTCGCCGTGGACCAGGACCGGGAGCACCTGTTCGCGCTCGGAGTCCTGGGCCCGGTCGCCCTTGGCGCGGGCCATGCCCTCGACGACGGGGTCGACGGCCTCGAGGTGGCTGGGGTTCGAGGCGAGCGAGACGGTGACCTGTTCGCCGCTCGGCGCGGTGTGCAGACCAGTCGCGCCGAGGTGGTACTTCACGTCGCCCGAGCCCTGTACGGTCGACGGGTCGAGCTCGCCCTCGAACTCGCGGAAGATCTGCCCGTACGACTTCCCGACGACGTTCGCGAGCACGTTGAGCCGACCGCGGTGCGCCATGCCGATCACGACCTCGCTCATACCGGCGTCGGCCGCGGCCGTCAGCAGCGCGTCGAGCATCGGGATCAGGGTCTCGGCCCCTTCGAGGCTGAAGCGCTTCTGGCCGAGGTACTTCGTGTGGAGGAAGCTCTCGAAGGCCTCGGCCGCGTTGAGCCGCTCGAGGATGCGCCGCTGGTCCGCAGGCTCCGGCGCCGGCGTCGGCGCCTCGACGTGGCGCTGGATCCACTCCTTCTGGTCGGACTCCTGGATGTGCATGTACTCGACGCCGACGGTGCGGGAGTACGCGTCGCGCAGGATGCCGAGGATGTCGCGGAGCGGCATGGTCCGTCGCGCGCCGGGTGTCGCCCCGCGCCGAGGGCCGACCGGGAACTCGCGGTCGAGGTCCCAGATCGCTGAGCCCGTAGTGGTTGATGTTCGAGCTCGGGGTGGGTGTCCGGGGCACGGCGCCCGAGCGGATCGAGGTTCGCGATCAGGTGACCGCGCACGCGGTACATGTTGATGAGCTGGTGGACGTGCACGACCTTCTCGTGCGCGGCGGCTTCGTCGTCGAGCGGGCTGGTGTCGGTCGACCCAGCGGGCCGGCTCGTACGGGACGCCGAGGCTCTGCGAAGATCGCGTCGTAGAAGCCTGTCCTCGCCGAGCAGCAGCGCATGGATGCGCGCGGAGGAACTCGCCGCTCTCGCGCGCCCTGGATGACCCGGTGGTCGTAGGTGCTCGTGAGCGTGATGATCTTGCTGACGCCGAGGTGGGCGAGCGTGGCCGGATCGGCGCCCTCGTACTCCGCCGGGTAGCCGATCGCGCCGACCCCGACGATGAAGCCCTGGCCCGGCATCAGGCGGGGCACGGAGTGGACCGTCCCGATCATGCCGGGGTTGGTGATCGTCCCGGTCGTGCCCGCGAAGTCGTCGGGCGTGATCCCGCCGGTGCGGACCTTGCGGATCAGTTCCTCGTACGCGGCGAAGAAGCCCGCGAAGTCGAGCGTGTCGACCTGCTTGAGGTTGGGGACGAGCAGCGTGCGGGTGCCGTCGGACTTCTCGAGATCGACGGCGAGGCCGAGGTTCACGTGCTCGTGTCGGACGACCGTCGGGCGTGCCGTCGACCTCGCCGTACGCCGGAGTTCATGGCCGGGACCTCGCGACGGCCCGCACGACGGCGAAGCGCGATGAGGTGCGTGAAGCTGACCTTGCCGCGGCCGGTGCGCTCGAGGTGGTTGTTGAGGATCTGGCGGTTGACCTCGAGCAGCTTCGCCGGGACCGTCGCGCACCGACGTGGCGGTCGGGACGCTGAGGCTCGCTTCCATGTTCTCGACGATGCGAGCCGCGCGCCCCGGATCGGTCGAGGTTCATCGCCGTCGAGCACGAGTGGTGCACCGCCGGCCGGGGCGCTCGGCGCCGGGGTGGGGTCGGGGCCGGGGACTTGGTGGCGGGCGCGGCGCGGGGTGGTGGCCGCGGCCGCGGCCGGACGGCTGCGTAGTCCGGAGAAGAACTCGCGCCAGGCCGGTGCGACCGAGGTCGGGTTCTCGAGGTAGCCGGCGGTACAGCTCGTCGACGAGACCCGAGTTCGGTCCGAGGTCGGTGGTCACAGTCTCCCGCTCTCGTTCCTGCCTCGCCGTCGGGGAGACTCACGCCCGCAGCAGCTCGGCGACCTCGAACGCGAGGTCGAGCGACTGCCGGGCGTTGAGGCGCGGGTCGCACATCGTCTCGTAGCGCTGCTCGAGGTGGTCCGTCGAGCACGTCGTCGGTGCCGCCGAGGCACTCGGTGACGTTCTCGCCGGTCAGCTCGACGTGGACGCCGCCCGGCCAGACGTCAGCCGCGTTGCAGACCGACGAAGAAGCCGCGCAGCTCGGACATGACGTCGTCGAAGCGGCGGGTCTTGTAGGCCGCTCGATGCTGGAACGTGTTGCCGTGCATCGGGTCGCACATCCACACCACCGGGTGGCCGGAGTCCTTGACCGCGTGGAGCAGCGGCGGGAGCTGGTCGCCGACCCGGTCGGCACCCATGCGGCTGAAGAGCACGAGACGACCGGGCCGACTCTCCGGGTTGAGGCGCTTGCACAGCGCGACGACCTCGTCGGGGGTGACGCTCGGGCCGAGCTTCACCCCGAGCGGGTTGTGGACGCCGGTCAGGAACTCGACGTGGGCGCCGTCGAGCTCGCCGGGTCGCATCCCTGGCGCCCCATCCCGTGCTTCTTGGCCTCCTTGCGGACGAAGAAGCCACGAGCTCGCGCCAGTCGTCGCGCGCGCCGGCCGCGGCGGCAGCACGGCGGCGACGACCGGCACGGCCGCCACGACCATGCCGCCCACCGAGTCGACGCGCGGTCCCTCGCGCAGCCGCGCGAAGAGCAGCTTGCCGTCAGCTCGATCCCACGCGGACGCATCATGGTGGTGCGCAGATCGAGATAGAAGTCGCTCTCCTTGCCGCTCGAGAGCACGACCTTCCGGCGCTCGAAGGAATGGCGGACGATCAGCTCGAGCAGTTCGTGGCGCTCGTCTTCCACGCAGTCCCCTATTGCTTGCGAATTCCGAGTGCGAACTCGGCGATCAGCTTCGTGTGGAGTTCGCTCGTCCCTTCGCCGAACTCCAGCGCCTTCGCCTCCAGCAGCAGCCGACCGATCTCGTACTCCTCCGAGAGCGCCGTAGCCGCCGAAGATCTGCATGCCGTCGAGCGCGTTCTGCACGGCCGCCTGGCTCGCCATCAGCTTCGCCATCGACGCCTCCATCGAGCAGCGCTCGACGCCGGCGTCCTTCATGCGGCCGAGCTGGTAGACGAGGTGCCGCGCCTGCTGCGTGCGGCAGATCATGTCGGTGATCTTCTGCTGGATCAGCTGGAACTCGCCGATCTTCTGGCCGAAGGCCTCGCGCTCGATCGCGTACGGGAGCGCGAGATCGAGGCAGCGCTGGGCCTGCCCGACGCAGCGCGCCGCCACCGAGAAGCGGCCCATGTCGAGCGCGGAGCCGAGCACCGGGAAGCCCTGGCCCGGCTTGCCGAGCACGGCGTCGTCGGGCACGAAGGCGTCCTCGAAGTGCACCTCGGCGAGGTTGTCGCGCTTCAGCGTGCGCATCGGGAACTCGCCGATCGTGATGCCCTCGTGTCGCGTGCGGATCGACCAGGAAGGCCGTCACGCCCTTGTGCTTCTGCTCGCGGTCGACCGTGGCCACCACGAAGAAGAGCCCCGCGTGCGCGGCGTGCGAGATGAAGACCTTGGTGCCGTTGAGTCGCCAGCCGCCGTCCACCCGCGTCGCGGTGGTCTCCATGTTGCCGAGGTCGGTGCCGCCGCCGGTCTCGGTCAGACACGCGGAGCAGATCAGCTCGCCGCGGGCGATCGGCGGGAAGCCAGCGCTCCTTCTGCGCGTCGGTGCCGAAGTGCAGGATCGAGCCGGCCACCAGCGAGTTCGCGACCGAGACCACCGACGCGACCACCCAGTCGACGCGCGCGATCTCCTCGCAGATCAGCCCGTAGGTCATCACGTCGCTGAAGGAGCCGCCGTACTGCTCGGGGATCATCGGCGCGATGTAGCCGAGCGGCACGAGCTTGCGGATCAGCTCGGTCGGGTAGCGCGCCTCGCGCTCGTGCGCCTCGACGTGGGGCAGGATCTCCTTCTCGGCGAACTCGCGGACGGCGCGCGCGCACCGCGCGCTGCTCGTCGGTGAGGTCGAAGTCCATCATGCGGTCGAGGGGCGACGTCACGCGGGCTCCATGGGGCATTGCGGACCGGGAGGTGACCGCGAGTGCCCGGGCGCCGCCGGCGACGTCGGGGCCGCTGGACTCGCGCGGTCATCCTTCCCTAGCCTGCAGTCCGCATTCCCGGACTCGCGTCCCCTGCCGGAGCCCGTACGGCCCCGGCCTTGGAGCCGCGCCGTGAAGAAGAACGCCGACCTCTCCCACCGCAAGCGCGGCAAGACGGCGCGCCATCGCGCCAAGCTCAAGGCCAAGCACCAGCGCGTCCGCCGGCGCAAGAGCTCGGGTCACCGAAGCACCTACCGCTAGTGCCTTGGGACGCTCTGAGTGCTGCCTTGGGACGCTTCCTGCGTGCGATGAAAGCAACGGGCAGGAACGTCCCCGAAGCGTTGCCTAGCGTGGCGCTGTAACGACCTCGAGGACAACTTCTCGTTCGGGTGGAAGCGACCAGCGGCGATGCGCGCGCGGCGGTCTTCTCGACGCCGCACGGCGACGTCCACACGCCCGCCTTCATGCCGGTCGGCACCCACGGCGCGGTGAAGGCGATGACGCCCGAGCAGGTGCGCGGCAGACCGGCGCCGAGATCGTGCTCGCCAACACCTATCACCTGGCGCTGCGGCCCGGCGAGGGCGCTCGTCGAGAAGCTCGGCGGCCTGCACGGCTTCATGCGCTGGCAGCGGGCCGATCCTCACCGACAGCGGCGGCTTCCAGGTCTTCTCGCTGCCGAGCAAGGAGATCAGCGACGACGGCGTGCGCTTCAAGAACGAGGTCACCGGCGACGCGATGGAGCTCACGCCCGAGCGCTCGATCGAGATCCAGAACGCGCTCGGCGCCGACATCATCATGGCCTTCGACGAGTGCACGCCCTATCCCGCCGACGAGAAGCTCGCGCGCCACCGGCGTGCGTCGCACGCTCGCCTGGATGGAGCGCTGCCGGCACGCGCACGAGCGCACCGACCAGGCGCTCTTCGGCATCGTGCAGGGCAGCGCCTACGAGAAGCTGCGCGCGCGCTGCGCGGAGGCGCTCGTCGCGATGGACCTGCCCGGCTACGCGATCGGCGGCGTCTCGGTCGGCGAGGGCCACGAGCTGCTGTGCCGCATCACGGAGTTCAGCCGCGCCGCTGCTGCCCGGCGCACAAGCCGCGCTACCTGATGGGCGTCGGCCTGCCCGAAGATCTGCTCGCCGCGATCGGCTACGGCATGGACATGTTCGACTGCGTGATCCCGACCCGCTACGCCCGCTCGGGCGTCGCGTTCACGGCGCGCGGCCGCATCCGCCTCACCAATCGCCGCTTCCGCCGCGACGCCTATCCGATCGACGTCTCGCTGCGACTGCTCCGCCTGCGCTGGCGGCTTCGCGCGCGCCTATCTCCACCACCTCTTCGCCGCCAACGAGATCCTCTCGGCGATGCTCGTCTCGATCCACAACGTGCGCTTCTACCAGCGCCTCGTGCAGGACGCGCGCGCGGCGATCGTGGCGGGTCGCTACGAGGACTGGCGGCGCGAGTTCCTCGCGGAGTACGCGCCGCACGGCGCCCGAGGCGTAGCAGGCCGGGCGCCGGCTTCAGAGCTGCCCGCGCAGGCCCCGCTGCACGAGGCGCTCGAGCTCGTTCAAGAAGCGCGAGCGGTCGTGGCTCGAGAGCGGCCGCGGGCCGCCCGCGACGACGCCCATCTCGCGCAGCTCGCTCTTGAGCGCGCGCGTCGCGAGCGCGTCGCCGATCGACGTCTCCGTGAACGGGTGCCCGCTCGGGCCGAGCGCGCGCGCGCCGGCCTCGAGGCAGCGCGCGGCGAGCGGGATGTCGGCCGTCACCACCACGTCGCCCGGCTCGACGTTCGCCGCGATCCAGTCGTCGGCGGCGTCGGCGCCCTGGCCCACCACGATCAGCTGGCCGCCGCTTCCGGGCGGCACGTGGATCGGCGTGTTCGAGACCACGGCCACCCGCAGGCCGTGGCGCGTGGCCACGGCGTAGACCTCGTCCTTCACCGGGCAGGCGTCGGCGTCGACGAAGATCGCGATCAAGCAGAGGCTCCTCGCGCGGGCGCCGCAGCGTAGCGGGAGCCCACCAGGGGACCGCGCGCGGCGCCCTCGCGAGCGCCCGGCGGGGGGTCTGCTAAGGTGCGGCTCGCTGCGGACGATGATTCATCCGTCTGCACGGGCTTTCTCCGCTTGATCCTTCTGCGTGCCACGGCCATCCCGGCCGGCCCATCGCAACTCGATCCAACCGTAGAACGCCATCCATCGAGTGCCTCGGCCAGCGGGCGAATGCCCGAGCCGGGACGCTCCACGCGAGCGCTGCGCGCGCCGGACGATCCGGGTGCGCCGTCGCGATCAATGGGCGCCCGGAGCGCCCCGAAAGACCCATGCACTTCGAAGACCTGAACCTGAACGAGACCCTCCTCGGCGCGGTGCGCGATGCGGGCTTCACGATCCCCACGCCCATCCAGTGTGAGGCGATTCCCCCCGTGCTCGCGGGCCGCGACCTGCTCGGCTGCGCGCAGACGGGCACCGGCAAGACCGCGGCGTTCGCGCTGCCCATCCTCCAGCACCTGGCCGCCAAGCCGCGCGGCGAGGGGCGACGCCGCATCCGCGCACTCGTGCTCTCGCCGACGCGCGAGCTGGCGAGCCAGATCGGCGAGACCTTCGCGAGCTTCGGACGGCGCCTCGGCATCAACCACACCATGATCTTCGGCGGCGTCGGCGAGCGGCCGCAGCGCGCGGCGCTCACGCGCGGCGTGGACGTCCTCGTCGCGACGCCGGGCCGGCTGCTCGACCTGATGCAGCAGCGCTGCGTCGATCTGCGCCACGTCGAGGTCGTCGTCCTCGACGAGGCCGACCGCATGCTCGACATGGGCTTCATCGCACACCGTGCGACGCATCGCTCGCCGGACGCCGCGCGAGCGGCAGACGCTGCTCTTCTCCGCGACGATGCCGCGCGCGATCGAAGCGCTCGCCAGCCGCCTGCTGCGCGACCCGGTGCGCGTGGCCGTGGCGCCGGTCGCGACGCCGGCCGAGCGGGTGGAGCAATCCGTGCTGCACGTCGAACGCAGCGACAAGCGCCACGTGCTGCGCAGCCTGCTCGCCGACCCCGGCGTGACGCGGGCGCTCGTCTTCACGCGCACCAAGCACATGGCGAACCGCGTCGCGGACTTCCTCTCGGAGTCCGATGCGGGCATCGACGCGATCCACGGCAACAAGTCGCAGACCGCGCGCGAGCGCGCGCTCGACCGCTTCCGCAAGGGCAAGGCCCGCGTGCTGGTGGCGACCGACGTCGCTGCCCGCGGCATCGACGTCGAGCAGGTCGTCGCACGTGATCAACTTCGACCTGCCCGACGACACCGAGAGCTACGTGCACCGCATCGGCCGCACCGGCCGAGCCGGTCTCGCGGGACGCGCCCTCTCGCTCTGCGACCCGAGCGAGCGCGGCAAGCTGCGCGACATCGAGCGGCTGATCCGCCGCGCGCTGCCGGTCGAGGCGGCGCCGGCCTTCGTGCGCGCCGCCGGCGGCCAGAGCCCGCTCGAGCGACCGCGACCCGCGCGGCGCGCGGAGCCGAGGCGCTACGCCGGCGCACGCGAGGCGCACCACACCGATCGGCAGCAGCCGCGCCCGTCGCGTCCGCGCCGGCGCGGCGGCCGCCCGCGGGCCGGTGCCGGAGCGCGTTAGGAGCCAGACCCCGGAAGGGGCAGCCGCCTAGAGCAGCGCCTCGCGGTAGCTGTCCTCGTCGAAGCCCACCAGCACGGTGCGGCCGGCGCGGAGCGTCGGCGCGCGCAGGTTGCCGGTCGGCCCGAGCATGGCATCGACCACGTCGGTGCCCGGCTTCCCGCCGGGATCGAAGCGCTGGACCTTGCGCCCCTTGGCGACGATCACCCGCGCCGCGGCGCGCGCCAGGTCGGTGGCTTCGCGCCGCCCGAGCTTCGCGCTCGCAGACACGGTCTCGCGCACGGCGATGTCGTTGGCGTCCACGAACTTGGACGCTCGCGTGCAGGACGTTCAGCCCTTGCGGAGATAGGCCCAATCGATCCGGCGCGGCATGGCGGGTCTCCCGGTTGGATGCCGAGATCCTATCATGCGCGGGAGCGCAGGCGCGCCAGTCGCCCCCACAGGGGGTCCGAGCGCGCGTCGGCGGCGTGACCCGAAGCGGGCGATCGCCGGCGGATCCGGTTAGACCTGACGCAGGCACGAAGGAGAACGACATGAGCGAAGACAAGAGAAAGCGCGATGCGATGGTCGAGGAGCTGAAGCAGATGCGCGACGAGCTGCGCGTGAAGCTGAAGCTGGCCGCCGCCGACGCACGCGACGAGTGGGACGTGCTCGAGAAGAAGTGGGAGCACCTCGAAGGCCGTCTCGGGGTGGTCGGCAAGGAGGCCGGCGCGGTCGCGGAGAACGTCGGCGACGCCCTCGAGCTCGCGGTCGACGAGCTCCGCAAGGGCTACGAGCGCATCAAGAAGCTCGTCTAGCGCGCGGCCTCAGCGGAGCGGCTGCAGGCGCGCGCCGGCGAGTTCGGGTGCAGCCGGCGCCAGGATGCCCTCGTCGCGACACACGCGGCGATGCAGGAAGCCGAGCAGCTCGGCGTCGCGGGCGGGGCCCGCGGCGAGCACGAGCTGCTCCACGGCCGCGTCGGCGGCCGCGCGCTCGGCGAAGCTTCGGCCGAGCAGGCGGCCCGCGTCGTCGAGGTACTCGGCGTCGAGCGCCGGGCCCAGGCTCGCGAGGCGGTCGCGGTAGAGCGCCTGCCGGGCGGCCGCCCGGGTCTCGTAGGCGCCGAAGTCCGTGGCGGACGCGGCAGGCGGCGCGACGACCGGCGCGAGCGCGGGCGGCGCCAGATCGAGGCCGATCCGCTCGCCGATCGCCTCGAGCGCCGTGCGGGTCCAGACGAGACTCCACGCCTGGTACTGCACCACGTCGAGACCCGCCGGCGGCGCGGCGACCAGGTGGCTGACGGCCATCGGTGTCACCAGGTTGAAGCGCGCGCTGTGGAATCCGATCGCGGCGCGGTCGAGCGGCTCGCCCGTCAGCATCTCGTAGCGGTCGAACGCGCGCGGCAGATCGCCGAGCGGCTCGGACAGGTCGCGGCCGCGCATGCCGCCGAGGTCGGCGGCCGGATCGCCCAGGCAGGCCAGCTCGAGATCGAGCACGGCCGTCACGCGACCGTCCTCGAAGAGGAACTGGCCCGCGTCGGCGCACACGAAGGCGGCGCGGCGCCGGTCGCACGGCGCGTTGCGGCGGACCCAGCGGATCCCGAACTCGACGGCGGGCTCGGCGCGCCGCTTGCGGCGCCGGTAGCCCTGCTCCCAGACGTCGAAGTCCAGCAGCGCGAGCGCCTCCGGGCCGTGCGGACGCCGCATGCCGATCGCCTCGAAGGGCGCGAGGTCGAGCGCGTGCATGCGCGCGAGGATCGCCACGTAGTCGTCGAGCACGGCCTCGCGCTCGCCTGCACTCGACGCCGTGGCCAGGCTGGCGCGGCCGGGGCTGCGCTCCATCACGATGCCGCGCGGGTCGGGGCAGAAGGCGTGGACGTGGGGCACTGGGATGCCCTGCGCCTCGAGCACGCGGAGCACGCGCATCTCGTGCTCGAGCGCATAGGCCCCGTGATCCGTCTCGCCGCGGTCGCCCCGGAAGTAGAGGGGAAGGCGTTCGCCGTCGCGCTCGAGGTCGAGCAGCCAGGCGGGACGCCAGCGCGGTTGCCGCTCGGCGCGGACGATGCGGCCGCCGAGGCGGGCCTCGATCCACGCGAACGCGCGCCGCCATTCGGGAGCGAGCGCGGCAGCGGACGAGGCGGTCATCGCGGCGAGGCTAGCCCGGTCGCACGTGCTGGAGCGGGCCCGCGCCTGGCTGCGGCCGCGCGCGGCGCGCTCAGGGCGCCGCTGCAGCCGGCGCGGCGGGCTCGAGCGGCTCGTAGATCTTCGTGGTCGGGCGGGCGCTCGATGCCATCAGCAGCAGGCCCGCGATGACCGAGTCCTCGCTGGCGCCGGCCTCCGCCGCCGAGCGCGCGACGAAGCGGCCGGCCGCTTCGAGCGTCGCGTCGAGATCGAGCTTCCAGTCGGCACCCTCGCGCACGAAGCCGGCGCGCAGCGGCGAGGGCAGGCCCGAGACGTAGAGGCGCGCGCTGGCCTGCTCGCCACGCACGAGGACGTCCCCGCTGTCGAGCAGCGCGATGGCTTCCCGATCCACGAGTCCGTCGCGGAGCGCCGCGACGAGCTGCGTGCGCGGCGGTTCCTCGGGACGCAGGAAGGGCGGGTCGTAGTGGCGCATGGCGAAGACCGCGAGGCGGTCGCCGGTGGGCAGTGCGTCGAGCTTCGCGCGCGGTGCGTGCAGCGCGAGCCCGCGCAGCATGCCCCATTTCGGGTAGGAGCGGGCCGAGATCCGGCGCAACGCGGCGTCCGCATCGCGCGCGACGAGCGCTTCCAGGAAGCCGTCGAGGGTGCGGGTCACGGCCACCCGGTCGGACGTGCCGGCCGACGCGGTCGCGGCGGCGAATGCGACGGCGCAGGTCAGGGCGCCGCGCAGCAGGCGGAGGCGGAGGCGCGAGCTCGGCATGCCGACAGCATCACCGAGTCGGGGGGTGCGCGCATCCGGGCGGGTCGCGCCGGCGGCGCCAGGCGCCGCGCCGGCCGAGCAGCGCCAGCGCGCCGATCGCCGCGGCGGCGCCCGAAGCCGATCCCGGCCCGGGCAGGAAGATCTCGGCCTCGTCGAAGTGGACGACGAAGAGCGCGGCGTCCGACTTGGCGTTCCGGAGCCGCAGCTGGGCGCAGGTTGCGCCCGGCGGCGCCTCGAGCGTGGCCTGGAGAAGCTCCCAGCTCCCCGTGACGGTGGTCGACTCGCCTTGGTCGCTCCCGACCGAGGTCTGCGCGAACGGACAGAAGCCACCCGGTGCGCCCGACGCGTCCCACCAGACCACGCGAAGCTGCGCGCGGCCGCTGCCCATCTGGTCCGGCGGAATCCAGGCGCGCACCCGGAACGTCAGGATCTCGCCGGGATTCACCGCCGCGAAGGCCCAGATCACGTAGGAGCCGGCCACGTCGAGGTCGTTCTCGATCCGAGCGGAGCCGGACGTGGGCGACTGGGCGAAGTCGAGCATCGACCAAATCGCGGCGTCGGCGTTCTGCCAGATCGCGAGGTCCGCCGGGGTGTCGAAGGAGCCGTCGATGAGGCTCTGCCCCGCCGCCGGCAGGGCGAGGAGCAGCGCCGCAGCCCACCCGGCGAGCATCGCGACCGCCAGTCTCTGGCTGCGGTGTTGCATCGGACCTCCTGCCATGACCGCGATCCCAGGGTTTCGACCCCGCGCGGGTCGGGCGCGACGGCGGGAGTCTGGCGGCGAGCCGACCGGGCCGCCGTCGGCTGACCGACCTCTCAGGCGAGACCCGTGCGGCACCGTTACCTTGCGCCGCCATGGCAGACCGACAGGGCGCCTTCCTCACACCCGAGGAGGTGCTCGCGAAGCACAGCGGCGGCCCGCGCAGCGGCGTCTTCACGGACGGATCGTGCGACGGAAATCCCGGGCCGGGCGGCTGGGGCGTGGTCTGGGTGGAGGACGACCGCATCGTGCGCGAGGCGCACGGCGCCGATCCCGCGACCACCAACAACCGCATGGAGCTGCGCGCCCTGATCGAGGCGTATCGGATGCTGCCGGACGACCACGAGGGACCGGTCTACTCGGACAGCCAGCTGTGCGTGAAGACGATCAACGAGTGGGCGAAGGGCTGGGCCGCGCGCGGCTGGCGTCGCAAGACCGGCCCGATCGCGAATCTCGAGCTCGTGAAGGAGCTCTATGCGCTCGCCGGTGCGCATCCAAAGGTCGCGCTCACCTGGATCCGCGCCCACGACGGCTCGCGCTGGAACGAGTACGCGGACGCGCTCGCCACCACCTACCTGCGGGAAGCGTCCGCGGGCTGACGCGCGCGACTCAGCGCGGTGCGGCGAGGGCCGGCGGCCCGGGAACCCGAGCGGGTGCAAGCTTGCGATCCACCTGCTGCTCACCCCGCGCCACCTGCCGCGCCACGCCGAACAGCCACGCCGCGAACGGCACTTCGCCCGTGTAGCGATCGAGCTCGAGGAAGCTCCGCTCGAGGATCCGGCGCGTCAGGGCTTCGGCGTCCTCGCGCTGCTCGGCGCGCCGCGCGGCAAAGGCGTAGACGCAGCGAAAGCTGTGCGCGTAGACGACGTCGAACGCCTCCGCATCGCCGTTCGAAGCTCGCCGCAGCAGCTCGGTATCGGTGGTCATCAGCATGGGGAAGGATTCGCGAATTCGAGGGAACCTGTCAAGAAACAACTTCGGTATCGCATAGACAGATTCCCTCCATGCCCACAACAATGAGTGACTGCGAATCCGCACCGGGTTCCCTGGGGAGTAGAGCCAGGGATCGTGAAGAAGCGGTGAGGAACGGGTTGGAAGCCGGTGGAAGCTGGCCGAAATGCGGCTCCGCGCGGCCGCTTGGTGAAGCGGGACGGCGCCTGCATCGGGGCTGGTGTGCACAGCGGGTCGCGCGGCGGCGCGGCCCGCGTGCGTTCACGGCGCTTCGGCGGAGTCTGCGTGCGGCTCGCGGGCCGCGCGTGAAGCCGGGCGGGCGCCCGGTCTAGGGCTCGCCGGCACCCGGCGCCGCTGCCGTGCGGCCCTCGAGCGTGTAGGCGATCAGGTGGTCGCCGAGCCGGGTGCCGGCGCGCTGCGTGCCCGCCCGCCGCGATCACCACGTACTGCGGGCCGTCGGCGTCGAGCCGATAGCTCATGGGCGTGGCCTGGCCGCCGGCCGGGAGCCGGCCCTTCCAGAGCTCGGCGCCGGTCGCGAGATCGAAGGCGCGCAGGTAGTCGTCCATCGCCGCCGCCGATGAAGACCAGGCCGCCCGCCGTGACGAGCGGCCCGCCGAGGTTCGGCACGCCGACCGTCCACGGGATCGGCAGCGGCGAGATGTCGCGCACCGTGCCGAGCGGCACCTGCCACACGATCGTGCCGCGCGCGAGGTCGACCGCCGCGAGCGTTCCCCACGGCGGCGGATTGCAGGGAATCCCGAGCGGCGAGAGCAGCGTCCAACGGTGCATCGCGTAGGGCGTGCCGCGCTGGGGCGACACCTCGGCGCCGGGATGGGCGGCGCGCTCGCGCGCGAAGTCGGCGCTCGGGATCAGCCGCACCGCCCACGCGAGGTTCATCGTGTTGGCGACGAGCAAGCCGCCGGCCCGGGATCGACCGCGACGCCACCCCAGTTCGAGCCGCCCGCGTTGCCCGGGTACACGAGCGAGCCGTCGAGCGTCGGCGGCGTGTAGATGCCGTCGAAGCGCAGCGCCTCGAGCGCGCGGCGGCAGGCGCCGCGGTCGAAGGGCGTGAAGCCCCAGGCGTCGTCGGGCGAGAGCGCGTGCGGCACCAGCGGCGGCGGCGCGAGGGGGAAGGGCTGGGTCGGGGAGAGCCGCTCGCCAGGAGCGCCGTCCTGCGGCACCGGGCGCTCCTCGACGCCGAAGACCGGCTCCCCGGTCTCGCGGTGCAGCACGAAGAGCAGACCCATCTTCGTGGCCTGGACCACGACCGGGACGCGTTCGCCCCTCCCGCTCGATGCTCGCGAGCGTCGGCTGCGCCGGCACGTCGAAGTCCCACAGATCGTGGTGCACGGTCTGGAAGCGCCAGACCACCTCGCCGGTCGAGCGCGCGCAGCGCCACCACCGAGCTGCCGTAGTCGTCGAGGCGGACGGTCGCCGCCGTAGTAGTCCGGCGCCGCGTTGCCGGTGGGGAGGAAGACGAGGTCGCGCTCCGCGTCCACGGACCATGGGCGCCCAGACGTTCGGCGTGCCCAGCGCCCAGCCGCGCGGCGAGCGTGTTCTCGGGCGTGTGCTCGAAGCCCGGCGGCGCCAGGTCGAAGGCCCAGCGCAGCGCGCCGCTGCGCACGTCGTAGGCGCGCACCACGCCGCTCGGCGCGTCGCGTGCGCTGGTTGTCGGCGACGGCGGAGCCGACGATCACGAGGTCCCCGGCCACGCGCGGGCGGCGAGGTCACCTGGTACTCGCCCTGTCCAGTCGATGCTCCCCACACCGTCGGTGAGATCCACGCTGCCCGCCGTCGCCGAAGTCCGCGCAGGGCGCGCCCGTCGCGGCGTCGAGCGCGATCAGCCGCCCGTCGTTGGTGGCGGTGAAGATGCGGCGGCGGCACTCGGCACCGGCCGCGCCGGTCGGGTCGAGCCAGGTCTCGACGCCGCGGCAGACGAGCTGGTTCGCGTAGCGACCCGTGAGGTCGATCTGCGGGTCGTAGCTCCAGCGCTCGCGTCCCGTCGCGCGGGTCGAGCGCGACGACGCGGTTGATCGGCGTGCAGAAGAAGAGCGTCTCGTCGACGAGGATCGGCGTGACCTCGAAGGCCACCTCCGACGCGAGGTCGCCGTGGCCGCCCGACGCGTCACCGTGCCGGTAGTGCCAGGCCACGGCGAGCCGGTCCACGTTCGCCGGCGTGATCTCGTCCGAGGCGCTGTAGCGCTGCGCGTCGTGGCCGCCGTAGCTCGGCCAGTCGGAGGTCGCGCCCGGGCCCGGGCGGGCGGCCGGGGACGGATCGCAGGCGGCGAGCAGAGCGAACGACACGAGGACGGGTCGGATGCGGCGCATGGCAGACCCGTAGCGAAGCGCGCCGCGCAGCGCGCCGCAGCCGACTTGCTGCGCCGCCGCAGGCGGATCGCTGCGGGTGCGGCCGCAGGCGGGCGCGCGCGGGCGGAGTGGTGGAGCCGAGCGGCATCGAAAGGGTCGTCCCCATCCTCGATGCAACGACTTCTCGCGCCTTCCGCCAGGCCGCCGGGCTCCTCAGGCCGAGTTCGCGCAGCGCATCGGCGAGTCACAGCAGAACGTCGCCTACCGCCAGCGGTACCGGGCGGAGCTCGAGGTGCACGGCCCGGTCACCAGCATGAGCCGCCGCGGCGATTGCTACGACAACGGCGTGGCCGAGAGCCTCTCTCGCATGGTGGACGGCCTCGACTTCGTCGAGCTCTACGAGCCCACCGGCCGCTCCGACGTGGTCGACATGCTCTTCGGAGCCGGCAAGGAGGACGTCGCAGCCTACGCCATGGCGCGTCCCCTCGCGCACCCGCCGGGCAGCTACTGGAGCTACTCGAGCGGCACCAGCTACATCGTCGCCGCCATCGTCGGTTGGACCGTCGGCGGCGGCCGGGACGGCGTCGAGGCGTTCCTGCGCCGGACGCTCTTCGATCCGACCGGGATGACGAGCGCGAAGCCGCGCTTCGACGCGGCCGGGACCTTCATCGGCTCCTCCTACGTCTTCGCCACCGCGCGCGACTTCGCCCGATTCGGCCTCCTCGTTCTGCGCGACGGCGTCTGGGAAGGAGAGCCCGTGCTGCCGCCCGGTTGGGTCGACCACGCCCGCACCGAGACGCCAGCCTCGATCGGCCGCTACGGAGCCCACTGGTGGCTGGCGCTCGACGGCTCGGGGATCTTCGCCGCCAACGGCTTCCAGGGGCAGTACATCGTGATCGATCCCGCGCGCGACCTGGTGCTGGTGCGCCTCGGCGTCTCGAGCCCGGCCCAGCGCGTGGCGGTCCTGCACGACCTGCGCGCGATCGTCGAGGCCTTCCCGCTGCGGGCGGGGGCGGAGCCCCGGGGCGCCGCTCGCCCGCCGGCATCCCCGTAAGCTTCGCTTAAGGAGATCCGGCCAAGCTCTCCCCCGTGATCCGAGGGAGGCCTTCATGAGAGCCGGAATCCTTCTCGTCTGCGCGGGGCTGATCGGCGGCGCGAACGCGTGGGCCGAAACGCCTGCCGAGTTCGAAGCGGCCTTCGCCGCCGAGGCGCGCCGCGCCGACGCCCGCTTCGCGGGCTTCTCGGCCGAGCGCGGCGCGCGCTTCTTCGAGGCGACGCACGGCGGCGACTGGAGCTGCGCCACCTGCCATGGCAGCGATCCCACCCGGCCCGGCGAGCACGTCGTCACCGGGAAGCGGATCGAGCCGCTTGCGCCCGCGGCGAACCCGAAGCGTTTCACGCGGCCTGCCTCGGTCGAAAAGTGGTTCCGGCGCAACTGCAACGACGTCCTGGAGCGCGCCTGCACGGCGCAGGAGAAGGGCGACGTGCTGGTCTGGCTGCTTGGCCGGACCGCCGAGGAGACGCGATGACCCCCGGCCCCCGATTCCTCGTTCCGCTGATGCTGCTGGTCTGCACGGCGCCGCTGCGGACGGATGCGAAGACGGCCCCGCTCCCGCCCGACTACGTCGAGGAGTGCGGCTCGTGTCACGTGGCGTTCCCCGGACGCATGCTCGGCGCCGCATCGTGGGACGCGGTGCTCGTCGGTCTCGCCGATCACTTCGGCGTGGACGCGAGCAGCGACCCGGAGACCCTCGCGCCGATCCGCGCCTACCTGGCGGCCAGCGCGCGGAGGCGGCCCACGCGCAGCCCCGAAGGAGCTCCCGAGCTCCGCATCACCGATACGCGTTGGTTCCGTCACGAACACGACGAGGTGCCGAAGCGGCTCCGGACCGGATCCGGAGCCGTGAATCTCGTGGACTGCGGCGTCTGCCACCGGGAGGCGGCCGCCGGCAGCTATGCGGAGCGCAGCCTGCGCCTGCCGCCGAAGGGAGAAGCGAAATGAACGAACGGATCCTCGTCTGGGACCTTCCGCTGCGGATCTTCCACTGGGTTCTCGCCGCGAGCTTCGCGGGCGCGTTCCTGACCGCCGACAGCGAGCGCCTGCGGGACCTCCACGTGCTCTGTGGCGCCACGTTCGCCGGAGCGATCGCCTTCCGCCTCGTGTGGGGCTTCGTCGGGACACGGAACGCGCGCTTCGCAGCGCTACGATTCGATCCGGGCGCCATCGTACGATCCCTGCGAGCGCTGGTCGTCGGTCGCGCCGAGCGTCCCGTCGGACACGGGCCGATCGCCGCGGTGATGATTCCGGCGCTGCTCGGGCTCGGGATCGTGGTCGCGGCTTCGGGCTGGGCGGTCCATGCCGATTTCGGCGGGGAGTGGCTGGAGGAGACCCACGAGGTCGCAGCGGGAGCGCTGCTCGGACTCGTGGCCCTGCACGTGCTCGGGGTGGTCGCAACGAGCCTCGCGCAGCGGGAGAACCTGATGCTCGCTCGCGTGACGGGCCGCAAGACCGGTCGACGCACCGAGGGAATCCGGAGCGCACGGCCCTTCGTGGCGATTCTCCTGCTCGGAGTCTCGCGGCATTCTGGCTGCCCGCGCTGTCGGCGCGCGAGGACCGGGCAGCCGGTCGCGCGGGTCACCGGATCGAAGCGACGCAGCACGCGAGCCACGACCACGGCGACTGAGGCCCGGAGAGGGGAAGCATGCGCGTGCTCGTCGTCGAGGATGATCCGCTGCTCGGCGACGCCCTCCGCGCGGGTCTCGTGCAGGCCGGCTTCGCGGCCGACTGGGTGCGCGACGGCCGCGCCGGGCTCGTCGCCGCCTCGAGCGAGAGCTTCGGGGCGATCGTGCTCGACCTCGGCCTGCCAGAGCTTCCCGGGCTCGAGGTGCTGGCACGGCTGCGGGCCGAGGGCAATCCGGTCCGGGTCCTCATCCTCACCGCGCGCGATGCGATCGCCGACCGCATCGCCGGCCTCGACGGCGGCGCCGACGACTATCTGGTGAAGCCGGTAGACCTCGGCGAGCTCGCGGCGCGCCTGCGCGCGTTGGTGCGGCGCGCGGCTGGGGAGGCCGCCCCCGTGCTGACCGTCGGAACGCTGCGCATCGAGCCGGCGGCGCACGCCGTCTCGTTCCGCGGTCGCCCGGTCGAGCTCTCGGCACGGGAGTTCGCGCTCCTGAACGAGCTCGCGCTCCGAGCCGGGCGCGTACTCTCGAAGGACCAGCTCGCCGAGCGGGTCTATGGGTGGGGGAGGAGGTCGAATCGAACGCCGTCGAGGTCCACGTGCACCACCTGAGGCGCAAGCTCGCGCCCGAGGCGATCGTGACGGTCCGCGGCGTCGGCTATCTGGTTCCCAAGGACCTCGCATGAGCGGCCGCTCGCTGCGATCACGGCTGCTCGGCGGAGTGCTGCTCGCCGTGACGGTCGCCTGGATCGTGATCGCAGCGATGGGCTGGCGCGGGGCGCGGCACGAGGCCCGGGAGCTCTTCGACGCCCACCTGGCGCAGTCGGCGGCCGTGCTGGTCGCGCTCCTCGCCGATGACGACGAGCACGAGGACGACGACGAGCACGAGGAGGAAGACGAGGACGACCACGGTCTCGAGCTCGAGCTCGAGATGGAGCATGCCCCGGAGCTGCACCGCTACGCACGCCGCGTCGCCTTCCAGGTCTGGGAGCGAGGACGCAAGCTCCGGGTGCACTCTCGCAATGCGCCGCAGCGGCGGCTCTCCGACATCGACGAGGGATTCGCGGACGCGCGCGTCGACGGCGAGCGATGGCGCGTCTTCAGCACCTGGGCCTACGGGCGCCGCGTGCTGATGCAGGTCGGCGAGCGGGTCGACGCGCGCGATGCCGTGGCCGCCGAGATCGCGCAGCATCTGCTGCTCCCCCTCGTCCTGGCCCTCCCGCTCCTCGCCGCAGCGCTGTCGCTCGCGATCGGCCGTGCGCTCGCCCCGTTGCGCGCGCTCGCCGACGCCGTGGCAACACGCGATCCCGGATACCTCGCCCCGGTGGCGGCGGAGCGCGCACCGAGCGAGGTGGAGCCGCTCGTCGCGCGCCTGAACGAGCTGTTCGCGCGGATCGAAGTATCCCTCGAACGCGAGCGCGCCTTCACCGCCGATGCCGCCCACGAGCTGCGGACCCGCTCGCCGCGATCCGCGCCCAGGCGGAGGTGGCGCGGGACGCGACCGACGATGCCGAGCGACGCCATGCGCTCGCGCAGGTGATCGCCGGCTGCGACCGCGGCGCGCGCCTTGCCGAGCAGCTCCTCACGCTCACCCGTCTCGACGCCGGCGAGTGGCACGAGCGCTTCGCCGACTGCGACCTGGCCGCGATCGCCCGCGACGTACTCGGAGACCTGGCGCAAACGGCCCATACTCGACACGTCTCGCTCGAGCTCGACGCGGCGGAGCCGATCGCGGTGCGCGGCGACCCGGCGCTCCTCTACGTGCTGGTCCGGAACCTAGCCGACAACGCGGTCCGCTACGGGCGTCGGGGGGACACGTGCGCGTCCGCGTGGCGGGTCGCGACCAACGCGCCTCCCTGCGGGTCGAGGACCGGGGCCCGGGCATCCCGCGCGAGGAGCGCGCCCGCGCCTTCGATCGCTTCCGCCGCGGCCCGAGCGGTGGCGAGAGCGGCGCGGGCCTCGGTCTCGCGATCTCGGCTCGCATCGCGCTCCTCCACGGCGGATCGCTCGCGCTCGAGGACGGGCCGGGCGGCCGTGGCCTCGCCGTATCGCTCGACCTCCCGCGCGAGCCCCAGCGATAGCGCCCGGCGCGGCGACCGCGAGCGCCGATCGGCCCCGTGGGCGCCGGGTCCCGCCGCCGCGGTAGCATCGAGCCGCGAGGAGGTCCCCATGCGTCGACCCGCGCAGCAACGCACCGGACCCGGGCCCCGATGAGCGGGCCCGGCACCGGGGGCTAGACCCCATCACCTGGTCGGGATTCGTCCGAGCGCCCCTTATCGGACCTGCCGAGCCAGAACGCAGCTTGAACGCCCTATCCGCGTCGAACTAACAAGGTACACACGCTGACCATGCCAGACCCGGCCGAGGTCCAGGTTTGACTTCGACCGCAGCACCCGTACGGCGCGACGCTGGCTGTCCCATCCGTGCCCTCCGCTCTCAGCGCTCAAACGAGATCACCCGCCCAGAGCTTGCGGACGAACGACGCCACCGGGAGGATCTCGATCCCATCATCCGTCTTTCGTGCGCGCGGCTCCCGGCACACGACGATGCGGCGCCCGACGCGAGGATGATCTTCGATCAGGGCGCGCAGTCCGCTCATGTGGTCTCGGGTCACTCGCGCGCTGGACTTCGCTTCGATGGCAACCTGCATATCCCCGAGCACGAAGTCGACCTCGATGCCGCTCGCCAGGCGCCAGTACGAAAGGTCGCCGTCGAAGTCCCGATAGCTCGCGAAGGCAGAGAGCTCGTGAAACACCCAGTTCTCGAAGGCCTTGCCGTAGAGCTCCGATCCCGGCAGGAGTTCTCCCCGCTTGGCCAGCCGGTTCACGACGCCTACGTCGACGAAATAGAACTTGGGCGCGCGGATCACCCGACGCTTGGGTCGCTTCCGGTACGCGGGAAGCCAGCGCCCGAGCAGCGTGTCCTCCAGGATCTGGAAATGACTCTTCGTCGTGTGACTCGAAACCGCGCACTCACGGGCGATGTTCGAGAAGTTGACGATCTCGCCGTCGCTGAGCGCCGCCACGTCGAGAAACTCCGAGAAGGTCGGCAGATTCCGCACCAGACCTTCCGCGGCAACTTCCTCCTTCAGGTAGTCAGCGACGTAGGCATCCAGCATGCGCTTTGGGCGGCTCGCCTCGTAGATCCTCGGCAGATAGCCGTGGTTGAGCATCCGATCCAGGTCGAACTCGCCGCCGAGTTCGCCCGCGGTCAGGCCGTGCAGCTCGTACCGGTTGGCCCGCCCGCCGAGGAGG
Organism: uncultured Acidimicrobiia bacterium; assembly: GCA_963701625.1. GTDB lineage: Bacteria > Actinomycetota > Acidimicrobiia > IMCC26256 > JAENVU01 > JAENVU01. The sequence continues at coordinate 19,283 of CAVPAT010000013.1, read as the reverse complement.
TTGGCCGCGCCCCGCTTGACCTTGCGCGCGCTGGAGCCGCAAAGCGCGAAGTGCAGCCCGCGGTTCTCGATGAGCCAGTGAACCTCGTCGAGCAACGCGGGCACCTTCTGGATCTCGTCGATCACGATCTGCTGCCGTGGCGCCGGTGTCTCGGCCTCGATCTCCTGCCGCAGCAGCTCGGGTCGAGCCAGATAGCGCCGAAACTCCTCGGCCTTGAGCAGGTCGATCCAACGGCCGTCGCCGTAGGACTGCCGGAGCAGCGTGCTCTTGCCGGTCTGGCGAGGGCCCCAGAGAAAGAAGGACTCGGTCCCGGAGCGAGGGAGGCGCAGGTTTCGCGTGAACATCGGGTTCATTTTATCAGGATAGATTGAAGTAGCCATGCGAAAATCGCGGCACCCTCAGATGGGCATCGGGCGCCTCACACTGTGACCAGAACGTGCCCGTATTCCCGCGTATTCCCCCTCTCGGAATCGCGTCAATGTCTGGTTCTCCTAGAGGTCCGTGCAGGCTTCGAACCCGAGGGTCGGGGGTTCGAATCCCTCCCGGCGCGCCAGCGCCGCACGGTCCATTCCGGGCACATGGTTTGTCAACGCCAGATAGAAATGTCCGGTTCTGCCTCTCTCCTCCCTCCGGCCGACAGGGGTCAATCCCCCTAGGGACGGACGGCCTTCACCCTCCCGCCGGGCTGGAAACCACCGCACTGGCGCGGGCTTGCGCGGCGCGGCGCATCGGATGGCGCCGAACGCCTGGATGGCGCCACGGTGCCCCGCGCTGGACGCGCGCCTCTCGGCCGTCGTTCACGAACTGCGAGACCGGAGGCCGTAGAGGGCGAGCAGCGCCGCCAGACCCGTCCCGATCGACGTCGGCTCCGGAGCGAACGACACGATCGCATCGTCGAGGCGACCCACGGAGAGCACGAAGCCCGGAGCGACGGCGACACCGATGGTCTCCGCGAGGCCCGTCGCGAGCGAGAAGCCGGCCTTCTCGACCTGCACGAACGAGAGCCGTCCGTCCGCGGAGTCGCGTGCATAGACGGCCACCGCGTCGTCGCCGAAACTCGCGACGACGACGTAGCGACCATCGGCCGTGACGTCCACTTCGGCTGCGATTGCGAGCCCATCCGCACCGCCTACACCATCCTGGATCGACTCGACGAAGCCGAGCGCGCCCGTACCGTCGCGCGCGAAGGTCACGATGGAATCGTCGACGCCGGTGACTGCGTAGACGTTCGCCCCGTCGGGGCTCACGGCGACCGCGTTCGGGCCGTTCAGGCCGGTCACCCCCGCGATGCCGTCGGTCGCGGTGTCCCGGACGCTCAGCAGACCCGTGTTCGGATCGCGGTCGTAGGCCACGACCGAGTCGTCGGTGAACGCGGCCACGTACACGTTGTCGCCGTCCGGGCTGATCGTGATGTCGATCGCGCCCGTGAGCTGATCGGTGGTCCCGACCCGCGACCGCGTCTGGATGAAGGAAAGCGCACCCGTCGCCGCATCGCGGTTGAAGGCCGCGAACGCACCGTCGTCGAAGCTCGCGACGTAGACGTTGGCCCCGTCCGGACTCACCACGACCGAGTTGGGGTTGCCGAGCCCGTCGAGGCCCACACCGTCGAACTTCGCTTCGACGAAGCCGAGCGCGCCGGTCGCGGCGTCGCGGCTGAAGACCGCGAGCCCATCGTCCGCGCTGCCGGTTGCGTACACGTGCCGCCCGTCGGGGCTGACGTCGACGGCGCTGGCCCCGCCGATGCCGTTCACGCCGGCCACCCCGTCGAACTCGGCCTCCACGAAGGCCAGCGACCCGGTCGCGCGGTCGAGCGCGAACGCGCTCACGGCGCCATCGCCACCCGCGGCAACATAGGCGTGGGCGCCGTCCGGACTCACCGCCACGTCGGTCGGCTGGCCGAGTCCGTCGACGCCGGCGACGCCGTCCTGCTGGACGAAGCGGGGCTCCAGCACCCGGCGCGCGAAGCGGGCGATCTGGTCCAGCGAAGCGCTCGCGGTGTAGACGTGTCGCGAGTCGGGGCTCACCGCGACGTCGATCACGGCGCCCAGCGTGACGCCGCCGGAGCCGTTCATCACCACGTCGAGAAACGCGAGCGCACCGGTCGCAGGATCGCGCGCATAGATCGCGAGCAGGTCGTCGCTCCCGACGAAGACGCGCTCGCCCTCCGGGCTCACGGCGAGTCCCAGCGCGGGCGGCATGATGCCCGGGAGCGAAGCCTCCTTCTCGACGAACCCGAGCACGCCCGAGCCGGCGTCGCGCGTGAAGACGGCGACCGCCGAATCCCCCGACCCGGTGACGTACACGTGGGCGCCGTCCCGGCTGATCGCGATGGAGAGCGCCATCGCGAGGCCATCGACGCCGCCCACGCCATCGCGCACGGTCTCGACCTGCGTGAGCAGCCCCGTCATCGCGTTCCGCGCGAAGACGGCGACAGCGTCCTCGGCCTGGCTCGTGACGTAGAGATGGGCCCCGTCCGGACTGAGCGCGAGGCGACCGGCTCCATCCAGGCCGTCGATGCCCCCGGCGCCGTCCTGGATGCGACCGACGAAGCCGAGCCGGCCCGTGACGGCGTCGCGCGCGAAGATCGCGACGGCGTCGTCGCCCGTGCTGCCTGCGTAGAGATGGCGCCCATCGGGGCTCACGACGACGCTCGCGGCACCCAGGAGCCCGTCCACGCCTCCCGTTCCGTCGCGGAAGAACTCGAGGAACGTCAGTACGCCGGAGACCGGGTTGCGCGCGAAGACGGCGACCGCGTTGTCGACGAACGAAGCGGTGTAGACGTGCCGTCCGTCGGGGCTCACCGCGACGCCGAGTGCGCCGTCGAGACCGTCCACGCCCGCGATGCCGTCCTTCTGCACGTTCACCGGGCTGAGCTTTCCGGTTTCGGGCACGCGCGCGAGAGCGACCAGCGCATCGTCTTGCGCAGAGATCGCGTACAGGAAGAGGCCGTCCGGCGTCGCGGCGATCTGGGCGATGCCGTCCAGTCCCTCGACGCCGTCGATGCCGTCGGTGAGCACGCCGCCGAAGCCCAGCTCCGCGGCGCTGGCCGGCGACCCGAGGGCGAGCGCTCCTGCGGTGAGCCCCGCGAGTGCGGTCGCGACCTTCCGCCCGGGGTTCCGCGGGAGCCGCCGCCACGACGCGAGGCCGCCGAGTGCGAGCAGCGCCGCCAGCGCCGCGCTGCCCGCCGCCGGATCCGGTGCCATCGACACCAATGCGCTGTCGTTACGTCCCACCACCAGCACGTGGTGCGCCGCGACGGCGATGCCGACCGCTCCGCCGAGCCCTTCGAAGCCGAAGGCGCCGTCCATCTCGACCTGCACGAACGAGAGCCGGCCATCGGTGGGATCGCGCGCGTAGACGGCCACCGAATCGTCGCCGACGGCCGCCACGACCACGTAGCGGCCGTCCGGCGTCACGGCGACCTCCGCGGCCGTCGCGAGGCCGTCGGCCCCGCCGACACCGTCCACTGTCACAGCGACGAACTCGAGCGCTCCGCTCGCGGCGCGGGAGAAGGTGACGATCGAATCGTCGGTTCCGGTCACCACGTAGACGTTGGCGCCGTCCGGACTCACCGCGACCGCGTTCGGGCCGCGCAGGCCGGAGACCGAGGCGCTGCCTTCGACCGCGCTGCCGCGGAACGTGAGCAGGCCCGTCGTCGCATTGCGGTCGTACGCCACGATCGCGTCGTCGAGGAAGGACGCCACGTAGACGTCCGCTCCGTCGGGGCTGATCGCCACGTCGATGGCGCCGTCGAGCGGATCCGTCGTGGTGGCGGTGGAACGCGACTGGATGAACGAGACCGCTCCGCTCGACGCGTCGCGAGCGAAGCCCGTGACGGCGTCGTCGACGAGGCTGGCGACGTAGACGTGACGGCCGTCCGGGCTCACGACGACGGAGAGCGGGTTGTCGAGCCCGTCGGCGCCCACGCCGTCGAACTCCGCTTCGACGAAGCCGAGCGTACCGGTCGCGGGATTCCTGGTGAAGACCGCGAGCGCATCGTCGGTGGCGCCCGTCGCGTACAGGTGTCGTCCGTCGGGGCTCACGGCGACGGCGCTGGCGCCGCCGATTCCGTTCACGCCGCCGGCGCCGTCGATCTGCGACTCCACGAACGGCAGGGCACCGGTCGTCGGATCGAGGCGGAAGACGCTCACCGCGTGGTCGCCCGGTGCCGCGACGTAGACGTGGGCGCCGTCGGGGCTCGCGGTGACGTCGAGGGCCTCGCCGAGGCCGTCGAGGCCCGCCACCCCGTCCTGCTGGACGAAGCGCGGCGTGAGGACGGGACGGGCGAAGCGATCGACGCGGTTTGCAAACAGGGACCACGTGTAGAGGTAGCGTCCGTCGCGACTCGCGACGAGTTCGAAGGTGTCGCCCTCCATCAGCCGCTGGCGGAACGAGATCATGCCGGACGTCGCGTCGCGCCCGAAGGAGTAGACACTGTCGGTGGTTCCAACGAAGACGCGCGATCCGTCCGGGCTCACCGTGATGCCGCCGTTTTCGAACAAGCCGCGGTAGTCCTGGACGAACGCGAGCGTGCCCGATCGTGGGCTGCGCGCAAAGACGGCCACTGCGCCTTCGCCGATCCCGTTGACGTAGACGTGAGTCCCGTCCGGGCTGATTGCGATGCTCCTCGGTTCCTCGATGCCGTCGACGCCGCCTTCGCCGTCGCGCACGACCTGCACGAAGCCGAGTGCGCCGCTGGCCGGATCGCGCGAGAGCACGGCGACGGCGTCGCCGCGCCTACCGGTGACGTAGAGATGGGCGCCGTCCGGGCTCACGGTGAGTGCCTCGGTTCCCTCGAGCCCGTCGAAGCCACCGATTCCATCGCTCACCTGTCCGAGCCACGTGAGGCGCCCCGTCGTGGCGTTGCGTCCGAAGATCACGACATTCGTCCCCGTGGTCGCCACATAGAGGTGCCGCCCATCGGGGCTGATCGCGATGGCGGCGGCCAGGCCGAGCCCGCTGACGCCGTCCACCCCATCCGTCTTGCGCTCGATCCATGTCAATCCGCCGGTCTCGCCGTTTCGCGCGAAGACGGCGATGGCGCTGTCGAGGGCTCCCGTCGCGTACACGTGGCGCCCGTCGGGACTGATTGCCACGTCAAGGGCCGCGTCGATTCCGTCCACACCCGCGACGCCGTCCTTCTGAACCTCCACCCAGGTCAGGGCACCGGTCACCCGCTCGCGCGCAAAGACGGTGACCGCGTCGTCCTGGCCGCTCGCCGTGTAGAGGTGGCGCCCGTCCGGGCTCTCGACGGCGGCCGACACGCCGTCGAGGCCGTCGACGCCTCCGATCCCGTCGATCACCGCGCCGGCGAAGCCGAGGTCTCCCGCGCGGGCGGCGGAGCCCAGGGAGAGCGCGGCGACGGCACCGAGCAGCATCACGGGGAAAGGCCCTGTCATCACTCGCGGTCGCGTCATCGTCGTCTCCCCAGCGGCGCCATCGCCGCTGGATGCGCCTATGCTGCCCAGCGACGCCGATTCCCAATCGAGGTCAGGATCTTGCGACTGCGTCTGGGCGAGTTCGAGCTGGATGCTCCCGGTCACCGATTGGCGCGCGACGGAGAGGCGGTGCCGCTCCAGCCCCGCCAGCTCGATCTGCTCGTCTACCTCGTGCAGCACCGCGATCGGGTGGTGTCGCGCGACGAGATCTTCGAGCGGGTCTGGGGCGGGTTGGCGGTCTCGGACGGAGCGCTCAGTACGGCCGTCCACGCGCTGCGGATCGTGTTCCGCGATGCCGGGTCGCCGCGCAACGGGAACTGGATCGAGACGGTGCGCGGTCGGGGCTACCGCTACGGGGGCCCGGTCGAGCGCGTCGGGTGCGTCACGGACGATCTCACCCTGGTCGGTCGCGAGGCCATCGTGTCTGCGTTGGTCGCGCGGGCACGCGCGACCGCGGCGGGCCACGGGCGGCTCGCCCTCGTGCGCGGCTCGCCGGGAATCGGGAAGAGCCGCGTCGCGCGCGAGCTCGCGGCCCGCGCCGACGGCTTCCGAACGCTCACGGTCTCGTGCGAGGAGAACGCCCCCCCGCTCTGGCCGTGGCGCCAGATGCTGCACGAGATCGGAAGTGTGGAGTCGGTGCCGTCGGAGGCCGCCGGGCCGCTGGAGCACGCGAGCAGCGAGCGCTTCCGGTGGATCGAGGAGGCGCTCGACCCGCTCGTCCGCGCGACGCGCAGGACACCGCTGCTGCTGGTGTTCGAGGATCTCCACTGGGCGGACCGAAGCTCGCTCGCGCTCCTCGAGGCGCTCGCGCCGCGGCTCCGCGGGACCCGCGTGCTCGTGGTCGGCACGCAACGCAGCTACGAAGGCGATGCCGCGCTGTTCGCGGGGCTCCTGCACACCCCGCACGTGGAAGTCCACGAGCTCTCTCCGCTCGATGCCGCCGAGACCTGGACGCTGGTGCAGACGGTGCTCGAACGTCTGCCGACACCGGACGAGGTCGGACGCATCCACCGGCGCTCGGGCGGTGTTCCGCTCTTCGTGATCGAACTCGCCCGCCAGCTCGACGCCGCGATTCCCGAGGGCCGCATTCCCGACGCCGCGGACGGCGTGCTGGCCCGCCGGCTCGAGGGCCTCGCGAGCGATACGCTGGCGGCGCTGTCGATCGCTGCGCTTTCGGGGGAACGCTTCGATCTGACGCTCGTCGAGCTGGCCGCGTGCGAACTGCTGCCGCCGGGCCGCAAGTGGATCGCGGAATCGCTGGAGCGGCACGTGCTGCGCGCGGACCCGAAGGAGCCGCTGCGCTTCTGGTTCGAACACGCGTTGCTGCGCGAGTCGATCGTCACACGCCTCGATCCGCTCGCCCGCGCGCAGCTGCAGCGGCGGCTCGCCGACGCCATCGAAGCGCGCAACCCCGACCCGCCCGATGCCGTAGCCGTCGCGCTCGCGCACCACCGCGCCGAGGCGCTGCTCGTCGACGCAGACCCCTCGCGAGCGCTCGAGCACGCGCTGCGCGCGGCCCGCATCACGCTGCGCGCAGACGGCTGGGAGGACGTGCTGCTGCACACCGGTCGCGCGCTCTCGTGGCTCGGTCAGCTCGAGCGCACGCCCGCGCGCGACAGCCAGCGCCTCGAGGCATGGCTGCACCGCTGCGCCGCGCTCACCCAGTTCTCCGACGCCGAACCCGAGGCGCTCGCGCAGGCCGAGGCCTGGGCCGCGCGCGTCGGCGACGCCGAGAGCCAGCGCGTGGTGGACGGCCTCTGGTTCGACGAGCTGCGCCAGCGGAGTCGATACGGCGAGGCACGCGCGCGACTCGTTCGCCTCGCGGGTGATCCGGATCTGGCGCCGCTCGTCGCGGCCAGCGAGGTCGCCCTCGACCTCGTCGCGGGCCGCTTCGCCGACGCCTGGGAGGCGGGACGTCGGCTGGCGGAGTCCCCTGCGGCCCGATTCGGAGGCCTTGCGGCGGCACGTTCTGGGCCGCGCGAACGATCCGCGCGCCGAAGCACTCGGCAGCGCCGCGATCGCCGGCTTCGCGCTCGGCCACGACGAGGAGGCGCTCTCGCTCGCCACGCGCGCCATCGAGCTGGGCCGCGACTGTGCACCCTTCGGCAGCGCGTCCATCTGGTTCCTGTCGTGCATGCTGCACGATCTCCGCGACGACCCGCAGCGCCTGCTCGAAGCGGCGCGTGAGATCGACCCGCTCTGCGTGCGCCACCGGATGTCGCGATTCATGGGAGCGGGGCTCGTCTGGACGGCCTACGCCGAGGCTCTGGCAGGAACTTCGGCGGCTCCCCTCGCCGTCTACGGCGAGATCGTGAAGGCGCGAGCCGACTCCCAGCGCTGCGCGGTGCCCACCTATCTGCTCGTGGTCGCGGCGCGGCTCTTCGCGATGGGCGGTCGCGATGACAAGGCGGCGGCGTGCTTCACCGACGCGCTGCGCACGGCCGAGCGGAGCGGCGAGGTCTTCTACACTTCGGAGATTCATCGGCAGCGCGGTCACTGGCTGCGGGACCGGGGGCGCCGCGACGAAGCCGCGGCATCGCTGCGCTCCGCGGCGGAGACGGCGCGGGCCCAGGGTGCCAACGCAAGCGAAGCACGCGCGCTGCGCGAACTCGGGGCGCTCGAGAGTTCCTGCGCGAGCGCGCGATAGCGCGAACTGCGCCTTACCGACGCGATTCTGCGTCTCCTCGCGAAGCTGCGGGAGGCGAGGCCCAAAGCCGCCAGCGCGACGAGCCCCGCGCCGCCCCCCGCCGGCTCGGGCGCGAACTCGACTGCGCCGATGTCGCAGCGGGCCGTGAGGTCGCCGTCGCCGTCCACCGGCCGCGGTTCGCCGCGCTGATCCTCGACGATGGGATTCCCGCCGCCGTCTTCGCAATCGGCGCCCGGGTTGCCGGCGTCGATCACCGGGCTGCCCACGCGCGGGTAGTGCGTCCGGGTCGAGCCGCCGTAGTCGCCGAGCGCGAGGAGCAGCGGGTCGGTGCTCGGCAGGTCGCCGCTGCCGGCGCCGGCGCAGGTGCCGTCGCTGTCGAGGTTGTAGCCGCCCGACTCGACGAGCAGCGTGTCGTCGCACTCTCCGCTGGCGAAGCTCGGGATTTCGTTCCACACGATCGAGTTGCGGAGCTGGACCGCTCCGCCGGTGTGATCGAAGAAGGGCGCGAGCTGTCGGTTCGCGAAGACGGTGCTGTTCTCCAGCGTCACGGATCCGCCGAAGAGTCCGACCAGGCTGAAGCCGAAGCTGCTGGGGAGCAGCGCGTGGCCGCTGATCGTCGAGTTGCGGAGCCGGACCGCGGCCAGCCCGCCGATCATGATTGCGTAGCTGTGATTGCCGCTCTGGTTCGCCTCGAGCGTGCTGTTCTCGAGCTCGAAGGAGCGCACTGGTCTCGATGCCGCCGCCGGAGACGACGGCGGCATTGCGCGCCACCGTCGCCTCGATGAGCTGGACGCTTCCCGATGCGCCGGCGAGAAAGAGGCCGCCACCGCGTTGCGCGAAGTTGTCGGTGATCTCGATGCCTTTGCCTGCGAGCGTCGCGCCAGCCGAGACGAGGATCCCGCCGCCGCCGTCGCCGGCCGGGCTCGCTCCGATTGCCTGGTTGTCCGTCACCCGCACCTGCTCGAGGGCGATTCCTGCGCCCACGCCCTGGACCTGGATGCCGGCTCCGCCGGATTCGCCGGCGATCTCGCCACCACGAATCGTCACCTCGCGGAGATCGAGCACGGCGAAGACGTCGAGGACCCGGTCGAGGTCCGCGGCGTCGATCACCGTTGCGGCTCGACCCGCGCCCTCGATCACGAGATCGCCGGTGACGTCGAGGTCGCCCATTCCGGCCGCATCTTCGACGCGACCCGGAATTGTCAGCGTGTAGGTGCCGGCGGGCAAGCACGATCGTCTGGACGCCGGCCTCGCGCGTTGGCCGTCTCGATCGCGGCCCGCAGCGTGCAACCCATCGCGGTGGCGCACACGCCGTCGCCCGGCGCGGGATCGGCGAGATCCGCGGTCGTGGTGACATCGATGATCTGGGCCGAGACGGCGGCGGAAACGATCTGCCAGATCGCGACGAGCAGCGCGGCGGTGACGGACTTTCTGGTGCTTCGCACCGAACGTCCTCCAAGGACCTCGAGGAGATCGCAACCACGCCACCCTTGCCTCAGCGCAATCTCAGCATCGCGACCGCTCGTTCTACGTCACTCGGCCCGCGGCCAGCGGGGCGGCTCGGCTGGGACCTGTCGCGAGATCCCAGCGAACTCCGCGAGTGCCGTGAGCCACGCCTCGGGCGCGAGCTCGACCCGGCACCGGGGGGCTAGACCCATCACCTGGTCGGGATTCGTCCGAGCGTCCCCGATCGGACCTGCCGGAAACGCAGCTTCTTTCTCCTATGACCGGGACGTGATCGTGCTGCTCGCGAACCCGCTCGCGGTCGCGCTCGCGGTGATGGGCGCACGGCTGCTGCCTCGGCGCAATCGCGCCGCCGCCGCGGTCTGCGTCGTGCTCTGCGTGCTCTATCTGAACGATCTCTGGCTGGCCCCCTTCGCCACGCGCACCACGCTCGATCTGCTGCGCGGGCTCTCGGTGCTCTCCTTCGCCATTGCCGTCGCCGGCGGAATGGCGCTCGAGGCGCGCGTGCGCGCGGGACCGTGGCTGCTCGCGGGCTGCGCCCTGTGGACGCTGCTCTGCCCGCCCGCCGACCGTGATCCCCCGCTCGTGTCACGTGCGCGAGATCTCGATCGCCGAGCTGCGCGATCTCAGCGTGGCGCGCTGCGCGTTCCGCTGGCGCGCACCGGCGGCGCAGCGAATCAGACACTGACGAAGAACGATTTGCATCGACGCGGTTGCGACCTCCTGTCGCGCGAGCGCGACGAGTGCTGCGAACGCGGCCCAGCTCGTCGCAGTCGAGGCCGCCTCGGGAACCAGGTCCGGCTAGCGTTGACCGGCAGACGAGCGGCACAGCGCGCAAAGCGGGGATCCGGAGGGCGAGGAGAGCGGCGGGAGCGGGGCCGACCGGGATGTCTCCGACGCCGCGCGTTCCTCGAGCTCCTGGCGGACCTGCATGCTGGCGCCGGCCAGGATCCAGGTGGCGTTCCAGTCGGAGACGCCCGCCGCGAGTTCGGTGAGACAATCCCCGTCGAAGTCGCCTGCCACGCCATTCACGCCGAAGTCGGTGTGAAGGGGGTCCGTCTCGATCTGGTCTGTGAAGGTCGCGCCGTCGGGACCGCCATGGAACACCACGATTGCGCGCGCCTGCCGGTAATACGCAGCTCGACGACTTGGACTTCGGAAGGATTCGCGCGTTCGCCGTAGATTTTCTTGCGCGGCGCCCCGGCTCGGGACCGCGAATAGAGCACAGAGCATCGTCGTAGCCGTCGCCGTCGAAGTCGCCCACGGTGGAGGTCGTGTGTCCCGGTTGGATCGCGAGACTCCGCCACGGCGCGAGCCCGTAGCGACCGTTCTTGAAGAGCCAAAGCGCGCCGGGGCCCGGGTAGCCGTATCGCGCGGGCGTCTGCGTATCACCGGGGGCCCACACGGCGAGATCCATCAGGCCGTCGCCGTCGAAGTCACCCGCGACGGGACCGATCCGTATGCGTACGCGCCCAGGTACGCGGGCCATGGGAGCGCTTGCCAGAGCGTCCACGACTCGCCGTTGAAGCCGTAGATGCTGAGTCCAACCTCAGGTACCACGACGACGACTTCGTCCTTGCCGTCACGATCGAAATCCGCCGCTGCCGCGACCTCCTCGAGACTCTGGGTGTGCTCGAGTGCCAGACCGCTCAAGAACCACGTGGTTGCTCGACCCGACGTGTAGATCGTGGCGGCGATCTCCTCGCGCTTGCCCCCGTCGTAGTTCGCGACCCGCAACGCGGATACGAAATTGTGGATCCCGCACGCTTCGTCCAGGGGACCAGGCCCGTCTGGGAGCCGCGGAAGACGACCAGTTCCCCGCGGCTGGTGACGACCAGATCGTCGTAGAGGTCGCCGTCCAGATTGGCGGCCACGACGATGCCTCCGAAGCTCACGAGCCCCGCGAAACCCGGTTCGACCACCACGAGCGGCGCGGGCCTGAGCAGCTGGACATCCTGCAAGCCCGAACTCGTGCCATAGGCGACGTACACGAGGCCCGTAGGGGATCCGTCGTAGTCCCTCTCCCGCAAGTGCCCGCGCGCCAGATCGTCCTTGCCGTCTCCGTTGAAGTCGCCCCGCGCCTGGCTCCAACCCAGACCGATCAACCCGTCGCTGGAATCGTAGGGACGCGCGTCGGCTGCACCGGGAGCGCAGAGCAATGCAAACAGTGCGATGGTCGTGAGCGCTGCCGAGAATCTGGGATACATCGGAATCTCCTCGTTCGATGCGACGAGAATCGACGAGCCGCAGATTCGATGCAGTGAAGTCGGTCACACGTGCGTTTGACGAAACGCATGCTTCCGTTTTCGGCCGCGCCCGTGAGCGGTCTCACAGCGACCGGCCTTCGATGCGTACAGGCTTTCTCCCGTGAGACGCGCCGATCCTGGCCGTCACTCCGAGGGAGGAACGAGATGCGGAGAGTTGTTTCGTGGTTCGGCACAGTGTCGCTGCTGGTGGGGGAATCACGGCCTTCGCCGTGCCGGCATCGTCATTGGACATCGAGTGGGTCGTCGTCGGAAACCCGGGCAATGCGTCGGACACGACTTCGAATTTCTCCGCTTCGCGGGCTTCTGCGGCTCGGTGTCGTACGAATACGCCCGGCACCGGGGCTAGACCCATCATGTGATCGGGATTTGTCCGAGCGTCCCCGATCGGACCTGCCGGAAACGCAGCTCTTTTCTCCTATGACCCGGCGCGATAGTCCGTCCCGTCGCGCGAACATCCCGCGGATCGTCCGCTGTACGACAGCGCTGACACGCGTCGGCCCCTACGTTCACATATCAGGTGCAAGCCCGCTTCTCGGCGCTACTCGGGAGGCAGTCCGGATGGGTGGGATTCGGCGCGGCGCAGCAACCTTCGCCGCGCTGGTGATTGTCGCGCCGGCCTTCGCGACGCCCTTCTTCACGTCATTCGGCGCGTTGCAGCCGTACGCCGTGTCCGCGGACGGCTCGGTCGTCGGCGGCGGCAGCGGCGCCGGCACGTTCCGCTGGACCGCGCAAGGAGGTGCCGAGTTCCTGACGGACTTCACGGGTGTGATCGCGCCGAGCGGTGCCGTGGGTGTCTCCGGGGATGGCAGTGTCGTGGTGGGAACCGGGCTCGCGAACGGAGGGACCCAGGCCTACCGCTGGCATGCGCCGGAGGGCGTGGTCGGCCTGTGGATCCCCGGCGCACCTTTCGTCGACAGCATCGCGCGCGGCGTCTCGGCGGACGGCGCGGTGATCGTGGGGCAGTCCTTCTCCGGCACGCACTTCGAGCCGTTCCGCTGGACCGAGGCGGGCGGCATGGTCGGGCTGGGGCTCCTATTCCCGACATCTCCCGGTGTCGGCTCCGGCAGCGCCACCGCGACCTCTGCGGACGGATCGGTCGTGGTCGGCAGCGCCTCCGGCGGCGTCGATCACAACGAGCAGGCCTTCCGTTGGACGCAGGAGAGCGGCATGGTGGGCCTCGGCTTCCTGGACACACGGTCCTATAGCGAGGCGCGCGCCATGTCCGCCGACGGCTCCGTGGTGGTCGGCGTCAGCAACGCGCTGCCCTTCCGCTGGACGGAGGCCGAGGGGATGGTCGAGCTGCCGTCCGTCTCGAGCGTGCCCGGCGGAGTGGCCACCGGTGCTGCCGGCGGACGGCTCGATCGTGGTCGGCGACGGCGGCACGGGAGCCTTCCTCTGGGATGCGGTGCACGGGTCCCGGCCGATCTCCTATCCCGGCTGGACGCTCGACCACGTGCGCGGGATCTCCGCCGACGGCATGGTCCTGTTCGGCGCCGGAACGGATCCGAGCGGACAGGCCGATCAGGGATGGGTCGCCAGCATCGATGCCCTCGGCTTCGTCCCGGAGCCGGGCACCTGCGTCCTGCTGCTGTCGGGTCTCGCCGCGCTGGCCGCGGGATCGCCGTTTCGAGGTCGCCGCGGATCGGACGGCTGACGAGTCGCCGATCGGCTCGATCTTCCTTCCCCGCGGCCCTACACCACGCTGCGATGTCGGTGCGGGCGGAAGTCCAGGCCCGCGGCCGCGTCGTAGTAGCGCACTGCGACGGACTTCGGCGGCACCAGCGCGTCGATCCGCTCGAAGTCGGCCGCGTCGAGCCGCACCTTCACCGCGCCCAGGTTGTCGGCGGCCTGCGCGAAGGTTCGCGGACCGATGATCGGCGCGGTGACACCCGGCTGCGACGCGCACCAGGCCAGCGCCAGCTGCGATACCGAGCACCCCTTCTCGGCGGCCATGCCGCGCAGCAGGTCGATCAGGTCGCAGGCCCGCGGCGTCGCTTCCCGGCCGAAGTTGTGCTTGCCCTGCTGCCAGCGCCCGCCAGCGTCGCCCTGCTCGCGGTCGTACTTGCCGGTGAGCAGCCCGCCGCAGAGGGGCCCCCACGGAATGATCGCCAGACCGAAGGACTTCGCGGCGGGGGACTGGCCATATTGCTGGACGTGGCGGCCCATGTGCTCGTTAGGCTGTGTCGAATAGACACCGCGACGCGACAGCTCGCGCACACCACTGCGCGTGGGAGCTGAGCGAGCGTCTGCGCGCCGCCAGGTCACGCGCCGCACTCGATGCCCGAGGCGGCTTGATCGCTTCCCCCGGTCGAGCGAGTTGACGGAATCGGAACTGATCGGACCGGCACCGGGGGGCTAGACCCATCACCTGGTCGGGATTCGTCCGAGCGTCCCCGATCGGACCTGCCGGAAGGCGCAGCTTTTTTCTCCTATGACCGAGCAGGGCGGCGGCATCGAGGCCGTGCTCGGGTACTACGCGGGGCAGCGCGCGGGACATCCGATCTTCGCGCCGCCGGTGCTGAAGCAGGGCGAGTTCGTGCTCGCACAGACGGCGGCGATCTGTCACTTCCTGGGGCGCCGCACGGGCTCGCGCCGCGGACGATGCGGGCGGGCGCAGGCGCTCGAGCTCCAGCTCACGATCGCGGATCTGGTGGACGAAGGCGCACGACACCCACCACCCGATCAGCGCGATGCTCTACTACGAGGATCAGAAGCCCGCAGGCGAAGCAGCGCGCAGCACACTTCGTGAGCGAGCGGCTGCCGCGGTTCCTCGGCTACTTCGAGCGGGTGCTGCGCCACAACGGCGGCGAGGTGCTGGCGGGAACAGCGCTCTCGCACGCCGACCTGTCGCTGTTCCAGGCGCTCGAAGGCCTCGCCTACGCGTTCCCGCGCGCGTTCGCGCGCGCGAGCGAGGCGACTCCCGGGCTCACTGCCCTGTGCGCGCGGGTGCGCGCGCAACCGCGCATCGCCGCCTACCTCGCGAGCGAGCGACGGATGCCGTTCAACCAGGAAGGCATCTTCCGGCGCTATCCGGAACTCGATGCGGACTGAGCGCGCCGGGGCAGGAAGCCCGGCCGAAAGGGCGCTCGCAACGCCCCGATTTCCGGGTTCGAAGGCGGTCGGAGGCGCCCGAAACACCTCCGGAATCGCCCGGGAATCCCTCTCCCAGCCGTACGGAGCCGGAATCCGGGTGCCCGAGGGCACGCCGTGGGCACCCACCCTGCCAGCCGCGAAGCCCAGTCCCGCGACCGGTCGAGCAGGGGGCGGCACACCGCCACGGGCGAACATCCCCCGCGCTCGAGATCCCGCACCGCAGGCGGCGGGGTCTCTCCCCGGCGCCCCCGTGATCCGTCCCTGGCGCTCCCGACAAGTGGGGATTCCGACTTGTGTGGAATGCCCTAGGCTCCTGCGAGCGTCACGGCCGGAGCATCTTCGCAGGTGTCGAGGCAGCGGCGCCCCCTTCGCGCGCCGTCCCTCGGGCCGGAGAGCCCCACGCACAACATCCGCCGCCGCCGCCTCGCTCCGATCGTGGTGTTGCTCGGCTGTGCCACGCTCGCGGTCCCGTCGGCGCGCGCGGCATTCGTCAGCTCGACGAGTCAGATCTGCACTGGGAACGCCGCGGGCGAGTGCGAGACGGGCCCCACCGTTCCGCAGCCGGCGCGCTCGCGCAGATGTCGCGCCTCTGGGAGCCCGGCGGCGGATTCGCGTATGCGGCCTCGACCACCATGGCGACCGACTACGGAGCCTTCGGAGCGTTCGCCAGGGCCTCGGGGTCCGAGACGCCGGGGACGGGAACCGTCTTCTCGAGCCACGTCGCGCGCGTGGCCCGCTCGTTCGGCACGTTCAACGACGTGCTGACGGCCGGTACGGGGGGAGGCCCCGGCTTCCTGCGCATTCCGATGCACGTCGCGGGAGTCGTGGCCGTCTCGTGGCAGAATGGATTCGGCGCCGTCTCCATGGGATTCAGCTGCGCCTCGAGCGAACCCGGCTCGCCGTTCGCCATCGGCCACTGCCCCCCGGTCTCCTTCCCGTTCTACGCCGGCACGACCATCGACGAGGTCGTGGATCTCGACATCCCGATCGTGCTTGGCCTTCCCTTCGAGTACAGCGTGAACGTCTTCGTCGACGCGACGACCGGACACACGTACGGCGATCTCATCCCGTTCACGGGGCAGTCGGAGATCCATGTCGCAACGCTCCCCTTTGCCGGGGCCGTGGTCCTCGACGCGAGCCGGCAGCCGATTCCGGGCGCACCGACCTCGCTGGGCGAGTCTGGCTTCGACTATCGATCGGTGCCCGACGCGTCGCCGTTGGCCGGAGGGCTCGCCTCGGTCGCCGTCCTCGCGCTCCTCGGGTCCCTTCGACGCCGTCGAGCGGCACCGCCTCCCAGCAGTCGCGGCGGGTGGACTCGCCCGCCGCAACGGAAACGCGCGACCCGGGGAAGCGCCGGATCGCGTGATCGAAGCTCGGATCATGCGGTCGGTGGGAGGTCGAGCGGTCGAGGAGCGCGGCGTCGACGGGCCGCCGCCAGCCCCGCGATGCCGAGCGCGACCAGCGCGGGCGTAGCCGAGCGTCCCCGATCGGACCTGCCGGAAACGCAGCTTTTTTCTCCTATGACCCGCTCGGGAAGGCGCCGACCCGAGAGCGGGTTCGGTGGCTTGCGCGCGGCAGCTGCCCGCATGCGCCGCCGCAGCCCGAGCGCTGCACCCGAGGCGGCGGAAGCGCGCGGACGCGGGGGGTGGTGGAGCCGAGCGGGATCGAACCGCCAACCTCTGCGTTGCGAACGCAGCGCTCTCCCAGTTGAGCTACGGCCCCAAGACCACCCGCGCCACGAAGACCCGCGGGCCGGGCGTGCCGGCCCGGACGGGCCGGTCGAAGCGAGCGCCAACCTTAGAGCCGGCCCCCGGCAGCGTCAACGCGAGCCCGGGCGCGCGGAGGCGCCAGCCGGCGCGGCTTTCCGGACACGGCACGGGGACTGCGGTCGGGGGGCCTGCGGGGGGATGCTACGCCCATGACGATCGAAGTGCGCCAGATCCTGGTTCCGATCGACTTCTCCGCCCAACGCCGAGGCCATCCTCGAATGGGCCGCCCACCTGGCCGAGGCGCACGGCAGCAAGCTCGTGCCCTGCTGCACGCCTACCACCTGCCGGTCGACTTCCAGCAGCTCGAGGCGCCTACCTGCCGCCCGACTTCTGGACGCAGGTGAAGGACGAGGCCAACGAGAACCCTCGAGCGCTCGCGCGAAGGCGCTGCGCGCGCGCAAGCTCGAGGTGGAGACGGTCGTGCGCGAGGGCTACCCGGCGACGGCCATCGAGCGAAGAGGCGCGCGACCGCGGCGTGGACCTGATCGTGATCGGGACGCGCGGCCACTCGGGCATCAAGCACCTGCTGCTCGGCAGCGTCGCGGAGCGCGTGGTGCAGAAGGCGCCCTGTCCCGTGCTCGCGGTGAAGACCCAGGACTAGTGAGCCTCCCGATGGCCGGGTCCGGGGGACGCGAGCGCGGCTGGCCGTGGCAGCGGCCGTGCTCGTCCTGGTGGCCGTGGCTGCGCGCATCCACAACGCGTTCGCCTACCCGCCGCTTCGCGACTTCGACGCCGCCCCGCACGCGCTCTACGTGTACTCGCTCTACACCGGCGCGCTGCCCGATCCGCGAACCTGGGCGGGCTTCCACCCCCCGCTCTACTACGCCGCCGGTGCGCTGCTCTGGCGCGTGCTCCCCGAAGCAGTGCCCGTGCACACCGCGCTGCGACTGCTCTCGGCGGCCGCTGGATTCGGCGCGGTGGCGATCGCGTGGCGGGCGCTGCACCGCGTCGTGGACCGCGCGGATGCGGCCGTGGTGGCGGCCTTCGTCACCTGCGTGCCCGTCTTCGCGATCGCGACGAGCAGCTCGGCAACGAGACCAGCTGCGCGCTGTTCACGACGGCCGCGCTCGCGCGGCTGCTCCAGGTTCCCGCGGCGCCGGGCGCCGCGCTCCGACACGCGTTCGGAACGGGGCTGCTCGCGGCGGGCGCGGCGCTCTCGAAGAGCACCGGCTTCGGCGCCGTCGGGGTGTCGCCGCGGTCTACGCCGGCAGCTCCGCTCGGCTGGAGCGGGCGCGCTGGCCCGGCTCGCGCTGCCGCTCGTGGTGCTGCCCGCCCTGCTGGTCGCGCCGCACTACGGGCGCCTGGTCGCCGCGACCGGCTCGCCGCTCGCGGTGATCAGCGGCGGCACGCCCTCCGACGTCGCGGGCAGCGAGATGGCGGCGCAGCCACCCGGCGAGCGCCATCTCGTGGACTATGTGCGCGTGCCGACCGCGACCTTCGTCGCGCCGATCGCGAACGCGCCCGGCATGTTCCACTCGGTTCCAGGGCTGCTCTGGGCCAGCACCTTCGCCGACGGCCATGCCCAGTTCCTGCCGGTCTCGAGCGCGGCCGTGATGACGGCGGCGGCGCTCGGCTCGCTGTCGGGTCTGCTGCCGGCCGGCCTCGCGATCGTGGGCCTGCTCGCGATCGCGCGTTCGCGCAAGGCGCGCGCCGTCTGCGCCGGGCCGCTGCTCTACGGCGCGCTGCTGCTCGCCGCGTTCCTCGTGCAGACCTGGGCCGTGCCGCGCTTCTCGGCGGTCAAGGCCAGCTACCTGCTCTCGGCGCTGCTGCCCGCGGCGCTGGCACTGGGATTCGGCCTCGCGACGCGCGGCCGCACGACGCGGCTCGTGCTGCGCGGCGCGCTGCTCGCGCTCGGCGCCGGCTACGCGGCGCTCACCTGGTACGGCTGGTGGACGTGATGCGCGCCCGCGGGGTGGCCCTCGTCGCGCTCCTCGCGCTCGGCTGCGCCACCGCAACCGACACCCCGGGTGGGACCGTGAAGGCCTACTTCCGGCTGGTCGGACGCGATCCGCTCCGCACGCTCGCGCTTCTCGCGCCCGGCTTCCACGCCGCACACGACCTGCACGTGGTGACGACGGCCGAAGCGCGCGCGTTCGTGCGCGGGCGCCCGCGCACGCCTGCCCCCCCGGTCGACTCCGCGGCCATTCAGCTGGCCCCGGACCGGCTCGCGTTGGCCTGGCTCGCGATCCAGGGACGACCGGGATACCTCGAGCACTTCGGCGCGCTCCGCGTCGAGCCGGTCGACGAGCAGATCGAGGGCGATCGCGCGCAGGTGAGCGTACGCGTCGAGGCGCAGGGCGCGCCGCCTTTCGAGCAGCGCTTCTCGCTGGTTCGCGAACGCGGCGTCTGGCGGATCGACGCAGTCGAGCAGAGCGACGTGACCGACGCGAACCGCCTCGATGCCTTCGTCGCATTCCCGAACGAGGCGGCACGAAGCGCGCTCGAGCGGCAGGCGACGCCGGGCGCGCGCGGGGCGCCCCGGCCCTGAGCGTGCGATCGACGCGACTCGCCACGGCCGCGGCGCTCGCGGTGCTCGCGGCCGCCGTGGGGGTGACCTTCCACCCCGTGCTCGGCGGCCCGCTCTCGATCCTCGGCAACGACAGCC
>CAVPAT010000012.1:0-8952 GCA_963701625.1 uncultured Acidimicrobiia bacterium | reverse complement strand
AGACACCGACGTTCTGGTCGGCCTCGCGGACGATCGCCCGCAGGACGTCACGGTCCTCGGCCAGCTCGGCCACCTCGCGCGTGACCATGACGCACCTCGGGCACGGCGCGGTGATCTCGAGCTCGACGTCCCCCGCGCGCAGCGTCCGGCCGGTCCACCCCTGCTCGGGGAAGTCGCCGTCGATGGCTGCATCCACCGCGACCACGAGGTTGGGTCGGAACCGACGCACGTCGAACGTCGCGTCAGGCGCGGACGCCGCGAGCGTCTCGATCGACCGGTCGGTCACGAGATGGATCGGGAACACGTCGAAGTACGTCCCCGGCGGCGACTCGAACTCGGCCAGCACGTCGAGGGGAAGTCCCTCGAAGGTGGGCAGCGGCTCGTCGGGCTCGCGACCGAAGATCGCGCGCATCTCGGCCTCGAAGTCCTCGTCGTCAGGTGCCCCACGCCGGTAGTGGTCGAGGTCGGACGCGGGCCGGAGCGGGCAGAGGGTGACGGGATGATCGAGGAGCTCCGAGAGCTGCCCATGGACGGAATCGTCGTCCGAGCGGAGACGCCGGCCGTCGGGTGCGACGACCTCGATGGGTGGAGGTGGCGACCCCGGCCGCGGCTCCTCGACATACCGCGCGTGCAAGCGCATCAGCCCACCGATCTTCTTGGCTCCCCTGATGCCGCCGCGCACCTCGTCCCGGACCGCCCACCCGCGGTCGCCGACGATCCCGCCGGCGTCGACCGGCAACGACGCGAACTGGTCCCCGACCATCGACTTGGCCGGGTACCGCCAGACCGATTCGATCGATCCCACGCGCGTCATCGCCATCTCCGTCCGCTCCCCTCATTGCGCGGCCTGCGCCGCGAACATGAACAGCATCGAGGCCTCGGTCACTCCCCCGTCGACGAACAGCACCTGGCCGGTCACGTAGCGGGACGCGTCGGACGCGAAGAAGGCCACGGCATCCGCGATCTCGTCCGGAGTGCCGTACCGCCCGAGGGGAACGATGCGACCCCGCTCGCGCTGCGTCTCCTCGTCCGCGCCGTACGTGTCGACCGTGCCCGGCGTCGGGATGAAGCCGGGCCCGACCGCGTTGGCGCGGATCCCCTTCGCGGCGTACTCGATCGCCGTCTGCTTCGTGAGGGCGATGATCGCAGCCTTCGATGCCGGGTAGATCCCCACCCCGGGCGGGATCGATCGAGCCGTCACCGAGGTGAGGTTGACGATCGCTCCCCCGTCGTGTGCCGCCATGAGCTTCGCCATGGCCTGCGTGCACAAGACGGTCCCGAGGACGTTGGTGTCGAGCACCGCACGGATGTCCTCCGGCGTCGCCTTGGACAACGGCGCGAAACGCCAGACGCCGGCGTTGTTCACCAGCACGTCGCACCGGTCGAGCGTGCTCGCCATCGCCTGCACGTCGTCGGGGTTCGTCACGTCGACACGGTGCCGCGACCCCACCCACCTCGTCGGCGATCGTGTCCGGCCGCCTGCTCGTCGATGTCCGCCGCGACGATCGACAGCCCGTCGGCCGCGAGACGCCGGCAGACCGCCGCGCCGATGCCCCGTCCCGGCGCCGGTGACCACGGCCACCCGCCGCTCTGCCTTCGTGGCGCCCATCGGCTCCCCTTCTGGTGTAATCAACTGATCGGTTAGTTATCCTGACACGCCACCCCGGCCGAGCGACAGGGAGCCCATGGACGCCGCCACATTGTTCGACCTCTCGGGCCAGGTCGCGGTCGTGACCGGCGCGGGACGCGGCATCGGCGAAGGGATCGCGCGCACGTTCGCCGGCCGCGGGAGCCTCGGTGGTCGTCGCGGCCCGCCGCACGAACGAGGTCGAGCGGGTTGCCGCCGAGATCGAGGCCGACGGCGGCGCGGCGCTTCCCGTCTCCACCGACGTGACCGACGCCGCGGCCCTCGAGGCGCTCGCCGAGCGCGACCCTCGAGCGATTCGGCAGCTGCTCGATCTGGGTGAACAACGCCGGGGGTTCCCCGGTCCGCAGCCCGCTGACCGACCTCGAGCACTCGGTGTGGGACCAGACGATGGCCCTGAACCTCACCGCGGTGTGGGAGGCGTCGGTCGTCGCGGCGCGGATCATCGAGACGGGGTCGATCATCAACGTGTCGTCCCTCGCCGGCTTCGGCCCTGTCCCCGGCAGCGGCCACTACGCCGCAGCCAAGGCCGCCGTGCACTCACTCACCCAGACGTTCGCCCGGGAGCTCGCGCCCCGGATCCGCGTCAACGCGATCGCCCCGGGTCAGGTGCCGACCGAGGTGATGATGACCGCCCTCGACCTCGACGACGCCGACCTCGAGAAGTTCCGGACCCGCTCCCGGATCCCGCTCGAGCGCTTCGGCACCCCCGACGACATCGGCGCGGCCGCGCTCTACCTCGCCTCGCCGGCCGCGTCGTGGGTCACCGGCCAGATCCACGTCGTCAGCGGCGGGCACTGATCGTCCGTGAACCGGAGGAACCCATGACCACCGACGAGATCGTCCTCGAGGGCTTCGACCCGTTCGACGCCGCGATCCAACAGCACCCCGAGCCGTACTACGCCCGGATGCGTGAGGAAGCACCGGTGTTCCGAGCCGACAACGGCATGGTCATCGTCTCGCGCTACCAGGACTGCCTCGATGCGCTCCGTCGCCCTGGTGTCTTCTCGAGCTCCTTCTTCGGTCCGACGACACCGGGCGGCAACGCGAGCTGCGGGCGGCGACCCCGAGCTCGCCGCGATCCTCGACGAGGGCTACCCGGCAGTGGCCACGCTGTTGATGGCCGATCCTCCTGCGCACACGCGGTACCGCAAGCTGGTGGGACGGGCCTTCACCCCCAAGCGGGTCCAGGGCCTGGTGCCGTTCATCGAACAGCTCGCCGACGACCTCATCGACACCTTCGTGGAGGACGGGCGGGTCGAGATCGTCTCGCAGCTCTCGGTCCCACTCCCGGTCCGACTCATCGCCCACGCGCTGGGCGTCCCGCCGGACCGCCAGGACGACTTCAAGCGCTGGTCGGACGACTCGATCGCGATGATCGGTGCGGTGATCTCGCGTGAGCGGCGACTGGAGACCGCCCGGGGTGTCGTCGAGTTCCAGCACTACTTCGCGGCCGAGCTGGAGCGGCGGCGTGCGGAGCCGCGCGACGACATCCTCTCCGATCTCGTGCACGCGCGGATCGAGGACCCCGAGGCGGGCGAGGACACGACACCCCTGTCCATGCCGGAGATGCTGAGCATCCTCCAGCAGCTCCTCGTCGCCGGGAACGAGACCACGACGAAGCTCATCGCCGAGGCGTGCCGGATGATGGTGGACAACCCCGAAGCCGCGAGCCGGGTTCGGGAAGATCCGTCGCTCGTCCCCAACCTCGTCGAGGAGGCGCTGCGCCTGGCGACACCCACCCAGGGCATGTACCGCCGGGTGACCGAGGACACGGTCCTGGGCGGCGAGGCCATCCCGAAGGGCTCGATGTGCGTGCTGATGTACGCGTCGGCGAACCGCGACGACCTGGAGTTCGCATCCGGCGACGACTTCGTGCCCGAGCGCCCGAACGCCAAGGAGCACCTCGCGTTCGGGAAGGGCATCCACTACTGCCTCGGGGCGTCGCTCGCACGCGCCGAAGGAGCCGTGGCCCTCGGTCGGATCCTCGGTCGGCTCCCCGACCTCCGCTACGCACCGGGCAACGACTTCGAGTACGAGCCCAGCTTCATCCTGCGCGGCCTCAAGCGCCTGGACCTCGAGTTCACCCCCGGTCCCCGCCTCGGCAGCTGATCGTCAGCCGGCATCCCTCGCGGCATCGAGCCCCGCACCCCACCGGATCCCGCGGCGGAGCAGCTCCCGGAACTCGGGGACGTCCCACGAGCCGCGCTCGATCTCGGGATACCAGCGGACCTGGGGCTGCATGTCGTAGTGACCGCGGCAGTGACCGAGGGTCAGGTAGAGGACGGATCCCTCGCCGAAGGGCCGTAGGTAGGCGACCAGGTGTGCGACGTCGTCGGGCCAGTCGGCCTCCTCGAACCCCGTCGCCGTGCCCGTCCAGCGCGTCTGGAGCAGCGGGATCAGCGCATCACGATCGTGGTGCTCGGAGAGGTACAGCTCGTCGTTCGCCGTGAATCCGCCGACTCCGGCGGTGAACCAGTGGTCGGGATCGACGACCTCGACGTCGTACGGCTCGATCGGCACGGGATGCGCGAGGAACTGGCTCCCGAGCACCTCGGCGAGCAGTGGAAACACGCGGGGCGTCGCCACGCCGGTGGCGCTCAGGTCGAGTGCGGCGTTGGTCCCGTGCAACGCGAGCCACCGTCCACCGGCCCGCACGAACGCCGCGAGCGCCTCCTGCTCGGCCTCGGACGGACGGACGTTGCACGTGTACGTGATCAGGAAGTCGGAGCGACCGATCGCCTCGGTGTGGGAGTAGTCCGGCACGACCGTCGTTCGGATCTGGTCGTGCTCGCCGAGGTGGTCGAGCAGCTCGCGGCGGGCGTAGTCGAAGTCGTGGAAGTCACCGCCACAGACGAGGAGCGCGTCGACCCGAGCCGGGTGCTCACCCATGGCTCAGAAGTCGACCCGTTGCGTGAACGCACCGTCGACGACCAGGTTCACGCCGCTGATGTGCGACGCCGCCGGGCTCGCGAGGAACGCGACCGCGCGGGCGACGTCCTCGGGCGCGCCCATGGCTCCGCCGGCCTGCTGCGCGAGCGCGGTCTCGTACATCTCCGGCATGTGCTGCTTCACCATGTCCCATGGGCCACCCTCGAAGAAGATCGGGCCCGGTGACACCGAGTTCACCCGGATCCCGACCGGCGCCAACGCATGGGCGAGGTTGCTCGCGTGCACGATGAGCGCCGCCTTCATCGCGTTGTACGACGTGGCGCCCTGGAACGTCTCGACGGCCGCCGTGGTGCCGATCGCGACGACCGAGGCGCGCGTCGATTCGCTGAGCATCGGCTGGGCGACCTCCATCCCGCGCACCAGCGTCATCACGTCGACCTCGAGGTTCTTCGTCCAGGCCTTCTCGCCGCCGCCGGGCCCCGCGCTCGCGTTCGCGACGAGGATGTCGATCCCGCCGAGGGCTTCGGCCGAGGACTCGATCCAGGCCTTGTACTCGTCGGCCTTGCCGACGTTGACTGCGCTCCCGACCACCTTGACACCCTTGGTCGACAACGCAGCGAGGGCCTCGTCGACCCCCTCCTGGCCCCGTGCGCAGATCGCGACATCTACGCCCTCGTCGGCCAGCGTCTCGGCGATCGCTCGGCCGATCCCCCTGCTCGCACCGGTGACCAGCGCCTTCGCACCCTGCAGACCGAGATCCATCGCGCTACTCCTTCAGTTGACGTCCGTGCGCCGCATTCGGGCGCGCGATTCATTGTGTGACTACCAGTGCCCGGAACGACCCGGCAAGGCGCCGATCACCGAGCGTCACGACCCACCCGCGGGGAGGTCGCGGAACGCGATCCCCCGGTCGGCCTTCGGCTCGCTCGGAAGGCCCAGCACCCGCTCCCCCAGGATGTTGCGCTGGATCTCGTCGGAACCACCGGCGATCCGGTAGCCCGGCGCCCCGAGGACATGCTCGTTCCACGCATACGTGCCCCACTCGCCCGAGTCGGCTGCCAGATGGGGCCCGAGGACGCCGGTGACGACCGCGCTCATGGCACTCATGCTCTGGGTCCAGAGCGCCTTGCCGATCGAGCCCTCCGGACCCGGCGCGACGCCTGCCCGCGCGCGTCCCTGCGCCGCGTCGGCCGTTGAGCGCGAGGATCCGGATCCGGATGTAGAGGTCGGCCAACGCCTGACGAATCCGAGCGTCCCCGGTGCGTTCGAGATGCTGGGACGAACGCGAGCACCTGCTGCCACGTGCCGCCGGCACGCATCCCGCTGCCACCACCGCCGGCCGAGCCGCGCTCGAAGCCGAGCGTCGTGAGTGCGACCGCCCAGCCCTCGCCCTCGGCGCCGAGGCGCAGCGGAGTCGGGGATGCGAACGTCGTCGAAGAACACCTCGTTGAACGACGAGCCGCCCGACATCTGTCGGATCGGCCGGACCTCCACGCCCGGCGCGTCGAGCGGCACCATGAACGCCGTCATCCCCGCGTGCTTCGCGACGGTCACGTCGCTGCGGGCGATCAGCTCGCCGTACTTCGAGTACTGCGCTCCCGACGTCCAGACCTTCTGACCGTTGATCACCCACTCGTCGCCGTCGCGCTCGGCGCGCGTCCCGACCGCCGCGAGATCCGAACCCGCCCCCGGCTCCGAGAACAGCTGGCACGCGAAGTACTCGGTGCGGATGAGGTTCCGGAGGAACTCGTCCTTCTGCGCATCGGTCCCGTGGGTGAGGATGGTCGGCGCGATCAGGCCGACCGTGACGCCGAACAGCTCGGTGCCGTCGGGTGCCTCGAACCGGGCCTCCTCGGAACGAAACGCTCGCTCGAACGCCCGCGGCAGGCCGGAGCCGCCGTACTCGACCGGCCACGCGATGGCGCCGTACCCCGCGTCGCACTTCTCCTTCTGGTACGTCGAGGCGCGCTCGAGCATCGCTCGCTGCTCGTCCTCGGTGAGGTTGTGGAACACCGCGGTCGAGAACTCGCCCTCACCCCAGGCCAAGGGAGCGTCGGGGTCGACCGCCGCCTTGGGCGTCAGGCGCTCCCCGATCCACTCCCTGGCCTCGACCCGCCAGGCGTCGAGATCGGGGGTCGCGGCTGAGTTGTCGGGAGCGGCCATCACGGAGCAGAGTAATTGACCGATCAATAGGTAGCCGAGGCCCAGTGGACCCAGCCGATCCCCGTCCCACCCGGCGCAGCGAGGCCCAGCCATGGCCGGGTGGGGTCGCGCTCGTCGACGATCGCGCCACGCTGACCTGGGCCGAGGTGGACCAGGCGTTGCACCGCGCGGCCAACGCCCTGCGGGCGTTGGCGGACCGGGGCGAGCTGGGCCGCGACCGCAGGGTGACGGTCTTCGCCGAGAACAGCGCCGAGACCGCGCTCGCCCATCTCGGCGCCCTGCTCGGTGGAATCTCCACGGTCCCCGCGAGCTTCCACCTGACCGCCGACGAGCTGGCCTACGTGCTGGAGGACTCGGGATCGGCCGCGGTGCTCACCGGCCCGGAGACCGTGGCGGTCGCCGTCGAGGCCGCGCACCGTGCCGGGATCGACCGGGTGCTGGCCTGGCGCGCCGACGACGTGTCCGGCGCCGGGTCCTGGGAGGAGCTGCTCGCCTCCGCGTCCGACGACCCACCTCCCGACGACATCGCGCCCCGGCCCCACCTGCTCTACACCTCGGGGACGACCGGACGCCCCAAGGGGACCGAGCTCCCGCCGACCATGTTCGCCGGGGGCCGCACGATGCGCGAGCACGTCGAACGTCTCGGGAAGAACGCGTTCGCGGAGTTCGGGACGCACCTCGTGGTCGGGCCGATGTACCACACGGGCCCGTTGTCGGGTGCTCGCCTGCTCGCGGCAGGAATCCCGATCGTCGTACTCGGTCGATTCGACCCGGAAGGGACGCTCGCGGCAATCGATCGGTACGCGGGTCGAGAGCACCGTCATGGTGCCGACTCACTTCACGCGGCTGCTCGCGCTCCCGGACGAGACACGCGAGCGCTACGACGTGCGCAGCATGCGCCTGGTGGTGCACACCGGCTCGGCCTGCCCCGTCGACGTGAAGCGCGGCATGATCGAGTGGTGGGGCCCAGTGCTCTTCGAGGCCTACGGCGCGACCGAGGTCGGGACGACCTGCATGATCACGTCGAAGGAGTGGCTCGCGCATCCGGGCTCGGTCGGGCGGGCGATCCCACCGTTCGAGGTGCGCGTCCTCGACGACGACGGGAACGAGTGCGCTCCGAACGTCGAAGGGAACTTGTGCTTCCTCGATACGACGGGCCGCGGTGTCGTGTACCACAACGACCCAGGGAAGTCCGCCGACGCCCACGTCGGCCCCGGCGTGTTCACGCTCGGCGAGGTCGGCTACGTGGACGACGACGGGTACGTCTTCATCACAGATCGCACGTCCGACATGGTGGTGTCGGGCGGCGTGAACCTCTACCCGGCCGAGGTCGAAGCAATCCTCGTCATGCATCCCGGCGTGGACGACGTCGCGGTCATCGGGATCCCGGATCCCGACATGGGTGAGGCGCTCCATGCGCTCGTGGTTCCGGCGACCGGGAGCGACGCGCTCGATCCGGACGAGCTCATCGCGTTCTGCCGAGCGCGGATCGCCCACCACAAGTGCCCACGCTCGGTCGAGATGGTCTCGACGCTCGGTCGCACTGCGATGGGCAAGATCAACAAGCGCGCGCTCCGGGCGCCCTACTGGCCCACCGAGCGCACGATCGGCTGAGGCTCAGAGGACAGCCGAAGGGTTCGCGACCAGCGTCCCCTCGAACAGCCGCCCGACGACGTCGGCGTTCACCGCGTGCTGCTCGGCGCTCGAGAGGTTCGCCGACACCTCGACGAGGCCCGCGAGCACCACCCCGATCACGTTGAGGATGCGTCGCGCGGCTCACATCGCCGGGGAGCTCACCCCGAACGAGGCCGTCGTCGACGACGGGACCGAAGACACGCTCCTGGTACGAGCCGAGGGCGCGGAAGAGGTGCGCGAGCTCGGGCTGGCGCCGACATTCGGTCGGGACGATCGCGAGGAAGCGAGCGAGCGAAGGATCGTCGCGGTTGACCGCGACCGACGCGTCGAGCACCGCCCGCATGCGCGACGCGAACCCCGGGCCGGCGGTCTGCCACGCCGACGACAGGCGCTCGCTCACCAGCTCCTCGACCTCGGTGAAGACCCGCTCGAAGAGCGTCTGCTTGGACTCGAAGTAGTGGTAGATCGCCCCGGTCGTGATGCCGGCGTCCTCGGCGATCGTCCGGTTCGTCGTGGCGCTGTAGCCGAGGTCGGCGAAGCACCGGCGCGCCGCCTCCACGACGCGGGCCTCGGTCAGTGCGCCACTCGAGGCAGGTGGACGCCCGAGGCGCCGAGCG
>CAVPAT010000011.1:0-13718 GCA_963701625.1 uncultured Acidimicrobiia bacterium | reverse complement strand
GATCGAGCGTGCCCAGTGACCGACATCGGTACCCGCCCCGGATCCGTCGCGACCTCCGCTGCTGATCCGGCCACGGTCGCGCGGCTGGTGATCATCGAAGACCATGCACTGCTGGCCCAATCACTCTCGTTCGCCCTGACGAACCTCGGCATCGACATCACCGTGTTGACGGACCTCGACCCGGCAGCGGTCGTCGCCAGTCTGCGCGACGGCAACTACGACGTGGTCCTCCTCGACTACGACCTCGGCGACGCCGGCTACGGCCTCCACCTGATCCCTCGCATCACCGCACTCGAGCTTCGGGTCGTGATGCTCACGGGGGAAACAAATCCCATCGCCCTCGCCGAATGCGTCGAGGCCGGCGCCATTGGGATCATCAACAAATCGGAGCCCTTCGATCGGCTGATCGAGCACATCGGCGACGTCTCGGTCGGACGCGGGATCCTCAGCGCGACCGCGCGCGAGAACCTGCTCTCGGAACTTCGGGCCCATCGGGCCCATCAGGGCGAGCGACTCGCCCCATTCTCCCGCCTGACGGTTCGCGAGTCCGAGGTCCTCCAGGATCTGATCCAAGGCAAGAACGCGGACCGAATCGCAGATGAGAGCTTCGTCTCGATCGCGACGGTGCGGTCGCACATCAAGTCCATCCTGGCCAAGCTCGGCGTCAACAGCCAGCTCGCCGCGGTCGCGATGGCACAACGCTCGGGCTGGGCATCGCAGCACCAGCGTCCCGAGAACCCCAGCTGACCAGGGTTGCGCCACCGTCGCGCAACGCGCAACCTGCGCGTCGCCTTCCTCGTCCGCCGGTGGGCCGGACGGATCATGGTTTCCGTTTTCCCAAATGTTGGTGATGGCACGCCGCCTGGATTCCGAGATCCTCCCTCTCGGAAACACCAATGGCGCGGGCAAGCGCTCGCAATCACAACAGGGAGAACCGATTACATGAGCGACATGGTGCTCACACTCTGGACCCGTCTCCAGAACCTTCAGACGGACGAGCGCGGTGCAACTGCGGTCGAGTACGGCATGATCGTTGCCCTCATTGCGGCGGTGATCGTGACCGTCGTCGCGGCGCTGGGCGGCAAGATCAACACCGCCTTCACCACGATCAACAACGCAATCTGAGGTCGAGCGGTCCCGACGCGCTCGCCTCGCGAGCGCGTCGGGACTGCCTCCTCAACCCACTTCCCTTTCTCTGTCCGAGGAGCCACCGATGCGTTCTCTACTCCAGCGCCGCCGCAGCCAACACGGCGCGGCCGCCGTCGAGTTGGCCATCGTCCTGCCGATCCTGATCCTCCTCGTCTTCGGCATCGTGCAGTTCTCGATCTACTTCAACCGACTCCAGGGTCTGCACGCGGCGGCCCGTGAGGGCGCTCGCGTCGCCGCGCTCCCCCAGTCCACCCAGACCGACATCAACGGCAAGGTGAACTCGTCACTCGCCGGCGTGCTGCCCGCATCGGCCGCACGGACCATCACGGTGTCGCCTTCGTCTTCCAACCCCTGTGACCTCGCCGCTCCGACCGCGCGGGTCACGGTGACGGTACGGGCCAACACGGCCCTCGACATCCCGCTCTGGGGCAACCAGACGGTGACCCTGACCGGGAAGGGCGAGTTCAAATGCGAATGAACCGGAACGAGCACGGCGCAGTCGCCGTGATCGTTGCGATCTGCTCGGTCGTCATCTTCGGGTTCGCGGCCTTCTCGATCGATTCGGGTCGACTCTGGACCTCCCGCCGCCACCTCGTGACGACGGCCGACGCCGCCGCCCTCGCCGGCGCCTCGGATTACGCACTCGGCAAGGCCGGTTGTTCGACCGCGGTGCCTTCCTTCGTGACCAGCAACCACAGTGGCGCGTCGCTTTCCAGTTGCAGCCCGGTCGTGCGCAATGCCACGAGCGGCCACGTCACCGTCGACGCCCGGGCAAACGTCAACTTCAGCTTCGCCAAGATCTTCGGCTTCTCGAGCAAGAACGTCCGCGGCGTCACGACGGCCGAGTGGGGCATCCCCAAGGCGGTCGGCGGAGTCTGCGGCCCTTCGGACTCTGCCTGCACTCGAACTCTCAGATGGCAGCTTGGTTGGCGAACCCGAGCGGACCGTCGGGGACGATTCGGATCACCTACGGCAAGTCCCAACCCGACGCCTGCGGCACCAACGTGCCCGGCAACTGGGGCGTGCAGGACTTCGACGGCGGTTCCAACAGCAACAACGACACCAAGGACTGGACGCTCCACGGCTACCCGGGCCTCGTCTCGGTCGGCGCGAACATCCCCGGCGACACCGGTGCGTTCTCCAACAGCCTCCAGTCGGAGCTGGACTTCCTGAAGAACTCGGGCGAGGGTTTCGCGCTTCCGGTCTTCGACACCGCGACCGGCAACGGTTCGAACGCCTCCTTCCACATCGTGGCGTTCGTGTTCGTCAAGCTCATCGACTTCAAGGCCAACGGCGCGCAGGACGCTCGCTATCTAGACCTCGTTTTCACCCGAGGCATCGTCTCGGGAATCTGTTGTGCCGAGACCGGCATCGACACCGGCGTGCGTGCCGTTCGCATCTGCGACGTCAACACGCTCACACCCAACACCAGCGATCCCCGCGCCTGTTAGCGCCGGGGACCGTCAGAAAGGTTGCACACAGTGGACTCACGAAGGATTCTGGGACTCGTCGCCGCGGTGGTCCTTGCGCTCGTCGGCACGATCGCAATCGTCGCGTACGTGAACGGTGCCGAGAACCGCGCCCAAGCAGGTGAGGAACTCGTCAAGGTTCTCGTGGTCAAGGACACCGTTCCGGCCGGCACTCCAGCCGCCGAACTCGGCGACCGCGTCGGCTCCGAGAAGGTCAGTCGCAAGGTCATGGCCGAAGGTGCCGTCGCGAGCGTCAAGTCGCTCGGGGACAAGGTCGCAGGAACCACGCTCATCGCCGGCGAGCAGCTGATCGACAGCCGTTTCGTCGCCAAGAGCAACTACTCCGCCACCGGCGCCGACGTTCAGGTCCCGCCGGGCCTGCTGCGCACCACGATCGCCCTCGACCCGCAGCGCGTGGTTGGTGGCGTGCTCACGCCGGGCGCCAGGGTCGCGGTCCTCGCCTCCTTCGACCCGTCCACGAACAGCACCGGCCGGACCGTCGTGGTCGACGGCGCCGAGGTCCTGGACGGCAAGACCCAAGGGTCGGCCACGCGGATTCTTCTCCACAAGGTGCTCGTGACCAACGTGCAGCTGACCGGCGACGTCAACAGCAACGAGAACACGAGCAGCGAGCCGACCGCCGACACCGCCAAGCCGGGTGAGGCGCCCACCAGCCAGCTGCTCGTGACCCTTGCGCTCGACCCCGCCGCAACGGAGCGACTCGTGTTCAGCCAGGAGTTCGGCCGGATCTGGCTCTCCATCGAGCCCACGGACGCGAACGACGCTCCGACGGTGGTCGTCGGCCGGAACGGGATCTTCGGATGACTCGTCTCCTCCTTGCCACCAACGAAGCGGGCTGGGAGGCCCGGGTTCGCGCCTCGTATGACGACCAGCTCAACGGCGAGCTCGAGTCCTGGGGTAGCGAGACCCTCAGCGGCGGCGACGCCGAGGGGATGCTCCGGGCCATCGAGGACCACGACGCACGCGTCGTGGCCCTCGGCCCGGGCATGACGGCCGATGCTGCGCTGAGCGCGGCGTCCACACTGGACCGGGAACGACCGGACCTGTGCGTGCTGATCGTCGCGGCGCCGACGCCCGAGCTCTATCGGAGGGCGTTGCGCGTGGGCGTGCGCGACATTGTCGCTCCGGACGCCGAACTCGACGAGGTCCGCGCGGCGTTCGACGCGGCCATCGAGACCGCGGATCGACGGGAGATCCGCTCGGCGTCGGCCACCGAGACCGAGATCCGGCGGACCGTCGCAGTCGTCTCACCCAAGGGCGGCGCGGGCAAGACAGCGATTGCCTCGAACCTCGTGGTCGGACTCAGCCGGCGTCGCGCCGGGAGAAGTGGTGATCGTCGATCTCGACGTGCAGTTCGGCGATGTCGCCAACGCGCTCCGGCTCGCCCCCGAGTTCACACTCAGCGATGTGGTCGCGCTCGGCAGCGCACTCGACGCGACTTCCCTGAAGGCATACCTGACGCCCCATCCCAGTGGCGCCTACGCGCTCTGCGCGCCACTGTCACCAGCTGAAGCCGACACGATCACCGGCGAGGACGTCATCGGTGTCCTGACGCTGCTCCAACGCGAGTTCCGCTTCGTGATTATCGACACAGGTGCCGGGCTCGACGAGCACACCCTCGCGTCGATGGAACGGGCAACGGACATCGTGATGGTGTGTGGTACCGACGTCGCGAGTGCCCGGGCGGTCCGCAAGGCCATCGAGGCCTTCGACCTTCTCGGCTTCACCACCCAACGGCGCCACTTCGCACTCAACCGGGCCGACGCTCGGGTCGGACTCGACGGTGACGACATCGAGTCCACCGTCGGAATGGAGATCAGCATCTCGATCCCAAGTTCCCGCTCGGTGCCACTGTCCATGAACCAGGGCATCCCGCTTCTCGAAGGTGCCCAGAAGTCTCCGGTGAGCCGCCCGTTGGGTGAGCTCGTCAACCGCCTCGCCGGCGCATCCTCGACGGCGAACGACACAGAAACGCACGGCCTCCTGCGCCGGCGGAAGGAGTCCCGATGAACCTCGCGGATCGACTCAAGGCGGCCCGGGCCGGCGAACCCGCCGAGCCCGAGCCCACCGTTCCGGCGAGCCGTCACGAACTGCCGGTCGACGTCAGCCCGGCCCTCGCGGATCCGTTCGCGGGTCTCAAGCGTCGGGCCCAGGACGCGCTCTTCGCCCGGATGGGCCAACGCCTCTACGACTCGTCGCTCTCGGAAGAGCAACTCGACGCGCTGGTCGTCCAGGAGATCAGCAAGGTCCTCGAGGCCGAACAGATCCCGCTCTCGGAGAGCGAGCGGGCCCGCGTCGTCGCCGAGATCATCGACGACGTGCTCGGCCTCGGCGCGATCGAACGCTACCTCGCGGACCCGACGGTGACCGAGGTCATGGTCAACTCGTGCGACGGCATCTACGTCGAGCGTAACGGCAAGCTGACCCTCACCGAATCGCGGTACCTCTCCGACGACCACCTGCGCCAGGTGATCGAGCGGATCGTGTCCCGAGTGGGCCGGCGCATCGACGAGTCGTCGCCGATGGTCGACGCTCGCCTTCCCGACGGCTCCCGGGTCAACGCGGTGATCCCGCCGCTGGCGGTCGACGGTCCCGCGCTCACGATCCGGAAGTTCTCACGGGTCGGCCTACACGCCCGAGGACCTGGTCGGGTTCCACACCCTGACTCCCGAGACTCGTCGAGCTGATCGAAGCCTGCGTGCGCGGCAAGCTGAACCTCCTGATCAGCGGCGGAACCGGTACCGGGAAGACGACGCTGCTCAACGTGGTCTCCGGTTTCATCCCCGAGGAGGAGCGCGTCGTCACCATCGAGGACGCGGTCGAACTCCGACTGACGCAGCGTCACGTCGTACGCCTCGAGAGCCGCCCGCCCAACATCGAGGGGAAGGGCCAGGTCTCGACCCGGGATCTGGTGCGCAACGCCTTGCGCATGCGCCCCGACCGCATCGTCGTCGGTGAGGTTCGTGGCGCCGAGGCCCTCGACATGCTCCAGGCCATGAACACCGGCCACGACGGTTCGCTCTCCACGCTGCACAGCAACTCACCACGCGACGCACTTGCCCGACTCGAGACCATGGTGCTGATGGCGGGGATGGACCTGCCGGTCCGGGCCATCCGCGAGCAGGTGGCCTCGGCCGTCGACCTCATCGTCCACCTCACCCGCATGCGGGACGGCAGCCGCCGGGTCACCAAGGTCACCGAGGTCTGCGGGATGGAAGGCGACGTGATCACCCTCGCCGACCTGATGAAGTTCGACTACTCCGCGGGCGTCGGCGAAGACGGGCTCCACCAGGGGACAATCAAGCCCACGGGCATTCGAGCTCAGTTCAGCGACAAGCTGGCCGACCTCGGCGTCGAGTTGCCGGCGCATATCTTCGGCGCCCCGGACATCTCGCTCGTCAGTGGACGGGGGCGGCGATGAACCGCCGCACGTGGTTTGCTGCGGCGGCTGCGACCCTGACCCTCGTGCTCACGCCCGCGGTGCGAGCTGCGGCCGCGCCGGAACTCGCAGTCTCCTCGGTTGACGTCACGGCCCCCGGGCGCGCGAGTTTCACCCTCTCGACCCCGCCCGAACTTCTGGGCCAAGACCTCCCCGCCTCGGCGTGGACCGTCCGCGAGAGCGGGAAGAAGGTGCCGCTCGAACTGACCGCACTCCCGACTGACGCGTCGCAGGTGGTGCTGGCGATCGACACGTCCGGCAGCATGCGCGGAAACGCGATGGAGGCGGCGAAGGCGGCCGCTACCACCTTCGTGGAGCGCATGCCCGACTCGGTCAGCGTCGCCGTGGTCGCGTTCGGCGACCGGCCCGTGATCGTCAACCCCCTGACCGCGGATCGCGCCGCGACCAGCGCCGCCATTGCCAGCCTGGCGCCGGCCGGCGAGACCGCCTTCTACGACGGCCTCGAGACCGCGAGTTCGATCTTCGAAGGCGACACGCAGCACTCAGTGGTCGCACTGACCGACGGCAAGGACACTGCGAGCGCGGGATCACTCGAGTCGGCGGCGCAACGCCTGGCCGACGCGAAGGCCGGCTACTACGGGATCGCACTTGCCACCGCCGACGGCGACCTCTCCGCGGTCGAGCAGATCGCGAACCTCACGAACGGTCGGGCCACGACGGCAGGCGCGCCCGGCGCCCTCGAGAACATCTACCGCGGCGTCGCGTCCCGCATCACCAGCCAGTACCGGGTGGAAGTGCC
Source organism: uncultured Acidimicrobiia bacterium (assembly GCA_963701625.1). Taxonomy (GTDB): domain Bacteria; phylum Actinomycetota; class Acidimicrobiia; order IMCC26256; family JAENVU01; genus JAENVU01. The sequence goes on along the minus strand of CAVPAT010000011.1, from coordinate 6,880 downwards.
GACGACTAGGAGCGGATCCACCGGATTCACCTTCGCGGTCAAAGCCAACGGTGTCACGGCTACCGGCCAGACCCGGGTCGCTCTCCCGGCCCTCGACGCGCCCGCGTCGGCCGCCCCGAAATCCGAGCCGATCACCAGCGTCGCCGGGGACGACCCCGCCTGGTTCCAGCAGCCCACGGCACTGTGGCTCGGGCTCGGGGTGCTCTTCGCCGGCCTGCTGGCCGGACTGTCCTTCGCGTTCGCGCCTCGGGCCGCCCGGAGCCAGCTGCAAGGAAGCAAGCTCAAGGGGGTGCGGAACGGGACTTCGGTCCTGACCAGCTTCACCAACCAGGCAACCCAGCTCGCCGAGCGCCAGCTCGCCCGCAACGACCGAGGGAGCCGCCTGAACTTCGCGCTCGCCCGAGCCGGACTCGCAGTGCGACCGAGCGAGTTCGTGGTCATCGTCGCCACGGCGACCTTCGCGATGTTCGCACTGACGCTCCTGCTCATCGGACCGCTGGCGGCGCTGATTGCGGCTGCGATCGTGCCCTTCGCCGGACGCGGTGTGATCTCCCACCTCGGTCAGCGCCGGAGCGACCGTTTCCAGGACCAACTCGAGCAGACCATCCCGCTGTTGGCGGGGAGCCTGCGCGCGGGCTTCGGCGTCATGCAAGCCTTCGACGCAGTCGCTCGAGAGAGCGAGGCGCCGACCTCCGACGAGTTCCACCGGGTCGTCGTCGAATCCCGCCTCGGCCGCGAGCTCAACGATGCGCTCGCAGCCATGGCCGAGCGGATCGACAGCGAGGATTTCCACTGGGTGGTGCAGGCCATCGAGATCCACCGCCAGGTCGGCGGGGACCTGGCCGAAGTGCTCGACAACGTCTATTCGACGATCCGCGACCGGAATCGAATTCGGCGCCAGATCAAGGCGCTTTCCGCCGAAGGGCGACTGTCAGCACTCATTCTGTTCATCCTGCCGTGCGCAATGTTCGGTGTGATCGCGATTCTCAACCCCGACTACCTCGGTGAGCTCACCGGGAACCCCCTCGGGATTGCGATGCTGCTCGCGGCTGCCGGGATGTTGGCGGTCGGCGGACTCTGGCTCCGGCGCATCACGCGCCTCGTGTTCTAAGGAGGCTCGTATGCCACTCGGAATCTGGTTTGCAGCATTCGCCATCGTCGCGGCGATCCCGGTGATGTGGTGGGCGCTCAGCGGCGCCCGCGGCGAGGGACGGACCGCGCGCGCCAACCTCGCGACCGGCGGCACGATGGTCACCGACCTTCGACAGGCTGCGCTGGCCAAGCCGGCACAGGAACGATTCGTCGACCCGACTGTCGCGGCGTTTGCCGCGCCGGGCTCGTCGGTTCACGCCCGCCGGGGCACTGGAACGGTTGGAGCGCCGGGCGTTCCTCGCCGGCATCTCGGACCACTGGCCGACGGAGCGGCTGCTGGCAACCAAGCTGTTCGCAGCCATCGTCCTTGGCATCGCCGGCGTCCTTGCGTTCCTGGCGAGCCCCGGCCTTACGACTCTGATCCTGACGGCCGGACTCGTGGCCATCGGCTGGTTTTCCGTCGACTTCCTCCTGGACCGGAAGGCTCGTGACCGTCAGGAGACAATCGAGCGGCAGTTGCCCGACGTGCTCGACCAGATCACCATCTGCGTGGAGGCCGGCCTCGGCTTCGAGGCGGCGATGGCCCGGGTCGCGACCAACGCTGGTCCGCTGCCCGCCGAGGTCGGGCGCACCCTTCAGGACATCCAGATCGGGATCCAGCGCGACCGGGCCCTCGAGAACCTGCTCGACCGGACGGACGTCACGGACCTGCGCAGCTTCGTCCACGCGTTCATCCAGGCGGAGCGCTACGGAATCCCGATCGCCCAGGTCCTGCGGGTGCAGGCGGCCGAGATGCGCGACAAGCGCAAGATGAAAGCGGAGGAGCGAGCGATGAAGATGCCGGTGAAGATCGTCTTCCCCGTCGTGCTCTGCATCCTTCCCGCGCTCTTCGTGGTCGTTGCCGGCCCCGCCGTGATCCGACTGTCGCACACCAACTTCGGAGGCTGACCAGATGACTGACGTGATCACCGATGACGGCCACATCGCCAAGGCGACGGCCTCGGACCTCCTGGCCGGGATCGGACCGTCCGCGCCTCAGGCTCGGGCCCAGCAATTCACGACGGGATTCGACCCGCTCGACGACGTCCTCAACGGAGGAGTACGACGCACAGGACCTCGTCCTGCTCGGCGGTCGACCCGGCGTCGGCAAGACCGTCGCTGCGCTCCAGTGGGCGCGTTGGATGGCGATGCAGGGCCGGACGTCGATCTACGTCTGTTACGAGCACTCGCCGCACTCACTGCTCGGCCGCCTGCTCGCTCTCGAACTCGGCAGTCTGGCCCGGCCGGACGAGATCGTAGAACTGACTCGGCTGCGCACGATTGCCCAGGAAGTCGCGCTGGGCGCGTCCCCCGCCGAAGCTCTCACGACCGACCCGCTCGGCGAGGAGGCGTACCACCGGCTGCAGCAGTACGGACCGCGACTGCATCTCGTCCAGGGATCCGGGCTGCGTACCGGAGTCCGCGAATTGGCCCAGATCGTCTCTTCGCACCGCGACGGCCCGACCGCCCTGTTCGTCGACTACCTCCAGAAGATCCCGGTGGCCGGCGATCTCGTCTCCGATGATCAGCGCACCACCTTCCTCGCCGAGCGGCTCAAGGAACTCGCGATGGTGGCCGAAGTCCCGGTCGTGGCCCTCGCCGCGTCCGACCGCGAAGGCCTGATTGCACGTCGCCTTCGACTCCACCACCTGCGCGGCTCCACCGCGCTCGCCCACGAGTGCGACATCGCCGTGCTGCTGAACGAGAAGGCCATCTCGGTCTCGAAATCTCACCTGGCCTTCGACCCGGTACGCGCCGAACAGTTCAAGCGCTGGGTCATCTTCAGTGTGGAGAAGAACCGAGAAGGATCGCCGGACATGAACCTCGAGTTCCGCAAGGACCTGGCCAACTACCGGTTCGACCCGCAAGGTGGGTTCGTCGCCGAGTCCCTGGTGGACTCAGTGCTCTTCGACGACTGACGACCACCCGGCTCCGACACCGGGGCTCATAGGCTGCGCGCATGACTGAGCTGCATCCCATGCGCATCGGCGCGGAGCGCATCACGACTCCGAGCCCTGCCGTCGTCCGGTCCCCCTTCGACGGCTCCGAGCTGGGTCGGGTGCCGGCCGGAGGGCCCGAACACGTGGACGCTGCGGTCGCCGCGGCCCAGGCCGCGAATGCCGAACCACTCCCGGCCCACCAACGGGCCGCGATCCTCGATGCAGCTGCGGACCGGCTCGTCGCCCGCCATGAAGAGTTCGCGCAGTCGATCGCCGCGGAAGCAGCCAAGCCGTTGAAGACCGCGCGAGTGGAAGCCGCGCGGTCCGTGGGGACGTTCCGATTCTCGGCGGTCGAGGCGCGCTCGCTCGCCGGCGACATGATCCCCATGGACGCGAACGACGCGGGGGTGGGCAAGCTCGCCTTTACCCTGCGGATCCCGGTCGGTGTCGTCGCCGCGATCAGTCCGTTCAACTTCCCGCTGAACCTCGTCGCGCACAAGGTCGCGCCGGCCATCGCCGCCGGGTGTCCCGTCGTGCTCAAGCCCGCGTCGCAGACACCACTCACCTCGCTGCTCCTCGCGTCGGTCCTGCTCGACGAGGCCGGGCTGCCGCCGGGTTGGTTGAACGTCGTGACCGGCGGTGGCGCCACCGTCGGCAACGCGCTGGTCGACCACGACGCGATCCCCTACCTGACGTTCACCGGGTCACCCGAGGTCGGCTGGGGCATCAAGGCACGCGCACCGCGCAAGAAGGTCGGCCTGGAGCTCGGCAACAACGCGCCGGTCATCGTCGAGCCGGACGCGGATCTCGAACTCGCCGCCGCGAAGATCGTCGCGGGCGGGTACGGCTACTCCGGACAGACCTGCATTTCGGTACAGCGGGTCTACGCGCACGACGCCATTCGCGACGAGTTGGTGGACCAGGTCGTCGCGCGGGTCGAGCTGCTCGTCGTCGGCGACCCACTCGACGAGGCCACCGACGTCTCCGCACTCATCAACCCGGGTGAACGCGACCGCATCGTCGACTGGATCGAGGAGGCCACCGGCGGCGGGGCCAAGGTCGCCACCGGTGGGACCGTCGCCGACGACGTCCTGCGCCCGACCGTGCTCACCGGAGTGCTCCCGGACATGAAGGTCTGTTCCCAGGAGGTCTTCGGACCGCTGATCGGCGTGCAGGGCTACACGGACCTCGACACCGCGTTCGCGCTCGCGAACGACAGCCGGTACGGGCTCCAGGCCGCGATCTTCACGACGGACCTGCGATCGGCGCTGCGGGCTGCCCACGCCCTCGACTTCGGCGGCGTGACCGTCAACGAGATGCCCACCTTCCGCTCCGACCAGATGCCCTACGGCGGGATCAAGGACAGCGGCAACACCAAGGAAGGGCCGCACTACGCGGTGCGCGAGATGACCGAGGAACGGCTGGTCGTCATCCAGATGTGAGCCCGCGGGGGCAGAGCCCGAGTTCGGAAAACCGGGATTCCGACGCGCGTTTCGCGACCTGTGGGTTAGCGACTCAGGCGCTGGAAATCGGGTGGGGACATGACACGTCTACGGTGCTGCGCACACCGGACCGGGGAGATCGACATGGGTGCACTGGACGGCAAGGTCGCGCTGATCACCGGCGCAGCGTCGGGGATCGGCAAGGCCACCGCCACCCGCTTGGCCGCCGAGGGCGCAGAGATCTGTGCCGTCGACTTCGACGACGCCAACGGCCGCGCCGTCGCCGCGGACCTCGGCGCGTATTACGTACACGCTGATGCGGGCGACGCGGCTGAGGTCAATGCCGCCTTCGCGGCGTGCGAAGCCGAACTCGGCGGGCTCGACATCGCGTTCCTCAATGCGGGAATCGCGATCGGGGTCGCGGACCCGACCGAGCTGACCGACGACGTCTACGAACGGATCATGCGCGTCAACGTCGACGGGGTGGTCTTCGGGGCCCGCGCGGCGATTCCCCTCCTGCGGCGCCGGGGCGGGGGCGCGATCGTCGCCACCAGCTCGCTCGCGGGCCTCATCCCGTTTCCCCCGGACCCGGTCTACGTCGCGTCCAAGCATGCGGTCGTCGGGTTCATCCGCAGCATCGCGCCGACCGTCGCGGCCGACGGGATCACCGCCAACACGGTGAACCCCGGCATGACCGACACCAACATCCTCACACCCGACACCAAGGCGCTGTTCGCCCAGGCGGACTTCCCGCTGATCTCCGCGGACCAGTACGCGGCTGCCGTGCTCACGATCATCACCACCGGCCGAACCGGCGAGTGTTGGGTCTGCCAGCCGGGCCGGGACGCCGAGCCGTACCGGTTCTCGGGGGTTCCCGGTCCCCGCGGCGCTGCGGCCCAGGGCAAGACCCCTCCCGTCGAGGCGTGACCCGACCGAACAACTCGCTATGAGCACGGGGGGCAGTCACCGGTAACGTTGCCGACGATGTCGTCTCCTGATCCCTCCCACGTCGTGCCTGAAGTCGTCGGGGAGCCGTCCCCTGATGGCGCCGCCGCCGCCGTCGCCAGCGGCGGTCCCGAGTCCGATGAGCAGGTCACTGCGACCGACCAAGCTCATCCGCATCGCCTCGATGGTCCGGTCGATGCTCGACGAGGTGCGCCGGGCCCCGCTCGACGACGCCGGCCGCCGCCGCCTCCGGGAGATCCACGAGAAGTCGCTGACGGCGAGCTCCAGTCGGTGCTGTCCCCCGACCTCCAGGCCGGAGCTCAGCGAGGTCGTCCTCCCGCTCAGGGCGACACCCCGACCGAGTCGGAGCTGCGCCTCGCCCAGGCCCAGCTCGTCGGCTGGCTCGAGGGTCTCTTCCACGGCATCCAGGCGACCCTGTTCACCCAGCAGGCGATCGCCCAGTCCCAGCTCGAGGAGATGCGTCGCCGCCGTGCCCTCGAGATGGCCCAGCCGGGCGGCCCCACCCCGCCCAGCGGCTACCTGTAGACCGCCCGGTCCGCAGCCACCTCTCCGACCGGATCGCAGATGAGCACCGTGCCCTGTTCGACCACGCTGGACGCCCGACGGCTGGCGCGCCTTCCCCGGCCGCGGCCAGCAGCCCGACTGGCCCGACGCCGCCGAGCTCGACGTCGTCCTCGGCGAGCTGCGCGGCAGCCGCCGCTGGTGTTCGCGGGCGAGGCCCGCAGCCTGAGCGAGCAGCTCGCGGCGGCAGCCGAAGGGGATGCGTTCGTGCTGGTGGCCGGCGACTGCGCCGAGTCGTTCGAGGCGTTCTCGGCCGACGGCATCCGCGACAAGCTGAAGATCATCCTGCAGATGTCGGTGGTGCTCACCTACGGCAGCGGCGTCCCCACGGTGAAGGTCGGCCGGATGGCGGGCCAGTTCTCGAAGCCCCGCTCGTCGCCCACCGAGATCCGCGACGGCCTCGAGCTCCCGTCCTTCCGCGGCGACACCGTCAACGACTTCGCGTTCGAGGCGGTGGCCCGCCGCCCCGACCCGCAGCGCCTCCTGCGCGCGTACCACCAGTCGGCGTCCACGCTGAACCTCGCCCGCGCGTTCACCAAGGGCGGCTTCGCCGACCTGACCCGGGCCCACGCCTGGAACCAGGAGTTCGTCGCGTCGAGCCGCGAGGGCCAGCGCTACGAAGCCCTGGCGAACGAGATCGAGCGTGCCCTGCGGTTCATGGCCGCGTGCGGCATCGACCTCGACGCGGAGCTCCAGCTCCACCAGGTCGACTTCTGGGTCGCGCACGAGGCGCTGCTCCTCGGGTACGAGGAGGCCGCTCACCCGCCAGGACAGCCTCACCGGCGACTGGTACGACTGCTCGGCCCACATGCTCTGGATCGGCGAGCGCACCCGCCAGCT
>CAVPAT010000010.1:0-44531 GCA_963701625.1 uncultured Acidimicrobiia bacterium | reverse complement strand
AACCAGCTCATCGACCTGCCCGACTTCGCGACCGACTCGGCCGCCGGGGTCGCGCCGCCCGAGCGGGGTTACCGCGAGTCCATCGCGCACGCCGCCTACGAGCAGGCGGGCATCGGCCCCGAGGATCTCGACCTCGCCGAGGTGTACGACCTCTCCACCGCGCTGGAGCTGGACTGGTGCGAGGCGATCGGGCTCTGCAAGGAAGGTGAAGCCGAGCGCCTCGTCCGCGACGGCGAGACCACCATCGGCGGGCGCATCCCCGTCAACCCGAGCGGGGGGCTCGCGTCCTTCGGCGAGGCCGTTCCCGCGCAGGCGATCGCCCAGGTGTGCGAGATGACCTGGCATCTGCGGGGCGAGGCGGGCGCACGGCAGGTGGATGGCGCGCGGGTGGGACTCAGTATCAATCAGGGCCTGTTCGGCCACGGCAGTTGTGTGATCGTGAGGAAGTAGTTCATGGAGTGGAACTTCGCCGACATGTTCGAGGGCGTCGCGGACGTCGTCCCCGACAACACCGCCGTGATCTGCGGTGACCGCCGGTACACCTTCGCCGAACTGGACGAGCGGTCGACCCGCCTCGCCAACCACCTGATCGCCAACGGACTCCAGACGGGCGACCACGTGGGGATCTATGCCTACAACGGTCCCGAGTGGGTCGAGGCGATGATCGGGATCTGGAAGGCCCGGGGCGTGCCGATCAACGTCAACTACCGGTACGTCGAGGCCGAGTTGGCGTACCTCTTCGACAACGCGGACCTCGTCGCGGTCGTCCACGGTCGTGAGTTCGTGCCGCGCATCGCCCACGTGCGGCCCGACTGCCCGAAGCTGCACACGTGCGTCTCGGTCGAGGACGGGTCCGACGAGGATCTCGCGTCCATCGGTGCGCTCGAGTACGAAGTCGCGCTGGCCGCGGCTTCGCCTGAACGGGTGCCTGGCCTCGCAGCCCAGACGACCTCTACATGCTCTACACCGGCGGTACGACCGGGATGCCCAAGGGCGTGATGTGGCGACAGGAAGACTTCTTCCACTCGACCGTCGGCGCGCTGATGAGTGGCGGCGCCGGCTATGAGTCGCCGGAAGCGGTCGTCGAGGCGGCCAAGAGCGGCGGCGGTGTCGTCGCGTTCCCGATCGCCCCGCTGATGCACGGGGCGGCGCAGTGGGTCGCGCTGATGTTGCTGCTGCAAGGCAACACGCTGGTGCTCAGTGACCAGAAGAAGATGGACCCGCACGAGGTGTGGTCGACGATTGTCCGCGAGGGAGTGTTGTCGATCAGTCTCGTCGGCGACGCGATGGCGCGTCCGCTCATCGAGGTGCTCGAAGAGCCGGGGGTCGAGTACGACCTGTCGAACCTCTTCGTCATCGGTTCCGGTGGCGCGATTCTCTCGCCCGCGGTGAAGGCCAAGATCGCCGAACTGCTCCCGCACGTCGCGATCATCGACTCGATGGGCGCGTCCGAGACGGGATTCCAGGGATCGGTGTCCGGGTCGGATTCGGAGGGGAAGCCGCAGTTCGTGATGGGCGATCACACGCTCGTGATCGACGACGACGGTGTGCCCGTCGAGCCCGGCTCCGGTGTGGTGGGCCACCTCGCCCGGCGCGGGTACATGCCGCTCGGGTACTACAAGGACGAAGCCAAGACCGCGAAGACCTTCATGGTGTTGAACGGCGAACGCTGGGTGGTGCCCGGTGACATGGCGCGCGTCGAGGCGGACGGCCAGATCACGTTGCTCGGCCGCGGGTCGGTCTCGATCAACTCGGGCGGCGAGAAGATCTTCCCCGAGGAGGTCGAGCTCGCGCTGAAGTCGCATCCGGACGTCTTCGACGTCGTGGTGGTCGGGGTGCCCGACGAGCGGTGGGGCGAACGGGTCGCGGCGGTGGTCAAAGCGCGTGGCGGCGCGACCCCGACGGCCGAGTCGCTCGCGGAGCACGCGCGCGAGTCGATCGCCGGCTACAAGGTGCCGAAGGAAGTGCACCTCGTCGACGAGATCGTCCGCTCCCCGTCGGGCAAGGCCGACTACCGCTGGGCCAAAGCCCAAGCCCTCGGCGAGTAGCCGTGGATCTGACGTGGAGTGCGGCCGAGGAGACCTTTCGCGCCGAACTCCGGGAGTGGCTCGCCGCCCACGTGCCCGCCGAGCCCCTGCCGAGCGGCGACACCCGGGACGGCTTCGCTCGCCATCTCGAGTGGGAGCGCACCCTCTTCGACGCCCGCTACGCCGTCGTCTCGTGGCCGGAGGAGTTCGGCGGTCGTGACGCGTCCCTCTGGGAGTGGCTGATCTTCGAAGAGGAGTACTACCGGGCCGGAGCGCCCCAGCGGGTGACCCAGAACGGCATCTTCCTGCTCGCGCCGACGATCTTCGACTTCGGCACCCCGGAGCAACAACAACGGTTCCTGCGGCCGATGGCGAGTGGTGAGCAGACCTGGTGTCAGGGCTGGTCCGAGCCGGATGCCGGGAGCGACCTCGCCGGGATTCGGTCGACTGCGACCCGGGACGAAGCCACGGGCGGCTGGCGGCTCAACGGCCAGAAGACCTGGACCACCCGCGGCGCGTTCTGCTCGCATCTGTTCGGCCTGTTCCGGACCGACCCGTCGGCGGAACGCCACCGCGGGCTCACCTACTTCCTCGTCCCGCTCGACGCGCCCGGTATCACCGTGCGCGGCTTCGGGCGCCTCGACGGCGACGAGGGGTTCGCCGAGGTGTTCTTCGAGGACGCGTTCGTGCCCGACGACCTGGTGCTCGGCGGGGTCGACCAGGGCTGGAGCGTCGCCATGGCGACGACGGGCTCGGAGCGCGGTCTCACCCTGCGCAGCCCCGGCCGGTTTCTGGCGACGGCCGATCGCCTCGTCGCGCTGTGCACCGAACGAGGTACCGACGTCGTGGACCCGGGGCTGCGCCACCGCGTCGCCCAGGCGTACATCGACGCCGAGGCGTACCGGCTCCAGACGCTGCGCACCGTCACCCGCACGCTGGCAGGCGACGCGCCGGGTGCGGAGTCGAGCCTCACCAAGGTGTTCTGGTCCGAGTTGGATGTGCGGCTCCACGAGACCGCGCTGGCGATGCTCGGCACGGACGCGGAGCTGGACTCCGCCTGGATGAAGGGCTTCGAGTTCGCGCTGTCCGGCCCGATCTACGCCGGGACCAACGAGATCCAACGCAACGTGATCGCCGAGCGCGTGCTCGGTCTGCCGAGGAAGTAGCCGTGGAGTTCGCGTTCACCGAGGATCAACTCGAATTCCGTGACGTGGTCCGGGGCCTGCTGGCCAACGAGTGCCCGCCCACGGTCGTGCGCGACGCGTGGACCAACGCCGACGGCCGCAGCGGCGGAACCTGGGCGGCGCTGGCGGAGATGGGCGTGCTCGGCGCGCTGGTGCCTGAAGCCGACGGCGGACTCGGCTTGAGCGAACTGGACGCCGTGCTCCTGGCGGAGGAGACCGGCTACGCGGCGCTCCCCGAACCCTTCGTCGAGCACGTGCTGGTGGGCGCACCCATCGCAGTTGCAGAACACGGCGGGGTCGTCGACGGATCGGTGCTCGTGAGCGCTGGCGACCCGTACGCGCCGTGCGGGGCCGCGGCCGACGTGCTCGTGTTCCTCGCTCCCGACGCGCAGGTCGTCACCGGCGCTTCGCTCGAGCCTCAGGACTCCGTCGACCACAGCCGCCGCCTCACGCGTCTCGTTGATGCGTCGGCGACCCGGCCGCTCACGCGCCCCGAACTGTCGCAAGCGTTCTGGCGCGGATCGCTCGGTTACTCGGCGCAGCTCGTCGGCCTGGCCCGGCGGATGTTGGACATGACGGTCGAGTACGTGGCCGAGCGCAAACAGTTCGGTGCGCCGATCGGTTCCTTCCAGGCGGTGAAACATCACCTGGCCGACGTGCGGATAGCGATCGAGTTCGCCGCCCCGCTCGTCTACCGGGCCGCCGACTCGCTCGCGACACGAGGATCCGGATCGGATGCTCCACGGCTCCATGGCCAAGGCCCAGGCTGCGGACGCGGCCACGCTCGCGGCGCGTGCCGCGCTCCAGTGTCACGGCGCCATCGGCTACTCGTACGAGTACGACCTGCACCTCTGGATGAAGCGCGCCTGGGCGCTCGCCGGCACCTGGGGCGACGCGGCCTGGCACCGTGAGCGCGTCGCCGCCGCCATCCTCGACACCAAGTAGCGGCGGCGGCGGCCGCGTTCGAGCCGGATACCCTGCGTCCAAGCGAAGGAGCCGACAAGATGCCAGAGGCCTACATCATCGACACGGTGCGCACTCCCGTCGGACGGCGGGGTGGCTCGCTGAGCCAGGTGCACCCCGCAGACCTCGGCGCGCACTCGTTGCGGGCGCTCTTCGACCGGGTGGACGTGGATCCGGCCGCGGTCGAGGACGTCGTGTTCGGCTGCGTGGACGCCATCGGGCCGCAGGCCGGTGACATCGCCCGTACCGGTTGGCTCGCCGCGGGGCTGCCCGAGGAAGTGCCGGGCACGACGATCGACCGTCAGTGCGGCTCCAGCCAGCAAGCGGTGCACTTCGCGGCCCAGGGCGTGATGAGCGGCACGCAGGACCTCGTGGTCGCCGGTGGCGTGCAGAACATGAGCATGATCCCGATCTCTGCGGCGATGACCGTCGCCGAGCAGTTCGGCTTCACCGATCCGTTCAGCACCAGCGAGGGTTGGGTCGCCCGGTACGGCACGCAGGAGGTCTCGCAGTTCCGCGGTGCGGAATTGATCGCCGACAAGTGGGGGATCAGCCGCGACGACATGGAGGCGTTCGCGGTCCAGTCCCACGAGCGTGCGCTGCGTGCGCAGGCCGAAGGTCGGTTCGAAGCCGAGATCGTCCCGTTCGGTGAGGCGACGCGTCGACGAAGGACCGCGTGAGCCCAACTGGGAGAAGATCCGCTCCCTCAAGCCGCTGGTCGAAGGGGGTCGGCTCACCGCGGCGCTCGCCTCGCAGATCTCCGACGTGTCGGCGGCGATGCTCATCGCCTCCGAGCAGGCCGTCAAGGACCACGGTCTCGAAGCCCCGAGCGCGGGTCCATCACCTGTCGGTGCGTGGCGCGGACCCGATCTTCATGCTGAGCGCGCCCATCCCGGCGACGGAGTACGCGATGGCGAAGTCCGGCATGACGCTCGAGCAGATGGACCTCGTCGAGATCAACGAAGCGTTCGCGTCGGTCGTGCTCGCCTGGCAGAAGGAAACCGGCGCGGATCTCGACAAGGTCAACGTGAATGGCGGTGCGATCGCGCTGGGTCACCCGCTCGGGGCGACGGGCGTCCGGCTGATGACCACGCTGCTCAACGAGTTGGAGCGCACCGGCGGCCGCTACGGCATGCAGACGATGTGCGAGGGCGGCGGCCAGGCGAACGTCACCATCATCGAGCGACTCTGAGACGTCGGCGTGGCCGTCGAGTGGCGCGGGGTTGATCCGGCGACGGATCTCGATGCGTGGGCCGAGGCACTCGCCGCGATCGAGGCGGTCGATCGCACCGGTGAGGTCCTCGGGCGGGCCGACCTCGAGGAGCAGGTCGGGCTTTCCTACTTCGACCCCATGCTCGACGCTCGACTCGCGTGGGACGACGGTCTCGTCGTCGCGTGGGGAACGGTGGTATGCCTTCCCAACGCCCGGCAACGACGGGTCGATCTCGCCGGTGCGGTCGTGCCGGGGCGGCGGGGTCACGGTCTCGGCACCGCACTCATTGCCTGGCAGGTCGAGCGTGGGCAGGAGATCGCGGCGGCGAGAGATTCGTCACTGCCGGCGTGGCTCGAGCTGACGGCTGCGCTCGGCGATCAGGCACGGGCCGAACTCTTCGGTGCCTTCGAGTTCATACCTCGGCGGTACTTCCACGAGATGCGCCGCTCGCTGCAGGTCGCGGGTCCCGCCGTCGACCTCGGTCCCGGGTTCCGACTGGTCCCCTTCGAAGGCGCGCTCGACGAGCGAACGCGCCGAGCGCACAATGAGGCGTTCCTCGACCACGTGGGTTCGAGCGAACTCGATCCGGAGACCTGGCGGACTTGGGTCACCGGTGAGCGGGGTTTTCGAGCCGACTGCTCGTTCCTGGCCCTCACCGGCGACGAGATCGTCGGATACGTCCTGTGCGGGGTGCACCCTGACGATTGGCGGGCGCTCGGGTTCACCGAGGGGTGGGTCCACCATCTCGGCGTGCGGCGGCCGTTTCGCGGCCGTGGGGTCGCGAGTGCTCTGCTCGCCGCGTGTACGGCCGCATTCGCGGCGGATGGCCTCGACTTCGCAGCGCTCGAAGTGGACGCCGAGAACCCGACCGGTGCGCGGGCGCTCTACGAGCGGGCCGGCTTCGAGCGCACCAAGACCCGCGTGCTGTGGGCCCGCGATCTGGACTGATCGGAAATCCGACCGTTGGCCGGCTCGGTCGCGGCCAGTATCAGTTGATGTCGCCGAGCATCGAGTTCACCGAGGATCCTTCCACCGTGCTGGAGGTGGCCGGCGCGTTCCTCGCGTCCGAGCCCGTTCACCACAACCTCATCCTCTCGCTGCTGCGCCAGTGCGAGGCGTTGGGGGATCGCGGTCAGTTCTGGATGGTCTGCGATCAGAGCGGCGTCGTGGGGGTCGTGTTCCGCTGGCCGGAACACTTCTTCGCCAGCATCACCCCGATGAGCCGGGTCGCCGCGCTTGCCGCCGTCGACGCCATCGTCGATGCCGGGATCGACCTGCCGGGCGTGAACGGCGATGCCGCGACCGCGGCCGCGTTCGCCGGCCGCTGGGCCGAACGCACCCGCCGGCCGGCGCGCCCGGCGCTCGCGCAACGGCTCTTCGAGTTGCGTGAGCTCACGCCGGTGCGGATGGTCTCGGGCGCGTCGAGAGTCGCGACCGCGGCTGACGACGGTCTCGTCATCGATTGGTTCCGCGCGTTCGGCGAGGAGATCGACGAACCGATGCGGCCCGGCGAGGAGGAGTTCGTGCGGTCACGCGTCGAGCGGGATCAGGTCTGGCTCTGGTGTGATCCCGATCCGGTGTCGTTCGTCGCCCGGACCGAGCCGGCCGCGCTTGCCGTCCGGGTCGGGCCGGTGTTCACCCCAGCCCAGTATCGAGGCCGGGGCTACGCGTCGGCGCTGGTCGCGGACCGCTCGGCCGCGATCCTCGCGGCGGGTCAACGGGCGCTGCTCTACGCAGAGTTGACGAACCCGACCTCGAACGCGATCTACCAGGCAATCGGGTACCGCGCGATCGGAGAGGTCACCCGTTACGAGTTCGACGCCGGCGACTGATCAGGCGCTCATCAGTGCGATCGGGACCGAGATGTCGAACGCCTCGTGTCGGAGGGTCACGATCTGTCGTCCCGGCTGGACCGCGTCCTTGATGCCGCTCACGTTCCCCTCCAGCAATGCGACCGTGGCGTCGAGATCGGCGACGGTGAAGGCGAGGCCGTAGAAGTGCGCGGCACGGTCGTCGCCCTCGTTCGGCTCGTCGGGCCCGATCAGTTCGATGATCGTCTCGCCGCCGCGGAAGAAGACCTGGCGGAACGCGGGGCCGTACTGGTCGGTGTCCCGAACCCGGCGCACGTCCAGGCCGCGCGCTTCGAACGCGGGAACGGTGCGTTCCAGGTTCGGTGTGACCACGACCACGTGGTCGAGCAGGGTCACTCCGTTGGCGTGCGCGCCCGGCATGACGGTCGCGGCCGCGCCGGTGCCGGTCGGCAACCCGTCGATCGGCTCGGCACCGGCGAGCCCGGACCAGGTCCACGACCGGATCCCCGAGGTGTCGTCGCGTCCCGTGAGCGTGATCGCGATCCCGCCGACCTGCGCGATGTTGTTCGCGACGGTGAAGCCCGCCGATTCCCACGCGCTGGCCTCGTCGCCGACCTCGATCGCGACGACGGCGGGCTCGGCAGTCATCGGCGCACCCTACCGACCCGCCCGTCCCGAGGGGTATGCATCAAGGAGTGGGGATGAAGGCGGCGTACTCGTCGAGGACGGGGAGGACTTCGTCCGCGGTCCCGCCTTCGATGCGCAGCACGATCTCGCGGATCCCGAGCGACTCGTAGTACTCGAGCTTGCCGGGTTCGGGGATCGTGCCGAACGGCACGATCCGCAGGCTCGACGTGGTCGCGGTCGACCGCGTCGCACGCCCGCCGGAGATCCTCGAGCGCGGCGCGGATGCCCGAGCCGCCGATCGGGATCCAACCGTCGGCATACTCGGCGACGTGTGCGAGCAGCTTCGGGCCCGGCGCACCACCGATCAGGACCGGCGGCCCGTCCGGGCGCATCGGCTTCGGCCATGACCAGGACGGTGAGAAGTCCACGTGCTCGCCGTGGAACTCGGCGACCTCGTCGCGCCAGAGCGCGCGCATCGCGAGCACGTGCTCGCGGGCGACGGCCCGCCGGTCCGCCATCGAGACGTTGTGATGCTCGATCTCGTCCGCGTTCCACCCGAAACCGATGCCGAAGACGAACCGGCCCCTGCTCAGGCGGTCCAGCGTGGCGATCGCCTTGGCGGTCACGATCGGTTCGCGCTGCGCGACCACGCAGATCCCGGTCCCCAGGCGGATGTGGTCGGTGACCGCCGATGCCGCTGCGAGCGCGACCAGCGGATCCAGCGTGCGCTTGTATTCCTCGGCAAGGACCTCGTCGCCGGTCGGGGGCGGCGTGCGCCGCGACGTCGGGATGTGGGTGTGTTCGGGCAGGTACAGGGATGCGAAGCCCCGGTCCTCGGCCGCTCGGGCGAGCGCCGCCGGGTCCATCGTCTCGTCCGTTGCGAACATCGTGATGCCGAGCTCCACGGCCGCACCGTATCGTGCGGAGGTGGACCCCTTGATCGAACTCGCAGCCTGGACCCGACCCGAGATCACCCACGTCGGGCGGCTCCCGATGCGCGCGACGTTGCCCGTCGCGCCCAGCGCGGCGGCGGCCAAGGGCGACGCGCCGAACCCGTGGAGCATCTCGCTCGACGGGCGGTGGCGCTTTCGCTTGGCGGACCGTCCAGCCGACGTGCCCGCGGACTTCATGGTTGCGGACGCGGACGTGGGTGGTTGGGACGAGGTCGACGTTCCCGGCCTCTGGACCATGCAGGGCTACGACCGGCCGATCTACACGAACGTGCAGATGCCGTTCCGAGGTGTCGCGCCCGAGCTACCCGACGCCAACCCGACCGGGCTCTACCGGACCGAGTTCACCGTCCCGTCGGAGTGGGCGGATCGCCGCGTCCGGTTGACCGTCGGCGCAGCCGACAGCGTCGCTCACGTCTGGGTCAACGGCGCGCCCGTCGGAATCAGTAAGGACTCCCGGCTCGAGGCGAGCTTCGACGTCACCGACCACGTGCGTGAAGGCGCGAATGTGCTCGGGCTCATGGTCGTGCGCTGGTCGGACGCGAGCTACGTCGAGGACCAGGACCAGTGGTGGCACGCGGGGATCGGTCGCAGCGTGACGCTCACCGCGACGGACCAGGTCTGGATCGCCGACGTCCACGCCCAGCCGACCTGGGACCCGGCCGCGGCGCTCGGCGCCCTCCACGTGCGCACGGCGGTGGACTTCGCCGGGCCTCTGCCTCGGGACTGGACGGTGCGGTCGGCGCTGGAGACGTGGGACGGCCAGGCGATCGGCGAGGCGCAGGCCGCCGAAGTGCCCGTCGACCGTCGGGCGTACATCTTCTCCGGACATGTCGTGGAGGCGACGTTCGACGAACTCGCGGTGGAGCCGTGGTCCTCCGAGGTGCCGACCCGCTATCGGCTCGTGATCACGCTTCTCGATGCCGAGGGCACCGAGCGCGAGGTCACCGCGACGACCGTCGGCTTCCGGTCCATCGAGATCCGCGACCGGGAGCTGCTGCTCAATGGCCGCCCGGTGCTGATCCGCGGCGTCAACCGCCACGACTTCGATCCCGACACCGGCCGGGTCGTGACCGTCGAGCAGATGCGCGCGGATCTCGTCCTGATGAAACAGTTCGGCTTCAACGCGGTCCGCACGTCGCACTCACCCAACGATCCGGCGTTCTACGAACTCTGCGACGAGCTGGGCCTCTACGTGGTCGACGAGACGAACTTCGAGAGTCACGCGTTCATCTTCTCGCTCTGCGACGACCCGCGGTATGCCGCCGCGCTGCTCGACCGCGGCAGTCGGATGGTGACTCGCGACAAGAATCATCCGTCGATCATCCTGTGGTCGCTCGGCAACGAGTCCGGCTACGGCGCCGGCCACGAGGCGCTCGCGGGATGGATCCGTCGCACCGACCCCAGCCGCCCGCTCCACTACGAGGGGGCGATCATGTGGGAATGGGACCGGGCGCAGACCGCGACCGACGTGCTGTGTCCGATGTACCCGGAGATCGCCGACATCGTGGCGTGGGCCCGCGACCGCAAAGGCGAGGCGCCGCTGATCATGTGCGAGTACTCGCACGCGATGGGCAACAGCAACGGGTGTCTCGCCGAATACTGGGACGCGATCGAGTCCACGCCCGGGCTCCAGGGCGGGTTCGTCTGGGAGTTCTGGGACCACGGACTCCGCCAGTCGCGGCCCGACGGCTCGACCCGCTGGGCCTATGGCGGGGATTTCGGTGACGGACCCAACGACGTGAACTTCTGCATCGACGGGATGGTGTGGCCCGACCGCACGCCCAAGCCGGCGATGTGGGAGCACCGCGAACTGGCGACGCCGCTCGGCGCGGCCCCGGTGCGGGGTGGAAAGCTCAAGGTCACGAACCGGCAGGACTTCCGAGACCTCGGTTGGCTGACGGCGCGCTTCGAGGTGCTGGTCGACGGCGAGATGGTTGCGGCTGAGGCACTGGAACTCCCCGAACTTCCACCGGGCGCGACCGCGTCGGTCGATCTCCCGATCGCAGTGCCGGAGGCGGCGCCTGGATCCGAGATCGTCGGTCGGATCGTCGTACTGGTTGGCACGGAAACCGCGTGGGCGCCGGCCGGTTTCGAGTTGGCGCGCGTCGACGTGCCGCTCGGTGACAGCAAGCCGGCGCGGGTCGGTATCGCGGACCGTGAGCAGTGGTCGGCGTGGAGCGACGTCGCCCCGGCATCGCCGTCGTCGGTCGGTGCCGCCGGCACGCTCGACGAGGCTGGAGTGCGCGCGGCGTTGCGGCTCGCGGTCAAGCCCGAGACGCCGCGGCTGACGTTGTGGCGCGCGCCGACCGACAACGACGGCCTGAAGCTCGCGCCTCTGCAGGAGCTCAAGCCGCTGGGTCGGTGGCGGACCGCCGGTCTCGAGTCGCCGGACCACCGGACGCTGGTCGTGGACACCCGCGGTCGGCGCCAAGGGATCGGCCGGACCGTCGTGGAGCGCGCGGTGCACGTCGGCGACGCGATCGTCGGTCAGCGCGAACGGTGGGACGAGCAGGGCGACGGCTCGGTCGTCGTCGCCGAGGAGATCGTGGTGCCGGAGTCGATCGACGACCTCCCCCGGATCGGCGTGCGGTGGACGCTGCCGAGCATGCTGGACCAGCTGACGTGGTACGGCCGGGGACCGGTCGAGTCGTACCCCGACCGGCGCCGGGGTGCGACCCTCGGCCGGTACGCCCAGACCGTGGCCGAGCAGTCCGTGCCCTACGTCATGCCCCAGGAGCACGGCGGCCATGCCGACACGCGGTGGGGGGTCGTGCACTCGGCCGATGGTTGGGGATTGCTGTTCACCGCGGCCATGCCGTTCCAGTGGAACGTGAGTGCGTACACCCCGGAGCAGTTGACCGCGGCAACCCATGCCGAGGAGCTGGTGCCGGCCGACGTCGTCACCGTCCATCTCGACTTTCGTCACCGCGGCCTCGGCACGTTGTCGTGCGGTCCGGACACGCTGCCCGAGTACCGGATCGGTCCCGGCACCTACAAGTTCACATGGGCGGCGCGGCCCGTGCACGTCGGCCGGGACGACCTCGCCGCGATCGCCCGCGCACTGAAGGCGGAGTGCCTGCGGTGACCGGGCGCACGGTCCGCACCGTTCCCCCGGTCCGGCGCGCCACTGCCGACGACGCGGCCGCCGTCGGTCGGCTGTTGGACGCGTTCAACCGTGAATACGACGCACCGACTCCCGGCCCCGAGGTCCTTCAGGACCGGGTGCGCCGGATGATCGCCGCCGGAGAGATCGTGGTGTTCCTGATCGGTGGGGGTCCGGCAGGGCTGGCGGTCATCACCTTCCGACCGAGCCTCTGGTCCGACGTCCACGACGTGTACCTGGCCGAGCTCTACGTCGTCCCGGACCTGCGAGGCCGCGGTCTCGGCCACGCCCTCCTGCTCCGCTCGATCGACGAGGCGGTGGCGACGGGCGCCGCGATCATCGACGTGGACACGACTGTGGAGGACGTCGACGCGGTCCGGCTCTACCAGAGCGTCGGGTTCGTCAACGACGAGGACGAGCCCGGTTCGACGATGGTTCACTACGAACTCGCCCTCCCGGCCCCGACCGTCTAGCCGCGCCGCGGCTACCTTGGCCCGCCCATGGGGATCTGTGACGGACGAGTAGTCATCGTGACGGGCACGGGGCGCGGCATCGGCCGCGGGCACGCGCTGGAGTTCGCCCGGCAGGGCGCCAAGGTCGTGGTCAACGATCTCGGCGCCGAATCGGACGGAACCGGCGGTTCCGCCGGACCCGCCGGCGAGGTCGTGCAGGAGATCCACGCCCTCGGCGGCGAGGCGGTCGTCAACGGTGACGACGTTGCCGACTGGGACGGTGCCCAACGCCTGATCCAGACCGCCATCGACGCGTTCGGTCGGCTGGATGTCCTCGTCAACAACGCCGGGTTCCTCCGCGACCGGATGGTGGTCACGACCGGCGAGGACGAGTGGGATGCCGTGATCCGGGTCCACCTCAAGGGCCACTTCGCGCCGAGCCGCTTCGCCGGTGCGTACTGGCGGGAGCAGCAGAAGGCCGGCGAGAAGGTCGATGCCCGGATCATCAACACCTCCTCCGGCGCGGGCCTCCTGGGCAGCGTCGGGCAGGGCGCGTACAGCGCGGCGAAGGCGGGCATCGCGGCGCTCACCCTCGTGGAGTCCGCCGAGATGGGTCGCTACGGCGTGACCGCCAACGCGATCGCGCCGGCCGCTCGCACCCGCATGACCGAAGCGGTGTTCGCGGACACCATGGCCGCGCCCGAGGACGGCGCGTTCGACGTCATGGCTCCCGAGAACGTCGCCCCGCTCGTGGTCTGGCTCGGCTCAGCCGATTCGGCTGGGGTGACCGGTCGCGTCTTCGAGGTCGAGGGCGGGATCATCTCGGTGGCCGACGGCTGGCAGCACGGTCCGCGTGAGGACAAGGGTGCCCGGTGGGAGCCGGGCGAGATCGGTGCGGTCGTTCGCCGGTTGCTCGCGGAGGCGCCCGACCCGGCGCCGGTCTACGGGGCATAGCGAACCGTGCCATGACCGGCTCCGGACTCGCGTACCACGCGGCCGTTCGGCCGGACAAGGTCGCGCTGGTCCATCGCGACCGGCGGATCACCTACGGAGAACTCGATGCGTGGGTCGATCGTGCCGCGCTCGTGCTGCGCGAGCGCGGCGTGGGACCGGCGGGTCGCCTCGGGATCGCATTGACCAACCGACCGGAGTGGTTCGTCGCGGCCCTCGGCGCGGCGCGCCTCGGCGCGGAGTGCGTACCGATTCCGAGTGGTGCGACGGTCGATGAACGCGACTACTTCTGCTCGGACGGCGAGGTCGCGTTCCTGCTGGATGAGCCCGGGCTCGCGGAGTTCCTGGCGGCGGCCGACCGCGTCGATGCGCCGCGGCTCAGCGACGCCGCCCCGGACTACGTGACGCTGCGCGCGTACACCTCCGGCACGACCGGCCGACCGAAGGCGGTGCTGCGACCGACCGTGGATGCGCAGGCGAACATCGACGGCCTTGTCCGCTACTACACCGCGTACGGCTTGGACTCGTCCGACGAGGTCAACATCGCCGGCTCGCCGCTCCATCACATCGCCGGGTTCAGTGGTCCCCACAGCGCGCTCCTGCTTGGCCACACCTCGGTGATCCTGGACCACTTCGACGCGCCGGAGTGGTTCGCGTCCGTCGCTCGAGAACGTGTCACCTACTCGTGGTGTGCACCCGTCCATCTCTACCGGCTGATGAGCGCGGACCCGGCGGTCAAGGCGGCGGCCGACGTGTCGTCGATCAAGCGCCTCCTCCACGGCGCCGCGCCCTGCGCGCCGAACCTCAAGCTCGAGGTGATCGAGTTCTTTCCGGCCGACGCGGTGTGGGAAACGTACGGCGGCACCGAGACGATGGGGACCGTCATCACCGCGGCTGAATGGCTGCGGAAACCGGGCAGTGTGGGCAAGGCGGCACCGGGCTCGATGATCGCGATCTACGACGACGACGGGAAAGAGCTTGCCCCCGGTGAGGTCGGGCTCGTCTACATCGGCTCGGACTGGGGTCGAGGCTTCCGCTATGCCGGCGACGACTCGCTGACCGAGGCCGTCTACCGCGGCAACCTCGCGACCCTCGGCGATCTCGGCTACCTCGACGCGGACGGCTATCTCTTCGTCGTCGACCGTCGGAAGGACATGGTCATCACCGGCGGCGCCAACGTCTATCCGGCCGAGGTCGAGGCGGTGCTCGTCGAGCACCCGGGTGTGGCCGACGTCGCGGTCGTCGGTCTCCCCGACGCGGAGTACGGCGAGATCGTCACCGCGGTCGTCGTTCGCGCACCCGGGGCGGGTGACGTCGACGCCGACGATGTGATGGTCTTCGCCCGGGAGCGGCTCGTCCGCTACAAGGCGCCGCGTCGGGTCGAGTTCGTGGCCGAACTTCCCCGCGACGGCATGGGAAAGCTCCGGAAGCGGCAGTTGCGCGACGACCTGGTGTGAACTCGGATCCAGCCCGACCGACCGTTCCCGGGTCCGGTGGCACGACGCGGGTCAGTCGAGGCGGATCCGTTCACCGAATCGAGGGACCGCCGCGGTCCAGCCGAGTTCGTCGGTGATCCGATCGCGCAGTGTCTCGGATGCTTCCTGCTCGCCGTGGACGAGCAGGGTCATGTCGGGCGGCGTGGCAGACGTGCCGAGCCACTCGAGGATCTCGTCGGCGTCGGCGTGCACGGACAGCCCGGACACGTCGACGACGTCGGCCCGCACGGGCACGTACTTGCCGAGCATCTTCACGGCCCGGGCCCCGGTCTGGAGGGAGTGTCCCCGGGTGCCGAAGGCCTGGAATCCCGCGATCACGATGGTCGCCCGATGGTCGGGCAGGTACCGCTTGAGGTGGTGGAGGACCCGACCACCGGTGGCCATGCCGGATGCCGAGATGATGACGGAGGGGACGGTGCCGGCGTCGAGCGCGGCGGACTCGTCGACCTCGCGCACCTCGGTGAAGTTGGTGGGGTCGAGCAGGTCGCGCGCGCGGCCGAGGTCCTCGCGGATCTCCGCGTCGCCGCGCTCGATCGCCTCGCGGTAGACCTGCAACGCGGCGAGTGCCATCGGACTGTCGGCGTAGATCGGGACCCGAGGAATGGCACCCGCGTCCATCATCCGGGCCAGGTGCAACAGCATGACCTCGGTGCGGTCGACGGCGAACGCCGGGATGACCACGGTGCCGCCACGCGCGACCGTCCGGACGACGGCGTCGCGGAGGCGGTCGAGGACCTCGGCTTCCGGTTCGTGCCGCCGGTTGCCGTAGGTGGACTCCGAGACGACGACGTCTGTCGGGCTCAACGGCTCCGGCGCCCGTAGGAGCGGGTGTCGGTTGCGCCCGAGGTCACCGGTGAAGGTGATGGTCCGACCGGTTTCGGCGAAGCGGACCGTGATGACGGCGGAACCGAGGATGTGGCCGGCCCGACGCCACGTCGCGTGGATCCCGGGCGCGACCTCGATCTCGGGTCCGGCTTCCACGATGGCGAAGCGGTTCATCGCGGTCCAGGCGTCGTCCTCCGTGTAGAGCGGACGGGCCGGGTGGTGCTTGGAGAACCCGGCGCGGTTCGCATAGGCCGCGTCCTCTTCCTGGAGGTGTCCGCTGTCAGGGAGCACGATCGCCGAGAGCGCCACCGTGCTCTCGGTCGCGAGCACGTCGCCGCGAAATCCGTCCCGGACGAGCGCCGGGAGATATCCGGTGTGGTCGAGGTGCGCGTGGGTGATGAGCACCGCGTCGACCGAACTGGGGTCCACGGGGAACCGCTCCCAGTTGCGGAGCCGCAACGGCTTGGCGCCCTGGTACAGCCCGCAGTCGACGAGGACACGCCGCTCGGCGACCTCGAGGAGGAACCGGCTGCCGGTGACCGTTCCGGTCGCGCCGAGGAACGTGACGACCGGGTGGTTGGGCATGCCCGCAGCGTAGGGCCCACCAGACCAGTGACTCCGTGTCCGAGCTATCCGTCGAGACCGTTGGGGGGCCTGAGCCCGAGGTCGCGCGCGCCGACCCGCGTGATGTGGTCGACGCATGCTTCGGGGTCGTCCGTCACGAAGAAGCCGTCCATGTCCGACGGGTCGACCGTGCGCGCACCGAGCAGGCGCTCGCCGAGCACCTCGATGATCGGGGCCCAGAAGTCCGAGCCGAGCAGGACGACCGGGAACCGGACGATCGTGCCCGTCTGGATGAGGTTGGCGGCCTCGAACACCTCGTCGAACGTGCCGAAGCCGCCGGGCAACGCGACGAACCCGACGGAGTACTTGACGAGCATCACCTTGCGGACGAAGAAATGGCGAAACGTCACGACCTCATCGACGTAGGCGTTCGGCGCTTGCTCGACCGGGAGCACGATGTTGCATCCCGCCGACCGTCCGCCGGCCTCGCGGGCACCGCGGTTGGCCGCCTCCATGAGTCCGGGGCCGCCTCCCGTCATCACCGTGTACCCGGCCCGCGCCAGCGCCCCGCCCGCGGCCCGGCCGAGCGCATACGAGGAGTGGCCTTCGCCGAGACGGGCCGAGCCGAAGACGGTGACGCTCGGCCACAGGCCGTGCAGGACATGACTGCCGCGCAGGTACTCGCCCAGGATCCGGAACGCGCCGACGGTCTCGTCGAAACGAGAGTCCGGTCCGACCAGGTACCGCTCCGGGTCGCGGGCCGCGGGCCAGGGATGATTCACCGACGCGCGACCCGCTCAGATCCGTTCGACGATCATGGCCATGCCCTGACCGCCGCCGACGCACATCGTCTCGAGGCCGTACCGGCCGCCGCCGTCCTCCAGACCGTTGAGCAACGTCGTCATGATCCGCGCCCCGGTCATCCCGAACGGGTGGCCGAGTGCGATCCCGCCGCCGTGCACGTTCAGCTTCTCCATCGGGATGTGCAGGTGCTTGGCTGACGGGATCACCTGTGCCGCGAACGCCTCGTTGATTTCGACGAGATCGATGTCGTCCATCGTCAACCCCGCACGCTCCAACGCCATGCGCGACGCGCCGATCGGACCGAGGCCCATGATCTCGGGGTTGAGGCCCGAGACGCCGCTCGACACGATCCGGGCGAGGGGAGTGATGCCGAGCTGCTCGGCGCGGGTGTCGCTCATGACGATGACGGCGGCGGCCCCGTCGTTGAGCGGGCAGGCGTTGCCCGCGGTCACCGAGCCGTCGGGTCGGAACACCGGCTTGAGCCCCGCGAGTTTCTCGGCCGTCGTGCCGTCACGCGGACCGTCGTCCTTGCTCACCACGGTGCCGTCGGGCAGGGTCACCGGGATGATCTCCCGCTCGAAGAACCCGTTGTGCTGTGACTCGACCGCGCGTTGCTGCGACCGCGCCGCGAACTCGTCCATCTCCTCGCGCGTCACGCCCTCGGCCTGCACCACGTTCTCGGCGGTCTGACCCATCGCGATGTACACGTCCGGCAGGCCCGAGCCGGGCGTCCAGGTCGGCGCGCCGGCTTCCTGGCGCTCCTTGGTGCGCCCACGGGCGTCGGCGAAGCGGTCGTTGATCGTCCCGGGGTTGCCATCCGACCGTCCCTTGTCGAAGCGACTCACACACTCGACTCCCGCGGCGACGAAGACGTCGCCTTCCCCACACTTGATCGCGTGGGCTGCCATGCGGATGGTCTGGAGCGACGACGAGCAGTAGCGGTTGACCGTCGTGCCGGGGACATCATCGAGCCCGGCGAGGATCGCCACGACCCGCCCGAGGTTGTACCCCTGCTCGCCGGCTGGCTGCGCGCAGCCGATCATCAGGTCCTCGACGGTCTGGGGATCGAGTTGGGGGACCTTCTCGAGCGCGGCCTTCACGATGGTCGCGGCGAAGTCGTCCGGGCGGAGATCCACCAGCGAGCCCTTGTTGGCACGCCCGATCGGGCTGCGGGCAGTCGAGACGATCACGGCTTCGGGCACAGGAACCTCCGGGGGAGTCGGGAACCCGAACTGTCTAGTCGCTCACCAGTCCGCCCGGCTCCCGTCGAGCATCTCGCGCGTCGACTCGGCGTGCCCGGCGTGATGCGCCGTCTCCTCGATCAGGTGGAGCAGCACCCACCGCAGATCGATGCCCGGGAGTCCCGGGGCGTGGCACTCCACCGTGAGCGACGGTGCGTCGCGGACGGTGCGGTCCGTGGCCAGGGCCCGTTCGAAATACGCGTCGACGATCTCGGCCAGGGTCCGGTCCGTCTCCACGGTGAACTCGGCTTCGGAACGGGACACCGCCTGGCCGCCGTAACTGCCGTCGATCCAACGCCACTCCACGTGCGTGAGGTGGTTCACGATGCCGATGATCGGAATGAGGCGGCCGGCGGGCGTCCACCGGGCGCCGGCTTCGTCCAGGCCGGTGGTCGTGGCGACGACCAGCTCTCGCTGAAGCTGGAGGTAGCGCAGGAGCAACTCGCGCTCGTCCGTCGATGGGGCGACCTCGGTCGGTCCGGTGAACGGCATCTCGGGAGTCGTCGGCGCCCGTCAGTGGCCCGCGAGGTGGGCGGCGTCGTTGAACCGGACCAGTTGCCAGCGACGGCCGGTGTGGCGCCACTCGGTCAGCGACGTGTTGATCGCTTCGTGGGTCTGGGCGACGCCGTCACGTAATGAGCCCTCGCCGAGCGCGACGAAGCTGGAGCCGACGATCCCGCCGTGGCAGACGACGACGACCCGTTCGCCTTCGTGCTCCGCCGCGATGCGGCGCAGCCGCGTCCCTGCACGCACGAAGAACTCGGCCCAGGTCTCGCCGTCGGGAATTCGCTTCGCGTAGGGATCGGTCGGGTCGCCGACCGCAGGGAAGCGTTCCTGGAACTCCTCGTACTTGATCCCTTCCGCCGAACCGGCTCGGATCTCACACCAGTCGCACTCGGCCTTCGGAAGCGTCGGTCCGAACGCAGGTCGCAGGATCTGCTCGGTCTCGATCGCCCGCTCGAGCGAACTCGTGAACACACTGTCGATGGCGCCCAGCTCACCGGTGGCGACGAGCCGGTCCCGGAGCGCCGCGGCCTGGACCCGACCGAGATCCGAGAGCCCAACGCACGTGGAGTGGCCGGAGAAGAATCCGGCGCTCTGCGCGACGGACTCACCGTGACGAATGAGCACCAGGCGGGTCTCGGAGGATTCCATGCGCTCCATCCTCGCGGATCTCGCGGCGGCGTCAGGTCGGTTTCGATGAAATGTGTCCGACAACCAGCCGAACCGACGGGTATGCAGCGCGCGAGGATGCGGTCATGTCGGGGCTGCTCATCGTGACGGGTCCGCCGGGCGCGGGGAAGTCCACCGTGGCCGGAATCCTGGCCGATCGAGCAGAGCGGTCGGTGCTCGTCGAGGGGGATGCCTTCTTCGACTTCCTCGCCGCCGGCGCCGTCGAGCCGTGGCTCCCGGAGTCACACCGGCAGAACAAGGTCGTGACCGAGGCCGCGGGCGCGGCCACGGCGTGCTTCGTCCGAGCCGGCTACGAGACCGTCTTCGACGGCATCGTCGGTCCGTGGTTCCTTCCGACCTTCGCGGCCGCGGCCGGACTGCGCACGCTGGACTACGTGGTCCTGTTGCCCTCTGTCGAGCAGTGTCTCGAACGGGTGGCGTCGCGATCGGGCCACGAGTTCAGCAATGCCGATGCCACACGCAAGATGCATCACGAGTTCGAGCGGGCGGCTTCCGAGAGCTCATTCGTGTTCCGAGACGACGAGGCTTCGGCGGAGACAGCTGCGACAGTGATCGCCGAGTCGCGGACGAACGGCGAGCTTCGTTGGGAATCGGGCCGCCCGAGCTCTTGATCCGCGGGGTCCGCTAGAGCACGGAGCGGGCGCGGGCCACCTGCGAGCGGAGGGGCTCCGGGAGTCCGGCGAGTGTCGATTCGACCGGGACTCGGCCGGTCATGCCTTCGACGAACGCAAGGGCCGAGCCGCCAGGAACCGCGGTGCCGGCCTCGCCGATCGACACCCGGAGGCCGCGGTCGAGTTGCAGTCGAAGTGGCGTGTCGACCAGCTCGTCGAATTGGATCGTGATGTCGATCGGTCCATCGGGGCCGGGCCCGACCGGCGCAGGGTCGGCGGGCATGCCTCCCTGGAGTCCGGCAAAGGCGAGGCTGAACCACGTGACCGCGCGGAGTTCGTCGCGGGCCACTACCGGCGCACGACCGACGGGTTCGAGGATGTCACGCTCGTGCAACCAGGAGTCCCAGAACGTGTGGCCGACCATCATGGTCATCGGGAGGTGTCCGAGAGGCGACTCTGCGCGATTCGACCAGCGTGCGCCGTCGAGCGTCGCCACGACGTTGCTGAGTGCGTCGGTTCCCGCGACGAACCGCTCAGCCAACGCGGCGTCGTCGACGCCGGCCGCGTCGGCAGTCAGCGCGTCCGTCGAACTGGACGGATCGAAACCGGCGAGGAACCGACTGGGTTCGTTGCCGGCGAGGCCGTTGCCCATCGTCAGGACCCAGAAGCCGTCGACGACCACGAGATGTGCGATGACCTCGCGCGCGCTCCAGCCCTCGCAGCGGGTCGGGGCTTGCCAGTTCTCGGGGCCGAACTCGGTCGCCATGGCCGAGAGACGTTCGCGATGCGTTCGCCACGCCCCGCGGGCGTCTCGGAGCGCCGGATCGATCTCGACGGGGACGGGTGAACCGTCGTCAGCGCAGTAGTACTGCCGGACCGGTCGGGTACCCATGGCGCCGGAACGTACTGCGCCGTTCGTTGCTCGGCTCCGGAGTCGGCAGCATCGTGCCCGAGGTCACGCGGCGCTGCGCCGTGGGCGCCCGGCCGTCGTGCCGCACACGGTCAACGATGCCCGAGCCAGATCGTGTAGCGGAGGAGGCGGAGGTAACCGAGGCCTTCGTAGACGCCCTGGCCGTCGTCGGATGCAATGAGCATGGACGGGCGGCCCGGCTCGACGGTGCTCGCGATGGCGGTCATCGCCGCGCCGAGACCGCGACCGCGCGCCTCGGAACGGGTGGCGACGAACTCGACGAGGGTGACGGACGGACTCAGGAACGCACCGGCGGTCGCCACGGGGTCCTTGCCTCGGTAGGCGACGAACAGCCGCCAGTCCGTGCCGAGGATGGCATCGTGCAACAACCCGCCTGGCGTCCAAGGTTGGAGTTCCGGAACCGGATACGCCTCGACCAACGTTCGCTCGAAAGCGGCGAGCGATGCCGTGTCCCGGACCTCGACGATGTCGATCCCGGAAGTGGTCGGCGCGGTCGCCTTGCCTGCCGGCCGCAGCATGAGCGGTGGGTGGCCGACGCGGGAGAAGCCCTGCTCGGTCCAGTCGGTGGTCGGCCACGGCGAGAACACGAGGTACGGGCCGCCGGAACTCGCACCGAAGAAGTCGGCGAGCCGCGCAACGGTCGACGCGGTCGTGGCGTCGGGAATGGGCCGGCTGAGCATTGCCACGTTTCCAAACGGTGACGGGCTCCCCAGGTCGCGCAGATGCAGGCCGGCGTGGGCATCGTCGACGACGCGCCCGCCTCCGGTCTCCACCATCGCGCCGTAGGCCGCGGCCTCGGCTCGCGCGAACGCGAGTACGAGGTTGTCGTCGGTCGGGGTATCCGGTCCGGTCCCGTCCTCGAGGTACTCGCTGTCGCCTGCTGCCAGCGATGCCATCGGCACCTCCGTCGACCCGCCGCCTCGCCACGGTACCAGGCGCCCCGGCGCCGGGTGAGGCTCAGCTCAGCTCGCGAGGCCGGTGAGTGCTTCGGTCATCGCCGTCATGTCGAAGTAGTCGCGCCAGAGCGTGATCTTGCCGTCCCGGACCTCGAAGATCCCGGCGACCGCGATGCTGACCCACTTGTCGCCCTTGCCGAAACGATCCGTTCGTTCGTTCATCACGATGTTGCCGGTCGCCGCCTCGCGATGCACGATCCACTCCATCTTGTCCATCAAGCCGTCGAGCTGGGCAAGGACGCTGCGGATCCCGTCATGCCCCTCGACCTTGCCGATCGGCACATTGTCGTACTCAACGTCCTCGGCGACCAGCTCGAAGGCGCCGTCGTAGTCAAGCGCGGTGATCCGCGTGATGAACTCGTTCACGATCTCGATCGGGGTCACGACGTACTCCTTCGGTTCGGCCAGGTCGGCGCACTGTAGGACGAGATGTCGGGTCAGTCGTGGGTGCAGCGATCGGTCGCGCGGCCGATCGGCGCGACCTCGGTCCCGGCGAAGTCGGCGTGGGTACTGATCCGGAATCTGCCGTCCGCGGCCGTTGCCGCCACCATCCGCGCGGACCGGGCCGCGTAGTACTGCGATCTCGTGTAGCCGAGCGCTTCCTCGGCGTAGGACGCGATGAGGACCCGCCGCGGTTGGTCGGTCGTGTTCGGATCCGATCGGTGCGGCAGGAAACCGTCGATGACGAGGGCATCGCCGGCGTCCAACTCGACGGCCTCCCAGGACAGGGACGTCGCCACGTCGTCACGAATGACGCCGCGCTCGTCGATCGGCAGCTCGCTGCTGATGCCCGGCGCGACCCAGAGACATCCGGAGGATCGGGTGCACGGGTCCAGCGCGACGAGAATCGACACGACGTCCGGGGCGCCCGGGTAGGCGGTCTGATCCTGGTGGGCGTGGAATCCGGCGCCACCCGGTTGCTTGTAATTGATCTTGTCCTTGAAGGCGACCGTGCGCGCACCGAGCTGGGCGGTCGCGGTATCGCGAAGCACACCGTCGACGAGGCTCGCCACCCCGGGGGAGCAGGCGGAGACGTTCTCGGTGCGACAGATCGCCGGCCCGGTTGCAGTCATCTCCGCGTAGTGGCCCCACCGGTGACTGCCGGGGGACCACGTTGCGATGGTCCTGGCGGTTCGATCGAGGTCGGTGATCGTCTCGTCGTTCAGGAGGGCCCGAAGCACTGGGGATGTCGAACGCATCACGACCATGACCGTACCGGGCCGGCCTGAACGACGGGTGACGTCGGGGTGACGACCGGGGAAGGATCGGTACGATCCCCGGAGTCGTCCACCGGCCACGACCGTTCCGGCCGGTCTCACCAGGGAGTCCCACCATGCCCCGTCTCGGCCAGGTCCCCCGCGATTCGTCGAACGCGCCGATCGTGGCCGCGATGTACGACCTGCTCTTCGGCGCCGATCGGGACCCGGTGGCGGATCCCGGCACTGCAACCGGGACGCCGGGCGACTGGTGGACCGTGTTCGCGCTCGTGCCGGACGTGTTGGACCACTGCGTCCAGGGCTTCGGGCTCTACCAGAGTCCGAAGCGACACCTCGATCCGAAACTGCGTGAGCTCGGCCAGACGCGCGGGCTGGACCCGGGGGAGCCAGTTCGTGTTCTCGCAACACTGCAAGTCGTGTCGGGGGCTCGGCATCCCCGAAGAGAAGATCGCCGCGATCCCGGGGTGGCAGGTCGCCGACTGTTTCGAACCGCGCGAGCGCGCGCTCCTGGCGTATACGGACGCGCTGGTCTACGACGGTGGTCGCGTGAGCGACGACGTCTTCGCCGCGCTGCGGTCGCACTTCTCGGATGAGGAGATCCTGGAGTTCACCTACATCACCTGTCTGTACGAGATGCACGCGACGATGAGCCGTGCCCTGCGGACCGAGTACGACGACCGGCCCGAGGCCATCGTCGAGGTGGAGGGGCCTGAGGGCGTGTCGGCGCTCGACGTGTTGCGGGATCCCCGCCAGACCGGGGACGCGTGACGCCAGACGTCGACGTCCCGATCGCAGGTGGCTGTCACCCGGTCTTCGCCGGTGTGCGCACCGCGTTCGCGGAGAACTTCGCCAGTCGCGGCGAGGTGGGCGCCGCGGTCTGTGTGATCCGGGGCGGTGAAGTGGTCGTCGATCTCACCGGCGGGTTCCGCGACGCCGGGCGCAGGCAACCGTGGGCCCGGGACACGATCGTGGACTTCTATTCGGTCGGTAAGGCACTCGTCGCACTGTCGGTGTTGCGATTGGTGGACGCCGGCCGCGTCGGACTGGACGACCCGATCGCATCGGTCTGGCCCGAGTTCGCCGCCGAGGGGAAGCAGGCGGCGACCGTCCGTCATGCGCTGTGCCACCGCGCCGGGGTGCCGGCCATCACCGAACGCTTGACCAACGAGGACCTGTGGTCATGGGATCGCATGACCGCCGCACTCGCTGCGTCGACACCGTGGTGGGAGCCCGGGACGCGGCACAGCTATCACACCAACACCTACGGCCATCTCGTGGGGGAGATCGCGCGGCGAGTGGACGGGCGGA
The DNA here is from genome assembly GCA_963701625.1 of uncultured Acidimicrobiia bacterium. Lineage (GTDB taxonomy): Bacteria > Actinomycetota > Acidimicrobiia > IMCC26256 > JAENVU01 > JAENVU01. The sequence goes on along the minus strand of CAVPAT010000010.1, from coordinate 20,100 downwards.
TGCCGGGCGAGTTGCTGCGAGACGTCGCCGCGCCCCTCGACGCCGACGTTTGGTTCGGGGTGCCGCCCGAGGACCAGTCGCGGTGCGCCGAGCTGCTCTGGGACCAGGCGATCCCGGACTTCGACCCGTTCGTGATCGAGGACGACGACGCCCGCATGACGATGACGAGCTACTTCAACCCGCCGGGCTACTGCTCGGCCGGAGTGGTCAACACCACCGACTGGCGCAGCGCCGAGATTCCGGCGACCAACGGTCACGGGACGGCGGTCGGTGTCGCCCGGATCTACGCCGCGCTGCTGGAACCCGACCGGGTGCTCTCGGCCGGGATGGTCGCGGAGGCGACCCGCCCCCAGTCGGAGGGCTTCTGCTCGACGCTCGGTGAGGATGTGACCTTCGGACTCGGGTTCAAACCCACGACCCCGCGCCGGCCATTCGGCCCGAACCCCCGCGCGTTCGGGCACTTTGGCACCGGGGGTTCACTCGGTTTTGCCGATCCCGACACCGGGATCGCGTTCGGGTACGTGATGAACCACGTGATCCCGCGCTGGCAGAGCACCCGCAATCGCTCCCTGGTGCGCGCCGTCTACGAGTCGCTCGGCAGCACCGCCGGCTGAGTGAGGGCGAGGGGCTGCTCGACGCACCGCGGTCGAGTTCCTAGAGTCGTCGGATGAACGAAGCCCACCTGGAAGTGTGCGCGAGCCCCGAATGGGCGTCCTTCCTGGCCGACACGATCTTCCCGACTGTCCTCGCCGACGTCGACCTCGGTGATGACGTGCTCGAAATCGGCGCCGGTCCGGGCATGGCGACGGATCTCTTGCGCGAGCGCGCCGCGCGACTCACGAGCGTCGAGATTGATCCCGATCTCGCGTCTGCCCTCTCGGCGCGGCTGGGCGGTAGCAATGTGACCGTCGTCGAGGCGGATGCGTCCGCCCTCCCGCTCCCGGCCGACGCCTACAGCGGTGCCGTCAGCTTCACGATGCTGCACCACGTGCCGACCGACGAACTCCAGGATCGGATCTTCGCCGAGTTGGCCCGCGTCGTCGTGCCGGGAGGCGTGGTCGTGCTCAACGACTCCGTGGCCGGCGATGATCTCGCCGCGTTCCACGAGGACGACATCTACAACCCGGTTGATCCCACGACCCTCGCCGCGCGGCTCCGCACCGTGGGGTTCGCCGACGTGACGGTGCAGGTCAACGAGTTCGCGTTCTGGGCCCACGCTCGCGCCTGACCGGTCGCTCAGGTCCCAACCGCCTTGGTGGCGACCGAGCCGAGGAGGTCGACTCGCTCGGGGATCCAACCGTTGGCGGGTGCGGACATCGTGATGCCTTCGGCGCCCTGGGCCATGATGCCGGCGAGCCGCTCGCCGACCTCGTCCGGATCGCCGAGGATCACCATGTTCTCGATCACGGCGCGGAAGTCGTCATCCGCGTTGCGAAGGTCGATGTTGCGCGCTGCGAGCGCGTCCGCGAACTCCGAGAAGGCCTGCTCGTGCGTCGGCGCGATGACGACGTTGGTGTGCTGGCTCAGCCTGATCTCGCTGCGGTCTCGGCCCAGCCGCTCGCAATGGCCGGCGAGCGCTTCGAGCTTGCGGGGCAGCTCGTTCGGCGGTGAGGTCAGGTTCGATTCATCCGCATACTGGGCGACCATCCGCAGCGTCTTCTTTTCGCCACTCCCGCCGATCATCACCGGGATGCGCGAGACGGGCGCGGGGTTGTTGTAGGCGTTCGTGACCTCGTAGTACTTGCCGGAGAACGTCGGCTCCTCGCTGCGCAACATCGGCAGGATGATCTGGAGCGCCTCCTCGAGCTTCTCGAACCGGTCGGTGAAGGTGCCGAACTCGAAGCCGAGCGCCGCGTGCTCCACGTCGAACCACCCGCACCCGATGCCGAGTTGCGCACGACCGCCGGAGACAACGTCCAGCGCGGTGATGATCTTCGCGAGCAGCGTCGGGTTGCGGTAGGTGTTGCCGGTCACGAGTGCGCCGAGCCGCACCTTCGATGTCTCGCGCGCCAGCGCGCCCAGCATCGTGTAGCACTCGAGCATGTTGTCCTCGGGCGCGCCGAGCATCGGCAGTTGGTAGAAGTGGTCCATCAACAGCACGGTGTCGAAGCCGCCCCGTTCGGCCGCCTTCGCCTGCATCGCGACGACGTCGAAGAGTCCGGCGCTGTCCACGCCGGGGTAGGTGAAGTTCGGGATCTGGTAGCCGAGTCGGGTCATGGGTGGTGCCTTTCCGGTCAGGGTCAGTCGAGGGCGTCGTAGGTGGCGCGGATGAGCGCTTCGCTGCGGGGGCAGCCGATGATGCGGGACTCCATTCGGTTCATCATGTACGAGATGGTGAGTCGGCGCTCGGTGTCGATCACGATCATCGAACCACCCCACCCGCCCCAGAAGCACGTGCGGCCATCCGGAATGTACGGGAATGTGTCCGCCTGCGGCAGCGCGTACCCGATGCCCCACCGCAACGGAATGCCGAGCACGAGGTCGATCCCGTCGGCCTGTTCCCGGAAGATCACGTCGATGGTGTCGGGGGACAGCAACCGCACACCGTCGACGCTGCCGCCGTTCGCCACCACCTGCTGGATCCGGGCGACGGAGCGTGCGTTGCCATGCCCGTTCACGCCGCCCATGTCGGCGCGTCGCCATCCGGAGGTGTTGGCATCCGTCCCGACCAGCGGTGGCCCGAGGTACGTCTTGAGTGCGGGACCGTTCGGGTCGATCTGTACGCCTTCGGTGTCGATGCTCGCCGGCGGTATCACGTTCGCGATGCGGTGCCAGTCGGACTCGACCGCCCCGATCTGGAAGTCGGCGCCGAGTGGCGCGGCGATCTCCTCCGCGACGAACTGCTTGAGGCCACGTCCGTCGACGCGCCGGATGAGTTCACCGATCGGATGGCCGTAGCTGATGAGGTGGTAGCCGGACGCGGTGCCGGGCTCCCACCACGCGGCCTGCGTCGCGAGACGCGTTGCGGAGGCGATGGGGTCGTAGAGATCCGAGATGGTCACCGGCTCCTTCCAGCCGGAGACGCCCGACGTGTGGGAAAGCAGATGGCGCACCAACACGCCCTGCTTGCCCTCGGCCGCGAACTCCGGCCAGTAGTCCGCGACCGGAGTGTCGACATCGAGCAGGCCGCGGTCGACCACGATCAGGGCGGCGAGCGCCGTCATCGTCTTGGTCGTCGACCACACGTTGGTGATGGTGTGCTCGGTCCAGGGTGCGGAGTGGTCAGGGTCGACCCAACCACCCCAGAAATCGGCGACGAACCTCCCATCGATGGTGACGGCAACCGAGGCGCCGACGTCCGCGCCAGAGTCCAGGTTGCGAGTCAGGATCTCCTTCAGTGCGGCGAGGCGGGGGTCGCAGAAGCCGCCGAGGTCGGCCACGACTGTGGCCTCAGCGGCCGAGACCGCGGTCGAGCAGGTTGCGGGTGATGCGTTCGACGACTGGATCCCGGCCGGTCAGCCCCCAGGCCCAATCGGTGGACCCAGACGTGAACACGAAGCCGCCCGGTTCGTGGATGCCCATCGTGGCGTGGCCGTGGGCGATCGCCGCGACCGCTTCGGCAGACTCCGAACCGGTCGATCGCCAGGCGATGAACTCGACCTCGGACATCACGCCATCCGCAGGCGGGCGCGGCGCATTGGTCCGGTCGAAGTGCTGGGTGGGCGTGATGCCGAGAATCGTGAAGTCGTCCGGGGTCCCGTCGGTCCCGGTGGGCACGGGGAGTCCGTCGCGCATGACGAAGTCGCATCCGTCGCACTCGTAGCCGACGATGACGGATTCGTGGCCGAGGAGGTCGCCGTAGGTCGTGTCGGTGCCGTCGAAGACCCAGTGGTCGGGGCGGTACACGGTGTAGCCGCCGGCGCCGTTCGCGATGACCTGGCCGATCCGGTGGTACCCACCACGCACGAAGCTGACGCCCGTCATGCGGTTCTCGGGCCGCTCCAGCAGATGGTCGGACCACATGCCCGTGAGCCGGTGCTGGTCGTCGGTGCCGAACACGGGATCCCGTGCGAACCGATCCTTGTAGCCCACCATCGTGCGGCCCTCGTCCTCGATGCGGACTTGCCAGAACGCGGTGTTGCCGGAGAGGAACAACGCATTGCCTCCGGCGCGGGTGAAGTCCTCGACGGTGTCGCGCATGGGGCCGGACCAGTACTCGTCGTGGCCGACCGAGAGGTACACCCGTCGGCCATCGAGGGTGGCGGGATCCTCGAGGTCCGCGTTGACGGCGTAGTCGATGTCGTAGCCGTTGGTCTCGGCCCAACGCACGAACGGCAGCTCGTAGTTCGGCCATCCGGCCGACCCCGCCCACTGGGTGAACTGGTGCGACCGGAGATAGGAGACGTGCGCCCGGTTCTTCGGGTCGGGTGTTTGCATGACCGTGACCCGCGCACCGGGGCCATCGGGCTTGCGCAGCAGGCCGTTGGCGATCGGCCGGGCGAACGAGACGTGGGTCCCGCCCTCGTAGAGGTTGCGACCGCCGACGTCGTTGTAGGCGTTGTACGTGTTGGTACACAGCGCGAGCAGTGGCCGGTTCGGGTCCGGGTCAGAGCGCGCGCACGACGAAGAAGCAGACCGCCTCATGCGCGACGCGGCCGGCATCGGTGCGGACCGTCACCTCGTAGTAGCCACTGTGCCACTCGGGCGCGACGGGCACGCTGACCGCGACCGGCCAGCCGCAGCCGTGTGCGGCCGCGCGGTCCGGCATCACATGCGGGGCCAGGGTGACTTCTTCGCGCCAGACCACCTCGCGACGCGCACCGATGCGGGCCACGATCACCTGCGCGGCCGTGGGCGGTCCGGCTGCGTGGATGGCGACGGGCTGGCCGGGCCGGACCGAGAGTGGCCAGGCGTACGCCGCCGGGGCGGCGAGTTCGGCTGCGGTCACGTCGACGGTTCGTCGCCGCTGACGATGAGGACCGGGCGAGTCGTGTGGTGGGCGACGCCATCGGCAACCGACGGGTCGAAGAGGCGTGCCAGTCGCCCTTTGTCGTGCGAGCCCAGGACGATCACGTCCACATCGTGTTCCTCCGCGGCTGCGCAGATGGCCGAGACCGGGTCTCCGTGCTCGATGACGACCTTTGCTGCCTCGATGCCGGCGCCGGACGCCCCTGCCTGAGCGACGTGCTCCGCGCCGGCGTCGAGCGTCACCGCAAGTTTTTCCCAGTCGGATGCGGCGACGGGAACGACCGCCCCGAACGGGGTCACCTCCTGCAGGGGTACCGGCGACGCGGCGACATTGAGCACGAGGAACTCGGCCGTCGGTCCGAAGAGTTCGACCGCGGCACGGCCGGCCCGAATCGAGGGATTGGTACCGTCAAGGGCGACCAGAACACGTGGCATGAGCGGACGGTACCGCACCCGGATCGAGGCAGTCTCGGCCCGAGGCGGCGCTCAGGTCCCGGCGCGCCGCGGTCGATATGCATCCGATGCCCTCGCTGCTTCCGGGCGACGCCCGCCAGGACCGGGAAACTCGCCGCGCACCGGTCAGCTCGCCGCCCGTCGCGCCCACTCCCGATCCGCCTGCCGGTGAGGAGCCAGGCCGCCGGGTGTATGTCTCTCCGTGGGCCAAGTTCCTGATCGCGGTCGTGCTCGCGTCGGCGTGGACGGGGTTCGCCTTCGTGTTGTCGCGTCCGTGGCACGCGGATCTTTCGCAGACGGTCGGTCCGATCGGCGCCTGGGTCGTCATCGTGCTGCTCGCCTACCTCCCGGGATTCATGGTGGCGTTCCTCGCCGCTTCCCTCGTGATGGACCGGCAACCGGCGCTCCGGGTCGCCCATCCGACGACGGGCGTCTCGATCGTGATCGCCGCCCGGAACGAGGCGGACGGAATCGCGGACACCATCCGGTACGCGACCCGAACCGACTATGACGGCCCGGTCCGGATCGTGTTGGCCGACAATGGGTCGACCGACGAGACCTGCGAGATCGCGCGCGCGACCGCAGACGAGCTCGGTATCGAACTGGTCGTGATCCACGAGCAGACGCCGGGGAAGGCGAACGCCCTCAACACTGCGCTCGTCGAGGTGAACACGCCGTACGTCGTGACCGTCGATGCCGACACGCTGCTGCATCCCGAGGCGCTGCGTCGCCTGGTCTCGCGGCTCGAGTCCGCGCCAGCGGACACCGTGGCGGTCGCCGGCGCGGTCCTCGTGCGGAACTCGCGCGACAACTTGCTCACTCGGATGCAGGAGTGGGACTACTACCTGGGCATTGCCGCGGTGAAACGGATGCAGGGCCTGTACCAGAGCACGCTGGTCGCGCAGGGGGCGTTCTCGATCTACCGGACCGAGGCGGTCCGTGAGATCGGCGGCTGGCCGGACGCCATCGGCGAAGACATCGTGGTCACGTGGCGCCTGATGGCCGACGGCAGCCGGATCTATACCGAACCGACCGCGGTCGCCTTCACCGACGTTCCACTGCAGTTGCGTCATTTCATGCGTCAGCGCGCCCGGTGGGCGCGCGGGATGTTCGAAGGGATCCGCGCCGTCCCGCCGTGGCGTCAGCAGCGACTGCTCTCCCGGTTCATCGCCGGCGTCGACCTCTTCATCCCGCTGCTCGACATCGGCTACGCGCTCCTGTTCATTCCCGGCGTCGTGCTGTGGGCCTTCGGGGTGTCGGCGATCGTCAGCCTCTGGACGCTGTTGGTCTTGCCCATCACGCTGTTGGTCTACGGCGGGTTGCGCCACCACCAGAGAACCAAGGTGTTCGCGCCACTCGGTCTGCGGGTGCGAAAGAACCGGCTCGGATACATCGCCTTCCTGCTGGCCTACCAGGCTCTCTGCTCGCTGGCGTCGCTCACCGGCTATGTGCAGGAACTCGTCGGCACCCGCCGCCGCTGGAAGTAGCCGTCGATCCGACGCCGACCCGTCAGTGGCTGAACCTCACGACGGGCAGCACTCGCGCCAGCCAACGAGGGAGATACCAATTCTTCTCGCCGAGCAGCGCCATCGTTGCCGGCACCAGCAGGACCCGGACGACGGTCGCGTCGAGGAACACCGCGACGGCGAGGGTCAGACCCAGTTCGGTCGGTGGAATCGGTCCGGTGACGCCGAAGGCGATGAACACCACGATCATGATCAGCGCCGCGTTGGTGATCGGTCGCCCGGTCCGGGCGATGCCTTCACTGATCGCGCGATGGGTGTCACCGGTCGCCTCGTAGCGTTCGCGAATCGCGGCGAGCAGGAACAGCTGGTAGTCCATCGACAGGCCGAACAGCAGCGCGAAGAAGAACAGCGGAGCCCACGCGTCCACGAAGCCCTGGTGTTCGATGCCGATCAGCGAGGTGCCGATGCCGTGCTGGAACACGATGGTGGCGAAGCCGAACGCCGCGCCGACGGTGATGAGGTTCATGACGATCGAGGCGACGGCGATCGCGAGGCTGCGGAAGACGAGCAGCAGCAACCCGAAGGCCATGATCAGGATGAGCCCGATGGCGATCGGGGCCCGGCCGACGAGGACCGACGTCAGGTCGGCGTTCTGGGCGGCGGGTCCGCCGACGCGAGCGGCGGGGACCGCCGTGTCGAGCTGATCCCGGAGTCGATGCACCATGTCCGCGGTACGGGTGTCGTCGACCGGGGTCGAACCGGTGACGCGCACGACGGTCCGCCCGTTCGCAGCCGGTTCGGCGACGACGCGTGCGTCGACCACCGCGTCGTCCTGGCGGGCGATGGCGATCACCGCCTCGGCGTCGGATGCGGGAACGGTGACGAACGCGGGTGCGGCTGCACCGGGCCCGAATGAGTCGACGACCAGCTCGTAGCCGTCGCGGCTGGTACGCCCCTCGTCCACCACGCGTGCGCCGGGCATCCCGAGGCGCATACCTGCCGCCGGCAGGATCAGCGCGCCCAGCAGCACCAGGCCGATGGCCAGCACTGTTCCGGGCCGACGCAGCGCCAACCCGGTCCAGCGGGTCCACCGGCTCTCGGCGACGATGTCGGGGTCCTGGGACCCTCGGGTCACGAGCACCTTGTCGCCCATCGCGACCAGTACCGCAGGCAGCAGCGTGAGCGAGGCCAGCGCGACGGCGACGACCGAAAGAATCATGCCCAGCGCCATCGAACGGAACACCATCACCGGCACGACGAAGACGGCGGCGAGCGCGAGCACGACGGTGAGCGCCGAGAGGAACACCGCTTTGCCCGCGGTGGAGAGGGTGTTCTCGATCGCGGCGATCGCGTCCTTGCCCTCGACGCGTTCCTCTCGGTAGCGACTCACGATGAAGAGGCTGTAGTCGATGCCGACCGCGAGGCCGATCATCATGGAGAAGTTCATCGACCACACCGAGAGCGGGGTGACCCAGGACAGCAGGTGGAGGAGCGCGAAGCCGACGGCGATCCCGGCCAACGCGAGCAGCAGCGGGATACCGGCGGCGATGAGTGAGCCGAATGCGATGAACAGCAGGATCATGGTCGGCAGTCCGCTGACGAGCTCAGCCTTGTGGAGCGCCTCTTCGTTGACCTGGTTGAAGTCGCTCCAGACGGGCCATTCACCGGTCACTTCGGCCCGCGCGCCGGCGGGGAGGTCCATCGTCGCGACGTCGGCACCCAGCGCGCCGGCCGCTTCGGGCCGCGAGGCGTCGTCGGTGACCGCGACGTCCACCGGCACGAGCGCGGTGCGGCCATCGCGCGCGATCAGGCCGGCGGTCGCGGGCAGCGTGAGCGGGTTGGCCACCGATCGCGTGTCCGGACGCGCTTCGAGTTGGCGGACCAGGGACTGCAATCCGGACGGGTCGTCGGCGATCGGCGCGGACTGGCGGTAGACGACCACCGGGTTCTCGGCGCCGAGCGCGGGGAAGTCGGCACGCAACTCGTCGCGCACCGTTTGGGCGGTGGAACCTTGCGCTTCCCAACCGGCGCCGGAGAGCGCACCGGTCAGCGACATTGCGAGCGGCGCCGCGGTGAACGCAACGACCAGCCACACCGTGATCACGGCCCGGCGGTGTCGAGCCATGGCGGCCGCGAGCCGCGAGAACCAGGACTTCGGGTCCGGGTCGGGCGACGGCTCGTGGCCGGGTGCGGCGAGTGGGCTTGTGGTGGCGGTGGACATGCCGGCTCCTCGAATGACGATCAGATACCCCCAGGGGTACCCGCAGTATACCCATGGGGGTATGCCGAGCCAAGCGGCGTGCTCCGTCCCGGTTGCGCATGGCCGATAGCTTGCGGAGCCGATCGGATCGCGGGCAGGAGGCCCCTTGAGCGTGGAAGGCGGGAACCCACCGGCCGGCGTCGATCCGGCCGCCGGTTCCTTCGCGCCACCATTCGGCGAGGCCCCGTTGCCCGGGACGACCGGATTCGACGCCCCGTCGGCGAAGCGGCGATCGCCGTGGTGGGCGCGGTTGGTGATCCTCGTCGGGCTCGGGCTGCTGGTGGCGGTGTTCGCACCGCTGGTGTTCAGCGGTGGTGACGCACCCAGCGGCTGGCCGGCCCGCTTCGGTTCGATCCCACGCGACGTCGAGCGCTTCCGCGGGCTGCAGTTCGACCATCCGGTCCCGGTGCGGTTTCTCACCGATCGCGAGTTCCGCAAGGTCATCGGGGCCGATGCCGGCAGTGCCAAGGAGACCAGGCGGGCCGCGAAGCGGCTCGCGGCGACGGTGCACGCGACCGGGCTCGTCGAAGCGAACGTCGATCTCACCGAGGCGGCGAGTACCGAACTCCAGGCGTCGGTCCTCGCGTTCTACGACCCGGAAACCCGCGAGGTCGTCGTCCGCGGACGAGGTCCGCTCAGCGTGGATCAGCGGGTCACGCTCGCGCACGAGTTGACCCATGTCCTCCAGGACCAACATTTCGGACTGCGCTCGCTGGAGTCCGAGGTGCGATCTCGGCCCGACGGTGATCCGCAGGCCCTCCGCGCGTTCATCGAAGGCGACGCGAACCGAGTCGAGGATCGCTATCTCCGGAGTCTCCCGCGCCGGCAGCGGCTCGAGTACGACGACCGGCTCGGCGCCGCGCTCGACCGCTCGGAGACCGAGACGGCGGATGTCCCGGCGTTCATCAGCCTGGTCCTGTCGGCGCCGTATCGCTACGGCCCTCCGTCCGTTCGGGCCGTCACCTTGTCCGGCGGCAACGGTGCGGTGGATCGCGTGATGCGCCGCGGCAACTTCACCGAAGCCATGTTCGTGGAACCGGCGTCGGTGTTGGATGCGCCCGCGGACCTGAAGATCGCGGCGCCGAAGCGGGCCGAGGGCGACGAGGCGATCGGCTCCTCCGACACGTTCGGGGCCTTCAGACGCGTACCTCCTCCTCGCGAGTCGAGTCGATCCCGGCTCCGCGCTGGCCGCATCGCGCGAGGTGGCTGTCGGCCGTATGCAGATGGTCCGCAACGACGGGGTCGATTGCGCGCTGATCTCGATGACGGCCTCGGATCGAGCGGGCGGTGCCGTTGTCCGGGACAACTTCCGGGTCTGGTCGGGCTATCTCCCCGAAGGCATGGCCAAGGTCTCCGGGTCGGGGAAGAAGGTGTTCATCCGGTCCTGTGATCCGGGCGCTGGGCGCCGGCCCGTCGCGCCTGACGCCGCGATCCGGCGCGCCGCGACCCTGCTCCAGATCCACAACGAGGTCGAGGTGACCCTGATCGATCAGTTCCGCGAGACCGGACTGAGTGTCCGCGATGCCGAGTGTGCCGCGCTCGCGATCGCGCGGTCCCCGGAGCTGCAAGTGCTCGTCCAGATTCCGGAAGCAGAGCTGAAGCCCGACCAGGTGAGTGACGCGATCTCCGCGTCCATCCCGGCCGTCTCCGAGGAGTGCGACCTCACTCCGACGAGCAGCGCCTGACCGCTAGTTGCGGAGACTGTCGACGTCGAACGCGGCGAGGGCGCTGGTGACGGCGTCAGTGTCGCCGGCAACGGTGAGTTCTCCGTTCGTGATCGCGGCGGAGAGCATCGCTTGTCCGCTCAGGAGGTTCGCCCAGGTCTCCGGTGAACACTCGATGGTGGCGTCGACTTCGGTCCCGTCGGTCGGGCACGCAATGCCGTTGCGCAGGTGCAGGCCGGTCACGGTGCCGTCGGTGAAGCGCCATCCGAGCCGCAGATCGAGACCGACCGTGCGGTCGGGATCCAGCAGCACCCGCAAGACGTGGACCGACTGCGCGAGCGGCGCGCCGAGTACGCCCCGCCGCGACAGGCGGTGCTGGTAGCGACCCGAGAGATCGATGGCGCCGTCGAGCTCGAGGGCGCGGGTCAGACACCAGCTGCGGAGGTTCGCGGCCGACGTCCGCTGCGCGACGAGTCGGAGCGCTTGCGCGAGGAGTTCGCGATCCGCGGCCTCGGCGTCGGGGGAGTACGCGAGCCAGGTGCCGAGTTCGATCGCCCAGCGCAGGTCGTCACCGTCGATCGCGGCGGTGGTCTGACGGCGGACCTCGTCGCGACCGCCGAAGCCGTCGATCATCCGAGCTGCGTGCTCAGCGCGCGGAAGCGGGAAGAGCCCGGCCTCGTCGCCGTCGAAGAAGCCGAACAGCCCGGTACGGATCTGGCGCACATGGTGTTCGGTGATGCCGTACAACTCGCGGGTCAGGTAGTCGTCGTCAGCCTGGTCCGGGAGCCGGATGGCGTGGGCCAGGTCCGCACCGGCAAGGCCGAGATTGGTGTGGCGCACCGTCTGGTCCCAGAGGAACTGAATCGCGTCGCGTGACCGCGTCACTCGGGCCCGGATCTCCGCGGCGCCGCTGATGGCCGGTCCGTGCGCGTTCACGAGGTGTTCGGCGTCGAGCGACAGCAGGTGGTCGAGCCCGGTGAGCATCACGCGCGGGTCGCGGTATTCCTCCCCGCGGATCGCGAAAACGTTGAACAGCACCGGCCAGACGAGGTTGTTGACCGCGACGCCGAGCTCGGGGAACCAGTAGGTCACGGAGTCGTCGGCGTCGGAGGGTGCGGGCGTGACCTGGACCTCGAGCCCCGCGACTGTCAGCGTCGTCGGGGTGTCGAAGGTGACCGTCGGGGGGAGGAACGCGTCGGTGAACGGCGCGTGCGCGAGGTCCCGGAAGAACCGGCCGAGCCCGACGTTTACGATCCCGTCCGGCCCGTCCGGCGGCAGCGCCATCGCGAACTGTTGCACGAGCCCGCGGAGATACGTCGGCCCGATCTCGCCGCTGGCCCGGGACCGGTTCGAGGCGATCCGTGTGTGGCCGTAGATCGGGACCTCGCGCGCCGCGTCCGCCTCGATCACCGCGCCGGTGCCGCCCACGTAGTGGAAGTGGGTGTAGAGCACCGCGACCACCGGGCGGTCGGTCACGGCGCGTAGTTCGGCGAGCGCGGCGCGCATTTCCTCGATCGACTCGCCGGTGTCGATGGCGATGATGCCGTCGGGTCCCTCGATGAAGCTCTGGTTCGAGAGCCCGTTGCCCACGAGGCTCCACACGCCCGGACGGACTTCACTGAAGCGCCGTTCGAGTACTGCGGAGTGGGCCGCGTGCGCCTCGTGGGCGATCTGGCCGCCCGGCAGGGTGACGGTGTGGGCCGCGGTCGGTTCGAAGCTGCGGGTCGGGCTCATCGGCGCAGAATATGGCGGTCGCGGTTTCGTCGGTCGTGGACGTCACGAATCCGATGCTGCATGGTCTGCATTGGCCCGAGCTGACCGCCTACCGTCGGCCGGACCGATCGAACTGGAGTCCTACTGTGAGCTTCCGCCGCCCCGCACCGCCGCCGCCCCCCGAGCAGTGTCTTCCCGGCCGAGATGAGGCGATGCCCGTCCCGGCCGCCCATTTCGTGAACGGCCATCCGCTCGTCGGTCCGTGGCCCGAGGGGTACGAGACCATCGTTGTGGGGATGGGATGTTTCTGGGGGGCCGAGCGCTTCTACTGGCAGCTTCCCGGGGTCTACAGCACCGCCGCGGGCTACGCGGGCGGCACCACGCCGAACCCGACGTACGAAGAGACGTGCACCTCGATGACCGGTCACACCGAAGCGGTGCTCGTCGTGTTCGACCCGGCGCAGGCATCACTCGACGAGCTGTTCCGGATCTTCTGGGAGAACCACGACCCGACCCAGTTCATGGGCCAGGGCAACGACGTGGGGAGTCAGTACCGATCCGCGATCTACACGACGACACCGGAGCAACTTGCCGCGGCCGAGGCGAGCCGCGCCGGATACCAGGAGCGACTGACGGCGGGTGGCTTCGGCGAGATCACCACCGAGATCGCGCCGCTCGACACCTTCTATTACGCCGAGGACTACCACCAGCAGTACCTGGCGAAGCACCCCGGTGGGTACTGCAACCACGGCTTCTGCCAGGTCGCCTACGCCTGAGCGAGCGGAGGCTCAGGTGCCTTGGCAGAACCCGGCTTTGTCGGTGTCGTAGGTGCCGTCGGCGCAGCGCACGTCGGGGTTGTCATGGGAGAAGACGCCCAGCGGGCTCTCCCACGACGGCACGACCCACGCGTGGACCATGTACCCGGTGGTCTCCATGTAGAGGCCGTCGACGCGGTCACACATCGCCTTGGTCACTTCCGCGTCGGCTGGGTAGGGCACCTCGATGCCGTTCGGTCCGAACTTCGTGCAGACCGCGGAGTGCCGGTGCCAGTGATCGTTGGGGCCGGCGAATCCTTCGGGTGCCTGCTCACCCATGCCGTAGTACATGAGGCCGACGATCTGTGAGGTCGGGCTGATGCCGTCGTAGATGAGCGCTTCGGGGCGGGTCGGGTCCACGTCGCCGGGTCCGCTGAGGTTGCCGTAGGAGACGTAGTGCGCGCCGCTGCCGGGGGCGAAGCCGCCCGCGAGGTGGAAGCCCGCAGCTTCGGCTTCGGTGGGGGTCGGGTACCGCATTGCGGTTTCGCGCGCGGACACGAGTTGCATCTTGAGCTTTTCGCGCGTCGCCGGGTCGAGGGGCTCGTTCGGCGCGTGCTCGGCCGCCACGTCCTGGGCCTTGACCCCGCTGATGGGCTGGCCGTTGAGCGCGGTCGTGCCGTGGTCGTGATCGTGGCCGTCGGCCGCGGTCGTCGGCGGGCTCGTGGCCGCGCCGGCCTCAGCTGACGCGGTCGGCGTGGAGTTGCTGCTGCCCCCGTCGGCGAGGGCCGGTGCCGCCACGACGAGGAGTGCCACCGCGGCGGCGACGCCCAGGAGCATCCGCGGGCGGCCTCGATCGGTCCGGTCGTTCATTGCGTTCCCCCTCGCAGCGGACGGGGCCACGCTACTCCTCGGCCGGAACGGGTGGGCCCGGACGGACGGGGCGGAATTCGCAATACGGTGCGGGATGCACCGAGACGGCCGTAGCGAGCGCAGGACCGTGCTGGCCGTGTTCGTGGGCGTCCAGCTCGGGATGATCCTGAGCACCCTCGACGCCACGATCGTCGCCACGGCGCTCCCCACGATCGGGCGCGATCTCGGCCATGAGTCCCAGCGATCGTGGGTGATCACGGCGTATCTGTTGGGCCAGGTCGCCACCATGCCGATCTACGGGAAGCTCGGCGACCTCTACGGCCGCAAGCGGATCTACCTCGGGGCGCTCGGACTCTTCGCGGTCGGTTCGATGCTGTGCGGCGTCGCCGGGTCGATGGACCAGCTGGTGGCGTTCCGCTTCGTGCAGGGGCTCGGCGCGGGCGGGCTCGGTGTGCTCGCGATGGCGGTGGTTGCCGACGTGGTGCCGGCGCGCCAACTCGGGCGGTGGCTCGGCTACCAGGGTGCACTGTTCGCGATCGCGAGTCTCGTCGGACCCCTGAGCGGCGGCGTGCTGGTGGACCACCTGAGTTGGCGGTGGGCGTTCTACGTGAACCTGCCGCTCGCGGTGATCAGCGCGACGATCGTGATCGCGCGGTTGCACGTGCCCTACCGACGGATCAGTCACGCGATCGACTACCTCGGCGCCGCGCTCCTCACGGTGGTCTTGGCTGCGGTCGTCCTCGTCGCGAGCATCGGCGGTCGGGAGGTCCCGTGGACGTCGCCGTGGGTGATCGGGCTCGCGGCGGTCGCGATCGGCGGGACGTTCGCGTTCGTCCGCCGGGAACGCGCCGCGCGTGAGCCCGTGCTGCCGCTCGCCATGCTGTCGGTGCGCGTCGTGAGGATCGCGAGCCTGCTCAACGTGACGAGCGGCGCGCTGTTCGCGTCGGGGATCTATTTCCTGCCCGTCTTCCTGCAACAGGTCGCCGACGTGAGCGCGACCCAGTCCGGGCTGTTCCTGATCCCGTTCATGTTCACGACCGCGTTCACGACCCTCATTGCCGGCCGTCGGGTCGAGGCGACGGGTCGGTACCGCATCTGGCCGATCGTCGGGTCGCTGCTCACGATCGTCGGTATCACGCTGCTCGCGACGCTGGGGGAGACGACGTCGGTGTGGATCGCGGCCGCGTTCGGTGCCGTGCTCGGCAGCGGGATCGGGTTCATCATGCAGACGTCGTTGCTCGCGCTCCAGAACGGAGTGGAGCATCGTGAGCTCGGAGTCGCGACGTCGACCGCGCTGTTGAGCCGGATGCTCGGCGTCACGCTGGGCGCCGCGGTGCTGAGCGCCGTCTACCAGTCCCAGGTCGGCGTGGGTTCCAGCCCGACCACGGCGGCCGTCGCGTCTGCGATTCCCGTCGTCTACGCCGCGGCGCTGCCCGTCGCCGCGGTGATGATCCTGCTGGCGCTCCGGCTGCCGGAACACGCGTTGCGGGAGCACACCGGCCCCGACGAGGGCGGCCCGGTCGCGCTGCTGGTCGAACCGGAGTAGCAGCACCGTTACGCTGCCGTGGGTCGATTGCGCCCGGAGCTGATGTCGCCGATGACCACCAGCAGGACCGAACCCGAACTCCTCGACGAGCACACCGTCACGAGTTTCGAGCGGGACGGGTTCGTGGTGGTCCCGGGTCTGCTCACCGACGACGAGTTGCACCGCTATGGCGCGGCGGTCACGGCGGCGGTGGCGGACCGCACCCGGAGCGACTCGACGCCGCTGGCGGAGAAGAGCCGGTACCAGCAGTCCTTCGTGCAGTGCATCAACCTGTGGGAGGACCATCCCGAGGTCGCGCCGTTGGTCTTCCATCCGCGGGTCGGACAGGCGGCGGCCGAGCTCCTGCGGGTCCCCACGGTGCGGTTGTGGCACGACCAGGCACTCACCAAGCGGGCCGGTGGCCGCGTCACCGATGCGCACCAGGACCATCCGTACTGGCCCATCGCCGAGACCGCGTCGGTCACCGCATGGATCCCGTTCGACGGTTCGACGGCGGCGGGCGGGGCGATGTCCTATCTCCCCGGTTCGCACGCGATCGGGCTCCGCAAGTTCGTGAATATCTTCTTCGGCGAGCCCGAGGACATCCTGACGGATCCGGAGGTCGCGGGGATCGAGCCGGTCCTCGTCGAAGTGCCGAAGGGGAGCGTCGCGTTCCACCACGGACTGACGGTGCACCTTGCCGGTGCGAACGTCACCGACCGTGATCGCATGGTGCAGACGATCATCTACTTCCCCGAGGGCAGCACTCGCGGATACCCCTTCCCGCATTTCGCGGTGGACCGCGGTGGGGTCGAAGTGGGCGATGTGATCGACAGTGACGTGACACCGATCGCGTGGCCGCGGCCGGTTCGGTCTCCGGTGCCCGCGCTTCCCGCCGTGCCGTTCGGCGCGGCGCCCCCTTGCCGACACGACCGGGATCACGCCGGTGCGCCACGACTGACGTCCGAGCACCCCCGGCACGGTTCGACCGTTCCTCGAGTTGACCGCCCTTCATCCCGATCTACGCTGCCGCGCTCTGGCCCGGCGGCGTGGGCCCGAAGGAAGAGTGGAGCGGCCCATGAACGAGTCCGACGTCGAGGCGGCCCGACCGGGCCGACGACTTCCGGTGTTCGGCGGGATCATGCCCGTCGACCGCAAACGTGTCCCGATGGACATCGCGGCCGGCGTCACCCTCGCCGCGCTCGGGATCCCCGAGGTGATGGGTTACACCAAGATCGCCGGGATGCCGGTCATCACCGGCCTGTACACAATCCTGATCCCGCTCGCCGTGTTCGCCGTGCTGGGCTCGTCGCGCCATCTGGTCGTCGGCGCCGACTCGGCAACCGCTGCGATTCTCGCGGCGGGCCTCGCCGGTATGGCCCCGATCGCCTCGCCGGAGTACGTCGCGCTGGCCGGCATGCTCGCGATCATCACCGGCGGCATCCTGATCCTGGCCCGCCTGATCCGGTTGGGTTTTCTCGCGGACTTCTTGTCGCGCAGCGTCCTGATCGGATTCCTCACCGGCGTCGGGATCCAGGTGGCGATGGGACAGCTCGCGGGAATGCTCGGCGTCACATCGCCGAGCGGCGCCACGATCCCCAAGTTCGTCGACACACTCCGCGAGATCCCCGACACGAGCATGGCCACGCTCGCCGTCTCCGTCGAGCGTGCTCGCCGTGATACTCGTCACCCGCCTGGTCGACCGGCGTATCCCGGGAGCGCTCATCGCCGTGATCGGTGCGATCGTCGTCAGCTGGAACTGGGATCTCGCGGGACATGGGGTCGCGACACTCGGCAAGGTTCCAAGCGGGCTGCCGAGCTTCGGTATCCCCGACGTGACGTGGGACCAGTTCCAGACGCTGCTCGGCACCGCGGGCGCCATCTTCATCGTGATCCTCGCGCAGAGCGCCGCGACCTCGCGCGCCTATGCGGCCAAGTACAGCGAAGCCTTCGATGAGAACGTCGACCTGGACGGGCTCGGCGCGTCGAACATCGTCGCCGGGCTGACGGGCACCTTCGTCGTCAACGGCAGCCCGACGAAGACGCAGATGGTCGACGGGGCGGGGGGTCGAAGCCAGCTGGCGTCGCTGACGACCGCGGTCATCGTGCTGTTCGTCCTGCTCTTCCTGACCGTGCCCCTGCAGTACATGCCCGAGGCCGTCCTCGCATCCGTCGTTTTCCTCATCGGCATCGAGCTCGTCGACGTCGCCGGGGTGCGGATGCTCTTTCGGCTCCGTCGTGACGAGTTCGTCATCGCGGCGGTGACGGCCCTCGTCGTGATCGTCGTCGGCGTGGAACAGGGCGTGATCGTGGCCATCGTCGTCTCGGTGCTGAACCACCTCCGCCGCGGATATCGACCGCACAACACGGTGCTCGCGCCGGGACCCGACGGTCACTTCCGTGAGCACGCCCGCCGCCTCCGGCGCGCACGCCCGGCCCGGACTCGTGGTGTACCGCTTCTCGGCAAGCCTCTACTACGCGAACGCCGAGCGGCTGAGTGAGGAGACCCGCGGTCTCGTCGGCGACGGGGGTTCCGGTGTCCGATGGTTGGGCATGGATGCGGCGGCGATGTCCGACGTCGACTTCAGCGGCGGCCAGACCATCCGGGACATCCACGGTGAGTTGACCGAGCGCGGAGTCCGGCTCGTCTTCGTCGGGGTGATCGACGCAGTCCGCGCCCAACTCGATCGTTATGGGGTCACGGATCTGATCGGGACCGACGCGTACTTCACCGATGTCGGCGGGTTGATCGACGCATTCGAGGCGTCGCCGTCGAACCCTGCCGGTTCTCCGACGTAGCGCGACCCGGCAATGTGATGTCTTGAGACATCATGGGAGCGCCCCGGCAGGATTCGAACCTGCGGCACACGGTTTAGGAAACCATTGCTCTATCCCCTGAGCTACGGGGGCGGGGGGATGTGGCGAACGCGGTGACGAACGTCGGCGACTAACCGCGTGCCGGTTCGTTGGTCCGTGGTTCAAGGTAGTTGAGGGCCGGCTGGGGGCCAGGACGAGCGCTTTCTGGTGGTCTGGGGTGGTCGTGGCCTGCCGATGCGGCGTTCGACTCCCGGGTGGTGCGGCGTGGGTGTGTTCTGTACCGGCGGCTTGGTGGGGTTTGGCGGGTCGGAGGCGGTGGCGGTGGCGGGCGACGGAGTTCTCGGCGAGGCCGTGGCAGAGGAGGTCGAAGAGTTGTGCCTGTGCGCCGATGCTGCGGGCGCGTCGGAGGTGGAGGTGGTCGTCGATGACGCGGTTGCTGGCTTCGATGTCGCTGCGGAGCCCGCGGATGCGTTCGTAGTCCGGGTCGCCGGACGGGAATTGTCGAATGTTTTCGGGTCGGTTGAAGGTGTCGTCGGGTCGGGTGTAGGTACGTTCGGTGATCCGGATCGGTTTCCCGCCGGTCGGGTGGGCGACTTCGCAGGTGAGGTAGTGGCGGTGGTCGCCGTTCTGGTTGCGTCGGATTGGATTCTCGATGCGGCGCAGGGGGATGGGGATCTCGGTGCCGTTCTCGTCGTGGTCGATCTGGTGGAGCCGACCGCCGATCGTCCAGATGTCGACGGTCGTCTCCGATGGCGTGCCTTCGTCGAAGGTGACGGTGCGGATCGGGTGTTGCTTCTCGGTGCGTTCGCCGGTCTTGGGGTCGGCCCTCCGGGTCAAAGGACGAAGCATGATCGGCGCGGGCATCCTCCCGGGCGACGTGGTGATCGTGCGACGCCAGCCCACCGCCCGGAGCGGAGAGATCGTAGTGGCAAGAATCGGGGACGAAGCCACGGTGAAACGTCTCCGGCTCCAGGGGAGCCCAGTGGAACTCCACCCCGGAAAATCCCGCCTTCGAGCCCATCGTGCCCCAGGGAGAGCCCTTTGAAATCCTGGGCAAGGTGATCGAACTCCGGCGAAAGATGTGAGCGGGGGCCGATCGGGATTCGGCGCACCTGAGCCGGTCCGGCCTGCGCGGCAAAGTGAACGGCATACGGTCTTGACGGGGTGACCCGGGAGATCCGCGGCTCCGTCCTGCGGCACTCCAGGATCTTCTCCGCTTTCCCTCGAGGAACCCCTTGAACCTACCCTCCCTCGAGCGAAGCGACATCACCACCGCCCTGCGCCTCGCCTCGGCCGAGACGGCACCGGCCCGGTGGGACCTGGAGACCCTCTCCGGCCGCCTGGTGGAACTCTCGGCAGCCGGCGCCTCGGCCTCTCTCACGATGGCCTTCGGCATGATGCTCGAGGCACAACGGCGGGGCGAACCCACCGCATGGATCACCGAAGAAACTGACTCGTTCTATCCCCCCGACGCAGCGGAAGGGGGCGTCGATCTCCGCTCCCTGGTCGTGGTCCGGGTGTCGGAGTTCAGGCAGGCGCTGCGGGCGGCGGATCACCTGACCCGCTCCGGCGCTTTCGGCCTCCTGATCCTCGATCTCGGGAGCAGCACCTCCCTTCCCCTCGCAGCGCAGACGCGCCTCGCCGGGCTCGCCGCCAAGCACCGGTCGGC
>CAVPAT010000009.1:0-169508 GCA_963701625.1 uncultured Acidimicrobiia bacterium | reverse complement strand
CCCATGGCCGCCCGCGGCGAGGCGTGGGTTGGCAGAGCGATGCACGCGTTGGCGACGGATTCCTCGGCCAGGAGCATCTCAACCTCGCCGCCGTCTTCGCGGATGCCGTGCCACCCCCGCGTGATCGCCAGCGGGATCCTCCGCAGCCGGGGCTCGCCCCCGCTCGGGCCCTCACGCTCCTCCACGGCGACGAAGGACGTGTGGCGCGACACGAGTCCGAAGGTCGTCCCCAGGCGCACGATCTCCGCCTTCACCTTGTCGTCGTCGAGGGTGAGGGCCCGCTTCTGCCGCGACCCGCGGCGGGCGTGGTGAACGGAGCGCCCCTCCTCGAGGTCCCGGATGGCCTGCCGCGCCCAGAGGGTCGACACGAGGCTCCCCTCCTCCGCGCCGGCCGCGTCGATCGGGAGCGAGAGAACCACGTCGCCCTGCGCGCCCGACGCCCTCAGGGAGACGGTGCCCGAGTCCGCCTTCTCGAGGCGCCCGTAGAGGAGGACGCGCCCGTCGGCGAAGACCGGTGGCACCTCGTGGGGCGCCTGCTCCACCCCGAGCCCGGCCCAGTCCACGCGGACGTCGGTGAGGGCCGCGGTGAGGGCCCGGCCGAGCTGCCGCAGCACCTTGCCCTCGATGCGCTCCCCGGGCGCGATGAGCTCCGCCGCCCCCTCCCCGGCGCGGGCGAGGCCCTCGACCAGGTGGTGGCTGGCGCCGGCGCCGATGCCGAACGTGAAGACCCGGGTGTGGCCGGCGTGCCGCCGGGCGAGGGCGATCACCGCGTCGGTGTTGCTCACCTCGCCGTCGGTGAGAACGAACAGCTGGCGGGGCAGCCCCTTGCGGGGCTTCGCCGAGAGGACCTTCTCGAGGGCAGGCAGGATCTCCGTCCCACCCAGGTCGGCCTCCAGGCCCCGCACGTGGGCGGTGGCCTCCGCCAGGCTCGCGTCGTCGTAGGCCCGGCTCTCCGGGAAGAGCGCCTCGTGGGTGGAGCCGAAGCCCACGATGTTGAAGAAGCACCCGGCGCGCAGGCTGCGCAGCGCCAGCTGCAGGGCGCCCCGGGCCTCGGCGATCGACTCGCCGTCCATCGAGCCCGAGCGGTCCACCAGGAAGACCACCTCGGCCGGAGCCGGCTTCGTGTCGAGCTCCGGCCGGAAGGACACCAGGGCGTAGGCGTGCCCGTCGGGCCCGGTCTCCACCAGGGCCCGGGGGGCGAAGGTCTCGGCCAGGTCGATCTTCAGGACGAAGTCCCGGTCGAGGGCCGCTTCACGGGACGAGAGCTTCACGGTGGCCCGACCGTCCTCGAACGCCAGAGCGATCGCGTGCGTCGGGGACTCGACACCCCGCAGCGGCGCGCTCGTCTCCACGTCCGCCTGCAGCTGGAGGCCGTAGGGCACGTGGTGCGCGTAGGGCGCGCTCACCCGCTCCGCCTCTGTCTCCCCGACCCCCTTGCGATCCTCCGGCGGGGCGTACCGCGGGGCGATCGTGGTGGGGAGCGTGAACCGGATGGCGTCGCCCTCGAGGGGCAGCTCGGCCACCGTGGTGATCCGGAGGACGACCTCCTTCCCCGGCAGCAGGTTGCCCACGCTGGCCGTGAAGATGTCGGCCCGCTCCTCGTCGAGCAGGTAGGCCCCGTGCCCCTCGGCCAGGGCGTCGTCGTAGGTCTCGAACGCCTTCTCGCGCTCCTCGACCCGCCCGGTGATGCGGCGCCCGTCCACGAGGGCCTCGAAGCCACACACCGCGGCCGCCTCGTCCAGGGGGAACCGGTAGACCGCCTCGACGGGCTCGTCCTCGTCGTTGCGGTATCGCTGTGAGATGACCACCCGGGCCGCGTAGTCCCGGATCTGCGCCTCGACGACCACGCCCACCAGGGGGATGGGCGCGCCCTCCGTCGTCAGCAGGCCGCTTCGGACCGTCTCCACCTCTGACATGCTCTCAACACTCCTTCGCTCACCTCCGAGGCTCCCTCGAGGGAAGGGGGCTTCGGATCACTCCGCTCGTCCCGGGACTTCCCCGCTCCGGGGAAACCCGCTTCTGCGCCTAGGCCAACGCCACCAGCACTCCTGCCAGAACCGCCATCGTCGCGAGCCAGGCCAGACCCACCCGGGCCACCTCTTCCTTGTCGAAGAGCGGCGCCGGCGGGGCCGGCAGCGTGGCTCTCAGCAGGTTGATGCTCCTCATCACGCCTTCCTTTCAGCTCCCCGCGGCCCGTGTCCGCGGTCATTCCTTTCTCCGTCGTCGTCCGCCCCGGCCGCCTCGGAGCGCCGCAGCTGCTCCGCCAGCTTCCGGAGACGCTCGGGGAAGAGGTCGTCACCAGCCTCCTCGGTCCCGAGGTGGCGCCGGCACCACGCCTCGAGCTCCCGGAGCCCGCGGGCCGACGGGCCCCGCTGCCCCCCGGCGAGGTGCAGCTCGACGCCGGGTGCGACCTCGAGCCGCGTCCACCGCGAGCCCGCCACTTCCGAGACGGCTGTGATCGCGAGGGCTGACACCTCTGCCGACTCGCCTTCGCCGGCGATCTTCCGTCGGACCTCGTCGAGGCTGAGCCCCTGGACCTGGAGCGCCTTGACCGCTCGCAGCCGCGCGAGGTGCTCGGGTCCGTAGTGCTTGCCCCTCCCAACTCCGAGGGGTGGCTGGAGAAGACCCTGCTGGACGTAGAACCGGACCGTCCGGCGAGAGACACCGACCAGACTCGCCAGCTCGTCGATGCCGAATCGCTTCTTGTCCATCGCCGAAATAATGCGACAGTCACTGTCACATTGTCAAGTGTCACGTTGACTGAGGAATCGACTGCGGCGCTCTCCGTGAGGTGGAGGGCGTCGTCGAATCTGGGGCGCTCGTTCATCGTGCGCGCAGTGTGATGGACATCACTGCCAGCTCAGGTCCGCTCGCCAGGTCAACACCTTGAAGAAACTCGAGCACGCCCCGACGCCTTCCAGCCCGTTCCGACCGGCCGCCGCCTACCCCTCGTGTGTCCCCCGCCGGCAGCCCCCAAGATCTCGCCGCCCGGTGTCACGTTTATCCGCATTCCGTATCTCTCGAATGTCACGTTCTGTCGTCCAGAAATCTCTCGCTCGGGGCCAGGGTCGCGTGGACACACGAACGGCCACCCGCCCAGAGGAAGAGGGTCGAACGAGGAGGCGTGAGGCACGAGCACACTCTGCGCTCATCCTCGACCGGGGACCCTGACAGCTGGTGTCAGAGCTCTCCGCCCCCCACCGAGGGGGCACAGTGAGCGGCGCGACGCCGGCGAGGGCCCGAAGAGGGGTGAGTGTCTTCGGCGTCTCTGCCAGCGGGAGGCTGATGAGCGGCGTGCGGAAGACGACCCGGGCGAGGCCCGCGCCCTGTCAGCTCCGGCGACGGCTCCTGGTCGCGTGGGCGACCCGGTACTCCTCGAGCTCCTGGTCGCTCATGTGGTGGTCGCGAGCGAGAAGGGTTCCGTCCTCGTGCGCGGCGAGCTCCCGGCGAATCTTGAGGAAGCAGATCTCCGGGGCGTCCTGATAGCGCACGAGGCCCGAGAGAAAGGCCTCGTTGGAGATCGCCACGGTGACCCCGCGAACGTCGGCTCCCCGACCCACGCGCAGGCGGTACTCGCGCGAGGCCTCCCCCGCCCGGAACTCCAGGTACTCGACCAGGATGGCGGCATCCCGTCGGACGGCGGGGCGCGTCCCCGCCGGCGCCTTCACTGCTCTCTTCAAGGGAGCCGCGGCCCGAGGTAGACGGGGCCGTCAGCCTCGCCAAGCGCGACCTCGGGCGCGCCACGGAGCCAACCGTGGGTCGGGATCAGGTGATCGTCGGACGGGTCGCCGAGGCCCAGCCAGGTCCGCACTCGAGAAGACAACCGTCTGAGAAAGCTCATGGGACACCTCATCGGATTGAGCGGTTGAAGACCCCGCTGGTGAAGACGCTTTCACTCGCCGGGCCCGAGAGGGCGCGGCGGTGGACGTCCGTTTCTGCCGCCGAGCTCGGCGGCGACGAGCCGTGCGAGGTGGGCCGCGCAGCGACCGGCAGCGGTCGCCATCACGCCGTTGATCGCCTCGGCGCGGAGAACGACCCCGGACCGCAGGCGTGTGCGAATCCGGCAGCGCTGGTCCATTCCGCCGAGGGGGTTCTCCAGCTCGGCCAGGCGCGCCGTCACGCCCTGGAGCTCCAGACCGAACCGGCTCATGGCGAGGAGCACGCGGCGCCGGACATCGTCGCGGAGGTCCTTGGTGAGGACGAGGCCCGGCGGACGTGACGGCGACTCTCAATCTGTCGGCGGCGGCATGGTTCCGGCTCTCCCCTCGTGACCACCTGCAGTCTAGAGGGCCAGCGTCGAAGAGATCCAATACTTGTTCGAAGGCTGTCGCATAGAGCCGCTTCGATGTATCGTTCGAGCGTGGACGCGCTGAATCATCATCATCTGTTCCATTTCTGGATGGTGGTTCGCGAGGGCGGCGTGACGCGCGCCAGTGAGAAGCTGAACGTCTCCCAGCCCACGGTCAGCGGTCAGCTGCGGGAGCTGCAGGAGGCCCTGGGGGAGAAGCTCCTGGTGCGCTCCGGGCGCACCGTGGTCCTCACCGACGTGGGCCGCACCGTCTACCGCTACGCCGACGAGATCTTCGCCCTCGGCCGCGAGCTGCAAGAGGCGGTGAAGGGACGGGTGACCCACCCCGCCCGCCTGGCGGTGGGGGTGACGATGGTCGGCGCCAAGCTTGTCGCCTATCAGATGCTCGAGCCGGCCCTCCAGCTCCCCGAGCCCATTCAGCTGGACTGCGTGCACGGGCAGCTCGAACGGATGCTGGCCGAGCTGGCGATCTACTCCCTGGACCTGGTCCTCGCCGACACCCCGGCCCCGCCGGCGGTCAAGGTGCGCGCCTACAGCCACCTTCTCGGCCAGTGTGGCGTGTCGATCTTCGGGACCGAGCCCCTGGCGAAGACGCACCGGCGGCGGTTTCCCCACTCGCTCGATGGGGCGCCCTTCCTGCTTCCGAGCGGGGACTCCGGGCTGCGCCTGTCGCTCGATCAGTGGTTCCGGACCAACGACATCCGGCCGCGTGTTGTCGGCACCTTCGAGGACAGCGCCCTGATCGACGCCTTTGGGCGAGCGGGAGCGGGGCTGTTCGCCATGCCGTCGGCGATCGAGTCCCAGGTCAAGCGGCACTACGGAGTTCGCCTGGTGGGTCGGCTGGACACGGTTCGCCAGCGTTTCTACGCGATCACCGTCGAGAGGAAGCTGCGCAACCCGGCGGCGATCGCCATCTCGGACCGGGCCCGGGCGCTGTTCACCTGAGGCCGCGCGGACATCGATCCTGCCCGATGGATTGCGGTCGAACAATCGATTAGTGGCCCGCTCCCCCGACGCGTAGAGTGATGTTGCGAGCGTACCCGGTGCTTCCGGGTCGCAGACGCCTCCTCATACACAGGCCGCTGCGCCTGAGCATGTGCCCGGCGCCGTGCCGACCCGAGAGAGACGGACGGCCGGTGCGCCGCGTGAGTGGCGGCCGCGCTGGACACCCGGACGAACACCGCCACACGAGAGAGCGGTGAAATCATGACCAGGACCGTTTCGAGACGCCTCGTCGCGTCGGTGGCCGGCCTGACCCTGTGGCCCCTGTCGTTGCTCGCAGCCGCGCCGGATTCCGGGGCGAACCTGTCGGCGTGCAGGAGCGGGCGGTCGTCCTGCGACCCCGCGCAGCTGACGCCGGCGGAGCTGGACACCGTCGCGCGGGCCGACCATGCACGCAATGTCGCTGCCTGCCGCCGCGGGCTGGACGCGTGCGACACCTCTGGATTGACCGAGGCGGAGACGGTTGCGCTGGCCGTCGCCGGGCACGACCGCAACGTTTCGAGCTGCACCGACGGGATCGGTGACTGCGACCTGTCGCGGCTGACGGCCGCGGAGGCGCAGGACGTGGCCGCCTCCAGCCGGCGGCGCGACATCTCCAGGTGCACGAGCGGCATCGGACCGTGCGACACGTCCCAGCTCGACGAATCCGAGCGCGCGGAGGTCGCACTCGCCCTGCGCCGGCGCATGGTGTCCGATTGCCGGCAGGGCTTCGCGGCCTGCGATCCCTCGAAGCTGACGGAGCAGGAAGCACGGGATGTCACCCTCGAGGAGCGGCGGCGCAATCTCTCGGACTGCCGGTACGGCTGGGACGACTGCGACCGCTCCCTGCTCGATCCGCGCGAGCTGGCCGAGGTGGACGGCGCCGCGAGCGCGCGGAACCTGTCCGAGTGCGAGGCCGGTCGGGCAGGCTGCGACTATGCCCTCCTCAGCCCATCGGAGGCCGCTTCGCTGGCGGCCACGGAGACCCTGCGCAACTACACGGCGTGCCGGGAAGGCCGGGGCTATTGCGATCGTTCCCGCCTGACGCCGGTGCAGGCTTCCGCGATCCCCGAACCACCGGGCCTCACCCCCGAAGGAGAACACACGCCATGAAGGTACGACCGCTTCACGACCGCCTGATCGTCCGTCGCCTCGAAGAAGGAGACGGCGAGTGGCGGCATCGTCATCCCCGACAGCGCCAGGGAGAAGCCCATGGAGGGCGAGGTCCTGGCGGTGGGCAGCGGGAAGCTGCTCGACGACGGGACCAAGCACGCCCTCGACGTGAAGGCGGGCGACAGGGTCCTGTTCGGCAAGTATTCCGGGACCGAGATCAAGATCGACGGCGAGGACGTGCTGATCGTTCGCGAGGACGAGGTCCTGGCGATCATGGGCTGAGGGGGAATCGCCTCCGGCGAATCCCCAGGGTTCCGCTTCGCGGGACTCCGAATGCGCGGCGCCAGGTGCGCCGCTTTGGGAAGGCGCGAAGCACCTTCCCGGTGAGGCGTATCCAAATGTCGAAGCAGATCACGTACGGTGACGACTCGCGCCAGGCTGTACTGCGCGGCGTCAACTACCTGGCCGACGCCGTCCGGGTGACGCTCGGCCCCCGGGGCCGCAACGTCGTCCTGGAGAAGAAGTACGGAGCGCCCCTCATCACCAAGGACGGGGTCACGGTGGCGAAGGAGATCGAGCTCAAGGAGCCCCTGGAGAACGTGGGGCCCAGATGGTGAAGGAGGTCGCGAGCAAGACCTCCGACGTGGCTGGTGACGACCGCACGACGGCGACGGTGCTGGCCCAGGCCATCTATCGCGAGGGCAGCCAGAACGTCACCGCCGGCGCCAACCCGATGGCGCTGAAGCGGGACATCGAGCGGGCGGTGGCCGCCGTGACCGCGCAGCTCGAGAAGCTCGCCAAGCCGGTCAAGGGGAAGATGATCGCGCAGGTGGGACTCTCTCCGCCAACGCCGCGACCAGACCATCGGGGGCCTCATCGCCGAGGCGATGGAGAAGGTGGGCAAGGACGGGGTCATCACGGTCGAGGAGGCGAAGTCGATGGAGACCTCGCTCGAGATCGTGGAGGGCATGCAGTTCGACCGCGGCTATCTCTCCCCGTACTTCGTGACCGACCCCGAGCAGATGGAGTGCGTGCTCGAAGACGCCTTCGTGCTGATCCACGAGAAGAAGATCTCGGGGATGAAGGACCTGCTGCCCCTGCTGGAGAAGGTGGCCGGGCTCGGCTCGCCGCTCTTGATCGTGGCCGAGGACCTGGAAGGCGAGGCCCTCGCCACCCTGGTCGTGAACAAGCTCCGGGGGACATTGAACGTGGCCGCGGTCAGGCACCGGGTTACGGCGACCGCCGGAAGGCCATGTTCGAGGACCTGGCGATCCTCACCGGCGGCAAGGCCATCACCGAGGACCTGGGCCTCAAGCTGGAGAATCTCACCGTCGACGATCTGGGCAAGGCTCGGAAGGTCACCATCGACAAGGACTCGACCACGATCGTGGAGGGGGCGGGCAAGGCCGGGGACATCCAGGGACGGGTCAAGCAGCTGCGCACCCAGATCGAGGAGACGACCTCCGACTACGACCGCGAGAAGCTCCAGGAGCGGCTGGCCAAGCTGGTGGGTGGCGTGGCGGTGATCAAGGTCGGGGCGGCGACGGAGACGGAGATGAAGGAGAAGAAGGCGCGGGTCGAGGACGCCATGCACGCGACCAAGGCCGCGGTCGAGGAGGGCATCGTCCCCGGCGGCGGGGTCGCGCTCCTGCGTTGCCTCGAGGCGGTGGCGGCGGTGAAGGCGAAGGGCGACGAGGCGGTGGGGGTCGACATCGTCCGCCGCGCTCTCGAAGAGCCCCTGCGCCAGATCGCGGCCAACGCCGGGCTCGAGGGGGCGGTGGTCGTGGGGCGGGTCCGCGAGCTGAAGGGCGACGCGGGCTTCAACGCGCAGACGCTCGCCTACGAGAACCTGGTGGAGGCTGGGGTCATCGACCCCACCAAGGTCGTGCGCTGCGCGCTCCAGAACGCCGCCTCGGTGGCCTCGCTGCTCCTCACGACCGACGTCGTGATCTGCGAGCAGCCCGGCGAAGAAGGGCCAGTCCCCGCGGGCGGCGGACTGTCTCCCGAACGGAGAGATGTACTGAGGAGGAAGCGGCCGGGACGCCCCGCTGGCGCGGACCGGGTCGAGTGGATGAGACACGTGGGGATCGCGCGGGAATGACGCCATGACAGCTCACTCCGTGGCCACCTGGGTCTCCGGCCGGCGTCCCGGAATGCCGCCAGCCTCGCCTGCCCACGATCGAGGCGCCGACGTCGCGCTGAGGCGTCAGCTCGCCTGGACGGCCCCGGCCTTCGCCGCCTCCGCCACCTTCGCCGCCGTGGCGGGACCAGGGCGCCGAGGCACAGGAGTACGGCGGCTGCGTTGTTGTTGACGACGATGCCGGCTTCGGCGCCGACCGCCCGCGCGAGCAACGAACCTGCGTGTTCGTGGCGGGAGCCGCGGGCACCGGTCGCCATCCGGAACTCGAGATTGCTCGCGCCGCGGGCGATGGCTTCGACCGCGGCGAGGGCCTCGTCGCCGAGCGGGGCGCGGCCGAGATTCGTGTGGAGCAACACGCCGGTCGCGTTCACCACGGGCTGGAGCAGCGCCGGCGCGGCGGGTCGCGACGATCGCGGATGCGGACCGCAGGACTTCTTCCTCCCCGAGGGTCGCACCGGTCTCGATCTCGGCTCGGGCGTCATCGAGGGCCTCGCGCGCGGCATCAGCGAGAAGTTCGTGGGGGAGGCCCTCCAGTTGTCCGAGGAGTCGTTCGACCGAAGGCAGTGCTCGGCGCGGGTCCATCAACCGCCGAGCGTACGCGGCCCCGGCGGGATCTTGGTCGCCGTAGGCTGCGCGGGTGGATGCCGCCTCACCGGAGACTGCGACTCTCGTTCCCCGGGATGCCGCCACCGTGATGCTGGTTCGTGACGCCCCGGACCTCGAGGTGTTCGTACAGCGGCGCAATCTGGACTCGGTCTGGATCGCGGGAGCCACGATCTTCCCGGGCGGCGCCGTGGATGCCGATGATCGGGCTTCGAGCTGGGCGGAGCGCTGCGTCGGGTGGGACGACACGCGCGCAAGCGCCGCGCTCGATGTCGCCGACGGCGGGCTGGGATTCCTCGTCGGCGCGGTGCGCGAGACGTTCGAGGAGGCCGGCGTGCTCCTTGCTCGCGACCGCGCGGGACGCGTCGTCGACGCCGGCGCCGAGCACCTGGTCCATGCACGCGACGACCTCAACGCGGGCCGCTCGGGATTTGCCGAGTTCATCGCGACGCACGACCTCACCCTCGCGACCGACGAGTTACACGTGGTCTCCCACTGGGTCACCCCGCGCGGCAGCCCCCGCCGGTACAGCACCTGGTTCTTTCTCGCGGCAGCGCCGCCGGGCGCGTACGTGCACGACGACAACGAACTCATCGCGTCGGCCTGGATTCGTCCGGTCGACGCGTTGGCCGCGGAAGTGGCCGGCGAGATCGAGTTGATCCTCCCGACCCGGAAGAACCTCGAGCTGCTGACCCGCTTCGACTCGGTTGGCGCCGCGCTGGCCGCGGCGCGTGCCGCCCATCAGGAAGGCCCGCCGAACTTCGTGACCGAGTCCCGCGCCGGCCGTCGCATCGCGCTCCCCGGTGAAGCGGGAGAAGGACGGGTCCCGTGCCCGACCTGACGCCCGATGTGCCGAGCGCGCTGTCCCCGTTGGTGCGGCGGGTGGTGGCCGACAACCCGTCGCCGATGACCGGACCTGGGACCAACACGTACCTCGTCGGCGTCGACGAGGTCGCGGTGATCGACCCCGGCCCGGACGACAAGAAGCACACGGACGCCATCGTCGGCGGGGCGATGCGCGACCGAGTCCGCTGGATCGTGCTGACCCATACCCACCCCGACCATGCGCCGGGCGCGACCCGGCTGGCGAAAGCCACCGGCGCCGAGATCCTGGCGTATTCGCGGCGGGAGAAGTCGGTGCGGGTGGACCGGGCGATCGGTGAGGGTGACACGGTCGACGGCACGGAGTTCCGCCTCGAAGTCCTCCACACCCCTGGCCACGCACCGAACCACCTGTGCTTCTTCTTGGAGGAGGAGCGGATGCTCTTCACCGGCGACACCGTGCTCGGTGGGATGTTCTCGGTCGTGTCGCCGTCGACCGGCGGCGACATGGCCCAGTACCTCACCACGCTGGACCGGCTGCGCCGAATCCGTCGCCTCCGGGCGATCGCCCCGGGCCACGGGGAGCTGATCGAGGAACCCAAGGCGCGCCTCGACGAGTACGCGAAACACCGTCGCGACCGCGAGCGGCAGGTGCTGCGGCTCGTGCGCCGGGGCCCGACGCGCGTCAAGGACATCGTCGCGTCGCTCTACCCCGACACGCAGGAGGCACTGTTGCCTGTCGCCGCGAAGCAGGTCTACAGCCACCTGCGGAAGCTGCGCGACGAGTCCCAGGTCACCGGCCGCGACCAGCGCGGCCTCTGGACCGCGACCTGATCAGCGGGCGGCGTCGGCGGCGGCGAGGTTGGCCGCCGCAGCTTCGAAGATGCGTGCGGTGCAGCCCGCCATCTCGACGGGCGGGAGCAACTCGTCCACGACCTTCGCGGCGAGTGTGTGGAACGCCGCGCCGGCCGGTGATGCCGGGTCCGACAGCGCGACCGGATTCCCGGTGTCCCCGCCCTCGGACACTTCGGGTTCGAGCGGGATCGAGGCGACGAGCGGGGCCCCGATCTCGGCGGCGAGGTCCGCCCCGCCGCCGCGTCCGAAGAGGGCGAACCGTTGGCCGTCCGGCGTGACGAACTCGCTCATGTTCTCCACGACGCCGACGACCTTCATGTACGAGCGGCGGGCCATGTCCGCAACCCGGGTCGCGACCTTCTGCGCGTTACGCGCCGGCGTGGTCACGACCAACATCTCGGCCTGGGGCAGCAACCGGGCGAGCCCCATCTGGACGTCGCCGGTCCCCGGTGGCATGTCGACGAGCAGGTAGTCGAGTTCGCCCCACCGCACGTCGGTCAGGAACTGCTCGACCGCTTTGGTCAGGATCAGACCGCGCCACATGAGTGCGGTGGACTCGTCGTCGACGAGGAAGCCCATCGACACCAGCTCGAGGGTACCGCCGCCCTCGATGGCGCGTTGGTGGGGAACGATCTTGCCGTCGTGGCCCCCGAGTCGGCCTTCGACGCCGAGCATGCGCGGCACGCTGAATCCCCAGATGTCCGCGTCGAGCACTCCGACCCGCAGTCCCCGGCTTGCCAATGCGGCGGCGAGATTGACCGTGACCGAGCTCTTCCCGACGCCACCCTTGCCGCTGGACACCGCGAGCACGCGTGTGGTGGCCGGGATCCCGGTCTCCGGGGCGTTGTCGCGGGCTTGGAGCCGTGCGCGCTGCATCGCCGCCGATTTCTGCTCGGCGGTCATCTCCACCCAGCGGACCATCACCTCGCCGACCCCAGGAGTGCCGGCGAGCTTGGCGCGGATCTCATTGCGGATCTCGGCCTGGAGCGGGCAACCCAAGGTGGTGAGCGCGATGTGGACCGTGACGGTGCCGTCGGCGGCGATGCCCACGTCGTGGACCATCCCCAAGTCCACGATGCTCGCCTTGAGCTCGGGGTCCATGACTCCGCTCGAGCATGCCGCGCACCGTCTCGACCGTGACTGGTGCGGTGGGGGGTGTCGGGGCTTCGTCGGGCATCGGATCCTCAGTCATCGGTCCAGAGAATTGCGTTGGATCAATAAAAACAGCGTCGGCCTTGAAAATATGCCCGTTCGGCCCTACGGTCAACGGCATGGACCTCGAGGTGCTCAAGGCCCTGGGCGACGACACCCGCTACGCGCTGTATCGGGAGCTGGCCGGCTCAACGGCGCCCCGGTCCGTCACCGAACTCGCCGATGCGCTCGACGTGCACCAGAACACGGTCCGCCTCCACCTGGAACGGTTGCGTGACGCCGGACTCATCGAGGTCGAAGCGGTGCATCGCGGCACGGTCGGCCGGCCCCGCCACCGGTACTCGCTCGCGCCGGGCGCGCCCGGCATGGGATTCGACCCGCCGGCGCACGTGCTGCTCGCGGGCATGCTCGCCGCGTTGGCCGAATCCACCGGGGCCGACGTCGGCGCCGCCCGGGCAACGGGTCGGATCTGGGGCCGCAACGCCGTTGTGGGCCGAACGGGTCCGCCCTTGACCGAGCTGGCCGACGTCCTCGATCGGCTGGGGTTCGAGCCGGCCGTCGACGAGGAGGCGGCGATGGTGCCGAGCGACGGTGGTCCACCGCCGGTCGCGCAGTCGGGCTGCACCCGGGTCGAATTCCTCCATTGCCCGTTCCGGGAGCTCGCCGAGGCCTACCCGGACCTGGTGTGCAATCTCCACCGCGGGATCTGCGAAGGAGTGGCTGCTGTCGGGTCGGGAACAGTGGAGCATTTCTCGACGTTGTACGAGCCCGATCCCTGCCATGTTCTCGTCGCGGTACCCTGACCAACCCCTGAGACCACGGAGTCACCCATGAGCTTCACCGTTACCGACGCCCGAGCCCAGTTCCTGCTGACCGATGCGGCGGCCTTGAAGATCAAGTCGCTGATCGAGGCCGAGGACACGCCGGACCTTGCCCTGCGGGTCGCGGTTCGTCCCGGCGGGTGCTCCGGCTTCAGCTACGAGATGTTCTTCGACACCGACGTCGCCGCCGACGACGTCAAGTTCGAGCACGGCGGCGTGCAGGTCGTCATCGACCCGGCGTCGATGGGTCACCTGGGCGGCGCGGAGCTGGATTACCACGACGGGCTCCAGGGCTCCGGCTTCCACGTGAACAACCCGAACGCGCAGCGCAGTTGCGGCTGCGGCCAGTCGTTCAGCTGAGCACGCTCGAGTTCACCCTCGACGGCGACCAGGTCCAGGTCGAGGTCGACGACCACGAGACGCTGCTCTCGGTATTGCGCGAGCGCGTCGGCGTCACCACGGTCAAGGACGGCTGCGCGCCGCAGGGCCAATGCGGATGCTGCACCGTGCTCGTCGACGGTCATGCCCGGGTCGCGTGTGTGACCCCGGCCGCCCGGATCGCAGGGCGGTCGGTCACGAGCCTGGCCGGGCTCGAACCCGAAGTCCTCGAACCGCTCGACCGACGCCTTCGTCGCGACGGGCGCCTCCCAATGTGGTTTCTGCACCCCCGGAATCCTCGTGCGCCTCGCGGCGCTCACGGCGAAGGGTCGCACCGCGCCCGCCGACGTTGACCGCGCCTTGGCCGCGCACCTGTGCCGCTGCACCGGCTGGCAGACGATCCACGAGGCGGTCGGGCAACCGGCCATCGAACGGCCCCGAGACCTGACCGCCGCCGCGTCGACGGGCGGAGTTGGAGGGCGACGCGCCGCAGGTGGTGGGAGTTCGAACGCCGCTCGGTGACGGCGGATTTGCCGACGATACGGCGCCGCGCGACGCGACGGTCGCGGTCCCGTGCCCATCAGGTTTCGCCGGCGATTCGATCGCGGCCGCGGGTCACGACTGGGTCATCGGGGCGTCGTTGGCGCAGGCGCGGGCGCAGGCCGGCAAGGTGCAGGGTCGGCGTACGACGGTGGCCGATCGTCCGCCGTTGCCTGTACCTCCGGCACCGGCTGGTGGGGTCACGCTGGCCACGAGTTGGGTCGAACCGGCGTATCTGGAACCCGACGCCAGCTGGTGCGAGCCGGGGGGAGTGCCGGCGTCCTCCCTCGCGAATGGGGGCGCATTCGGCGGCAAGGTGGATCTGCTCGCGCCCCGTGCCGCCCAGGAGTTGGCCGCGAAGTTGGGCCGCCCGGTGCGCGTGGTCTTTGCCCGAGAGGACGTTGTCCGCCTGGGTCCGAAGCGGCCGCCGATCGCCGCAACCGCGGTGGTACGCGACGGCCGAGTCGAGATTCGTGGGACCACCATGCTGGTGCCTCCGGTGTATCGCGGCCCCTATGCCCTGGAGGTCGATACGGCCTGGGATGTCGTGACGGTGCCCGGCCCGCCGGTGTCGAACCGGTTGCGCGCCGCCGGGTTGGCCGAACAACAGGTGTTGGTCGAGGGGGCGATCGCAACCGCCGGTCTGGATCGGCTCACACTCGTGGATGCCCGTGGTGCTTCGGTGCTGTTGGACACCCTCGCCGAGTCGGAGGACGGCGCCTTGGCCGGAGCGCGCGTCGAGTTGGATCCGGCCTCCGGCGCGGTGACTCGCGTCCTCGTGCGAGTTGACGCCGGCGACCCACTCGATGACACGGTGCTGCGCTCGTACGTGATCGGTGCGACGCACATGGCGCTCGGCTGGGTTCTCACCGAAGGACTCGCGGTGGACGACGAGACCGGCGAGGTCCTCGATCTCACGATCCGTTCTTTCGGCATCATCCGTCCGAAGAACATGCCGCGCGTCGACGTCGAGATCGTGGACTCGCGGGCGACGCCCCGCGCCCAGGCCGGCGACGCCGCCTTTGCCGCCGTCGCGGCCGCGTCCTGGAACGCGGTCGCCGCGGTCGAAGGGACGCGACCCGAGACGTTCCCAGCCGCGGGCACGCGCGCCGCCCGTATGCTGCGTCGGTGACCGTCGAACCTGTTCCCACTCCGAGCGCGCCGCCGGTGGCCGGCCCGTACTCGCCGGCCGTGCGCGCCGGCGATTGGCTGGTCCTCGCCGGCCAGGTCCCACTGGACCCCGCGTCCGGACAGTTCGTCGCCGGCGACGCGCGGGCCCAGGCCACACGGGTCCTGGAGAACATCACGCTGGTCCTGGGCGACTGTGGCCTCACCCTCGACGCGGTGGCCAAGACGACGGTGTTCGTGACCGATCTCGCCGACTTCGGGGCGATGAACGAGGTCTATGCCGAGGCGTTCGGCGATCACCGCCCGGCCCGCTCGACGGTCCAGGTCGCCGCGCTGCCCGGTGGCGCCCAGGTCGAGATCGAGGCCTGGGCCTACGCGCCGGGCCGGTAGGGTCGGACTGTGCCTGGAGCCCTGATCATCATTCTCGTGTTGGTGCTCGTCGGTCCCGTCGCGGTGATGATGGGCGGTGCCGCGTGGAGCGCACTCATCGGCTGGCAGATCGGCGACGTCGCCGACGAGCGCGCCGAAGGTCAGCCGGTCTGAACGTCCGCAGTCAGAGCGAGCGGGTCTGGCCGAAGCGGTAGCCGACGGATCGCACGGTCTGGATCAGCCCCGCATGTTCCTCGCCGAGTTTCGACCGGAGTCGCCGGACGTGGACGTCGACGGTCCGAGCGCCGCCGTAGTACTCGTAGCCCCAGACCCGCGAGAGCAGCTGCTCTCGCGTGAAGACCTTTGCCGGGTGCATCGCGAAGAACTTCAGGAGCTCGTACTCCATGTAGGTGAGGTCGAGCGGTCGTCCGCTGAGCGCGGCCTGGTAGGTCTCGACGTTGAGCGTGAGGTCGCCGTACTCGACGAGCTCGGGTGCGGTGCCTCGGCCGGCTCGCCACATCAGATGGCGAAGCCGGGCCTCCAGCTCACGGGGATGGAACGGTGAAAGACAGAAGTCGTCGAACAGGTCCTCGCGCTGATCCAGCTCCTCGAGTTGGGCTCCGGAAACGAGCAGCAGGAGCGGTTCGAGGACGGCATCGCGCTTGCGCAGGGTGCGACAGAGCGAGAACGCGATCTCGGGGTCCTCGTCGGCGCAGATGATCGCGCCGGCCCAGCCGTCGGCCGGCTCGTCCGCACTCGCGACGGCGGCGTTGCCCACCGCCTTCCAGGCGTAGCCCCCCAGATCCAGCGTCTGGACCAGGAGGGCCGGGGGCGGGTCCGGAAAGACCAGCAGCGGATCGGAGCCGGTCATTTCAGAGCGACTCCGAGATAGCGCTCGAGCTCCCAGGGGTGACCTGCTCCTTGTAGGAGTCCCACTCCCGCCGCTTGTTGCGGATGAAGTAGTCGAAGACGTGCTCGCCGAGCGTCTCGCGCACGAGGTCAGACCCCTCCATCACGTCGAGTGCCTCGGTGAGGGACTGCGGCAGGAGGTCGATCCCCGCGGCGCGCCGGTCCGCCGGCGTCATCTCGAAGATGTTGTTCGTCGCCTCGTCCGGGAGCGGGTAGCCCTCCTCGATCCCGCGCATCCCGGCCGCCAGCATCAGTGCGAACGCGAGGTACGGGTTGCACGCCGGGTCCGGCGACCGGAACTCGGCTCGAGTACTGGACTCCTTGTCGTGCTTCGGATGAGGCACTCGCACGAGCGCTGACTCGTTGTTACGAGCCCACGAGATGTAGGTCGGCGCCTCGTATCCGGCGATGAGCCGCTTGTAGGAGTTGACGGTCTGGTTCGTCACCGCGGTGATCTCGCGCGGTGATGCAACAGCCCGGCGATGAAATGGCGGCCGGCCTTGGACAGCCCGTACTCGTCGCCGGTGTCGTGGAACGCGTTGACGTCACCTTCGAACAGCGAGAGGTGGGTGTGGAACCCGGAGCCGAAGGCCCCCGCGATGGGCTTGGGCATGAAGGTCGCGTGCACGCCGAGTTCGGACGCGATCCGCCGCACCACCATCCGGAACGTCATCACGTTGTCGGCCATCGACGAGCGCGTCGGTGTAGCGGAGGTCGATCTCGTGCTGGCTCGGGCCGTTCTCGTGGAACGAGTACTCGACCGGGATCCCCATCGCTTCGAGCGTGAGGATGGTCCGTCGGCGCAACTCGTTCGCGGCGTCCGTGTGGGTCAGATCGAAGAACCCGGCGTTGTCGAGCGGAATCGGCTCGGTCGCGGACTCGAAGTAGAAGTACTCGATTTCGGGTCCGGCGAAGAAGGTGTAGCCGTGCTCACGCGCCCGATCGAGCGATCGGCGCAGGACGAAGCGGGGATCGCCCTCGAAGGGTTCGCGGTCCAACCGCTGGATGTCGCAGAACATCCGGGCGACGGCCGCCTCGTCGCCGCGCCACGGCAGGATCTCGAAGGTCGACGCGTCGGGGACGGCCAACATGTCGGATTCCTGCACCCGGGAGTAACCCTCGATCGCAGATCCGTCGAAGCTCATTCCCTCTTCGAGGGCACCTTCGAGATCGGCGGGGGTCACGGCGAAGCCCTTGAGGGATCCGAGGACGTCGGTGAACCAGAGTTGGACGAAACGCACGCCGCGCTCCTCCACGGTGCGCAGCACGTATTCGAGCTGAGGTCCCATCGGATGGCTCCCGGGGCCGGAAGGGTCGGTGAGCCGGGTCGAGGATCGGCCCGGCTCGGCACAGTGTACGGATGCTGGCCTAGGCTCCCGCGGCCGGAGTTGGCGCAGTAACGCGGCGTTCACATTTCGGTAATGGATCCGAAATCGCGGTCCATGAGTCTCACCCCGGCCCCACCCGTGGGGTGCAGCGACCAGTCCGGCCCCGTCCTCGGCGGCCGCACCATCTGTTGGCACGACGGAATCAGGAGCATCACGTGGCGTACAAGGCCGAGTACATCTGGATCGACGGCACCGAGCCGACTGCGAAGCTGCGGTCCAAGACCAAGGTGGTCGCCGACGGTGGGGATCTGCCGATCTGGGGCTTCGACGGTTCCAGCACCAACCAGGCACCTGGGGACAAGTCGGACTGCGTCCTTCGGCCCGTGTTCGTGTGCCCGGACCCGATCCGGGGTCACGGCAACAAGCTCGTGATGTGCGAGGTGCTCTATACCGACATGACCCCGCACGTGACCAACACTCGAGCGGCGGCGAAGGCGGTGGCCGACAAGTACAGCGATCAGGAGTCGCTGTTCGGTATCGAGCAGGAATACAACTTCTTCCAGGACGGTCGCCCGCTCGGATTCCCGATCGGTGGATTTCCCGGCCCGCAGGGTCCCTACTACTGCGGTGTCGGTTCGGAAGAGGTGTACGGCCGTGAAATCGTCGAAACCCACCTGGACGCCTGCCTCGAAGCCGGTCTGAGCATCTCCGGCATCAACGCCGAGGTGATGCCCGGCCAGTGGGAGTTCCAGGTCGGCCCGCTCGGCCCGATGGATGTCGCCGACGAACTCTGGATCGCCCGGTGGCTGTTGAACCGCGTGGCCGAGGACTTCGGCGTCGCCGTCACGATCGACGCGAAGCCGATGACCGGGGACTGGAACGGCGCCGGGGCGCACACGAACTTCTCGACCAAGGCGATGCGTGAGAACTACGACGCGATCATCACGGCGTGCGAGGCGTTGGGCGAGAAGGTCGCCGAGCACGTCCACGGGTACGGCGCGGGTATCGAGCAGCGCCTCACGGGTCAGCACGAGACCGCTCCGTTCAACGAGTTCAGCTACGGCGTCTCGGATCGCGGTGCCTCGGTGCGGATTCCTTGGCAGGTCGAGGTCGACCAGAAGGGCTACATCGAGGATCGGCGCCCGAACGCCAACATGGATCCCTATGTGGTGACGCGTCTCATCGTCGACACCTGCTGCTCCGCGCTGGTCTAGTTCCAACCCCGTCCGGCACGGACGCACACGAGGCCCGGAAGCCATCTCTTCGGAGGGGCTCCGGGTCTCGTCGCGCCCGGGTCCGCTTCAGGCGCCTTCGAGGGTCGGGACGGTGGCCACCACCGGGCGGGTGCGGTGGCGGAACGCGTCGACCGAGACGCAGACCAGCCCGAGCCAGACGAGCCCGAAGCCGACCACGCGCCAGCCCGGCATCGCTTCGTCGTAGAGCGCAACACCAAGTGCCAGGTTGATCGTCGGCACGCTGTACTGCAGCCAGCCGAGGGTGCTCAGCCGCACGCGCGGCGCGGCGTGGGCGAACAGCAGCAACGGAACCGTCGTGACGACCCCGGTGAGTGGCACGAGCACGAGCTGTTGGGTGGTGGCCCCGTGGAGGGACCCCGGGCCGGCCACCTGCATGCCGATGAGGGCGATCAGCGCCACCGGTGCGAGGACGAGGCATTCGGCGGCGAGCGACTCGAGGACGGGGAGGGGCACGGTCTTCTTCAGCATGCCGTACGCCGTCCAGGTCGCGGCCAACACGATGGCGAGCACCGGCGGCGCGCCGTATCCGACCCCCAGCACGACAACGGCCAGCCCGGCCAGGCTCAAGGCGAACTTCTGGGCGGTGCGCAACGACTCGCGGTACACCACGACTCCGGCGACGACGAGCCCGATCGGGGCGAGGAAATACCCGAGCGCGGTCTCGATCACACGGTCGTGGGTCACGCACCACACGTACGTGGTCCAGTTGGCGGTGAGCATGATGCTGGCCACCAGCAGCCGAAGCGCGAGCCGCCGATCGCGTCGGACCGGCCGGAGGTCGCGCCATCGGCGCATGATCGTGAGGGCGATCCCGAGCACCACGACGGACCATGTGATCCGCCACGCGATGAGTCCGAAGGCGTTCAGCCCCTGCAGCTCGTGCCAGTAGAGCGTGAGCAGGCCCCAGAGGACGTAGGCGGTCGCGCCGGCCAACAGTCCAGATCGACGCTCGTCCACCCGGCGACCCTATCCACGGCCATCCGGAGGTTCCGGAGGAGTTCGGTCGTCGCGCCCACCTCGCGGCGCGGTCGGCGATGCTCGGGGGTCAGTAGGAGTTCTTCGATACCAGCGTGTTGTCGACGAAGCAGAACTGGAACGAGTTCCCGAACGTTGCGCCGACTTGGTAATAGGAGATGCACGCCGAGTCGCCGCCGCCGCCGCCGGCAGTCGGCTGGCTGGTGGAGAAGTCCTGGGAGTTCGCGGGCGGCTTGCCGAGTTGCTGAAGTACCTGGTTTCGGCTCGAGCCGAGATCGACGGCGTCGAACTGGGCACGGGTGATGGCGTGGCGGGCTTGCTCGGCCGAGAGCGTGCGCAGCGCGGGTCGGCAGTGGTGATCGCTCGATCGGCCGCCGTGCCGACGAGTGCCACACAGCCGAAGAAACCGATCACCATGAGCGCGCAGAGCGCCACGAGGACCCACGGCCACTTCGCGGCGGATTTGAACTTCTTGCCGCAGCTCGGGCAGGTGTCGCCGCCGGCCGTGGTCTGTGCGAGGCAATGGGGACACGTCCGCCCGGTCGCAGCCGGAACGGTGGCTGTGGGCGCGCTCGCCGCTACCGGTACCCCGCGTTCCACCGGCTGACGCTCGGTGCTCGCGACCGAGGGCTCGAAGGTCGGATCGTCGGCGATCGGGTCCTGGAACTGCGTGCCGGCGCGCGACACGTTGTCGGACCAGCTCGTACCGTCCCAGTACCGATGCTCGAAGCGGCCAGTCGGGTCTTCGTACCAGCCTGCGGGGGTCGCGGCGGCCATGGGAATCCTCAGGGGTCGACGATCAGGCTGGTCGGTCGCCGGCGATCGCGGCGCGTTCCATGACCCGGCGGTGCGGCCAATAGTCCGAGGTCGCATAGTGCTGGGTCGACCGATTGTCCCAGAACACGACCGTCCCAGGTTGCCACTGGAGTCGGAACTGGTACTCGGGGACCTCGGCCTGGCGGAACAGCACCGCGAGCAGTTCCTCGCTCTCGGCTTCGTCCAGGCCGACCAGGTGGCTCGTGAAGATCCCGTTCACGTACAGGATGCGTTCGCCGGTCTCGGGGTGGGTGCGCACGACGGGATGTTCCGCCGGGGGGTACTGCTGCCGAGCCACGGCGCGCTCGTCGGCCGGCAGCGCCTGGCCGAAGGTGAGCACGAAGTCGTGGACCGCGGTCATCGTCTCGATTCGGTCGCGGACCTCGTCGTCGAGGCCGGAGTAGGCCGCGCCCATGTCCGCGAAGAGCGTGTCGCCGCCCGAGGGCGGGACCTCGACCGCGCGCAGGATCGCGCCGAGCGCGGGTTCGAGGCGCCACGAGACGTCGCTGT
This sequence comes from uncultured Acidimicrobiia bacterium, assembly GCA_963701625.1. GTDB lineage: Bacteria > Actinomycetota > Acidimicrobiia > IMCC26256 > JAENVU01 > JAENVU01. The sequence goes on along the minus strand of CAVPAT010000009.1, from coordinate 148,503 downwards.
GCCATGCATTCTCGTAGCCGCCGACGGTCGCATCCTTGGCGAGGCGAACGAGTTCGGGCCGATCCTCGGGGCCGGCGAGGAACGGGTGGACCTCCAGCTCACCAAATCGACGAGCCACGGCGAGTTGGGCGTCGGCGGTGAGGTCCTGGTCTCGAAAGACGAGGACCTTGTAGGACAGCAACGCCTGACGGACTTCGGCGATGGTCGCGTCATCGAGGTGGGCGCCGAGGTCGATCCCGCTGACGATCGCGCCGATCGTCGCCGACTGTGGCGTGACCGAGCAGTGGGACCACGTGAGGGACGCGAGGTGATCGCGCCGCCCCGCGAGATGTGCATGGGGGCCCATGCCAGCCGCGCCCCGGGCTTTGATCCGGGCCCGAACCAACCCGGCGGCGCGCTGCGGTTCGCCCGCAGTGGAGGGCGGGCGGGTCGCCGTCACGGCCTCTCTCCCGAGTCCGTGACGGTGATCGCGTCCGCCCGTTCCCACTGGGCGAAGCGTGCGAGTTCGACTTCGAGGCGAGCGATCACGAAGGCGAGGACGGTGGCGTCGTCGACGAGTCCGGCGCCGGGGATGGCGTCGGGCACCAGGTCCAGCGGTGTCACGAAGTAGAGAATGGCCGCGACGACGAGCACGATGTTTCCGGCGCTGATGTCACGATACGAACCATTGGCGTACGCCCGCGTCAGCCGGCCGAGTCGCTTGACCTGGTCCGCGAGGCCTCGGATTCTGGAGTTCGAGGTTCCGTCCGCCTGGTACCGGGCCCGTGCCGCCAGGTCCTCGAGTGCGGCCGGGTCGTGGAGGAGTGCGCGGGCCCGGCCGCGATACCCCGCGAAGACCCGCCCGAGGCGGGAGTTCGTGAGCGGTACGCCGGTGCGACGGAACATCGCCCCATCGTAGAGACGGGCGAGGCGGTCTGCGGCCGCGACCCGCCCAAATCCCCCGAAGCTCGCAGGTCGATTCAGGCCGCCGGGGTCTGATGCCGATACAGGGGCATGGGTTCAACGAGCACCCCCGACGCTTCGTTCTGGGATTCGGCGACGGAGCGAACCTCCAATACCACGTCCTGGCTGCACTTCCTCGGTGACGACGATGCCGATGACGAAGCGGTGGACGACGGCCGCCCGCTCTCGCCGGACCGGTCGGCGGAACCGCCCCTGGCCGCGTCGGAGGATGTGCGACCCCACGCCGGGGCACCGGTCGGCGGTCTGACCGACGCGGATCCCGCCGCGGTGACGGACCCCGGATCGGTGACGGACTGGCTCGACGCGACGACCCAGCTGGACGACCTGCTGCCGACTCGGGACGATCGCTGACTGATCGCCCCCACGCCGGGGCGGGCAGGCCGACCGGCTCACGGCATACGGTGGGCGCGATGCCCATCGACGTCTCGTACGCAACGTGGCGGAGCGCGCGCCAAGCGCGGGCCGCTGACCGCATCACCACCGTCGCCGACGCGCGACGTCTCGCCCGCCGCCGCGTGCCCCGCCCGGTCTTCGGGTACATCGAAGGTGGTGCCGGCTCCGAGTCGACGATGCGGGCGAATCATGCCGAGGTCGATGCGGTCAGGCTCCTACCGCGGGTCGGTCGGAGTCGCCCTGCGGGGCCGGATCTCGGCACGACGGTGCTCGGCCAGCCGGTGTCGATGCCGCTGCTCGTCTCGCCCGTCGGGTTCACGCGGATGATGGACCCGCAGGGCGACGTCGCTGGTGCCCGCGCCGCGGCGGGCGCGGGAACCGTGTTCACCTTGAGCTCGATGTCGGGTCATGGGGTCGAGGAGGTCAGCGACGCGGCCGGGACGCCACCGTGGTTCCAGTTGTACTGCCTCGGCGGTCGCGAGGGTGGTGAGCAGCTCGTCGAGCGCGCCCGGAAGGCCGGCTGTCCGGTCCTCGTCGTCACCCTGGATACCCAGGTCCCGGGTAACCGGGAACGGGATCTGCGCTGGGGACTGTCGCCACCACTCGAGGTGAATCGCACGACGGCCCGCAAGATGGCACCCCACGCGCTGGCGCATCCGTCGTGGTTGACGGATCTGGTGGCCGACCGGTTTCGCCTCGACTTGGCCCACGCAATCGGTCTGCGTCGTGACGGACACGAGCTGTCGCCGATGGAAGCCCTCCTCCACTGGCTCGGAGGTCCGCCGACGTTCGAGGACTTCGGCTGGATCCGGGACCAGTTCGCCGGCCCCGTGATCGCGAAGGGCATTGTCACCGGCGACGACGCGCGCCGCGCAGTTGACGCCGGCGCCGCTGCGGTCATCGTGTCCAACCATGGTGGCCGCCAACTCGACGGCGTTCCGTCGACGATCTCGGCGCTGGTGGACGTGCTTGGCGCCGTCGGCGGAGAGGTCGAGGTCTTGGTCGACGGTGGGTTCCGGCGCGGCGCGGACGTGGTGAAGGCGGTCGCCCTCGGCGCCCGGGCGGCGATGGTCGGGCGGCCCTGGGCCTACGGCCTCGCAGCGGCGGGAGAGCCCGGTGTGACCAAGGTCCTGTCCATTTCCGCGCGGACATCGATCGGACGCTGCGCCTCCTCGGACTCGATGCCATCGATCAACTCGACCCCGATCTCGTCCGGGTCCCGCCACCGGGCTGAGAAGGCTCCCAGCGCCCCGTGCGAACCATCGACGCACGCTGCGCGACACTGGTAGGGCCAACGAGCAGTCAATGTTCGCCGGATCGATGCTCCTGCGGCGCCTCCGCGCAGCCGCGACGTCGAAAGAATCGCTCCGAAGCGGTTCCGATCCAGGCGGCGAGTGGGCACCACGTGGTTGGTGGCCCCAGGAACCCAAGGTGAGGCGAGACACATGGCCCGAGGACAGCGAGAGTTTCGAGAAGCGTGCGCGTGAAGTGAAGCGTCAGCAGCGCGCCGCGGCGAAGCGTGAGCGGCGTGAGACACGCGCCGAGGAAGACGACGAGCAGCCGGAAGTGGACGAAGAGGCACTCATGGCGCGCTACGGCCAGCTGAGTGAGCAGAAGGAAGCCGGTGACATCGACGAGGCGACCTTCGAGCAGGAGCGTCTCGCGATCTTCGTCGAGTTGGGTCTGGTGCCGGCCGGCGAGGAGTGATCTCGCGAGAGGCGACCCATCGCGGGGCTGTGTCGAAGTCGCGATGAAGACCTGTGGTACGGTGCGCCCTTCAACCGCACGTACCGGGTGAGGCTGCGCGGTTCACGACTTCGTGACGCGCCCCGAACGTACGACCAAGCGGTTTCGCACTCCGGAAGGGCCCACGCCTCGTCTTCCCGTGCCGGGTAGCAGTCATCTGCCGCGCGGAGCGAGTGCGACCTTCCCACCGTCCCCATCCGGGGAGCCAGGAGTAACAGTGTCCACCACCTTCGCCGATCTCGGCGTGCCCGCGGACCTCGTCCGTACCCTCAACGACGCCGGTATCTCGGCCCCGTTTCCGGTTCAGACCGCGACGCTGCCGGACCTCCTCGCCGGTCGCGACGTGTGCGGCCGTGCCCCCACCGGTTCCGGCAAGACCCTCGCGTTCGGGATCCCGCTGGCTGCGACCGTCGCGCAGGCCGCCCCGCGCCGGCCGAGCGCTCTGGTCCTCGCGCCGACGCGGGAACTCGCCCAGCAGATCGAAAAGGAACTCCGTCCGCTCGTGGCAACGCGTGACCGACGCGTGACCTCGATCTACGGCGGAGTGGGATACGAGCCGCAGCGGCGCGCCCTGAAGCGCGGCGTGGACATCATCGTCGCGTGTCCCGGGCGGCTGGCCGACCTCATCGAGCAGCGGGCACTCAGCCTCGCCGACGTGTCGATCGTCGTGATCGACGAAGCCGACCGCATGGCCGACATGGGGTTCCTCCCCGAGGTGCGACGGCTCCTCGCGCAGACTTCAGACGACCGCCAGACCATCCTGTTTTCGGCCACGCTCGACCGCGACGTCGACGTGCTGACCCGCGAGTACCAGCGCGACGCCGCTCGCCACGAGGTCGGACCGGCCGAACCCGATCTCACCCTGATGCGCCACGAGTTCCCGGTCGTCGACCCTGCGGATCGGCTGGAGTACACCGCGAGGATGGCCGGCAAGCACGGCCAGACCATCGTGTTCTGTCGGACCCGCCACATCGTGGACCGTGTCGTCCGACGGCTCAACCAGACCGACGTCGAAGCAGCCGCCATCCATGGTGGGCGGAGCCAGTCCCAGCGGACCCGTGCTCTCGAGGCCTTCCGCAGCGGTCGGGTCGACGTGCTCGTCGCCACCGACGTCGCGGCCCGAGGCATTCATGTGGACGACATCGCCTGCGTGGTGCACTACGACTTGCCGGCGGACGCGAAAGACCTACGTCCACCGGTCCGGTCGGACCGGCCGAGCCGGAGCCCTCGGGGTCGTGATCTCGCTCGTCGGGCCGCAGCAGGTCCGCGAGGCTCGTCGCATGGGACGAGAAGCGGGGCTGGACCTCGAAACCGCCGATGGCGCTGCGTCGCCGGGTTCGTCGAAGCGGTCTCGGCCGTCCCGCACGCGGCGGGAAGCCGTCGCAGTCGACGAAGTCCCGCGGGCGTCACCAGCGCAAGGCATCGACCGGTCGCCGCCAGGACCCGGGTCGGTCGTCCGGGCGTCACGACGCCGGTTCGGACCCGGCGGCCCAACGCAACAAGCGCGCCAGCTAGGTCCCGCCCGCGTCTAGATGTAGTCGGCGCGTTCGAGGTACTGGAACGCGACCCAGCCCGGCAGGATCGGGAGCCAGAACGTGGTCAGCCGGAACAGGAACACTGCCGGCACCGCGGTGGTGTTCGGCATCCCCGCCGCGATGAGACCGGCGATGAGTGCGGCCTCCAGGGCCCCGATACCGCCGGGCGTCGGCGCTACGGTCGCGATCGCCGCGCCGACGAGATAGACCGCGCCGACCTGCGCGAAGCCGAGCGAATCTCCGAACGCGGCGATCGAGAAGAACAACGCAAAGATGTAGCCGATGCTGACGAGCGTCGAGCCGCCGAACAGCAGTCCGACCTTCGCGGGGCTTCGGAGCGTGCGCCCGAGTCCGTCGAAGGAGCGACGGACGACCGGGAAGAGCTTGCCCGTGATCTGACCGCGTACCGTCGGGATGGCGAAACCGATGCCGGCGAGCACGCCGACAACCGCGAGCCCGTAGAGCAACACCGCCGGGTCCGGGAGCGAAATCGATCCGAACGCCGAACTGCCCGCCCAGACGACGAAGAGTGTGAGCATGAGCGCGTGCATCGCCAGTCCGGCGACGGTATTGAGCCCGACCCCGGACACCGCAACGGCACCGTCGACGCCGGCTTTCTGAAGGAAGCGGGTGTTGAGGGCCATACCGCCGATGCCGGCCGGCGCCAACAGCGATGCGAACGACGAACCGAGTTGGGTCACGAGCGTCGGGAGACTCGGAATCCGGTTCGGGACCGAGCCGGCGACCGCGATCGCCGCGCCGACGTAGGTCAGCCCGGACATCAGGACGACGAGCGGGAACCAGGCCCAGTTCGCGTCCTGGATCTCGTCGATGATCCGGTTCACGTCCGTGAACTGCGGGACGAGGAAGTACGTGGCCAGGGCGAGTGAACCGACGGTGAGCAGTTTCGCGCGCTGAGTCGCTCCAGCTGTGCGTAGTGAGGTTGGGTGATCCCGCAGCGTGCGGCGACGGCGCCCTGAAGCTCATCGAGACGTCCCGGGAACTGGCGCAGGTTGCTGCGGGTGGTGCTCCGCAGCGCACCCGGCTGGAGGAGGGGCAGGGCCGTGCTCACCGTGTCCTCGCCGAGCACCTCGATCGCGGTATCGACGGCACGGTCGGCGCCGACGTCGATCGCGAGTGCCGCCAGCAGTTGGGCGAGATCCGCGGCCAAGACGGAGTCGGCGGCCGCGGTCTCACCGAAGCCGAAGCCGCAGAGCCATGGATCGCCATTTTCGTCGATGGTGATCTGCGCCGCGCCGGAGGTTCCGATGCGCGATGCGATGGCGTTGCAGGATCGCCGCCTGTTCCCAGATGCGATGCAGGAGTCCGTCGTCGATCTCGGAGCCGGCCATGGAGTCGAGGGTCCGCCCGGTGACGTCGTCATACGCGATCAGCATGGAATCGCTGCCGACCTCCACGATCGCGCGAACTCGCCGGGGTCCGGACGCCGACGTCGCGCGCCTGGAGTGCGATGAGCGCCTCGTGTTCGACGGTGCGACGGAGCGAGGAGAAGGGACGTTCGTCGCCGATGTCTTTGAGACGGATGAGTCGATAGGTGCGATATAGGACGTCCGCCGACCGTTCGGCGGGGCTGAGCACCTTCGTCATCACCATCTCCGGCCGACCCACGTCCACCCGGTACATGGTCTGATCGCCGTCGGGCCCCGCCGGTTCCAGATGGTCGACCGGCAATCCGGTGGTGGCCAGGGCCTGCCGAACCCCGGCCGCAGTGGCGCGCCGTTCCGGCCGACCGAACGCGAGCAGCACGAGACAGCCGGCGGTGGCGCCGACGGCCAGCGCCACGAACACGTCGTCGGGCAGCGCCTGACTCGTCGTCAGCCGGATCATGGCGAACACCACGATCAGCCCCATGCCGGATCTCCGCCAGCGGGACGAGACGAAGGGCGCCAGGATGATGAACGACGCGGCGATCTGGCCCAATCCACGCGGATGGAGCATGCCGCTGCTCGTCGCGTCTCGTGCGACCTGATTGGCGATGTGGTGCAGGCCACCCCGGTCGAGCCAGGCGACGGCCGCGCTGAACAGGATCACGTTCAGGGCGTTGCCCACCACGATGTAGCCGAGCAGTCGGTACCGCTGCAGGACGAATGCCGGAACGAAGACGAGGAGGGTGACGAGCCCGATGACGATCTGCGCGGTGCCGCTCAGGAGTCGCTGCAGGGTGGAAGAGGTGTCGAGGAGGTTCGCCAGGTCGTGTTGGATGCCGGTGATGGCCGTGGTGGCCCACCGGGTGAGCGCCAGCAGGACCAGGGCAACGGATCCGTACACGAGCAGCCGCAGGACGTCACTGGGAGAGCGGGTGTACCCGACGATCTCTTCGATGGGCTCGTCGATGATCGCCCGCGCCCCTGGGGGCAACATGGATCGGTGACCGGGATCAGTGCTCACCGGCGCGTCCTGGGGTTCGGCAGCTCCAGGCTCGCGGTGGGTGATCGGATCACCTCGTGGTCGGGATCAGGTCGGCCGGCGGCCGTGGGGCCGGTGCCGTACGCGGTGTGTTTTAGCAGTGTCCGCCGTCGGGTTCTCGGACCGGTCCTGACGCGCGCCCCGTCCCGCGCGTGCGTCAGGAGATCCGGGCTGGCGCAGAGCGGGCGAGATGTGCGAACTCGACCCAGTGCGCCAGGGCCTCTTCGAGCTCGACGACCCGCCGGCGTGAGGCGATGAGCGTCTCCCGGGCTTCGGCGAGTTGGTGCTCCGCGGCGCGGAGGTGGGCGTCGACCAGTTCGACGTCGGAGAGATGCGCGGACGAGCGCAGGCGGCGTCGATCAGTGAGCGTGACCTCGTTCATGGTTCCTCTTCGTCCCGGTGCCGGGACCTCGCGTGTGGGGGATGCCCTCACAACGAGCCGCGGACCGTTGCGGTTCCCGCCCGGTCACGATCCGGACTTTTCAGTCGCGATCGCGCCGATATGGGATCGAGGTCACGGCGGTGTTGCGACGAAACAACAGGCGGCCCTTCAGCACGAGCGCCGACTGGTTGTGGAGGAGGTGCTGCCACCATCGTTCCACGAAGAATTCGGGGATCATGACGTTGATGAGCGCGCCGTCGGCCTCCGCCTCCATCCCGGCGAGGTAGTCCACCGTGAGGTCGGTGAATCGCCCGTCGGGTGCGAGCAGCACGGTCAGCGGTTCGTCGAGGCGGAATCGCGCCCAGTCGGCGCGGAGTCGTGCCTCGGCGGCCGGGTCGGGGGCCACGGAAACCGCGACCAGGGAATCCGGTCGGATCGAACGGGCGTAGGCCAGCGCCTCGAGTGTGCCGGCGTTCACTTCTTCGACGAGCACGACGCCGAGGACGCGCCGCCGGGGAACGCGGGTGTTCGCCTGGACGGCGAGGTGGGCCGAGACCCTCGCGTAGTGCCGCCGGATCGAGGTGAACACGAGCACGATCGCCGGGATCACGACGATCGGCACCCACGCCCCACCGCTGAACTTCGTCACGGCGACGACCGTCAACACCGCGAACGTCGCGATTGCTCCGACGGTGTTGACTACGACGCTGCGACGCCATGCCGGGTGGCGATTGCGCAGGTGGTAGCGGATCATCCCGGTCTGCGACAGCGTGAACGACGTGAAGACACCGACGGCGTACAGAGGGATGAGCGCCGTGGTGACCCCGCCGAACGCGATCAGCAGCACGATGGCCGCCCCCGCGAGCATCAGGATGCCGTTGGAGAACACGAGCCGATCGCCGCGGTTCATGAGTTGGCGAGGAAGAAAGCCGTCGCGGGCGATGATCGAGGAAAGGCTCGGGAACCCGTTGTACGCGGTGTTGGCCGCCAGGACGAGGATGAACGCGGTCGCGAACTGGAGGAACACGAAGATCGCCCCGTTGCCGAACACTTGGAGCCCGAGCTGCGCGATCACGGTCCGCTCGTGGCTCGGGAACGGCGCCAGTCGCTCGGCCAGCAGCGACACCCCGAAGAACAGGCTCCCGAGCAGCACGCCCATCCAGACCAGGGTCGTCGCCGCGTTCTTCGCCTCCGGCCGCCGGAAGGCCGGGACGCCGTTCGAAATCGCCTCGACGCCAGTGAGCGCCACGGCACCCGAACTGAAACCCTTGAGGAGGATGAACACGCTGAGCGAACCGCCCAACTCGCGTGCGGACGCGGCCAGCTCAGGGTCGTACGGGACCGGGTCGATCTGGCCGAGAAAGCTGCGGACGAGCCCGACCACGATGAGGCCGGCAATGCCGACCACGTACACGTAGGTCGGGATGGCGAAAATGCGCCCGGACTCCTTGATGCCGCGCATGTTCATCATCGTGATGAGCAGGATCAGCACGACGCCCAACTCGACCCGGTGCGTGTGGAGCGCCCGGAGGCTCGGGATCGAGACGATCGCCGCCACCCCGGCCGAGATCGAGACGGCAACGGTCAGGACGTAGTCGACCATCAGCGACGCGGCCGCGACGAGCGACGGCATCCGGCCGAGGTTCTCCTTGCTGACGGTGTACGCGCCGCCGCCGTTGGGGTAGGCGAACACGACCTGGCGGTAGGACGTAATCACGATCGCGAGGAGCGCGGCGACGACGATCGCGATCGGGACGAGCTTGCTGAGTCCGAGCGCCAGGCTGGAACCGCCGACGGCGGTGACGAAGAGGATCTCCTCGGTGGCGTAGGCCGTCGACGACAACGCGTCCGACGAGAACACCGCGAGCGCGATCGTCTTGGGGAGCCGCTGCTCCTCCATCTGGGTCGTCGCCAGGGGCCGACCCACGAATAGTCGTTTCAGTACCCCGGCCATGGTGCCCCGTCGAAACTGTCAGCGGTCCCGGCCAGCATGGCATGCCGCGAGGAAGCGTGGGTTCGATCGGCGCCCGCCACGCCGATGCGTCGCGACGGGGTGGGAGGTGGGAACTTCCTACGATGCGGGCATGGGCAAGCGGCGAGACGCGTTCGCGGCGGTCCGGGGACCGGCCGGTTCCGGCCTGGTGGACGGATGCGAAACTCGGGATCTTCGTGCATTGGACGCCGGCCTCGGTCCCGGCGTTCGCGCCCGTCGACACCGAGATCGGCGCGTTGCTGCAGTCGGACGTTCCGGACGCCCTCGCCGCGTCCCCTACAGCGAGTGGTACCAGAACTCACTGCGGTTCCCAACGAGTGCGGTCGCGCGTCACCACCGGGAGGTTTACGGCGACCGGCCCTACGAGCGGTTCGCGCGGGATTGGGAGGCCGGGCTCGCCACGTGGGATCCCGACGACTGGGCGCGCCGGTTCGCCGCGACCGGCGCTCGCTACGTGGTCTTCGTGGCGAAGCATGCCGACGGCTATTGCCTGTGGCCGACGGATGTGCGACACCCGCATCGATCGGCGTGGTACAGCGAACGCGACGTGGTGGGGGAGATGGCCGCCGCGGTCCGTCGGGTCGGGCTCCGTTTCGGGCTCTACTACTGCGGTGGCATGGATTGGAGTTTCGAACCCGAGGCGGATGGGGTCGATGGGCGACGTCGTCGCCGGTATACCCCATGGCGCGTATCCGGCCTACGCCGAGGCGCAGGTGCGCGAGCTGATCGCGCGGTACCGGCCGAGCGTGCTGTGGAACGACGTGGCGTGGCCGTCGCCGCCGTCACGACTCGGAACGTTGTTCGAGCACTACTACCGCGACGTGCCCGACGGCGTGGTGAACGACCGTTGGATGCCATGGAACCCGATACTGCGCATCGCACATACGACGGCGGGTCGCCGGCCTCGATCGACGCCGCATCGCGGAGACAGGCGCGCCGCGACGGTGGGCTGTTGCCGCCACCGCCGCCACATTTCGATGTGCGGACTCCGGAGTACCTGACCTTCGCGGAGATCCAGCCTGGTACCGTGGGAGACGGTCCGCGGGATGGATCACAGCTTCGGGTACAACGCTGTCGTCGACCCGGAGCACTTCATCGGCCGTCAGGAGTTGCTCTGGACCCTGGTCGACGTGGCGTCGAAGCGAGGCAATCTGCTCCTCAACGTCGGACCGCGAGGCGAGGATGCCCAGATTCCCTCGGAGCAGAGGATTCGACTCGAATGGTTGGGTTCGTGGCTCGATGGCCAACCACGAAGCCGTGATCGGGCACGCGGCCGCTGGGTCGTGGCCCGGTACCGCCACCGGCGAGGGCGCTCGGGTCCGTTACACGACGCAGGAACGGCGCGGTCTTCGCGGTCGCTGGAGGTGCTCCCGGGTCGTCGCAACGCTGCCGGATGTCGACGCGACGTCCCGGACCCGGGTGACGACATTGGCGGGGAGAACCGACCGTGGCGGATGACCGACGACGGGCTGGTCGTCGAGCTTTCCGCGACCGCGACGCACCGTGATCGGGCCGGCCGTGGTCGTGTTGCACGCCGTCGTCGCACGGCGCCGTGAGGTTGTCGGCCGGATCCGGTGGCAGTATCAATCGATGACGACTCCACTGACGGCTGGCCCTCCGCTCGACCCCCCTGGCGGGGCGGTGGCCCATGCTCGACGACCGTGATCGATGGCGGCCGCAACGGCCGAAGCCTGCTCGTCGATCTGTTGGTACCCGGCCGCGATGGCGTCGGCGACTCGGTCGGTGTACGAGGTGGTGCCCGGCGCGGCCTTCACCGCGGCGAGCTACCGAGAAGCGCCACCGGCACCGGGTACGCACCCGGTCGTCCTGTTCTCCCATGGACGTTCGGGCAATCGGATCTCCTACATCATGTTGTTCGAGGCGCTGGCCGCGCGCGGCTTCGTGGTCGATCGCGCCGGATCATCCCGGCGACACGCTCACCGACTGGGTGCTGGGCGCGGCCGTTCCCGACGATGTGAACGAGATGCAGCGAGTCGCGGACCTTCGCTTCGTGCTCGAAGAGTCGCTCGCCGGTCGGTTGGACCTCCCGCCGGTCGCGACGATCGATCGAGACCAGCGTCGTGCTTGCTGGGCACTCCTACGGCGGCTTCACCGCGCTTGCGGCGGCGGCCGGCTTGGATGAGGGCCGGGTGCGTGGAGCAGTGGGTCTCGCAGCGTTCACACGCACCATGCCGGCAGAGGTGTTGGATCGGATTCGCGTACCGACCCTGCTCGTCGACCGGCGCTGCCGACGGGACCTGCCCGCCGGCGACCGATGCCGATCCGGCGGCCGCGGTGCTCCACCGTGCGGGCTTCGACGGCGTCGACCTCGTTCACGCGGGTCACCAGGCGTGCAGTGACGTCGGGCTGTACCTCGACCTGGTCGACCAGGTCCCCGAACTGCCCGAGCTGATCACGGCGTACCTCCGCAGCCTCGACGGCGAGGTCACGGTCGACCGGGCGATCCTTGGCGGCCGACGGTCGGTCTGCAGCACCGAATCCTCGGGGCCTGGCTCGACGAGGTCCTCGAACGTGAGGCGGCCGCGTCCGCCGCCGCGTGGAGCGCGATAGCCGCCGAGCCGGGGGTGGTCGTCCACGCCCCGGCGCTGCGCTGACTCGCCCCGTCGGCGAGTCGGCGCGTCAGGCCCCTGCACCGCCGCTGACTGCGGGCACGATACGAACATGATCGGCGCTTGACGATCGGTCGTTCGGCCCGTCGGCCTACGATCACGACCCCTATCGCGAGAGGTGGCCCGTGCAGCAACTGTCCGGCCTCGACGCTGCGTTCCTGGCCCTCGAAACGCCGACGGCACACATGCACATCGTCGGGGTTGCCGTCGTCGACCCGGCGACGGCACCCATCCCGTTCTCGGTCGAATCGGTTCGATCGTTGTTCGAGGCTCGTCTGCGGTTGATCCCGGCGCTGCGTCGCCGACTGGTCGAGGTGCCGTTCGGGCTGTACGTACCGGTCTGGATCGAGGATGCCGACTTCGATCTGAGCTATCACGTTCGGCGGGCCGCGCTCCCGGGACCGGGTGGCGCTGCTGAACTCGCCGACTTCGTCGCCGACGTCGCAAGCCGGCCCCTCGATCGGGCGAAGCCGCTGTGGGAGGCGTACGTGGTGGAGGGTCTGGCGGATGGGCACCGCGGGTTCGTGGTGAAGCTGCACCACTCGCTCATCGACGGTGCCTCGGGCGTCGAGATTCTGGCATCCCTGTTCGACCTCGAGCCGAACGCGCCGGCAGTGCCTCCCGACACGGTCGACGATTGGGTTCCGGACCGTGTCCCGACCGATCTCGAGATGCTGGGTCGGGCCGTCGTATCCGTGACCAAGGCACCTCGCAGGATGGTGCGAGCCGCCCGCGGTCTGGCCGGAACCGTGGGTCGGGTCGCGGTTCGGTCCCGCGACGAAGCCCTGCGAGTCACGCTGCCGCTCACCTCGCCGAAGTTGACGATGAACCGTTCGATCAGCTCGCAGCGATCTGTCGCCGTCTCGGCCGTGCCGCTGGCGACGGTCAAGCAGATCAAGCAGGACCTCGGCCTGACCGTGAACGACGTTGTCCTGTCGGTCGTCGCCGGCGCGATGCGTACATATCTGGCGGGACGCGATGAGCTACCGGATCGGTCCCTGGTCGCGGCGATCCCGGCGTCCGCCGCGGGCCGAGGGCGACCGGTCCTTCGGCAACAAGGTGTCCGCGATGTTCGCGGAGTTGCCGGTGGAGATCGATGATCCGTTGGACCGGGTACGGCGGGTCGCGGAGTCGGCCACCGGCGCGAAGGGCGTCCACGAAATGGTGGGTGGGTCCACGCTGGAAGAGTGGGCCGAGTTGGCGGCGCCCCTCGCGTTCACCCGCGGAATCCGTGCGTACGCGAGGTTGCGGGTGGCGGAGCGATTTCGACCAGTCATCAATGTCATCGTCTCGAACGTTCCCGGGCCACCGTTCCCGCTGTATCTCGCGGGGGCACAGCTCGTGGCGCTCTACCCGCTCGGTCCGATCTTCGACGACTGCGGGCTCAATATCACCGTGATCTCGTACCTGGACGAGATCGGTTTCGGGTTCATCGGATGCCGTGCACTGTTGCCGGACCTGGACGAGTTGGCAGCGGCGGTCCCGGCCGCACTCGCGGACCTGGCCGAGGCAACGGCGGCCGCGTCGTAGCCCATCGCGGGCTGCTGGTGAATCGTGCCGGAATTGGAAACGCCGCGGCTCGGAATGTTCCGAACCGCGGCGCTCGCAGTGCGATGCGTCAGATGACGCGGACGTTCTGCGCTTCCTCGCCCTTGCGACCGGGCTGGACGTCGAATTCGACGTGCTGGCCGTCCTCGAGAGTCTTGTAGCCGTCGGCCTGGATCGCCGAGAAGTGGACGAACACGTCGTCCGCGCCCTCGTCGCGAAATGAAGCCGAAGCCCTTTTCTGCGTTGAAGAATTTTACAGTGCCTTGCTGCAACGTTTGCTCTTTTCTTGGATGCGGTTGACCGAACAGTTCGGCCCACTCACTGGTCCCACCCTAGGGGCTCCGCGGCGCGCCGATCTGATTCAGTCGTCATCGGCTGGCGTCGAGGCACGATCGAGCCCGCCCTGGCGAGGTATTCGCCGGGTGGGATTCTCCGGCCCGGAGTCAGCCCGAGCGCGGTCCGGGATTGGTTGCTATGTTCGTGGGGTCACAAGACCTCCCCGGGTCGATGGCTCACTCACCCCCCATGAGGTGATGTCGCCGGGCGGATCCGGTTCGGGGAATCCACGCAATGCAGCGTCTTGTGGCCCGCCCGGCCCCCGGTCAATGACCAAGGCCAGCTTCGACAACATCTATGTCGCTCCTGATCCGCGCGCCTACTACCAGACGCTCGGCGATCTCGATTATCAGGTTCCCGAACACGGAAGCGCGGTGTTCCGCACCCTCGCCGAGGCAATCGCCGAAGCCCGCGACGGCGACGAAGCCGTGCGCATGGTGGACCTTTGCTGCTCGTACGGCATCAACGGTGCCTTGATGAAGCATCGGATCGACTACTCGGACGTCGTCGATCACTACGCGGCCGCCGACCCGGCGTTCGATCGGGCCGGGATGCTCGCGTTCGATCGCGAGTGGTTCGGGGATTATGGAACCTACGACGACATCGAGGTCGTCGGGATCGACACCTCCGAGCCGGCGATTCGGTATTCAACCGACGCCGGATTCCTCGATGCGGGAATCGCCGCCGACCTCGAGTCCGAGGCGCTTTCCGAGTCGGCGCGAGCCGAACTTCGCAGCGTGGATCTCGTCACCGTGACCGGGGGTATCGGATACATCACCGAGACCACGTCGACAAGGTGCTCGACGCAGCCGACGGTGAACCCTGGCTCGCTGCTCTGTGTCTGCGGTGGGTCGACTACGAGCCGATCGCGGCCGCGGCCGCTGAGCATGGGTTGGTCACCGAACGCCTTCCGGGCGTGACCTATCCGCAGCGGCGGTTTGCGGACGATGACGAGCGCGAGTTCGTACTCGGCGAGCTCGGCCGACGCGGCATCGATCCGACGGATCGGGAGTCGACCGGCTACCACCATACGGACGTCTTCGTCGCCCGCCCTGCACACGAGGTCGCGCAGCGTTCGCTCGTCGAGATCTTCTCGTCCGCGGCGGTCGGCAACCGCAGCTGAGGGACGCTCAGCCTCAGTGCCTGGCCCGTGCCGGGACTGTGAGGCGATGGTCCGGTGTGAACAGACGACGTTGGACGCCCAGCGCGATGACCGCTGTCGTGGTCGCGGTGGCGCCGAGCACGAGATACATCACGGCGGCCTGCACCTTGACCGCGACCAGCGGCGGCGTTCCGGCCAGGATGAGACCCGTCATCGCTCCCGGTAGGAAGACCAGGCCGACGGCCTTCGTGGACTCGATCTGTGGGATGAGCGCGGTCCGCACGGCGTTGCGGATATAGGGCCGAGCCGCGTCCGGCGCGGGGATCCCGAGGGCGAGACGTGCCTCGACCTCGTCGCGCTTGTCGCTGAGTTCGTCGAACACGCGGCGAGCGACCACGACGCTCGCCGTCATCGAGTTGCCAATGGTCATCCCGGCCAATGGGATGAGGGTCTGGGGCTCCAGCGGAAACACCCCGAGCCCGAAGAGCACCAGTAGCGACACGGCGCTGGCGGCCAGGAACGCCGCGAGTGTGAGCCGGAACAGTTGGGGAACCGCTGGCGCGCGCCGCCGGACCGTGTCGGCCGCGAAGAGCGTCATCGCGAGCACCCAGGCCCACGACCAAACGAGGGGCTGGTCGAAGACGAACCTGAGCGCGACGCCGACGAGGAGCAGTTGCACCAGCGCTCGGAGCGTCGCCCAGACGATGTTGCGTTCGAGGGCGAGGCGCTGCCAGAACGAGAGAGCCACGGCGACCGCGACGAGCGTCAGGGATGCCGCCAAACCGACCCACCCGATGTCACTCGCCATGGCGATCCTCCCTGAGGAACTCCTCGGCCTCGGCGACGGTCGCGATGTGGCCGGCGTCGATCACGACGATGTGATTGGCGAGTCGGCGGGCTTGCGCGAGGTCGTGAGTCACCCAGAGGATCGGGATGCCGTCGTCGGCGAGGGATCGGGCGAGTGCTTCGAGTGAGCGGCGCCCGTCGGGATCCACCGATGAGGTGACCTCATCCATCAGCACGACCTCGGGATCGACCGCGAGCGACCGGGCCAGGCAGAGGCGCTGCGCCTCACCTCCCGACAGCTCGGTCGCGTTGCGGTCCAGGAACTCGGGGCCGAGGCGGACCCGGTCGAGGAGTTGGGTTGCGGCGTGGTCGTCGAGGGCCGGCGCGGCGACGCGCAGGTTGTCGCGCCCGGAGCCAGGGAACGGCGTGGGGCGCTGGAACACCATCGCGACTCGACGACGCAGCGCGAGCACGTCGAGATCCGCGATGTCGACGCCGCGAAACAGCACGGCGCCCTCGTCGGCGACCTCAAGGGCGTTGCCACATCGGAGGAGCGTGGACTTCCCGGATCCCGAGCCCCCGACGATCACGGTGATGCCAGAACCCGCAATCGCCAGGTCCACGTGGCGCAACCGCCACCTCTCCGCGTCACCGCGCACGCCGACGTCGACGAACGTGAACAGCGCACCGTCGCCACTCGGTTCGGTGGCGGCCATTGCTCAGCCCGCCAAGAAATCGCGCAGGAGCATTTCTGTGCGCTCGGGCTGGTCCCGGAATGTTCCGTGACCGCAGGCCGTGATGCGCTCGAGTCGTCGGTGATCCGCGGGCAGCAGCCGATACATCTCCTCGGCGGCTTCGACCGGAGTCATCGGATCGTCCTCCCCGGCGATCACGAGCACCGGGCAGCGAATCGCCGCGAGGTCTTCCCGGAGGTCGAGTTGTGCGAAGTGGTCGGTGAAATCGGCGAGCACCTCGAAGTTCATTCGGCTCCGTCGGGGTCCGAACGACGACGGCATGGCGTTGTAGAGCGGCATGCAGCGACGTCCGTACTCGATCCAGTCCTCCGCGCTGGCCCCCGACCTGGCGAAGACACGGAGATAGAGGTCACGCACCTCGGGACCGCCGAGCGTCTCGAAGCGGGCCGCGGTCACCTCGAAGTTCGGACGCGCCAGCGTGCTCATGAGTACGAGCTTCGTCGCGTGACCGGGATGCCGCGCCGAGTAGCGAGTCGCGACGAATCCACCGAACGAGTTCCCCAACACGACCGGTGCGGTGACCCCCAGGGCGTCGCACACCCGCACGACGTCGTCGGCCCACGTGTCGAGGTTCCAGCGGCTCGGGTCGTTCGCCCCGTCGCTGCGCCCATGGCCGCGTTGATCGAGATACAGGACGTGATGGGTGTCGGCAAACCGATCGAAGTAGGGGCGGAACGACGAATGGTCGAACCCCGGCCCTCCGTGGAGGAGGAGGAGCGTCGGCTGCTGCAGCATTTCCTCGTCGGTGGGGCGCAGCGATGACCCTGCCGTGTCCACGAAGAGCCGGATTCCCGGCTCGACCTCGATGCGCATCTCGTGAAGCTAGCCAGGCTCAGGCGTCGGGGCGACGGCTCGATAGCCTTGGGGCATGCGCGGTCGTCGGTGGGTGTTCGTGGCGACACCCTTCATCGTCGCCCCTTTGGTGGCGTGCTCGGGCGGCGGCAGCGATGCTGCGCCGACGAGTACGACGCCGGCGACGACCGCATCCACGACAACACTTCCGTCGACGACCACGACGACCACGACGACCGTGCCGGTCGTGCTGACGCGGGACCCATTCGAGCCGGTCCAGTAGGGCTGCACGGTTGCGGCGCGTCACGGTGGCGCCATCCGGCGCCGACATCGATGCGTGAATCGGATGCCGCGCTTCTCGCCGGCGGCACCAACCAACCCGACCCGACCTGAGGAGCCTTCGTTGTTCTCGAACCGCGTCACCGAAATGCTGGGCGTCGACGTGCCGATCGTGCAGGCACCGATGGGCTGGATCGCCCGCGCGCAGCTTGCCTCTGCGGTGTCCGAAGCGGGCGCCATGGGCATCATCGAGACCTCCTCGGGCGAGCTCGACGCGGTGCGCGACGAGATCCGCAAGATGCGTGACCTCACCGAGAAGCCCTTCGGTGTGAACATCGCCCAGGCGTTCGTGCGCGATCCCGCCATCGTGGACTTCGTGATCGACCAGGGCGTGCGGTTCGTCACGACCTCCGCCGGGAGCCCGGCCAAGTACACCGCGCAGCTGAAGTCCGCAGGGCTGACGGTCTTCCACGTCGTCCCGACCCTGGCGGCGGCGCACAAGGCGGCTGATGCCGGCGTCGACGGGCTGATCGTGGAGGGCGGTGAAGGCGGCGGGTTCAAGAATCCGAGGCCGGTCGCTTCGATGGTGCTGCTCCCGCTGGTCGTGTCCAAGATCGATCTGCCCGTCATCGCCGCCGGGGGCTTTCTCGATGGCCCGACGATGGCCGCGGCGTTGGCGCTCGGCGCCGAGGGGATACAGCTCGGTACGCGGATGGTCTCCGCGGCGGAGTCGCCGGTCCACCAGAACTGGAAGCAGATGATCGTCGACGCGGCCGAGACCGACACGGTGTTCCTGAATCAACACACGAGTCCTGCGCTGCGGGCCCTGCGGACCGAGAAGACGAGCGCGCTGGAGTTCGACACCGAACGCAACGCAATGGTCGAGATGCTGAACCTGCGCGACCTCTACTTCGGTGGCGACATGGAGGCAGCGATCGCACTGTGTGGTCAGGTGGCCGGCCGGATCGACGCGGTGCGGCCCGTCGCCGAGATCATCGAGGAATGTGCACATGACTGTCTCGATCGCCTGGCTGCACTCGCGGCGATGTACCCCCGACGTCGCCGTGTTTAGGCTCGCCCGGTGACGGTAGACGGTCCCTGCGGGTTCCCCGACTTCGCCTGGGCGGTCGGCGAGGAAGGCTCCGATCCGATCGTGCTGCGCGACGGTGCTGAGTTCCGACACGATCAGTTCGCGGCGAGTGGTCACTACGACCGGATGGAACAGGACGTCGCTGACGTGGCCGCATTGGGGGTCGCGGTGTTCCGCTACGGCATGCCGTGGCGGCTCGCCGAGCCGGCGCCGGGCGTCTACGACTGGACGCTGTGGGATCGGGCCCTGGCTGCGTGCGAGGCCGCGGGGGTGGAGCCGATCGTCGATCTGTGCCACTTCGGGCTCCCGGATCACTCCCCAGGGTTCTGCGACCCGGTCTGGGTCGACGGGTTCTGTCGTTACGTCGACGCGTTCCTGGACCGTTACTCGGGACCGCGTTGGTTCACGCCGGTGAACGAACCCGCGGGGACGGCCGCCGGATCGGGATTGCTCGGGGCGTGGAACGACCGGCGGTCGTCGCAGTCGGACTACGGGCTGGCGCTCACGAACGTCGTGCGAGCGAACCTCGAGGCGCTGGCGCGCATCCGGGCGGACCGTGACGGTTGCTGGATCGGCGCCGAGGTCTTCGGGGTGCCGATTGCGGCGACCGACGACGACGAGGCCCGGGTCGAGCGGCACCGCGAACGTGAGTGGCTGGTCTGGGATCTGCACTTCGGCCACGAGCCACCGCTGAGCGCGTGCCGCGTCCTGGAGACGGTCCCCGATTCCACCATGGCGCGGATCGCCGAGCTGGCGACGACCGACCATGTCGTCGCGGGGCACGACTTCTATCCGGTGTCCGTTTCCGTTGTCGGCGGGGGCCGGCCACCGCTGTCGGTCGACGAGTTGCTCGATGCGTACGTCGCCGAGGCCCGCCGGTGGTTCGCGCGCTACGGCGTTCCCTTCTGGGTAGCGGAGACGTCGAACCTCTCCCTGCCGGTCTCGGATCAACCGGGGTGGCTCGACGGTTTCGCGTCGCGACTCGCGACGATGCGGTCGGAGGGGCTCCCCGTTCACGGGCTGTGTTGGTACAGCCGCGGTGACCAGTACGACTGGCAGACGATGTTGCTCGAACCCACCGGGGCGGTCACCACGGTCGGTCTTTTCGGCGCGGATCGTCGGGCGCGCCCGGTCGCCGACCGGTTCGCCCACTACGCGTGCCGCGGCGGGCACGCGGGGGCGTGACGCAAGGGGACCCGGGAGGCGGCCGGCGCGCCGGTGGCTGCAGCCGGGGATGATTTCGGGGCTCCCGACCACGTAGAGTGCGATTTGTCCGTTCTGAGATGGGTGAGGCCTACGGCAGTGCCGTGATTGTCGTGCCCGTGATGCCAGGAGAAGACCGATGCTGCCGCTGACCGGCCGGGACGTCCTCAACCAGCAGTTCGGCAAGCCCGTCCGCAAGGGTTACGACCCGGCAGCCGTGGACAACTTTCTCAAACTCGTCGCCCAGCGAATCGACTACCTCACCGCCGCGCTGGCCCAGTCGGCTCAACCGGAGGCGACGGCCCGCGTGCTGGTCACCGAGGCCCGCTCGCGAGCCGAGGCCATCATGCAGCGGGCGAACGCCGAAGCGGAACGGGTGGCCCGAGAAGCGGCCACGGCCGCCGGGTCGTTGCTCGTGACCACCCAGCGCGAAGCGGAGCAGACCATGGCCCGGGCCCGAGCGAACGCGGCGCAAGTGAGTGCGGCGACCGCTGCCGAGGTCGAGCAGATGCAGCGCACTCACGACAGTCGGGTCGCGGCCGCCCGCGCCTCGCTGGAGCGGGCGGAGCACCTCGGGGCGATCGCGAACGAGGTCCTCCGGTTGGTCAGGGAACTGGCCGATGAGCCGGTCCGGGCCGGCACGCCCGAGAGCATCGACCTCCGGCTGGCCTGACCCGCGGGCGGCTGGGTCTCAGACGGCGGGCCCGAACCGCACGTCCACCCGGCCGGCGCCGAGTTGATCGGCCAGGTCCTCGATCATCGTCGCGGTGTTGCGCTCTGCCCGGGCGCGGAGATCACTCCCCCGGGCCGCCTTTGCGATCCGCCGCTCGCTGATCAGCTGCAGCTCGCGTTCGGACGTCGGTGAATCCACGAAGATCCCACCGAGCCGGTCCAGCGCACCGCGGTCACGGTTCATCACGTGGCTCTGCCCCGCATCGAGGTGCACGTCGCTGACGCGGGCATGGGGAAGCCGCAGGACGAGGGTGCCGCTCTTGCCGGTGGTCGCCTGCAGTCGGCCGAGATCGACGGTCGCGTCCACACTGCCCACGCCGCTGTAGATCGCGTGGTTCCCGGCCACGAAGGTCGGCACGATTCCCACCTTGTGTTCCACGTCGACCATCGCCGCGAACGTTCCCGTCGCGCCGTGGTACTCGGACTGGTTGCGGATTCGCTCGACCAGTACCGGTGCTGAGCGATCGATGGTGCGCGATGCGAACAGGTCACCGAGCCCGAACCACCCTCGTGCGACGGCGAACCCACCAACCAGGAGGACGGCCGCCAGGGCGAGGCCGAGCATCGGCCCGACGAATGCGAAGCGTCGACGGCTCCGTCCCGCGTCGACGCGGACCAGGATTTCCTGGCCTGGAGGGGTGGCAGGTTGACCCGATTGCGGGGGGCGTTCCTCGAGCATCAACGACATGTGCGGGACCTCCGAGACGGCGTGGGCTCGCGTCCATGAGCCCGGATCTCCACGAGAACGTCGTGGATCCCTCTGCCGGTTCCCCACGGTGCCGTCAGTCACGTGAGCACGAAGATCGTGCCACCATGGCGCCATGTCGGAGAATCTGAGAACCCTCGGCGCCTACAGCGATGCGATGGCGAGCGGAGACGTCGATGCGGTCTACGAATACTGGGCGCCGGAGTTCGCCAGCCATGTGACGCGCCGGGTGAACCCGGACGCGGTGGGGACCGACGTGCGCGGGCACGAGCTCGAGTGGTGGAGTCAGGCGCGGGCTGCGTTCCCGGACATGGTCTTCACGGTCGATCTCCTCATCGAGCACGACGACCTCATCGTCTCGAACTGGACCGTGCGCGGCACCCATACGGGTGCGGCGTTCTATGCCGTCGAACCGTCGGGTGAACCGGTGGAGATCAACGGCACCGCGGTATTGCGGATGCGCGATGGCAAGATCGTCGAGCACTGGGGCGGGCCGCACTGCCAGGACGGGCTCGGGCTCAACCACTGAAACGGAGAGGGCTGCCGTGATGAAGATCCCCCGAGACGATCCGCGGGCGCGCCACATGGCGAGCGACGTCTCCGTGGATGAGGACGAACTCTTCGCGTTCCTCGCGGGCAAGCACCGGTGGATTCTGGCGACGGCGCGCGCTGACGGTCGTCCGCAGATGAGTCTCGTCACCGGCGGCGTGACGCCCGAGGGTCGTCTTGCGATCGCGACGTATCCCGAGAGGGTCAAGGCGCGGAACGCCCGACGCGATCCCCGGGTCTCGGTCGCGGTGATGGGTTCGGAGTTCCACGACGCGTGGGTGCAGGTCGACGGCACCGCCGAGGTGATCGACATGCCCGAGGCAGCCGACGCGTTCGTCGCGTACTACCGGTGCATCTCCGGCGAGCATCCGGATTGGGACGATTACCGTCGGGCCATGGCTGACCAGGGCAAGTGCCTCATCCTCGTCGAGCCGACGCGATGGAGCCCGGTGAGCACGGGTGGGTTCCCACCGTCGCGGTTCGAGGACTGAGACTTCGATGGCGAGCGTGATCTCGGTGAACGTCGGCGTTGCCCGGCCGATCGGGTCGAAGTCCGGGATGTCGGGCATCGACAAGCGGCCGGTGACCGGCCCCGTTGCCGTGGCGGCCCCGGGACCGAAAGGCGTCGGCGGCAGCGGCCTGGCCGGCGACGCGATCGTAGACATGAAGAACCACGGTGGTGACGACCAGGCCGTGTACGTCTACGCCCGCGAGGACTTGGACTGGTGGGAGCCGACGGTCGGGCGTCCGATTGCGTCGGGTGGCTTCGGCGAGAACCTGACGACGCTGGGTCTCGCGGTGAACGGCGCGCGGGCGGGCGAGCAGTGGCGGATCGGGCGGGACCTCGTGCTCCAGGTCACCGACCCGCGCATCCCCTGCGGGACCTTCGCGGTCTGGCTGGGCGATCACGGATGGGTGAAGAAGTTCCGGGCCGAAGCGCGTCCGGGCGCCTACTGCCGGGTGGTGACGCCCGGGCTGGTGCAGGCGGGCGACACCATTGAGATCGTCCACCGTCCCGAGCACGACGTGACCGTCGAACTCATGTATCGGGCGCTGACGACCGAGCCGGAGCTGATGCCGCGGCTCGCGGCCGCGGGCGACGATCTTGTCGCGGAGCTCCGCGACAGGTTCTGACGTTGGATCGGGTCAGTCGCGCTCGTAGAGAGCGACGTCGGGTGCGATCTGTTCGCGAAAGAGCGTGAGCACCTCACCGGGCTCCGCGTGTCGTCCCGTGGTTCGCTTCGAGTAGAGCAGCGCACCGTCGACCTCGACGTCGAAAACGCCTTTGCTCCCCGTCACGAGCGTCAACTCCTCGATGACGTGTTGGTAGTCGTGGAGTAGGTCGTGAGCCGCGCGCACGGCGCGGTCTGAATAGTCTCAGGGGACGCAGTAGGTGATGCGAATCCGGTGTCGAGCCATCGTTCGAGGCTAGGCCCCGGGGGCCGCAAGTCGGTGCTTCGACGGCGGGATTGCCCGTCGGCCATGCTGGTGCCTTCGTCCTGGCGGCGATCCATTTCGCGACCTGAGGAACCCTGATGCCCGACGCTCTGATCATCGACGCCTGCCGCACGCCCCGAGGGATCGGCAAGGCCGGCAAGGGCGCGTTGGCGCACCTGCATCCCCAGCACCTCGGGCGGACCGTGCTCGAAGCGCTCGTCGAGCGGAACAGCTTCGACACCGCGGACGTGGACGACGTCGTGTGGGGCACGAGTTCGCAGGTCGGGACCCAGAGCGGCGACCTCGGTCGGATGTCGGCGCTGGACGCGGGCTACGACGTGCGCGCGAGCGGCGTGACGCTCGACCGCTTCTGCGGCTCGGGGATCACGGCTAACAACATCGCGGCCAACGCCATCATGGCCGGGATGGAGGACCTCGTCGTCGGCGGTGGGACCGAGATGATGTCCGCGCCGAAGAAGGGCCTGCTCCCGATGGGTGCTGGCAACCTCCATCTGCGTGAGATCCACCCGCAGTCCCATCAGGGGGTCTGCGCCGACGCGATCGCGACCCTCGAAGGGATCCCGCGCGAAGCATTGGACGCGCTGGCCGCGGAGTCGCAGGCGCGGGCGGACCGCGCGATCAAGGAAGGCCGGTTCGACAAGAGCCTGATCCCGGTCAAGAACCTCGACGGCTCGATCGCGCTCGACCACGAGGAGTTCCCTCGTCCCCAGACCACGGTGGAATCGCTCGCCGCGCTCGCCCCGAGCTTTCCCGCAGTGGCGGACTACCGGCACGAGGACAACCCCACCTTCCGTGAGCTGATCAACCAGCAGTATCCCGACCTCGACATCCAGCACGTGCACCACGCGGGCAACTCCAGCGGCGTGGTGGACGGCGCGGCTGCGGTGCTCATGGCCAGTGCGGAGTACGCCAAGGCCCATGGGCTCAAGGCCCGGGCCCGGGTGGTGGCCACCTCCAACATGGGCGACGACCCGACGCTGATGCTCAACGCTCCGGTCCCGGCCGCGCGGCAAGGTGTTGCAGCGCGCCGGGCTCACCTTGGACGACATCGACCTCATCGAGATCAACGAGGCCTTCGCAGTCGTGGCCGAGAAGTTCCTACGCGACCTCGATGTCGACCGGGAGAAGGTCAACGTCAACGGCGGCGCGATGGCGCTCGGTCATCCGATCGGTGCGACCGGTGCGATCCTGATCGGCACCGTGCTCGACGAGCTGGAGCGCACCGATGGCCAGTTCGGTCTCGTGACGATGTGTGCGGGCGGCGGTATGGCGCCGGCGATCATCATCGAACGGGTCTGACCGACCTCTCGCTTGATCGACCGCGCGGCGCACCGGCGATGATCAGTCGATCCACGGCCCGTGCCACCGGCCGAACCCCCGCACGAGATTGTCGGCCTCCTTCGGACCCCAGGAGCCAGGCTCGTAGGGATGGGCCGGCGGCGGTGCGTCGATCAGCGGTTGCATGATCCGCCACTGTTCCTCGACCGTGTCCTGACGGGTGAAGCGGATCGTCTGGCCGGTCATCGCGGCGTGGAGGAGCACCTCGTAGGGAGTCGCGCCTTCGCCGCCTTCGTCCGCGAACGCCATGTCGAGGTGAATTGGTTGCGCGACGTTCGAGGTCCCCGCATGGCGGGCCTGGAGCTCGAAGCGCATCCCGGTCTTCGGATCGATCCGGATCACGAGCTGACCGGGGTCGGCTTTGTCCGAGTGGAGGCCGAAGCCCAGACGCGGCGGGTTCTTGAACACCAGGCGGAGTTCGGTCTGGTGCACCGGAAGGTGTTTGCCGGTGCGAATGAAGAACGGGACGCCCGACCATCTCCAGTTCTCGACCTGGAGGCGAAGCGCCGCGTAGGTCTCGGTGGTGGAGTCCTCGGCGACACCCTCGATCGCGCGGTACCCGTCGTACTGGCCGCGGACGTAGTGGGCGGGTTCCGCCGCAACGACTGACCGGAACGCGGTGGTCTGAGCGTCCTGGAGTGTCTGCGGATCCCCGCCCGAAGGTGCCTCCATGGCTGCCGCGGCGAACACCTGGAGCAGGTGGTTGGCCACGACGTCTCGCAGCGCGCCGACCGGGTCGTAGAAGTGGCCGCGGGTCTCGACACCGAAATTCTCGGCCATCGTGATCTGTACGCTCGCGACGAAGTTCCGGTTCCACACCGGCTCCAACATCGTGTTGCCGAATCGCAGGTACAGGATCTCTTCGAGACCCATCTTGCCGAGGTAGTGGTCGATCCGGAAGAGCTGCGACTCGTCGATGTACTGCTCGAGGTCCGCGGCGAGCGCGCGGGCCGACGCCAGGTCGTGGCCGAAGGGCTTCTCGACGATGACCTTGGCGCCCTCCGTGAGTCCGGCGGCGGCGAGGCCGGCCACGACCGTCGAGAACAGGAACGGTGGAATCTCCAGGTAGAAGACGCGGTGCTGCTTGCCGGCGATCGCCGCCGCGAGCCGATCGAAGGTCGAGGCGTCGGCGAAATCCCCCGCGACGTAGGAGAAGCGTGACGCGAGTCGCGCGAAGACCGCCTCGTCGAGGTCCTCGCCGGTCGCGATGATGGAGGTCCGGGCCCGTTCGATCAGTTGCTCGACGCTCCAGTCGTCGACCGCGACGCCGACGATCGGACAATCCAGCAGGTTGCGCTGCTCGAGGCGGTAGAGCGATCGGAAGGTCATCACCCGGGCGAGGTCACCGGTGATGCCGAAGATGACGAACACGTCGCACTTGGAGGATTCGCTCATGGGTGTCCCTCGATCGGAATGAGTGCAGTTTCCGTGACGATATCGAGCGGAGCGGGCGCCCCACGACGACTGCGCTCCGTCGGGAGCCGACCCATCGTGGGCGTCTTGACAGCGCCGCAGTCGGCGGGGGACCGTCCGGGAATGCGAAACGTCGTCATGGAAGTGGACCGGACTTCCACGCGCCGGACGCGCATTGTGAACGCGGATCTTGATGCGCTCGCCGCGGGATCGGTGCGGTTCCGGGTCGAACGAGTCGCGGTGACCGCCAATACCGTCACCTACGCGGAGATGGGCGCGATGCTGGGTTATTGGGACTTCTACCCGACGGCTGCTGCCACTTGGGGACGAGTACCGGCCATGGGCTGGGCGGAGGTCGTCGAGAGTCGTCGAGACGGGGTGCCCGTTGGCGGTCGCTACTACGGCTGGCTCCCGATGGCCGGCCACGTCGACGTGACCGTGAGCCCGACGGCCGGTGGGCTGCGCGACGACGGTCCGCACCGGTCCGAACACGCGCCGATCTACCGAGAGTTCGCAGCAACGACGGCGGATCCGTTGTACCCGGTCGCCGCGGAAGACGAAATGGTGCGAGCAGACCTGGAAGACCGGCACGCGCTGTTGCGCGGCCTGTTCCTCACCGGGTACCTCGCCGACGCGTTCTGCACATCGCAGGCGTGGTTCGGGGCGGAGCAGGTCGTGGTGTTGTCCGCATCCTCCAAGACCGCGATTGGGTTCGCGACGTGCGTTGCGGCGAGTGCGCGAGTTCGCGTGGTCGGCGTGACCTCACCGGCCAACGCCGATTTCGTCGGTGGTTTGGGGATCTATGACGAAGTGGTGACCTACGACCGGGTCGGTGGGCTGGCCGTCGTGCCGTCGGTGGCCGTGGACATGGCGGGGAACGGCCCGGTATTGGGTGCCGTCCACGACCGCCTCGGTGATCGCCTGGCCCACTCGATGATCGTCGGACGCACCCACAACGACGCGCCGATGGCGGCGGTGGTGGCGGGCCCGGCGCCGGAGATGTTCTTTGCCCCGACCGCGCTCGGGCAGATGGGCCAAGCCGGGACCGATGTTGCCGCGGTCATGGCGGATTCGATCCGCGCACTCAGCGACTTCGTGGAGACATCGAAGGAGTGGCTGGCAGTCGAACGCGCGGCGGGGCCCGCAGCGACCGCGGCCACCTGGGACGAAGTCCACGCGGGACGGGTTCCGCCGCACATCGGGCGGGTCTGTTCGCTGCACGACTGAGCGGGTCAGCACGATCGGCCGGGCGTTGAGTGCATTCATGGCGCCGACAGCCGCGCGTGGACCGTTGGTTGAGCTCGATCGTGCAGCCTGAGTTGGCGACTGTCACACTCAACCTGATGGATCCGAAGGCGCGCGAGTCGATCCTCCCGAAGGTCGCGGTGGTGATTCCCACGGTCGGCCGAACGACGGTTCCGAAATCGGTGAAGACGATGCTGGCTGACCAGACGGTCGATGAGGTCGTGGTGGTCGCGGATCGTGATGGCGACGGTGTCCGTGCCGCGCTGACGGATGTCATCGAGGACCGGCGGGTGAGTGTTGTGGACGGACCCGGTCGGGGTGCGGGGTGGGCCAGACAGCGCGGCGTCGAGCGCTCGACGGCACCGGTCGTGCTCTTCCTCGACGACGATGTCCTGCCGCGGCCGGGACTTGCCTCCGATCACGCCCGGCATCACGTTGACCGCGAAGACCTGCTGGTCATGGGGTACATGCCTGTCGGAGACCGCTATCGGCGCGCCGCCGCGACCGCGCGTGTCTATGGCAACGACTACCTCGCCGCGTCCGCGGCGCTCGATTGCGATCCGTCCCGTATCGCCACGAACTTCTGGGCGGGCAACTCTTCGATGTCGCGCGCTGCTCTTGCGCGGGTTCCGCTGGCTGTTCCCGGCACGCCGTTGCGCCGACGCGAGGATCAGGCATTCGGGCTGCGCTGTGCCCGGGCGGGGCTCATCGGGATCTTCGACCGGTCCCTCGATGCCGAACACTGCTTCGAGCGAACGCTGCCGCAATTCCTCGAGATCGCGCGGGAGCAGGAGCGCGCCCTGGCGGTCCTCCGACGGCTGTATTCGGAGTACACGCTGGAGGACGCCGGGGTGGCTCCACGGGGCTTCATCTGGTCATTGACCGTGGCAATGAACGACGTGCCGATTTTGGGGTCCGTCACCCGCGGTGCGGTCCGAGCCGGCGTCGCGGTCGCTGATCTCGCCGGCGCGGGCCGGTTCGAAGAACACGGTTTGGCACTGCTTCGCGAACTCGTCCAACGTCAGACCCGAACGCAGCTGGGACGCGGTCGGCGGCGATGATCCGCGGCGGCCCGGGCGGGTCGTGCGTGACCTCACGTCGGGAGGCGGCCCTCGCGCGATCTGTGGTATCCCTTCGCGGCTCGTGGGACCCTGGAGGGAGCGTTCGTGGCGAAGCCGGCCATCCTCACGGTGGATGACGACCCTGCCGTGTCGAAAGCGATCACGCGCGACCTGCGCCGTCAGTATGGCGAGCAGTACCAGGTCATCCCCGCGTCGTCCGGTGCGGAAGCGCTCGACCTGCTCGCGCAACTCGCCCTTCGCAATCGGCCCGTCGCGCTCATCGCATCCGACCAACGCATGCCCGCGATGACCGGCGTCGAGTTCCTCGCACGGTCGCGTACCCACGCGCCCACGGCGAAGACGCTGCTCGTGACGGCGTACGCGGACACCGATGTCGCGATTCGAGCGATCAACGACATCGGCCTCGACTACTACTTGCTGAAACCTTGGGATCCGCCAGGCGAACGGTTGTACCCCGTGCTGGACGACCTGCTCGCCGACTGGCAGAGCGCGCAAGTGCCGGAAGGAGCGGCGCTGCGCCTCGTGGGGCACCGCTGGTCGGAGCGCACCCACGAAATCAAGACGTTTCTCGCCCGGAACTACGTGCACTACGACTGGCTGGACGTTGAGCGGGACGAGGAGGCGCGGCCGACTCTGTGAGGTCGCAGCGGCAGCGTCCGAGGATCTCCCGTTGGTGCTGGTCGCCGACGGGGACGAGCTGCGTTCGCCGAGCACACTCGAGCTGGCCACCGCACTCGGTCTTGCCACCACTGCGCAGCAGCCGATCTACGACTTGTGCATCGTCGGTGCGGGTCCGGCCGGACTGGCCGCGGCGGTGTACGCCGCCTCGGAAGGACTCGAGACGGTCATCGTCGAACGTGAGGCACCCGGCGGACAGGCCGGTCAGAGTGCTGCGATCGAGAACTACCTCGGATTTCCGAAAGGCCTGTCCGGCGCGGATCTCACGCGGCGAGCAGTCACCCAGGCGCGCCGGTTCGGTGCCGAGATGGTGTTGGCGCGCGACGTCGTGGATTTCGAGGTCCGCGGTCCGGTGCGCGCGGTCAAGTTCAGCGATGGGACCGAGATCGAGTCCCGTTCCGTGCTCGTGGCTACCGGCGTGTCGTATCGCCTGCTCGACGCACCCGGTATCGGCGAGCTGGCGGGTCGGGGGGTTTACTACGGAGCGTCAGCCAGCGAAGCCCACGCCTGCCAGGGTGACGACGTCTACGTCGTCGGCGCGGCGAACTCGGCCGGACAGGCGGTACTGAACCTGGCCCGTTTCGCGCGTCGCGTGGTCTTGCTCGTGCGCTCCGACTCCCTCGAGAAGTCGATGTCGCAGTACTTGGTCGAGCGGATACTTGCCGCCGAGAACGTCGAGGTCCGGCTCCAATCCGAGGTCGTCGGTGGTCACGGTGACGGTCATCTCGAAGGCCTGAGGATTGCGGACGGGTCGACCGGGCGCGAGGAGGAGGTCGTGACCAACTGGCTCTTCGTGTTCATCGGTGCCCAGCCGAGAACGGAGTGGCTCGGCGATGATGTCGTCCGTGACCAGAAGGGATTCGTGGTCACCGGTCCGGACGTGATCGACGCGGGTGGGAAGTGGACGCTCGGCCGAGCGCCCTTCGCGTTGGAGACGAGCGTTCCGGGGGTCTTCGCCGCGGGTGACGTACGGCTCGACTCGATGAAGCGGGTGGCCTCCGCCGTCGGTGAAGGCGCGATGTCGGTCTACCTCGCTCACCGCTATCTGGCGACGATCTGATGGAGGTCGCCGATCTCCGCCCACTGTTTCTCTTCGACGGTCTGTCCGACGAGCAGCTTGAGCAGCTTCTCGCGGCCGGCGACGAGGTCGTCATCGAGCCCGGCGACGTCCTGTTCCGGCAGGCCGAGCAGGCGGAGTACTGGTGGGTCCTCGTCGAGGGCAAGGTCGCGCTCCGCCGTCGATCTGGCAACGAGGAGCCGGTGCTCGGCGTCATGGAGCGGCCCGGGGTGTGGGCCGGCGGATTTCGGGCGTGGGCCGAAGCAGTCGGGCTACCTGACGACCGGCGAAGCGATCGAGTCAGGACGCGTCCTGCGGGTCCCGTCGGCCGCGCTGCACGACCTCGCGCAGTCCTGGTTCGCGTTCGGTGTGCACCTGATCGAAGGTGTGTTCCAGAACGTCCGCAGCATGGAGGCGATGTCGAACCAGCGCGAGGCGCTCGTCGCACTCGGCACGCTCGCCGCTGGGCTCGCCCACGAGATCAACAACCCGGCGGCGGCGACCGCTCGTGCGGTCGACGAGTTGGATGAGACGTGCAACTCACTACTGGGGACGCTGGTCGCGCTGGCCGAGCAGTCGTTGACGGCGGAGCAGTTCATGGCGATCGAATCGCTGCGGAGTGAACTCGACGGCACCCTCGCGGACGCCGACGCGCTCGCCGTCGCGGATCGCGAAGACGTGCTGAGCGACTGGTTCGAGGCGCACGGAGTGTCCGACGGTTGGAAGATCGTCCCGACGCTCGCGTCGGCCGGTGCCGACGGATCGTGGTTGGACCGCGCCGCGGCGAACTTGGACGGCCCCACCCTCGGAACCGCCCTGGAGTGGATCGCGGGCACCCTCCTGACCCGTTCCCTGCTCACCGAGGTCAAGGAAGCAACCGGCCGGGTGTCCACGCTGGTGGGGGCGGTCAAGTCCTACTCCCAGCTGGATCGCGCCTCGGTGCAGCATATTGACGTCGTCGAGGGCATCGAGAGCACTCTCCTGATCCTGGGGCACAAGCTCCGCGGGGGCGTCACCGTCGAACGGGACTACCCCGCCACGCCCCGTATCATCGAAGCGAACCCCGGCGAACTCAACCAGGTGTGGACCAATCTCGTCGACAATGCCATCGACGCCATGGAAGGCGACGGCACAGTTCGAATCGCAGTTGGCTCGACGGACGGTGGCGTCGTCGTCGAGATCGCGGACACTGGGCCAGGTATGCCGCCCGAGGTGCAGGCTCGGGCGTTCGATCCCTTCTTCACCACCAAGGACGTAGGGAAGGGCACCGGGCTTGGGCTCGACATTTCCCGACGGATCGTGGTCGAACGCCATCACGGAACGATTGAGATCGATACGAGCTCGTCGGGCACCACGCTCCGGGTTTCGCTGCCGGCAAGTTCGGACTGACTGAGGTCCGTCGGCTCGCCGAGATGGGTCCTCAGATTCTCCAGTCGACTGGCGCCGCGGGGTCGGGCCGGTACGAACAGTAGGTGCCAGTGTGCAGACAGTTCTCGAGGTGACCAGACAGCGCAGGCAGGTGCTCATTGATGCGCGTCACGGCGTATCGCAAGGTGCGCGCGACCGCAGTACGCGCTCGCTCCGCGTCGCTGCCTACCGTGCGGAGCCGACCGCCTAGGCCGACGGCGGTCTTGAGTTCGGCGATGAGATATTCGCGATCCCGCTCGGCGAGCTCGGCGCGGGCCGGGTCATTGCACCGGCGGGCGTCGTCGATGTCCTCGTCCACCTCGGCGAGCCGCCGCTGGTACGCGGCCCGCGCCTGTTCGTCGAGCACCGGCAGCCCGCCGCCTTCGAGCCCCTCGACCTCGGTGGCGCCGACCGCTCGGGGCGCGCCGGTCGGGAGTGTCCCCTGCTCGACTGCGACGAGGTCCAGCACATGGAACTCGCGTCCCGGCTCGTCCAGAAGTCGCGCGAGGTAGCGGAACCCCTTGAGGTCGCGCGCCACTGCGGACTGACCCGCGAACTCGATCGTGCGGGTGTCACCGTCACGACGGAACACTGCGACTTCGGGAGGCCCGGATTCGGTTCGGCTCGTTTCGCGGACGAGAGCGTCGTGCTCGAGCAACTGCTGAACCTTCCCCGCGAGGCGGACCGCGCCGAATCGTTCGAGCGCGGTTCTCGCGGCCTGCCGCTCCATCCGCGCGGGCTCCTCCCTTCCCGCCCGGTCGTGTGCCTCCGCGAGAATGAGCCGCGCGACCGCGGTCTCGTACGGGGCTCCGATTTCTGCCCACGTGGCGACTGCCGTCGCGGCGGTCGTCGCCGCCCGGTCGATCTCGCCGTCCAACAGTGCGGTGCGGGCCTGGGCGAGGGCGGCTGATGCCTCGAGCCAGGGGCTGCGATAGCGGTCGGCGATCGCCTGGAGCGCCGTGGTGCCCTCGTGTGCCACCGGGCTGTCGTTCATCGCCGCCGCGATCTCGACCTGGGCCTCGAACAACGGCGCGAGCGTGAGGTCGCTGAAGGGTGGTCGCTCCTTGGACGGGGCCTGGAACGGATGGTCGATGGCATCACGGATCAACGCCATGGCCGCTGGTGCGTCTCCCTGGGCGAGCCGGACCAGCGCCAATCCCGGGTGGGGACACCACACGTGCTCGTGGGCTGCGACGAATGCTTCCTCGGCACCCGTCAGGTCCCCTTTTCGGAAGCGGATGTTGCCGAGTTCCGCGAGTGGCCACCCGAACTCGCGTCGCATCCACGGCCGGAGGTCGTCACAGGCGCTCAGGGCCTCGTCCTCGGCGGCGTCGCACGGGCCTGTCACCCGCAGGATCTCCGCGCGGTGGACACGGCATCGCCCGTGGATCCCGCCGAACGCGGCCCCGGGGCGCCAATGGTCCATGGTCGCGGTCCATTCGGCCGCCAGGTCGTGGCGGGCGAGTCCCTGGGCAGCACAGACCAGCTCGCAGAGCATCATGCCGGTCGTCAAGGGGTCGACGTCCGTCGACATGAGGAGCGCGCCGACCCCGTCGAGTTGTTCGAGTCCCGCCTCGACGTCACCCTCGAGGATCGTGATCCGCGCCAGGGCGGTCCGGCCGATGACCTCGGCGGCCCGGTTCCCGTGGGCTTCTCCGAGGCGGATCGCGTGCTCGGCCTGGCGTCTGGCCTCGGCCAGGTCGCCGCACATGAAGCGTTCGTAGGTCCGTACGGCCGCGATGAGCCCATGCACCGGGTTGGTGTCGTCGGCACCGCACAGCTGCTCCGCCCGACGGGTCCAGCCGCGAACCGGGGCCATGAGCCCGGTGTCGATCATGAGGAACATGGCGATCATCGCCGCGGCCCGCGCGGCCCCCCCGAGGTCTCCGGCCTCGAACAGGAGGGTGTGGAGGTCCTCCCACGCCGCAATGGACGCCTCGAAATCACCGCTTCCATAGGACGCCTGGGCCCGAAGCTCCAGCAGTTTCGGGGTCGGAAGGGCCACGCCCGGTTGGTTCAGGAGATCGAGCGCCTCGCCCCATCGTCCCTGCGCGATCGCCAGCTCGATTCGCGGCTCCATCTCGGTCACTGTCCCATTGTGACAGTGATCGTCACGCCTACTTCGCTGACGCCGGAATCCACCGACGCCGCCGCCGACCAGAGGTGTGAACGATGGACCCGTCCGAACAGCTCAGTGTGATCCTGCCCGCCATCAGCGAGTTGGTCGAGGCGATCGATCCCGCCGACCTTCACCAGCCCACGCCCTGCGCGAACTTCGACGTCCGCGCCGTGCTCGATCACATGATCGTGGGAGGCGGCTCGTTCGCCTTCGTGCTGCGCGGCGAGGAGCCGCCGGAACAGTTGGCGCCCAGCGACGACGGACAGGTTCCCGTCGCGGCCTTCCGGAATGCGATGGACGATCTGCTCGACGCGGCCCGATCGGACGGGGCGATGGAACGGATGGTGCGCACACCCTTCGGTGAGATGCCGGGCGAGTCGCTTGCCCGCCTCGTCGCGTTCGACGGTGCTGTGCATTCCTGGGACCTCGCGCAGGGAGCGGGACTCGAGTGCCGTATTCCTGACGACGTTCTCGACGCGGTCGACTCCTTCGCTCGAGTCGCGCTGACCGACGACATGCGAGACGGCGAAACCTTCAAAGCGGCGACGCCGCCGCCGCCCTCGGCAACCGCGATCGAACGACTCGCTGCCTTCAGCGGCAGAGCCGTCTGAGCGTCATTCCTCTACCCGAAAACCGCACAAGGAGATCACCATGCGCGTGACCAAGCACGACATTCCCGTCCGCATCGACGCCCCCGGCGCCGTCGCCCGCCAGCTGCCGGACTTCGGTGAGGCCGTGGGGACGCTCGGCGCCGAGTACTTCAGCCTCGCAACCGGCGCGGACCTCGCGCCGTTGCTCGTCGGCCTCGAGCAGGACGCCTGTCAGGCCCCGCATTGGGGCTATGTGATCGAGGGTGACGTCGTCGTCACCTACACCGATGGCGCGTCCGAGCACTGCGTCGCCGGCGATGTGTTCCACTGGCCTGCCGGCCACAGCGTCCGGGTCGAACAGGATGCGGAACTCATCCTGTTCAGCCCCCAGGACAGCCATGGCGCGGCGATGGATCACATCGCGGCCAAGATCGCGGCCGGCTGAACGCCGGGCGGGGCCTCAGTCCCGGTCGAGTTCGAGCATCCGGATCGCGTTGCCGCGCAGGATCTTGTACTTCTGTTCGTCCGTCCCGACGCCTTCGAGCATCTTCTCGCAGTACTCCTTGGAGTTCGGCCAGGTGGTGTCGGTGTGGGGGTAGTCGGTCTCGAAGCAGATGTTGTTCTCTCCGACCTCGTCGAGCGAGCGCACGCCGTGACGGTCCCAGGTGAAGCAGCCGAAGACGCGGTCGTAGTAGTAGGTCGAGGGCGGTTCGGGGCACAACCGTTTGGAGTTCTGCCAGGCGTTGTGCTCCTCCCAGACGGTGTCGGCGCGTTCGAGCGCGTACGGGAGCCAACCGATCTGGCCTTCGGAGTATGCGATCTTCAGCTTCGGGAAGCGGTGCATGATTCCGCCGAACAGATAGTCGCCGAGCGACGCCATCGAGTTGTTGAACCCGACCATGCTCCCGACGCCCGGGGGTGCGTCCCGCGAGGAGAACGGGTCGGTGGAAGACGAGCCGACGTGCATGCACAGCGTGGTGCCGGTGTCATTACACGCTGCGAGCATCGGATCCCAGTGCCCGGAGTGGACACTGGGGAGGTCCAGGCGCGTCGGCAGCTCCGAGAAGCAGACGGCGCGTACGCCGCGTGCGGCATTGCGTTGGATCTCGGCCGACGCCAACTCGGGATCCCAGAGCGGGATGATGCCGAGTGGGATGTTGATCCCGATGGCCGGGTCGCACCACTCCTCGACCATCCAGTCGTTGTA
The DNA here is from genome assembly GCA_963701625.1 of uncultured Acidimicrobiia bacterium. GTDB lineage: Bacteria > Actinomycetota > Acidimicrobiia > IMCC26256 > JAENVU01 > JAENVU01. Next base: position 112,962 of record CAVPAT010000009.1, on the reverse strand, counting down.
GGCCTTGACGCAGGCGAGCGCGAGCTCGCGGTCGTCGGCTTCGTGGAACGTCTGGCCGCAGAAGCGCGGGAAGGTCGGGAACGGGAGTGACCCGTCGACCCAGTTGATCTCGAAGTCCTTCTTGCGCTCCTTGGCGTCCCAACAGCCGGGTCGCATGTCGTCGTAGGTGGTGGCGGTCATGGTCATGACCGTCTTGTCGAAGGTCGACACATCGTCGCCGTCCGTGGCGGATTTCGGGATCGCGACGAACTTCTTCTGGACGTAGATGACCTTGTCCTCGTAGATCCAGGCGTCGCCCCACTCGCCCTCGGGATCCTCGGTCATCTCGTATTTGGCGCCCTTTTTGAGGCGGAACTTTCCCCAGCGCTTGCGCTCGACGCGCGGGCCCTTTTCCCGGTACTTCTCGGGCAGCCAGGTCTGCCAGACGTGCGCCGGCTCGACGACGTGGTCGTCGACGCTGATGATCTTGGGCAGCTCCATGATCGATCCCCCGGGGCGTTCGAACCTGACGAACGTGTCAGTTCGGCAACGTACACCGCGGTCCGACGGGTGCGCTCAGGACCCGTCGGAAGCGGACCCGCGGATGATGAGTACGGGGCATGGGCTGTGGTGTGCCACATGACTACTCACGGATCCGAGCAGCACGTCGACGATCGCCCGGTGCCCGTGGGAGCCGACGACGATCATCGCCGCATGCTGTTCTTCGGCGAACGCGCAGAGGCGGGCGCCGACCGATCCTGACGAGCGTTCGAGGATCTCCTGCCGAATCGGCCGAGGACCGAACGCGCGGGCGGAGCGGGCCAACGCCCCTTCGGCAGCAACGATCGCCTGCCGGTAGTCCGACTGTGCCTCTTCGACGCTGAGGACCGGCCCCTCGAACCCGCCGGCGTCCTCTTCGGGGTCGTGCATCTCGTCGACCACGATGACGAGCGACAGCTCCGCGTCGGCCGGCACCAGTTTGGAGGCCTCGTGCGCGGCCAACAGCGAAGCATCGGAACCATCCGTGGCAACGATGATCTGCATGCGGACATCCTCAGCGGTCCCGGTCATCTCGCCGCTCCTTCCAGTCGGACAAGAGGGCTCAGTTCGGCGAGCCGGCGCGAAGGGGCTGGGTAGCCTCGGTCACCGCCGAGGTGCTCTCGGCGAGATCGATCGCGACCCCCTCGGCGGGACCGTCGCCGTTGCTCCGCCGGATCTTCGCGATGAGGAGATCGCGCTGACGCCGACCTGCTTCGGTTCCCAGGACATATCCCGCGGCGGCGATGAACCCGCCGGCGAGCAGTACAACGAACAGCTTCTTCATGGTCTCCTCCTCGGAGTCGGCACCCCGAGAGTACGAACGCTTTGCGCTTCGGAACAGGGTCCAACGTCCTTCGTCGTTCGGTGCTGGGGCCGGCGTGGCACCGGCGGGGCACCTAGGTTCGGGTGATCGAACCAGGAGGTGGGTCATGGACGCACGGCGTGTGGTCACGGGACACGACGATGGTGGGAAGGCGGTGTTCGTGAGCGACGAGTCCGTCGCGCCGATCACGCTCGCGCTCTTGCCCGGGTCAGAGTTCCATCTGCTCTGGGGTGGTGACGCCGCACCACAGTTTCCCGACGCCGGCGCGCGACCCGAGACTCAGCGGTACTTCCCACCCGTCGGTGGCTTCCGCTTCGGGTTCTTCACCATTCCGCCGAGCGCCGATGCCGCAGTCATGGCGGATCTCGATGTTGGCGCCGCGCTCGCGGAGTTCGAGGAGAAGCTTCCAGGGATGGCGGAGTATCTCGAGGTCGACGACCCGGGAATGCATACGACGGCCACGGTCGACTTCGGCGTGGTGCTTTCGGGTGTGGCGACGCTGGAACTTGACGATGGTGCGACGGTCGAACTCCGCGCCGGCGACACCTACGTGCAGAACGGCACCCGCCACCGGTGGTCGAACTCGGGTTCGGTGCCCGCGGTGCTCGCCGTCGCCCTGGTGGGCGCGGAACATGCGGACATCGTTCCCGCGTGATCCGAAGGCGGTAGCCCCGTTGGTGACCGGCCCATGACGCTCTTCCGCGAGGCGTCTCATTCCTGGGACCATGCCGGGCGAGGCGACGTGGGCAGCGTCCGGGCTGAGGCCCGATGCCGCGTTCGCGGAGAGGGGCAGACAATGGCGGCATCATTAGGTATCACCCAGGAGGCGGCGCGCCTGTGGTCCGATCCCGCGAGCCGGTCGCGCATCCTTGCGATGCACGCACGCGGGGACACGTTGCTCGAGATGGTCAACGCGCTGGGTCTCGATGATGCGCTCGACCGCGATGGGTTGCGGCAGGTGGTGTCCGGACTGTCGCCGGCGGAGGTCCAGGTCGTTCGGGACGCCTTCGTGGCCGAGGCGGCGACGAACACGGATCCGGGCATTCACTTCCCGATCGACTGTCGGGTCGACGACGCGAGCGGCGGGGTTGAGATCTCCGCCATTACGGGGCCGGCAGGCCCGGTTGCGCGGATCGAGCCGGCATCGGCGTCCTGACGGCTCTCCCGTTCAAGCGTTGCGATCCGGCGGCGAAGGCGCCGTAGCGAGTGCCTCGATAGCGGCCCGGGCGAACTCCACGGCGTCGGTGTCGCTCATCGCTTCGAGGGTCGGCTCGAGTTCGTCGAGTTCGGCAGGGCTCAACCGTTCGACGATGTCGATCCGGAGGGGTCGCAGGCCGGCGACGACCGCGCCGCGTCGCACCAGCCACGCGCCCAGGAGGCGCAGATCCTCGTGGCCGCCGAGCGCGTCGAGCGCGACCGCCACGTTCCAGAGCTGCCCGAAGGCGTAGAAGCGGTCGCCAGCGCGGAAGAGTTGCTCGGCGGACTCGAGGCTGAGGCGGGCGGCGCCGTGATGATCCCCGAGTGCGGTCGCGACCCCCGAGAGGGCCTGGCGGGCCAGCGCCTCGGCCTCATGGTTGCCGACGGCGCTCGCGAGGCTCAGCGCTTCCTCGAGGAAGGGGCGCGCCTGTTCCGGCTGTTCGCCGATCAGGAGAATCGCCAGCACCGACAGCGCGTACGAGAGCATCGTCGGGTTTCCGGTCTCCCGGGCCAACCTCATGGCGCGCTCTGCCGCACCGATGTCGTCGAAGAGCGTTCCCACCATGGTCAGGAGCTGGGATGTCTCGTAGGCATCGTCGAGGTGCTCGACGATCGTCTGACGCTCCTCGGTGGCGCGAATAGCCCGATCCCGGTCTCCGCCGGTCGCGGCCGCCGCCGCGACGACCGCGAGGCAGCGGCTGATGACGAGGTCACGGGCTTCGCTCAGGGCGAGGTCACGGGCCGCGGCGACCGCCGCGTCGCCGAGTGAGGCGGCTTGGTCGTACCGGGCCAGGTGCAACGCGGTCCACGCGCCCGAGGCGAGCGCGAATGGCCGGCAGGGGTGGCCATCCCCATCGGGCAAGGCGGCTGCGTCCAAAGCGAGTTCACCGAACGGGGCACCGACCCGATAGCCGGTGACGGCGAGACCGGCGACGATTCGCAGGGCGACGTCGGAATCGGCCGCGTCGATCGAGCGGACCAGCGCCTCGCGGAGGTTCTCCATCTCCACCTCGACGAGTTCGGTCCATCGGGCTTCGTCCGGTCCGCGCAAGCCGCGACCCGCACGCTCCGAGAGGTCCGCGTAGTAGGAGGCGTGGCGACCGATGAGCGCCTTGTTCTCCTCGGCCGCGACCAGCTTTTCCCAGCCGTAGTCCGCAATGGTGTCGAGGAGTCGGTACCGCGTCGCCGTCTTGCCGACGTCGGCCGTGATCAGGGACTTGCTGACGAGTTGGTCCAGCAGGTCGAGAACGTCGTGGGCGGCGACATCGCGGTCGGCGACAACGGCACGAGCCGCATCGAGATCGAACCCGCCGGTGAACACGCTGAGTCTGCGCAGCACGACCTGCTCGGAGGGGTCGAGCAGGTCGTAGGACCAGTCGATCGCACTGCGCAGGGTCTGTTGCCGGTCCGGCGCGTTGCGTCTCCCGGCTGAGAGCAGCGCGAACCGTTGGTCGAGGTGCTCGAGTACCTCGACCACGGTGAGCGAGCGCACCCGCGCCGCGGCGAGTTCGAGCGCGAGAGGGATCCCTTCGAGTCGCCGACACACGCGGCTCAGAACAACGAGGTCCTCCGGGCCGACCCGAAACTGGTCGCGAGCGTCGGCGGCGCGGTCCAGGAAGAGTCGAACGGCGTCGGATTCGAGGGCGGAGTCGCCATCGTCGAGCGATGGGGTGCGGAGCGGAGCGATGGCGATCACGCGCTCGCCCGCGACCGCGAGACCCTCACGGCTCGTGGCCAGGATGCGCGACGCGCCGGAGCTCGCGAGGATGTGCTCGACGAGTTCGGCGGCCGCGGCGACGACGTGCTCGCAGTTGTCGAGGACGAGCAGCATCGATCGCGTGGTGAGGTACTCCGCGATGCTCGCCGTGGTCGACCGGTCCGCCTGCTGCTTCACGCCGAGGACCGCGCGAATCGCCTCCGGGACGTTCGCGGGATCGGTGACGTTACCGAGTTCGACGATCCACGACCCGTCCCGGTATGTGGGAGTGAGATCGGCCGCGACCTGCAGTGCGAGTCGCGTTTTGCCGACGCCGCCCATGCCGGTCAGCGTCACGAGGCGCGCCTGGTCGATCGCAGCCGTCACCCGTTCGAGGTCGTCGGTTCGCCCGACGAAGCGGGTGGACTGCATCGGCAAGTTCGTCGGGAGTCGGTCGAGCGAGCGCAGCGGCGGGAACTCGTTCTCGACCCCGTCGATGAGGAGTTGGTACACCCGCTCGGGCCGGGAAAGGTCGCGGAGCCGGTGTTCGCCGAGGTCTCGCAACGGTGCGCGTTCGACGTCGTCACGCGTCGCCTCCGAGAGCAGTACCTGGCCGCCGTGGCCGATGGCCAGGATGCGGGCCGCGCGATTGACCTCGGGCCCGAAGTAGTCGCCGTCGCGTTCCTGAGCAACCCCCGTGTGGATTGCCATCCGGACTGCGGGCAGCTCGGCCGCCCGCAACGCCAACTGAGCTTCCTGCGCGGCGGCGAGGGCGTCACTGGCTTCGGCGAATGCCACCGCGAAACCGTCACCGCCGGTCGCGAACGTGAACCCCGAGAACCGAACGAACACCTGCTTCAGCAGGGTGTCGTGACGGGCGAGCGCAACCTCCATGGCCGGAGCGTCCTGTTCCCAGAGCCGAGTCGAACCCTCGATATCGGAGAAGAAGAAGGTGACAGTCCCGGAGGGTCCGCTACTCACGACACCCGAGCGTACGACGTCTGAACCTCAGCGGCCGCGGCCGGCCGGGTCTCGGCGCGGAACCGTCGCTCGACAGTCGGTTTCGCATTGATCCAACGCGCCTTCGTCGGTGTCGATGAAACTCACCCTGCTCCGCGTTGTCGAGCGTCGACACGAGTGGATGACCGTGCTTATCCTTCGCCTATGGCCATCACGGAAACGATCACGCTCCTCCAAACTGTGCCCATGTTCGCCGGACTCTCGGAGGAGGCACTCGAGAATGTGGCCACGCGCGTCAGCGACTTCGAGGCGCGTGCGGGTCAGGTGCTGATCCAGCCGCAGCAGCCTGGTAGCGGGCTCTTGATCCTCACCTCCGGGCAGGCGACCGTGGAAATCGGGTCGCGGACGATCGAATGCGGTCCGGGCGAGTGCATCGGGGAACTGTCGCTCCTCGTCGAGGAGGTCGTGCACGTCGCGCGGGTCCGGGCGACCTCTGACGTCCGTGGTCTCGCGCTCGGCCGTGATGACTTCGCCGAACTGGTCGCCTCGGATCACCAGATCGCTTTGGGGCTGTTGAAGACCCTCGCCTCCCGGCTCATTGCTACCGACCGGATGTTGAGCGCGACCCCGTAGCGGGGCTGCTCGCCGACCGCGCCGCCGGGTCAGCGGCCGCGGCCGGCCTGGTAGCGGCGCGGCGCGGTCGGATTGTCGGCCGCCTCGATGCGGTCCTGCACACTGGAGAGTTCGGCCCGCGCCTGCGCGGCTGTAGCGCGGGTCCGGCTGCGCCTCGTCATCAGGCAGCAGGGGCAGACCGAAGCCCGAGTAGACGACCTTGGCGAGGGTCGCTCGATCGGGGGGTGCGCCCGGTGGAGGGTGTCACTGCAGTGCACGGTGACGTCGCCGGTTCGGGTCTCGAGCATGAGGGGCCGGAGGTCGAGCTTCGGGTCCCGACCGGTTGCGATGGTGTTGGCGCGGTGGCTGCCGGGAATCACACCCAGGGCACCGCTCACCCGATCCGCGCCGGTCACCGAGATGCCACAGGTCAATCCGCTGCACATGTAGGAATGCTTGCCCTGGCCGCAGTCCTTGTGCCACGGCAGGTCGGAGAGACCGCGAACGATGCCGAGCGGCTTGACGAGCCCCTCGGCAGTCTCCACGGTGCCGATGGCCGTCACCGGTGAGATCGCCGATCCATTGGTAGCGCTCGTCGGCAACTGCCTCGCGCAGGGCGTTGGACTTCTCGTAGAAGAAGAGGACCCGTACTGCCTGGGCGGCACCGTCGTCGGTCTCCGCCCACCACGACTCGCCGTCGTCGGGGGTGGCGCGCCCGATCCATTCGTCGATGTCGGCGCCGATCTCGGCCATCACGGTCTCCTCGAAGATGCCGCGCAGGTGGAGAAAGCCGGCCTGCTCGAGGAAGTGCGCGATCTCGTCGCGGTCGTCGTCAACGGTGAAGGTGCGCGAGAGGTCGAGTGGATCACCGTCGAGATCGGTGAAGGTGACGTCGCCGGTCTCGTGGACCTTGCGGCCGTCGAGCAGCGCGCGCAGCACCGGCTCCCATGCGATCCAGTCGTTGATGCTGCCCGCCGCGATCCGGACTCGCGAGGTCATGGCCAGGCCCATCGTCGACTGAGTGTCCTGGACGAGGTCCGAGAGCGCGTCCTCCGCGAGTACCGCGACAACACCGGCGCTGTCGATACCGGGACCCATCGCCAGGACCCCGCCCGCCTCATGGAGGTGGAGCGTGACTCCGTCGACCTCGAAGCCGAGCGGGGGCAACTGCTTGTACGCGAGGCCGCGGCCGGCGAGGTCGCCGTGGACCGCGATGGCGTCCGGGAATACCGTGTCGAAGATCTCGTCTCGCGTCAGGGAACGAACGTGCTTGTGGAGTCGAGTCCGGGTATCGATCGACATGGAGCCTCCTTCGTCAGCCCCCACTATGACGTTCCGACGGGTGGATGTGCACCTCTTCGCGCGGTTGGCGAGCCCGAGTGTGCTCCCGACGAACCTCGGACGGTCAGCCGGGTGTCGATGCCGAGGACTCGGTCGACCAGACCAGCGGCGCCGCTGGGTACCGGTCACTCAGGCCCTTGAGGGCCAGGTCGCGGACCGGGCCGAACGAATGACCATCGCCGGCGGCGTGACGGACGTCGTCGGTGACGAGCACCTCACCGCCGGCGGCGGACGCCGCGACGCGCGCGCCGATGATCACGGTCCGCCCGAAGAAGTCGTCGGCTTCCCGGATGACCTCACCCCGGTGGATGCCCATCCGTACGTGGAGTTGGCCGACGTCGGGCGGCCACTCGTGAGATTCCAACGCCTGCTGGAACGCAACGGCGAAGCCGAGGGCTTCGACTGGATCGCGGAACGCGAGCATGAACCCGTCGCCCTCGCTCTTGACCTCGACGCCGTCATGGACCAGCAACTCCTTGCGGAGCAGCCGCGTGTGGGTCCGCAGCACGTCGTGAGTCCGGTGATCACCGAGCCGATCGGTCATCGCGGTGTAGCCGACGATGTCGGAGAAGCAGATGGTGACCTGCCCGTCGCGATCGGCATGGCTTCCCAGTTCGGGGCGCTCGACCGTCACGTTGGCGGAGAGGATGTCGATCGAGGCGGTGGCCGGCGTACTCGCCGGGACCCCCTGGAGTTCGAGCTTGGCGGCCATCGCCTGTTGGAGGAGCCGGGTCATGCCGAGAGAGTTCGCGGTCTCGACCGCTTCGGTGAGCAGCGTTGCGGCGCGCTCCGCGTCGCCGGTCTCGCCGCGTGCGACGAGCGTGAGTGCGAGGTCGTAGCGACTCCGTGCGGTCCACCCCGGGGCGCGCATCGCCTCGTGCTCGGCGACCGCGGTCTCGTGGTGGCCGACCGCCTCGGCGTGACGACCGAGGCCGCCGGCAGCGAGGCCCAGGTATCGCACCCGAGCGCCGTGATACGCGACGCCGCCCAGGATCACGCCGTGGCCGGGGCCGAGATCGCGTCCGTCTTCGAGAAACCAGGATTCCAGCAACGCGAGTGACCCGGTGGCGGAGGTCGCGGCGGCAACCTCGATGAGCATCGCGATGGTGTAGTGCTTCAGGACGTCGTCTGGGATCGCGTCCCGGCCGCCGGTGACCACTTCGTCGACGAGGGTGGCGGCTTCGTCAACTTGTCCGATCTCGTACAACAGTTGGACGAGTCCGGCCTTCCAGGACGGCAGGTCGGGGGTCTCGGCGACAGCCCGACGGGTTGATTTCTCGAAGCGCGCGAGCCGCCCGAGCTCGCGGTAGACGGGGCTCAGGGCGACGCCCACGTTGGCGAGCACGACCGGGATCCCGAGCGAGCGGGCCATCTCGGCGGACTCGAGGATGAGACGTTCTGCATCCTCGTACCGCCCGTCGAGGGCCGCGACCGAACCTTCGTACTGGAGGCTCGTCGCCAGGTAGCTCGAGACTCGCGACCGGGCGGCGGCTTCTGCGAACGCGGCCAGGTGCCGATCGAGTTCGGCTCGCTTCTGCTCGTACAAGGAGCTGTTGATCATCGACGTCAAGGTGGACTGCAAGAGATCCAGGTCGCCCGAGGTCTCGGCCGCGGCGAGGATCTCGTCGCGGCGACGCTCGTTCTCCTCACGAGGAAGTCCCGAGCGCGAGGCTCACCTGGAGCGCGTTCGCGATGGCACGTTGGTCATTCGACCGGCGGGCTGTCGCGATGGCCTCGTCCACGATGCGCCCGCCTTCGACACTGTCCCGGAACACGAGTTCGGCGCCATGACGGGTCAGGACCGCGGCGAGCAATGCGTCCCGTTCCGGATCCTGCGGTGTCGAGCGCAGCGCGGCCTCGGCGTCGGCGAACAGCGTCGCGCTGTGCGGGTCCGGTGCTGCGACTGCGGAGAACCAGTAGCTCCCCGCGTACGCGACGGCGGCACGAGCGAGTCGAACCGGGTCGTTGCTCGTCCGCGCGAGCGCCGCGGCCTCGAGGCTCACCCGGTGGGCGGCCTCGGCGTCACCACCGCGCTCGGACGCGTCGGCCAGGGCGAGCAGGAGATCCGTACGAATCGTCGCGTCCGGATCGGTGTCGAGGTCGATCGCCTGGAGCGCCATCTCGTAGCTCCGCACGGCTTCCTCGTACGCGGCCTGTTCCATTGCCCGGTCGCCGGCGCGGCGTGCGTAGCCCACGGCCTTGGCGACGTCGCCACCCGGCGCGGCCTCGTACGCGTGGTACGCGAGCTCGGGAAGGTGCGTGTCGATCGAGTCGGTGAACCAGTGCTCGAGGGCCTCACCGAGCCGCCGGTGCATGCGGATCCGACGTGGCGTGGTCAGCTCGCCGTAGAGCGTCTGGCGGATGAGCGCGTGGCTGAACTCGTAGGTGCCGGGACGCTCGCGCCGCTCGCGAACGAGCTGGGCACCGAGGGCCTCGTCGAGTACGTCGAGCATGGTGTCCTCGTCGAGGTCGGCCACCTGGCCGACGACGTCGATGGTGAACCCTCCCGGCATGGCGGCGGCGACGGTCAGGGCGGCGTTGCACTCGCGCGAGAGACCGTCGAGCCGTCTGCCGATGACCTCGCGTACGCCTTCGGGCAGGTTCTCCGCGATGCTCTCACCGGTCCCGACCCACGCGTCGCCTTCATGGCGGATCGCGCCGGTCTCCGCAAGGTGGCGGAGGATCTCGGCGACGAAGAACGGGTTCCCCTCGGTCTCGCGAAAGATCAGGTCGGCGAATTCGTCCGGCGTCGCCTGCCCGCCGACCGCCTCGATGAACGCGCGCACTTCCTCGACGGGCAGACCTCGGAGCAGCACCCGGTCGTAGAGGTGCTCCCGCCGCAACGTGGACATCGTCTCGGCCAGTGGATGCGAACGTTCCAACTCGACGTCGCGGTAGGTGCCGACGATGAGGAGGCGTGACTGACGAACCCGCCGCGCCAGGTGCGCGAGCAGGAGCAGCGTCGGCTTGTCCGACCAGTGGAGGTCGTCGAGGACGATCACCAGCGGCCGGATGCGCGTCGCGGCCGCGATGAACGCGCTCATGCCGTCGAAGAGTCGATGGCGCTCGGCGTCGCCGTCGAGCGGGGGGAGTTGGGCCAGTTGCGGGTACTTCTCGCGCAGCTCGGGGACGAGCGTCGCGACCTCCGCACAGCCTGCGGCGGGATCGAGGAGGTGTCCGTCGTCGGAGAGTTCGCGTACGAATCCGCGCAGTGCTTCCACGAACGGGAGGAACGGCACGCCGATCTCACCCTCGTACGAGTGTCCCCACAGCACCTGTGCGCCGCGGACCTTCGCGTAGACACCGAGTTCCTCGACGGTCCGGGTCTTGCCGATTCCCGGTTCGCCGACGACCATCACCACGCGGGTCCGGCCCGAGAGCGCTTCGTCGGCCGCGGCGCGCAGGGTTTCCAGTTCGCCGGTCCGGCCGACGAAGCGACCCCAGTCTGCGCCGCGGACGCCGGTGGCGCCGGCCGCGGGTTCGGGGGCGGTCGGCTCGGTGGTCACCGGTGCGGCCCGGGCCTGGCGGATCGTCTCGATCACCTCGGTGGCGTTCGCCGGGCGGGCCGACGGGTCCTTCTCCAACAGGCGCAGCACGAGGGCCTCGACGCCCGTGGGGACCTCGTCGTTGTGGAACCGGGGCGAAACGGGCGGGGTGTTGAGGTGCTGGCTGATGACCGAGACCATGTCGTCGCCGAGGAACGGCGGCCGGCCGCACAGCATCTCGTAGAGCACCGCGCCGAGTGAGTACAGATCCGATTGCGGATTCGGTTCCCGGCCGAGGGCTTGTTCCGGCGCGATGTACGCGACCGTGCCGAGCACCGTGCCCTCGCTCGTCATGCGGCTCTGTTCCATATTTGCCGCGAGCCCGAAGTCGCCGAGCCGGGCTGCCCCGTCGCCGTCGAGCCAGACGTTCGCGGGCTTCAGGTCGCGGTGCACGATCGAGAGTTGATGGGCGTGGGCGAGACCGCGGGCGAGTTGCTCGGCGAGTTGGAGTGCGTCACGGACCGGGAACCGCCGGTTCGGTGCCCGGTCGAGATGCTCGTCGAGTGATCCGCCCGCCATGTACTGGCTGACGATGAAGGGCGTGCCGTCGGACTCCTCGCCGACGTCGTACACCGTCACGATCGCGGGATCGTCGCCGAGGCGGGCCATCGCCTGCGCCTCGCGTGTGATGCGGACCCGCCCGTTGGCGTCGAGCCCGTCGGTCTTGACGACCGCGACCGCAACCTCACGGGCGAGCCGCTCGTCCATCGCGAGGTAGACCCGCTTGCGGGCGCCCTCACCGAGGAGCCGCACCGTCCGGTACCGCCCGCCGCCGATGGTTGCGGGGAGGTGCTCGTGGGGTTCCGCGGCGTCGGCGGTGACGGTCAGCGGCGTTCCGCAGTTGCCGCAGAAGCGCATGCCGTCTGCATTGTCGAACCTGCACGAGTCACACTGCATGGTGACGGTTCCGTCCTCCTGGTGTGGCGGATTGCCGAGCGTACGGGCTTCGCTGGCGCGCCCGCACATGCGCTGGTGGGCGCCACCTCGAGTGATGCGTGGGCTCGTCTCGACGAGCGGTCAGTCGCCCGATGCCTGGGCGAGCACGATTGGGAACACCGGGCCGGCGCCCGCCGCGCGCGAAGGTCGCGGTGACTTCGGTGAGCGTCCATCGTGAGTTGGCAGTGTCGTCGACGAGCAGCACCGGTCCGGGCGGTGCCGGCTCCGTGGCCGCGAATGCGCCGGCGACGTTGCGGGACTGCTGGGCGCTGTTCTCCATCTCGGCCTGCGGGCGGACCTCACGCACCTTCGCCACGATCGGTCGGTAGGGGAGGTGGAGACCGTGGGCCAGCCGTTCGCCGAGCGACGCCACCAACTCTGGGACCCGCAACGACGGCACGCCGGTGACCCAACGCGGTGCCGGGTCCGGCCGCCAGATTCGGACGAGCCGGACGAGTGCGTCGACCAGTTCGTCGGAGAAGTGGCCGGAGACCTTCTCGTCGCGGACGGTGCCACCCCACCCACCGTCGCCCCACCAGGACAGCGCCCGTCCGAGTTCCGCGGTCCGGTCGTCGGGGATCTTGGTGTTGTCGGCTCGGCGCTTGCGCGGCGCGATCGAGAGTGGTTCCTGGCGGAGGAACTCTTGGGCCTGCACGACGAGTTCCCGGTCGAGCGTCACCGAGAAGCCCGCGCCGGTACACCGCGCACAACGGCCGCACGCGGTCGCGCCCGGATCGTCGAGCACGCGGCCGAGCAGCTGCATCAGGCAGGTCGTGGACCCGAGATACTCCACCATGACCTGTTGCTCGACGCGGCGCTGTGCGGTGATGTGCTCGATGCGTTCGGCCGGGTACGTCCAGGGCATGGGCGTGCGTCGGTACTTGGTGCCGTCCCGCTCCACGACACCTTCGACCTCGAGGATCTTGAGCATGCTCGTCAGGCGCCCTCGCCGGAGGTTCACTGTCGGCTCGATGTCGGCGATCCGCACCCAGTCGGCCCGCGCCGTGAGGAGGTCTACGACGGTTTCGGCGAGGTCCTGGACCGGGAACGCGGTGCGAATGAAGTAGTCCTGGATCTCGCGGTCCTCGTGCCCGCTCATCAGTACCCCGTGCGCCGCGTCGAGCGCGCGTCCGGCTCGACCGACCTGCTGGTAGTAGGCGATGGGTGAGCCGGGGGACTGGTAGTGGATCACGAAAGCGAGATCGGGCTTGTCGTAGCCCATGCCGAGCGCCGAGGTGGCGACGAGCACCTTCAGCTCGTTGGTCAGCAGTCGGGACTCGAGTGCCTCGCGAAGTTGAGGGTCAGTCGCGCCCGAGTAGGCCGCCGCTTCGATGCCCTGGCCCGCGAGCCAGCCGGCGACGCGCTCGGTGTCGGCGACCGTCAGGCAATAGACGATCCCCGTTCCGGGCAGCGTCGGGATCACGGTCGCAAGCCAGGCCAGCCGGTCGGGTTGGCTCGGCATGACCAGGGTGTCGAGCACGAGACTGGGGCGGGCCAACGGCCCGCGCAACGTGAGCAGGCCCTCACCGAACTGCGCCTCGATGTCGGCCACGACGCGGTCGTTGGCGGTTGCAGTGGTGCCGAGGACCGGCACGTGGCTCGGGAGGAGATCGAGGATGGTGCCGATGCGGCGGTAGTCCGGGCGGAAGTCGTGGCCCCAGTCGCTGATGCAGTGGACCTCGTCCACCACGAGGAGACCGACGCGTGACGCGAGGTTCGGCAGCACCTGGTCGCGAAACGCCGGGTTGGCAAATCGTTCGGGGGAGATGAGCAGGACGTCGATCCGGTCGGCCGCGAGATCGGCGATGACTTCGTCCCATTGATCGCGGTTGTCGCTGTTGATCGTCCGCGTGGTCACGCCGCCGTGCTGGCCGGCGTCGATCTGGTTGCGCATGAGGGCGAGCAGCGGCGAGATGATCAGCGTCGGTCCGGCGCCGCGGTCTCGCAAGAGCCGGGTGGCGACGAAATACACCGCGCTCTTACCCCAGCCGGTGCGCTGGACGACGAGGACTCGGCGATGTTCTTCCACGAGGGCGCGGATCGCGTCGAGCTGACCGTCCCGAAACTCGGCGTCGGGTCGGTTGACGAGGCTGCGCAGGATGATGGTCGCGTCGGTGAGGAAGTCCGTGCCCATTCGCCGCACCGTAGTGAGGGGTGTGACGGTCCGCGTCGCCGGACGGGGGCGGTCAGCCGTGTGCGTCGATGACCGGCGGTTCCCGGAGGACGTCGCGGCCCTCGGCGGGTGGGAGCAGTCGCTGCACGAAGTATCCGATGTCGTCGAAGACCTGGCGGCTGACGTCGGCCCACGGCATGAGGAACGGGTAGACGTGGAACATCCCAGGGGCCTCGATGACCTCATGGTCGACGTTGGCGCGTTGCAGCCGCTGGACGAATCGCCGGATCGGGTCCCGGAACATCTCGTCGTCGCCATAGGTGACGAAGGTGGGTGGAAACCCGGCGAGGTCGGCGTAGATCGCGGAAACCAGCTGGTCGTGTGGATCGAGTCCGTGCAGGTACGGCGTCACCGGAATGTTCCACGGCAAGATGTCGCGCCCGTGTTCTCGATGATGCTGGCCCCGTCCAGGTTGAGGTCGACCTCGGGGGAGATGAGCACCACTCCCGCGAGTTTCGGGAGATGCGCGGCTCGATCGTGGAGCACGAGGGAAGTGGCGAGCCCGCCGCCGCCCGAGTCGCCCGCCACGAAGAGTTGCTCGGACGTGACCCCGCCGTCGAGGAGTGCCTCGGTGACGGCGATCGCGTCGTCCAGACCGGCGGGGAACGGGAACTCCGGCGCGAGTCGATAGTCGGCCGTGAACACCTCACAGCCGGTCTGGCGCGCGAGATAAGCGTTGAACGCCGCGTACATGGTCGGGCTGGTGCCGATGTAGCCGCCCCCGTGGAAGTAGGCGATCGTGCCCGTGCGGGCTCGTCTCGTGGGCGATACCACTTGCCGGTGATGCCACCGACCTCGCCGTCGGTCATCGCGACGTCCTGCGCGCGGACCAACGGGGGCATGACCACCCGACACAGGTCGTCGAGTACCAGTTCGAGCGAGCGGAACTCCTCGGTCGGCAAGGACATCGCGTAGCCCATGAAGCTGCGCATCGCTTGACGAGTGATATTCGTGCCGAGGTTGCCGGACACGCTCCGGTCGCCGGCCCAGGGTCGGCGCCACGGCACGGTCAGCAATCCCGTGGCCAGGCTCTGGGCCAGGCCGACCATGGTCATCGTCGCGATCGGCAGCGTCGCGGTGCGGACTTCGGGCCGGCGTCCCATGACCATGCGCACGAACCTAGTGAGGAGTGCGGCCGCAGCCGGCGACCGAACCGCGACGGCTGGCCCGACTGGGTGGCGAGCGTGCCATGTTGCGACGGTGCCGGATGGCTGACCTGTGGGCGACGGCTCGGAGACCGACAGCAAACGCGGTATCGGCCCCGGTTCAGTCGAGGACCGAGGCCGCGATTCGTTCTTCGAGGTCGCGGTCGTCGCACCACGAAATCTGCAGTTGCTTGGCTCGACGGAAGTACAGCTGGATGTCGTACTCCAGGGTGAAGCCGACGCCGCCGAACACCTGCTGGGCCATGGCCGTGGTGTCTCGGAACGTGGAACACGCAAAGAACTTCGCCATGGGCGCGAGGCGGTCGAGTGGCTGACCTTCGGACCATGCCCACGCGGCTTCGTGCACCAGGATCGATCCGCCTTCGACCGCCGTTGACGCGTCGGCGAGATAGTGGGCAATCGCCTGGAAGGCGCCGAGCGGTTTGTCGAACTGCTCGCGATCCTTCGCGTACTGGGTTGTGATCTCGAGCGCGTATCGGGCGCCGCCCGCTGCTTGCGCCGCCAACAGCACCATGCCTTCGAGCAGCGTCGCGTCCCAGGTCCGCCATCCGGAACCGGCGGCGCCCACGCGGGCGGAGGTCGGGACAATGACGCCCGAAAGGGTCACGGCGTACTGCGAGTCGGACGCGATCGCCATTTGTTGGGTCATCTCGACACCCTCGGCGGCGGGGTCGACGAGGAACAGGTCCACGTCCTCGTCGGCGGGCCCGGTGCGGGCGAGCACGACGAATCGATCGGCGGCCGCGGCGAAGGCGACGTGCCACTTGGTGCCGTCGAGCCGGAAGCCGTCACCGTCGGGGGTCGCGGTGGTCTGCACCCCGCGGGGCCCGAATCCACCGCGGGGTTCGAGCCACGCCGGCGTGAGGATCGCCTCGCCGGATGCGATCTTGGGGAGCCATTCGTCTTTCTGCGCACCGTCGCCGGCGCGCGACGATCAGTCCGGCACTCACCACCGCACTGACGAAGTGCGGCAGCGGGACGAGACCGCGGCCCAACTCCTCGTAGAGCACGATGCCGTCGATGGCGGACATGCCCGAACCGCCGAACTCGGTGGGCACCATCAGGCCGATCAGATCGAGCTCGCCGAGTTGTGACCACAACTCGCGGGAGAATCCGATGGGGTCGTCCTCGAGGTCGCGAACGCGCTCGAGTGGTGACGCGGTAGTACACAGGCCGCGGACCATCTCGCGGAGCATGTCTTGCTCGGCGCTGAAATCGAGATCCATTGTCAGGTCCTTCGTGGGGTGGTGGTCGGTGGAGTCACGGGCGCCAGGCGTCGCCGCGACGGGTCCAGGGGTTGTCGTCGGGACCGTCCGGCACGGCAACGCGCACCGAGCAGTCCGTCTTCACGTCGCCGTCGACTGCGAGGGTGACGGTGAGCGACACCCATGCGCAGCCGGCATCATCGGTGTCGGTCGAGTCGACCAGTCCGCGCATCGTCATGGTGTCGCCGGGAAACACCGAGCCGCGCATCCGGAATTTCATGCGTCCGAGCCGTCCGGTGGGTCCGGTCCAGTCGGTCACGAACCGCTCGAACCAGGCCGCCTGGTTCGGCGTGTTGAGGAAAATGTCCTGGGTTCCGTTCCGGTTCACTGCGAAGTCGTGGTCGTGGTGCATGGGACGCCAGTCACGGCTCGCCAGCGCGCCGAGCACCACCGTCGTCGCGGTCACCTCGTACCGCAGCTCGGGGAGCTCGTCGCCCGGATGGACTTGGTCGATCGTCAAGCGGGTGGTCGTGGGAGCGGTCATGCCGTTGCCCTCCGGTAGCCGAAACCGGTGTAACTCTCGACGCCCACGATCTCGTCGCGCTGGTTGAGGTATTCGACGTCGATCACCCAGAAGCGACCGCTGCCGAGCTTGGTGGTCTTGGGCTCGCTCACCGATCGCAGGATCTGGCGGGTGCGGAGCCGGTCACCTGGGCGCACCGGCTCGTGGAACACGATCGTGTTGTCGGTCATCACCGCTTCGGGGAGTCCGAAGGTCTCCTTCAGGTCGAAATGCACCTGCAGGGGGAGGGGTTGTTCGGCGCGACCGGGACTCCAGTGGTGGGGCCGGAACCAGACCGACAGCATCGTCGGTGCGGCGATCGGGCCGTCGGTGATCGCGGCGGCGACGTCGTCGTCCCAGAACAGTGGATTGCCGTTCTCCACGGACGCGCAACTCGTCCAGATGTACCCGCGCTCGACGGGGAATTCGCCAGTCTCTTCGTACTGCACCTTGTCGATGAGTGCTTCGACCTCGGCCGGGACCGTACTGACGTCACTCATGGTTCTCCTCGACGAGCCTGCTCACGCGATCACTCCATCCTGGGTCAGTGCAGTGAGCGTCGCGTCGTCGATCCCGGCCGCTCGCAGCAGTGCCGCAGTGTGGGTCGCACCGGGGTCCAACACCCGCGGTGACGGCTGGGTCCGGTCGGCGCCGGCGAACAGCCAGCCGACCTGCTCGAAATCCGGACCGTCGTCGCGTGTGGCTGTCACGAAGACGTCGCGAGTGCGGAAGTGCTCATCGGTCACCAGGTCCGGCACCGAGGCGACTGCGGAGACACAGGTGTCGGCCGGACCGAGTTCCGCGACCCACGCGTCACGGGGTCGGGTTGCGAACGCGGCGCGGAAGTCGTGGCGGATCGCGTCCTGGGCTGCGTCGTCGGTCTGGTGGTCGATCCACTGCTCGCAACCAAGGGCACGGCAGAGGTTGGCGTAGAAGTGCGGTTCGATCGCTGCGACCGCCAGCCAATCGCCGTCCGCCGCGGGATAGACGTCGTAACAGGCGTACCGGCCGGTGAGCAGGCTGTGGCGTGGACCCGGAACGTCGCCGGTCGCGAGGTATTCGTCGATGTTGAGCGACATGAGCGCAACGACGCCGTCGGCGACCGAGACATCGAGGTATGTCCCTTCGCCCGTAGCGCGGCGTGCGACGAGCGCGGCGAGGATCGCGATGACGGCCTGCATACCGCCGGCCGCGCTGTCGGCCACGGTCGCGCCCGGCAGTGCCGGGCCGCCGTCGGCGCCGCGACCGGTGCAGTCGAGGTAGCCGCCGCTCGCCAGGTAGTTCAGGTCGTGACCGGCCCACCTCGACTTCGGCCCCGTCTGTCCGTAGCCGCTCGTGGAGCAATAGACGATGCCGGGGTTCGTCGCCGCGGACGGCGGCATCGCCGATGCCCAGCCGGTCGACCACGCCGGGTCGGAAGCTCTCGATCACCACATCGGCATCGGCCGCGAGCCGGAGGAACGCGTCCCTGCCGGCCGGCGCCTTGAGGTCGAGCAGCGCGCGTTGCATACCCCGGTGTCCGCCGTACGCGTAGAACGGCGGGGTGATCTGCACGCCGTCTCGACGCGGCGGCGGCCCGACCTTGATGACACGTGCGCCGTAGTCCGCGAGCCAACGCGACGTGCGCGCGGCGGGGCCGACGCTCGCGAGGTCGAGCACCGTGATGCCGTCGAGGAACGGAGATGCGCCCACGGCCTCAGAAGTTCTTCGGGAGCCCGAGGGCGCGGCGGGCGATGATGTTGCGCTGGATCTCCGACGATCCGCCGCCGATCGTGTCGATGACGGTGTACCGGTAGGTGGACTCGGCACGGCCCTCCATCGGCGCGTCCTCGGTCTTGACCCGGAGCTGGCTGCCGGGGCCGGCGAGGTCCATCGAGGCGTTCGCGAGCCGGCGGGAGAACTCGGTCGCGAACAGCTTGTACTGGCTGGACTCGACGGTCGGTGGCGGCGTGCCGGGAACTTGCTCCGCCTTCATCGACGCCGCGACCACGCGCAGGCCGAGGACGCGTGAGACCTCGGCGTCGGTCGCGAGGCGGGCGATCTCCCGGCGGGTGACCGGGTCCTCGCGCAGGGGAACGCCGTCGCGTTCCTCGGTCCGCACGTACTCGCACAGCAGATCGAGGCGCTGTTCGATCGGCGCGAACGTGAACATGGTGAACCGTTCGAGATCGAGCGCCTGGGAGATGTACTGGAACCCGCGGCCGACCTCGCCGACGACGTAGTCGTCGGGTACGAACACATCCTCGATGAAGACCTCGTTCGTGCGCTCGTCGCCCATGGGGACGCCGCCCATGGTCTTGATCTCGTTGATGGTGACGCCGGGCTGATCGAGTGGCACCAGCATCAGGGTGATGCCGCGGTGCTTCTCGTTCGGATCGGTGCGCGTGCCGAGCCAGTACCACTCCGCGAAGTGCGCCGAGGTGGTCCACGTCTTCTGGCCGTTGAGGAGCCAGCCCTCCACGCCGTCGCGTTCGGTCCGCTCGGCCTTCAGCCGCATGGAGGCGGCGTCCGACCCGGCGTTCGGCTCGCTGTAGCCGACCGCGAACTCCACCTCGTTGCGCAGGATCATCGGCAGGAACTTCTCTTTGAGGAAGTCGTTGCCGTGCGCGATGAGGGTCTTGCCGATGATGCCGACGCCCTTGCCGATCTGCGGACCGCCCCGTCCCGCCAGGCGCTCGTTGAGCAGGTACTCGTAGACGCCCTCACCCTCCGAGCCGCCGTATTCGGTGGGCCAGGTCATCCCGAGCCAGCCCTTGGCGCCGAGCGTCGCCATGAACGCGCGGCGCTTGGGGGTGTCGACGATCTGGGCCATGTTCTCCCGGGTCAGGTCGAACACGTCCGGGTCGTCGTTGGCGTCGAGGAACGCGTCCACCTCGGTGGCGAATGCCTGTTGTTCGGGGGAGAACTCGAAGTCCACACCGGCTCCTGGCGACAGGGGATGACGAAATCTGACGGGTCGTCAGATCCTACGGTGGACCGAAGCGTCCCAGCGAGGCCGAGACCGGTCGCGGGCCAGTTCGAGATCGTTTTCGGCGCGATCCACGCGTCGGTGGTCGTGGACGCGGCTAGTTCACGACTCCGGCGGCCTGCAGCTCTGCGATCCGGTCGGCGTTCAGGCCGAGTTCGGAAGCCAGGACATCGCCGGTGTGTTCGCCGACCCACGGCACACGCGTCTCTGGGCCTTCGGCCATCTTCGAGAGCTTCACCGGATTGCCGGGGATGAGGATGGGCGCTTCGACGTCGTCGGTGCGGGGCATTTCGACGAGCATGTCGCGGGCGGCTACGTGCGGATCGGCGATCAGATCGGGAGCACGGTTGCTCGGACCGGCCGCGATGCCCGCCGCGGTGAGTTCGGACGCGGCCTGAAGCTTGGTTCGGGTCGCTGACCACGCCTCCACTGCCGGTCGGATCATCGTTTCGAAGTTCGGTCCCCAGCCGGCGCGGGTCGCGAACCGGGGGTCGTCGACCCACTCGGGGTGGCCGATCAACTCCGCGAGCTTGAAGAACTGGGGTTCTCGGACGATCTGGGTGACGACGTAGCCGTCCGTCGTGCGGAATCCCTCGCAGATGACCTGCAGCCCCTTTTCCGGTTCCGGGCGCACCCCCATCGACCAGAAGTTGGTGACGACGTCGGTCATCGCGATCGTGGCGTCGAGCATCGCGATATCCACGTACTGCCCCTCGCCCGTGCGATCACGGTGGCGGAGGGCGGCGAGGATGCCGATCACCGCGAAGAGGCCCGAGCTGATGTCGCCCAGTGCCCCGACCGGGATCGTCGTCGGTGGTTGGTCCGGGCCGGCCCGCCAGTCGTAGATGCCCGACATCGCTTCCACGACCGAGGCGTAGGCCGGCCACTCGCGGTAGGGCGATCCGCCGGTGTTCCCGAACCCGGAAATCGACGCGTAGATCGCGCCCGGGTGCGTCGCGGCGACCGTGGCATAGCCCAGGCCCATCCGATCCATGGTCCCGGCCTTGAAGTTCTCGGCGATGACGTCGAAGCGCGGGACGAGCGCGAGGAAGAGGTCGCGCCCTTCGGGACGCCGCAGGTCTATCCCGATGCTGCGCTTGTCGAGATTGTTGCGAAGGTAGGTCGCGCCCACGGACCGGCCGTCCGGGTCGATCATCGCCGGCGACGAGCCGCGTCCGGACTCGCCGTGCTCTGGATGCTCGACCTTGACGACATCGGCCCCGAGCCGGGCGAGGAGTTGCGTCGCGTACGGGAGTGCCTGCATCTGCTCGGCCGCAAGCACGCGCACGCCGTCGAGCGGCTTGCCGTACTGCGCTGCTGCTTCGTTGGCCACGTCGCCGAGTCGCACGGCCGGTCACTTTAGGGGCGGCCTAGGATCCGCCTGCCCAGCCAGGAGGACTGTTTGTGAGCTCGAGGGGAATTGTGAGCGCGGCGGGCTACGTCCCGTTCCGGCGGCTGCAGCGGTCCGAGGTCGCGAAGACCTTCGGTTCCGGCGGTGGTCGCGGCACACGTTCGGTCGCCTCCTACGACGAGGACACGACCACGATGGGCGTGGAGGCGGCGCGATTCGCGATGCGGTCGGTGCCGGGCGCCGCGCCGGGCGCGGTGTGGTTCGCGACCGCAGATCCGGCCTACTTGGACAAGACGAATGCGGCGGCGATCCACGCGGCGCTGCGCCTCGACGGTGCCGCGCCGGCGTTCGACCTCGGTGGGGCGCTGCGTTCCGGCGTCGGCGCTCTCCGGATCGCGCTCGACGGGCCCGGCACCACCCTGGTCGTCAGTTCGGATATCCGCACCGGCCTGCCCACGGGTCCGGACGAGTCCGCCGGGGGTGACGGTGCCGCGGCGGTTCTCGTCGGCGACGGCGACGCCGTGATCGCCGAGTACCTGGGTGTCGGTGCGGCAACCGACGAGTTCGTCGACCGGTGGCGCACCCCCGGTGATCGCCGTTCCAAGGTCTGGGAAGAACGCTTCGGCGAGACCAAGTACCTGCCGCTCGGCGAGCAGGCCTGGCAGGCAGCGCTCACGGCGGCGTCCCTGACCCCGGCGGACGTGACCAGTGTCGCCGTGGCCGGTCTTCACGGTCGCGCGGTCAAATCGCTGGCCGGCCGCCTCGGGGTAGACGAAACCGCGCGGGTAGACGACCTCGCGGGGTCGGTCGGCGGTACCGGCACCGCGCATCCGATGCTCCTGCTCGCGTCGATGCTCGAGGCTGCATCGCCGGGCGATGTGCTGGCACTGGTCGCACTCGCTGACGGTGCCGATGTGCTGCTCTTTCGCCGCGACCGATGCGCTGGCCCGGTACCAAGCGACCCGCCGCGTCTCGGATCAGGTGGCGACCGCCGCCGACCTGCCCTACGGGAAGTTCCTGTCCTGGCGCGGCATGGTCACCGTCGAACCGCCGCGGCGACCGGAGCCGGCGCGGGTGTCCGCGTCCGCGGCCGGCCGGTCCGAGGATTGGAAGTTCGCCTTCGTCGGATCGCGGGACACGGCCACCGGCGCGCTCTCGTTGCCGCCGTCGCCGATCGGGGAGTCGGTGCCGGCACCGATGGCTGACGTCGCCGGAACGATCGTCACGTTCACGATCGACAAGCTCTCGTATTCACCGAGTCCACCGATCGTGTTCGCGGTCGTGGACTTCGACGGTGGCGGACGTTTTCCGGTTGAGTTGACCGACGTCGACGCGGCGGAGGTTCGCATCGGGGACCGCGTCGAGATGACCTTCCGGCGCCTCTTCACCGCGGACGGCATCCACGATTACTTCTGGAAAGCTCGCCCGATCCGCGCGGCCGGCGAGCAGGAGGGTTAGGTATGGGATCGCACGGGATCAAGGATCAGGTCGCGATCGTCGGCATGGGGTGCACTGCCTTCGGGGAGCGCTTCGATCGCGGGCTCGACGACCTGATCGTCGACGCGTCGAACCAGGCGTTCGGTGCAGCGGGTGTCGACAAGGACGTCGTCGACGCCTATTGGTTCGGCACTGCGCAGAGCGGGATGAGCGGGATCACCCTCGCCCGACCGCTCCAGCTGACCGACAAACCGGTCACCCGAGTCGAGAACTACTGCGCGACTGGTTCCGAAGCGTTGCGCCAGGCCGCGTACGCGGTCGCGTCCGGTGCCTACGACATGGCGATGGCCGTCGGCGCCGAGAAGGTCAAGGACAGTGGCTACGCCGGGCTCAACGCGTTCCCGATTCCGAACGACGGCACTGCCCGCACCCTCACCGCGGCTGCGATGTTCTCGATGGTCGCGCCGGCCTACGCGGAGAAGTACGGCGTCGATCCGGAGGTGCTCAAGGAAGTCCTGGCGCGCATCGCGTGGAAGAACCACTTCAACGGCGCGCGCAACCCGCGGGCGCAGTTCCGGCGCGAGATCAGCATGGAGAAGATCTGCGCATCGCCGCACGTCGCCGGGTCGCTCGGCATTCTCGACTGTGCCGGCGTCGCCGACGGTGCCGCAGCCGCGATCGTGGTGCGGGCCGAGGACGCGCACCGCTACACCGACCGGCCGCTCTATGTGAAGGCGCTGTCGTTCGTCGCCGGCAACGGTTCGGGCCTCGTTGATCCGGACTACGACTACACGCACTTTCCCGAGGTCGAGGCGAGCGCTCGCGATGCGTACGCGCAAGCCGGGATCACCGACCCGCGTCGGGAACTCGCGATGGCCGAAGTCCACGATTGCTTCACGCCCACCGAGCTCGTGCTCATGGAGGATCTGGGCTTCGCCGAACGCGGGACCGCATGGTCCGAGATCCAGGCCGGCGCCTTCGACCTCGACGGCGACCTCCCGGTCAATCCGGACGGAGGACTCAAGTCCTTCGGGCACCCCGTCGGCGCCTCGGGGCTGCGGATGATGTTCGAGGCGTGGTTGCAGTTGCGGGGCGACGCGCCCGAGGATCGTCGCATCGCGAACGACCGTCCGGTGGCGCTCACGCACAACCTCGGCGGCTACCCGGGAGAAATGGTGTCGTTCATCTCGATCCTGGGCCGCGAACTTTCGTAGCCGTGAACTCGGCCCGTGCGGCGACCGGGGTTCGGCTCAGCTCGGCGGGTACACCGCAGGGAGCAGGGCGACCAGGCGCGGGAACACTGGGGTGAAGCGACCCTCGCCGAACGCAACGCCCGGTTCGTTGGCGAGCGCCATCGTGCACACGCCGCAGATGAGCGAGCCGAGGAGGTCCACGGCCTCTTCGGAGTCGGCGCCGGCACCGAGCTGGCCTTCGAGGACCGCGTCGCGCAACATCGAGCGTTGGAGCTCGATCATCTCGCGGCTCGCGGCCATTGCCACATCGCTCGCCTCGAACGACGGCACCGGCCGCCAGAACAACAGCTGCGCGAGCGCGCGATGGTCGAGCAGAAAGTGACCGCCGGCTTCGAGCGCGGCGATGAGTGCAGGGATCCCCGGCTCCACGTGCTCCACGCCGGCGCGCATGGCCGCGAGGTGCGCCACGTGGCCCCGCTCGAACAGCGCGTCGTAGACCGCGTCCAGAGAGGGGAAGTACTTGTAGAGCGAGGGCGGCTGCACACCGAGCCGGCGGGCGACCTCGGCCAGCGTGAGGCCGGCGACACCCTCTTCGGTCATGACGTCCTCGGCGAGATCGAGGATCTCGGCCATGGTCTCCAGACGACGTCGGGTGCGCCGATCGGGTTTCTTCTTCGCGGTCGCGGTGGCGTCGGCCATGCTCCGAACAATAACATGTTGTTCTATTGACAACCAAAGCTAAGTGGCATAGCCTTCGCTACAGTTCACATCTTCAAAGGAGCATCACGATGGCCCCCAAGAACCAGCGCTTCTGGCTCACCGCCGATGAAGTGTCAACGGTCATCGCCGCCCCGGCCGAGCAGCTCTATGACCTGATCGCCGATCTCCCCCGTATGGGCGAGTGGAGCCCGGAGTGCGCCGCAGTCGAATGGATCGACGGCGCCGCGGGTCCCGCCGTCGGCGCCCGCTTCGTGGGCCACAACCGTACGGGACCCGCGGCATGATCAAGTGGTCGCGTCGGGGCACGGTGCGGGTCGCCGAGCGTGGTCGCGAGTTCGCCTTTGCCACCGAGGAGGGTGGGCAGGAGGGTGTCGTGTGGCGTTACCGTCTGGAACCCGTCGGCGACGGAACGCGGGTCACGGAGTCCTACGACGTCGGACGGATTCCGGCCTGGGCACGCATCATCGACGTTCCGACGAACCGCCATCGCGAACTGCTCGAGGGCATGACCCAGACGCTCGACCGGCTGAAGGCAGCGGCGGAGATCTCCGAGCCGGCGACGGGCTCCGCCTGACCCGCGCCACCACAGCTCAGCCCCCGCCTTCCCACCACCAGCCCGGTGTCGTCGCGCGCTCGCGCGACCGACTTGTCTCGGCCTCGCGCCGTCTCTCTCCAAGGAGCCTCACCATGGTCACCACTGCCACCGTCACCCCCGGGATCGACGTCCTGACCGACGATCTCGAGATCCCGGGCCTCGGGCACCTCCCCGTCAACTGCTACCTGCTCCATGGCGACGCGCCGGTGCTCGTCGACACCGGTTCGATCGCCCGGGCCGACGAGTTTGACGCCGCCTTGCGGTCCGTGATCGACGTCGCCGATCTGCGCTGGATCTGGCTCACCCATACCGACTACGACCACGTCGGTCTGCTCCACCGGCTACTCGCGGCGAACCCCGATCTGCGGGTGATCACCACGTTCTTCGGCGTCGGCATCATGGGCCTGTACGACCCGCTTCCGATGGACCGCGTCAACTTCGTGAACCCCGGTGAGACGATCGCGCTTGCCGACCGCACGCTCACCGCGGTGAAGCCGCCCGCCTTCGACAACCCGATCACCGTCGGCTTCCACGACGACCGCACGAACGCGCTCTTCAGCGCCGACTGTTTCGGCGCGGTCCTGCCCGACGGCCTGCCGGCGCGGGCCGAGGATCTGGCGGACGCCGCGCTGCGCCAGGGCCAGGTCACGTGGGGGACGATCGACTCGTCGTGGATGCACAAGGCCGACCCGGCGGTCATCGCCGCGGACCTGGACCGCACGCGGGGGATCGATCCGTCGTACGTGTTGAGCGCACACCTCGCGCCGGCCCCTGGCTCGATGCTCGACCGCATGTGCGACGCGATTGGGGCGGTGCCGTCGGCCGAGCCCTTCGCTGCGCCGGACCAGGCCGCGCTCGATGCCATGCTCGCGACCGCGATGGCCGGCTGATCGGCCGGCGGTCATTGGGGGACAGGTGAGTTCGGCGGTCCCTTCCACACGAGGATCCCGCCGTCGGCGAAGTGCACGTCCTCCCCACGAAGCGATGGGTGTTCCGCGGTCCGGGCTACGGTCGAGCGATGAGTTCACCTGACCTGCTGGCCCCCGATTTCTGGGCCGACCTCGACGCCATGCACGCCTTCTTCACCGAGGCGCGGGCCGCGGGGCCGGTCTGGCACGACGAGAAGAACAGCCTCTTCGCGGTCGTGCGCCACGCCGAACTGCTCGACGTCGAGCGGCGCAGTGAGGTCTTCCGTTCCCAACCCGCGTACCGGTCCTGGGGAGGCGTCGAGGAGATCGACATGATCGCCCAGGACGACCCCGAGCATCAGGCGCAACGGGCAGTGGTCCGCGCCCGGTTCACGCCGCGGTCGATCGAGGCCATGGCGCCGCGCCTCGAACAGCTCGTGCACGATCGTGTCGACGATCTGGTCGCCACCGCGGCCCGTGATGGGGACGCCGAGGTCGTCGACGTGCTCGCGGCGCAGCTGCCGTGCCGCCTGACCGCCAACCTTCTCGGGTTCCCGGAGGACCGCTGGCGTGACGTGCAGGGATGGTCGGAGCGTCTGATGCGCATCGACTCGGCGATGTCGGACATGGAGGTCGCGATGGGCATGGCTACCGCGATCCAGGAGTTCGCCGAGGTGGTCGGCACCACCGCGGAGGCGCGGCGTGGCTGCCCGGCGGAGGACCTGATCTCGGACTGGGTCGGCGCCGACTTCGACGACCTGCGGATGATCCACGAGACCGGCTTGTTCATTTCCGGAGGCGCGGAGACGACCCGCACGGTCATCGCGCGGGGGTTGCGAGTGCTCGCCGATCACCCGGACCAGTGGGAGGCTGCGGCCGCCGACCCCGCGCTCGTGCCCGGATTGGTCGAAGAGGTCATCCGGTGGGTGACCCCGCTCAACAACTTCTTCCGCACCGCAGCCTCGTCGACGCGCATCGGCGAGACCGAGATCGCGACCGGCGACCGGATCTGTCTCGTGTACCCCTCGGCGAACCGCGACGATGCCGTGTTCGCCGACCCGTTCCGCTTCGACATCCGTCGCTCCCCGAACCCGCACCTCGCGTTCGGCCACGGTGTCCACTTCTGCCTCGGTATCAACCTGGCCCGCACCGAACTCCGGATTCTGTTCGGTGAGCTGACGCGGCGAATCACGAACCTGCGGGTGGCGACCGAGCCCGACATCGAGCCGAACATCTTCGCCGGCGCGGTGCGCTCCTTCCGGCTCGGCTTCGACCTGCGGTAGCCGCCGAAGTCGGCGGGTGTTCGTCAGAGTCGGCCGTCGGCGAGCATCGTCATCGGGTCCTGGAGTTCGACCGCGCCGAGGTAGCCGCCGCCGGTCGCGAGCGCGTCGTGGGTCGAGTAGCCGAGGAGTTCCTGCGACCGGCGAGGAAGATCCCGCACTGCGTCGCGGTCGACGGCGAGATACTGGTTCTCCTCGGTGCGCAGCCAGCCGAGGCAGTAACTCACGTGCATCCCACGCCGCCGCGCGTCCGCGGTCACGTTCGCGCCGCCGGCGTGAAACGTCGAGCCGAGATAGATCACCGCGGATCCTGCCGCCATCGCGGCCGGCACCAGTTCGTCGTCACGCGGGGAGCGGTCGGTCGGCCAGCGGTGACTGCCGGGCGCGACGACGGTGGCGCCGTTGTCCGCCGTGAAGTCGACGAGCGCGATCACCGACGCGAGCTGGACCTCCGGATGGGGTTGCGGCAGGTGCGACCAGACGAGCTCGTCGCGGTGCACGTACTGGCGCTCGGACCCCGGACCGCGGTCGAGCACGTGGGCCGTGTTGAGGAGGTAGGTCGCGCACGAGGGTGCGAGCACTGCATCACCGACCGCGAGGTAGACGGGGTGCGGCAGGATCTCGGTGGCGAACACCTTCGACTTCCCGGCGATGCCGGTCACGTGCCGGGTCTGCGCGCCGAAGAACCACGCGACCGCCTCGTTCACGAACTCTCCACCGTGATCGGGCGAAGCGCCGGCGAGCAGCGGGTCGAGTTCCGCGTTGAACCGAGCGAGCTGGTCGGCTTCGAGCAGGTCCTCCACGATCACCGCGCCATGCTCGGTGAGCGCGTCGGTGATCGCGTCGGTCGGTGCGGTCACGGGCAGGCGGACGAGGTGGGTCATGAGTAGCAGTCTTTCGGATCCAGGCGCGGTGCGGAAGTGGGGCTCCCGGCCAAGACCAGCGGGCCGGTTCCTCAAGCGTTGTTCTGGCGCCGCCGATGGTCAGATGGTGGACACTCCTCGTTTCTCGATCATCGTGCCCGCGCACAACGAGCAGGAGTTGCTGGCTCGGGGCCTCGACGCGATCTGGATCGCGGTCGCCCGGTCCGCCCGGACGGCGGAGATTGTCGTCGTCGCCAATCGATGCACCGATCGCACCGAGCCGATCGCCGCTGACCTCGGTGCCCGCGTCGTCGTCGACCCGCATCGCAACCTTTCCCTGACGCGCAACGCGGGAGTCGCCGCATCGAGTGGCGAGGTTGTCGTCACCATCGACGCGGACAGCGTGATGCACCCGGACGCGTTGGTCGAGGTCGAGCGCAAGCTGGACACCGGTCGGTACGTCGGGGGTGGTTGCGCCTTTGTCCCCGAGCGGACGTCGCTCGGCCTGAAGTGCTCGCTTGCCATCGTTCGGGCAAGTGCCAGGCTGGGCAGGGTCGGCGGGGTGATGTTTTGGTGTACCCGCGCCGATTTCGACGCGATCGGCGGGTTCGACCCGTCGTTGCTGCTGGCCGAGGACCTGGATTTCGCCCGGCGCCTCCGGATGCACGGCCGGCGGACGGGTCGGCGGTTCGTCGACGTGAAGCGGGCACCCGTGACGGTGTCCACGCGAAAGTTCGACACGTTCGGCGACTGGCACGGCTTCGCGGTGATGCTGCAACTGCCGACGATGTATCGATCCTTGAAGGGCACCGACACCCGCTTCGTGGACCGGTACTTCTACGACTACAACACCTGACGGTCCGCCTCGGAAGGTCGGTGTCCGGATCGGCGTCCGGACGGTCACGTATGGTCTGCGAATCATGGCGACGCAGACCGCGACCATCCTCGTCAGTGACCTCGTCGGCTCGACGGAACTGCGTTCGCAACTCGGTGAGGAGCGAGCGGAGGTCGTCCGCCGGGACCACGACCGTTCGCTCATCGACGCCGCTGAGGCGAACGGCGGCCACGTGGTGAAGGGGCTCGGTGACGGTGTCCTCGTCATGTTCGCCGGTGCGGCCGAGGCGGTCGCGGCCGGGGTGGCCATGCAACGGGCGGTCGACCTGCACGCCCGCAACGAGCGGCTCGACCTCGCGATCCGCGTCGGCATCTCCGCGGGCGACGTGACGCTCGAGGATGGCGACTGCTTCGGCACGCCGGTGGTGGAGGCGTCACGGCTCTGTGGCGTGGCCGACGGTGGGCACATCCTCGTCGCCGAAGTCGTGAGGGTCCTGGCACGCGGACGCGGTGGTCATGAAATGACGTCGGTCGGCGACCTCGAACTCAAAGGCCTGACCGAAGCAGTTCCCACGTTCGACGTGGCGTGGGAGCCGGCCGCCGGTGCCGCGGACCTGCGCACCCGATCGCCCTATGTGGGCCGGGCCAGGGAACGCGAACTCCTCGCGGGTCGGGTGACGTCGGCGCGTGACGACGTCGGCGGGGTCGTACTCGTCGCGGGCGAACCGGGGATCGGTAAGACCCGGATCGTCGCGCGAAGTCTGCCGCGCAGTTCGACGGTCTCGCGATGCTGATCGGTGGGTGTCACGACGGTGACGTGGTTCCCTACGCTCCGTTCGCCGAAGCGATCACGGACTGGGCTCGCCGCACCCCCGCGGCGAGCGTCCGGAGCCTGCTGGGCGCCGACGCCGCGGTCATCGCGCGGCTCGCCCCGGCGATCCTCGAAGTGGTGCCCGATGCCGGCGAACCGCTCCCGGTCCCGGCCGATGCCGAGACCGCGCGTCTGCACGACGCCGTCGGTCAGCTCCTCACCCGGATGAGCGCGACCGCGCCGGTCGCACTCGTGGTCGAGGACCTGCACTGGGCCGACGACGCGACCGTGGGCATGATGCGCACGCTGGCTCGGGTGGCGACCCGCACCCACCTGGTGGTGATCGGCACCTACCGCGAAACCGACCTCGATCGCCGTCACCCGTTCGCAAAGGCGCTCCCTGAGCTGCAACGCGAGGTCGAGGTGACCCGCATCGCGCTCGACGGTCTCGGGCCGGACGACGTCCAGGCCTTGCTCGAGCGCATCTCCGGCCATCCGGTCCCTCCTGAGTTCGCCCAGCGCCTCGCGGCGGAGACCGATGGGAACCCATTCTTCCTGCCGCGAGACGCTGTTGCATCTCGCCGACGAAGGCCTGCTCCGCGTCGAGGACGGCGTGTGGGTCGCGGCCCCCGATGCCGAGCTGAGCATCCCGGCCGGCGTCCGCGACGTGATCGGCCGTCGGCTTTCCCGGCTGTCGCCGGATGCGAACAAGCTGCTTGCGGCGGGCGCGCTGTTCGAGGTGTCGTTCCCGCTGACCATCGCCGCGATCGTCACCAAGATCGACGAGGACGAAGCGCTCGACGCGATCGACGAAGCATTGGACGCGCGGATCGTGACCGCGACCGACGAGTTCGACCGGTACGCGTTCACTCACGCCTTGTTCCGCCACACGCTGGTGGAGGAGTTGAATCCGAGCCGGCAGGTCCGCATGCACCGCGCGATCGCGGAGGCCATCGAGAAGGAACTCCGCGGCGCGCCCGATGCTGCCCAGGCTGCGACCCTCGCCCGCCACTACCTCCACAGCTCCGCGATCCCGGGCGCCGAACGCGGGGTGCCGTACGCGCTCGCCGTCGCCGATGACGCGGCGGGCCGCTACGCCCGGCACGAGGAACTGGCTGCGCTGCGCACCGCGGCGGAGCTGCTCGAAGAGGGTGACGACCGCGGGGTGGAGATCGAGTGCCGTATGGCTCAGGCCGGGTTGCTCACGCAAGGGGACCCGGAGGCGGCACTCGCCGATGCTGCGTCAGCCGCCGACGGGCTCGCCGCCGCCGAGGGCGTGGACGCGGCGGCGGACTTCCTGGCCGACCTGCTCCGCCTGGCGAACTCCCTCGAGGACATCACGGTGTCCTGGCGACTGGCCTCCCTCACCCGCAGGTGGATGCGAGACGATCGCCGCGATCTGCAGTGGGCCCTCGTCCGGCAGGCCGAGCTCGGCGAACGCGATCACTTCGACCCGGCGACGCCCGGGATCCCGGTGGACGACGACGAGTACCGCGAGCTACGGACCGTCCTCTCCGGCCTGCCGGGCGAACAACGGGCGGGCTTCCTCTGTGATGCGCCCGCCTCGGGTGCCGAGGCTCACGACCGGCTGGCCGACGGCACGTTCGCCGGGGTTTTCTCCAGTGGCTCGTGGCGGATCGGCATCGAACGGCTCCGTGAGGCCGAAGCTTCGTTGCGGGAGCAGGGCCTGGTGGCGATGGAGGCCTTCATGGTCGCGATGCGATCGCGGCTCGAGACCGTGGTCGGAGACTTCGACGCGGCGGCCGCCGACCTCGATGCAGCCATGGCGCTGCTGCCGCGGATTGCGCCCGGATCGAACCAGTGGCTCCAGGTCGTCGTCGTACCGATGCTGCGTGACGTCGTCGGCGGGATCGACCTCGGCGTGGAAATCGCCGACGTGCTGCTCGAGGCCTCCGAGCAACCCGACACCCGGTGGGCCGGGCTCGCGTTGCGGCTCGCGGCCGGGCGCGGGCTCGTCCTCGGCGGGATCGACGACCGCGCCCGGGCGATTCTCGACGATGCGCTACCCGCGCTCGATCGGGCCGGTGCATGGGCGCCGAACGCGGCGATCGCCTTCGCGTACGCAGTCGAGATCGCGTGGCGGCTCGGCGATGCAGGCTACGCGCCGCGCTCGAACGCAACGTGCGGGAGAAGTGGCTCGAGCCCGATCTCGACTATCCGGAGGTCGACGCCCGGTGGTCGTACGCGCTGCTCTGCGCGCTCGACGGCCGATCCGACGATGCCCGTCACTGGTTCGACGAGGCGCGGCGCGTCCTCACCGAGCGGGACTCCGAGCCGCTGATCGTCTCGGTCGACTTCCACGCAGCCGAGGTCGAACTCGCGCTCGGAGCGGCCGGCGATCCCGTGCGCTTTGCCGCGGCTACGGCGGCCGCGCGCGGCCGGTGTACCCATGCGGCGATGGCCGCCTGGCTTCCGCGCCTCGACGAACTCGAATCCCGCGGCGCAGAAGTGTTCGGCGCCACGAGCTGATCGTCCGTCGGGTCCGGCTCAGCTGTTGCCGTAGGTGCGCGCCGGTGTGATGAAGACCGCGACGCGCCGTTCCTCGGCCATTACGCGGTCGAACTCGTCCCAGTCGCCGTGGTCGCCACCTGCGGCCTGGAAGATCTCGCGCAACAGGACCCGAAGGCGTTCCGCGTCGATCCCTTCGAACGGATCATCGGGGCCGGCCAGTTCGACCGTTCCTTCGACGCCGGCCCACTGCCACCCGGCGCGCAGCACGACGGTGGTGCGGGGGCGCTCCCGGAGGTTTCGGAGCCGCTGGGACGAGCCCGCGGCCACGAACGCGACGACCGGCTCCCCGCGCACCGGATGGTCGAGGACTCCGGCGTTCACGACCGACGATTGGATCGTGCCGTCGGCCCGGGTCGTCGAAACGACCACCAGGCCATGATCGAGAGGTACCAGCTTCGCGAACGCGCCGAGGTCCGTCATGGCGACGGACGCTACGGCGTCGCCGCAGACGATGCCATCGACGACGCCGCGTCTGTCGTCACCCGTCCAGGAAGGTGAACAGGAAGAGTTGGGTCGCGTACGCGACGAGGCGGGGTTCGTCGGCCGCGTCCGGTCCGTAGTCCCAGAGGGCCATATCCGCGGACGCATACCCGTCGCCGGCGTGGCGGGCGCGGTTGTGTCCGAGCACCCACGCCGAGCGGCAGTCGTTCAGGAGGTGGACCGTGAGGTCCACGCTGGGCGCGAACCAACTCCGCGGGGAGGGACCGACCTTCTCCCCGACTGCGCCCGGCATCGTGTCCGCGAGGACCACGAGCGCGAAAGGATCGATCGTGCCGTCGTCGAGGAACGGCGCATCGTCGAAGCGATACCAGGCCGCACGCTCGGCGCGGTCCGGTACGTAGTCCTCCCAGGGTGCGTGCCCTCCGGCCGGTCGGCCCTCGACGAGGGTGGCCCAGAACGGCATTTCCTCGAACGGCGGTGCATCCGCGGGTCGTGGATCCCGGAACGATGGGCAGTCCTGCGGCCGTGGCACGTCGACCGGCGGTTCCAGGTCGGTGAACTCGAAGCCCGACCGCGTCGCTCCGAAGATGCCGGTTGTGACATGGCCGTTGCGCGCGCCCGGGTTGCGAATCTCGGCGCGCAGGTGTGAAACGGAGCGACCGCGGCGGAGCACGTCGACCTCGATCTCGACGGGCCCGTGCGCGACCTGACCGATGAACGACGTATGGAGGGTGCGCAGCCGCTGCGTCGGGTCTCCGAGTTCGGAAGCCATCGCCCGCAACGCGAGCGCGGTCACGATCCCGCCTTGGGGAAGTGGCCGCAGGTTCCAGGCCGCGTTGATCTCGGCTCGGTACGCGCTCGTCCCGACGTCGTGCACCCGCGTGCCGTCCAGGAATGGATTGCCCATTGCCTGAGGCTCGCCGTGGAGGCTCGGTCCAGTCAAACGAATTTGGAGAGGCTGGAGTCCACGTCGACGCAGCCACTGACGCCGTCAAACCCGCGGAATGCGCTCGGCGCTGTCCACATAGGGTGGTTCGTCATGCGAGTGCACCGAGCCCGACGCTGGTGGAGGCCCACCGCGGTGGTCGCGGTGCTCGGGCTCATCGTCGGCGCGTCGTGTAGCTCCGGCGGCGCGGTCGCCACGCCGGCCCGTCAGGTGGATGTGGGTGCGTACCGCGGTCTCGGCATGTGGGTCGATGTGTACGACTACGGGCCGAAGTTCCAGTGGTCGGCCGATGCGCCACCGGCGGTGACGGCGGAGTCTCTCGACGACATGGCGCGCCTCGGGGTCAAGACCCTCTATCTCCAGGCCTCGCAGGATGACACCCGCTCCGAAGGCACCCTGGTCAATCGCAAGCTCGTGGGCGAGTTCCTGCGCCGCGCGCATCAGCGGGACCTGGAGGTCGTGGCCTGGTACCTCCCGCACTACGCGGACGTGAATCGCGATCTCGCGCACATCCGTGCGATGTACGACTTCCGGGTCCGCGGAGAGCGATTCGACGGCATCGCGCTCGACATCGAATGGACCAACGATGTCCCCGATGTCGATCAGCGCAACCGGGCGCTGCTCGAGTTGGCCGAACGGACCAGCCGACTCGTGACCGAGGTTCCCCTCGGCGCGATCGTGCTCGAACCGGTTCTGATCGAAGACGTCAACCCGAACTACTGGCCCCGGTTTCCGTGGAAGGAACTCCGACCGTCGTTCGACGTCTGGCTTCCGATGAGCTACTGGACGAACCGGTCGGACTCCTCGGAATGGCGGGACAGCTTCCGCTACACGAGCGAGAACATTCGTCGCGTCCGCGCGAACCTCGACGATCCGGACGCGGTGGTGCACGTCATCGGTGGGGTGGCCGACAAGGCGAGCCCGGCGGACTTCACCGGCTTCGTCACCGCAGCGAAGCGCGGCGACGCCATCGGATGGTCGATCTACGACTACGTCACGACATCGAGCAGCGCGTGGCCGCGCCTACGTCCCTGATCCGGGACCGGCTCAGGACGCAGTCTCGACGATGCGCACTTCACCGCGTTCGAGGGTGATCGTCATCCGCTCGGACGCGAGGCGCACGCGCTCGTGATCCCCATCCCACTCGGCCCGCGCTTCCTCGAGCAGCAGTTCGAGATCGTGATCGTCGTGGTACGGGTCGTGGTGGAACAGCACCACGTGATCGGCCGCGGCCTTGGTCGCGAACGCCATGGTGTCGGCAATGCCCGAATGGCCCCAGCCCACGTGGGCGTCGTACTCGTGATCGTGGTACTGCGCGTCGTGGAGCAACACATCCGCGTCGCGTGCGATGTCGAAGCCGCTCATCCACTCGGCGGGCACCGTGCTGAGCGAGGAGCCGATCGACGGCTCGTGATCCGGGAGGTAGACGAGCACCTGGTCGTCTTCCTCGATCCGGTAGCCGACGGTCGGTCCCTGGTGGGTCACCTTGCCGGCGCGCGACGGTCGCGGAACCAATGGTGACGGGATCTTCCGGCGCGTCGCGGAACGTGAGCGTCGATGGGATGTCGTCGACGTGGACGGGGAACAGCGGTGGCGAGAGGTAGCGGGCGATGCGGTCGCGCAGTCGCTCGACCGGAGAGTTGGGGCCCCAGATCTGGATGTCGAGGCCCGGCGCGAACAGCGGTCGGAAGAAGCCGAGACCCTGGAGGTGGTCCAGGTGCAGATGGGTCAGCAGGATGTGAAGTTCGTCGGGGAGGGCGTTGTTCATCGAGACGCCGAGCGGACGCATGCCCGTGCCCGCGTCGAGGACCAGAGTGGGGCCGCTGGCGAGTTGTACTTCGATGCAGGACGTGTTCCCGCCGTAGCGGATTGTGTCGGCGCCGGGCGTCGCCACCGAACCGCGGCACCCCCAGATGCGTACCTGCATCAGGCGTCGCCCGCGGTGGGCGCCTCCCAGAAGACCGCGATGACGCCGTGCACGTCACCGGCAGTCGCGAACAACGGGTACGCGGTCGCCTCGAAGAGTCGGCGGGTGCCGTCGAAGGCACTGGCGAGCACTGTCGAGTGCGCGGGCCGGTGTTCGAAGAACGCGACCCCTGCCGGCGAGTCGCGGCGCCGGATCGGTTCGCCCGCCGGCGTGGCCAGATCCAGCGCGGCGCCGAACTGTTCGGCAGAGATCTCGCCCAGCTCGCCGAAGGGCTTGCCGAGCAGGAGCCCCGCCGCGTCGTTGTAGAAGACGAGCATGCCGTTGGCGTCGATCAGGAACATCGGCGTGGCGAGGTTGGCTGCGAACTCGCGCGCCAGGATCAGGGGCAGGCTTCTGGCCGTGGTCCGTTCCGGTGTGTCGCTCATCGCCGGATCATGGTGGCCCGCCGGCGGTTTGCCAAGGCCCGGGAGCATCCCGCATACCTGCGTGGCAAGATGCCGCGATGGCCGTCGAAGTCTCACCACTCACGAGTGCCCTCGGTGCCGAGGTTCGCGGCGTCGACCTTCGGGACGAGCTGGACCCCGTCGCCGTCGCGGAACTCACCGCCGCGTGGCACCGACACAAGGTGTTGTTCTTCCCGGACCAGTCGATCGATCGGGCCCAACACAAGCGGTTCGCCCGCTACTTCGGCGAGATGTGGCAGCACCCGTTCCTGAAGGATGTCCACGACGACGGGGACTTCGTCGAGCTCTACAGCGGCGGCGACACCGGCCGGTCGTTCCTCGCAGATGGCTGGCACACCGATGTCACCTTCGCGGAGTGCCCGCCGATGGGGTCGGTCCTGCACGCACTCGTGGTGCCGGAGTTCGGTGGCGACACGATGTGGCTCGATCTCGAAGCCGCGTTCGACGCGCTCTCACCGACGATGCAGGAGTTCGCCTCGTCGTTGGTCGCCGTGCACAGCGCCCCGCGAGCGTTCTTCGTGCCGAGTGACACGAGCGGTGAGGAGATCACCAACAAGCATCCGGTCGTGCGGACCCACCCCGAGACCGGTCGGCGGTGCCTGTTCGTGAACCCGGGGTTCACGAGGAAGATCGACGGGCTTCGGCGCGCCGAGTCCGAGGCGTTCCTCGGGTTCCTCCATCGGCACTGCCAGCAGCCGGAGTTCCAGGTCCGCTACCGCTGGCGCAACGACACGATCGGCATGTGGGACAACCGCTGCACCCAGCACAAGGTTGTGGCCGACAACCGCTCGGCCCTGCGCAAGATGGAACGCCTCACCCTCGCCGGAGAACGACCGGCGTAGTTGGAGTCGCGTTGCCGCGGGGCGGGTTCACCTACCGTGGGACCGACCAGGGGGAATCTGATGAACGACGTTGCGGAGCTCGTCTACGACGCCGACAGCCACCTGATGGAACTCCCGGAGTGGCTCGCTGAGCATGCCGACCCGGGGATACGCGAGCGGCTGCGGCCGCTGTTCCTCGGCGGCGCGGGTGCGGCGGTGGACCAGGCGATCGCGCGGGCGCGCGATCGGCAGCGGGACCCCGCAGCCACGGCTCGGCTCGAAGCCGATGTCATGCACGACAAAGGCTGGAGCGCGCTCGGCGCGTTCGACGCCGCCGAACGGTCTCGAGCGCTGGACCGACTGGGCTTCGCGGCGCAGTTGGTGTTCTCGACCTTTGCGCCGACTCAGTTCAGCGACCCGGACCCGGATCTGCTCTTCGGTGGTACCCGCGCACACAACCGCGCGATGACCGAGTTCTGCGATGCGGATCCGCGGCTGCTGCCGGTCGGCTTCGTGCCCTGGGGGAGCCCCGACCTGACGCTCGCGGCCGCCTCGGAGGCGATCGATCTGGGTTGCGACGCGATCCTGCTCCCGTCGGTACCCGCGCGTGGTGGGGTCTCACCGACCCATCCTGATCACGACCCGCTCTGGGCCCTCCTTCAGGACGCCGACGTGCCGTTCGTGTTGCACATCGGCGGCGGTGGTCGGCTCAGCCGACGCGAGTTCCATGACAACGGGATTCCGGTGACCGACTTCCTCGGCGGCGGCGAAAACATCCGTGCCAAGGACTACGCCGGGATTTCCCATTCGCCGGAGTCGTTTCTCGCGGCGCTGATCTTCGACGGCGTACTGGAACGCTTCCCGCGGTTGCGCGGCGGTTCGATCGAGCAGGGCGCGCTCTGGGTGCCCGGTTGGATGCGCAAGATCGACCTCGCCCGCAAGACGTTCGGGCGTACCGAAGGAGTCCTGCGGGACCTGCCGCTCGAACCGAGCGAGTACGTCCGCCGGCAGCTCCGATTCACGCCGTTCCCGGGTGAGCCCGTGGCTTGGCTGATCGAGCAATGCGGCGAGGAGCTGTTCTGCTTCTCGTCGGACTATCCGCACCCCGAGGGGACCCGGGACCCGATCGGTCGCTTCGACGCGACTCTGAAGGGTGTCAGCACCGCGGCTCGGCAGCGCTTCTACTCCACCAACTTCGCGGAGCTGATGGGGTCGCGTCTCCTCGCCTGAGGACGCACGACCCGCGGCCGCGTGCGCCGGGCGGGCCCGGTCGAGGCGGGACGCGGCGAGCACGCCCGGCTCACCTGCGAGCCGCGAGCACATACATGGGGAAGGTCCCGAAGTCCTTGGCGCTCGGAAGCCGACCGACGTACTGGCAGTTCGCGGGTGCGTCGGGTTCGAGGGACAGCAACGCGGCGAACTGGTCCGTGACGTACACGGCGCCCTCGGGGGTGCGCGGCTCCATCCGTGCGGCTCGGGTGACTTCAGTGCCGTAGAAGTTGGTGACGCCGAGGATCGGGTCCTCGCGTTCGAGGACCAGACCGGCGTGGGCCGCGATTCGCAACGCCAGGTGTTCCGGGAGGCCCACGACGTCGAGATCGACGCGGTCGAGGACCGCTTGCATCTCGAGGGCGCAGGCGGTCGCGGTGACGACGTCCACGAACACGATGTAGATCCCGTCCCCCCAGGTGTTGCGGAACAGCACCGCGTCGCCGAAGCCGGTGATGACCGCCGCGAGGGGTCGCATCACTTCGTCGAGGAAGGCCGGGATATGGGAGTCGTCGAGCCGGCTGTAACCGGCGAGGTCGGCGAAGAGCATCGCCCGCTGCATCCGCCCGGCACCGCTGTTCGTGGTGAGACCGTTGGTGTACCCGCGACCGGCCACGGGGATGACCTGCGTCTTCTGTCCGGTGCGCGCCCAGGCCGCGACGTCGACGGCGGTTCCTGCGACTCCGGTGGGTGGCTCACCGTCCCAGACGGCAAGCTGTTCGGCGGACGCGGCGAGGAAGTCCGCCCGGATCAGCGCGTGGCCCATGGCCACCCGCGAGCAGTAGTCGAACAGCTCGGGGTCGTCCAGGTACGGACCGCCGGTGGCGATCGCGACCGATGCCGCGGCGCGACGACAGTTCTCGAACCGCTCGATCCAACCGGGCCCGCCGGGCGCGACGGAGACCACGACGAAATCTTCGACGGAGCACGGAAGATGAATGTGCAGTTCGGCGCCCATCGCCAACAGAGCTTCCGCGAAGAGGATGTCGGCGCCGCAGGCCAGGGAGCCGAACGCGACCGCGACCCCCTCGACCGCTTCGGCGATCGCGGCGGCGACCTCCGCTTCATCCTCGGCGCGGAACCGCCCCTCGGAGCCCGGCGGCGAGATCATGTGGCCGCAGTAGTGCACGATTCTGGGCGCGGCGAGCGGTGCGAGCACGCTGGGGTCCTGGCTGGTGGCTTCGCAGATCAGCCTGAGCTGCCGGCGGGTCGTCGCCGCCCGGGCGAGGTCGCCGTCGAGATGTTCGGCCGCCTGCGTGAGCGCGGTACGCGCCGCGGCACGGTCTCCGAGGATCAGTGCGGCCTCGGCGTCGGTGGCGGCCAGCCAGTACATGTCCGCGCTGGCGGTGGGGGGCGTGAGGTCTCGGACCAGGTTCCGTGCGGTGGTCGCGAGATCGTGGGCCCGATCGGTGTCGCCGGCGAGCAGCCACATGGTGGCGGCGTTGATGCAGGTGTAGGGCCGTCCGAGCCGGCGGTAGATCTCCTCATAACGCGTGGCCGCGGTGCGCGCCTCGGATCGACGTTCGCTGGCGGCCGCCGAGAGGGCGCGGGACTTGGCCAGGCGGGCCCCGAGTGCTGCGATGTCCTCGACGAGGTTGTCGGCGAGATCGTCTCGAGTGGTCGCGGCCGCGGTGAGGGGGCCGAGAAGCTGGGTCGCCTGAGCGGTTGCGCCGGCCCGGACCAGCGCCAGCACCGCGAAGTAGGCGACCTCGACGTCGTCGTGGTCGGACCCGCGAGCCGCGACCGTCTGGTCGAACGCTTCGAGGTACTCGCCGCGTGCCAACGCGGATCGCACCAGATCGAGGACCTCGGGTTGGGCCGTCGCGGCTGACGCGGTCATGTGGTCCTCTCGGGCTGGAGCATGGGCGGACGAAGCGCGCGAGCCGTTCCGGCGCGGTAGAGCGCCGTCCAGCCGCGGCCGGTCGCGCGCTCCTCGCCGGTCGCTTCGACCAGGTTTGGTGACGCCAAGACTTTCCGTCGGAAGTTCGCCGGGTGTAGGGAGACCCCCCAGACGGCTTCGTAGACCCGTCGCAGATCGGCGATGGTGAATGGTTCCTCGACGAAGCTGATCGCGATGTTGGTGGTCTCGAGCATTTCGCGAGCGCGCTGGACGCCGTTGGTCACGATGCGCTGGTGGTCGAATGCCAGCTCCGGCCCGTCGTCGGTCGCGAGGTCCTCGACCGGCCAGAATCGGGCCTCGGCGGCGTCCGATCCGGCCCCCGGACGGGGCAGATCCGGCATCAGTCCGAGATGTGCGATCGACACGACGCGCATCCGGGGGTCGCGTCCGGGTGCGCCGTAGGCGCGGAGTTGCTCGAGGTGCAGGGCCGACAGGGCGATACCGGTCTCCTCGACGAGCTCGCGGCGAGCCGCGGTCTCCAGGTCCTCGTCCGGCTGAACGAACCCTCCCGGCAGCGACCAATCGCCCGCAAACGGCGCCGCGCCGCGCCGGACGAGCAGCACCGAGAGCACGCCGTTGCGGATCGTGAGCACGACGATGTCCACGGTGACCGCGAACGGCGGGAACGCGGCGGGGTCATACGCGTCGAGGAACCGCTCGTCGCGGTCGCGGGGCGTTGATCTGGTAGCGGTTTCTGCCATACGGCACATGATACTCAATATGGGTTGCGAAGCAACTCACAATGAGTCATGACGAGTCGGACGGCCCTCTTCCTTCCGGGGCTCGGGCCCATCAGCGAAGTGGCCTTCTTGGCGCCCGAACCGAAGGGGGGTCAACATGCCCTGCGCAGCACGCAACAAGGGAAGGCACGTACATGGCCTACGACGCGTTCATCTCGTACAGCCACTCGGCTGACGGACGGTTGGCTCCGGCGGTCCAGTCCGGGCTCCAGCGGCTCGCCCGGCCGTGGCACCGCATGCGGGCGCTGCGGGTGTTCCGCGACGAGACCGGCCTGTCGGTGAACCCTCACCTGTGGGGTTCCATCGAGGCGGCGCTCAACGAATCGGACTACTTCGTTCTCCTCGCGTCCCCGGAGTCTGCTCGGTCCCCGTGGGTTGCGCGCGAGATCGAGCACTGGATGGCAACGAAGCCGGTCGAGCGGATCCTGCCGGTGCTGACCGACGGCGACCTGGTGTGGGACTCGGCGGCCGGCGCCTACGACCTGCAACGGTCGACGTCGCTGCCGGCAGTACTGGCGACCGCCTTTCTCGTCGAGCCACGACACCTCGACCTGCGATTCGCCCGCACCGAGGAGCAACTGGATCTTCGCCACGCGGAGTTCCGTGCCGCAATTGCCGCGCTCGCCGCGCCAATGCACGGTGTCTCTCGCGACGAACTCGAAGGCCAAGACGTCTCGCAGCACCGCCGCACGATGCGCATCGCCTGGGGCGGAGCCGCGCTCCTGTTTGTGGTCGCGATTGCCGCGGTGGTGTCGGCGATGTTCGCCGTCCGATACGCCGCGAACGTGCAGGCCAACGAGCAACGCGCCGTGGAGGAAGGGGCCCGGGCCCGTCGCAACGCGCAGGAGGCGGCTCGTCAGCGGTCCAGCGCGGTCGCCAATGCGAACACGGCCCAGGCGGCCCAACAACGTTCGGAGGAGAACGCGGACCTGGCGGCCCGCAACGCGGCCGATGCCGAGGCCGAGCGGGTCCGGGCGGAGCAGAACGCCCAGGCCGCGTCCACGAACGCCGAGGAGGCGAATCAGAATGCGGCGCTGGCCGAGGCCAACGGCCGCGAAGCCGAGTCGCAAACGGTGGCGGCTCAGCGAAACGCGGCTCGGGCCAGTGCCAACGCGCTCGTCGCCGAGACCAACGCGACACGTGCCGCGGCCAACGCACAGGCAGCTGCCCAGAGCGCGGCCGACGCGCAAGCCTCGGCGGACGTCGCGGCAGCCCAGCGCGATCTCGCGCAGCGGAACGCGGCCGAGGCGGCGAGCCAGCAGGCAGCGGCTGAAGAGAGCGCGACCCAGGCGCGGTCCCGTCAACTCGCCGCGAGCGCGCTCAACTCGTTGTCGACGGCGCCAGACCGCTCTCTCCTGATGAGTGTGCAGGCGAATCACCTCGACACGAATACCCAGTCGCGCGACAGTGCGATGCGCACGTTGCAGCGGCAGCCCGCCGAACTGCAGTCGTACATCCCTGCCGATCCCGCACTCGGGAAGGTGTCGAAAATTTCGACCAGCCCGGACGGTCGCGTGCTCCTGTCGGTCGGCTCCGAGGGCCGGGTGGCCCTCTGGGATCTGGATCGTGAGGAGCCGCTCCCGGCGCCGATCGCACTGGTTGCCGGGCCCGGTCGTGGTGGGGTGTGGTTCAGTCACGGAGGGACCCGACTCGTGATCGCGGCCGAGGACTCCTTGGTGCTCTGGGACATTGACCGCGGGCAGCAACTCGCCAACGTGGATCGACCGTCCGAGTTCCTCGGCACCGCCGCGGTCAGCGTGGACGACCGGCTGCTCGCCGTCGCCGCGGGATCGGAGATCCGTCTCCTGGACGTCGATGCAACTCGGCCTTCCGGCGCCGCGATGTCGATTGCGTTGCCCGAGGGCTTCGAGGCGTTCCGCCTCGCGCTGAGTGCCGATCGGGCGTTGGTCGCGGTTTCGGGAATCTCCGGCTTCGACACCCAGGCCGAGGTGCTGGTCTTCGCAACGACCTCTGGGGAGCGGATCGCGACTCTTGCCGCGGACGTCGGTGTGTGCTCATGCATCGTGGCGCGCGGCAGCCTCGACCTGCGTTTCGACGGGATCGGTGATGCGGCGACACTGACTTCCGTCGCACGGGGCTCTCAGGACTATTCCGTCATCACCTGGGACGTCGGGTCATGGGAGCGAACGAGCGAAGTCGCGAACCCCGAGGCAATTCAGGACAGCAGCGAGGTCACGTTGGCGGTCGATCCGGCCGGGAACCGGATTGCGACTGGCTCGCGCACCGATTCGCTCCTGCGAATCCGTGATCTGACGACGGGCGAGACGCTCCGATCACTCCCCGCCGAGATCCGGTTCTGCTCCCTGTGTGGTGCCCATGTGGCCGTGCCCAGCTCGGTGGCGTTCGGCTCGGGCCGGACGGTCGTCGCCCTCGGCACCGACCGGTTGCTGCGCCGCTTCGCCACCGGTCCGACCGCTGACCGGTTGGTGACCTCACTCCCAACCGTCGGACCGTTCTTCTCGGAGACCGCGATCTCGGCTGACGGACAGGTCGCTGCGGTACTCGGCATCGCGAGCCAGGTGTCGGTGTACTCGACCGGCGATGGTCGTCCCCTGGGGACCATCGGCTTGGGCGGGAGCGCGGGTGGCACCATCATCGCATTGAGTCCGGACGGTTCGACGCTGATCGCACAGCGCAGTAGCTACGACCTCGAGACCAGGCAGGGCTTGGTGGAGCTCGGAGCCTGGGACGTTGCATCGGGCGACGCGCGCTGGCTCGATCAGCGCGCCGGTATCGCGACCGGATCGATCGTGGTGGACCCGTCCGGTCGGCTGCTTGCGGCGATCGCCGCGCCGGCGACGTTCGAAGAGGATGTCCAGGACCTCGAGATGCGGGATCTCGCGACCGGCGCGCTGCTCTCGAGCTCCCCGGTCCCGACGTTCTCGGCCGCGCCCGCCTTCTCGGCGGACGGCCGGTTCGTCGCTCTGACGAGCGCGGTCGGCCAGGCACCACAGTTGTATGGCGTGGCGGAGCGTCGGATCGTGCAGACCCTCGATGATCCCCGGCTCGCGGCATCGAGCCGGCTGGTGTTCTCGGCCGATGGGCGAACCGCGGTTGCGCCCCAGGTCGACGGCAACCGGGTCGTGGTCCTGGACGCGCCGACCTTCACGGTCACCGGTGAGCTCGACGCTGCGGCCGATGTGCAAGGGCTGGCGCTCTCGCCGGATGCGAGCCTGATCGCGATCGGCTTCGACCGCGAACGCGGCGTGCAGCTCTACGAAGTTGGGACCGGTGACACGTTCGGAGATCCGTTCGGTCAAGTTGCGGGGGACCCGCCGGGTTCCGGCCTGGTGCCGGCGGCCACCGATCTGACGTGGTCCAGGGATGGGCGATCGCTCGTGATGTTCAGGCGATCCACCCTCCTCCAGGTCGATCTGGATCCCGAGTCGTGGCTCTCCCAGTCCTGCCGGCTCGCCGGCCGGAATCTCCGGTTCGGCGAGTGGACCGCCCTCCTGGGCGATGCCGTGCCCTACCAACGGACCTGCCCCG
Organism: uncultured Acidimicrobiia bacterium; assembly: GCA_963701625.1. Taxonomy (GTDB): domain Bacteria; phylum Actinomycetota; class Acidimicrobiia; order IMCC26256; family JAENVU01; genus JAENVU01. The sequence continues at coordinate 68,717 of CAVPAT010000009.1, read as the reverse complement.
GATTCCCGGCGAACAACTGACGGGGGATGGTCGAGCGGCGGAGACCGCGGGCGGGGCAAGATTCCCGGGTGAGTGACGCCCGCGTTCCCAGGTTGAGCGAGACCGCCGCAGCCGCAGCCGGCGACGACGCGGGGGTGCATCCGGCACTCGCGGAGCTGAACATCTTCCGCACCCTGTTGCGTCGCCCGCTCGCCGCGAAGGCGACGGCGGATCTGCTCATCAGCCTGCTCTTCCGTGGTGTGCTCGACGATCGGCTGCGCGAACTCGTCATCATGCGCATCGGGTGGGCGACGCGGTCCGACTACGAATGGACCCAGCACTGGACGATCGCGCAGGAGACGTTCGGGTGCAGCGCCGAGGAACTCCTGGCGCTTCGCGACTGGGAGCCTTCCGATCGCTTCGACGGCACCGAACGCGTGGTGCTCGGCGCGGTCGACGAGACGCTCGCGACCGGCACCATCTCCGAATCGACCGCGCAGCAGTGCCGAGACCGACTCGGCGACGACGGGCTGCTCGAACTCGTGCTTGCGGTCGGCGTGTGGAGGATGATCTCCCAGGTGGCGCGCAGTCTCGCCATTCCGTTGGAGGACGGCGTCGCCTCGTGGCCGCCCGACGGGGTCGCGCCCTCGTGACTGCCCCGGGCGCGACTGCGCTCGTCCTGCGCGAACCCCGCATGTTCGAGCGCGTCGAACTGGCCCTGCCGGCCGTCGGCGACGACGACGGCATCCTCCGAATCGAGGCGTGCGGTCTCTGCGGGACCGATCACGAGCAGTACTCCGGTCACATCCGGGCCCCGTTCGGGTTCATCCCCGGCCACGAGATCGTCGGCGTGGTCGAGACTGCGGGTGCTGCGGCGCTCGCGCGATGGGGCGTGGGGATCGGCGATCGGGTGGCGGTCGAGGTGTTCCTGGCGTGCGGCAAGTGTGAGCAGTGCGCCGCGGGGACGTACCGGCGGTGCCGGCATCACGGCTTGCGCGACATGTACGGCTTCGTCGACGTCGCCACCGCGCCCGGGCTCTGGGGTGGGTATGCGACGCACCTCTACCTGGCCCCCGATGCGCTGCTCCTGCCGGTACCCGACTCGCTCGATCCGGTGCTCGCCACGGTGTTCAACCCGCTCGGTGCCGGACTCCGATGGGCCGGCGAACTTCCTGGGACGCAGCCCGGCGATGTCGTGGCCGTGCTCGGTCCTGGCATCCGCGGCCTGGCGGCGTGTGCCGCGGCCAAGGAAGCAGGTGCCGGGTTCGTGATGATCACCGGCGTGGGTCCCGCCGACCGCGACCGGCTCGCAGTCGCACCGAGCTTCGGTGCCGATCTGGCCGTCGACGTGTCGAGCGATGATCCGGTGCGGGCACTGCGTGCCGCCGCGGGCAGCCTCGCCGACATCGTCGTGGACGTGACCGCCAAGGCGGTTACGGCGCCGGGCCAGGCGTTGCACCTCGTGCGCGTGGGCGGGACGGTCGTGCTCGCGGGAACGCGGGGGAATCCCGAGACGCCCGGGTTCGATCCCGACCTCATCGTGTACAAGGAGATCCGTGTTCTCGGCGCGCTCGGCGTGGATGCACCGGCGTACCGCGGTGCGTTGGACCTGCTCGTGAACAATCGGTACCCGTTCGCGGACCTTGCCCGCGCGACAGCGGGGTTCAACGACGTCGAGGACCTGCTGCAAAGGATGGCGGGTGAATCCGGCGCCGGTCGCCCGGTGCACGCGGTCTTCGTGCCTCACCCCTGAGCTGGGCGATCCTCCGGTCGAGCCTCACTCGAGCCTTGGCACCCACCGGTCGCGATCGACGTTCCCGGTGGGCACTGGTAGAACGGTCCCACTGTACGAGGGAGACGCCGCGTGCCGATCGCCGAGTTGGACGGGATGGAGATCGCGTACGACCTCGTGGGTGCGGGCGAACCCTGGGTGTTGACCCCCGGTGGCCGCTTCACCAGATCGGTCGGCGGTCTCCCGGAAATGGCCGCGGCGTTGGCGGCCGAAGGTCGCCGAGTGCTGACCTGGGACCGCCCGAACTGCGGCGAGTCTTCGGTGAGGTTCGCGGGCCGGTCCGAGTCCGAGATCCAGGCCGAGGCGCTGGGCGCGTTGTTGCGCCATCTCGACCTGGGCCCGACCGTCATCGCCGGCGGATCGGGCGGCGCGCGGGTTTCGCTGCTCACCGCGGCTCGCTGTCCCGATGTCACCGCCGGACTCGCGATGTGGTGGATCAGCGGCGGAGTCCCCGGTCTGCTCCAGCTCGCGAACTACTACTGCATGCCGTCGGCCGATGCCGCGTGGCACGGTGGAATGGAAGCGGTCGTCGCGCTCGACCAATGGCAGGAGGTCCTCGCGGGGAACCCCGGGAATCGGGCGCGCTTCCTGGCGATGGAGCGCGCCGAATTCCTCGAGGTCATGGACCGCTGGGCGCTGGCCTACTGCCCGTGTGACGACTCGCTCGTCCCCGGACTCGACAACGACGACGTTGCCCGGATCGACGTGCCGATTCTGGTGTTCCGGAGTGGGGCGTCGGACATGTCCCACACGTGGGCCACGTCCGAGGCACTCGCGACCGGTCTTCCCGGCGCCGAACTGGTCGAGCCCCCCTGGGGTGACGGCGAGTGGAACGACCGCCGCGCCGCGATCGATGAGACCGGGTCGCTCTTCGTGCGCTGGCCGCGGCTGGTGCCCCAACTCGTGGACTGGGCCGACCGGACGATCCGACGATGATGGCGAACGCCGCGCAACAGAGGAGCAATGCATGACGACCTTGACGGTGCAACCAGTGCGCGACGGACTCAACTTCGGGGCCCGAGTCGGCGGGGTGACTGCCGACGCCTTGCGCGACGGCGGCCTCCGGGCCGAGATCCAGGATCTCTTCGAGCAGCACGGTTTGCTGGTCTTCACCGACGTCGAGCCGAACCCGCAGATGCAGGTCGCGATCAGCACGGTCATCGGACCGCTCAAGGACCATCCGAGCCAAGCGACACCCCGGGCCGGGGGCGAGGTGGGTGTCATCGAGATCCGCCACGAGCCCAACCAGCCCGGGCGGGTGCGACTCGATGGTCGGGAACTCGCGCAGTGGCTGCCGTGGCACTTCGACCACTGCTACAACGACGAACTGAACCGGGCCGGCGTGTTGCGCGCGGTCGAGTCGCCGCCCGAGGGAGGTCGGACGGGCTTCGTCGACGGGATCGCGCTCTACAACGCACTGTCGCCGGGGCTGCGCGAGCAGATCGAAGGCGAGACGATCCTCTACGCCATGGACGTGATCCTCGACAATTTGCGATTCGGCCGCCCTGCGGACCTGGTCGAGGTCGAGCCGTCTCGCGACGCTGCGGCGGTGATGACCGAGTTCGCGGGACGACCTCGAGCGCTGCATCCGGCGGTGTGGACCCGCAGTACGGGCGAGAAGGTGCTGCACGTCTCGCCGTGGATGGCCAAAGGCATCGCGGGCCGAGAGGGTGTCGAGGGGGAGTCGCTGCTCGCGGCGGTGTGCGACGAGATCTTCGAGATCGCTCGTGACCTGAGTTACTTCCATCAGTGGCAGCCCACCGACATGCTCGTGTGGGACAACTGGCGGGTCCTGCATTCGGTGTCGGGGATGGCTCCCGAGCACACGCGGTGCATGCACCGCACCACGATCAAAGGCGACTACGGCCTCGGGCGCTTCGAGGACGCGAGCCCGGACCCGGTGAGAGCCTGACGATCGCCATGGCTATGCGGGCGCGTCGCTGACGCCCGCGCTCGGGGCGTGAGCGAGTGCGGCCAACCGAGCGAGTCCTGGCTCGGCGACGGCGTTCAGGCGTGCCGACGCGGCGATGACGTCGGGTTGGTCGCGCTGCTCCGGCCGTATCCGCGCCGGGTTGAGGGCGCAGCCATTCGCCCAGGTGGCGATGTCCGGCTCGGCGCCGTAGCTGCGCGCCGCGGCCGTCCCCCGCACCTGCATCCACGCCCAGTCACCGGGACGGTCGGGGAGGGTGTTCGGTGGGCACAGTCGATTGCGCTCCCGGTCGTCGTCACGAGTCGCTTCCACGTAGCCGGCCAAGGCGGCACAGAAGCACGGAAACCCGACCCGGATGGTCTGGAGCCGGATCAGGTCCGGCTCCCATACCGGCACCACTTGCGGATATTGCAGCCCGGGCGCGGCGCAGTGAACGACCAACGAGTCGGGCGCGAGCGGGACCGTCCCGCGGTCGAGGACGATCTCGCTCGAAGTGACCTGTCGGATGTGGCCCAGCCGCACCACCTGTTCGACGGTGCGAAGCAGGTCGAGTTCCCAGGACCCGAGCGTCGGGGTCTTGGCCATCGTCGGCGTGACGTTCTCGTCGAGTCGGAGCATCACGCCAGCCGCTTCGAGTCGCCGGAACAGGTCATCCAGGGACTCGGCGTCCACGGCTGCGGCCATCGTGTCGGCCGAGAGTCCCAGCGCGACGACGGGATCCGGTTGCACGACGGCCCGGTTCAGCATCCAGGGGTCACGGGGACGGACCCACGTGATGCGATCGGGGGCGACGCCGCGCGTCAGGAGCCACACGATCCCGTCGGTCGCGGTCTTGCCCGATCCGACGATCACGTAGTGCTTCGACGCGGCTTCGAGTCGGGCGAGGTCGTTGATCGGAATGACGGTGGCGTCGTCGGCGACGACGAAGGGAGGAGGCGTCGTGGCGGGGATCTGCGGTGACAGGTACGTCGCATCGACGACCCGGCGCCGGACATCGACCTCGACGGTTTCGCCCGAGACCCGGGACGTGACGAAGTGCGCCGAGCCGTCGGTGTGATACTCGCTGCCCCCCAGAAACGACACGCGTCCCGATCCGAGAAAGCGACGATGCAGGATGTCGTCGTAATACGCGGCGATCTCCGACTGGCGGGCCCGCTCTTGGAGCCCTTTCTCCGGTCCCCGGTCCTGGACTGCGCCGGTCCCGAGCACGGTCGATGCAACGCCGTAGAACACCGACGCCTGGTGGAGTTGGACGAAGGGGTAGGCGTCGTGCCAGTGCCCGCCGGCCGCGTGGCGACGATCGACGAGTGTGACGTGCACGTCGGCGTGGTCGATCAGGGCGTCGGTGAAGGCCATGCCCATCGCACCCGCCCCGACGACGAGGTAGTCCGTGGTGGAGGAGGCCGATGTTCGGACGCGCCGGGTCGCGGGCACTCAGGCCTCGGTCAGCTGGGATCGCCGGTCCACGCGCCAGCGTTTCGCCACGCGGGCGGGGACGGCCGGATCGAAGGGGTCGGGTTGGAAGCGGTACTCGGCGGTCCAGTCCTCCGGGGTGACCGTGTGACGCACCCAACCCCGCTCGGAGCCGTCCGCCCACCGCAGGTGGGGGCTCTGCTCGGAGATCGTCGGGATGGTGGTGGCGAGGAGCGCACTCGGCGCGGAAGAGATCGCGGGACCCACGAACTCGGTGCCGATCGGTGAGGCCGCAGGATCGTCGAAGTCCCTGGTCAGGCTGCCGACCCAACTGGAATGGACGTCGCCGGTCAGCACGATGGGGGTTGCTCGACTCCGCCCGAGCGTGCGCATCATCCGATCTCGGGCGGCCGGGTAGCCGTCCCACTGGTCGAGGTTCCACACTTCGTTGCCGGGCGCGAACCGCCACTGCTGCATCACGACCTGGTTCATCACGACGTTCCAGCGCGCCGAACTTTCTCGGATCCCGGCGTTGAGCCACCGCTCCTGGTCGCGGCCGAGCACGGTGTACGACCTCCGATCGGCGCCGTCACAGCGAGGACCGATATCGGAGGTCGAGCAACGGTGGTTCGTTCGGTACTGGCGTGAGTCGAGGACGTGCACCGTCGCGAGCCGGCCGAAGTCGAAGCGGCGGAAGATGCGCAGGTTCGGACCCTGGGGCGATCGGAGCCGGACCGGCTGATGCTCCCACCACGCCCGGTACGCGGCGGCCCGTCGTGCGGCAAATGACTTGCGGTCCGGGGTGCTGCTGCTCTCCTGGGCGGAGAGGCCGGTGTAGTTGTTCTCGACCTCGTGGTCGTCCCAGGTGATGACGAACGGCGACATCGCGTGCGCCTCCTGCAACGCCGCGTCCTGCTTGTAACGCGCGTACCGCAGGCGGTAGTCGGTGAGTGTGACCGGTGCGTCGGTCAGCGTTTGGCCGAACGTCACCGGATACTCGTAGATGTAGTCGCCGAGATGCGTCACGAGGTCGGGTGCGGCGGCCGCGATATCCGCATAGGCGGCGAACGTGCCGTGGTCCATGCGCTGACACGACACCTGGGCGATCGTGAGCGCTCCACCGCGCGCGTCGCGTGCGGGTGCGGTGCGAGTGCGGGCCGGCTCGGTGGCGGCGCCGCCGGTGCGGAACCGGTACCAGTAGGTCCGGCCGGGACGCAGACCGCGGACGTCGACGTGCACGGAGTGGGCGAAGCCCACGTTCGTGCGCACCTCGCCTCGTCGCACGATCTTCCGCATTTGCTGGTCCGTCGCGACTTCCCACCGGACGCGTACCGGGCGTCGGCTCATGCCGCCGGTGGGATCGGTGAGGTCGCGCACGAGGCGGGTCCAGAGCACGACGCCGGTCGGCAGCGGATCGCCGGATGCGACGCCGAGCAGGAATGGCGAGGGCACGTCCGCGAGGGCCCGCGCCGGCTGCGTGGCGAGGAGCGCCAACCCGGCCGCAGTTCCGGCCGCCACGCCGAGGAAGCCTCGCCGGTCGAGGCGGGCAGGCGGTTGCCAGAGGTCGGTCATCGGTGGGAATCCCTTCCCTGGTGGGTGGGGTCCGGCGGCGCCGTGCATCGTCGCACTCGTGGCCCGATCTCGCCACCCCGCGGCGGCCGTAGAGATCGCGGTGCAGCGCGTGCAGCCACCGCAACCCAGGACTAGAACGGCTCCCGTGACCAGCTCGCCGAACGGTCCGACCGCCGGGGCCGACGATGGGTCGCTGCCGTTGGCGGACGCCTACTCCTACCTCCAGAAGGTGGTCGGGATCATCGCGGTCGTGTTGCCCTTCGTCGTCGCGATCGGAGACTGCCTCATCGACGGTCACGGGATCCGTGGATCGATCAGCGCCTACTACTACGGACGCACCGGCAACTACTTCGTGGGGAGTCTCTGTGCGCTCGGCGTCTTCTTCCTGTCCTACGAGTATCAACCGCGGTCGGACCGCAAGGTCGACAACCGGTTGAGCAACGCGGCATTCGTCCTGGCGGTCGGCGTGGCGCTGCTCCCCACGTCGAGCGAGGGTCGCGAGGCGACGGGCGGCTCGCAGTGGGTCGGCTTCGCACACCTGGCGTGTGCGGGAGCGCTGTTCGTCCTGCTTGCCTGCTTCTCGCTGTACCAGTTCACCAAAACGGCGGGAGAGGTCACTCCGGAGACACCGTGGCGGGATCGGATCCAGCGAGTGTTCCGAACGGCGCCGGCTGTGCGCGCCCACTTGAGCCCGCGCAAGCGCCGCCGCAACCTGGTCTACCGAGTGTCGGGCTGGGTGATCGTCGCGTCCATCGTCGGGATTCTGCTCGCGAACTGGCAGCACTGGAACGTGGTGTTCTGGCTGGAGTCGGCCGCAGTCGTCGCGTTCGGGTTCGCGTGGCTGGTCAAGGGCGACATGTTCCCGGGCCTGGCCGACCAGCCATAGCCGACGGGGCGCCTGTATCAGTGACCGCTGAGGACGTTCTTGAGGACGGCGATCGAGAGGCCGGCAAGAAGCACGAGCGCGCCGAGAGCGAGCGACTTGAGCTGCGAAGCCTCGCCGGTCCGGCCGGTCAGGTAACCGGCAACGCCCAGGATGAGTGCAAGCTCGAGCCGGATCGCGTCGGTCTCCGACGATGGTGGGAACACCATCACGGGGATCGAACACAACGCCGCGACTGCGATCGCGCCCTCGAATTGAGCGAGTGCGATTCGGACGTCGTCCCGATCCCTGTCGCCACGGAAGAGCCGGCTTGCCACGCGAAACGCGAAGATGTGGGCGATCGTGAGCCCGAGGGTGGTGCCCCAAACGAGGCCGAGGGCTGTGAGGTCACTGGTCTCGCGACTGTCATTCCATGCGGTGAGCGCCGCGAGCAGCACGATCGACACGTAGAGCGCCATCGTGCTCGCCTCGAGCCGCCGCTCGACGTGATCGCCCGCGGTGGTCAGTGCATCGGGCTCCTCGGCTACGGGCAAGTGACCTCGGCGGTGCCGTCGACGTCAGCACCGTCCGGAGTGGTGAAGGTGCCGTCGAAGGTGACCGTGTTGTCGTCGATGACCAATCCCTCGCCGTCGAGGGGAATCGTCCCGATGTACGAGCCGTCGGCGGTGACCAACGAGACGGCTCCGAGCAGGCCCGAGGACTCAGTCCGCACGGAGATCTGAATCTGGAGATCGTCGGTCGCGAGGCGGTTGATCATGATGTCGATGTCACCGGGGGCAACGTCACACGTGACGCTCTGCGCGCCTGCGATCGGGACCGAGAAGCTCTCGCCGTCGACGGTGACGGTCGGATCGTCGCCGGACGAGGTGCAGTTCACCGCGATCTTCGCGTCGACCTGCCTGGGGTTCGTCGGGTCCGAACGGTTCGTGCGGCTCACCGGCCCCTCGTAGCTGAGCTGCGAGTCGCCGATGCCGAGCTTGCCGCCGGGCGTACGGGTCAGAGTCCCGCCGTAGGTGATGTTCGAACCGCCACCATCGGTGAAGGTGGTGCGGACGTTCAGCGTGTTGGAGATCGTGGACCCGGTGAGGGAGAGGTCGTGCCCTCCCGGGGTCTGGAAGTTGACGATGATCTTGTCGTCGTCGATCGTGCACTCGTAGTAGATCGAACCGGCCGCTTCGTAATCGAGGCGCTCTCCGTCGACCTGGACCCACGCCTGACCGGGGTCAGCGTCGAGCGTCGGGGTGCCGACCTTGGTGCTGCCCGTCGCCGCGCTCGGTCCGGGGGTCGCGGCGGGCTGCGACGACGAGGCGCTGCCGCCCCCGCCGCCACAAGCAGCGGCGATGAGCCCGAACGCGAATGCCAACGCGATCGCCCGCTTCGTTTGAAGTTCGAACATCGTGACCCCCTCGACGGAACCCGTCGCCCCAGCACCGCCCGATCCGGGGACCGTACCAGCGACCGCTGGCTCGGGGTCGAGCGTCCCTGGTGTCGTCGCCGTTGGCGCGTCCGTTGCGCCGGGGTCAACCTGCGGCGTCGAGTGCAGCGGCGGTCGCGGGCGTGAAGGCCCCCCGACCTGTCCATCGGATCGCGCCGGTTCGGTCGACGAGGAAGAGCCAGATGGTCGACCGGTCGTCGATGCCGAGTGGTGTGGTCATCCGCTCGACGTCGCCATAGACCGTGAGGGTGCGGCGCCGGACGACGGGGTCGCGGATCGCGGCGGCCATGCCCCCGTCGATGAAGTTCCGCAGCGGGGCCCAGATCCGCCCGATCGTCGGGATCTCGAAATACCGGAATCCGGTGTCGTTGGCTGCCCGTTCCTCGAGCCAGGGGACCCACGAGTCCACCGCGGTCTGGTGGTCTCGCCGGAAGGCCACCACGACCACATTGCGGTCCCCGTCGAACGCGTTCGGGAGGGTCACGTCCTCCCGGCAGAGATTCCGGGCCGCGAGAGCGGGGAACACTGCGCCGGCGCTCATCGACGGAGCGTACCGACCACGGGACTTCCGGGCCGCGCCGGCCCTAACATCACGACTTGACGCCGATGGGTTTTAGTACTAAAACATGTCCTGTCCCTGATTTCCCCCTCAACAGAGGAGCTCCATCATGAGAAAGCTCGCCCTCCTACTCGTCGCCACGGTGGCCTCGGTGGCGCTGGCGGTCCCCGCTTCGGCGGCCCCCGGCGACGGCTCGGTCACCGTCCTTCACGGCATCCCTGGCCTCACGGTCGATGTCTACGTCAACGACGCGCTGACCCTCGACAACTTCGCCCCCGACACCGTGACCGACCCGATTGCGCTGCCTCCGGGTGACTACAACATCAAGATCCGCGGCGCGACGGACCCGGATACGGCTCCGCCGATCCTCGAGGACAACGCGACGATCACGACGGGACTCAACGCGTCGATCATCGCCAATCTTGCCGCCGACGGTTCCCCGACCATCAACGTCTACGCCAACGACACCTCGGCCATCCCTGCAGGTCAGGGTCGGTTGACGGTCCGTCACACGGCGGCTGCTCCGGCGGTGGACGTCCGAGCCGGTGGCTCGGTGGTCTTCCCCAACCTCACCAACCCGAATGAGGCCTCGGCGGAACTCGCCGCAGGCGTCGTTTCGGCCGATGTGGTTCTCGCCGGCACCAGCACGGTCGTCATCGGTCCCGCCGACGTCGATGTCCAGGCCGGCGTCTCGACCATCGTGTACGCCGTCGGCTCCGCGACGGACGGCAACCTGCACGTGCTCGTGCAGACCATCGGCGGCCTCGCTGCCGCACCCGCTGCCGCACCCGCCGATGCCGCTACGGCACCGGTGCCGACCGCGGTGAACACCGGCTCCGGCGGACTCGTCGGCAACGGCGACACCTTCCCGGTCTGGATCGCGGTGGCTGCCGCCAGCGCGATGTTCATGGCGCTCGGTGGCTCAGTGGCCCTCGCCCGGTCGCGCCGCTAACCAGGAATCCCCCAGCTGTGTCCGGGGCCGGCATCGGTTCGGTCCCGGACACAGCTTCCTGGGAAGGTTGGTGATCATGTCCCGCCGACTCCTCAAGTTGACCGTGCTGATCTCAGCGGTCGTCGCCGTCTCCCTGCCGCTCGTGTGGTGGGCGACCCGCCCGGCGGCCGACGCCGGCTCGCTCGACCGGTTCCGCAACGCAGCCGTCGAGTCTCCTCCGGCGACCGTGGTTCCCGAAGGCAGCATCAGCGTCCGATCCGCCCGGATCGAGGACGCCTCCATCGGCGCCAGCGTACCGGCAACTCTCCGCCTCCCCTCCCTCGGAGTCGATGCGAGCATCGTCCCGGTCGGCCTGGAGCCCGATGGTGAGATGGAGATCCCGAAGTCCGTCGCCACCGTGGGCTGGTACCAGCCGGGCGCAGTGCCGGGACGGTCCGGCTCCGCCGTGCTCGCCGGCCATGTCGACTCCCGCGCCGAGGGTCCCGGCGCCTTCTTCCGGTTGGGCGAACTCGAGCCCGGCGCTCCGATCACGGTCGTCGATTCGCGAGGCGTCGAGCACAATTTCGAGGTGACGGCTCGCCGCCAGGTGGCCAAGGACGAGTTGCCAAATGAGATCTTCGGTTCGGGCGGCGATGCCCGGATCGCGCTCGTGACGTGCGGCGGCGACTTCGACGCCACGGCGCGCTCCTATCGCGACAACGTGATCGTCTACGCCGTCGCCGTCTGAAGCAGGTATGCCGTTCGCCGGTTCAGTCGGCGTCCCGGAGGCCGAGCAGTCGGCGAACCGAGTCCGGTGCCGGTAGGACCCCGATCGCGGCCGCGATCACCGTGTCGCGGTCCGGCGGTGGATCTGCGTCGAGGCGGGACAGCCGCTTCGCCAGGCGAGCCAGCCGCCCCGTCTCGTACGTCGGCGCCGACGACGCGGCGGTGACGGGCGCGCGGGCGCCGGCCCTGGCCGCGAACGTCGTTTCCGCGACGCCTAGGAAGGTCGCAAGCGTCTTGGGTGATTCGTCGAGTCGTTCGGCCGCGAGGATCGCCACGGCGATGCAGTGCTTGCATACGGCGCCGTACGGACAGGTGCAGTGCGCGGTGACCGTGGCGTCGCGCATCAGATCCAAGGCCGCGAGTTCGGCGACGACCGGAGGCGTCGCGAACGAGGGAATCTCCACGTCGGGTCGCGGCAACACGCGAGCCAGGGTCTCGATCAGCGCAGCGGTCGCCGCCGGCGGGAAGGTGCAGTTGAGCCGGACTGCGTAGGGTTCATCGAGCGCGCCTTGGACCGACCCATGGATCTCGCCCGGCTCGATGGCGAGCGCGACCGTCTGGCCCTTGCGGGCGTAGGACCGGCCGCGCTGGACGACCCCGTCGTTCACGCGGGCCGAGAGTGTTTCGAGTAGCGCGTGGCCGACGGCATGCGTCGACTCGCGCTCGGCCGCACGCTGCCGAGCCCCGCGCCGGGCGACGAGCCCGCCCTCCACTTCCTGGGCATCGCCCCAGTCGAAGAAGCTCGGGTATTCGCCCCACCTGCTCATGACGCCCTCATCGTGCCCGTCGCCCGGTCCGCGTCGAGGGCGACGAACGCCGCGAGCTCGTCGCCGGCCAGGTCGGTGACCGCCTGATCGGTGGAGGTGATCACCGCACCGGCGAGTGCGCGCTTGCGCTCGATCAGCTCGGCGATGCGCTCCTCGATCGTCCCCGGGCACACGAGCGTGTGGACCACGACTCCGCGGGTCTGACCGATGCGCCAGACGCGGTCGGATGCCTGGTCCTCCACGGCGGGGTTCCACCAGCGGTCGAAGTGAATCACGTGGTTGGCGCGCACCAGGTTGAGGCCGGTCCCGCCGGCGCGCAGCGAAACGGCAAGCACGCCGGGTCCGGAGCCGTCGCCGAACCGCTCGACGATGGTGTCGCGCCGCTTGCGGCTGACCCCGCCGTGGAGGATGGGTACAGGGAGGTCCACCTGTTCGGCCAGATGGGCGGCGAGGCGGCGCAGAAATGTCGCGTACTGGGTGAAGATCACTACGGCCTCACCCTCGGCTGCGATCTCCTGGGTGAGTTCGACGAGCCGGTCCACCTTGCCGGAGCGACTCCCGAGGTCGGAAGTGTCCGACTCGATGAGGCTCGCGGGGTGGTTGCAGATCTGCTTGAGCTTCGCGAGGCCGGCGAAGACATGGAGGCGCCGGCGGCTGGCATCGCCGATGTCCTCGAGTTCGCCCAACATCGCGTTCGCGGTCGATTCGTACAGCGCGACCTGCTCGCGGGTGAGCAGGCAGTCGTCGCGGACCACCACGCGTTCGGGCAGCTCGTCGACGATTCCGGGGTCGAGCTTCGTGCGTCGGAGGATGAAGGCGGCGATTCGCGCGCGGAGGTGCGCGAGTCGTGCGCCGTCCTCCTCCTCGTCGCCACCCATTCGGTATCGTTCGGCAAACGCCTTGCGCCCGCCGAGCAGCCCTGGGCAGGCGAAGGTCATCAGACTCCAGAGTTCGTCGAGGTCGTTCTCCACTGGCGTGCCGGTGGCCGCGATGTGGTGTGTCGCGGTGAGTGCCCGCGCCGCACGGGCGGTCGCGGTCTGAGGGTTCTTGATCGCCTGCGCCTCGTCGAGCACGACGCGGTGCCAGGCGATCGCGGTCAAGCGGGCGTCGAGCCGGAGCATCCCGTAACTCGTGATGACGACGTCCGCTTCAAGCGTGGCGGGGTCGTCGCGCGCCGTGCCATGGAAGACGACGGTTCGTAGCCCGGGCGTGAAGCGAGCTGCCTCGCGTTCCCAGTTGCCGACGACGCTCGTCGGCGCGACGACGAGCGTCGGCCCGGTGTGATCATGCGCGACGAGCGCGAGCAGCATGGCGGTCTTGCCGAGGCCCATGTCGTCAGCGAGGATCCCGCCGATCTCGTTGCGTTCGAGCCACGCCATCCAGTCGAGCCCGGCGCGCTGGTAGTGCCGCAGTGGGACGCGTACGAGTGTCGGCTCGGGGAGGTGTTCGGCGCGGCTGGGTTGCCAGGTGCCGGCGAGCGCCTGGGCGAGCCAGTTCTTCGGGTCGAGCTCGACGGTGATGTCGGTGTCGTCGTCAGCGGCGGCCTCGCTCGCGACGTCGAGCACTGTCGCCGCGTCCGCGTCGCCGAGGCCGCGCACGAACGCGGCGATCCGTGCGCGTTCTCCGGCGGCGAGGTAGGTCCAAGATCCGCCGACCGAGACGAGATCGTGTTGTGCGCACAGCAAGGCTTGCAGCTCGGTGTCGGTGAGTTCCTGTCCGTCGACCAGAACCTCGCCGGTCAGCAGGAGACTGGCGGTGTCGAGTCCCGCGGCGCGCCCTTCGACGCGGAGTTGTTTCTTCGCGGTCCGTCGTCGCGCGAAGCCGGCGGGCAAGAGGACGTCCAGGCCGGCCGCTTCGAGTCGCGGCCCGGCATGCTCGATGAGTTCCACGACATCGTCGAGTTCCAGCTCGACGGGCGCAAGCGGTACGCCGCGCAGCAGCGACCACGCCGCGGTCACTGCCGGCCACTCGGTGAGCACGAGATCATCGATGGTGGTCGGGGGAACCGCGAGGGCGGTCGCCGCGATGTCGAGCGTGCTGCGATCGCGGCTGTCGACGGGCGCCACCACGCTCGTGGCGCGGCGGCCCTGCACACAGGGTACGAGCACGAATCCGGCGCCGTTTTCGGTCACGGCGTCGGTGTCGAGCCGCAGGAGCAGTCGGGCGCCCGCGGCGCGTCGGGCACGCACGCGTTCGGCCCAGCGGGTGAAGGCGGGGGTCGGGGTGCGGTCGAGGAGCCGTTCCGGCACGGGCCCGAGTGCTGCGGTGGCGTAGGCGTCGACGAGGAGCGTCGCGAATCGCTCCGCGTCGGGGTGGTGGTGGCGGGCTGCGTCGAGCGCAGTTCGACTCGCGTCGGCCAGGGCGCGCCGGGGCGCCGCGGTCCATCCGGTGGTGGCGGGCGAGACCAGCCCGGGGATCACCTCGCCGGCGTGGGCGATGCGGGCGCAGGCCACCGCGAGTTCGAGGAGGGCACCGAGTTCGGGGGTGACGGGCCAGCCGGCGTCGATGATGCGTCGGAGCACCGTGCCCGCGTCGATCGGCATCGCCCATCGCCGCTCGAACACCCCCGGCGGCACCCAGAACGCGCGGAATCCGGCAGTCGCTCGCGGGCCGGTGAGGGAGCGCAGCTCCGGCGACGGGTCGCGCAGATCGTCGTCCGCGGCGGTGACGAGCAGGGTCTCGTCACCATCGAGGCGCACGTCGAGCACCGGCCGGGGGTCGGGTGGAGTCCGGGTCCGGGCGCGTGCCATCAGGCCACCGATCCTCGCATGGTTACGGGACCGGCGACGGGGTTCTCACCGCCGCCGCCCTGACCGCGACCTGACGCCTCAGTCGAGGGATCGCAGTACGGCTTCCGCGGTGCGTCGGCCGGAGAAGAGTGCGCCCTGGATCGACGGCGTGTCGCGGTGGTCGCCACAGACGAACAGGCCGTCGTCGACGGAGATCGCCTGCTTCGGTGCGAACGGAGGGCGGTGCTCGGGCTGTCCGTGGGTGATGACATCGGTACGAAGGTGGCGCCAGGTGGTGACGGGTTCGCCCCACCATGCTGCGGAGCTGACTCCGCACCGCCGGCTCCAGGTCCCGGTCGGCGACGCCGGGGCACGCGGCCGCGATGAGCGCCATGCCGGTGGGCGCGTACTCGGGCGCGACCTCACTCATGATCGCGACGTTGAGTGCCGGGCCGGAGCCCTCGCCGTCGAGCACGATCAGCCGTTGCCGGACCGGCGGGCGAGGCGCGGCGAACCAAACACACGAAGCCGGCAGCGATTCGACCGCCGGCAGCCTCAGCAGCCGCGCCGCACTCGGCCCGTCGGTCGCGACGACCACCCGTCGGGCGCGCACCTGCCGGCCGTCGGTCGTCGTGACGGTCCGGGGTCCGACCGCCGCAACTGGGGTGTCGACGATCACGGTTTCCGGTGCAAGGTGGGACGCGAGTTGGTCGGGGATCGCCTGCATCCCGGAAGCAGGTACCGCCGAGCTACCAAGAGTGAGGCATCGCAGGATGAGATCGGACATCCGACTGCTGCCTCGGAGTTCCGGGTCGAGCTGGATACCGCCGAGGAGGGGCCGGAAGAAGCGGTCGATCATCGTCGGACCGAATCCGGCGTCGCGGAGGCTGGCGATCGTCGAGGTATCCGGCTGGGCGAGGAGGTCCACGGGGTCTGTCCTCCGGAGGCGCTGCTGGAGCGCGGCCAGCCGCAGCTTGTCGGCGACGGTGCCGACGGGCGCGAGCACAGCGCTCGGAAGACTCGAAGGCATCCGCCGTGGGTCGCCGACGCGGTGGAATCGACCCGCGATCCGGACCAGTGCACCCGGTGCGAACTCGCGCAGGTGCAACGCCGCGACGTCGAGTTGGCGGGCGAGCTCAGGGTAGGCGGTGAGCAGCACCTGAAAGCCGCGGTCCAGTTGGAAGCCATCGACCACATCGGTGCGAACCCGCCCGCCGACGCCGTCGGCACTCTCGAGGACGAGCACCGATCTGCCCGCGGCCTGGAGGAGTCGGCCGGCGGCCAGGCCGGCGAGACCGGCACCGACGACGACGACCTCGACTTCGTCGGGGAGGGTCGCGCTCACCGGGGTGTCCGGTGGGGGGCGAATGCCGGTTCGGTCCTGCCCTGGGATTGGTGGCAGGACCGAACCGGATTCGTCAGTCGCACCAGGGGAACAGCTGCGGGCTCGTGCGGTGAAGCTCGAGGACCTGGGGCAGTCCGAAGATGGTGGAGTCAGGGACGGTGTCGATGCCGCGGACACCGAGGCTCTTCAGGGTGCCTGCGTCGACGCCGGACTTCGCGATGGACGGGAACACGCCCTTGCCGAGCCCCTTGACGGTGGCCATCCCGGTGCGCTGACAGGCGTTGCCCGGCTCGGTCGGTCCTGCGGCCATGGCGGGGGCGGCACTGAGACCGAGTGCGAGAGTGCCGGCTGCGGCGGCGAATGCGAGTTTGCGGATCACGGAAGCTCCTTCGTTGATAGGTAGGTGATAAACCGGCTCTTACCGGTAGGAAGTACTTTAGCACTAAATCAGTGCTTGTCAAGTCCGGTGCTCTCCCGGCGGTGGTGCGAGACAAGAAACGCCGGGAGTTCTCGTCGAATGAGTCGTCAGTCACGTTGCAATTTCCGAGATTTAGTGCTAAAACTAACGGAGTAATCGAACGACCCGTTCGATCGACCTGAAGGAGTGGCCATGGTGCCAGCCCCCGAGACCCGTGTCCGGCGGAGAACGCCGGCAGTAGACGCGACCCGACTGCGAGCGGTCATCCTCCTCGCGGCGTTCGCGTCGTTCCTGCTCTCCGTCGCACTGTTCTTCGTTGTCGGCGACGAACGCCAGGGGATCTTCGTCGGCCTCTGGGTGCCGTCGATTCTCGGTCTGGGATCGGTGCTCCTGGCGGGAGAGCGGTCATGAGCCCGGTGACGCTGTTCATCGTCGGGCTCGTGGTCTTCCTCCCGGTCTTCGTCGCCAGTCTCTCGTTCGTCTACGCGGCCGGGGTCCGGATCGACAAGATCGATGACGAGGCTGCCGGCGACGTTGACGAACTCGGCATCGTGTCGACGTGATGCGATGAGCACCGCGGCCACGCTCGCCAGCACCGAGAAGGACGGGACCACGCGACTGCGTACGTTCAACCTCGGGGCGGGATTCCTCCATCTCGCCCAGGCCATTGCGGTCCTGGTGCTCGCGAACGACTTTGCGCTTCCGGTGCGCGCCACGTACCTGACGGATGCACCCGGCCCCGACGCCGGCACCCAGATGGTCGCCCTCTTCGATATCCGATTCGCCTGGGTGATCGCTGCGTTCTTCGGACTTTCGGCGCTGGGCCACTTCGTCGTCTCCGGTCCGAGGGTCGCGTCGTACCGGGAACAGCTTCGTCTCGGCCGCAATCCGTACCGGTGGATCGAGTACTCGCTGAGCGCGTCGCTCATGATCGTGCTCATTGCGATGCTGACCGGCATCAACGACGTCGCCGCGTTGATCGCGCTGTTCGGGGTCAACGCCGCGATGATCGGCTTCGGCTGGATCCAGGAGCGCTATGAGCAGCCCGGCGGCAGTCTCGGCCCGTTCTGGATCGGCTGTGCGGTCGGCATCGTGCCGTGGATGGCGATCGGGGTCTACCTCGCCGGGCCCGGAGCGGATCAACACGCGCCAGGGTTCGTCTACGGGATCTTCTTCTCGCTGTTCATCTTCTTCAACTGCTTCGCAGTCAACCAGTGGCTGCAGTACCGGAAGATCGGCAAGTGGGCCGACTATCTCACCGGTGAGCGCACCTACATCATCTTGTCGCTCGTCGCGAAGAGCCTCCTTGCCTGGCAGATCTTCGCCTCCACCTTGGCCTCCTCCGCCGCGGGCTGACCGGCCGTCGCCCAGATACCTCACCACCATGGAGAACACGATGCCGTCGATTCGGTACCGGAACCACGAAGTCACTGCCACCGAGCGCGACGGGCGCCGGTGCGATGCCGACCGTGCCCTTGACTTCCTCGCGGCCCGAGCCACGTGGGAGCACCGCCTCGACGAGCTCCGCCGCCTGGCCGGAGTCGACACCGGCGCTCACCATGTCATCGAGCCGCGTCGTTCGAGGGCGGCCTGAACGATGCCCAGATCCTCATCGCGACCATCGCCGGTGCGCCCCGGCCCCGGACAGGAATCGGTGTGGGACTATCCGCGGCCGCCTCGGGTCGAGCCCGTGCGCGCCCGGCTGCGTGTGGTCCTCGCCGGCGTGCTCATTGCCGAAACGTCTCGGGGACTGCGCGTGCTCGAGACGAGTCATCCGCCCAACTACTACTTCCCGCTGGTCGACGTCGCCGACGGAGCGCTCGCCCCGGTCGCGGGGACGAGCGTCTGCGAATGGAAGGGCGAAGCGCGCTACTTCACCGTGAGGCAGGGGAGCCGGGTCGAGCCGAACGCGGCATGGGGCTACCCGAACCCCTCGCCAGCCTTCGCCGCGCTCGTGGACTCCGTCGCGTTTTTTGCGTCCCGGATGGACGCGTGTTTCGTGGGCGACGAGCAGGTCACGCCGCAGGCGGGCGGGTTCTACGGTGGGTGGATCACGAGCGATGTGGTCGGGCCGTTCAAAGGTGAGCCGGGAACCCAGTGGTGGTGAGCAGCAACGATGCCTGAGCAACGAACGCTCGTCCGGAGTGCAGTGACGGCCGCAGCATCCATCGCCGCCGATGACGACAAGGAGCATGACGAATGAAGACGACACAAGGCCACCGGTGGCGGGGCGTCAACCATCTTGCACTCGTGACGAACGATATGGATGCCACCGTCCGTTTCTACGTCGGCGTGCTCGGTATGCGACTCGTCGCGACGATCGGTACCCCGGGGTTTCGGCACTACTTCTTCGAGTTGGGCCCCGGGAACACGGTCGCCTTCTTCGAATACGCGGACGACCCGTCGGAGCCGTTCTCGAAGCCGTCCGGGGTGCCGGATGCCCGCGCCTCGCAGTTCGACCACGTGTCGTTCGATCTGGTCGACGAAGAGGCCCTCGACGATCTTCGCGCCGCACTCATCGAGAACGGCTCGGAAGTCACGCGGGTGGTCGATCACGGCTTCATCCGGTCGATCTACTTCACTGATCCCAACGGCATCGCGCTCGAAGCCTCGTACTGGGTCATGGACCCGACCGGACACGCCGCGTTGTCTTTCGACGACGGGCGGGTGTTCGCCGACCCCGACCCGGTTCCCGCCGTGGAGGAACTGCAACGTGGAGGCCGCTTCGAGCACATTCCCGCGACGCGCCTCGTCGATGCCCCCACTGCGCACGCGGAGGACTGGTTCGCGCCGACCCCGTGAGCAGTGCTTCCGGCTAGTCGATCGACTCTTCCGCGACGGTCCCACCGTCCATTGAGCGGTAGACCTGGCGGAAGTCGAACTCGTAGTTGAAGTCGTCGAGTTCGAACTGCCGGGCACCTCGGATGTCGAGGTTGTGGACGATCAACAACTCCTCGTTGAAGTGCGAGGCCTGTACCAGCGGGATTCCCGAGGGTGCCCAGATCCCGGAGCCGCCCCAGAACGCTGCGTCGGTGATCCCGTGGCGACCGACGGCGTTGCAGGCGATCGTCCACACCTGGTTCTGCGCCGACGAGGCGCTCAGCACTGAGTCCCAGAGTTCGCCGTAGTACAACTCGGTGCGGACGTTCATGAGCGGGTAGTCGCGGCTCGATGCCGCCCGCCAGGAGGCGATCTGAATGATGGCGTCGACGTGGTCGTCGAACGCGTAGCGACGCAGCAACTCGGTGAAAAGGTAGTCGTAGCAGGTGGTGAAGCCGAGCCGCATGGGCCCGCGCTCCCGCTCGACGACGAGCCGGTTGTTCGTGCCCGAAGCGGTGTACAGCTTCTCGATCCCGGGCAGGAAGACCTTGTCGTATGCATGCTCGGGGTCCAGTGGGTCGGGAACGCCGGGCGCGATCGTCATGGTCCGGTTCAGGTACTTCCCGTCGGGACCGGCGGTGAGGTTGTTGAGGACGATGGCCCGGAGATCACCGGTGCACAGTGGAAGGAGCGTGCCCGTGATCCAGTCGAGGTGGTGCTCGGTCAAGGCCTGGTCCATGTAGTCCCGACATGCACGCTCGTCGTCCCAGAAGTATCCGGAGAGCGCGAACTCGGGGAAGATCGCGACGTTGACCCCGAACTCTCCGAAGATCCGCAGCGCACGCTCGATCTTCGCCTTGTTTTCCTCGATGCCGGGCACGACGGCGTGGATGTTCGCCAATCCCACCGTCGGCTGGTGGCCATCTTCGGAGTACGTGCGTTCCACGACCTGGAACCCATCGATGACAGGGACGGCACCCTGAGGGACCCGAAGCATCAGAGGAGTTTGGTGCCGGGGCGCCGCTCGCGGTCAATCACGGCGGTCCTGGCGTCGCTGCTTGCGCCGGTTGTGCCGGCGCATCACCCCGAGCCCGAACCACACGAGCGCGCCGACGGCGGCCATCGCGATCGTGAGCAGCCACAGCGGCCAGGTGAAGCTCCAGAACAGGAAGTCGAGCGTCACGCTCTCGGTGTTCTGGATCATGAAGATCAGCAGGAGTCCCATCCCCGAAAGGGATGCGACCGCGCCGCCACCCAAGCGGGACCCGCCGCCCGCGCCGTCGTCGGATTCCTGACTCATGGTCGCCTCCCTCGTGAGCCTTGATCTGTCATCTGCACGGTACTGCGCCGGTGCGGGACCGGAGTCAGGGTCGGAGAAGCGCGTGGCGCCTGAACTGTTCGACGCCGAGGGCGATGACCTGGTCGTGGGCCCAGGCCATCGCCGGGCGCGCGACGCGTGAGCACGCGGCGAGCAAGGGATCGGCCAGGGTGACCGACCACGTCAGCCGCGCCTCGGACCGATCGCCGTCGGGTCGAATGTCGAGCCGGGCCGGGCCGCGCAGATCGCCATCCACGGTCGTGACGATCGAGTGGGGTGCTTCGAGCTCGTCGACGTGGATCGAACACCGCAGCGAGTACGGGAAGGGCGACTGGATAGTGCAGCGCGCGGTGGCGTCGCGTTCGAGGCCGACGGTCTCGAACTCGCGCAGCCACGGCCACCACGAGACGTACTCGTCAGTACAGACGAGGACATCCCACAGGTCGTCCGCCGGTATCGGGAAGACCCAACTGCGATCGAACTCGAAGGGACGTGCCACGCGGATCACTCCTGAACGGGGTCGGCACCCATCTTGACCCTCGGGCCGAGGCGCTGCACAGAGTCGTGCTCGCCGAAGCCGGGATTCCGGGTCCGAAGTCGGGGCCCATCACGTGGGCGGCGTGGCCCAGGTCGTCGGGACGTCGCCGCCACCTTCTGCAGTGAGACGAGTCCCCACCCGGGTGAGGAGCGGCACGGGGGCGATCTTGCCCGCGAAGAAGGGCTTGGCCCAGCCCGAAGCTGAGCGACTCGCGGAGCAGCATGGGGCGGACATGGGAGAACAACGTCTCGAGTTCCGCGACGTCCGCCGCGCCGTTCATCCGCATGAGGATCAGGTTGTCGCATTGTGAGACCACATTCGGGTGCACCTTGCCGGGCCGTTGGGTCGCGATGAACAGGTGGAGGCCGAACTTGCGGCCCTCGCCGGCGATGAGGGCACCGAGCTCCGTCGTAGATGTCAGCAGCGGATCGGTGGTCGTGGCCGGGAGCACGTTGTGGGCCTCGTCGATCGCCAGCAGCATCGGAACGCGGTCGCGCCGTGCTCGCCAACGGTTGCCGAGGATCGCCAGCGCGACGGCCGACCGTTCGTCGGGCGAGCTGAGGCTGCCGGTGTCGACGATCACGCACCGGTGGTCTCCCAACGCCGTGCCCGCCGCCGACACCTCACCTTCCCGCCGCCAGAGATCCCAGTCCGCGATCCGGAGATTCTGAATTTCTTCGGGCGATCGACGCCGAGTGTTGCTCTTGCGCGGCGGCCTCGGCGACGTCGTGCAGCGAGAACGGGACCGTCAGGGAGTCGGTGATCCGTTGCAGGGTGTTGAAGTCGTCAAGGTCGGCGATCGGATGAAGGCGAAGCAGCTTGGCGCGAACGTCGGGGTCGAGATCGCTGAAATCGATGCACAGGTCGAGCGTCGATGCCTGCCCTCGGGCGCGGAACGTCGTCACCGAGGAGGAGACGTGCCGATACCGCTCGGCAGTCGGCGACGGATCGTCCGGGTCGGCGAGGGTGCCGAGGTGGACGTGGTCGGAGTTGGGGTCGATGACCATCATCGGCAACGTCGTATCGAGGAGGAGCCGTTCGAAGAGCACGCCGGTCGTGTAGGTCTTGCCAGATCCGGATTGCCCGCACATGAAGGTGTGGCGGGAAAATCCCTTCGACTGGAGCCGGGCCGCGACGCCGGGAGCGTCTCGGAGTTCGCCGATCTCGATCGTGGGCGTGGTCGCATCGGCGGCGGCACTGATGGTGCCAACCTCGGCTGCGGTTGCCGCCCGGATGTACTCCTCGCCGAACGGATCGACCTGGTCGGTCGATACGAAGCCGTGGTGATCGAGGGTCCCGAGCACGAGGCCCTCCCCGGACTGCACGCGAACGCGGGTGGTCAGCACCGAGCCGGGCATCCCGAGTCCCGCGTCGGTGTTCTCGTCGAATTGGACGACCGGTCCATCGCGCTCGACGATCTTGAGGTCGCGGATCTGGATCACCACCGAGTGCCCGGTTGGGTCGTTCCGCCGCTCGATCGCCGCGAACCCGCCGACGGTGACGCCCAGCGTGATCGGCCCGGTCAGTTGTACGAGGCGACCGTCGGCGCTGAACGCGACCTGCGGAACGGGGAACCGTTCGTACAGCTGGTGGCGGAACTCCACTTCCGGGGGCGGGTTCGCACCGTCGTTGCGCGCTTCTGATGCGTTGTTCATGTCTCGTCTCCTCGAGGCGGACAAGGACCTGACCGGCACGAGATCGTAGGTGTCGCCGGATGGCCCGAGCCGCGAAGTGTTCGGATGGGATCGCCGGTACACTGGTGGTCACTTCTTGCTCGCCGGGCAGCTCGTCCGCCGACCGGGGTCGGATCGAGTGCGCATGAGCGTTGTCACCACACCAGCAGTTTCGAACAGCGTGCCCAGCGTTCCGCGGCGGGAGCAGCCGACGGAACCGCCGCAGGCGCCTGCGCCCTCGTCCGGGAGCCTGCTCGCCGGCCGCATCGTGACCGGCGCGCTCGGTGATCAGCCCGCTCGTCGCGTTGGGTGTCGCGGTGCCTTTGCTCTGGGGCCACGTGATCCACCTCCGAGACGTCCTGCTCGCCGCGGCGTTCTATGTCGTGAGCGCCGTCGGCGTGACGGTCGGGTTCCACCGGATGCTGACCCATCGCAGTTTCCGTCCCAACCGAGTGCTCAAGATCCTGCTGGCCACCGCGGGCTCCACCGCGCTCGAGGGCGGCGTCATCGGCTGGGTCGCCGCCCATCGTCGCCACCATCGATTCAGCGACGCGATCGGAGACCCGCATTCGCCGCACCGCTATGGCACGGGGGCATGGGCTCAAACGCGAGGATTCCTCTGGGCGCACGTCGGTTGGCTGTTCTCTCGCGACCTGACCTCCAGCAAACGGTATGCACCAGACCTGCTCCGGGACCGGGATCTCGTGGTCCTCGACCGCCTGTTCCCAGTCGTGGCCGTTGCGTCGCTCGGCCTGCCGTTCGCGCTCGGGTGGTGGATCTCGGGCACTTGGGCCGGCGCGGTCGGGGTCCTCGTGTGGGCCGGTGTGCTGCGGATGGCACTGCTGCACCACGTGACGTGGTCGATCAACTCGGTCTGCCACATGTTCGGACGGCGTCGCTTCGCCTCCGGTGACCAGAGCACCGACTTCGCTCCGCTCGCGTTGATCTCGCTCGGCGAGTCGTGGCACAACTTCCACCACGCCTGCCCGAGCTCGGCCCGTCATGGTGTTCTCCCGCGCCAACTCGACCTTTCGGCGAACCTCATTGGTGTCTTCGAGCGGCTCGGTTGGGCCACGCACGTTCGTTGGCCCGATGCGGCGACCATCGCCGCCGCGCGCCTGCCTCACCCCGCCTGATCGGCGCGGTGCCGCGCTCGATAGTCGTGAGCTGCCAGCCGGTTGGGCTCGGTCGGATGGCGCGCGGTCGGGGACCGCGCGTCAGGCGACGTCGCGCTGGGCCCAGCGCGCGACAGTCGGCATGACGATCTCGGGGTGGTTGACCCCGGTCGCCAGCAGCTGGTGGTAGCCGCACTCCTCCGCGGAACGCAGCGCGACCTCCGGGTATCGGGCACGGTACGACGTGACGTCGATCCCGGCCGACAGGTGCTCGAGCGTCGGGAGCAGGTCGGCCGTCCCTGAGCCCTCGTCGAACTGTGCCTTGTCGCGCCACAGGATCTCGGGCGGGAGTAGATCGTCGACGGCCATGCGCAACACGGTCTTCTCGATCCCGCCCACCGTCGGGAGTCGGTGCGTAGGCGGGATCGCCAGTGCGGTGGCGATGACGTCGGTATCGAGGAACGGCACGCGGGCCTCGAGGGAGTGCGCCATCGTCATCCGGTCCACGCGTTGGAGGTTGACGTGGTGAAGCTCCGCCAGGGACCGACGCGCTTCGGCCTGGAGTTGCCCGGGGTCGGTGATGGCCTTGTGGTAGTCGTATCCTGCGAACAGCTCGTCCGCGCCCTCGCCGGTGAGTACGACCTTGACGTGTTCCGCGGCGAGGCGGGCCACGAACCAGGTCGGTACCGCGGAGCGCACGAGATCCTGGTCGAAGGACTCGAGCGCTACGACGACCTCGGGCACGACGCTCACCACTTCTTCCCGGCTCAACACGTACTCGTGGTGGATGGTGCCGAGGTGCTCCGAGACGACGCGCGCGGCTCGCAGGTCCGGGCTCCCGGGGAGCCCGACGGTGAACGTGTGCATTTCATCGACGTGCGGTCGCATCAGCGCGCAGATCACGCTGGAGTCCAAGCCGCCGGAGAGGAAGGCGCCGACGGGGACGTCAGCCATCAGGTGGGAGAGGACCGAGGCCTCCATCGCCGCGCGTACCAGGGATGCCGAGTCCGCGAGCGTCTGCTGTCCGTCGGCGATGACGGCGGGATCCGGGACCTCCCAGTACTGCCGAAGACCGGACACCGAGGACTGCACCGACCCGGGTGGGAGCGCGCGGACGTTCTGAGTCCCGGTCGGGAACGCCTTGAGTTCCGAGGCGAAGACGATGCCGTCGCCGAGGGTGCCAAGGTAGAGCGGCTTGATGCCCAGCGGATCGCGGCCGAGGAGCAACTCGTCACCGTCGGCCCGGGCGAAGGCGAACATCCCGTGGAGGTGTTCGACCGAACTGCCGCGATGGTCAAGGAGGTGCAGGATCACCTCGTTGTCGCTGGCCGAGGTGAAGGTTGCGTCGGCGAGTTCCACGCGCAAGGTCGGTGCGTTGTAGATCTCGCCGTTCGCGACGAGCCCGCTGACAGTCCCCGAACCGGCCGAGTTTCGGACGAACGGCTGCGCGCCGCCCTCGACGTCCACGATGCTCAACCGTTGATGGCCGAGCACGCGTCCCTCGCCGAGGTCGGCGGTGCCGCGATCGTCGGGACCACGGTGCACCAACTCGTCGAGCATGGTGGTCACATCGATGTCGGCAACGTGCCACGCGCCGGCAATCCCGCACATGGGCTTCGACACTAGGGGGGCGCCGTCGTCCACCTGGCACCGGGTCGGCGCGTGCAACCGACCCGAGTCATCGACGCCACCGTCGGGCAACCGAGCGTGGACGGCCTGCAAGATCGAAGACAGGTCTTCGATGCGCTGCGTTCTTCGGCCAGGCATGCTGCGGATGCAACTCCTCCATACCTTGGCGCGACTCCGGCGGCTGTCGTCACGGGATGGGAGGTCGGATCCATGGTGCTGCTCCGCGAGTTGAGGGTTCCCGATGCAGTCCCGTCGGACGCCGTCGACGGCCGACGGGCTCCCGGGCCGGCAGTCGCGCCTGACGTCGTGGTGTGGCAGGCCGACGGTCGGCCGTTGCCGGCCACGGGCTACGGCGACCCGATCGCGCAGCGGCTGCGTGGCCTCGGCGCCCGCGTCGAGACGGTGGACTATCGAACCCGCGCCTTGACCGCCGCCGAGCGGGCGGCGCCGGTCCATGTGCTCTCCGGCGGCTCGACCTCGGCGTTCGCCGACGATCCGACGACCCGGCGAGCGCTCGACGAGTTGCGCGACGTCGCGCAACGGGCGTGGTCGGACGAGGCCACGCTGGTTGGGATCTGCCTTGGCGCGCAGTTGTTGGCGCGCGTGATCGCGCCGATGCTCGAGCGCCGCACTCCGGTCCGGGGGATGGAGGCGGGCTGGCAGACCGTCGCTGGTCCCCAGGGTGAGGTCCGCGGTCGCGGAGTTCCACTACGAGGAGATCCATCCGGACCTGGCGTCACTCGACGGCGTGACCGTCACTCACGCCAATGAGCACAGTCCGATCCAGGGTTTCCAATGGGGTCCGGCGACGACCGGCGTGCAATTCCACCCGGAGTGGTCGCCCGCCGAGATGCGCTCGGTGCTCGGGCGCCATCGCGAGCTGCTTGTCCGTCGACACCACGACCCCGCCGCGGCCATGGCGTCGATCCCCCGCGCATCCGCCGGCTCGGGTGCCGACCCGTTCGACGAGCTGGTGGCTCGACCGGTGGCACGCCGGCTCCGCATCGTCCGTGCTCGACGGGCGAGCGCGGCCGAGCCCTGCTGAAGGCTTCGGCGCTCGCGGGCGTGTACTGCTCGCGGGTGCCGAACTCGCCCACGATGTAGTGCACCCAGGCGGGGATCACCGTCGCCCAGTAGCCGAACATCCAGGTCACGCCGACGATGCCGCCCCACGACGCCGCGTCGGTGCGTCGTCGACGGACCGAGATGGCCTCGGCGAGTCCTTCGGCGGCAGCCGCAGGGTGATCGGTGCCTGTGTCTCGGTCGCCCGCGCGTCGGCTCGGAGCGATCGGAGGTGGAAGCACTGCCAGGGGAGATACGCGAGACCGAACATCATGTTCAGGACGAGGATCGATCCGATGGTCCCGCGCGAGTCAAGGGTGACGTACAGCGCGGCGCTCGCGATGGTGTTCGCGACGAAGATCAACGCCCAGCCGAGTTCCTCGTAGAAGTTGAGCGCGACCCGACGCGTGGCGATCGCGGCCCAGACGCAGACCTGGGAGAGGACGACCTGCAGGACCATGAGCCAGGAGAGCACGTCGATCCAGGCGATGCCATCGACGTTGACGATCCGGAGGATCCGTGAGAACTGGTAGATCCACGCCACCTCGACCGCAGTCGCGAGGACCCGGGTCAGCAAGATCGACGGGAGTGGTGTGTCGTGGAAGGCGACGTTGTCCTTGTACCGGTTCGGGAACAGGCACCGGAATGCCGACACGGAGAACTGGATCACCGCGGGTACCACGACGTGCGCGTCGAGTGGCCCTGGGAGACGGATCGCCTCGAACAGGTAGTAGATGTTGACGACGGCGCCCAGCGTCAGCAGCCACAGCCACGGCCCGACATCACGCTTCACCTGACACGAAGGTAGGCCGTCGGCGGAACCGGTATTGGGCTCGCCCTGGATCCGGGCCACTGGACCGGTTCCGCCTCGGCCCGTACGGTTTCGGGGACTGGCGGGGGAGGAGTGCTCCATGGGCAAAGCACGATCCGAACAGGATCGTCTCGATGACCTGGCGAAGCGGGTCGGGAAGACGACCAAGCAACTCACCAAGGCGATCGAGCGCCACCGGCTCGAACTCGAGCGTCAGGTGGCCGCCGCCGAGAAGGCGACCGGCCGACTCGTCGGTGCTCTCGAAGGTGAGTTGCAGACACGCGTCGACAACCTGGCGGAGCAAGTCGCCGCGCTCGAACGCCGGGTCGGAGAGATGCGGTTGTCGATGGGCGAGGCCGGTACGAGCCGTCGTCGGGCCCCGACCAAGGCACGCACGGCGTCGGCCAAGAAGCGTGCGCCGGCCGCACGGAAACGTTCGGCGAGGAAGACGCAGCGCACGACCACGGTCAAGAAGCGTGCGCCGGCCGCACGGAAACGTTCGGCGAAGAAGACGCAGCGCACGACCACGGCCAACAAGCGCGCGCCGGCGGCGCGCGCGTCGAAGACCCGCTGATTCCTCAGCCAGGGTGGCGCGCCCGGCCCTGCACGCGGTCTTCGCGGTTCGGGTGGCGCGCGACGAAGCGGACGTCAGGACGCGGCCCTGGCGTGTGTCGCCAATCGGCCGGGTCGAGGGGTGCGAACCGCTCAGTCGACGACGCGGAACCAGGTGCAGACGAACTTCGTGTCATCGTCGACGTCGATGCCCCGGCGCTCGTAATAGGCGCGATGGCCGTCTCGCCAGTGCTGTATCGAGGTGAAGCCCTCGCCTTCGTCGCGGGCGAACTCCCACGGAACCTCCAGGAAGCCGTGGATCTCGACTCGGGTGACCTCCACGGTGGCGACGGTATCGTCGGCGTTCCCGAGCAGCACCTGGTGCTCACCGACCTCGTCGACCGGTTCCGACTCGTCGAGGTAGTCCTGTTGGAGCAGACCCGCGGTGGCAGCCTTCGTCCCGCTGAGGGCAAGCGCCGTGAGGCGCTCGCGCATCGGACCCCGATCGCCGAAGGAGAAGGCTCGTAGTCCGTCGACGCGTGGCCACATCGGCAGGATTCTTGCGCGCCGACGTCGCACGTGCCGCCGGATCCGCCAGGTTGGATCCCCGACACGGTGGCTAGCGTCTCGGCGTCCCGACCCGCCTGGAGCGCGCCATGAGTACGAACGAACCCGTTGACGGCCAAGTCCTGTCCGCCCCGCGGCAGGGCGATCTGCTGGCCATCCAGGACCTGGCCGTCTCGTACGGCTTCGCCGTTGACGACAAGGACTGGACCCGCTGGGAGGCACTGTTCACTCCCGACGCGTTCATCGACTACACCCACAGCGGGGGGATCACCGGCACGCCGGCCGAGATCGCGGCGTGGTTGCCGGACGCGATGGATGCGTTCCTCTGGACACTGCATTCGGTGCTCACCCACGAGATCCGCTTCACCGGCCCGGGCACCGCGACCGGGCGTCTCCATCTGTTCAACCGCAACGCGATCGAGTGGCAGGGGACGACGGAGTTCTCCGATGTCGGGGGGCTCTACGTGGACGAGTACCGCAAGGTGGGTGACTCGTGGAGGTTCTCGCGGCGGGTGGAACGGACGTACTACGTGACCGGCGGGGACTTCGCGGCCCTGGTCCGTGGTCTCGCCGCGAAGACCGCACCCGACGAGCGTCCCCCGACCGGCTGAGCGGGCGCGTGGGCGGGGCCGCGCTC
Organism: uncultured Acidimicrobiia bacterium; assembly: GCA_963701625.1. GTDB lineage: Bacteria > Actinomycetota > Acidimicrobiia > IMCC26256 > JAENVU01 > JAENVU01. The sequence goes on along the minus strand of CAVPAT010000009.1, from coordinate 39,456 downwards.
GCGCGACGGCTACCCCGGCGGCCGCGAATTCGATGTCATGAAGGACCTCGTCGAGGTCGGACGCGGTTCTCGCCGCGTCGCGGCTCGCGGCGACCGTTGTTTCCGGTCCGCCCCCGGACGGGAACAATACCCCTGGGGGTACCGTTGGAAAACGGTAGGACGCCTCAGTGGGGCGTCTGCCGACATCGGAGAGGACCGGATATGAAGTCTCGTATGTGCGCCCCATGCAGCCTTTCACTCACCCAGCCGAACGCGCGGGTGCGCTGATGCACAGCATCCTGACCGTCGTCGATATCCCGATGCACGAGGCCGAGGCCAAGACGCGCGCCGCACTTGCCGAGAACGGCTTCGGCGTCCTGACCGAGATCGATGTCGCGGCGACGTTGCAGGCCAAGCTCGGGGTCGAGCGGGCGCCGCTCAAGATCCTCGGTGCCTGCAATCCGGAGTTCGCGCATCGAGCGCTGCAGATCGACCCGACCGTCGCATTGGTCCTGCCGTGCAATGTCGTGCTCGAGCAGGAGGGCTCGGGGACCCGCGTCGCGGTGATTGATCCCCGCGAGCTGATGCCCGAGGACACGTTCACCGAACTCGCCGCGGACGCCGCCGATCGGCTGACCGCGGCGCTGCTCGCCCTCGGCGGCGCGGTATCCGAGACCGTCGCCTGAGACGATCCCGGCGGGCTGACCCGATTCCTCGGGAGACGAATCCGGATCACCGATCGGCGATTGCGTGCGGCTGCGCGCCCCAGACCTCGGTCTCCGGTCCCGTCGGGCTTCGCACCCGATCCGGATCTCGGCTCCGAACCGCGCCACGGAACTAGGGTGACCGAAGTGTCGACTCGGCCGCGCCCGGTGTCTGGGACGGTGCGTCGGCAGTCCACGGCAGGGACGCTTCCGCGGCCGAGTCCGGTGGCCGGGAGTTCGTTCGTCTCTGGTCCGAGCCGCTCCACCCACAAGCGCACCGGCGTTCGCGTGCGGGCACCGTTGAGCCGCGTCTGCCGGTGCCGGCTCCCGCGGCTGGTCCTCATCGCTGCGGTGCTCGTCGTCGTCAGTCCATCGCGTCCGGCGGCGGCTCAGGTGGCCCGACACCTGGTGCGGGGGGCACCGGATTCCACGACGTCGTCCACCTCGTCGACGTCGACCACGACCGTTGCTCCGTCCAGCTCCACCACGCTGGCACCGAGTGCCACCACGACCCTCGCGAAGCCGACCACCACGACCACCGCGGTACCCGAGACCACCACGACCACCGCCGTGCCCGACACCCGGCCGGCGATCCCGGCCGCGGCTGGGAGGACGGAGGTGCCGGTGGGGTCGATTCTCATCGCGGTGGGCGTCATGGCGTTCATGGGTGTCCTCGTGGGCATCGCGGTTCGGCGCCGATCCGATTCGCGACCCGTCGCGCACCCGGCGGGACGGTCGGGGCCAAGACGCCACCGGACGTCGCGTCGGCGGGTGGGTCATCGGACGACGTCGACCGCCGCGTCACGCTGCAGTTCCTGCTGGCGGTGGGTGGTGCCCTGATCGACGCCGCCGATCCGGTGGACGATGTCGACCGGCGGGTGTCGGCCATCGCCCGGGCCAATGGCATCGCCGATGTCGGCGTCGTGGTGCTGCCCACGGCACTGATGGTCTCGGTGCCCGGCGACCACCAGGTGCAGACGGAGGTGCGGGCGGCCGGTCGGGCGCGGTTGCGACTCGGTCAGATCGACGAGGTGTTCCGAATCGTGGACAAGGCCGAAAGCGGGAGCCTGTCACCCGCAGCCGGGCTCGCCGCGTTGGCCGAGGCGCGCAGCGTGCCGCCCCGGTTCGCGCCAGCGTTGCGGCTGCTGGGTGCGGCGCTCATGGCGGCGGGGTTGGTCCCGATCCTCGGCGGGAATTGGATCGACCTGGTGGTGGCGTCGGTGCTCGGCCTCGGGATCGGGGCACTCCAGATGGCGGGTGACCGTCGGGCCGACGCCGTCCGCGAAGTGCAGGCCTTCGTCCCGCTCGTCGGGTCGTTCGCGGTGGCTGCCGCGGTCTTCGCGCTCGGCCGCGTGCTGACGGACCTCTCAGTGTTCGTGCCGTTGGTTGCGCCTTTGACCACCCTTCTGCCGGGCGGGCTGCTCACCACGGCGGTGCTCGAGCTGTCCTCGGGGCAGGTCATCTCGGGCGCGGGTCGATTCGCGTCGGGCATGTTGCAGCTGGCGTTGCTCGCCATCGGAGTTGTCGCCGGCGCCCAGCTGGTGGGGGTGCCGTCCGGAACCATCGCCGATGCCGTCAATGATCCCGTCGGTGTGGCCATGGCCTGGCTGGGGGTCGCAGTGTTCGGCACCGGGGTCTTCTTCTTCCACAGCAGCCGACGCTCGTCGTTGCCGTGGATGATCGTCGTGCTGTACGCCGCCTACGCCGGCCAGGTACTGGGTGGCGTGTTCTTCGGAGGTGTGCTGTCCGCATTCTTCGGTGCGCTGGCCATGACGCCGGCGGCCATCCTCGCCAGCCGCGCTTCTTCGGGTCCGCCGATGCTCGTGAGCTTCCTGCCCGGGTTCTGGCTGCTCGTGCCCGGTTCGCTCGGACTCGTGGGCATCACCAAGTTCATCGGCGGTCAGCAGCTGGCCGGGATCGACGTGGTGGTGACCATGCTCGCGACGATGCTCGGTATCGCGCTCGGCATCCTGCTCGGCACCGCGATCGGAACCCGTCTCCCGTCACGCGTCCCCTGGGTAGGCGCTACGGAGGACTGACGGATCGGCCCCGGTCGGCGTGCAGTCACTTGGCTAACGTCGTGGCTCTGATTCGCGACACGAGGTCGAGGACTGTGCAGGCTCGCTCAACGGTGACGATCGACGTGCCGGCGGAGGTCGTCTGGCGGGTGGTGACCGACGCTGACGCGTACGTCGAGTGGAACCCCTTCACGGTCGGGTGCCGGACCACGTGGGAGGTCGGGACGCCGATCGTGATGAAGGTGCGGCTCCGTCCGCGCCTCACGATCCGCCAGCGCGAGAGGATTCGGGTACATGAGCCCGGCCGGCTGATCGAATACGGCATCGACGTGCCCCTCGGCATGCTGCGGAGTTCGCGGCGACACGTGCTCACCCCGGTCGGTACCGGGACGACCCGTTACGAGTCCGACTTCCTGCTCGAGGGTCGGCTGGCTCCGCTGGTCGACCGCCTGCTCGGCGACGGGTTGAGGCAGGGCTTCGACGCCATGACGTCCGAGCTCGCCCGCCGGGCGCAGGAACTCCATGCCCAGCCGGATCTGGAGACGACGCCGGGGCGCTGACCAGACCCGTGGGCGGGCAGGCAAGGTCAGTCCGTCGCTTCCGCCGAGCAGCTGTCGGCCTAGCGTCGCGCCGGTGCACGTGTCGATGACGGTTCCGACCGAGGATCTCCGCGAGGTCCGGACGCTGTATCCGAGGTTGGAGGCGATTGGCTACGACCGGGCGTTCTCGTTCGAGGCGAAACACGACCCGTTCATTCCCCTCGCCGTTGCCGGGGAGCACACTCGGTCGATCGAGCTCGGCACCGCGATCGCGATCGCGTTCGCCCGCACGCCGATGACGGTCGCCAACACTGCGTGGGATCTCCAGACGGTGACGGGCGGTCGGTTCGTGCTCGGTCTCGGCTCGCAGATCCGCCATCACATCGAGGAGCGGTACTCGATGCCGTGGTCGCAACCGGCGGCCCGGCTGCGCGAGTTCGTCTCGGGGATCCGGGCCATCTGGCAGTCCTGGCAGGAGGGCACGCCGTTGCGCTTCGAAGGCGACTTCTACACGCATACACGGATGATCCCGGCGTTCGATCCGGGACCGAATGCGTTCGGTGCCCCCCGTATCCTCACCGCGGGGTTCGGTCCGCAGATGACTGCGGTGGCGGGCGAGGTGGCGGACGGCTTTCTCGTCCATCCTGTGAACACGCGTCGTTCACTGCTGGAACTCACGCTCCCGGCGATCGTGGCCGGTGCGCCGCCGGGCGGGACGCGCGGTGGGCGAGATCGAGGTGGTTTGTGTCACGACCGTGGTGACCGGCCGTGATGAGGCCGAGTACACGCGCAGCCGCGAAGGGGTCCGAGCGCAGCTGGCGTTCTACGGCACCACCCCGGCGTACCTGCCGGTATTCGAACTCCACGGGTACGGCGACCTGCATCCCGAACTCAAACGCCTCGCGCGCGACGACCGCTGGACGGAGATGGCCGGTCTCATCGACGACGAGTTGATCGAGACCATCGCGGTAGTCGGTTCGCCGCATGAGATCGCGGCCAAGATCGTCGAACGGCTCGACGGTGTCTCCGACTCCGTCAGTCTCGTCAACAACCGCGCCCCGGACCCGGCGCATCTCGCCGAGGTGGTCGCCGACCTCCATACGACCCCACCGTGAGACGCACCGGCGTTCGCGGCGGAGGTTGGGTCGGGGAGTGGGCGCCACGCTCAGGGGAGCGAAGGACCTGGACGGGCGCTCTGATGGGTGCGACGATCACAACGGCGGAAGGAGTCATCCATGAAGTACGTGGACGTGGCTGGCGAGCGGGTATCGGCGATCGGGCTGGGCTGCTGGCAGTTCGGATCCAAGGACTGGGGCTACGGCAATCGGTACGCGCAGGAGACCGTGGTCGAGTTGGTGCACACGGCGCTGGACCTCGGCGTCAACCTGATCGACACCGCGGAGGTCTACGCGAAGCGGGGTCTCCGAGACGATCGTCGGCCGCGCGATCGTGGGTCGGCGCGACGACGTGTTCCTCGCGACCAAGGTGCTCCCCACGATGCCGACCGCTTCGCGCATCTATGAGCACGGTCGGCTCTCCGCGCTGCGGCTCGGCGTCGACGTCATCGACCTCTACCAGATCCACTGGCCGAACCCCGTGGTGCCGCTCTCCTCGCAGATGGAGGGCATGCAGCGCTTGCAGGACGAGGGGCTGGTGCGCCACGTCGGGGTGAGCAACTTCTCGCGCAAGCGGTGGGAGGCCGCCGAGACCGCGCTCGGTCGGCCCGTCCTTTCGAACCAGGTCCAGTACAGCCTCCTCGTGCCGAAGCCCTCGGCTGACCGCGTGCCCTACGCCCAGGAGCGCGACCGGCTCGTGATCGCGTACAGCCCGCTGGCCAAGGGGCTCCTCGGCGGCCGCTACGACGCCGACCACCTGCCCGGTGGCTCGGCGCGCACGCTGGACCCGTTGTGGCTGCCCGAGAACGTGCGCCGCGTGACGCCGGTGATCGACACCGTGCGCCGGATCGCCGACGCGCACAGCGCGACCCCCGCGGAGGTCGCGCTCGCCTGGCTGATCAGCCACCCGAACGTCGCCGTGATCCCGGGTGCGAGTTCGGTCGAACAGCTGCGACGAAACGTCGAGGCCGCCGACCTCGAGCTCAAGGACGGCGAGCTCGAGGAGCTGACCGTCGAGAGCGACGCGTTCGAGCCGCTCGGCAAGCCCGCGACCGCGGTGGAGTTCGTCCGCAACCGCGGTCGCGGCTGACGCCACGATTCGGGACGACGCCGAGGTGCCGCTGATCGCGATCGCCGGGTTCTGCCCGACGGTGCGCTCACCCCCGCGGTTTCAGATTTCGGCGACCTCGGGATACTGCCGTTCGTCATCTCCAAGGTACGCCTCGCCCTGAGAACCAGGTGAAGGACCACGACCATCGCGCACCCGACGGATTCAAACGACGGGGTCGGTCCGATGGGCCCCGCTCATGGGGAGAACGAGATCGCGAAGCCAGTGATACCGGTCGGGTGCTCAGGCGCGACATCGACCCGATGAACGTGAGACGAACGCGGACCCTGGTGACACCAGGCGATCATCTGGTCGAGGGCCGGCGCGGGACCTTCGAACACGGCCTCGACCGATCCGTCGCCCAGGTTGCGCACCGTGCCGGCAACACCGAGCCGTCGGGCCTCGCGCCGGCACGACTCGCGGAAGCCCACGCCCTGCACGCGTCCCGCGACCCGCACCCTTCGTCGGATCGGCTCGTCCGGTCCCGTCACGCCTTCGGTCTACCGCGGATGCTCGCGACCAGGCCGACGGAGCGGCCCTCGCATGGTCAGGACCCGCAGCTCGGTGAACGTGTTCGTAGCTGGCCCCTGCACTGACAGGGCCCACGCCGAGCCCACCCGCCCACCGCGACTGCGGGCCGGAACATCACCGAACCTGATCCCGTGGTTGCAGCGATCCGCACAACGCCGCGGTCATCGCGATCCTCAATGAAGTTTGGGGGGTTGACACCTCCGCCCGGTCATGCGAGTGTTACCTGACTATGTCAGGGAAAACGAACAGCGACAGGAAAACCAGACGTCGTCAGGAGACGATGGACGAAATCCTCGCCGCCGCCTGGGAACAGGTGCGCGAGCAGGGCCTGTCCGGGCTCTCCATGCGGGATCTCGGCGATCGCGTCGGGATGCGGGCCCAGTCGCTCTACTCCTACTTCGCCTCCAAACACGAGATTTACGACGCAATGTTCAAGCAGGGCAACCGGGCATTCCTCGCCTCGTTGCAGGCACTTCCCGCCTCGGACGACCCGGCGGACGTGCGCGAGGTCGCCCGAGCCGCGGCGCACGCGTTCTTCGATTTCTGTGTGAGCGAGCCCGTCCGGTACCAGCTGCTGTTCCAGCGCACAATCCCGGACTTCGTCCCTTGCGAGGCGAGCTACGCGGTCGCCCGTGAGGCCTACGACCTGGCCGCAGGCCGGCTCAGTGCCGTGGGAGTCACGCCGGCCGGCATCGACCTGTGGACCGCGGTCGTGTCCGGGCTCGTCGCGCAACAGCTCGCCAACGACCCCGGCGGCGACCGTTGGGCCGTCTTGATCGACGACGCCGTCGACATGCTCGTCGCCACCGTTGTGCCCGCGACCCCACCATCGACGACGAAGACGAAGCGGAAGCAGAAGCCCCAGCCATCCACGACCCAATTATCCAAGACCAACAGGAGCGCTTCATGATGACCATCACCGACCCGGACACCATCACGCCGTTCAGCCACGCGGAGGCGATGCAACTCCAGCGCGTCGAACTCGAACGCACCCTGGGACTGCTCCGCGACCTCACGCCCGAGGAATGGATGACCCAGACCGACTGTCCGGACTGGGACGTGCGCGCGATGTACCTCCACGTGCTCGGCGCGTGCGAGGCCGGCGTGTCGATGCGCGAGAACGTCCACCAACTCGTTCGCGGCCGCAAGCACCGCAAGGAGCACGGGGGTCCCCTCGAAGCAGGGTTGTCCCACGTGCAGGTCGAGGAGCGTCTCGAACTCAGCCCGGACCAGCTCGTCGAACGGCTCACCGTGGTCGCGCCCCGCACCGTGAAGGGTCGCACGCGCGCACCGGGCCTCGTGCGCAACCACGCCAAGATGGCGGTCGACGGCCCGGTCCACGAGACGTGGAAGATGGGCTACCTCATCGACACGATCTACTTGCGTGACCTCTGGATGCACCGCGTCGACACGTGCCACGTGCTCGGTCGGCCGGTGGAGCTGAGCGCAACGCACGACGGTCGCATCGTCGCCGAAGTCGTGGCGGAGTGGGCCCGACGCCACGGCCGGCCGTTCGCCCTCGAACTCAGCGGCCCGGCCGGAGGCAGCTTCGCCCGCGAGCCCGACCACCCCGACGCCGAGCAGATCTCGCTCGACGCCGTGGAGTTCTGCCGCACTCTCGCCGGTCGCGAAGACGCGACGGGTCTGCTCCGCACCGTCGTCCCGTTCTGACCCCCTCGACACCAGGAGAAGTCCCATGGAGACCACGATTGACGAAGTCGGCGACCGGATCTATCGGATCGCCACCTACGTCCCCGACGCGAACCTGAGCTTCAACCAGATGCTCGTCGACGCGGAGGAGCCGATGCTCTTCCACCTCGGCATGCGTGCCCTGTTCCCGCTCGTTGCCGAGGCGGTCGCCAAGGTCCGCCCGGTCGAGGAGCTGCGGTGGCTCGGCTTCGGTCACGTGGAGGCCGACGAGTGCGGCGCGATGAACCAGTGGCTCGCGGCCGCGCCCGCGGCGACGGTGGCCTTCGGAGGATTGGGGTGCATGGTGTCGGTGAACGACCTCGCTGATCGCGCGCCGCGCCCGCTCGAAGACGGTGAGGTCCTCGACCTCGGCGGCAAGCGTCTGCGTTATCTCGCCACCCCGCACGTCCCCCACGGTTGGGATGCCGGCGTGTTCTTCGAGGAGGCGACCTCGACGTTGCTGTGCGGCGACCTGTTCACCCAGACCGGTGAGCAATCCGCGACGAGTACCGAATCACCGCTCGAGGCGACGATGGCAGCCGAGGCGATGTTCGGCTACACGTGTGGTGCGCCCGGGACTACCGCGACGCTCGATCGGCTGGCCGACCTCGAACCGGCCACGCTCGCGCTCATGCACGGGCCGACGCATCAGGGCGCGGCAGGGGGATGGCTGCGGGAACTGGCCGACGTCCACCGCTGAGCCTGGTGGACGCTGAGACCCGATGCGGATCTGGCACTGCGACCACGAGAACCTCCACTGCCGTTCGGCAGGCGAACAGCAGGCCGTTGCTGTGCCAGGCCGCGTCACGCAGGGCCTCGTCCTCGCCTGAGCGGAGGCGATGGTCCGCAGCGTTGGACTGGGCCGGCCCGGGCGATACCCTCGGTCCGATCATCGAGGAGCACCGCCTATGACGGACGACATTGCACCACGCCGCGCCAAGCCGCCGGGTATCGACGTGTCGCCCGCGTCGGGGAAGCCGGCCACGAGGTCAAGGAGTTGGGTTACGAAGGGATCCCCGACACCGGCCCCGCGCTCCGCGATCCCGACGCTGTCGATCTGGACCCCGACGACGCGCTCGACATCGCGTTGACCAAGTTCCCCACGGACTGACTCGGCGGGCACGCGGTATGAGCTACGCCTTCGATCCCGAGCTCGCGGCCGTCGTCGAACTGTTGCCGGTTGGAGACCTCGCCGATATCGCCGCGGCCCGCGCCGGGCTCCTCGCACTCGTCGGACCGCTCAACGAGGGCATCGATACCACCGGCGTCGAGATCACCGACCACGTGGTGGTGTCCGGCGCAGTCCCGGTGCCCCTACGGGTCTACGCCCCGACCGCGCCGGAGGTCACGGGCGGAGGCCGGCCTTGCTCGACCTGCACGGCGGTGGCTTCGCCGTCGGCTCGATCGACATGGAACACGTGTTCGCGACCCAGCTCACCCGCGACCTCGGCATCGTCGTCGCCACGCCCGAGTACCGGCTGGCCCCGGAAGACCCGTTCCCGGCCGGTCTCGACGACTGCTACGCGTCGCTGCGTTGGCTCGCGGAACACGCACCCGATCTCGGTGTCGATCCCACACGGATCGGGGTCGGCGGTCAGAGCGCCGGTGGCGGGTTGGCCGCGGCGACCGCACTCATGGCCCGCGACCGGAATGGCCCGGCGCTCTGTTTCCAGTTCCTCGGCATCCCCGAACTGGACCACCGGCTCGAGACCACGAGCATGCGCACGTTCGTGGACACCCCGCTCTGGCACCGGGCGAACGCCGAGCTCAGCTGGCGGTACTACCTCGGCGCCGCCGCCACCGACATCTCGCCCTACGCATCACCGGCGATCGCCGAGGACCTGCCGCGGGTCGCCGCCGGCCTACGTGACGACCATGGAGTTCGACCCGCTCCGCGACGAGGGCATCAACTACGCGCTCCGCATGATGGAAGCCGGCGTCTCTGTCGAACTGCACTCGTACCCGGGAACGTTCCACGGTTCGGCGATGGTCACGACCGCGGCCGTGTCGCAACGGTCGAACCGCGAAGTCGTCGAAGCACTGGCACGTGGGCTGGGCGTGGACCGTGGGTGATGGTTGCCTCGGGCACGAAGACCGAGAATTGACCCGACCCTTGCGGTTCGGGCCCGGCGGCCCGGGACGGTCGTTACGGTACGGTGCGCAGAACTGAGCTGACGTATGGAGGCTGTCATGGCAAAGCTGTTCTTGACCCACCCGGTTGCCGACTACGACGCGTGGCGTCCCGTCTTCGACGCTGATGCCCCACGACGTGCGGCCCACGGCCTCACGAACATCGTGGTCCTGCGCGATGTGGACGACCCGAACACGATCTGGATGGTCGGCGACGGCGACCCGGACAAGTTCCAGGAGATGCTCCAGGACCCCGATCTCGCGGCGGCGATGCAGCAGGCCGGTGTCACGGGCCCACCCCAGGTCTTCGTCGCCACCTGAAACGGTGCGGCACCCGGCGCGTGGCCGAAGCCCACACGACTATGGGTCGGACCTCGTGACGCAGCGGGCGAACGATGCCTTCATGCCGAGTAGGTCGATCGAACGGTCGCGAGCTTCGCCCGGGTATTGACGCGTTCCCCGTCACCGTCGAGGACGATCACGTCGAATCCCGGGAAGGTGGCCTTGAACCGGTTGTCGATCCACGCCCCGACCGTGAGTTTGTCGGCTGCCGCCCGCTGGTAGTGGTAGCCGGGCAGGCCGGTGCGGTCGTCGCGTACGTCCTTGCCCGAGCGTGGTCCCGGCCCTTCGTAGACGAAGTGCACGTCGAACCCCTCGACCCGCCGGATCTGTCGCTGCACGTTCTTGATCGTCGTCACGTCCTGCTCCCGGTCGTGTTTCGCTGCGGTCCGTCGTTGCTCGTGGCGCGGAACGCGATCAGGCGTCCGTCGACGGTGCCGATGAACAGGCGGCCGAGAGACACTGCCGGCGCGCCGGTGATCTGAACGCCGAGTTGGTACTCCCAGAGTGGTGCGCACGTCGTTGCCCCGCAACCTGCGACGGGAAAGGCGCGGAAGACTCCGTCGGTGGTCGCGGTGTACACCACGCCCCCGGAGATCGCCGGTTGCCCCGAGACCGTCCCTCTCGTCTCGGCGGTCCACACGGGGTTGCAGGTGGCGGCACCGCAGCCGGCACGGTCGAAGACCGCCAGTCGTCCGGCGGTCGGTACGACGACATGATCGCCGTCGACTGACGCTGGTCCGCTGGGTGGGTCCTCCGTCGGGAGTGTGCCGGACCACAGTTCCACCCCTGTCGATGGAAGGAGTGCCCAGACGCGCCCGGCGTCGCTGACGACCAGGGTCTGATCGTCAGGAGTCAGGGTGGGTCGGGCGAGTCCGTCACCGAAGGATCGGCTCCATGTCGGCGGGCAGAGGCGGATCGGGACTGTGGGCGGGTACGGGTTGAAGCAGTTCGTCGGTTCGGTGAACGGGTAGGCGTACACCGTGTTGCCGTCGCTGAAGAAGAACCCGTCGCCGCCGACCGCCGGGCTCGACGGGATCGCCGAGTCCTCACCGCCGAGCTCGATGGCCGCGCTCCAGCTGGCCGCCGGGTTGTGAAGGTCCTTGACGAAGTAGCCCGGGACCACCAGTCCTGACGAACCGATCACGTTCAGGGTCGTGCCGACGATCCGTCCGGCACGGGGGATCGCGACGTCGAGTGCACCGCTCGCGACCGTGCCCTCGAAATGGCCGCTCTGCGCGTCGTAGGCGTTGGTGCCGCCGGAGTTCCCCAGGATGAGCGGGACGAGCACCGTCTCGCCCTCGAAGGATGGGGCGCCCGTCCTGATGCTCGGGGCGGTCGACATTCCCGCGTCGTAGAGCACTGCCCGCCATCGTTCCGCGCCGGTCGCCGGGTCGACGGTCACCAACTTGTGGCCAACCGAGATATGCACCCCCGCAGGGGACGCGATCGGATCTCGCACCGCGCGCGGCGTGGTCCATTCGGCCTGCCAGGTCCACTCGGGGGACAGCGATGCCACGTTCGTGGCGGTGAGGGTGGCTTCGAAGGGGTTGTGCCCCGACCGCTGGGGCCCGGCTCCGGGCACCGTCCAGCACCCCGCAAGTACCAGCAGCGCGGCCACGAGACCGACTCGCCGCATACCGACCTCCGCTTCGTCGTCCGGGAACAATCCTGCGTGGTGGGTCGCGGGGGTGTGAAGGGCAGAAGGTCCCGAGCTTCACCGAGGTCGCGGTCTCAGTTCCCGAAGTCCCAGCCGATCCCGTGGTTGAACTGCGCCAACACGTTCTTGGCGATCAGGATTCGGTGGACCTCGTCGGGGCCGTCCGCGAGTCGGAGCGTTCTCGCCCCTTGATACATCGCGAAGAGTGGTAGGTCTCCCGAGACGCCGGCTGCTCCCCAGACCTGGATTGCCCGGTCGACGACGCGCTCGTAGGCCGCCGGAACGAAGACCTTGATCGCGGAGATGTCGGTGCGGGGATCCAGGTCCTTGGCCATCTTCTCGGCGCAATGGATCGTCATGAGCCGTGCGGCCTGGATGTCCATGTACGAGTCTGCGATGAAGCCCTGGATGAACTGTTTCGTCTGGAGGAGACCCCCGTGGACCTCGCGCGACACGCGCCCGGTCGACCATGAGGTCGAACGCACGCCACATCTGACCGATCGAGTTCATGCAGTGGTAGACACGCCCGGCGCCGAGCCGGTCCTGCGCGGCCCGGTGGCCGCTGCCGCGCCGACCGAGTTGATTCTCGGCCGGCACACGCACGTCTTCGTAGACGATCTCGCAGTGGTCGCTCTCGACACCCCAGACGTTGATGCCACGCAGGATGTTCACGCCGGCCGTGTCGCGGGGAACGATGATCTGTGTCATCTGGCCGTTGCTGTCGGCTTCGGGGTCCTCGGTTCGACACATCACGATGAAGAAGTCGGCGCGCTTGCCGTTCGATGTGAACCACTTGTGGCCGTTGATCACCCACTCGTCGCCGTCGCGGCGCGCGGTGGTGCGGATCGCACGAGGGTCGGAACCGGCGACATCGGGTTCCGTCATCGAGAACCCCGATTCGTACGTGCCGTCGATGAGTGGGAGCAGCCACTGTCGCTTCTGGTCTTCGGTCCCGTACCTCACGAGCAGGGTCTGGTTGCCTGAGTTCGGTGCGACGACGCCGAACAAGGTCGCGGCGCCCGCCGCGTACGCGAGTACCTCGTTCATGTACGCGAGTTCGAGGAAGTCGAGCCCCGCGCCGCCGTATTCCACGGGAAGGTGCGGCGCCCACAAACCCGCCTGCCGGACCACGCCCTTGATGTGCTCGCGTCGTTCCTTCGCCAGTGCACGGTCACCCTCGGTCAGATTCGGGTTCATGCGCGACGCCCACAAGAGGTTCTCGTGCGGCAGGATCTCACGGTTGACGATCTCCGCGGTGAGTCCACGGATCTCGTTGATCCGCTCCGACATCGCCGGGATCGGCTGCACGTTCATTGGCATTCGCGGCACTCTTCCTCTTGGACGATTCACGAAGCGGGAGACGCAGAGCGATCCTGGTGTGGGCAACCCGGCCGAGGGAAGGGTCACAAGTCCCGATGCCGGATTGTGCCCTCGATGCCGAGCCCGACGACGCCGACATCTCCGATCACGCCGGCGTTCTGTACGCGCGCTGGGTCCAAGACTAAAGCCGCTTGCCCAAACCATCTCTGCTGCCACATCATGGGCGAGCCAGCTGGGGCGAGGGGCTCGCCGCGGGAGCGATGACGGTGGTGAGGGACCGTTCTTCTGCGGTGAGGGACTGTCTTTCCGGTACCGACGCCGAGTTCGATCAGTTCCCCTCGCCACGGGGACACAGCCGGGAGGACCCCGTGACCACCAAGATGACGTCGAGGCAGCGATTCACCCTCGGCGCGACCGGACTCGGGCTGTTCATGATCTTCCTGGACGCCCTCATCGTCAACGTGGCGCTCCCTGACATTCAATCGTCGTTCGGTGTCGGCGAGGCCGGTCTCCAGTGGGTGGTGACGGCGTACAGCCTCGGCATGGCGGTCTTCATGATGTCGAGTGCGACGCTGGCCGATCTGTTCGGCCGCCGCCGCCTCTATCTGGTGGCGCTGGTGCTGTTCGCTGCGGCCTCCGTCGCCTGCGGGGTCGCGCCCGAGCTGTGGGTGTTGAACCTGGCTCGCAGCGTGCAGGGGATCGCCGCCGCGACCGTGACCGTCACCTCGCTCGCGCTCGTGAGCGCGGCCTTCCCGGACCCGTCCGAGAAGGCACGCGCGATCGGTCTCTGGACCGGTGTCGCGAGCATCGCCACCGCGATTGGTCCGACCGTCGGCGGCCTCATGACCGATGCACTGGGCTGGCGCAGCATCTTTCTGGTCAACGTCCCGGTCGCGGCGATCGCGATCGCGCTCACGGTCCGCTTCGTCGCGGAATCTCGTGATCCTTCGGACCGGGGCTTCGACGTGGGCGGCCAGATCCGCTTCGCGGTGCTCGTCGGCGCCTTCGCGGTCGCGGTGATCGAGGCCCCGCAACGAGGATGGTTGGCGCCCGCGATCGTGGTCTGTTTCGTGGTCGCGTCGGTGGCGCTCGTCTCGTTCGTGCGCTATGAGCTGCGCCGTCGGGCTCCGATGATGGATCTGCACTTGTTCAGCGACCGCACCTATCGGTTGGCCATCGTCACGATCTTCGTCGCCTTCTTCGCGGTGTACGGGATGTTGCTGGTCGCAACCCAGTACTTCCAGAACGTGCGCGATTTCTCCCCGGCCCAGGCCGGCCTGTTGATCCTGCCGTTCAGCGCCGGAGTCGTCGTGATGTCGCCGACCGCCGGATGGCTGGTGACGAGGGTGGGTTCGCGCATCCCGATCCTGTCGGGGCTCATGCTGCTCATCACCGGACTCGCCGCCATCGCGATCGGCATGTCGGTGCCGACGGTCCTCGTCCTCGCGGGGCTCCTGTGCGTCGGGGTCGGCGCCGCCCTGGTCCTCACCCCGATCACGTCGCTCGCGATGAGCGCCGTCCCCGAGGATCGCGCGGGCATGGCGTCGGGGATCATGAGTTCACAGCGCGCGATCGGATCGACCGTGGGGTTTGCCGTCATGGGTTCGATCCTGGCCGTCTGGCTCTCGGCGAACCTGGACACCGACCTCACCCGCGTAATCCCCGATTCCGCCGCTCGAGAGGCGGTCGCGTCGGAGATCATCGACGCCGCGAACCCTCGTGCCTACGCCGCCGAGGTCGGACCGGGACGGCCCATCCCGACGGTCAACGCCCAAGTCGACGAGCAGATCGTCGACATCGCCGACGCCGCGTTCGTGAGTGGGATCCAGATCGCGATCGCCGTCGCGCTCCTCCTGCTGTTCGTGGTGCTCGGCGCAGGATTCCGCGGCTTCCCGCGTGACCGCCCCGCCGCGCCGGTGGTTCGCGGCCCACCCGAGTCCGAACCCCGGGATGCCACTGCGTGAGGTCTTCCAACCGGGCGCGGCCCTGCGGTCGAGAACCCGCGCCCACTCTCATGCGGAGCGCCGGTGCTGCGTTGACTCGGGTGCCCGATGGCTCGGTCGATGCGTCTCCGCCCCCGATAGTCGCGGGTCCCCGTACCCGGGGCGGGCGGAGACGATGCTGAAGGGGTGATCAGAGGACCGGCGCGCTCGACGATGAGTGTCGTGGCGGTCGCCGCGATCCTGCTCGCCGGATGCGAAGCCTCCTCGAACGCAGAAGCCCCCCAACCGAGTCGCGCTCGGCGGACCACGACCACCACGACCCACCCCCCACCGGTCACGTCGACGACCACGACGACGATCCCGGTCACCACGGGCCGTCTCCCCGCGGGCCTCGACGGACCGATGCAGGTGATCCGGGTCGTCGACGGAGACACGATCAAGGTGTCGACCGGGGTCACACTGCGACTCATCGGCCTCGACACGCCGGAGACCGTTGACCCGCGCAAGCCCGTGCAGTGCTTTGGGCGCGAGGCATCGAACTACGCCCATGCGCTGCTCGACGACACGAACGTGTCGCTCGAATACGACGCCGGCCAGGGTCGCCTCGACCGGTACGGACGGACCCTGGCCTACGTCTGGATGTCCGACGGTCGCCTCTACAACCAGGTGATGATCGAGGACGGGTACGCGCACGAATACACCTACTCGATCCCGTACCGGTACCAAGCGGCGTTCATTGCCGCAGAGCGATCGGCGCGCAACGCGGCGCGAGGCCTCTGGTCGCCGACGACCTGTGCGGGCGACACGACGCAACCGGCGACGGGAAGTGTTGCGGGGCAACGCCCGACGCCGGGCTGCGATCCGTCGTACCCCGGTGTCTGCATCCCCTCACCACCGCCCGATCTCGACTGCGCCGACGTGCAGCACCGACGGTTCGCGGTCGTCGGACCTGATCCGCACCGTTTCGACGCGGACCGTGATGGCGTCGGTTGTGAGGGCTGACCGCCGTCTGGCTTCCGGAATCGCACCGATGTCGTTGTCGCACCCCACGCCCCGCGCTCGGGACTGAACGCCGTTAACCTGTGCGGTCCGCCGGTCCGGCACCGATCCGAGGAGTCCCCATGAACCAGCCCACGACGGAGTCAGGGATCCGGCGAGCGCATCGCTTGCTCGTCGCCGTGTTCCTCGTCGGCGCGGTCGTCACCGGCTGCAGCAGCGCGACGGCGGACCAAGATGCGGCCGACGCGAACGATGGGGCGGGGTCGAAGACCGAGGCGGCCGCCGAACGGCTTGCCGGTCGGTACGCGCACTACGACGTGGTCGCGTACGAGGGTGCCGACATGAAGACGATGATCATCTCCTACGGGTTCACCGACTACGACGTGGTAGACGGCGGATTGCGTTCCCGGGACACCTTCTGCTTCTCCGAAGCCCGGACCGACCAGCCGATACAGATCTCCTTTTCCGACGCGGCGACCCAGGCCATCAAGCCCGAGCCCGTCGACGTCAAGGTGACCGTGCGCGACGGCCGGGCGCACGTGTCCCGGCCGGAGACGCCGACGGGGATCGGTGTCCGGCTCGAGAATCCCGCGGAGGATCCGCTGCCGACCGACCCGGACGATCCCCGGATTGTCGACGACGACGACGATGGGAACCCGGGTGTCACCGCGACGGTCATACTCACGCCCGAGTTCCAGGGCGAGATCTACCTCGCGCGCCGAGAGATCTTCTCCTACGAGGTCGACGAGGACGACGATGGTTCGTTGTCCGGGGTGGTCAAGGACCGGTCCGAGCAGTTGATCATCGGCGCGTCGGATCCGATCTTCGAGACCAATGGTGCATGGACGCAACATCCCGACCTGACCAAGAGCCCGATTCTGCTCGTGCCGGTTGCGCGATCCTGGGACTGTTCACGTCTGCGAGCGGAGCGCGACGGGCTGTTCCCGCCGACTCCGACCGTCGACTACTAGGCCGTCTCGAGGACGCTCCCTGACGGCTCGGTCGGGCCGGGTACCCGGTGTTCGACCCAAATTGAAGCGCGGCCGGTTGCGTGTCTGCCGTGGGGCTCTGTCGCCTCGCGCACAGTCCCGTTGTCTTCGAGTCCACAGACCTCGCCCATGGCGCGGGCGCATCCTCTGGTCACGTTCCGCACGGCGCGGAGCGGTGACCGAAGGAGCATCCCGTGACAACCTCGAGTCCCAAGCTCATCCGACGGACAGTTCTCGCCGGACTACTTACGTTGACGGTTGGAGTCGGCGGCCTCAGCACCGTTGCCCACGCGGCACCGAATCCGCCACAGGCCGACTCCGTCCCGACGGGTGCCGACGCAGCGGCGCACGATGGCGACAACAAGGCGAAAGGCACCCCTCGCGTCCGTAAGGGCCAAGCGGCCGTGGACGGCCTGGGGAGCCGTCTCGACGACCTGGCCAGAGAGAGCAAGGTGAGTCCCGCCGAACTCAAGCAGCACCTTCTCCGGGACAAGACCCTCCAGGTCGGCCCCGACGGCACCCTCGAGGTCGCGGACACCCTCGGAGGCACCGGGGCAACAGTGACGACCGGCAGCACGAACACGCTGATCTTCCCGATCGGTGACACGTTGCGGCTGCATTCCAACCCGAACTCGCCGCGCAAGATCTACCTCGACTTCAACGGCCACACCACGGTGGGCACCCAATGGAACACTGGGACCGGCATCGCGTCGATTCAGACTCCAGTGTGGGGACGTGACGCCAACGCGTCCACCTTCAATACGAGCGAGGCGGCGGCTATTCAGCAGTCGTTCGCCAGCGTGGTCGAAGACTTCGCAGCCTTCGACGTCGACGTCACCACCGAGGACCCGGGGATCGAAGCCCTACGGAAGACTTCCGCAACGGACACTCAGTACGGGACCCGCGTGGTGGTCGGCCCCAACACCTGGTTGAACGTCGACAACAGCGGCTACGCCAAGATCGGCTCGTTCAACTGGAACAGCGATACCCCTGCCTTCTGCTTCGCCAATGCAGCCACACCGACGAAGCAGATCGCGGAGTGCATCAGCCACGAGACCGGCCACACCGTGGGCCTCTACCACGACGGGACGCCGACGACGGAGTACTACGGCGGCCACAACAACTGGGCGCCGATCATGGGGAACTCGTACAGCCGTCCCGTCACGCAGTGGAGCAGTGGCCAGTACCCCAACGCCAACAACTTCCAGAACGACCTCGCGGTGATCGGGGGCTACCTGAACTGGATGGCTGACGACTATGTCGGCACCACGGCGACGTCGGCAACCTTGCCCAACGGCGTGACCAGGTTCGGCCGAGTTTCCTACGGCACCGGCGAACTCGACGCCTTCAAGTTCAGCCTGACCGGAACCCGGAACGTCAACCTCCAGGCCTGGGAGTACTACCAGGCGATCGACCCCGACCTGAACCTCCGGGTCCGCCTCACCAACGCCAGCGGTGCGGTGATCGCGACGAACTCTCCCACCGGTACGACCCGTACGAACATGACCGTCTCGCTCGCAGCCGGCACGTACTACGTGTTCGTCGACGGGGTGGGTGAAGGCACGGCCAGTACCGGCTACACGAACTACGCCTCGATGGGCCTGTACAACGTGCTCCTGAAACTCGTCTAGAGCAGCAGCACCACCGAGACAGCGAGAGGCGGCGACACCCATGGGTGTCGCCGCCTTTCTCGTCTCCAGGTGGGTGCCTGACCCGACCGCCGAGCTCGCTACGGCGACGACGAGAGCCGGGTCGGGCTCTAGAACCGCAGCGGTCGGGGACGCCTGCCCAATGATCAGCGGGCGGGTGGGCGGGGGCCGACGGCCGCCTCGACGATCGGAGTCACCGCGGCCATCCAGCCCTCGTACCCATCGACCTGGCTCTGGAGGTCGAGGTACATCGCGGCGTCGTCGCCGACTGGCCGGTGCAACGGCGTTTCAGGGTCGTGAGCCGCTGCAACGATCGCGTCGGCGACAACGGAGGCATCCGCACCGCCTTCGACTCCGGTCTCGAAGAACGAACGGATCCACTCCTGGTCGGCCGCGTAGACCTCGTTCGGCACCTCGTCGGAGCTGATGTTGTTGGCCGAGATCTCCGTGCCGAAGAACCCGGGCTCGATTGACACCACCCGGATGCCGAACGGCTCCACTTCTGAGGCGAGGGCCTCGCTCAGCGCGTTGAGCGCCTGCTTCGACGCGGCGTACATGCCCGAGTACATCGTGGCCGGGATGCGACTCGCGAGCGAGCTGACGTTGATGATCACACCGGAGCGTTGGGCCCGCATGGTTGGCAATGCAGCCCGAATCCCTCGCATTGGGCCCCAGAAGTTCGTGTCCATGAGCTGCATCGCGTTCTCGATCGACATCGTCTCGATCGGGCCACTGTTGCCCACCCCGGCGTTGTTGACCAGAACGTCGATGGTGCCGTGATTTTCGATGACGCGTGCGACGGCAGCGTCGATCGACTCGGGCGCGTTGACATCGAGCTGCTCGACATGGATGGTGACGCCGTCGTCGGCCGCTCGCTTGCGCAGGTTGTCGCTCTTGGCGACATTGCGCATTGTGGCGATGGTCGTATCGCCGTTGCGGCCGAAGGCCAGCGCTGTCTCCATGCCGATGCCACTACTGCACCCGGTAATCAGTACCACGCCCATGTCGTTGCTCCCTTTGTGTGCAGCATTTTGACGGTAGCTCGTCGGCTGACTCGGCCCCGTCGGCCGGTCAAGTGGTGACGAGTGCCGCCAGGTCGATCACCATGCCTTCGCGTGCGGGCACGATCTGGAACGGTTCGTCGCCCGATTCGGCGAAGAAGGTGTCGAGCATCTCGTCGTCGTGGGCGGGATCGTGGTGGAAGGGCATGAAGGAACCGACGCCGGTGACGCGGGCGAACCCCAGTGCATGGCCCAAGGTGCTGTGACCCCACCCCACACGCTCGTGGTACTCCGCTTCGGTGTATTGCGCGTCGTGGATCAAGAGGTCGACCCCTTCGGCGATCTCGAACCCCGAACACCACTCGGCGTCCTCGGCGAACCGACGGCACGCGAGGAACGGCTCGTGATCGGGAAGGTAGGCGAGCGATCGGGAGCCATCCTCGAGGCGGTATCCGACGGTGGGGCCCGGATGACAGACGAGCCGCGCGCGAACGGTGAGACCGGGGACGTCGATCGGCTGCGCCGACACGTCGTGGAGGTGCAGCGCGCACGGCAACTCGCTCAGTCGTACCGGGAACAACGGTGGCGAGATGTACCGCGTCAGCCGTTGCCGGAGGTCGACGGTCGCCGATCCCGGTCCCCAGATGTGCACCTCGAAGTCTCGGCGGAAGAGGGGCTCGAAGAAGCCGAGTCCCTGGATGTGATCCATATGCAAATGCGTCAACAGAATGTCGACTCGCCGCACCTCTGGAGGGAGGTGCCGGCCCGCGACGCGCAGGCCGGTTCCGGCGTCGAGCATCACACGCGTGTCCGGCGCGGCTTCGACCTCCACGCACGACGTGTTGCCGCCGTAGCGAATGGTGTCCGGCCCGGGTGATGCCTGCGAGCCACGCGCGCCCCAGAGCGTGACCTTCATTCCTCCTCCCAGAAGATGGCGGCGGCTCCGAGATGGTCCCCCCACTGACCCTTGAGCGGGATCGCGGCCACCATCAAGCGGCGCGGAGTGCCGTCGAGCCCCATGATGGTCATGCCACCCTGCGCCGGGCGCTGTTGCTGGACGGCGATCGCAAGGGGGAGTTCATCGGGTGGGATAGGAGTGCCGTCGGCATCGGTCGGGGAGAACGCCGTGGCCCATTGCTGAAACGGCATCATGCCCGTCTCGTCGAAGCGGCTACCGAGCAGGAGTTCGGCCGGTTCGTTGTAGAAGAGCAGGTCGCCGTTCGGTTGGACGACGAACATCGGGGTCGCGAGATGGTCGGCGAGTTCGCGCACCAGGATGAGTTCGACGGGCTGCGCCACGTTCGTCAGGCTACGTGCGATCGTTCGGCCATGCTTCGAACGATCACGATCGTGGACGGCGGCCTCCCGGTTGGTCAGTCGCGAGGTCGGCTGCTCGCCCCAGCCCGACGACTGACGTCCGGGGAGGCCGGAGCCAATACAGGCGGTCACAACCGTCGGGCTCGCTGCCCGATGGTGAGGCGCGTCAGGTCATCTACCCGACGGTCGAACATTGGTGGTCCCGATTCGCGGCGACGTACCGCGTCGTCTCCGAGTACACGCGTCGGGGATCAGCCGGAGCCGCCGGGGCCGGGAGCCGCGGCGGAGGCCGGCCGCCCCCGTCATCCTCTGGGGCTACGTTTTCGGACATGGATCTCGAAGCGGCGAGTGCGGCGAATCGGAAACTCTGGGACGCGATGGCGGCCGGCTGGGACGAACGCCACGCCTACATCGAGGAGACGGCACGGCCCGTCGTCGGCGTGATGCTCGAGCGACTCATGCCCCGACCGGGCGACCTCGTGGTGGAACTCGCGGCCGGCACCGGTCTTGTCGGCTTCGCCGCTTCACCCCTCGTCGGCTCCGGCGGCCGGGTGATCGTGAGCGACTTCGCCCCGGAGATGGTCCGCGTCGCCGAAGGTCAGGCGAGGTCGCTCGCGCTTGAGAATGTCGAGTGCCGCGTGCTCGACGCCGAGCATCTCGACCTTCCCGACGACGCTGCCGACGGTGTGCTCTGCCGGTGGGGATACATGCTGATGCCCGACCCCGCAGCTGCGCTGCGCGAGACGCGGCGCGTGCTCCGATCCGGTGGACGCCTGTCGTCCGCGGTGTTCGGCGACCCTGCGGAGAATCCATGGGTGACGCTGCCGATGCGCGTCCTCATGGAGCGAGGGCATATCCAGCCGCCTCCGGTGGGGACGCCGGGCATCCTCGCGTTGGCGGACCGTGATCGGTTCCGCGGCCTCCTGACGGACGCTGGGTTCACCGACGTTCGGTTCGACGACGTCCGGTTCTCGTGGCCGTTCGAGTCGATGGACGAGTACTGGGCGTTCCTGACCGATGCCGCCGGGGCGATCGCCACGCTCCTGGCCGCGCTTGACGAGCGCGAGCAGGCCGCCGTGCGCGACGAACTTGCGACGCTCGTCGCACCGTTCGGCGAGGACGCGTTCGTCCTGCCCTGCCTGGTGGTCGTCGTCTCGGCGCGATGACGTTGGGGGTCAATCGTCAGGCCGCTGAATCCCGACGGTCGGACGGTCACCGGCTTTCGGGTCACGCACCCGATGGGTTCGCCTTCGTTGAAGAGCGCGGTCAGCTCGGACGAGGCCGTTTCGCCGCGCCATCCGCGTGCACCCTGCGTTTTCGCATCCTCTACGGCTCGGAACTCGCAGCAGTATCTGCATGTGACGACAGCTGAGTTCCTCGCCGGCATCGTGGCGCGACTCGACGCCGCTGAGATTCCCGCGCATGATCGCAGGATCGGTCGCATCGTCGCATCACGGCGAGCCCCGATCGACCCAAGACATTGACTTGGTCGTGGACCCGACTCGCGAGCAACTCATGGTCCGCTTGCAGAGCGGCCAATCGGGGGCCGGGCCTCTCCCGGCGCTCCGCAGTAGCGTCCGGCGCCGTGACAGCCTCCGACCGCCCGTTCCCCGGCTCACCCGTGATCTTCGCAGTGGTCACCGACGAGCCGACGCGAACCGCGCTCGAGGCTGTGCTTCGGCGGCGCTTCGAGCCCGACTACGCCGTCGCGATCGCGGCCTTCCCGGAGAGCGGAATGGAACACCTCGCGGGGTTGCGGTCTTCCGGCGCTCAGGTCGCGACGCTTGTGGCGCCATACCGCATGAAGACGACCGAGGGCATCGACTTCCTCCGTGCCGCGCACGAACTACATCCCGAAGCCCGACGGGTGCTCATCGTCGATGTCGGAGACGTGAATGCGTCCGAAGACCTGAATCAGGCTCTCACGCTCAACGAGATCGACTCGTTCTTCGGCCAGCCGTGGGCCAGCCCCGAGGAGGAGCTGTATCCGGTACTGAGCGAGGCCCTGCGCCTATGGGCACGCGAGCATCAGCCCCGCTACGACAAGGCCGTCATCGTGGACGCGGCGCAGGCAACGGGCGGTCGTCGGCTGCGCGGCTGGCTGGAACGCAATGCGGTAGCTGCGTCGTTGCTCGACGCCGACCAGCCCGAGGGTCGCGACCTGCTGACCCGGTACGGCGCGGATCCGACTGCCCTGCCATTTCTTGTGCTGTATGACGGCACGACGCTCGCCCAACCGTCGGACATCGAGGTCGCGGAGGCGCTCGGCGCGAGCACGCATCCGACTCGGGACCGATACGACGTCGCAATCGTAGGTGGAGGTCCTGCCGGACTCGCCGCCGCGGTGTATGCGGGCGCCGAGGGTCTGCAGGCCGTGGTGGTCGAGCACGACTCGATCGGTGGCCAGGCAGGAACGAGTTCGAAGATCCGAAACTACCTGGGGTTCCCGTGGGGCGTCCCCGGCGGTGAGTTCGCAGAACGAGCGAACCGCCAGGCGCTACAACTCGGCGCGGAGTTCATCGTCGCGAGAAGGGCCGTGGAACTTCGAATCGAAGGGGACGACCGCGTCGTGACGCTCTCGAATGGCGACGAGATCGTCACGGCGGCCATCGTGCTCGCCGGCGGGGTGACCTACCGTCGCCTCGGTGTCGCCGCCGTCGATGCGCTCATCGGTGCGGGGGTGTTCTACGGCGCAGCGATGTCCGAGACCCGTTCGATGGGCGGTCTCCGCGTGTGTGTGCTCGGCGCTGGGAACTCGGCCGGCCAAGCCGCAACCCACCTAGCGAACGTCGGCGCCCAGGTCACGATGCTCGTCCGCGGCGCGTCGCTGCACAAGACCATGTCCGACTACCTCATCCAAGAAATCGAGGCTTCCGCGGGCGTCACTGTTCGGCTTGGGACCGAAGTTGTCGACGCGGGGTCTGGCGGACGACTCGACCATCTTGTTCTGCGCGACCGCAGGGACGGTACGACGAGCTCCCTCTCGACAGATGCGCTCTTCATCTTCATCGGCGCTCAGCCCCACACGGATTGGCTCGACGGCGCACTCGAACTCGACACCAATGGGTTCGTCATCACGGGTCCTGACCTCGTCGCGACGGATGACGGGCCCGGGCCGGGGGAGAGCCAGAGGTTGTGGCTCGAGACCAGCATCTCGAACGTGTTTGCGGCCGGTGACATCCGTCTCGGCTCGATCAAGCGGGTCGCGGCAGCGGTAGGCGAGGGCTCGACCGCGGCCATGTTCGTCCTCGAGCGCCTCCAACGCCACTGAGGGGGAGATGTTGGTCCTCCGTCCGCTCAGAGACCGAAGAGCGCCATTTCGCCCTGGGTCGCCAGGTGGGAGTTCTTCGAGAGCGGGTCGGCGCGCCGACCTATGTGGCCGCCACCCAGCTCGCCTGGGCGACCGCACTCAGCGACCGCGGGAGACCCGGCGATGCCGACCGGGCCCGCGAGATGGCCACCAACGCGCTCGCCACCGCCGAGCGGCTCGGTCTCGGGCACGTCGCCGAACTCAGCCGGCGCGTGCTCGGGGGAGTGAACGACATAAGCGCCTGGACCGGACGGTGCGCCTTCATGAGTCGGGGGCAGCGCTCGGACCCCGAGTGGCCCGGACGCCACGGACGAGGCACAAGGGTCGGGTGCGGCGACCCTGCGGCGTGAACTGGCCACCGACGTCGCACCACGAGCGACACGGAGAGCGACAGACCGACCAGGTCAACGCCAGTGAACGGTGCATCAACGGCACCCACAGCTCAATCGCGCATCTCGAAGCTGCGGAGTAGCCCTACGCCATCGGGTGAACGACCCGATGGTCTTTCAACCGCAGTGGTCCCAGTTCGACGACTCCGAGTTCGTACTCGAGCGACGGCTGGCGCCGTTCGTCGACCGCGTGACCGGTTCCCGGCTCCGGCAGGGCTTCGACGAAATGGCTTCGGGTTTCGCACCTCGCGCGAGCGAGCTTCGCGCCCTCGACGATCAGGACACGACATCGGTTCGCGCGCGGCGACTCGGAGTGCTCGCCGTCGTAGCCGAACTCGGAGCCGGGACGGCGGTGGTGCGCCTGCCCGTCGTACCCAGGATCATCGACGAACACTCAAGGACCCGGATAGGTGGGCGACGCTGCTTCGTCAGCCGGCTGCGTTTGCATCGCGTGTCCCATCGGGAGCGTGCCGTCGCTCGCGGACGAGATAGGTCGTCGTCGGGCCCTTGCCTTTGACGTCGACCGGTGCACGTTGCTCGAAGTGATACTGATTGTGCAGTCGGTCTCTCACTGTGCTCGTGACCTGGATCCGCCCGGCGACGCCGTGCGACTCCATGCGACTCGCCAGGTTGACGGTGTCGCCCCACACGTCGTAGCTGAACTTGCGGCTCCCGATCACGCCGGCGATGACCGGACCGGTGTGGAGTCCGATCCGAATCGCCAGATCGATGCCGCTCTCGCCCCTGAAGCGCTCCACCTCGTCGCACAGCTCCAGTGCCATCTCGACCGCCGCCGCCTCATGGTCAGGACGGGGATCGGGCAACCCGGCCACCGCCATGTAGCCGTCACCGATCGTCTTGATCTTCTCGATACCGTGTCGCTCGGCGACGTCGTCGAACCTCCGGAACAGCGCGTTGAGAACGGCGACAACGTGTTCTGCCGTCTCGGCGCCCGCGAACTCGGTGAAGCCGACGATGTCCGCGAACAACACCGTCACCGAGTCGAACGCGTCGGCGATCGCGCCGGGCTGTTGCTTGAGCCGTTCTGCGATCGTGGATGGGAGGACGTTGAGCAGCAGCTGCTCCGACCGTTCCTGTTCAGTGCGAAGCGCCGCGAGGATCCGCTCCCGCTCCCGGATGAAGTACCGCACGATGAGGAACACGGTCGTGGAGACCCCCACGACGTTCAGCACGAAGAAGGTGATCACCACCGAGTTCGGGACGTGACCCTCCCCGTGCAGATGCGGCTCGAGGAGTCCTAGCGTCGCGGTTGCGCCGACGAACGCGACCAACCACGCGGTCGCTCGTCGCACTCCTTCGAAGAGCAGCGCGCCGAGCGGGGCCATGAACGCCCAGAGCGCGACGGCGCCGGACGCTCGAAAGCCCCCCACACTGGCTTGGAGAAGGAGTGGTAGGACCAGGATCATGACGAGCTGGGTCTGGCAGAAGGGTCGGAACTTCTTCGTGCGTCCCAGCGCGACGAGGCCTACCGCCGTCGCGAGCTGATAACACAATGGAATGGCACCGGAACGCCACAGGCCGAGTGACCAGTACGTCGCGACCCACACCACCGCCATCGACGCCATCAGTGTCGCGGCCAACGTGAGCGTCGACGTGTTCAGGCGCTCCTCGTCGTCGGCGTCGGGACGAACTCCCAGCGCAGCGAGCCTCCCGACCCCGCGAACGAGCTTCGCTCGGCGCGTGTGAATCGGGGGTCCCGCTATTGCCACCTCCGTATTGTCCGCTATTCGGAGCCCGTTGACGCGCTTATCTCCGGGCGTATCTCATGTTCGGGTGCGAGTCCGAGCCGGCGAGCGAGATCGCCGAACCCGGCCATGCGATGTCGCCGTATCGAGAAGCAAACGCAACCGTGTGACGTCGGCCACCGTCGCATTCTCCTGGAGGATTGTCGGTCAGGAGTCAGTCGGAATCGCCGCGTGCCCGACGCCGAGCACCTCGAGCTTCCCGACGACACCGCCGACGGCGTGCTCGGCGGGTGGGGATACATGCTCATGCCGGATCCGGCGGCTGCGTTGCGTGAGCTCACCGTGGGCTTCGTGTCGAGGCAGGCGTGAGGAGTAGCTGGAACACTCTTCCGCGCTGCGTCAGCGCGGAAGAACGCACGCCCGTAGTCGCCGGTACGACCCAGATGACGGCGCCGCTCGGATTCCTGTGGCCGACATTCCGATGTTCCACCCGCCGCTGCATGGAACATGTACCCATGCGGGGCATGGCGGCGATCCGGTCACCGGGTCAAGGCGACGGGGGAGCTCAGAAGTCCGTGCGGTACAACTCGTCGTAATGGTGGTATTCGGGAACGCCGTCGACCGCCGCCGCGAGGCGTTCCGCCGTGGCCTGCGTTTCCGGCCGCTCGTTGTTGCGGGCTGCCTCGTCGGCGGCGGGGACTTCGGGGTCGACGACCCCGAAGTCCGCAACGACCACGTAGCGGCCCGGCTCGTCGCGATCGGCGAGGACGCGACTCCCCATGTACCCCATGATGTCGGAGTGGGCCTGGTCTTGATCCCATTGCTGCATGATCTCGACCAGGTCCGCGGGATTCGCGCAGCGCACGGTGATCGTCTGGCTGAAGTTCAGGTTCATTGGCTACGTCCCTTCGTTCCCATGACCCGCTGCTGTTGGATCTCCGACATCCCGGCGAGGTCGAACGCGCCGGCGGACCCACTCTCGATGGCGGCCCCAGACTTTGCCGGGATACCGAACCGCTCGCGCAGCTCACCGACGGGTCGGTCGGCGACTGCGTAGTAGTCGACGTCGAAGAGGTCACGCCCGAACGTTTCGGCCATCACCTTGCCGCGGTGGATCGCGTCGGCGATGCGCTGGTGCATCCCGGGTGCCTGGATGTTTCGATCGCGCACGTCGCGCGAGAAGAACCCCGTGTCTGCGATGTAGCCGGTCTCGAACAGCCCGATCAGGGTCGCCAACCAGGCGAAGCCCTTCGGGTCGGGATCCGCCCGACCGATGAAGCCGAACACCTCGAGCTCGCCCTTGAGGTTCGTGCCGTAGTCGGCGAGCACGTGGACGAAATCGTGCTGTGCGAGGTACTCCGGTGCGCCGCCGACGGTCCCGGGGAGCTCGAAGCCGCGACCGTGGTACATCTTCCAGACGGAGTGGCCGAGCGTGATTTCGGGGAAGTCTTCGAACGCTTGCCAGCGTGACGCGAGCTCCCGGTCGACCTGGGCCGGTTTGAAGGCGGCCAGCTGGGTTCCTCGGATGACCTTCGTCGTCGTCTCGCCCGTCTCGCGAACGTGATCGACGAATCCGTTGCGCTGGAGGTCTATCCAGGCGAGCCCGTATGCCCCCTGCGCGTATCGGCGGGCGACACGGACGAAGTCGTCCTTGATGTCGAGGGCCGAGGCGTAGGTGGCGACGCGATGCGCCACCGCGATCGGGATCGGGCGGAGCACCAGTTCGCCGAGCACCATGTGATGCACGATGCGCCGCCGGTAGTCGAGGCTCTTCCCGGCGAGTGCCGCTGCGAACCCGTCGCACCCGAGTGGCTCCAGCGAGCGGTAGTCGACCGAGATACCGGTGAGGGCCTCGGCGATCGCGCCGAGGAGGTCGGCCTGGACATCGGTCAGCCCGGTCTCCGGGGCCACGGCCGTTGCGATGCCGCGCGCGACGAGCATGACCTCGTTCGTGTCGTGCCCGCCGGATTTCGGCGGCAAAGGGCAGTTCATACGCGGACCTCTCGTCGGTGTAGCGCAACAGAATATGTTCCTCGACGTTCAGGGGTATCTTGCGGCTCCGTCCGAGGGGGGTTGAACATGTCCGAACCGATCGAACTGTTCGAACGAGCCGCCGCAGCGTTCGGTCGGCAGGTGCAGTCGACCACCGACGCCCAGCTCGACGGCGATCCGGTCGCCACATGGGACTCGGCCGTCGGAGGGTCGCGTGAAGCCTTCAGCGCTCCGGGTGCCCTCGACGGTGCTCGAAATCCTCGCCCGAGGAGTCCTTGATCGCGGCGGATCACGGTGGGTACGGGGGAAGCGGAGTCGGGGACTATCGACCCTGCCCGACAGGGTCGGTCAGTGCGAGCGTGGTGCCCATGGTGGACGGAGGCGAGGTCGCGAGCCGGTTGCTCGTCAAGGTGTTGGCCGACTTCGACCACGCGAAGATGATGAGAAGCGAGGCGTATTCGTTGCTCGACCTCGACGAGGACTTGGCCGGACCATGACGAAGACCGACGCCCGATCCCGATGGTCGCTGTGGTCCGAGGACTCGGTGCTGTCGATCGGGTCGAAGGGATCAGTTCTATCGATCGGATCCGTCGGATCGATTCTCTCGGTGGGTTCTGCGGGTTCGTTCCTTTCGGCGATCTCGATCGGTTCCTTCGTGTCAATCGGCTCCGCGCTCTCCTCACGGTCGCGTTGGTCGTTGATGTCCCATCGTGCTCATTGGGGGGTGATGAGTGCCGGCGGCGCCGTCGTCGCCCGATCCGGCGAAGAACGCGTCGGTTCCTCGTCCGGGTCCGGTGGGTCCGACGTCTGGCAAGTCGATCGTGCGGGGCGTAGCTTTTTTGGACGTAAGCGCACGGTCGATGGAGCCGACCGTGGTGAAGGAGGCTGAGGGCGATGGACGAAGACGACGTGGTGGACGTTGCGACGCTTCGCGAGCAGGTGCGGGAGAAGTACCGTGAGGTTGCTGTCGAACCGCATGCCGAGTACCACTTCCATACGGGGCGTCCACTCGCCCGCAAGCTCGGGTACGACCCCCTAGTTGTCGACGCGCTCCCTGATCCGGCAGTGGAGTCGTTCGCAGGTGTCGCGAACCCGTTCTCGTTGCGCTCGATCGGCGTCGGCGAACGCGTCGTAGATGTCGGGTCCGGTGCGGGGTTCGACTCGTTTGTCGCGGCCGTTCAGGTCGGTGCCGAGGGCCACGTCGTTGGAGTCGACATGACCCCGGAGATGTTGGCGAAGTCGCGATCCACTGCGTCGCAACTCGGATACACGAACGTGGAGTTCCGTGACGGTCTCGCCGAGTCGTTGCCGGTCGAGACGGACTGGGCGGACGTCGTCATCTCGAACGGTGTCATCAACCTGTGCGCTGACAAACAAATCGTCCTTTCCGAGATCCGGCGAGTGCTTCGGCCCGGTGGGACGCTGCAGTTCGCCGACATTGCCAACGGCCGGCCCGTTCCGCCGGAAGCGCTGCGCGACATCGACCTCTGGACCGGCTGAATCGCGGGTGGGCTGCCCCGTGCGGGCTGGCAGAAGATGCTCGAGGATGCCGGTTTCGTCGACGTCCAGATCGGCGAAGCTGTCGACACGTTCGCGGGCGCGTCAGGTGAGCAGAATGCGCGCGCCTTCGATGTCTACGGGTACCCCTTTCTCGCTCGCCGAGCGTGACAGTCGAGGTTCTCGACCGGCGGGCGCGAGAACCTCGACACCGATCCGGCCCGCCACGACTCGTGCCAGAGTAAGCGCATGCCTTCCGCTGCTCGCCCCAACGTTCTGGTAATCATCACCGACCAGCAACGCGCCGACCATGTCGGGTTTGCCGGCAACGATGCGCTCCGGACCCCGAACCTCGATGGGCTCGCCGCACGGGGAACGGTGTTCGACAACGCGTGGGTCGCCAACCCGGTGTGCATGCCGAATCGCGCATCGATCGTCACCGGCCGGCTCCCGAGCGCCCACGGCGTGATCTTCAACGATCGCTCGCTCGAGTGGGGTGCGAACACCTTCGTGCGAAGGTTTCGAGACGCGGGCTGGCGGACGGCGCTGATCGGCAAGTCGCATTTCCAGCACGGATCGAGCCGCAACTCGGTGATCCCGGCCCGGCGCCGACCTGCGGTCGTGGACGCGTGGCCCGAAGGCTGGGACACGCTCGAACACGAGGAACGCTACGCAGACGCGCCGCCGCCCTGGCCCGAGGACTTCTATGGGTTCGGCCACGTGGAGCTGAGCCTCGACCATGGCGCGCGGGTCGCCGGCCACCACCTGCACTGGGCCTTGGGTCGCGGCGGGCGTTATGAAGACCTCGTCGTTCCGCAGAGCGACGCATCACCGGCGGAAGTTCGCAGCGATCGGTGGTGGCAGGTGTACCGCCCGCCCTACGGTCCCGAACTGCACTCGACGACGTTCGTGGCCGACCGCACCGTGGCCTTCATCGAGGAGGCAGCGCGGGCGGGTGAGCCGTGGATGGCGTGGGCGTCGTTCCCTGACCCACATCACCCGATCACGCCGCCGGGGGAGTGGTGGGGGCGTCACGATCCGGCGGACATCGAGGTCCCCGGCTCCATCGACGACCCGATGGAGCATGGCCTCGCACATCTGCGCGCGGTCCGGCAGCTGACTGCAAACGAGCAGTTCACCTGGGTCGCGCCGTTTGGCGCCTCCGATCACGAGCTCGTCCGGGAGGCGACCGCCGC
Organism: uncultured Acidimicrobiia bacterium; assembly: GCA_963701625.1. Lineage (GTDB taxonomy): Bacteria > Actinomycetota > Acidimicrobiia > IMCC26256 > JAENVU01 > JAENVU01. Next base: position 8,336 of record CAVPAT010000009.1, on the reverse strand, counting down.
CACCTATGACACGGTCGAGATGATCGACTCAGCCGTCGGCACCGTGCTCGAGACGGTCGCACGGCTCGGTCAGACCGAGGACACGATCGTCGTGTTCACGTCGGACCACGGCGACATGATGGGGGACCATGGTCTGATGATGAAGGCCTACATGCCGTACCGCGGCACGTTGCAGGTCCCGTACATCATCGCGACGCCGGGGCGTACGGGTGGCCGGGCGGAGGCGCTCGCGTCCAGCCTCGATGTCGGGCCGACGCTGCTCGAGCTGGCTGGGCTCCGCGGCCACGTCGGCATGCACGGCCTGAGTCTCGTGCCCGTCCTCGACGACGCGTCGGCGACGGTCCGGGATGCGCTGCTCATCGAAGACGATGCGCCGCCGCTCCTCGCCCGGTTCACGGGGTACCCGGAGAAGACGCGGACGGTCGTCGCTGCCGACGGCACGAAGCTCACCCGGTTGAGCACCCGCGAGGAGCTGCTGTTCGACCTCTGCGATGACCCCGATGAGATGGTTCCTCTCGTCGTCGATCGGGCTCGACGGGCGACCGCGATCGAGATGCTCGGTGACCTGATGCTCGACGCCGCTGACGCGGCTCGCGGGCAGCCCGTGACGGCCCCGGATTGATGCACCTGACGGTGTCTGCTCCGTCGGATTCCCGAGGGCTGCGGTGCTGGACCTGCAGCATTGGACCTTCGGCTGGGCCCCTCGCTGGGGGGAGCCGGCCAGTTGGTCGGGTACGCGATCGACCCGACCGGCGGCACCCGTCCCGGGCCCTACGCCATCGGGAATTCCCCGATGGTCACATCGGCTCACGCACCCGATGATCAGGAATGCCGATGGTTCCCGAGTGAGGTCGGCCCGCGGGGTGCGCAGAGTCTGACACCGGGGTGACGGATCGGCGGGGTGCTTCACCGTTCGCGTCCGTCAACACTGAAGGCCCTGTTCCCTTGCCCGCGCGACCTTCTCCGGTATACCGCCTGCCGCAGAGTCCCTTGGTTCGCCGATCTGAGTGGTCCGCAGGAGCCTCGGTACTGGGACGCCACCCCACGCCCCCCGTGTCGACTCACCGAATGTTCGTCGTGGCGGGTCGTGTCGATCGTCAACGAGCGCGATCCGGTCCGGGGCCCTGTCCGTGCGCGAGTACTTCTGCGTATCCGGCGCGCCTCGATTCCAGGAACACCTCGTGGTCAGGGACCGCGCCGGTGTTGGTATTGATGTGGATCGGGCCTCCAGCGCTCGCCGCTTCAACGCCGGTGATGTCCGGGTCGGCATCGGCCGAGGTCGCGACGACCGATCGAACAGGCCGGCGTCTCCTTCGGCGTCGTAGCGAGCAACCCACCGATGGGCGCACTGACGGGAGTTGCACATCGCCCTCGCGACATGCGCAACGGGCATGCCTTGACGACGGGCCCGATCAACGAGCAGACGGTGACCATGCGCCGTCAACCAGGCGTTGCGTTGAGACACGAAGAGCTCCGGATGTTGTGGCGACCGCCAATCACCACAGCTTCGGAGGTCTTCGCTTCGATCAGCAGACCGTCACCCACGTCCTGGCCGCGTACAGCTAGCCGGGGAAGAGCGGGAGGGATCGGTCGCGGGTGCCCGTGAGTTGGTGGAGGGCGTTGGCGAGCGCGGGAGCGACGCATGGGACCGCTATCTCGCCGACGCCGCCGACCGGGTCGCCACCTTGCAGCAGTTCGACCTCGACCTCGGGCATTTGGTCGAGGCGGAGAACCCGGTGGGTGTCGAAGTTGGTCGTCGAGATCTGTCCGTCGCGGAACTGCACTCCTCCCCAGAGCGCGGCGTTCAGCCCGTGGACGATGCCTCCCTGGACCTGTGCGACCACTGTGTCGGGATTGATGATTCGGCCGCAGTCGACGGCGCAGGCCACACGGTGGATCCGGACTGCGCCATCGGTCGGCTGGGAGATCTCGATGACTTGTGCGACGAGCGACCCAAAGCAATGTACGAACGCCAGGCCCCACGCGTGGGTCGCGCTCGAGCGAGCGGCGCCAATTGCTCAACGTGTCGACGGCGTCGATGACGTCGAGTTCCCGACTTCGCCCCGCGAGGAGTCGCCGGCGGAATGCGAACGGATCGGACCCCGACATTTCGGCGAGCTGATCGATCGTCGACTCGACTGCAAACGTGTTGATCGAGAACGCAACAGACCGCCAGTACCCCACCGGGATGCCCGCGGGGTCTGGCACCCATTCCACGCGGGTGGCACCGAGGTCGTAGGGCAGTTCGATCGACCCCTCGGTGGCCTGCCCGTCGGGCGCGCCAGCGGGAAGTCCGCGCTGTCCAAGGATCGATGACGACACGTTGCGATAGCTCCACGCGGTCACCGCTCCGTCGGCGACCCCGGCATGCACCCTGACCTGTGCTGTCGGCCGGAACTGATCAAGTGCGAAGTCCTGTTCTCTCGGGTACATGAGCATGACGGGCCGCCCGATCGCCATCCCGACCTGCAGTGCCGCGGCCACGAAGTCCACCTCGATTCGACGTCCGAGCCCACCGCCCAGGAAGGTCGTGTGCACGGTGATCGCCTCGGGCGCGAGCCCGGTCTGCGCCGCCGCCACGTCCACGACCATGGCAGGGACTTGCGTGGGTGCCCAGATCTCGCAGCTGGTGGGGCCGACGTCGACGGTGCAGTTCTGGACCTCCATACAGGCATGCGCGAGGTATGGCAGGGAGTAGGTGACGTCGAGCGAATCGGAGGCGGCGCTCAGCGCGGCGTCGACATCGCCTTGCGACGGTTCGGCGAGGAGCGCACCGTCGCCGGCGAGCAGCTGGTTCGCCTGTTGGCGCAACGAACGGGTCGTGAGCTCGCTGGTCGTCGCCGGCGTCGTCCAGTCAAGTTCCAGTGTCCGTGAGGCCTCGATGGCGGTCCAGGTGTCGTTAGCCACGGCCGCCACCGCGTAGATGTCGCCTTGACGGATCGCGCCGCGGGTTTCGTGTGCAGTGATCGGCACGACGTCGATTGCGTCCGCCGGTACGGAGGGCGCGCCATCGAGGGTGGCGCCGAGCGCGGGTGCGGCCAGCATTGCGGCGAACACCATGTCGGGCACCCTCACGTCGAGGCCGTACACCGCAGTGCCGGTGACCTTCGCGGGAATGTCGAGCCGTGGGACCGGCCGGCCGATCACCTGCTGGGACTCCACCGGGGTCAGCGGTGGGTCATCGGGAACCGGCAGGGTCGCGGCGAGGGTTGCGACCGCTCCATAGCTCAGCGTCCGATCCTTGCCGCCCACGGTTGCCGTGACGGCGCCGTCAGCCGCGGTGCACTCGGAGACCGAGACGCCGAGTTGCGTGGCGGCCGCGGCGACGAGCATCTCGCGGGCCGCGGCTCCGGCGCGGGCCAACGGCGCGTACTGGACACGAATGGCGGTACTCGCTCCGGTGAAGTACGAGACTGGTTGGCCGGCGACGGGCCGATCGACGTTGACCTCGGACCACGGGATCCTCAGCTCCTCGGCAAGGATCTGACACAAGGCCGTCATCGTTCCCTGTCCCATCTCGCTCCCGCCGTAGCTCAGCCACACCCTCCCGTCTTCGCCGACGTGCACCCACGCATTGAGACGTTCGAGCGAGCCGGCCGGCAGGGTGGTGGTTGTGGCCGCGCCCGTTGCAGGTGTGTTCGGCGAATCCCCGCCGGCTGCATCGGAACCGCTGGTGTCACTGCACGCCGCGAGCATGGCGACGCCCAGCGTCAGTCCGCCGGCTCCCATCACGAGAAAGTGCCGGCGGCTCACCACCGGCGTCGGGTCAGGCATCGTCGCGGTCCCCGTCAACGACCGAAGCCATGGCTTCGCGTATGCGCTGGTAGGTGCCGCAAATGCAGATGTTGGTGATCGCGGTCGCGCGGTCTTCATCGCTCTTGGTGCTGTCGAGCGCGGACACCGCCATGATCATCCCCGGCTGACAGAATCCACACTGCGGAACCTGGTGTTCGACCCACGCAGCCTGCACGGGGTGCGAACCATCAGCGGAAAGCCCCTCGATCGTCGTCACCTCCGCACCGGCGACAGCCCCCGCCGGCAACTGACACGACCGCGTCGCCTCGCCGTCCACCAGCACTGTGCAGGCGCCGCACTCGCCGATGCCACACCCGTACTTCGTGCCGGTGAACCCCAGGACGTCGCGCAGCGCCCACAGGAGCGGCATCGCCTTCGGGACGTCAATCTCCACCTGCTTGGAATTGAGGACGAACTTGGTCATAGATGCTCCTCAGCGCAGCGCCCCCGGCCACCCTTCTCAAGCGCAGCCCCGACGGTTCCTCAACGTTCGCAGGGAAGGTACCTGCGGCTCGTCTCCGTGGTCACCTTCATCGGGGGTGAACGCCCCGATGGTCGACCATGCCCGTCGCGGGCTCGACCCCAAGTAGGAGCTCGTGGACGCCGAGGGCATGGTGATGGATCGTCAGCAGCAGCCGTCACCGGGGTGCCAGAAACCGCAGCTCTACTGGCGCTTCGACGCCTTCCGACTCGATGGAGTCGGGGCCTGCTTCATCTGGAACCGGTGGTCCTCGACCAGCTGGAGGAGATCGTACGCACTGACCATGCCCACGACGGTGTGATGGTCGACCACCATCACGTGGTGCACCTTGTGGTTGCGCATGATGCGAGCCGCGACGTGCGGACCCTCCGTGCTCGGGACCGTGAGCGGCGGCGAGGACATGAACGAACCGACCAGTGTGCTGCCCTCACGCGGCTCGAGAAAGTCGGTCGCCGTGATCATCCCGACCGGACCGTCCGGACCGACCACGGGCAGCGCGGATACGTGATGGGATCGCATGAGCCCGACGGCGACATCGAAGGTATCGACCTCGCTGACGGTGAGGACGGGGGCGTGCATGATCTCGGCAATGGTCACGTTCATGCACCGATCGTCCGCCGACCGCGACGTTCCGGCCAGAGTCTTTCGTCCTGCGGCGTGCGACCAACCGATGTGCGCCGCGGCTGCCTCTCCGGTCCGTTCGCGCGGGCTGGCGGCCGGCGAGCAGGCGATCGCCATCCAGTCGATGCTCCAGCTTCCCGACGACGTGCTGTTACCGGATGCTCGAGTCCTTTGTCGGTTGCGCAAGCCGTGCCTGGGGCAGAGAATGGGGCCATGAAGAAGGGGACACGGTGCGAGGTGCACGTCCACGTGGACGCGCAACCCGAACAGGTCTACGGCGTCGTGAGCGATGTGACGCGCATGGGCGAATGGAGTCCGGAGACCTTGGCGTGTGAATGGCTCGATGGTGCCACGGGCCCGGCGGTCGGCGCGCGCTTCAAGGGCACGAACAAGCGTGGGATCGCGCGCTGGTCGACGAAGCCTGTCGTCGTGGTCGCCGATGCCGGTCGCGAGTTCGCGTTCGAAGTTGGTCCGGACGTCCGCTGGACGTACCGATTCGACGTCGACGGTACTGGTACGAAGCTCAGCGAGTCGTTCGAGATGCTCCGCGACATCCGCTGGTACTACGCGTTCGCCGAGCGCTGGGTGATGCGGGTCGACGATCGAAAGGCGGATCTCGAGCGCGCCATGACCGAGACCATCGGTCGCGTCAAGCGTGCCGTGGAGGCCGAGTCCACCACCTGAGGTGAGGAGCGGCCCGGCGCGGTCGCGGCCCGGCAACGGGGATGGCGCAGACGCCGGGGAGCCACCGAGTGCCACTGTCGAGAGGGCTCGCGAAGTTCAACCGACGCTTTACCAACCGGTTCACGCGTCACGTGGCCGGTTGGGCACCGACGTTCGCGATCGTGACCCACGTCGGGAGGCAAAGCGGCCGCGTCTACGAAACTCCGGTGAACGCCTTTCGCGTGGGCGATCAATACGTCGTTGCCCTGACCGATGGCGAGAGCCAATAGAGCCCCGATGGTCGGCGAGTAGCGCGGACTCGCTTGTGCGTCGGTCCCCAGTGCCATGTTGGCGTCGTCTACGGGCAGGCCGTTCCACACGGGTCGGGGCGCCGTGTTCGAGCTGGCCAATCGAATCATGTCAGCCGCGGCACGCCCGGGCTGTGACATCGAGCGCTGCCCGCTCGCCCGGCGACAGGCCGTAGCGCGAATCACAACGACGTAATCGTCGCACCCCTCCTTCATGCTCGGAACATCAACTTCCCCGAGCAAGGAGCACGACCGATGACTGCGACCCTGACCACCACCCGGACCCTGCACCTCGTCGACATCGAGAACCTGGTCGGCGACCCGTTCGCGACCAAGGAGGTCGCGCTCGACGCGCTCGACCGCTACCTCGACACTCGCCGGATACCGCGCCGGTCGATCAGGTGATCCTCGCCGCCAACCCGGGGCTGATCCTGCCAGATCGCGTTCGACCTTCCCGATCCCGTGCAACGTGCACGCCGCCCGGGGCGAGGACGGCGCCGACCTGATCCTGCTCGCGCAGGCCCAGCCGGACTGGGTAGCCGAACCGGTTCGACCGCCTCGTCATCGGCAGCGGCGACGCCGAGTTCGCCGCACCTGGCGCTCGCGGTGCGCGACCTCGATACGCCGGTCGTGGTCGTTTCCCGGCCGTCGTCGCTGAGTTCACGCCTGCATGGCGAGGGGCTCGGCATTCGGATCCTGCCCGAGCCGGCCATGGGGCTCGCCGGCTGACCCGCGGCCGACCCAGATCGAGGGCTCCTGGCAGTTGAGGACAGGGCGGCGCCGGGAGCCCTTCGAGTATCGCCGTCACTGTCCGACCCTACCCCGCACACTCAACTACTCACCACGACCGAGGAGTGCCATCATGGCCACCGTTTCCCCCATCCCGCCCCCGGCCCCGTCGAGCTCGTCGACGACTCCGTGTCTCATCCACGACCTCGTCGAGACCGACGAGTCCGTCCTCGCCATCGTCCGCGACGCGGACGATCGCCACCGAAGGAGTGGTCCAGTGCCTCCGCGTCGGCGCGCAGGCCATCCGTGCCGTCGGTGCGACCGTCGACGCCCACATCGTCGAGAAGCGCTTCGACGTCGATGAGCGACCGCTTCGACGAACGGGTCGAAGGCGTCGTCGGGCAGATCGCCGACACCGCCCGCGAACTGCTCGACGAGGACGAGGGCGCGCTCACCCAGCCCGCTCGCCAGCGCGTCGAACGGCTCGAGACCTGCTCGGCGCGACCTTCGACCCCGACTCGAAGCAGAGCGTCGTCGCGGCGTTCGAAAAGATGCTGCGCGACGCGCACCGTGAGCAGAGCCGACCTCCGTCGGCTCGTCGGCCTTGACGGCGACGACAGCCCGCTCGCCAAGCTCAAGGTCGAGATGACCCGCGAGCTGCGCGACCAGGTCGACGCGTTCCGTTCCGAGGTCCAGGACCTCTCCGAGAAGATCGCCGTCGCCGAGACCGCTGACGACATCTCGATCTCACGCACCCACAAGGGGTTCGACTTCGAGGACGTGCTGCACGAGGTGGTCGCCGTGCCATCGCGGCGCCGCACGGCGACCTCGCAGAGAAGACCGGCAACGGAATCCGGCGCGGACCGGCACAAGGTCGGCGACGAGGTCGTCGTGATCAACCGGGACGACGCGTTCGGTCAGGAGTGCTGCTTCGTGCTCGAGGCGAAGAAGCGCAAGCTCGACATGCGTGCCATCCACGCCGAGCTGGACGAGGCGCATGCTCAACCGGGACGCCACGTCGGCGATCGCCGTGTTCGCGCCAGGACCAGGCGCCGACAGCGGTGCCGTTCCACCACGCCGACGACAAGGCGATCGTGGTGTTCGACACCGAGACCGGCGACGACTCCGCCCTTCGCTCGCCTACATGTGGGCCCGGTGGGTCGTGCGCCGCGAGCTGGGCGGGACCGAGGTCGACGAACTCGACCTCGAGCGGGTCGACCGCCTACATCGCCGAGGCGATCCGCGGCTGCGAACGCATCTCCCAGATCGAAGAAGGTCGACACCCAGGCCAAGAAGAGCATCGATCAGGCGCAGGCCCACGCCGTCGGCATGGTCGACGACGTCCGAGACACACTCGACGACCTCGAAGAGCCCTCGGTGAGCGTGCCGGTGACCGTGTTCGGCATGGTGAACGTCCTGGCCGCCCGCGCGACCAACGTGTATCCACTGGACGTGGCCCGCGCGAGATCCACGACCTGCGCGTCGGCGAGGAAGGCGAGCTGATCGCCGCGCCACCTGTTGACGGGCTACGAGCGATCCGCTCGAGCGACCGGCTGACGCCTCAACCGGGCCGATCAGATCGTAGCACTGCTCGACGCCCCGCGTCCGAGGCGAGCGCCTCGACCAGCGCTGACCGATCTCCGTGCCCGATGTCGAGACTGCCGAACGGACGACCGGCGACCGTGCTGATGCCGGGGTCAGCTCCACACACCGGACCGACGCGGTGGCTCGCGCCGAAC